>NZ_JAQRMY010000003.1 GCF_028613635.1 Devosia sp. ZB163
TGCTAGGCCTCGCGCCGGCAGGCTGAAAACCAGAATTCACCCGCATGCTTTTCGCCGATCTGGTGGTAATTGCAGGGGCCCCAGAACCCGATCCCATCCCGAACTCGACCGTTAAAGCCCTTTGCGCCGATGGTACTAAGTCTCAAGACTTGGGAGAGTAGGTCGCTGCCAGGTCTGCCAAAAGCATGTGGTCTCATACGAAACCGAACAACAAACCCCGCCCGCGCAAGCCGGCGGGGTTTTGTTTTGTCCAGTTGGCAGCGCCGCCCGCCTGAGGCATAGCTCGGCGCCGGACAAATGGGGCAGGGATCGCGCGACATGCCGACCGAAACGCAGCTGGCCAAAGCGCTCGCACTCATCCGTCGCGGCGCCAGCGCCGAGGCCGAGAGCCTGCTGCGAAGCGCTCTCGAGGCCGTTCAGCCGTCGGCGGAGGCATTGAATCTCCTCGCCTTTTCCATCCAGCAGCAGGGCCGCCTCGCCGAGAGCGTCGAGATCTGGGCCGAGGCCACGCGCCTCGAGCCGACCCGCAGCGAGCTCTTCAGCAACCTCGCCGGCGCCCAGCTGGCGCTCAGACGCGAAGCCGAGGCAGCCGCAAGCGCCCGGCAGGCGATCAACCTCGATCCGTCCCGGGCCGACGCCCATGCCAATCTCGGTGGTGCGCTGAGGCGGCTGGGGCAGTGGGAGGAGGCAGTCTCCCATCTCCGTCGTGCTTCCGAGCTCCGTCCCGACTTTGCCTCCTATCGCAACAACCTGGGCGACGTGCTGCAGCAGCTCGGCCGGATCGACGAAGCCATTCCGCTTCTGCGCTCGGTGGTGGCCGACCACCCCGCAAACCTCAAGGCGCGCAGCGACTTGCTGATGGCCATGAACTATGGCGATGCCGTCTACGGCGCTGACCTCCATGAGGAAGCCCGCCGATACGGTGCCGCGGCCAACGCCAGCATTGCCGGGAAGCCACGGCCGGTGCTTGTCCCCCGCGAACCCGGCCAATCGCTCCGCATCGGCCTCGTCTCGGCCGACTTGCGCACGCATTCGGTGGCTCGCTTCCTTCCTGATGCGCTGACCGGCCTCAAGACCCGGGGCGTGCAGCTCTTCGCCTATCCGACGTGGGCCGGCGAGGACCAGGTGACGGCTCAGCTCAGAAGGCTCTTTGCCGGCTGGACCCCCATCGACCGCATGAGCGATCGCGCCGCCGCACACGCCATCGCCGCCGACAACCTCGACATTCTCATCGATCTCTCCGGTCACACTGGCGGTAACCGGCTGCCGGTGTTCGCCTTTCGGCCGGCACAGGTGACCGCGACCTGGATCGGCTACTCAGGCACGACCGGCCTCGAGACGATGGACTACATCATCGCCGACCGCTACGTGCTCCCGCCTGAAGACGAACGCTTCTACAGTGAGCGCCCCTGGCGCCTGCCGGATTGCTACCTGCTCTTCTCGCCAGCCGAGGACGGTCCGGAGATTGCGCCGCTCCCCGCTGCGGCGACCGGCCGGGTCACGTTCGGCAGCTTCAACAACCTGAGCAAGATCGGCGACGATACGCTCGACGCCTGGGCTCGCATACTCAAGGGAGTGCCGGGAAGCCGCCTGGTGCTCAAGTCGCCGACGCTGCCGGAGGATGTCGCGCGCCGCCTCATGGTCGCGCGCCTCGCCGTACGCGGCATCGAGGAGGCGCGGCTCGAGATCCTCGGCCGCATCCCGCAGGCGGAATCGCATCTCTCGGCCTATTCCGCCATCGACATCGCCCTCGACCCCTTCCCCTATGCCGGGACCACCACGACCTTCGAAGCCCTGTGGATGGGCCGGCCGGTCGTTACCCTGCGCGGTAACCGCTTCACTGCCCGTGTCGGCGACAGCGTGCTGAGCAATCTCGGCCTCACCGACTGGATCGCGCCTGACGTTGACGCCTATGTCGATCTTGCGCTCCGCAAGGCCGCCGACATCTCCTCACTCCAACAGCTCTCCGCGTCGCTGCGCGACCGGCTGCGTGCTTCGCCGCTCGGCGACGCCGATCGGTTCGCCGACAATCTCCTCAATGCCTTCAACGGAATGCTCGCCTCGCGAACCTAGCCGGCCCCGATCTGCTCCATGGTGCATTGCCGCGGCGCCTTGTCGGGGCGCCAGCGCAGCAGGCGGGTGCCGTGGCGGAAGCGGCCGGAGGTGACGTGGTCGTAGAGAACCTCGACGACCAGCTCAGGTCTCAGCTTCTCGTAAGTGGCGGTCCGTTCGGTCGACCAGCGGCTCGGGCCGCCCGGGGCACGGCCGGTGAAACCGGAACCGCCGGCCAGGGCCTCGAGCCGTGCGGTAAGTTCGGCGCGTTCGCCGGCCGGGATCATCGAAGTGAAGCCGACATGGTTCAGCAGCCCGTCCTTGTCGTAGAGGCCGAGGAGAAGCGAGCCCACCTCCCGGCTGCCGGTGCCGTAGCGGAAGCCGCCGACCACGCAATCGGCCGAGCGCAGGCGCTTCACCTTCACCATGGCGCGCTCGCCGCTGAGATAGGGCGCATCGAGCCGCTTGGCGACGACACCGTCCCGATCGCTGCTGTTGCCCTCGAGCCAGATCTCCGCTTCGTGCCGGTCGGTGGTCGCCGGCGACAGACGCAGGCTGCCGTTGGCAATGGTCGCAAAGAGTGTCTCGAGCGCCGCCCGCCGCTCGCGGAGAGGGCGCTCGCGCAGGTCGTCGCCATCGGGCCCGATCAGCATGTCGAACACCACAAGCACCGCCGGATGCGAGGTGGCGAGCTTCTTCACCCGGCTTTCGGCCGGGTGCAGCCGCATCTGCAGTTCGTCGAAAGACAGCGCATCGCCGACCGGGATCACCAGTTCACCGTCGAGCACGAGCTTGTCGGCCGGCAGCTGCTCGAGCACGGTCAGCATGTCGGGGAAGTAGCGGCCGAGCGGCTTGCCGGATTTGGCGAAGAGGGCAACCTTGCCGCCCAGTTTCTCGGCAATGCAGCGGAACCCGTCCCACTTGGGCTCGAACTGCCAGCCGGGGCCGGCCGGCAGCTGGCTCGCGCTCCTGGCTTCCATAGGCTCGATGGGCTGCAGGTCCACGGTCGCGGCCATAGTCTTGCCTCCGGGTCATAAACGCGCCGGTGGCCGAAATGTGCCATTCGCGCGAAGAGGGCCAAGCGGTCACAAAATCTTCAGGTTCGTCGGCAATGGAGAGGGCAGCTCCCCGAAACAGTTTCGACGGCGTTCTCAATGATCGACAAGCCTTTTGCCTCCGCCACGCGGCTCATCCTCGCTTTGCTCATCGTGCTCGCCGCGGCGGTGCCCGCTTTTGCGCAGGTGACGATCTTTTCGCCGTTCAACATCGCCGAGGCGATGGACAAGGGCGTCAAGAAGAGCGCCGACGTTCCCTATGCCGACGGGCAGCGCAAGAAGCTCGACGTCTACCGGCCGACCGATGCCAAGGATCCGGCGCCCGTCGTGATGTTCATCTATGGCGGCGCCTGGCGGGCGGGCGACAAGTTCGAATACGAGTTCGCGGCGCGCGCCTTCGCCGCGGCCGGGTTCGTCGCCGTCATCGCCGACTACCGGCTGTGGCCGGAGGTCAAGTATCCGGATTTCCTCGAGGATTGCGCGCAGGCCATGCGCTGGATCCAGGACAATATCGCCGGCTATGGCGGCGATCCGAAGCGCTTCTTCCTCGCCGGCCACTCGGCGGGGGCCTACAACGCGGTGATGCTGGGGCTCGATTCCTCGTTCCGGCGCGAGTACGGCGTCACCATGCCCATCCGCGCCATCGCCGGCATTTCGGGCCCGTACAACTTCTATCCGTTCGAGGCCGACCAGGTGCGCGACACCTTCGGTCCGGCAGCCAACCCCGAGGGCACGCAGCCGATCAACCTCGTCACGTCGGATGCGCCGCCGATCCTGCTCGCCAGCGGGACGACAGATCCCATCGTCCGCGTCCAGAACTCGGAAGCGCTGGCCGGCCGGCTGAGGCAGAGCGGCGCCTGGGTCACCGAGAAATACTATGAGGGCTTCGGGCACCTCGAGCCGGTGATCGCGCTCGGCTCGATGATGCGCTTCCGCATGCCGATCCTGAACGACATCGTCGAGTTCTTCCAGACCTTCGGCGCCTTCCCGTCGGGAACGCCGCGGCCTGTCTTCACCCCCGATCCGCCGGAAACGGAGATGACGGCGGTGATCAGGCAGATGGACGAGGTGCTGGCGCCGATCGACATCGGGGCCGAGGACCAGTAAGGGGCCAACCTCTCCGCCCGGGCCGGCTGCAAAATGGGTCCCTGCTTTCGCAGGGATGACATCCGGCGGCGATGTGGACCACCGAGGCCCGGCCGCTAAACGTTGACGCTCTTCATCCGCGCCGCGAACGCCTCGCCGAAATCGGCCATGCCTTCGGCGACGATACGGCCCACCGCATAGGCGGCGATGGCGTAGAACTTCTGCGCCGCCGGGCTCTTCAGGAACTCGATGTAGCGGTCGAGCTCGGCATCGGTGAGATCGCGGTAGACATAGGCCATCATGGCGCGCTGCGTGTGGCCGATATCGGCGAGCAGGCTCGGCATCATGGCCTGGACCTGCGTATCGATATCCTGCCAGGGCACGGTGATCTGGCCCTGCTGGTGCGAGACCGACAGGCCGAGCAGCAGGGCGCGCAGCGATTGGCCCACCATGGCGGCCGAGATTTCGGCCGAGACGAGCTCCATCAGCTGGTCGATCTGCGTCGCGCGGATCACCGGGGCATCGACGAGGATCCGATCGCCGCTGGCGATGGCCGCGGTCTGCTGCGCCGGTGCGAGCAGCGCGGCCTGGCGTTCGAGGCGGGTCATGCGCCCGCCGAACTCGGAGCGAAAGAAGGCCCTGAGGACGACCTGTTCCTCCTCGGAGAACTTGCCCTCGAGGGCTCGCGCGAGCCGCTCGTGCAGCCTGTCGGCCTCGAAGACGCTGTTGGCGGTGGCCTCCCAGTGCTTGAGGAAAATCTCGTCGGTCGAGATGTCGTCGTCGCGGGCGGAGGAGGCGATGGTCTCGGCAAACTGGCTGAACACCACGTCGAGCGCCGTGGCGCGCATCAGGTCGGCGACCACCATCTGCTGCGCCTGCGCCAAGGCAGGGCGGATCTCGGCGAGGGGGATCGCGACGGGCGAAAGCGCCAGCAGCAGGACGGCGAGCGATCGGATCAGCATCGGGTGCGCCTCCTCACGAGCCATGGAAAGCTAGCGCAGCACCGGCTGCGCCGCCACGTGGCTTTCCGGTGTTTCGCACAGAACTTGCCTAAGCCCCTATCCCACCTGCTAAACTTGGTGGCCGCAACAGGAGAACCGAAATGCAGTTTACGCGCCTTGGCCGCACCGGTCTCGAAGTCAGTCGCATCTGTCTCGGCTGCATGTCCTTCGGCGATCCGGCGCGCGGTTCGCACGAGTGGACGCTGGACGAGGCGGAGAGCCGGCCGATCCTGCGCGCCGCCTGGGAAGCGGGCATCAACTTCTACGACACCGCCAATGTCTATTCGCTGGGCTCGAGCGAGGAGATCGTCGGCAAGGTGCTGAAGGAACTGGCGCCGCGCGACGAACTGGTGATCGCCACCAAGGTGCATGGCGAGATGCGCAAGGGTCCGAACGGGCGCGGCCTCAGCCGCAAGGCGATCCTCAGCGAGATCGACAACTCGCTGCGTAGGCTCGGCACCGACTATGTCGATCTCTACCAGATCCACCGCTTCGACCCGGTGACGCCCATCGAGGAGACGCTCGAGGCGCTCGACGACGTCGTGCGCGCCGGCAAGGCGCGCTACATCGGCGCCTCGTCCATGGCGGCGTGGCAGTTCCTCAAGATGATCATGACGTCCGAACGCCACGGCTGGGCGCGGTTCGTCTCCATGCAGGACCAGCTCAACCTGATCGAGCGCGAGGAGGAGCGCGAGATGCTGCCGCTCTGCATCGACCAGGGCATCGGCGTCATCCCGTGGTCGCCGCTGGCCCGTGGACGCCTCGCGCGCCCCTGGGGCGAGACGACCGAGCGCGCCGAGACCGACGAATACGGCAAGACGCTCTATGCGAAGACCGAGGCGGCCAATCGCCAGATCAACGCCGTGGTCGGCGAAATCGCCAGGGCGCGCGGCGTGAAGATGGCGCAGGTGGCGCTCGCCTGGGTGCTGCAGAAGCAGCCGGTCACGGCGCCGATCGTCGGCGTCACCAAGCTCAGCCAGCTCACCGACGCCATCGGCGCCCTCGACGTGACGCTCACGCCCGACGAGATCGCCCGGCTCGAAGCGCCCTACCGCTCAACGGGCGAGCGCAGCTTCCGGTAGGCGGCAAAAGTGCCCCATCGCCTCCCTCCCCCTTGAGGGGAGGGAACGAGGGAGGGGGTGGGCCGGTGATCGCCGATGGACCCCCACCCCCAGCCCTCCCCTCAAGGGGGAGGGGAGCCAGAAACCTCGCGYCCGGRCTCGCCGGCGGCAATAGATCCAGCATCGCCGAGCTCCGAAGCCTCCCGCCGAACATGCCCCATCGCCTCCCTCCCCCTTGAGGGGAGGGATCGAGGGAGGGGGTGGTCCGGGGATCGCCGATGGACCCCCACCCCCCGCAAGGGGGAGGGGAGCCAGAAACCTCGCGCCCGGAATTGCCGGGCGGCAATGGCCCCCAGCTTCGCCGGGCTCCGAAGCCTCCCGCCGAATACGCCCCATCGCCTCCCTCCCCCTTGAGGGGAGGGAACGAGGGAGGGGGTGGTGCGGTGATCGCCGATGGACCCCCACCCCCAGCCCCTCCCCTCAAGGGGGAGGGGAGCCAGAAACGCCCGGACTCGCCGGCAACAGACCCAGCATCGCCGAGCTCCGAGGTCTTCCCCCGAACGTGCTCCACGGCCTCCCTCCCCCTTGAGGGGAGGGATCGAGGGAGGGGGTGGTCCGGGGCTCACCGATGGACCCCCAGCCCTCACGCCGGTTCGCGGATGACCGAAGGGGCCGAGCGCGTCTCCTTGCCGTGGGTCACGGCTTCGATGTTGTTGCCGTCGGGGTCGAAGACGAAGGCGGCGTAGTAGCCGGGGTGGTAGGGGCGTTCGCCCGGGCCGCCATTGTCGCTGCCGCCGGCCTTGAGCGCGGCCGCGTGGAAGCGCTTCACCATCTCCTCGTCGCGCGCCTGGAAGGCGAGGTGGACCCTCGAGATGGCCTGGCCCGGCTGGGGCTCGCTGATGAAGAGTTCGTCGGCCTGGAAGCCATAGGGCCAGAGGTTGCCGGGCGGCATTTCCAGCGCCTCGAGCACGGCGGCGTAGAAGGCGGCCGACCGACCGAGGTCGGCGACGTTGATGTGCACGTGGTCGATCAGGCGGCCGGCGTGGAACTGCATCGGTCATCTCCTCCAAACGGCATCAACATGAACAAACAGGGAACGAGTGTCAATCTGCGGGCAAACGAAAGGGCCAGCCGCAAGGTTGCGACCGGCCCCGAAAATCTGTTGCCGATGAGGTGCTACTCGGCCTTGTCGGCGCTGTCGGAATTGAGCTGGCCGTACTTCTCGGCGCCGATGGTGTTGAGCAGCTGCAGCTGGCTCTCGAGGAAGTCGATATGGCCTTCCTCGTCGGCGAGAAGCTCCTCGAAGAGGTTCTTGGAGACATAATCGCCGAGGGACTCGCAGAGCTCGCGCGAAGCCTTGTAGGCCTTGCGGGCGTCATACTCGCCGGCGAGATCGCACTCGAGCACTTCCTTGATGGTCTGGCCGATGCGGAGAGGCGCGACGCGCTGCAGGTTCGGGTGGCCCTCGAGGAAGATGATGCGCTCGATCAGCTTGTCGGCGTGGTGCATCTCCTCGATCGACTCGGCGCGTTCCTTCTGAGCCAACTTGGTGTAGCCCCAGTCCTGCAGGATGCGGAAATGCACCCAATACTGGTTGACTGCACCGAGCTCGAGGAACAGGGCCTCGTTAAGCCGCTCGATGACCTGTGCTTCGCCTTTCATTCCGACCTCCTGGGCGCTTGCGACGCATAGCCAAAAGCCGCTCGGGGGCAGGAGGTGCCTCAGCGGGTTTTTCGACCATCTGGAGGTGGTACTCTTCCGTTACGGAGAGGATAATGTCCACCACATTCGGAACGCAGCCGGCGCATTTGCAGCGCTTCTGCAGCTCGCGGTAGACCATGGCGGGGACGATGATCCGCCAGGGATCCTCCTTGAGAAGCTCCAGGATTATCTGCTTGATCTCCCTGTCGGTGATCACATTACACTGGCAGACAAGCATGAGCAGACGGGCGCAACTCGCGGAGAACCGACAGCGATAAAGCGCCAATCAAACCTGATTGTCAAGGTCAGATATTGCGGGACGGCCTAGGCGGGCAGTGCCGCCGACGCTAGGATGATGGGCCAAGGGAGATCGTCGATGCATTTGCGCCGCCTTGCGCTCGTCCTGATGCTGGCGCCGTCACCGGCGCTCGCCACCGAGGCCTTCGATGCCTGCGCCGGCGCCGCCGCCAGCCAGTATGAGACGGGCTACGCCGAAATCGGGCGCACCGTGGCGCAGATGGATGTGGCCCGGGCGATCGAGCTCTGCAGCAAGGCCCTCGCCGAAGATCCGGAGTCCGTGCCGCTCCAGGCCTGGCTCGGGCGCGCCTACGATGCCAATGGCGAGAGCGAGACTGCGGCCAACCATCTCGAACCCGCCGCAGCGGCCGGCAACGCGCTGGCCCAGACGATCCTCGGCGACATGCTGATCGTGGGCGAGGGGGTGAGCCAGGACATGAGCCGTGGCGCCGAGCTGCTGAAGCTCGCGGCCGCCGCGGGCTTTGCTCCGGCGCAGGATAGCCTGGGGCTCTCCTACGACTATGGCGAGGGCGTCGAGCAGGACTATGCCGAGGCGGCCCGCTGGTATCGTCGCGCCGCCGATCAGGGCCTGCCGCGCGCCATGGCCAATCTCGGCTCGATGTATGCCGAGGGGCTGGGGCTCGAGCGCGACATCGTCGCCGCCTCCGCCTGGTACCAGCGCGCCGCCGACCTCGGTGACGGACGGGCGCAGTATTTCCTCGGCCAGATCTACGAGGCCGGCGAGATGGGCGCGCCCGACTACGCGCGCGCCGCCGCCCTCTACGAAGCCGCCGTCAACCAGGGCCATGCGCCCTCCGCCAATGCGCTCGCCTATCTCAAGGAGGCGGGGCTCGGCATGGAAAAGGATATCGATGCGGCGCTCGCGCTCTACCAGCAGGCTGCCGACGACGGCTTTGCGCTGGCCCAGTTCAACCTCGGGCTGATCCACGAGGATGGCACGGTGCCCGAGAACTTCGCGCTCGCCCGCCAGTACTACCGGCAGGCCGCCGAGAGCGGCTATTCCGACGCCGCGGCGAACCTGGGGCTCATGTATCTCGATGGCGACGGCGGGGTGAAGGACCTCGAAAAGGCCGTGCTCTTCACCCGGCGCGCCGCCGACGAGGGTAACGCCATCGGCCTCAACAACCTCGGCTACCTGCATGAAAACGGCATCGGCGTCGCGCAGGATGTCACGCAGGCCCGCCAGCTCTACCAGCAGGCCGCCGATCTCGACTACGAGCCGGCAATCGAGAACCTCGCCCGCCTCGACGCGCTACCGGTCGAACCGGTCGTGAAGCCGCGGGTAAAGCCCTACGGCCCGAGCAAGATCGCGAACTAGCGCACCTGAACTCAGTCGTGCCCCTTCTCGCGCCGGCTGGCGAGCACCGCCACCGACGCCGCGACACGATGCGCGCTCGAGAAGAACTCGCGGTGGATGAGGAAGGCGACCGTGACGATGCTGCTCGCGATCGCCAGCCACTCCATGGCGAACCAGAACACCATCGGCACGGCGAAATAGTAGGCGCGGATGCCGTTGTTGAAGTTCTTGGCGGCCAGCGTGTTGAGCTGCGCGATGGCGTCGATCTCCTCGGGCGTGGTGTGGCCGTGGTGGTCGATGGCGCCGATCAGGATACAGAAGTGGTTGAACTGCCGAAGCGCCAGCGTGAACGAGAAAAAGCTCATCACGAAGATGGCGAGCGTGGCGAACAGATGGATCTGCACGTCCTGCGTGGTGTAGCCGGCGCGCACGCCCACCGCGTCGAGCGTATCGGTCAGCGCCGTGAGGTTGCCGAAGGCGGTGAAGACCGCAAGCACCAGCAGCACCGTGGTCGAGGCCAGAAGGCTCACCGAGCCCATCAGGTTGCCGGCGAGGATCGCATCGAGCGGGGTGTCGCGCGTCACCGCATTCGCCACCCAGCGGCGGCGCTGCATCGACATGATTACCGAGAGCGACGGCCGCTTCCGCTCGAGGAAGGGCACGCCACAATTGTAGGCGAACCAGCACAGCAGCGGAAACAGCGTCGAGAGCAGGATCATCCAGCCGGGCCCCGGGGGAATCGATTTCCCTTTATAGCGCGGCGGAGTTGCTCTCGCTCACAGGAATGGCGGGCCGAGAAGGCTCGCGAAACGCATGGTTTCGGCGGGATCGGTCGGGGGCTTGCGCGCCTCGGGCGCGCGTCCGTCGGTGACGACGACGATCTCCGGCGTCAACCGCAGCTCGGGCCCGAAGAACGGCTTCTGGCGATCGTCGCCCGGGGGCAGGTCCTCGCGCGGGCTCAGGATTCCGATGAAGTGCAGCATGCGAACTCCTCTCGATTTACCGGCTCCGCCACCGACAGGGGGCGGCGGCGGAGCCGCTTGGCCGCCGGAGGAGGGAGGAAGGAGAGGGAACCCCGGCGCATGTCGACACTGTGCCAAAGACGACGGGATAGGTCGAGAATTGAGGTGCTAATCTGCGCGGCAGCCGGGAAAGAGCATTCTGCGCGAAGGTGGCAAGGAGAGAATGGCGCCCGCGGGCGCTGCCTGCCCCTCCCCCGCGGGGCGGGGGAGGGGGACCGGCGAAGCCGGTGGAGGGGCGGCCCCAATCACCGATGTAGCTCGACCCAGCCACCTTCTCCCCTAAGCGGAGGAGGCGACAGCCTGCGGACCTCGGGGCGTCCCGCCTACAGCGTCCGTGCGTAGCGCATGAAGATCTGCTGGATCCCCTGCAACACCTCTTCCGACAACTGAACATCGGCCGCGTCGATATTGGTCTTGAGCTGGTCCATGGTCGTTGCGCCGATGATGACCGAGGTCATGAAGGGCTTGGTCAGACAGAAGGCGATGGCCATCTGGTTCACGTCGAGACCGTGCTTTTCGGCGAGCTCGATATAGGCCCGGATCGCCGGCTCGGTGTACTGGTTGTTGCGGTAGGCCGAGCCTGCGACGGCGCCGCGCGATCCCGGCGGCAGCACGCCGCCCAGGTACTTGCCGCTGATCGCGCCGGCGGCCAGCGGCGAATAGGCCAGCAGCCCCACATCCTCGTGATAGGCGAGTTCGGCGAGGTCGAGGTCGTAGTAGCGGCGCAGGAAGTTGTATTCGTTCTGGATGGTCTGCACGCGGGGCAGGCCGAGCTCCATCGAGAGCTTGAGGTACTGCATGGTGCCCCAGGCCGACTCGTTGGAGAGACCGAAATGGAGGATCTTGCCCTCCTTGACCAGGTCGCCCATCACCTGCAGCACTTCGAGCAGGTTGGGCAGCACGCTCGCCTTGTCCTGCTCGTAGGGGTTGTAGTCCCACGAGCCCTCGAAGTGGTAGTGCCCGCGGCGCGGCCAGTGGATCTGGTAGAGGTCGATGCGGTCGGTCTTCAACCGCCGGAGGCTGCCCTCGACGGCTTCGCGCACGCTCGGCCCGTCGATGCCGCGGCCATTGCGCACCCAGGGGCGGCCGCCGCCGGCGACCTTGCTGGCGAGGACGATCTGGTCGCGCTTGCCGGTCTTTGCGAACCAGTTGCCGATGATCTCCTCGGTCTTGCCGTAGGTCGAGGCATCCGGCGGCACGGCGTACATCTCGGCGGTATCGAAGAAGTTGATGCCGCGCTCGACAGCATAGTCCATCTGGGCGTGGCCTTCGGCCTCGGTGTTCTGCTTGCCCCAGGTCATGGTGCCCAGACAAATCTCGGACACGGCCACGTCGGTGCGGCCCAGCTTCTTCATCTTCATTGGAAATCTACCCTCGAGATACGGGCGAACCCCAGCGGGGCCCGCGAGAAATGCGGGCGAACCCTATTGGCCTCACGACAATGAGACAATCCCTGCAGTTGCGCCGCCGATGGCAATCGGTGAGATTGCGCGCTCGTCCAGTCGAGGTCTCCAGTCTTGCCCAAACTGCTCCCGTCGCTCGCCCTGTCGCTCCTCGTTCTCGCCACGCCCGTCGCGGCGCAGGACCCCGTGGACAAGGCGACGATTGCGAAGATGGATACGCGGCAACTGCTCCAGCTCGTCGGGGCGATCACGACATCGGTCGGCCAGGATTCGCTGAAGCTGCAATCGGCCGCGCAGCGGAACGATTGCCTTGAGCTCACGCGGGCGGCGAACTCCTTTGCGCTCGGCTACACCATGCTGGCCGATGTCGATGCCGCCACCGAGGGACGGCCGGCGCAGGAGGCGGCGCGGGTCAAGCTGCAGGTGGTCCAGTCGCGTGTCATCACCTTCGCATCGCGGGTCAAGGCCGAGGAATACCATTCCCGCCGCTGCGCCAGCTACGTGATTCCCGCCGAGCATGCGGACGAACCGCGCTACGCCAGGCCGGCCAAGATCCAGGTCGCCGAGTACAGCCGGGCCATCGTCGAGGCGCGCCACGCGGCCGAGGCCAATCTCGCCGTCGCCATCGCGGCCGGCCGGTCGAAGAAGTGCCCCGAGGTGCTGGGGGCCATGCAGTCGATCCAGCTGCTCGTCCCCTATCTCGAAAAGCTCTCCCGGGATGTCGGCAAGCGCCCGCAGGTCCTGGGGCCGCAGGCCAGCCGCCGCGGGCTCGAGGTGGCGAGGGCCCAGYTCGTCAACGCCGGCAACGCCATCTACCGCCAGGTCGGGATCGGCTGCGCCGGCGCTTCTCCGCCGGTCCAGGCCGAAGAGAAAACCCCACCCGCCGATGCCCCCACCGACAGTGCCCCGGGGGAAGGTTCTCCCGCAATCGCGCCGTAGTTCCTGGCGCGGGTCAAAAAACTGTCACGGTCCGTGCTTTTTGCCTTGAGGTCTCCGAACTCACCACCTATATACGCCCTGCGTCGCGGTTGATGGCCGCACCCAAAGGACGCAAAAAGCCCAAGGCTTTGATCTTCTTGGCGCGGGGTGGAGCAGCCCGGTAGCTCGTCAGGCTCATAACCTGAAGGTCACAGGTTCAAATCCTGTCCCCGCAACCAAAGCTTGGCATTGGAAAACCCCGCGAAAGCGGGGTTTTTCGTTTTCTGCGCCATTGCATTGGAACGTCCTGCTGCCGCTGATGGGGCCGATCGTGGTGGGTATCGCGGTGGCCCTGCCGTGAAGAAGGCGTCGCATCACAAGTAACCCGGTGTCGATCCGGCCGGGTTCCAATCGTCAAGTCGATGCGTTACCCCTTTCAACCCTCGCGCCGGATCGAAGCCATGTCGCCGTTCCACCAGATCCTGGGCAACAACCTCGTTGCCAATGTCACGAACTACACGGTGTGGTTCGCCGTCACCTTCTGGGTCTATCTCGAGACCCGGTCGGTGTTCGCCACGGGCATGATCGCCGGCTACTACCTCGTGCTCACGGCCGCCTTCGGCATCTGGTTCGGCTCGATCGTCGATCACAATCCCAAAAAGCTCGCCATGCTGGGCTCGAGCGTCGTCTCGCTCGGCTTCTATGCCCTGGCGCTGGCGGTGCTGCTGCTCGCCCCGGCGGAGAGCTTCACCACGCCCTACAGCGTGTTCCTGTGGGTGTTCATCACGCTGGTGATGCTGGGCGTCATCGCCGGCAACATCCGCTCGATCGCGCTGCCCACCCTCGTCACCATCCTCGTCCCCGAGGACCAGCGCGACAAGGCCAACGGGCTCGTCGGCATGGTGGGCGGCATCGGCTTTCTCACCACCTCGGTCATCTCGGGCTTCCTCGTCGCGTGGGGCGGCATGACGGCCGTACTGGTCCTGGCGCTGGCGTTCACCGCGCTCGTCCTCGTCCACATCAACTTCGTCGCGCTCGACGAGAAGCGGGTCGAAGCGACACCCGAAGCGCCGGCCGAGCCCAAGCGCGTCGACATCAAGGGCACGATCAAGGTGGTCGCGGCGGTGCCGGGCCTCTTCGCGCTGATCCTGTTTGCCACCTTCAACAATTTCCTCGGCGGCATCTTCATGGCGCTGCTCGATGCCTATGGGCTGTCGCTGGTCTCGGTCGAGATCTGGGGCCTGCTGTTCGGCGTCCTCTCGACCGCCTTCATCCTCAGCGGCATCGTCATCGCCAAGACCGGGCTCGGCAAGAAGCCGCTGCGCACGCTCCTCTTGGTCAACCTCATCAGCTGGACGGTGTGCTGTTTCTTCACCATCCAGCCCTCGATCTGGCTGCTCGCCGCCGGCATGTTCATCTGGATGCTGCTCGGCCCCTATGCCGAGGCGGCCGAGCATACGACGCTGCAGAAGGTCGTGCCGCTCGAGCGCCAGGGCCGCGTCTTCGGCTTCGCCCAGTCGGTCGAGCAGGCGGCGTCCCCGCTCACGGCCTTCCTCATCGGGCCGATCGCCGAGTTCATCTTCATCCCGTTCATGACGGTCGGCCTCGGCGCCGAGCTCATCGGCGGCTGGTTCGGCACCGGCCCCGACCGCGGTATCGCGCTGGTCTTCACCCTCGCGGGCGTCGCCGGCGTCATCGTCACGATCCTCGCCTTCAACAGCAAGTACTACCACCAGCTGACCGCCGCCTACGCCGCCACCCCGGACGACGCCGAGGGCGGAACACCCGAGGCCAGTCCGGCGCAGTAAGGCAGGGACGGGCGCGCGGTGGAAAGCACCTACTTCGTGTATCTGCTGGCCTCGAAGCGCAACGGCACGCTCTACATCGGCGTCACCAACAACCTCGTGCGCCGTGTCGCCGAACACAAGGCGCGCGAGGTCCCCCGGCTTCACCAGCACGTACGGCGTCGATCGGCTGATCTGGTACGAAGTCCACAGCTCCATCGACGCTGCCATTGTGCGCGAAAAGCAGATCAAGGCCTGGAAACGCGCCTGGAAGCTCGAGTTGTTCCGTGATCTCAACCCGGACTGGAGCGACCTCTACCCGTCACTCGTCAAGGGGATCTGGTAGTTCCGGACGCCCCCCGTTTCTCCTCCATCACCGGCTGTCATCCCTGCGAAAGCAGGGACCCATCTCTCCTCCGGCACGATCTGCGAACTGGGTCCCAGCTTTCGCTGGGATGACATCGAGTCTTTCGGATCCGCCGTGGCGTGCCCTGACGCCAAAGGCCACAAACCGTCCCACCCACCAGCTGTCATCCCTGCGAAAGCAGGGACCCATCTCTCCCCTCGGCACGATCTGTGAGCTGGGTCCCAGCTTTCGCTGGGATGACATCGAGTCTTTCGGATCCGCCGTGGCGTGCCCTGACGCCAAAGGCCACAAACCGTCCCACCCACCAGCTGTCATCCCTGCGAAAGCAGGGACCCATCTCTCCCCCCGGCAAAGTCTGCGAACTGGGTCCCAGCTTTCGCTGGGATGACATCGAGATTGCCTCTCTTGACTCGCCATCCGCTCCCGCCGTACACAATCCATCTCGGTTTAACGTAAAACCAGCATCTGCCTTTCCCGCCGCACTCACCACAACAAGAATAGTCGCGGGAAAACACGGGCTTGCTGGTTTAACGCAAAACCGCCGAGGGGATCGGGGAGGGTTTCTGCTTGGCTCGCGCCACCATCAAAGACATCGCGCTTGCCGCGAACGTGTCGCCGATGACTGTCTCGAACGTCCTCAACGGGCGGCGGGCCAAGGCGTCGGACGAGACGGTCGAGCGCATCATGGTGGCGGTGCGCGAGCTCGGCTACCGGCCCAACATGAGCGCCCGCAGCCTCGTGTCCAATGCTTCGCGCATGGTGGGCGTGGTGATCCCCTTCACCGAGACGCAGAACCAGCTGCTGCTCGACAATCCGTTCTACGCCGAGATGATCTCGGGCATCGAGAGCGCGCTGCGCCAGAACGGCTACTACATGATGCTGTCGGGCGTGGGCGAGTCCAACGCCCAGCTCGATACGCTCTCGCACTGGAACATGGACGGGCTGATCGTCCTCGGCGTCTACCGAGAGGGGCTGTACCAGCACCTGCGCGAGCTCGACCTGCCGACGCTGCTCATCGACAGCTATATCGACGACGCGCATTTCCACCACCTGCGCCTCGACGACGAGGCGGCGGCCTACGCGGCGACCAGCCACCTGATCGCCCGCGGCCATACCGGTATCGCGCTGGTCACCGGCGTCATCCGCACGAGCGGCGTCATCGAGCGCCGCCTCGCCGGCTACAAGCGGGCCCTCAGCGAAGCCGGCATCGGGTTCGATGCGGCCCGCGTACTCTCGGGCTCGGTCACCTTCGACTGGGGCGCCGAGGCGGCCGACCGGCTCACCCAGCTCCCCGGCGTCACCGCCGCCTTCTGCACCGCCGATCTCATCGCCGCGGGACTGCTCGCCGGCCTCCATCGCCTCGGCAGGCGCATTCCCGAGGACTACTCGGTGATGGGCTTCGACAACCTGCCGGTGTCGCGCATGGTCTATCCGGCGCTGACCACGGTCGATCAGTCCATCCTCGAAAAGGGCAAGCTCGCCGGCGACCTCATCGCGAGAGTCCTCCGCAAGGAAGCCGCCCCGCGCGAAAGCACCACCGACGTGCGCATCGTCGAGCGCGACAGCGTGCTTGATCGGAGGCCGAAATGACCGCCCGGCCAAGCGGCTCCATCGCCCCCCTCCCCCTTGAGGGGAGGGGTTGGGGGCGGGGGTCGCCCGGTGGCGAACCGCGCCACCCCCACCCTCATTCCCTCCCCTCAGGGGGGAGGGAGGCGCCACTACCCCGGCTGGTGCGGGACGATGACTTGCGAGCGCAGGTCACCTCCCCCCTTGCGGGGGAGGGACAGGGTGGGGGGTACCCTCACGCACCGCTGCTCATGCGCCGACGGAGCCGGTCATGAGCCCGGCCAACACCCGCCAGCGGTACCTCGCGCTCGCCGTGCTGCTCGGGCCGAGCCTTGCCGGCATGTTCGTCTTCCTGATGCTGCCCGTCGCCTCGAGCTTCGTGCTCAGCTTTTCGAGCTGGGACCTGATCGGCGAGATCCAGTGGATCGGGCTCGACAACTACTGGAAGGCGCTGGCCGATCCGGCCGTCCTCGGCGCGCTCAGGAACACCGTCACCTTCATTGCCGGCTACATGCCGGCAACCGTCGGCATCGCGCTCGGGCTCGCGCTGCTGCTCAACCGGCGCATCCGCGGCCGGGTGGTGTTCCGCGCCATCTATTTCGTGCCGGTCGTTACCTCATGGGTCGCGGTGTCGCTGATCTGGAAGTGGCTGCTCAACCCGCAATACGGGCTCGTCAACGTCGCGCTCGGCTGGCTGGGCTTCAAAGGCCCCGGCTGGCTGTTCGATCCGCAGTGGGCGATGACCGGCGTCATCCTGACCTCGATCTGGAAGGATATCGGCTTCGTCACGGTGATCTACCTCGCGGGCCTGCAGGATATCCCCGAGCACCTCTACGAGGCGGCTTCGCTCGACGGCGCCACGCCCTGGCAGCGCTTCCGGCACATCACCCTGCCGATGCTGATGCCGACGACCTTCTTCGTCACCACCATCTCGCTGATCTCGTCGTTCCAGGTGTTCGACCAGGTCTGGGTGATGACCCAGGGTGGCCCGGCCGGCGCCACTTCGGTGATGGTCGAACTCATCTACAAGAACGCCTTCAGCTACTACCAGATGGGCTACGCCTCGGCGATTTCGTGGGTGCTCTTCGCCCTGATCTTCGCCGTCACCATCGCGCAGAACCTGCTGCAAAAGCGACTGGACCGGTCCGATGGCTGAGCGGGTGCTTCTTGCTGGCCGAGACGGCCCCCTCCCATCCTCCCCCATGAAGGGGGAGGTGCCGGCCGGTGCGTCAGGCACAATCGAAGATCGAACCTCGACTCTTCACCTCCCCCTTCATGGGGGAGGCCGGGAGGGGGCCGTCTCTATCAGTCAGCGCAAGAAGACCCCGCTGCGGTTCGCCGACCTCGCCACCTACATCCTCCTCATCCTCGGCGCAGTGATCATGCTGCTCCCCTTCGCCTGGATGCTGTCGACCTCGCTCAAGACGCGTGGCGCGACTTTCGCGACGCCGCCGCAATGGATCCCCGATCCGGTCACGCTCGATAACTACGCCACCGTCTTCGACTCCGTCCCGGTCGGCCAGTTCCTCGTCAACTCGGCGTTCGTCTCGGTCACGTCGACGGCGCTGATGGTCCTGTTCTGCGCCATGAGCGGCTATGCCTTCGCACGCATAGAATTCCGCGGCCGGACGCTGCTCTTCTATGCCTACCTCGCAACGCTCATGATCCCGCAGCAGGTGACGCTCACCCCGCTGTTCATCATCATGAACTGGCTGGGCTGGACCAATACCTACCAGGCGCTGATCCTGCCCTCGAGCTTCGGCGCCTTCGGCACGTTCCTGCTCCGGCAGTTCTTCCTGCGCCTCCCCAGGGAGATCGAGGAGGCCGCCTTCATCGATGGCGCGGGCTACATCCGGATCTTCTTCACCATCGCCATCCACCTCGCGCGCCCGGCACTGGCGACGCTCGCCGTGTTCGCCTTCATGGCCAGCTGGAACAGCTTCCTGTGGCCGCTGATCATCACCACCGACACCTCGATGATGACGCTGCCGCTCGGGCTCTCGGCGCTGCAGGGGCGCTGGTCGACCGTCTGGAACGTGCTGATGGCGGGCACGGTCATCGCCACCGTTCCCATCCTCGCCGTCTACGTCTTTGCCCAGCGCTTCATCATCAAGGGCATGTCCCACACGGGGCTCAAGTGACCACCAAGGTTCATAACAGGAGGAGAACCAACATGCTGCGTAGGACCTTCACCGGGCTGTTGCTCGCAACCGCCCTCGTCACCCCGGCAATCGCCCAGGACGTGACGATCAAGTACATGACCTTCTCGGCCGCGCCGAACTACCTCAAGGAACTCGACGCCACGATCGCGGCCTTCGAGTCGGAGCATCCGGGCATCAAGGTGGAGTACGAAACGGCCGCCTGGGACGCCTATTTCACCAAGCTGCAGACCGTCGTCGCCGCCAAGCAGGCGCCCGATGCCTTCGAGCTCAACTACGAGAACTTCGTCACCTATGCCGACAAGGGCGCGCTGGCCGACCTGACGCCGATCATCGCGGCCGACACCGGTTTCTCGACCTCGGTCTACAACCCGACGGCGCTCGCCGCCTTCAGCCAGGACGGCAAGCAGCTCGGCCTTGTCGAGAGCTTCTCGAACGTCGTGCTGTTCTACAACAAGGACCTGTTCGACAAGGCCGGCGTCGCCTATCCGACGGCCGACTGGACCTGGACCGAGGAACTCGCCGCGGCGCAGAAGCTGACCGATCCGGCCAACGGCGTCTGGGGGAGCTTCGCCCCCATCCAGTTCTGGGAGTTCTACAAGACCATCGCCCAGAACGGCGGCTCGATCCTGTCGCCCGACAAGAAGTCCGTCACCATCGACTCGGCGCAGAACATCGAGACGCTGACGTGGATGATCGACAAGGTGAACACCTACAAGGTCACCCCGTCCGACATCGAAATGGCCGGCCAGTCCTCCGAGGATCTGTTCAAGGCCGGCAAGATCGCCATGCTCCGCACCGGCATCTGGCTGCTCGGTGATTTCGCGCAGAACGCGCCGTTCAAGTGGGACATCGCGCTCGAGCCCGGCAAGACGCAGAAGGCGCACCACTTCTTCGCCAATGGCGTCGCGGTCTCGGCCAACTCGGCCCATCCGGACGAAGCCTACCAGTGGATCAAGTTCCTGACTTCGTCGAAGGCCGCAGTCGACCTCCGCATCGCCGCCGGCTGGGAACTCCCCGCCGTCTCCGACGCCGCTGCCGTCCAGGGCTATCTCGACCAGCCGATCCCGGACAGCCGCGAAGTCGTGTTCCAGGCCCTCGACAGCGCGGTCGTCCCCCCCGTCATCGGCAACTGGAACCAGCTGACCGATGCCGTGGGCAAGGAACTCGAAGCCGCCAAGCTCGGCCAGAAGACCCCCGAACAGGCCCTCAAGGACGCCAAGGTCGCGATCGAGGGGCTGCTGTAAGGCGCCGAACCATCAGTCGGGCTGCCTTCTCCCCTTGTGGGAGAAGGTGGCGCGCAGCGCCGGATGAGGGGTGATCCTCCCCCGCGTGGCGGGGGAGGGGGACCGGCGTAGCCGGTGGAGGGGGCGGCCCCACGCGCCGGTGTTTGCTGCTTACCCCTCATCCGCCCTTCGGGCACCTTCTCCCACAAGGGGAGAAGGCCCGACTGCAACCAGTTTGCCTCCCAAGGGCAAGGCCGGGAGTTCCAGTGCTCCCGGCCACCACCACCGGAACCAGCCATGACCACCGAAACCACTCGCGAAGCGCCGCTCGCTACCCTCCACCCCTGGTTCCTCGACCTCTATTCCCAGCTGCTGGCCAACCCCGTCGCCGCCGCGCCCGCGATCGCGTCCCGCCTTGCCGACGCCGACCCAACCGACCCAATCGAAGCCGCGCTGGCCCTCTATCTCGCCGCCCTCGATTCCCAGCCGCAGGCGCTGCAGTCGTCTCCCTCCCCCTCGGGGGGAGGGATCAAGGGTGGGGGGCAGCCCGCACCGGGTCACATGCTCCACACTCCCCACGCCCTCACCCTCCGCGACACCGTCGCGCGCCGCCTCGAGCGCGAGCTCTCGCCCAACCAGAACCACTTCACCGATACCTGGGTGGTCGCCCTGTGGGCCGCCGCCCTGCGCGAGGCCAATCATCTCGTCCGCCGTGAGGCCGATACGCGGCTCGTCGGCCGGGTGAAGAACCACGTCTATGCGCGCCATGTCCGCGCCGGCGGCCTCATGTCGTCGTCCGACAAGGCGACGCTCGATTTCGACGTCCTCCTCGCCGCCGTCCCGTTCGGCCTGTTCGATGTCGAGGATCTCGTCCTCGTCGACTCCGTCCGCGCCCTCGCTACGCCCGAGCGCATTGCCGCCGCCACGCCGGCCGATCGCCAGCTCCTCGCCTGGTACTGGGCCGAGCAGGGGAGCTATTCGCGGAGCCGCCAGCTTCTCGCCGAGACCCCGTCGGCCATCGTCGCCAACCGGCTCAAGGCGCATCGCCAGCTCGAAGCGCGCTTCATCCGCCATGCCCCCGATGGAAACGGCAATCGCTACGAGCCGCTGGTCGAGGAGCGCTTCCCGAAGCTCGTCACCGACACCGACGAGGTCACCGTCCGCGCCGTCGCCTCGCCGCTCTCGGCGGACGAGCCGCTGGAACTGCTGCTCGGCGACACCGTCCTCGCCGGCACGTTCAAGGGCGACTGCTGGGAGTTCATCCTGCCGCGCGCCGTTGGCGGATCGCTGGTCGAGTACCGTATCCGCTTCGCAAACCACCCGAACGTCGTTCAGGGACCGTTCATGTACGAGGTCCTGACCCGGATACGGAATGTCAGCGCCGCTGACCTCTCCGGCTCCCGCCTCGAGCTGCGGCCCGGCGCAAGTGCGGGAAACTTCTCGCCAATCCGCCTCGGCGCGGCGACGCTCACCGCGGTCTCGTACCTCCACGATCGCGCCGGGAAAATCCGCGAAATCTCAGCCACTCTCAGCCATTCGCCCTGCGGCTGGTACGGCTTCGGCGAGCGCTACAATGCGCTGGACCAGGCCGGCAATCGCATCGATCAGTTCGTCTACAACCAGTATAAGGAACAGGGGCTCAGGACCTACATGCCGATGCCGGTCGGCTACACCGATGCCGGCTTCGGCCTCCACATCGCGACCGATTCCTACTCCTGGTTCGACCTCTCGACCCCCGGCGAGACCCGTTTCGGCGTCGAGGCCGATAGCCTCGCCATCGACCTGTTCACCGGCACCGTCGCCGAGCAGATCAGCCAGTTCATGGCCCTAACCGGCGACCCCGAGCCGGTGCCCGCCTGGGCACTAGGCCCCTGGATGTCCTCGAACAACTGGGACAGCGAGGCCGAGGTGCGAAAGCAGGTCGCCCTCACCCTCGAGCACCAGATCCCGGCCACCGTTCTGGTCATCGAGGCCTGGTCCGACGAGGCGACGTTCTACATCTTCAATGACGCGCAGTACGCCGAAAGGCCCGGCGCCGAGGCGTTTGCCTACGGCGATTTCAGCTTCCCCGAATGGGGCCGCTGGCCCGATCCCAAGGGTCTGGCCGATCACCTGCACGACAACGATCTCCGCCTGATCCTCTGGCAGATTCCCATCATCAAGCAGTCCCCGGCGCTGAAGCACGCGCAGAAGCGCAACGACGAAAGCCATTTCTTCGCTGAGGGTTATGGGGTGAAACACCCCGACGGCACGCCGCTCCGGTTGCCCGAGGGCTGGTTCAAGGACAGCCTGCTGATGGACTTCACCAATGCGGAAGGCCGCGACTGGTGGTTCTCGAAGCGCCAGTACCTGATCGACGATCTGGGCGTCGACGGCTTCAAGACCGACGGCGGCGAGATGGTGTGGGGCAGGGACCTCGTCTTCGCCGATGGACGCACCGGGCTCGAAAACCGCAACGCTTATCCCCGCGACTATATCTCGGCGTATTATCGGTTCGCGCAACAGAACGGGGGCATCTGCTTTTCGCGCGCGGGCTACACGGGTGCGCAGACTTTCCCGGCGCATTGGGCCGGCGATGAACGATCGACGTGGGAAGCGTTCAAACGGTCCATCCTCGCCGGCCTCTCGGCCGGAATGTCGGGTGTGATCTTCTGGGGTTGGGACATGGCAGGCTTTTCGGGCGAAGTTCCGAGCGCCGAACTCTATGTCCGGTCGGCGCAGATGGCCTGCTTCTGCCCGATCATGCAGTACCACGCCGAGAGCAAGGCCGAGTTCAACCAGGACCGCACACCCTGGAACATTGCCGAGCGCTCGGGCGACGAGCGGGCGCTGAGCGGCTACCGGTTCTATGCGAACCTGCGCATGTCGCTGATGCCGTACCTCGTCCGCGAAGCCGCCTGGTGCGTCGCCGAGCGTCAGCCACTGATGCGCGCAATGCTGCTTGATTATCAATCAGATAGCGAGGTCGTCCCCCTCTGGGACCAGTACATGTTCGGCCGCGACCTGCTCGTTGCCCCGATCATCCGCGAGGGCGATACGAGCCGCTCGGTCGTCTTGCCAGAAGGGCGCTGGTGGCACCTGTTCCAGAACCGCTGGTACGAGCCCGGCACGCATCAAGTCACTGCGCCGCTTGAGGAAATCCCGGTCTTCCTGAGCGAAGGCAGCATCCTGCCGCTGGCCTTCGACCGCGAGGTTCACCTTGGCGCCAGCATGCCGTCCCGGCTCGATGCCCCGGGCACGCTCGTCCTGCTGGTCGCCGGCCTCGCCGAAGGTAGTCCCGCCCGCCACGAAGGCATCACGCTCGAACGTTCGGGCGATACCGTCCGCATCGTCGGCGAGGCTCCGCTCGTTCGTCGCTGCCTGCTGGTGTTCGCCGATCGACCCGCACAGGTGGAGGTCGATGGCGTCCCTCATGTCATTGGCGCGTTGTCACTTTCGGGCGTGCCGCTGCCGATGGTCGAGCTCAGCGCCGGTTGAACGCCGGCGTCCGGGTCAGGGGTCAGGCCGCGAAGGTGCGGTGTGTCGATGCCCGGAAATGGGCCTCCATCGCCGCAATGGCCCCCGCCACATCGCGCTGCTCGAGCGCGGCGATGACGCGCATGTGCTCGTCTACCGTATCGACCAGATAGCCGCGGAAGCCAGGGCGGCGGTGGACGCGCTGCGCCATGCGGATGTTCTCCTGCAGGCGCTCGTGCGTATCGAGGATGGCGCGGTTGCCCAGTGAGGCGACGATCTCGCGATGCATGCGGCCATCGAGCTCGAGGAACGGGATGTGCGCCGCCTCGAACGGGCTGCCGTCGGTGAGGCTGATGCGGCACTTCTCGTGGTTCAGGCGCATCTCGGCGAGCCAGGCATCCGAGACGGTGTCGCCGAAGCTCTTCAGCGCAAAGATCTCGATCATGATGCGGAACTGGTAGTTCTCGCGGATGAACGCCACCTCCGGGTAGACGATCTTGATGCCGGCGCGCGGCTTGATTTCGACGAGCCCGAACTCCTCCAGCAGCACCAGCGTTTCGCGCAGCGGCGAAAGCGACAGGCCGAGCAGTTCGCACAGCTCGGATTGGGTCACCACCATGCCGGCCTCGAGCGTGCCGTCATTCATCGCCTTGCGGAAGCGGCGGTAACCTTCGTTGTCATTGCGGACGTCAGACATGTGCACCGGTGAACTGGTCAAGAGGCGTTTTCGGACCTCTGTATATCAACAGGCGATTTGGAAATCTCACGAAAACGCCCGTGAACACAGGTTTCTGCGGAACCTGCGAGCTACCAGACCCCCGCCGAAGGGCGAGATATCCACCCATTGGCACGCTGTAGCGCCTTGACTTGAGATATTATTGCCTCTCATTAATATCTCAACGGGGAGGGTCAGCATGAAGCTGGTGATGGTGTCGCACTCGGCGGCCGGGGGCTGCTAGGTGGTCGCGGTCGAGCTGAAGAACGTCCGGAAGTCCTTCGGGACGGTCGACGTCATCAAGGGCGTGGACCTCAACATCGACAAGGGCGAGTTCGTCGTGTTCGTCGGCGCCTCGGGTTCGGGCAAGTCGACGCTGCTCCGGATGATCGCCGGGCTCGAGACGGTGAGCGATGGCGACATCCTGATCGACGGCAAGGACGTGACCTTCGCCGAGCCGTCGGAGCGGGGCATCGCGATGGTGTTCCAGTCCTACGCGCTCTACCCGCACATGAACGTCTACGACAACATCGCCTTCAACCTGAAGCTGGCGCATTTCGGCAAGGACGAGATCGACAAGCGGGTCAAGGAAGCGGCGCGGATCCTCAGGCTCAACGAGCTCTTGAGCCGCTCGCCGGCGCAGCTGTCGGGCGGGCAGAGGCAGCGTGTTGCCATCGGCCGCGCCATCGTGCGCAACCCCAAGGTGTTCCTGTTCGACGAGCCGCTGTCGAACCTCGACGCGGCTTTGCGGGTGCAGATGCGGCTCGAGATCGAGCGGCTGCACCGCGAGCTCGGCACGACCATGATCTACGTCACGCACGACCAGGTCGAGGCGATGACGCTCGCCGACCGGATCGTCGCACTCGACAATGGCCGCATCCAGCAGGTGGGGCCGCCGCTCGATCTCTACGCGCGGCCGAACAACCTGTTCGTCGCCGGCTTTATCGGCTCACCCAAGATGAACCTGCTGCCGGCCAAGATAGTGAGCAACTCGGACGGCACGGCGACGATGAGCCTCGATGCGAGCAGCGGGACCAGGCTCGAGCTTGCCGCTCGCGGCGCCGGTGTCGGCGATGCAGTCACGCTCGGGGTGCGGCCGGAGACGCTGGAAGTGGTGCCGGTGGGCGCCGCGTTACCGGCGGGGCTCGCGGCGCTCTCGGCCAAGGTCGAGTCGGTCGAACGGCTCGGCAACATCACTTACGCCTATCTCGATGGGGGAACGCCCGAGGTGATCACCGTTCAGGTGATGGGCCATTCCGACCTCGAGCCGGGGCAGGAGGTCCAGGTCGGGCTGAAGCCGGATCAGGTGCACGTCTTCGATGCAGCGGGCGCCGTCTTGGCGTCGGCGGTCGGCAGATAAATCCGGCGCAAAACCGGAAACACAGGAGGAGAGACTAATGCTTCGTACAAGGACCGCCGCGCTTGCCGGCGGTGTAGCGCTGAGCCTCGTGGCCGGTGCAGCGACGGCCCAGGATGCGGTGACGCTGAACGTCTGGTCGGACACGCCGCGCCTCACGATGTTCGATCTCTACGACAAAACGCACGACAACGTGACGCTCAACGTCACGACCGTCGCGCCGGCCGATCTGATCGCCAAGATCCAGCTGGCGCTGCAGGCAAAGAGCGAGATCCCCGACGTGATCTTCATGTCGGATATCGGCTACACCGCGCAGCTCTCGACCCGCCGCTCGAACTACCTGCTCGATCTGACCGACAAGGTGCCGCAGGCGCTGCAGGACGAGTTCTACCCGAACGGCAACTCGCCGTGCCATGTGAACGGCAAACTGCTGTGCATGCGCAACGACCTCGCGCACATGATCGTCTGGTACGACAAGGACGCCATGGCGGCCCTCGGCAAGGCCGTGCCGACGACCTGGGAGGAGTTCCAGAAGCTCGGCGAGGAACTGGGGCCACAGGGCTACAGCCTGGGCACCGGCGTCGAGGCGTTCCCGCTCTACGCGATGCTGGTGTCCGACGGCTGCGACATGGTGATGCCGGTCGAAGGCAAGGAAGATACTGTCAAGATCGACCTCACCACCGACAAGTGCCTGAAGCCGGCGAAGATGGTCGACGCTATGCTGGCGAATGGCAGCCTGACCAAGATCGGGCCGTTCGAGCCGGATTTCGTGGCGAAGGCCAAGGATGGCAAGATCCCGCTGATGATCGGGCCGACCTGGTTCGGCGAATACGTGATCAAGCCGACCTATGAATGGCCGGCCGGCAAGCTCGCCGCGGCTCTGCCGCTGAAGTGGGACGACCAGAGCCAGCCGCTGACCTGGAGCTGGGGTGGCGGCACCTACGGCGCCTGGAAGGACACCGCGCACCCGGCCGAAGCCGTCGACCTCGTGACCTGGATGTCGACCGACGTCGCCAACCAGACTGGGGCCGTGACGCTGCCGGCGCACCGTCCTTCGGCTGAAGCCTGGGGTGCGCGCCTCGCGAGCGATGCCTACTATGCCGATCCGAACGTCTTCCAGGTGGAAGCCGAGGCGGCGCAGTTCAGCCACCCGGGCTACGCGAGCCTGCGCTTCTCGGTCAGTGACGCGATCGCCAAGGTCGTGGTGCAGCCTCTCGCCAGCGGCGGCACGGTCGAGGGCGCCCTGCCGGCGCTGCAGACCGAACTCGTCAACCTCGCCAAGCTCAACGGCTACCAGGTCGAGTAACTGACCGGCCGGATGCGTCTTCGGGCGCGTCCGGTCCTATCGGGCGGGGCATCCATGAGCGCGACGGCAATGGCATCAGACGTGAGGGCGGCGGCGAGCGATCGCGTCCGCAGGGCCAGGCAGAAGGCACGGCGCGATACGCGCATGTCGTATCTGCTCTTGGCGCCCTACCTGATCCTGCTGCTGATGTTCGGGCTGTTCCCGATCGCCTATGCGTTCGGGCTCAGTTTCTTCGACACTATCGAAATGGTGTTCTGGGGCTTCACCAACTACCAGTTCGTGTTCGACGATTTCCGCGTGCCGGCGAGCGTCGTCAACGTCCTGGCGTTCGTTGCGATCTGGGTGACGCTGACGATGATCGGCGTGGCGATGCTGTCGCTGATGCTGGACAGCATCAATCGCAAGACCGCCAACACGCTGAGGACGATCTATTTCCTGCCCGGCGCCGTCACCTCGTCGGCCATCGTGGTGCTGTGGCTGTTCGTGCTCGACCCTTCGGTCAGCCCGTTCCAGCCGGTGCTGCACACGCTGGGCTGGGGCACACGGGCGGACGTGATCTCGGGCATAGGCCTCGCCGGGGTGTTCGCCATCATGGCGTATTTCTCGGCCTCGGGCGGCTGGATCGTCGTGTTCGGCGGGGCGCTGTCGAGCCTCCCCACCGAAGTGATGGAAGCGGCGCGCATCGATGGCGCCAACCGGTTCCAGCTCGCGACACGGATCAAGCTGCCGATGATCTGGCGCTCGCTGGTGCTGATGGGGATTTTGAGCTTTGCCGGCGGGTTGCAGCTGTTCGTCGAGCCGCAACTGATGGGGCTCGCCGGCCCGCAGTTCGCGCAGAACGACTGGTCGCTGAACCAGATGGCGTTCCAGTACGCGTTCCGGATGGGCGATTTCGGTGCCTCGGCGGCGCTGTCGACGCTGCTTGTCGGGGCCTCGATCGTCATCGCGCTGGTGATCGTCTTCGCCACCAAGTTCTACAAGATCGATTGAGGGCGCAATGAGCACCAGAACCGCACCGATGCGGATCAATCCCGGCAGGTTCGTGGTCTTTGCGACGCTGGCCTTCGCGGTGTGCTTCTACGGCATTCCGCTGCTCTGGCTGTTCATCGCGGGAACCCGGTCGGAATCCTCGCTGCTGACGCAATCGCCGTTCGCACTGGGCGACTGGGACTCGTTCGCCCGCACCTGGACCAACCTCACCACCTACAACAACTTCCAGATCCTCACCTGGACGGTGAACTCGCTGATCTACGTGGTGGGCGGGGTGCTGCTGTCGCTGATCGCCTGCATTCCTGCGGGCTACGCACTGGCGGCATCGGAGTTCCCGGGGCGCCGGCTCGTTCTGATCTTCACGCTGATCGCGATGATCACGCCATCGACGGCCGTGGTGCTGCCGATCTTCCTCGAGCTCAACATGCTCGGGCTCAGCAACACCTATGCCGGGCTGATCCTCGCGTCGGGCTTTTTCCCGTTCGGCGTGTACCTGACCTACGTCTACTTTTCGACCTCGCTGCCCAAGGGCGTGATGGATTCCGCGCGGGTCGATGGGGCCAACCGGTTCCAGCTGTTCAGCCGGATCGCGCTGCCGCTGGCCCGGCCGATCATCGCGCTGGTGGCGTTCTTCAGCTTCCTTGGCATCTGGTCGAACTACTTCCTCGCCTTCGTGCTGCTCAGCGACGACAAGCTCTACAACCTGCCGGTGGGGCTGACGGCGCTGGTGAGCGGTTCAGGCGCGCTCAGCAACCTGCCGTCCAACGATGTGCCGATCAAGAAACCGGAGGTGGTGCTCGCCGCCATCCTCGTGGTGCTGCCGGTGCTGCTGATTTTCATGGCCGCACAGCGGTTCGTGCGCTCCGGCATGCTGTCGGGCGCGGAAAAGGGTTAGCGGCCACGGGCGGACTTGGCGAGGCCAAGTCCTGCCTGGAGCGGCCGCATAGGATCTACCTAGGAGGACTGAATGAAGATCACGGGGTTCACGGCATGGCTGGTCGAGCACGAGCCGGGACCGAAGTTCATCTGGCGCGACGGCATTCCCGGCTCGCACGGTGACATCCCGCGCGGTTCCAGGCCGCACAAGGCAGTCATCCGCATGGAGACCGATGCCGGCATCGACGGCGTCATCGAGATGGGGCGCGGCGAGGCGGTGATCGACCTGGTGCGGCGGCGCTACCACGAGTTCATCGGCGAGAACCCGTTGCTGACCGAGCGGATGTGGCGGCTGATCTGGGAACTCGACCGCATCGAAGAGTTCCACATGCGCACGCTCGGCATGCTCGACATGCTGTGCTGGGACGTGAAATCGCAGCACGCCAGGATGCCGATCTACCAGATGCTGGGCGGCGACGACCGGGTAGTGCCGGCTTATGCCTCGACGGTCACCTGGCCGACGATGGATGAGTACGAGCGCTACATCAAGATGAGCCGCGACGTCGGCTTCAAGGCGTTCAAGCTGCACGCCTGGGGCGGTCCGGTGAAGCGCGACATCGAGCTCTGCAAGAACCTCCGCAAGTGGGTCGGGCCCGATGCGGACCTGATGTTCGACGGCTCGGCCGGCTGGGACTACGTCAACGCGCTGGAGTTCGGCAAGGCGATTCAGGACCTCGGTTTCCTCTGGTACGAGGAGCCGATGCGCGAGTTCCACCTCGGCAGCTACACCAAGCTCTGCGAGAAGCTCGATATCCCGATCCTCGCCGCCGAAACCTCGGACGGCGTGCATGGCAACATGGCGACCTGGATCGAGAACAGGGCGCTCGACATGACGCGCGTCTCGACCTTCTACAAGGGCGGCTTCACCGGCTCGATGAAGGTGGCGCACCTCTCGGAAAGCCACGGCATGCGGGCCCAGGTGCACGGCATGGGACTCGAGAACGCGCAGATCTGCGCCGCCATCTCGAACAACGATTATTACGAGCAACTCGTGATGAACGAGGAGCAGATCAAGGGCCTCGACAAGCTCGGGCCGCTGTCGATCGTCGACGGCAACCTGACGGTCAGCGACGAGCCCGGCATCGGCTACGAGTTCGATTTCAAGAAGCTCGACGAAACCGCGCTTGCCAAGATCGAGGTCACAGAGCGGCTGAGGCCGATCGGCGCGGAGGTGCCGTGGCACTGACATATCCAAGTTCGTAACTGAGCATCAGGAGGAGGACGCTCATGACGACCAGGTTTGATAGACGATCAGTTCTGAAGATGGGTGGCGGCCTGTTGGCCGCCTCGGCGCTGCTGCCGGCCCGCGCCATGGCTCAGCAGACGGCGATCAACTACTGGCACACGTTCACCAGCCAGTCGGAGTTCGCTGGGCTGGAAGACGTGATGAAGCTGTTCGCGGCGGCGCACCCCGATATCGCGGTGACGCAGGAGAACATCCCCAACCCCGAGTTCATGGCCAAGATCACCGCGGCGGTTGTGTCGGGCAGCCGCCCGGACTCCACCATGGTCTCGTCCGAACGCGTCGCCGACCTCGTCGCCATGGGCGGGCTCACCGACCTCACCGACCGGATCGCGGCGTGGGAGCGGCGGGGCGATTTCGACGACTCGCGCTTCGCCTCGATCACCAAGGACGGCAAGGTCTACGGCATCCCGGCGTTCACGTTTGTCGACTGGATGTACTACCGCAAGGACTGGTTCGACGAAGCCGGCCTCGCACCGCCGACCACTTATGCAGAGTTCCGTGACGCGGCGATCAAGCTGACCGACCCGGCCAAGGGCCGCTTCGGCTTCGGCATGCGCGGTGGTGCGGGTGGTCAGTCCTATGTGATCAACATCATGGAAGGCTTCGGCGCCAAGCTGATCCAGGACGACGGCTCGATCAGCCTCGATCGCGACAAGGCGATCGAAGCGGTGGACTGGTGGTCGGGCCTCCTGATCAAGGACGGCGCGGTGCCGCCCAGCGCGCCGAACGACGGCTTCCGCCAGATCATGGAAGCGTTCCAGACCGGCCAGACCGCGATGCTGTGGCACCACACCGGCTCGTTCCAGGACAACTCGAAGCTGCTGAAGGCCGGCGTCGAGTTCGCCACCGCCGCGATCCCGGCCGGTCCCGTCAACCGCGTGTCGCGCCTCGGCTATGCCTACAACACGGTGACCAAGCCCGAGACGATCGACGCCAGCTGGGAGTGGATCAAGTTCTGGGGTGAGCCCGACGCGGCCGTCGCGTTCCTCGAAAAGACCGGCTACTTCCCGGCCTCGACGGTGGCGGCGCAGGACGAGCGCATCTCCGGTAACCCACTCTACAAGCCGGCCGCCGATACGCTCGGCTTCGGTATTCCGGCGCCGAGCTTTGCCGGGTTTGCCGGTTGGTCGGAGAGCGTGGTGCTCCCCGCCTTCCAGCGCGTGCTGATCAAGGAAGCGACGCCCGAACAGGCGGTCGACGAGATGATCGACGGCCTCGCCCAGGCGATCGCCTGAGGTTGATCGAAGGCGGCCGGAGTCATCCGGCCGCCTACTTGCCCGCTGTGGCAAAGGCTGAGCGCTGAACATCGCCCAAACTCGGTGTCATCCCCGCGAAAGCAGGGACCCATCTCTAAGCCGGCGCTTGCGGAAGCTTGGATCCCAGCTTTCGCTGGGATGACAGCCGGTGGGAGTGGGTACAGGCGGGCTACCCGATACGTTCGTCCGCCAAACAATCCAGGAGTAACGCATGGTTGAGGCGAGGATCAGCTACCCGCCACCGCTAACGCTGTGGGATCGCATCAATCCGGTCCGGATGATCGGCGAGCTCTCGGAGACGCGGTACTGGATGTACCTGCTGCTGATCCCGAGCGCGCTGCTGATCACCGCCGTGGTGATCTACCCGACGCTCTACGGCATGCAGATGAGCTTTCGCGAGATGCGGCTCAACCGGCCGGACCTCGGCACCGGCTGGGTCGGGCTGAAGCACTACCAGCGCATGCTGACCGACCCGATCTTCTGGGTTTCACTGCGCAACACCGCGGTGTGGGTGACCTCGGCCATCGCGCTCGAATTTCTCATCGGGTTGATCGCGGCGCTGGCGCTGAACCGGAACCTGCCGGGGAGCAAAGTGCTCGCGGTGCTGATCCTGCTCCCATACTTCCTTCCCAACGTGGTCGCCGGCCATATGTGGGCGCTGATGCTCGATCCGCGGCTGGGGGTGATCAACGACCTCCTCGTCAAGATCGGCTGGCTCGAGGGCTACAAAGCCTGGTTCGCCGACCCCTCGACCGCCATGGCGGCGGCGATCGTGGTCGAGGCCTGGCACAGTTTCCCGTTCTTCACGCTGCTGATCCTGGCGGGGCTGAAGGGCATTCCCTCCGACCTCTACAAGGCGGCCGACATCGATGGCGCGGGGCCGTTTGCGCAGCTCAGGCTGATCACCCTGCCGATGCTGAAGACCATTATCGCGGCGGCGGTGATCCTCAGGGTCATCGGGCTGGTAAACTCGCCCGACCTGCTGCTGATCCTGACCAGCGGCGGGCCGGGACGGTCGACCCAGGTGCTGAGCCTCTACGCGTTCCAGACCGCCTACAAGGATTTCAACTTCGGCTATGCCGGTGCCCTCTCGGTGGTGATGTTCATCCTCCTGATGGGTTTTGCCTGGGCCTATGTCCGGCTCTCCAAGGTGAACGAGGACTGACGCCATGGCCGCCACCCGCTCACGTTCGAAACTTCTCTGGGACGTCATCAGCTACGTCGTGCTGGTCGGCCTTGCCTTCATCGCCATCGCGCCGATCGTCTGGACCTTCCTCACCTCGCTGAAGTTCGAGGAGGACATCGTCACCCGGACGATGCAGTACATCCCCTCGCGCATCACGTTCGAGAACTACGTCAAGCTCTGGAACCAGTCGGGCTATCCGGTGCTGGTGATCAACAGCCTGATCGTCACCACGACCACGGTGCTCTTGTGCCTGCTCACCGGGACGGTCGCCGCCTATGCGTTCAGCCGCTTCCAGTTCAAGGGGCGCACGCAGCTGATGCTGGGGTACCTCGTGGTGCGGATGTTCCCGGCGGTGCTGATGATCATCCCGCTGTTCATCATCATGCGGCAGGTGGGGCTGCTCGACAGCACCATCGGGCTCGCCATCGCGTACACCAGCTTCCTGCTGCCGCTGTTCGTCTGGATGCTGAAGGGCTTCTTCGATGCGGCGCCCAAGGAGCTCGAAAGCGCCGCCCGCATCGACGGCACGACACGGCTCGGCGCCATGTTCATGGTGGTGATCCCGATCGCGCGGAACGGACTGCTCGCCACCTGCGTGTTCGTCGCCATCGCGGCGTGGAACGAGTTCCTGTTCGCGCTGATGCTGACCACCAGCCAGGGCTCGCGCACCTGGCCGGTGGGCTTGCAGCTGATGGTCGGCGAGTTCCAGCTGCCGTGGGGCATGCTGGCGGCCGGCGGCATGATTTCCATCCTCCCCGTCATCGTGCTGTTCGCCATCGTGCAGCGGGCGATGGTCGCCGGCCTCACCGCCGGCGCAGTGAAAGGCTAGGTGCAATGGCGACGCTTTCGATCAACTCGGTCCGCAAGAGTTTTGGCGCCGTCGAGGTGTTGAACAACATCGACATCGAGGTCGAGGATGGCGGCTTCCTGGTGCTGCTCGGGCCGTCAGGGTGCGGCAAGTCCACGCTCCTCGCCATTATCGCCGGGCTCGAGAACAGCTCGGGTGGCGACATCCTGATCGGCGACAAGAACGTCAACGACGTGCACCCCAAGGACCGCAACATCGCCATGGTGTTCCAGTCCTACGCGCTCTACCCGACCATGCCGGTGCGCAGGAACATCGGCTTCGGGCTCGAGATGCGGAAGGTGGCGCCGAAGGACAGGGAGGCGGCAGTCCAGCGAGCGGCGGAGTTGCTGCAGATCGAGCACCTGCTTGATCGGAAACCCGGGCAGCTGTCGGGTGGACAGCGCCAGCGCGTGGCGATGGGGCGGGCGATCGTCCGCAACCCCGACCTGTTCCTGTTCGACGAGCCGCTCAGCAACCTCGATGCCAAGCTCCGGGTCGAGATGCGGACCGAGATCAAGCGGCTGCATGACAGGCTCGGTACCACCACCGTCTACGTCACACACGACCAGGTCGAGGCGCTGACGCTCGGCACCAAGGTGGCGGTGATGAAGGGCGGGGTGATCCAGCAGTTGGCCGACCCCGAAACGATCTATGATCGGCCCGCCAACATGTTCGTCGCGGGCTTCATCGGCTCGCCGACGATGAACTTCCTCAAGGGGACGCTGGAGCAGGGCGATGGCGGGCTGGTGCTGCGGCATGCGGCCGGGACGCTGGCGCTGGCGGGGCTGCAGCAGGATGTCGCCGGCTTCGTGGGCCGCGAAGTCACGGCCGGCATCCGGCCCGAGATGCTCGATTCGGGCGACGGCCCGGCATCGCTGACCGGTGTCGTCGACGTGGTCGAGCCGACCGGGCCTGACACCATGGTGATCGCAAGCGTCGGCGGGCAGCTGATCACCGCGCGGCTCGGGCCCAAGGACCGGCCGAGACCGGGCGAGCCGCTGACACTGACCGTTGACACCACCGCCATCAATCTCTTCGACCCCGTATCGGGAAACCGGATCTAGCCACCATGACAACCGCCGACCTGAACCTGCCGTCCATCGAGGCGGCCGATATCGCCCCCTTGCCCGAATGGGCGCTGCTGCAGCGGCAGATATTCGCCATCCTCAACGAGGCGGCGATAGAGTTTGCCGACCGCTACACGCGGCCGGACGGCACGCTGATCTGGCGCGATCGCTGGCCGGGGATGGATGGTTCGGACGACCCCTATGAGGGGTTCATGAACATGCCGCTGTTCTACGCGCTGGGCGGCTCGGAGGAGGTGTACAAGCGCTCGCGCATCATCTGGGACGGCATCACCTGGCAATGGACCGAGTACGGCCAGATCCATCGCGAGTACGACGCCTATTACGACTGGATGCATCACGGCGAGAGCAACCTGTTCTTCTACTTCTTCGGTCTCGCCGACCCCTCGGTGCCGAAGGACCGGCAGCGCACGCGGCGGTTTGCCGGGTTCTACAATGGCGAGGATGCCGAGGCGCAGAACTGGGATGCAGAGAAGCGGCTGATCCGCTCGCCCATCACCGGCAGCCGGGGGCCACGGTTCGAGCAAACGGCAGAGGACTGGTCGACGCATCGCGAGATCCTCGACGAGTATCTGCCGCCGTTCGAGGACCTGCCGGGGATCGACAAATACGGCATGAAGACGCCGTGGTCGGACGATGCCGTCTACGCGGAGATTCTGACCCGCATCAACCAGCGGCAATCGCGCGGCGACGTGCCGCTGAACCTCGGCGCGACGTCGCTGATGACGCACGCCTTTGCCTACACGGGCGAGGAGAAATATCGCGCCTGGGTGCTCGACTATCTCGCGGCATGGGAGGAGCGGACCCAGAAGAACGGCGGAACAACACCGGACAATGTCGGACTTTCGGGGGAAATCGGCGAGTACAATGACGGGAAGTGGTGGGGAGGCTATTACGGCTGGCGCTGGCCGCACGGCTCGTTCTCGCTGCTCGAACCGCTCTGCGTGTCGGGCGTCAATGCGGCGTTGCTGACCGGGGATATGAAGTATCTGGCGCTGGCGCGTTCGCAGCTCGACATGCTGTGGGGGCTCCGGCGCGAGGAGGGCGGCCAGCAACTGGTGCCGAACCGTCATTATGACGAGGGCTGGCGCGACTATCGCCGCTTCCACCCGATGTACGGGGTGTATCTGTGGAACGTCTCGATGGCCGATGAGGACGCCGAGCGGGCCGAGCGCGGCTGGGCCGGCGACCTGTTCGACGAGGTGAACCCGGCCTATCACGGCTACGGCAAGACCAATGGCGGCCACATGGGCTTCAACGGCAACACCGCGCAGTGGTTCAGGTTCATGCGCGGCAACTACCCGGACTATCCGGAGCAGGTGCTGAAAGCCGACCTCAAGACCATCACCGAGCAGATCGCGAATTTCCGGAAGGCCGAGAACGATCCGCTGACCATGGATCACTTCCGCGAGTCGATGACCATCCACATGTGGCAACAGCTGACGCCGATGGTGGTGGAAGCGCTGACGCAGCTGACACTGGGCGGGCCGATGCACGTCTATCACGGCGGCCTGCAGGTGGCGCGGTTCCGCTACTTCGATGCCGCGGGCAAGCGCCCGGGCTTGCCGCAGGGCGTGGCGGCGCTGGTCGATGGCTTGAGCGACGATGGCGCGACGCTGACGCTGGTGAACACTGACGCGGTGCACGCGGCCGAAGTGGTGATCCAGGGCGGGGTGTTCGGCGAACACGACTTCACGTCGGTGACGCTGGGCGACGGAGCGACGATACCCGTCAGCGGGCGATGGGTGACGGTAAAGCTGGCGGCCGGAGCGACGGCGCGGCTGTCGCTAGGAATGCGCCGTTACGCCAACGCGCCGAGCTACGACACGCCGTGGGCGCGGGCCGCCGATGGCCCGGCGGTGCTGCTGGGGCGGGAGGAGTAGGGCACGATGGTGCGGTGATCGCCTTCTCCCCTTGTGGGAGAAGGCGCCCGAAGGGCGGATGAGGGGTATCTCTCCGTGCACTCAGTCGCTCGTCGCCTCGCTCCGATCGCGCAAACCTTCGGGTTGCGTGACCCCTCATCCGGCCTGTCGGCCACCTTCTCCCACAAGGGGAGAAGGCCCACGTGGCGAGATCGCGCCTCGACTAACTACCCCCGCCGCTGCGCCAAGTAGATGTGCTGGCAGGCCAGCACGGTCTCGCCGCGCTGGTTCAGCACCCGCACTTCCTCGGTCACCCGCCCGTACTGGGGGCGCTTGGGGTCGTCGTCCAGCGCCGCAATCGTCAGTTCGGTGTGGATCGTATCGCCGATGAACACCGGCTTCGGAAACCGCAGGCGTTCATAGCCATAGGTGAAGGCGAGCGGGTTGATCTCCGTGGCCGTCAGCCCGATGCCGATGGCGAAGGTCATGGTGCCGTGGGCGATGCGCTGGCCGAATTCCGAGGCCTTCATGAACTCGGCGTCCATGTGGTGCGGGAAGAAATCGCCGGTGTGGCCGGCGTGGACGACGAAGTCGGTCTCAGTGATGGTGCGGCCGGTGGTCTTCCTGACCTCGCCGACGACGTAGTCCTCGAAGTGGCGCGGCCGCTCCATCAGAAACTCTCCCGGAACATGCGGTTCAGATCGGCGACGATAGCCGCCGGCGTCTCGCCGCCGACGAGGCCAGCGCTGAGGCGTTTGCTCGCCGCATCCTGGAACGCCATGTAGCCGCGGTGGCGCGGGCGGACATAGGCGGCTTCGAGGGTGTTGCGGGTGTTGCGGTAGAAGTCGCCGGTCGCGGCATTCACCGCCGCGTCCGCCCAGGCATCGGCGTGGCCGGGCTGGCCGCCGGAGCTGGCGTAGAGGCCGGATTGCACCGGGCCGGAGGCGACCCAGTAAGCGTAGTCGATGGCGGCATCGCGGTGCTGCGAGAACGCCGAGACGGCGATGCCGGTACCGCCGAGAGCCGAACCTCTTGCCCCGGGCAGCGGGATATCGGTGAAGCTCAGGGTGTGGGGGCGGAAGCCCGGCATGGCATAGCTGACATAGCCGTAGCCGAGCGGCATCAGCGCGACCTTCGCATCCGGGCGGGCCATGGCTTCGGAGGCGGCGATGGGGTCCATGGCGAAGTTGGCGGGATCGATCAGCGCGGTGATTTCGGCCAGCCTGTCGACGACCTGAGCACCAATCGCCGGGTCGATCAGCTCGCCCTCGGCCGTAGCGCAGGGGTGGCCGAGATTGGCGGCGAGGGTGAAGAAGCTCATCATCGAGTGCGGCGCCAGCATGGGCAGCACGACTTGCCCGGCGCGCGCCAATGCAAGCACGCCGGCCCAGTCCTTCGGCGGCTCGATCAGGTCGGCGCGGAACGCCATCACCTGCGCCGCAGCGTCGATCGGAAAGGCCCACTGGCGGCCGGCATATTCGTAGCTCGGGTAGCTCTGGCCGACCGAGGCCCTGGCCAGCGCGGCGCGCTCGGCCTCGCGGCCGGGAACGTCGAGCGGGGCGAGGCAGTGTTCGGCGACGATCTGGCCGACATGCGGGTGGTCGATGACGATCAGGTCGTATTGCCGGGCCAGTTCCTCGACCGGGAAGCTCTCGAAATCCTGCAGGCTGCGCTTGTCCCAGTGGATGGTGACGCCGCTTTGCTCGGCCCATGCCCTGGTGGTAGCAACCATCGGGTCATAGCCGCGCGGATGGCTCCAGGTCATGCCCCTGAGTTCGATCACAGGCCGAACTCCCTGCGGATGGCGGCGCTCTGTTCGCCGATCAATGGGGCGGCCCGGCTGGTGGTGGTGCGTTCGCCGTCGATACGGAGCGGCGAGCGGGTGGTGAGGATGGAGACGCCATCGTCGCGGGTCACCGTCTGCAGCATGTCGAGGGCCTTGAAGCCGTCGCTCTCCAGCAGCTCGGGCCATTCCAGCACCTTGGCGCACCAGATGTCGGCCGGCTCCAGCAGTGCGAGCCAGTGCGCGGTAGGCCGGGTTTCGAGCGCGTTCGAGATGATGGTCTTGATGGCGTCGCGTTCGCGGAACCAGCTCTTGGGATCGCCGGCATAGGGGTCGAGCGCCGCCAGTTGCAGCAGGTCGCGGAGCTTGCCGAGCGGGGTCATGGCGAGGGCGAGGTAGCCGTCGGCGGTGGGATAGACCCCGTAGGGTGCCGAGAGATAGGCGTGGGCGGAGCGGAACTCCGAACGCTTCGGCTTGCGCCGGCCATCGTTGAGATGGGTGGTCAGCACCTCGAACTGGAAGTCCACCAGCGCTTCGAGGAGGCTCGTCTCGACATGGGCGCCCTGACCGGTTCGGCCTTTCCTGACCAGCGAGGCGAGGATGCCCTGCGCCACGGCGGCGCCGGCCAGCATGTCGGCGATGGCGAGGCCGAAGGGGACCGGACCCTGGTCGTGGTCGCCGTTGAGCCACATGACGCCGGAGCGGGCCTGCGCGAGGAGATCCTGGCCGGGGCGCTGCACCCACGGTCCCTCCTCGCCATAACCTGTTATGGAGGCGTAGACGATGCCCGGGTTGATTGCCCTCGCGCTGCCGTAGTCGAGGCCGAGCCGCTCGATGACGCCAGGGCGGAAGTTCTGCAGCATGACGTCGGCCCGGCCGATGAGCTTCTTCAGCGCAGCGAGGTCGTCGGGGTTCTTCAGGTCGAGCGCCAGGCTCTCCTTGGACCGGTTGATGGCGTGGAAGATGGTAGAGTCGCCGCCGATCTCCGTGTCGCTCAGATAGAGCCGCCGGCTGAGGTCGCCGCCATCGGGCCGCTCGATCTTGATGACGCGGGCGCCAAGGTCCTGCAGGCGCAGCGAGGCGTAGGGACCGCTCAGGAACTGGCAGAGATCGACGACGAGCACGCCATCGAGGGGCAAGGTCATGGCTTTGCTTTCACGGGGGTGGCGGGCTTGGCGGCGGATTCGAAGGCGGCTTCGGCCAGCGCCATGGTGTGCCAGGCGTCCTCAACGGAACTGATTAGCGCCGCGTCCTCGCCGGCGGCGTAGCGCTGCAGATTGCTCATCGTGCCGATGAACGCGTGGGGGAACCAGCGGCCCTGCAGGGGGACTTGGGTCCAGTCGTCACCCTTGCGAGTGATCCAGAGTTCGTCGGACTCGCCCTCGGGATAGTTGAGCAGCAGGCCGAGCTTCACCATCGCGGCGCCGTCGGTGCCTTCGAAGCGGAAGCTCGCGTCCTGGAAGCGGCGGCCGAAATCGTGGTTGTGATTGATCGAGAATGTGACTCGCTGATCCGGGGCGAAATCGAACAGCGCCGAGGTGCGGGTCTGCGCGAGATCGGTCGAGGGGTGCCCGAGGGTGCGGGCATGGACACCGGTGGGGTTGCCGAGAAGAGCGCGCAACGTGTCGAGATAATGGATCGAGTGCACCGCGATCTCGACGCGCGGCATGCCGACGAGGAACGGGAACAGGTGCCAGGGGGTGACGAGGTTGAGATGCACCTCGACATCGATCAGCCGGCCGAGCCAGCCGCGCGCGAGCGCATCGGCGACGGCCAGCATCATGGGCGAGAAGCGGAGCTGGAAGTTGACCGCGGCCTTGAGCGACTTGGCGCGGCAGAGTTCGAGGATAGCGGTGGCCTCGACAAGGTCCCGGCCCATCGGCTTCTGCAGCAGCACGGCCGCGCCGTCCGGCAGTTTCGGCAGCACGTCGAGATGTGCCCCGGGGGGCAAGGCGAGGTCGAAGACGGCGTCGGGTGTGGCGATGGCCTGGTCGAGGCTCTCAAATCCTCGCGTGTTCCACTGTGTGGCTACCGTTCGGGTCCGTTCAGCGTCGAGATCGTAGACGCCGGCCACCGGCAAGTTTGCGAGGCGGTAGGCCGGCAGGTGCGCATCGGTGACGATGCCGCCGGCGCCGATGATGACGATCGGGCGGGGAAAAGAGGGCCGCGGCCAGCTCTGGCGCAGCGCTGTTGTGTCGATGCTCACACGGGGCCTCCGGGACCGCTCGCGGTCATTCTTATTTGAATGCTCTCTTCATATATAGGTCAGACGGCCGCTCTGATAGATCAGATGCGGTAGATGCGCTCAGCGTTGCGATGGAACAGGCGGGCCTGTTCGTCCGGGCTGGCGCCCGCGACGATCTCCTTGAGCGCGGTGACCCAGCGGGTGAGGTCGGCGGTCACAGTCAGGACCGGATAGTCGGAGCCGAACACCACCCGGTCCCAGCCGAAGCAGGCGATGGTGTGCTCGACGAAGGGCCGCAGATCATCGACCGTCCAGTCGTTTCCGGCATAGGCGACGATGCCCGAAATCTTGGCGGCGACGTTGGGTCGCTCGGACAGGGCCTCGATGTCGCGACGCCAGGGATCGAGCGCCTTGGCGGCCACATCGGGGACGCCGCAGTGATTGAGCACGAACTGGACGTCCGGGCATCTGGTCACGAGTTCCAGCCCGATCGGCAGTTGTCTCGCCAGCAGGCCCAGATCGAATGGGTGCCCCGTTGCCGCGAGCCGGCGGAGGTTCTGGGCGAAGATCGGTCTCTGGCTCAGTTCGTCCGGCGAAGTATGAAGAATGCGCCGAAATCCCTTCACCCCGTCAAGCGCCGCCATTCGCTCGAGATAGGCGGGAAACTCCGTCGACTCTGGGCGGCAGGCGGCGATGGCGCCCACCACCCCCGGGTGCGCGCCGAGCATGTGGCGGGTCTCGGCTTCCATGTCGGCTTCAGCGACATCGACCTCCATGTGCAGCGCCGCTTCTATCCCCAGTTTGCCGGCTTCGGCGAAGTAGACGTCGGCGGGCCAGTCGCGGTTGAGTGTGCCGGCATCGGCCAGCCACGGGTAGGAGAAGCGGGCCATATCGACTAGGTGCAGGTGCGTATCGACAATGCGCATGTGATCCCCTCATTTGTTAACTGGCGCGGACGATAGTCCGCGCCGGCCGAGGCGGCCATATTGCGTTCGTCGATGAACGGATTGGGCAGGTTTGTGAACGACTTGCCCCATTGTCGCCTCATAGTGGCCGCCCTTTGCCGGTCGATTGCGAAATCGCGACAGGGTGCGGCGGGTCGGCCGGAACTCATCAGCATCCACCAGGCCACGGTGGAGCGGGTGGGGCGCCGGGGCGCCGAAGTGGGGGTAGTCGGGACTGTTGGTGCGGCAGGTTCGTTTCGGTTTGGCCGTTCTGGCCCTTATGCCGTTGCTCGTGACGGGGGCGGCCGGCTTCGAACTGTTCGGCTTCAAGCTGTTCGAGGACCAGAGCGAAATCGACGCTGACGCCGTGATCGGCGACCCGCAGCCCTACACCGCAACGCTGCAGACCAATGCGACCGGCGATATCGAATCAGCGATCCGCAAAGCCTCGAGCCTGATCGCCGACCAGGGAACGCCCGCCTCCGGAGCTTCTGGGCTCCTCGCCAAAGCGCGCGCCGACTACCGGCGCATCCTCGCCGCGCTCTACAACCAGGGCTACTATGGCGGGATGATCAGCATCCTTGTCGGCGGCAGGGAGGCCGCCAACCTGCCCCCCGATACGTCGCTGCCCGATCCGGTCGCCGTCGTGCTCAGGGTCGAATCGGGCCCGCTGTTCCGATTCGGCCAGGTCCGCATTACCCAGAGCGCGCCTCCTCCAATCAGTGACGACGATGTCGTCGAGAGCCCCGTCGAAGCTGGCTTCGGCGCGGGGCTCGTGGCCAGGGCGACGGTGATCGCGAAAGCGGAGCAACTCGCGCTCGAGGCGTGGCGCCAGCAGGGATTTGCCGAGGCAGAGGTGATCAAGCGCGATGTCGTCGCCGACCATGCGACGGACACGGTCGATGTCGTCATCACTGTCTCGCCCGGCCGGCGCGCCTATGTCGGGAGCATCGGGGTCAGCGGGACCGACCGCATGGATCCGCAGTTCGTGGCTGAGCAGACAGGGCTGATCTACGGCGAAGAGTACGATCCGGACGACGTCACGCGAGCCCAGAAGCGGCTGGCCCGGCTCGATGTGTTCCGCGCCATGCGGATCGAGGCGGCGAGCATCGGCAAGGAAGGGGTCATGCCGTTCGACGTGATCGTCGAAGAGCAGGCGCAGCGCCGCTTCGGCGTCGGTGCGACCTATTCGAGCATCGACGGGCTGGGCATCGAGGGCTTTCACCTGTGGCGCAACCTGTTCGGTCGCGCGGAGCGGCTGCGGCTCGATGCCAAGATTGCCGGCATCAACTGGCCGGTGAACACGGCCGAGTTCGACTATGCCTTCGGCGGCACCTTCACCAAGCCCGGCTTCCTCAACCCGGACAACGACCTCGTCGCGGCAGTCTCGGCCGAGCGCAGCGTGCTGCCGGCCTATACCGAGACCTCGGCCTCGGCCCGGGTGGGCATGACGCAGTTTCTCAACGACCAGATCACGCTGGACGGCTTGGCCTACTATGAGCGCTCGCTGTTCGACGACGATTTCGGCGATCGCAACTTCTCGCTGGTCGGGCTCACGAGTGGGCTCGTCTGGGATGCGCGCGACGATGCGACCGACGCAACCAGGGGCTTCTACCTCAACCTGACGGGGGAGCCGTTCTACGAGTTCTTCTACGGCAACCCCGCCTTCCGAACGACTGCGGAGGTGCGCGGCTACCTCAGTCTCATGGCCGACAGCCAGCTTGTCCTTGCCGGACGCGCCAAGGTCGGCGTGCTGGTGGGGCCGGAGCTCGCTGAGATCCCGCCGGACCGCCTGTTCTTTGCCGGCGGCGGCGGATCGGTGCGCGGCTATGCCTACAAGAGCATCGGCGTCGAGCAGCCCAATGGCACGCTCACCGGCGGGCGCTACCTCGTCGAGGGTTCGGTCGAGGCACGCTACAGGGCTACCAATGAAATCGGAGTCGTCGGCTTCGTCGATGCCGGCTATGTCGCCGACGACACATTCCCGGGCCTAAACGAGTTGCGGGTCGGGGTGGGCGCCGGCCTGCGCTACTATACCGGCCTCGGTCCCCTGCGGCTCGACGTTGCGTTTCCGCTCAACAAGGGTCCGGACGATCCGGACTATGCGCTCTATGTCGGGATAGGACAGGCATTTTGAGACGGCTCGTCGCGCTTTTCATGCTGATCGGTCTCGGCCTCCTCGCCGCGATGCCGCTTGTCGCGCAGGACCAGGCGCAGATGACGCCTGAGCAGCAGAAAGACTGGTTCGTCCAGTTCGTCGAAGGCCAGCTGTCGACGCCCGAGCGGCAGATCCGCATCTCCAACATCGATGGCGCGCTGTCCTCCACCGCCTCGATCCGAGAAGTAACGATCTCGGACAAGGAAGGCGTCTGGCTGCGTATCAACAATGCGGCCATCGACTGGGACCAGGGTGCCCTGTTCACCGGCCGCCTGCTCGTCAGGTCCCTGAGCGCCGACAGCATCGACTACATCCGCAACGCCATTCCGACGGGCGATCGCAACCTGCCTGGCCCCGAGGCCGCGCCGATGCAGGTGCCGGAGTTCCCCGTCGCCGTCCAACTCGACAAGCTGAGCGTGCCCAAGGTGACGTTCGGCGAAAGCGTGTTCGGTCTCGGCTCCGAGATTTCGGTCGAGGGCAACCTGCGTCTCGAGGGTGGCTCGCTCGATACTGCGCTCGACATCGTGCGCCTCGACGGCCCGGGCGGCCGGCTCGATGCCGATATCGCCTATCGCAAGGGTGACAACACGATCGATATCGGCGTGACCCTCACCGAGCCGCCGAACGGCATCCTCGCCAACCTCCTCAACATCGAAGGCCGCCCCGAAGTGGCGCTGGCCATCACCGGGTCGGGGCCGGTCGCCGACCTTCGCACGACGATGACGCTGGATGCGGACGGCAAGCGCGCGCTCACGGGCGAGGCAACGCTGGTGCAGGCGGCGGACGGGTTGAAGGTCGATGCCGATCTCGGCGGTCCGATCGGCGATCTTGTTGCGCCGGCCTACCGGCCGTTCTTCGGTGCCGAGAGCGCGTTGAAGGCCTCGGCGCTGGTGCGGTCCTCCGGCGGTGTCGAGATATCGGCTTTCCAGCTCTCGGGCGGCCAGCTCTCCGTCGCGGGTTCGGGCGCAACGACCGAGGACGGGTTCCTGAACCGGCTGCAGCTTTCGGCGGCCATCGCCGATACCGCGGGCGGAGTTGTCACTCTCCCTGTGCCGGGTGCGGCGACTACCATCGAAGGCGCGATCCTGGAGGTCGACTACGGCACCGGGAGCAGCGACGGCTGGACGGCCAACCTCGTGGCAAAGGGCTTCGTCAATGGCGGGCTCCGGGCTGAGCAGGTGACGCTGAAGGGCAGCGGCGTTGCCGCGAACCTCGAGGATCCGGCGACGCGCCGCGTCACCTTCAATGCCGACGGTGCCATCAGCGGCATCGTGTCGGAAGACCCGGATGTACAGGCGGCTCTGGGCACGAGCGCCGGCCTCGGGCTGGCCGGATTGTGGAACGCCGGCGAGCCCGTACAGCTGGCCGAACTCCGCATCAGCGGCGAGGCACTCAGCCTCGCGATGAGGGGCAACGTCGACAACTGGGTGTTCGACGGCAAGGTCGGCATCGAGACCAGTTCGATCGCACCATTCTCGGGCGTCGCCGGCCGCGATCTCGACGGTGCGCTGACGCTCGACGCAACGGGCACCATCAGCCCGCTGATCGGCGGCTTCAACCTGACCCTCGACGGCACCGCCGAGAACCTCGCGCTGGCGGAGCCTGCCCTCGACAAGGTACTGGCGGGCACGGTGCGGATGACCGGCCGTGTCGCGCGCACCGAGAAAGGGCTCGAGGCGGAGGCGTTCCGGCTCGGCAACGATCGCGTGCAGATCGTGGCTGACGGGACGTTTGCGACCGGCGCTGCCGACTTCACCTTCACCGCTGACCTCACCGACCTGGCGCTGGTTTCGGATCAGGCCAAGGGTGCCCTCAACCTGACGGGCACGGCCAAGGGGCAGGGCAGTATCGCGCTCGACGTCACGGCTACGGTGCCGAGTGGCCGGCTGGCCGGCAAGGTGCTCAACAACGCGTCGTTTGGCTTCAAAGGTACCCTCGCCGAGAAGGGCACGCTGAATGGCGCCCTCACTGGTGACGCGTTCCTCGATCGCTTCCGGGTCGAGCTCACCGGCGATGTCGCGACCGATACAGAGACGCGACGGCTTAGCGGACTGCGCCTGACGGCAGGGCCGACCCAACTGACCGGCGACATCGTGCAGGATGGCGCGGGACTCCTGACCGGTCAGCTGATCCTCGCCTCGAGCGACATCTCGACGGCCGCGGCACTCATGCTGGTTGATGCGACGGGCAGCGCGAACGCGCGGATCACGTTCACACCGGAAGGCGGCAAGCAGGGCGTGCAGATCACCGGCACCGCGCGCGAGATTCGCGCCTCCGACGTCCGCGTTGCATCGGCCGACATCAATGCCCAACTCGCCGATCTCTTCGGCAATCTCGCAATCGATGGCAGCTTCAATGCACGCTCGATCAGCACGGGCGAACTTTCCATTTCCGAGCTCACCGGCACGGCCACGCAGCGGGGTGGGCAGACGAGCTTCGTCGTCGATGGCACCGCCAGCGGTTATGGATTGTCATCGCTGACAGTCGCCGCGCGGGGCAGTATCGCGGGACAGATAGTGACCCTCGACAGCGCAACTGCCGATGGCGGCAGCGGCCTGAGAGTGCAGGCCAGCGGCCGCGTCCCCCTGAGTGGGCCCGGGCTGCAGATCGCTGTCTCAGGGGCGGCACCGCTCGCCTTCGCCAACCGGTTCGTCTCGGATCGCGGCGGGCAGTTCAGCGGCACGGCGACACTCGATGCCAATGTCACCGGCAGCCTTTCGTCGCCCCAGTTCGTGGGCACCGTCTCGACCAGCGGATCGGGATACATCGATCCCGAGCTCAACATTCGGCTGGTCGACATCAACGGTCGAGCCAGCCTCCGGGGCGACACGGTTTTCATCGACAGCCTGACCGCTGGGCTGGCAACCGGCGGATCGGTTTCCGCCTCCGGCTCGGTGGGGCTGGGCGCGGGTAATCCGGTCGATGTGGCAGTGCGGCTCAACTCGGCCCGCTATGCCGATGGCACCTTGTTCGTGGCCACGGTGTCGGGCGATCTCGCACTACGCGGTCGCATGGATCGAGATCCTGTGCTCAGCGGCAACGTACTGGTCGAGAAGGCCGACATCACGGTGCCGGATTCCTTCGGCGGTGCCGGGGCGCTGGTCGATGTCCGGAACGTCAACACGCCGCCCGCGGTAGTTGCAACGCTCAAGCGGGCTGCGGTGACGCCATCGGGTGCGCCCATGCCGCAACGGCGGCCCTCGGTGGTGCAACTCGACGTCAATGTTGCTGCACCCAACCAGATCTTCGTGCGCGGTCGCGGGCTCGATGCCGAGGTCGGCGGCTCTGTCCGCCTCACAGGATCGGTGAACGACATCCACCCGGTCGGCGGCTTCGAGCTCAACCGGGGACGCCTCGCCATCCTGGGACAGAGGGTCACGTTCGAAGAGGGGTTGGTGACGCTGGTTGGCGACCTCGATCCCTTCCTCGACTTCACCGCGCGGACCGAGGGCGACGACATCACCGTGGTCGTCAACGTCACCGGCCGGGTCTCGGAACTGGACGTTTCGTTCAGCTCAAATCCGCCGCTGCCGCAGGATGAGGTGATGTCACGGCTGCTGTTCAAGCGCTCGATGGGAGAACTGACGCCGCTCCAGCTTGCCAAGCTCGCCGGTGCGGCGGCCGAACTCGCAGGTGGCGGCAGCTCGCTGGCGGAGTCGCTCCGCGCCCGGGCTGGGCTCGACGATTTCGATATCGTCACCAATGAGGAGGGCGGATTGGCGGTGCAGGCCGGTACCTACCTGCAGGACAATATCTACCTGGGCGTCCAGGCCGGTGCCGACGGCAACTCGCGCGTGACCGTCAACCTCGACATCACGAACGACCTCAAGGCCAAGGTCTCGACCGGCACGGACGGCGATACCAGCGTCGGCGTCTTCTACGAGACCGACTACTAGCGGGGATTGCGGCGCAGCGAGTGCGGCCCTAGCGTTCGCACATGGCCGACAAAAAGCTCAGCAGCTACCGCGGGAAGCGCGACTTTTCCAAAACCTCGGAGCCCGCCGGTGAGGTCGTCGCGACCGGCGGCAGCCGCTTCGTCGTGCACAAGCACTCGGCGACGGCGGATCACTACGACCTGAGGCTCGAGCATGGAGGCGTGCTCTTGAGCTGGGCGGTGCCGCGCGGGCCCTCGCTCAACCCGGCCGACAAGCGGCTGGCGGTCCACACCGAGGACCATCCGCTCGAATACATCGACTTCGAGGGCGTGATCCCCGAGGGCGAGTATGGCGGCGGGCCGATGATCGTCTGGGATGCCGGCGACTGGGCGCCGATGGAGGATGTCGACGCAGGGCTGAGGAAGGGCGGGTTCAAGTTCCGGCTGTGGGGCGAAAAGCTCAAGGGCGGTTGGATGCTGACCAAGCTCAAGGGTCGCTCCGGCGACAACGACAAGGAGAACTGGCTGCTCATCAAGGAGCACGATCCTGCCGTCGATCGCGAGACCGACATTCTCGCGGCGCGGCCGGAGAGCGTCAAATCCGGGATGACCACCGAGGAACTGGTCGCAGCTTCGAAGCCCAAACCGAAGCCTGCTGCCGCCGAGCTGAAGCCGGCCAAGCTCGACGGTGCGGTGAAGGCGCCACCGCCGGGTCAGGTCGAGCCGCAACTGGCGACGGCGGCGCAGAAGCCGCCCGAGGAAACGCGGGCAGCGAACTGGGTGCATGAGATCAAGTTCGATGGCTACCGCACCATCGCCCATGTCATCGACGGCAAGGTGCAGCTGATCACGCGTAGCGGTATCGACTGGACCAAGCGCTACGGCGACCTGCCCAAGGAGTTCGCCAGGCTCCCGGTGAAACAGGCGATCATCGACGGCGAGATCGTGGTGCTGGACGAGCACGGCATCTCGCGCTTTGCCGCGCTGCAGGATGCCCTCTCGGAAGGGGCGGGCAACAAGCTCCATTTCTACGCCTTCGACCTGCTCTACCTCGATGGCTACGACCTGCGCGGGGCGGAGCTGATCGCGCGCAAGCAGCTGCTCGCGCAACTGCTCGGCGGGCACGTCACGGGGCGGTCGGCGATCCAGCTCAGCGACCATGTCGACGGCGACGGCGAGGCGCTCTACGAGCGGGCGTCGGAGATGGGGCTCGAGGGGATTGTCTCGAAGCGGACCAAGGCGACCTATCAGTCGGGTCGCACGACGACTTGGATGAAGATCAAGGCGCTCAACACCGGCGACTTCGTCATTGCGGGTTACACGATTTCCGATCGCGCGGAGGGGCTGGCGTCGCTGGCACTGGCGGAGTGGGTCGGAGACGACCTGCAGTATCGCGGCAAGGTCGGAACGGGGTTCGATGCAGCGATGCTCGGCCAACTGTTGCGCCGGCTCGGGCCGCTGCAGGACCCGACGCTGAAGCTCGATGGCGCGCCCAAGGACATTGTCTGGGTGCAACCAGTTCTGCGCTGCCACGTGCACTATGCCAACCGAACCACCGACAACATGCTGCGGCACGCCGTGTTCAAGGGCCTGCTGGAGGCGGAGCTGACCGCTTCGGCGGCGCCGCGGCAACGGCTGATCACCGATGCCGACCTCGCATCGATCTCGATCACCAACCCGACGCGCCGGCTGTTCGGCAAAAGCGGGCCGACCAAGCTCGACATCGCGGTCTATTATGCGGCCGTGGGCGACTTCATGCTGCCGCACCTGTTCAACCGTCCGGTGTCGCTGTTCCGCTGCCCGAGCGGGCTGCCGAAGGACTGCTTCTTCCAGCGGCACGCGTTCAAGGGCATGCCGCCGAGCATCAACGTATTCGAGACGCAGAACTCGGACGAAGAGGACAAGACCTACCTCACGGTCGAGGACGCCAAGGGGTACCTCGCGCTCGCTCAGTTCGGGGTGGTGGAGTTCCACGCCTGGGGCTGTCACCTCACCCATGTCGAAAAGCCGGACAGGGTGACGTTCGATCTCGATCCCGGCGAGGGCATCGAGTGGCGCGAGGTGGTCGAGGCCGCTGTTCACCTGCGCGGCGAACTGGAGGCGATGGGGGTCGTGCCGTTCGTCAAGACGTCGGGCGGCAAGGGCCTGCACCTCGTCGTCCCGATCAACCCCAAGCAGACCTGGAAGCAGGTCCATGCGATCACCGGCGAGATGGCTGCCGTTCTGGCCAAAACTGCCCCTGACACGTTCGTCACGGTTATCGGCGCACAAAACCGGAAGCGTCGCATTCTTATCGATATCCATCGAAATGCGCGAAGCGCGACGGCCGTGTCGCCCTACTCGCTGCGGGCCCGCACCAACCTGCCGGCCTCGACGCCGCTCGACTGGCGCGACCTCGAGAGCATCGACGCTCCGATCGATCTCAACTATTCTACCCTTCCGGGTCTATTAACCACTTCGGGCGATCCCTGGTCCGAAATTAACGAGTCCGCCCGGGATTTGCCTGCATTCTCGAAGGCTGGACGCAGTATGCGCACGTAGGAGGCGAGGGTGGCACCAAGAGCGAGCTGGAAGGGCTATATCAAGCTTAGCCTCGTTAGCTGTCCGGTGAAGATGTATCCGGCGACGAGTACGTCGGAGCGCATCACCTTCAACCAACTGCACAAGGACACGCACAACCGGATCAACATGAAGCCGGTGGATCCCGAGCTTGGGCTCGTGGAGCGTTCCGACCTCGTCAAAGGCTACGAGTACGAGGACAAGCAGTACGTCATCATCGATGACAGCGATCTCGATGCCGTGCGGATCGAGTCCAGCCACACGATGAACATCGAGGCTTTCGTCGACGAGGACGAGGTGGACGTCATCTACCAGGATGCGCCCTATTACCTCGCGCCCGATGGGGCGATGGCCGAGGAAACCTTCGCCGTGTTGCGCGAAGCGATGCGGCGTTCGGGCAAGCTCGCCATTGCGCGCCTCGTGCTTTCGAGCCGCGAGCGGGTGATCACGATCGGCGCGCGCGAGAAGGGCATGTTCGTAACGACGCTGCGCAACCCCAGCGAGGTGCGCGGCACGGCCGAGTATTTCGGCAACATTCCGGATGTGAAGGCCGACGAGGAGATGCTGGATCTGGCTGAAAAGCTGATCGAGCAGAAGGTGAAGCCCTTCAACCCGAAGGACTACGAAGATCGCTACGAGGTCGCGCTGATGGCGATGATCCGCGAGAAGCTCAAGGGCCACAAGCCGATCATCGCGGCGGCGCCTGAGCGCGGCAACGTCATCAATCTCATGGATGCACTCAAGGCCAGCCTCGGCACGGCCAAGCCGGCAGCCGCCAGCAAATCCAAGACCGAGGCGCCCGCCGCCAAGAAACCCTCGCTCAAAGAGGCCGTCGCTGCCTCCAAGGCCGCCGCGGCCAAGCCCGCTGCAAAGAAGAAGGCCTGACGAGCTAGATGCGGAAGCCGGACACCACCTTCGGCATCGTGGGAGGCCTCAGTGCCTTCCCGCGACGGCTGGCGGCGCGTGCGCTGGCAAGCAAGGGCGGTCGGCTCAGGCGCGGCATCACCCGGCACACGGCAAGCGTGGTGCTGGGGCGGACGATGCTCGACAAGCTCAGCGATGCCGAGATCGAGGCGCGCGTCGAAAAGCTGCGCGAGAGCGGCACGACACTGATGAGCGAGAACGGGTTCCTGCGCGCCCTCGGACTCATGTCGGCGCCGGAGCAATCCAACCTCACCCGGCAGTCGCTGCTCGATCAATCCCGCCTCGACCGGCACGCCTTCGACATGCTCGTGCTGTTCGATGCGTTCGAGCACGATGTCGAGCCCTTCTCGTTCCGCGACCTGATCCTGTCGCGCAAGTATGCCGGGCTTGTTGCCGGCGGCGCGACCTGGGGCGCGATAGCCCGGTCCGTGCATCGCTCGGGACCGGTCCAGTCGCTGACGGCGAAGTCCCTGCATCCAGGTGGGCCGTCGCGCATCCATGCGCTCGAGGGCGACCAGCGGACCGAACTCGACGGGCAGCGGCTGCTGCCGCTGCAGCCGATCGAGGATGAGTCCGAGGAGTATTTCTCGCTCGCAGAGGCGGCGGAAGGCGCAGGGCTATTTGCCGAAGCGGCCGTGCTTTATGGGCACTGCCTCGCCATCGATCCCAACGATTCCGTTGCGGCCTTCAACCGGGCCAACTGCCTCAAGGCGACGCACGACAATTCCGAGGCGGCCGTGGCCTACATGCTCGCGATCAAGCGCGACCCGGAGTTCGTCGAAGCCTGGTTCAACTATGCCGGGCTCCTGCGCGAGGAGGGCAAGATCCAGACGGCGCGTGAACACCTGGCGCGTGCCATCGAGATCGACCCCGACTATGCCGATGCGGTCTACAATCTGGCGACGCTCGAGTACGATGCCGGCCGCCTGGCGGAGGCGCGGCGCTGGTGGGCGCGCTATCTCGAGCTCGACCAGAACACCGAGTGGGCACGGACAGCTGCGCGCGGCATCGCCTATGCCGACAGCCAGTTGCGGAAATCGGCGGGCTGATGGCGACGAACTTCCTTTTCGATGGTTCCGAGGATGCCCGGGTAACGATCCTGCTGGCGCACGGCGCCGGTGCGCCGATGGACTCGGCGTCGATGAACGCAACGGCCAGGGCGCTGGCGGCGGCCGGGTTCCGCGTGGCGCGCTTCGAGTTCGGCTACATGGCAGGCCGACGGACGGGGACGCGGAAGCCACCGCCCAAGGCCGAGACGGTGATGCCGGAATACGTCGCGGCGGTGGACGACCTCGGGCCGACTGACGGGCCGCTGATCATCGGGGGCAAGTCGATGGGTGGGCGCGTCGCCAGCATGGTGGCCGACGCGCTCCATGATGCCGGCCGCATCGCGGGCCTCCTCTGCCTCGGCTATCCGTTCCATCCGCCCGGGCGGCCGACGCAGCTGCGCACCAAGCACCTCATCGGACTCAAGACACCGGCGCTGATCTGCCAGGGCACGCGCGACGAGTTCGGCGTGCCGGACGAGGTGGCAACCTACGGGCTGTCACCCTCGATCGAGGTGAAGTGGCTCGAGGACGGCGACCACGACCTCAAGCCGCGCAAGGCCATCTCCGGCTTTTCGACAGCAGATCACCTGAAGACGGTGGCTGACACAGCGACGGCATGGGTCGGGCGCATCGCGCCTTGAAGATCGCCACCTTCAACGTCAACAACATCAACAGGCGGCTGGACAACCTCTTGGCCTGGCTGGACGAGGCGGAGCCGGACGTCGTCTGCCTGCAGGAGTTGAAGGCGAGGGACCATCAGTTTCCGGCAACGGCGCTGGCCAATGCCGGCTATGGCGCGGTGTGGCGCGGCGAGGCGAGCTGGAATGGCGTCGCGATCCTCGCACGCGGGGCGGAGCCAGTACTGACCGCCGACGAGCTGCCGGGAGACCCCGAGGACAAGCAGGCCCGCTACATCGAGGCGGCAGTGAACGGGGTGGTGATCGCCTCGCTCTATGCGCCCAACGGGAACCCGCAGCCGGGGCCGAAGTTCGACTACAAGCTCAACTGGGGCACGCGGCTGATCGAGCATGCGGCGGAATTGCTCGACAGCGGCCTGCCGGTCGTCCTCGCCGGCGACTACAACATCGTCCCCGAGCCGCGCGACATCTACGTCACCACCTCATACAGGGATAACGCGTTGGTCCAGCCGGCGCCACGCGCGCAGTTCGCGCGGTTGATCGAGCAGGGGTGGACGGATGCCCTGAGGAAGCGCTTCCCTGATGAGACGCTCTACACCTTCTGGGACTACATGCGGAACCGCTGGGAGCGTGACGCGGGCCTGAGGCTCGACCACCTGCTCATCTCGAAGAAGTTGGTCCGCAAGCTCAAGGACGCGGGAATCGATCGAGACGTCCGGAGCGAGGAGGGCGCAAGCGACCATGCTCCCGTCTGGATCGAGCTGGACGTTTAAGTTGACTACGTTAGTCAAAATTAGTAGCCCAGACCCATAGCTTTACGACGATGGGTTTGAGTGATGGCGCCGCTGAGACTGATCAAGGGCACGGTCCTGAACCGGCAGATGGTCACGCCGGGAATGGTCCGGGTGACGCTGGGGGGCGACGATATCAAGGCGCTCAAGACGACCGGCGTCGGCGACGAATACGTTCGCCTGTTCTTCCCGGATCCTGAGACCGGCGAGCTGGTCCTGCCCGACGTGGACGAGAAGGGGTTCTGGAAGTACCCCGAGGGCAAGAAGCCGGCCCATTGCGAGTGCTACACCATCCGCTATTTCCGCGACGGCGAGATCGACCTCGATTTCGTGGTGCATGAGCATGGCCGGGCCAGCGAGTGGGCACAGGCAGCCGAGCCCGGCGACGAGATCGTCATCCGCGAACCTTACGGTATCTACGAGGCTCCCGCCGATGCGGACTGGCAGCTGTTCGTCTGCGATGCAACGGGGCTGCCGGCGCTTGGTCGGCTGCTGGAAGGGCTGGGCGAAAATGTCGAGGCGCGGGTCATCGTCGAGGTGCCCGATGCGAGCCACGAGCAGGCGTTCGAGAGCAAGGCCAACCTGAAGCTGGTCTGGCTGCATGGCGCCGGCAACGGCATAGCGCCCAGCCAGCTGGAAGCCGCCGTGCGGGGGATCACATTCCCGGCCGATCGGTCGGTTTATGTCTGGGTTGCGTCCGAGGCCAAGGCGGTGCGGCCGATCCGCAAGTACCTGCGGCATGAGCTCAAGTGGCCGGCGACGCGCTACTCGATCACCGGCTACTGGACCGACAAGCTGACCGAGTGGGAGAAGGGTTGGGAAGCGCTCGATCCGACGATCAAGAAGCGGATCGACGACCTGTGGCGTTCCGATCGCGACCCGCAGGACGTGCGGGATGAGGTCGAGGCCGTGATGGAGAAGTTCGGCCTCTAGGACCCACCGCACCCGGCAGGCGAGAGTGGAACGCGGGGGCTGGGGTCCCCCGCGCTCTCTGCTCCGGCTAGAGCGTGCCCTTGGTCTTGAGCTCGCGCACGGCGCCGTCCATGGCATCGATGGTGGCTTCGATGACATCGGAGCTGTGTTCGCTGGACACGAACCAGGCGCCACGCTCGAGGGCGCGCACGCCGCGGTGCATCAGCGCCGTGGTCAGCGCGACGTAGGCCGGGCGGTTCATCCTCGCGAGGTCGCGGTAGTTCCGGGCCGGCTGCTCGAGTCCGAGCGCGACGTGGAAGACCTGCCCGAAGCCTGCGACCGAAGCCTTGACGTCGTGGCGCGCAAACACGGCCTTGAAGCCTTCCATCAACTGCGTGCCGGACTTGCCCACGCGCTCATAGAGATCGGGCGTCAGCGACTTCAGCGTGGCGACGGTCGCGGCCATGGCGATGGGCTGGGCATTGTAGGTGCCACCGTGGACGACGCCGCCCGAGACGAACATGTCCATCAGATCAGCGCGCCCGGCGATGGCGGCAACGGGGAAGCCGTTGGCGATGGCCTTGCCGAAGGTCGAGAGGTCGGGCGTGACGCCGAATTTCTCCTGAGCGCCGCCTGCTGCGAGACGGAAGCCGGTGATCACCTCGTCGAAGATGAGGATCGTGCCGGTCTTCGTGCAGGCCTCGCGCACGCCTTCGAGATAGCCCGCGGCCGGGTGGATCGAGCCCTGGTTGCACATGGCCGCTTCCATGATGACGGCGGCGATGTCGCCCTGGCTGAGGCGAGCCTCGAGGATGGCGAGGTCGTTCCACGGCAAGACGACGAGGTCATCTGCGGTGCTGGGGAGTTGACCCTTGCTGCCGATCACCGGGACCGGCGCATCGGCGGGGCCGGCCGCATCGACGGACGGCGCGGTCGACCACAGCACGTTGTCGAACCAGCCGTGGTAGTGGCCTTCGAACTTGATCACCTTGGTGCGCCCAGTGGCAGCCCGGGCGAGACGCAAAGCAGCCTGATCGACTTCGGAGCCCGAGGAGCCGAAACGCATGCGCTCGGCCGAGGGCACCATCTGGCAGACGAGGCGCGCGGCCTCGGCCTCGATGGCGGTCTGGCCGGCAAACAGGATGCCGCTGTCGATCTGGCTCTTCACCGCATCGACGAGCGCCTTGGGCTTGTGCCCCAGGATCATCGGCCCCATGCCGAGGTAGTAGTCGATCAGCTTGTTGCCATCGACGTCGAAGAGGTAGGGGCCTTCGCCGCGCTCGAACACCAGCGGGGTGGGCGCGATGTTGAGGCGGAAGTTGCTGTTCACGCCGCCCGCGATCCACTGCGAGTTGGTCCGGATGGTCTCGGCCGACTTGTCGAAGCTCAGGAGCGACGACGCCGACGGATTGGCGGGGGAGGTAACGGACAAGGCAGGACTCCTGAAAGATCGTAGTCCAAGTGGCCCCAGGGGCCGGTTGATGTAAATGCCGGCCAGTTCCGCGAGGCGAAAAAATGCCCGCGGACTGGCCAAACTCCACGGACTATTCTTTGGCCTTCTTGGCCACGGCGATGCATTCGATCTCGTACCTCAACGCCGCACCGAGGCAATTGGTTATGGTCGTCCGCGCGGGGAACGGCGCCTTGAAGTATTCTGGGTAGATCTGGTTGAAGCGAACGAGATCGTCGTTGTCGCGCACATAGTTACGGGTCTGGACGACATGGTCGAGATCGCTGCCGGCGTCCTCGAGGACCTTCCGCAGGTTCTCGATGGAGCGCCGCATCTCGCCCTCGAACGAGTCCGAGACAATCTTGCCGGTCTTGTCGACCGAGGCCTGGCCGGAGACGAAGATGAGGTCGCCGACCTTGGTCGCGGGGCTGAACGGCAGGTGCGAGCGCGGGGTGTCCGGCGCGCTTGGGTATTCGATCATTTTTCGGTTCCGATCGTCAGCTGACGGGAAAGACCGGCTGACGCAGCCGGCGGTAGGGCAGGGTCTTCAGTGCGCTGGTGCACGGGCCCGGGGTGGTTACGGTGTAGCTCGCCCTCGCGATCTTGTCGTAGGCGCGGCGGTGGGCAACGGCTGCCTTCACGCCGATCAGCGACAGGTCCTCGGGGATGATCCCCTGCGAGCGGAACTGGCCGAGGTCGAAGGGTGGCGTCTTGCGGCTGTTGAGCAGGATCTTGATGCCCTGTGCCTCGACGACAGCGCTGGGGCCCATCGAGATGTGGACGCCCTGCATGGCGGCGAGGTGGCTGTTGCGATCCTCGAGGGTGAACTCGCCATCGCTGCGGGAGATGAAGGTCACGTCGAGTTCGACCGGCCCCGGATCGAGCCGGCTGCCCTTCCCGCCGATGGAGAGCCGAACGATGTCGCCCGGCCTGGCGTCGTCTAAGGCGCGAACGGACTCGGCGTCGGCGATCGCAACTGCGGCGTTCGTCACGCCATGGCGGAGGAAGCCGCGCAGCACGGACGTGCAGTCGCCCGGTGCCCCGCCGCCGATGTTGTCTGCCGGCTCGACGATGACGACAGGCCCGGGCTTGCCCTTGGCGTCAGCCAGAGCGGCGTCGAGGTCCCATTCCTCTGGCAGGCCGAGTTCGCGGAGCGAAGTCGCAAGCTGCTCCAGGTCGGTGAGGGCCGCGGTGGCCTCGTCTTCGCTGCCCGCGGTGATGAGGGAGAAGGCGACGCCAGCAAAGGGGACGTCGGAGAAGGAATAGCCGGCGATGATGTTCACCGCCCAGATGTCGGAGTGCTCCGCCTCGATCTGCCGTGCCAATGCCTCGAGGTCGCGCATGGGGCTATCGGCAGTGCCGGTTCCGGTCGGCGGCCAGATCAGGGCCGCGTTGCGGACATGCATGCGCGGGATGACGCCTTCGCGCAGCGTGCGGGCCAGGAGGTCGGCAGAGCGCACTGCCGACTCGCGGGCATCGGTATGGGGGTTCTCGCGATAGCCGACGAGGCCGGTGGCATGCTCGGCCATCAGCGGCGTGAACGTGGCATGGAGGTCGAACACGCCGTAGATCGGCAGGCTCTCGGCGCCGGGCACAGCCCGAATACGGCGGAGGAGTTCGCCCTCGGGGTCGACGCTGCCGGTGGTCACCATCGCGCCGTGGAGGCCAAGCCAGACGCCGTCCAGACCGCCATCGGCGAGCGCTGCCCGCAAACCAGCATCGAGCTCGTTCCAGAACTTCTCGAACACGGCTTGGTCTGCGGTCCCCGAGGGAAGGGCCGAGTAGTCCGAGACCGGTACGACTTCCCACCCCTCGCGTTCGGCGACCTCGAGGAAGCCGTCGATGGTCGAGCCGTCGCCGCGCCGGGCGAGGATCGCGTCGCCGCGATTGATGTCGAAGTCGGCGAGACCGGTGATCTCGTCAACGAAGGTGTGGGTCTCGTGGTACAGGCTGGCGAGCAGGATACGTTTGGTCATCGGGCGGCAGTGCGTGTCATTTCGGTGGTGATTTCGGCGAGTGCGGCGACAAGGAGCTTGCCCAGCCGCTCGATATTGTCGGGCTCGAACCGGGCCGACGGCCCGGCGATGCTGACTGCGGCGATCGCATCGCCGCTGGGTCCGAATATGGGCGCGGCCACGCAGGCGCTCCCCATCTCGTTCTCTTCGTACTCGGTGGCCCAGCCGACGGATCGGCAGCTTTCGAGGATATGCTCCAACTCCTCGGGATCGGTGATGGTCCGGCTGGTGGCCGGTGGCAGCGGGCCGACAGAGTAAATGATCTTGCGGAAGCCGGGAGACTGATGTGCCAACAGGGCGCGGCCGCAGGCCGTGGAGTGGTACGCGGCGCGGGTACCCGAGTACGAGGATACACGCAGCGACTGCGTGCCTTCGAGGCTCTCGACGATCACGGCATCAGTCGGGCCGGGCAGTGCGAGGTTCACCGTCTCGCGCGTCGTCGCACAGAGGCGGATGAGGTGGGGTCGGGCAATCGCCGCGATGTCGAGGCGGCGCTCGACCGCCTTGCCATAGACGAGGTGCTGCAGGCTGAGGCGGTAGGCGCCCGCCTTGGGGTCGCGCTCGGTAAGGCCTACGTCGACGAGGGCGCTGACGAGGTTGAAGGCCGTCGTCTTGGCCAATCCCGTGCGGGCGGCAAGGTCGCGTAGCGACACCCATTCGCCGCCGGCCATGGCGTCAAGCAGGGCCTTGGCCCGCGCTACGGACTGGATGCGGGCCTCGGCGGCTGGCAGATTGGTCTGAGCGTCACGAGGGGGACCGGCGGTCCTGGGCATGCGAGGGACTCCGCGTTAGTCGTTGGTTCCACAGTATAGGACGAAGTTCGGCGCTCCAGCGTGGCCAATTAGGCACGAACATGGCTCATGTGCAACCTCGGAATCCCCTTATTCCGCGTACTCCTGTTGACATGGTGCGACCGGGTGCCGTTACATCGACGGCGCTGAACACAAATCAAACGTCCCATCATGTGGGACAGCGTCGGACCTCATGACCCATCTTCCCCGCCTCGATCTTTCCTCCCTTGACGCCCTGCCGCTCGATGCCTCGACCAAGGGCCTGCCATACGCCACTTCGCCGCTGACGGTCGGCGAAGTCGGAACTCGTGGATGGAACGTTCTCGACGGCGATCTGCCTATGCCGCTGGCGGTGATCCGCCAGCAGGTGGTCGAGGCCAACAGCGCCTGGATGAGCGCGTTCACGGGCGCCAACGACCTGGTCATCGCCCCGCACGGCAAGACGACGATGTCGCCGCATCTGTTCGACCTGCAGGTTCGGGACGGGGCCTGGGCGATCACGGTCGCCACCGTCCAACAGCTCGAGGTCTGCCTGCGCTTCGGAGTGAAGCGGGTGCTCATCGCCAACCAGCCGGTTGGGCAGCAGGCGATCGATGCCTGTTTCAGGGCCCTGCAGCGAGACGGCGTCGAGCTCTATTGCCTCGCAGACAGTCCAGCAGGACTGGCGCTCCTCGCCGAGGGTGCCGGCAGGCTGGCGCCTCCGCAGGGCAACCCGCTGCGCGTCCTGGTCGAGATGGGATTTGCAGGTGGCCGGACCGGCGCCCGCAGCCGCGATCAGGCCATCGACGTCGCGCGCGCGGTAGCGCGAACGCCGGGCATGGTCCTTGGCGGGTTCGAGTGCTTCGAGGGGCTGTTGCCGACAGCCGAGGCCGCCGATGGGCTTATCGATGACGTCGCGGCGCTCACCGTCGCTGCGCTGGAAGAGGGGCTGTTCGTTGACGGCCAGCCGGTGGTGCTGAGTGCCGGCGGCTCGTCCTTCTTCGATCGCGTCGGCGAGCGTTTCAACCGGGTGCAGTTCAATCGGCCGGTGGTCAAGGTGCTCCGCTCCGGCTGCTACCTCACGCACGACTCCATCTCCTACGCCGCGGCGTTCGAGCGGATCATCAGCGATACGTCATTGAAGCTGCCGGCCGGCCGCCTCGAAGCGGCGCTCGAGGTCTGGGCGCAGGTACAGTCGCGGCCCGAGGACGGGCGCGCGATGCTCAACATGGGCAAGCGGGACGTGAGCTTCGATGCGGGCATGCCGTTGCCGCTGCGCTGGTTCCGGCCGGGAGAAATGACGAAGCCCGAGGCCATTGCGGCCGGGCACAAGGTGGTGGCGCTCAACGACCAGCACTGTCACCTCGAGACGCCTGCCGACAGTCCGCTACGGCCCGGCGACATGGTGGCTTTCGGCATTGGGCACCCCTGCACGACCTTCGACAAGTGGCAGATGCTGGTGCTGGTGGACGAGGACTACCGCGTGACCAAGGCGTTGAAGACGTTCTTCTAGGGAGGGAAGGATGGGCGACGACTACATTGTGCAGCCGGTGATCAAGGCGCTGCAGGTGCTCGAGTATGTAGCGCGGCAGGGCCGCGACGTGACGCTCACGGAAACAGTCCACGAACTCGGGCTACCCAAGACCACCGTGTTCCGCTACCTGCAGACGCTGTCGGCGGCGAACTACCTCGAGCACGATGTTGGTCGCGACCGCTATCGCGTGGGGCGCAAGTTCCGCGACATGGCGCGGGTCGACCAGGACCTGACCGGCCTGCGCCAGGTGGCGCAACCCGAGATGCGCAAGCTCGTCGACACCTTCCACGAGACGGTCAACCTCGCCGTGCTGACAGACAGCCAGGTGGTCTACATCGACATGTTGGAGCCGGATGCGCGCGCGCTGAAGGCGAGCGCACGGGTCGGCTATCGCCACCCGGCGCATTCGACGTCACTGGGCAAGGCGATGATGGCCTTCCTGCCTGATGCCGATCAGCGTCTGCTTGCCGAGGGCATGCTGTCGCAGATGACATTCCGCACGCTCACCGATGCGGGCCAGCTTCGCCGCCAGGCCGACGACGTGCGGCGGCGGGGCTACGCCATCGAGATCGGCGAGAACGAGGACGGCGTCATGTGCATCGGCGTACCCATCCTCGACCGGAGCGGCTACCCTGTAGCGGCGATGAGCTTGTCGGCCCCCGAGCGACGGATGAAACCCGAGTTGACGACGGTGGCCGCCGATGCCCTAAAAGGCGCGGCGCGCCGCATCTCGACCAATCTGCGCTCCAACTTCAGCCGCTAAGAGGACTTCATGACTCAATCGAACATGCGCCTTGTCCCCTGGGACCGGCTGCAGGCCAGCACGGTTGCGCTCTTTCGCGCGGCCGGCTCGGAAGCCCGCGAAGCACGGCTGATCGCCGAGCATCTGGTCGAGGCAAACCTGCGCGGGCACGACTCGCACGGGGTGGGCGTCGTGCCGATGTACATCAACGGCCTTGTCGCCGGTGGTCTCGTGCTCAACCAGAGTCTCAATGTTGCCGTCGATACGGGCGCGATGCTGATCTGCGACGCGGGGCAGGGTGCTGGTCAGGTCATGGCGCATGACGCGATGGAACTCGGCATCGCGCGGGCGCGCGATACTGGCAGCGCCATCGTCAGCCTGCGCAACAGCCACCATATCGGCCGCATTGGCCACTGGGCCGAGCAGTGCGCGTCGGCGGGTCTGGTGTCGATCCACTTCGTCAATGTCGTCGCGGGAGCGATCGTCGCGCCGTTCGGTGGCACGCGGGCGAGGCTCGGGACCAATCCCTTCGCCGCGGCCTTCCCGCGCAAGGACGCGCCGCCGGTGGTGGTGGATTTCGCCACCAGCAAGCTCGCCTCGGGCAAGGTGCGCGTCGCGCACAACAAGGGTGTCGAAATCCCGCCGGGAGCGCTGCTGGACAACATGGGCCAGCCGACCACCGATCCGGGCAAGCTGTTCGAAACGCCGCCGGGTTCGCTGATGACGTTCGGCGAGCACAAGGGCTGGGGCATGATGCTGGCCTGCGAGCTTCTCGGCGCGGCGCTGGTCGGGGCGCCCACGCAGCATCAGGCCGCCGGCAACGGCGCGGTGATCAACTCGATGTTCTCGGTCATCGTGTCGCCGGACCGGCTGGGTACCGGCGGTCCCTTCGGCGAGGAGCTCGAGGCCGTCCTCGGCTGGGTGTCGTCGGAGGATACGGTGAAGCTTCCCGGCGAACCGGAGCTCGAAACACGCCAGCAGCGCATCATCGACGGCATCCCGATCGATGCAGCGACCCTCGAGCAGCTCGATGCCGCGGCGCGGCAGGTCGGGCTAGAGAAGGGCTTCGGGATCGTCTAGGCGGGGCGGGGCGGCTCAGACCTTGTGTCCGGGCCAACCCATCAGCAGCTTCACGTCCTTTTCGGCCTCTTTCGCCTTGGCGGCGTCCTTGAACACCCGCATGACGCATTGCGGCTGGTTGCGGTCGATCACGTCGTAGACGAGGTGATAGCCGGTCTTGTCCATGATCGGCCCGATCCAGCCGGCGCAGTGGTCGCAGTAGCGGCGCATCGGCTCGGCGTCGTTGTCGAGGACCTTGGAGAGGCTGGGGCAGACATTCATCCGCAACTCGAGGCGATCCTCGTTGCGGTCGATGTCCATGTCGCAGTTTTCCTCGATCTTGATGTGCGACCAGTACTCGTCCATGCCCTCGAGGCCGCGGGTCTGGATGAGCTCGAGGATGTGCTTTTCCTGGTTCTTCGAGATGGCGAGGAAGTAGGCCTCGAGCTCGGCTTCGCCCTGCTGCTCGAGGAACTTGAAGACCTCGTTGTAGAAGCGGGTGAAGTGATCGGACGGGATCATGCGCGCTTCCTCAGGACCTGCCGGCAACTGCCGGGACCGGTGATCTCGGTGTCGATGGCGTAGGGCGAGCCCTCGGCCATTGCTTCGTTGGTGCGGATCGTCTGGTCGCAGAACTGGGCCGACGGCTGGCCGACGAGCTTGGCGACATGGTGCCAGGCGGTGCAGTGACGGACCGTGAGGATGATCTCCTCGCTGCCGACCTCGATATCGTAGTCGCAGTTCTCGCGGCTGAAGAAATGGCGCCAATGGGCGACGAGCTGTTCGGTGTCGCCGGCGACGAGGTCGTCGTGGATTGAGCGATAGACGTCGCGGCCGACCTTGCGGAAGATGTCGTCGAGCGCCTCGATGCCGTAGCGGCCGATGATGAAGTCGATCGTGGTGTTGGTGGCGCCGTGGAAGTCGAGGTGGACCTCGCCGCCTTCGGCGTAGCGCAGCTTCTCGCTCATGCTGCCTTGCTCCACATTTCTTTCCCGCCGACCCAGGTCGCGGTCACGTCGAGCGAGGCGCGATCGAGGACGGCGAAGTCGGCGAGCTTGCCGCGCTCGAGACTGCCGAGGTCGCGTTCCATGCCGAGGACGCGCGCCGGCACCAGGCTCGTGGCGTTGGCGACCTGTGCGAGGTCCTTGCCGGAGAAACGGAGGTAGTTGCGCATGGCCTCGTCGGGGGTGAGGGAGGAGCCGCAGAGGCCGCCGCCCTTTGCCTCGCGCACTGCCTTGCCGGGCGCGCTGGTGACGACATAGCCCGGGTAGAACTCGAACGTTGCGCCGGGCGTGCCGGCATACTTCATCGCATCGGTCTCTAGGAACACCCGGTCATCAGGGAGCTGCGCGAGCAGCCGCACGAGCTGCGGTTCGACATGGATGCCATCGCAGACCAGGCCGAGCGCGAGGCTGGGCTCGGCGAGCAGGGCGTCGGTCAGAGAAAGCACATGGACGCCCATGTTCCCCGGCGGATAGGTGGGCATCACGTTGTACATGTGGGTCACGGCGTCGATGCCCCAACTCACGTAGCGCGGGATGTCTTCCGGCCGAGCCTGGCTATGGCCGAGATGGATGGAAACGCCCGCGGCCTTGAGGGTCTTGATGAAGCCTTCGGCTCCGGGCTTCTCGGGGGCCAGCGTCACAGCCTTCAGTCGCCCGTCCGTCGCGGCGAGCATCCGCTCCGCCAGCTCGACGCTGGGCAACTGGATGTTCTCGGGATTGTGCGCGCCGGGTGAACCGAACACCGGGCCCTCGCTGTGGACGCCAAGCGCGCGGGCGCCGGTTGCCTCCACAGTCTGAGCCGAGAGTCGGCTCAGCGTCGGCTCCATCTTCATTGGTGGCAGGCAGGAGATCGACGGCAGGAAGCCGGTAACACCGTTCTTCAGCAGCAGCTGCGAGTTGCTCGCGACGGCGCCCTCCTCGGTGTCGTTGTAGAGATGCTCGCCATAGCCGTGCTGCAGCAGGTCGATGCTGCCGGGAAAGAGGATGGCGCCGGCGCCATCGATCACGCGCCAGTCGTCGCCGACGGCAGTCCCCGAAGGAACAAGGCCGGCGATCCGGTCCCCATCGACAAGCAAGTCGTTGGCGACCTCGGCCTGCGGGGTGACGACGGTGACATTGGTCCAGCGGGATTTCATCGGTAGGTCCGGGTGGTCATGTCGCGGGCTCCCACGACATCTGGTTGGCGAGGATGCCGCCGTCGACATAGAGCATCTGTCCGGTGATGTAGCGGGCGGCGGGGGAGGCGAGGAACACGGCGGCGCCGCCAATTTCGTCGGGCACGCCGACGCGACCGAGAGGGATCTGTTTTTCGAGGGCAGGGCGGACGCCCGGCGCCGCCAGCCCCTTCGCGGACAGCGGCGTCTCGATGATCCCCGGCCCGATGCCGTTTACGCGGATGCCGCGCTCGGCGAGCGTGACCGCAAGGTTGCGGACCAGCATCAGCACCGCGCCCTTCGACGTGTCGTAGATGACGCTGTTCTTTTCGGCCGCCAGTGAGTTGGTCGAGCCGGTGCAGATGATGCTCGGGTTCTCCTGCTCCGGCGCCAGACCTTTGACGAAGGCCTGCGCGGCGAACAGGTAGCCCTTCACGTTGAGGTTGAAGGTGCGGTCGAACACCGCCTCGGTGAGGTCGTCGAAATTGGTGTCGAGGTAGGTGCCCGCGTTGTTGACCAGCGTATCGAGCCGACCGAGTTTCGCGCGCGCCGCCGCGACGAAGCCCTGCGCACCAGCCACCGTCGAGAGATCGGCCTGCACGAAATGGCACTCAGTCAGCGCGCCGAGGCGTTCCGCCGCCCCGCCATCATCAGCAAGGTGCGAGTTGATCGCCAGCCGCGCGCCGGCATGCGCGAAGGCTTCGGCGATGGCATAGCCGATGCCGGTGGTAGAACCTGTTATGGCGACGCACTGGCTCATGCTAGCGCGTTCCCGGCCAGCCCAGCTTCGACGCTGAGTACGGCGCCAACAAGCGCCTGCGTGGCCTCCGCTTGCGGGTTGCGGAACAGGTCGAGCGGTTTGCCCACCTCGACGATCTTGCCCGATGACATCACGTAAACCTTGCTGGTTGTGTAGGCGACTACCGACAGGTCGTGCGCGATGAACACGAGGCCCAGCCCGAGGTCGCGGACGAGGTCCTTCAAGAGGTTCAGCACCTGCGCCTGGATCGAGACGTCGAGCGCGGAAACCGGCTCGTCGGCGATCAGCACTTTCGGGCCGGGCATCAAGGCGCGGGCGATGGCGATGCGCTGCAACTGGCCGCCGGAGAACTCGTGCGGGAAACGCTCGAGCGCGCTCTTCTGCAGCCCGACCTGGTCCAGCACTTCGAGGACGCGGGCGGCATGATCGCCTTCGATCTTGAGGCTGCGGAGCGGCTCGAGCAGCGAAGTGCCGACGCGCATGCGCGGATCGAGCGAGGAGCGCGGGTTCTGCAGCACGACCTGCACCGAGCGGCGGAAGAGCTTGCGATGCGCTTCGCCGCCGGTCCAAACGTCGAGACCGTCATAAAGGACGTTCCCGCTCATGGGCTTTTCGACACCCGTCAGCATGCGGGTCAGCGTCGTCTTGCCCGAGCCGGACTCGCCGACGAGTCCGACGGCCTCGCCGGGGCGGACCGAGAGATCGATCGTGTCGAGGACGCGGAGCGTCGGACGAGACGCGAACAGCTTCTGGCGGCGCAGATTGTAGGTCTGGCTCAGTTGTCGGACTTCGAGCAGCGGACGTGCATCGGCGGGAAAAGGGGTGACGGCAGTCATTGCGCGGCCACCTCGCTGGAGTTGGGCACCGGGTGCCAGCAGGCCGATTTCAGCGTATCGCCGGAAAGTTCGGGCATCTCGGCACGGCACCTGTCGGTGGCGACGGCACAGCGCGGGTTGAAGGCGCAGCCGGTCGGGAGGTCGTGCAGGGGCGGCACCATGCCGGGGATGGAGACGAGGCGCGACGTGCCATCGAGCGCGATGTTGTCCATGGTCGGCTGGCTGTCGAGCAGGCCGCGCGTGTAGTGGTGGCGCGGGTTGCGGAACACTTCCGCCACCGGGCCCATCTCGACGATACGGCCGGCGTACATGACCGCGACGGTGTCGCACATGGCGGCGATGATGGGCAGATCGTGGGTGATCATCAGCAGGGCAGAGCCCCGATCGTGCGCCGCGCCGTTGAGGAGGCGGAGCACCTGCTTCTGCACCGTCACGTCGAGGGCCGTCGTCGGCTCGTCGGCGATGATCAGCTGCGGATAGCAGGCAAGCGCCATGGCGATCATGATGCGCTGGCGCTGACCGCCCGAGATCTCGTGCGGATAGGCACGGACGAGCTGCTCGGGACGCGGTAGTTTCATCTGCGTGATGAGTTCGATCGTCTGCTGCTCGGCGGTCTTCTTGTCGACGCCCATGTGCTTGCGGATCACCCAGCTGATCTGGTCGCCGACCCGGCGGACCGGGTTGAGCGAGGAGAGGGGATCCTGGAACACCATCGAGATGGTGCGGCCGCGACGGCTCGACAGCGCCTTGTCGGATTGGGTGACGAGATCGACGCCGTCGTGGAGGACGGAGCCATGCGTGCTCCAGCCCATGGGCAGCAGTCCCATCAGCGCGAGTGCGGTCATCGACTTGCCCGAACCGCTCTCGCCGACGAGGCCCATGCGGCCGCCCTGCGGGATGGTGAAGGAGACGCCGCGCACGGCGGTGACGTCGCCGTTGCCGACGACGAGGTCCCTGACCTCGATGGCGTTGCGGGAGGTCATGCGCTCCTCCGCTTGAGCTTGGGATCGAGCACGTCGCGCAGGCCGTCACCGAGCAGGTTCAGCCCGAGCACCACGAGGACGATGGCGAGGCCGGGCCAGATGGCGAGCGGCGATGAGATGCCGACCGTCTGCTGGGCCTCGTTGAGCATCATGCCCCAGGAGATCGAGGGACGCGTGACGCCGACGCCGAGGTAGGACAGGCCAGCCTCGGTGAGGATGCCGGCGGCGAAGTAGAGGGTGAACTGGACGATCATGACGCCGGCGATGTTGGGGATGACGTGGCGCGCGAGGATGAAAAGCCGCCCGCGGCCATAGAGCTTGGCCGACGTGATGAAATCCTCCTGCAGCACACCCATCGCCGCCGAACGGATGACACGGGTGAAGGAGGGGGTGAAGAAGGCCGAGAGCGCGAGGATGGTAGTGAACGCGCCTGAGCCCATCGTGGCGGCCAGCACCAGCGCGGTCACCATGCCGGGGATCGACAGCAGGATGTCGGCGCCACGCGAGATCGCCTCGTCGGCGAACTTGCCATAGGCAGCGGCGACGAGACCGGTGATGGTCCCGAGGACGAGCGCAATGGACGCGCCACCGGCGCCGACGAGAATCGACGTGCGAGCGCCAACCATCAGTTGGGCGACGATGTCGCGACCGAGCCCGTCCGTCCCCAGCCAGTGGTTCGGGGAGAAGGGCGGCATCATGCGCGCCTTGATGTTGGGGATGTTCGGGTTGGAAGGCAGCCAGAAGAAAGAGATGATGGCGATGGCGAGAAAGCCGATCGTCAGGACGACGCCGACGACCAGCGAGGCGTTGAGGTCGAGGCGGCGGCGCCTTTTCGGCACTGAGACGGCGGGGGCTGTAATGGTCATCTGAGCCTCCTCACGCGGCGTTGCGGATGCGGGGGTCGAGGATGCCGTAGAGCAGGTCGACCACGAAGTTCACGAAGATCACGAAGACGATGATCAGCATCACCGTTGACTGCACGACGATCACCTCGCGCGCGGCAACGTTGGCGAGGATCATGCGGCTGAGGCCGGGCAGCGAAAACACCATCTCGATGATCACGGTGCCGCCGATCAACTCGGCGATCTGCAGCCCGACAATGGTGACGATGGGGAGCGCGGCGTTGCGCAGGCCGACCTGCAGCAGCGCCTGCGTGCGCGTCATGCCGACGGCGCGAGCGGTGCGGACATAGTCCTGGTTCATCACGTCGAGCACGGCGGAGCGTACGTAGCGGATCAGCACCGCGGCCATGATGAGTCCGAGCGACAGGACGGGAAGAACGAGCGAGCGGATCGAGCCGACCCAGTCATCAGACCAGTCCACCCAGCCGCCGGTGGGCAACCAGCCGAGGCGCACCCCGAAGAGGACGGAGAGCAGGATGCCGGCCCAGAATACGGGGATGGCGATGCCGATCTGGCTGATCAGTGCGAGTACTGCACCCGATGGCTTGCCGACGTTCCGCGCGGCGTAGGTGCCGACGGGGATGGCGATGATGAGACCAAGAAGCAGGCCGGAAAGGGCGAGCGGAATGGAAACGCTCAGTCGTCCGACGACGAGATCGGCCACGGCCTCCTTGGTGCGGAAGGACTGGCCGAGGTCGCCCTGCAGCATGCCGAGGATCCAGTCGAAGTACTGGACCGGCAGTGGGCGGTCGAGACCGTAGGCAGTGGCGAGGGCGTTGATGGCGTCGGCAGTAGCGTCCTTGCCGAGCACGATGGCCGCGACGTTGCCGCCGGCGGCGCGGATCAGGAGGAAGATGGCTACGGAGGCGACGAAGACTGCGCCGATAAAGAAGACCAGTTTGCGTAGCGCGTATAATGCCATTCTGCATGCCTCTGCGGTGACCGGACAGACTGCGGTCGGTTGCGGGCCGCCGGTTAGCCGGCGGCCCGCGAGTTTCGTGTCAGAACACCAGCCTTACCAGCTGAGGTTCTTGAACTCGATTGCCACGGCGACGCGGGGCTCGATGAAGCCCTTGAGGTCCTGCTCGAACAGGCCCACGCCCTTCTTGGCGATCAGCGGGACGATGACGGCATCATCACGCAGGATCTTGGCGGCCAGCTTCATCTTGGCGAGGTAGTCCTCGTCAGAGGTCGCTGCGTCGGCATCGGACAGGGCCTGGGTGTACTCGGCGCTGCAGTAGGTGCTCCAGCCGGCCTTGGCCGGATCGGTGCAGTTCCACTGGGTCGGATCGGCGTCGCCCGACATCACGGTGATGTCGAACTGCGGCGGACGGCCCTGGAAGATCAGCTGCGAGTAGCGTGCCAGGTCGATGGCATTGCGGGTGACGTTGAAGCCGGCACCCTGCATGGCCGGGACCATGATGTCAGCCGGCAGCGACAGATCGGGAACGTCGCTGAGCGAAGCGTATTCGAGCGGCGTCGAAGCATATGCCGAGGCCTTGGCCATGGCGCCTTCGAAGTCATACGGATACGGGCAGCTCTCGGCGCTCTCGGGTTCGTACCAGGGCTGGTTCGGCAGAGCGAAGGTGCAGGTGTTCTCGGCACCCCAGGAGGCGCCGAAGGCGTCGTTGTAGGACTGGCGGTCGAGCGTCGCGGCAAGTGCCTTGCGCAGTTCCGGGTCGAGCTTCTGGTTGAGCACGGCATAGGTCGGCTCGCCGACCTGGGGATAGGTCAGCAGCGTGAACTTCTTGTCGAGCTCGCGCTTGGTCACCTGCTCCCACAGGTCGATGGTGATGACCGGCAGGGAGTCGACTTCGCCGGCTTCGAGGGCGTTGAGCCCCGCGCTGCCGTCGGTGATGACGCGAACGGTCACGTCCTTGATCGACGGAGCGTCGCCCCAGTACTGGTCGTTGGCGGTGAACTCGAACGCGCTGTTGGTGGTGTACTTCACCAGCTTGTACGGGCCGGTGCCGATCGGATTGGTGGCGATCGTGCCGGCGGCGTGTTCGGGCTGGATCAGGCCGGCGGTGCCGCCCATGCCCAGCCAGAAGTTCTGGCTCGGACGCGACAGGGTCACCTTGACGGTCTTGTCGTCGACCTTCTCCATCGAGGCGACAGCCGCATAGGCTGCCGAGTTCTGCGAGACCGGGCTGCCCTTCATGGTGTTGAGCGAGTACAGCACGTCCTCGACGGTCACCGGGGTGCCGTCGGAGAATTTCGCCTCGCGGATGACGAAGGTGTAGACCAGCTTGTCGTCGCTGATGGTCCAGGACTCGGCAACGCCCGGGGAGACCGAGCCGTCCTTGTTGAAGTAGACCAGCGGCTCGACCACGTTGGCCGGAATCCACAGGCGTAGCGCCGTGAGGTTGCTGGTGACGTAGTCAAGCGTGCCCGGATCCTGGCGGGCGACCAGAACCACCTTGTTCTCGGCTGCGCGCGGCGAAGCGGCCATGGCCTCGGCGCCGCCGAAGGCAGCCAGCATGACCGTCGCGGCGGCGATCGCGCCGAGCCGTTGGCCGAACTTGTACGAAGATTGCATGAAGAATCGTCCCTTCCGATTGTCCCTGAGATTCAATGTGCCACGCGGTGGCTCCACAAGATGCCCCTGCTCACTCGACGGTGCGCCGCGCCGCACGCTTCGAAAATGTCCCATAATGTGGAATGCAAAGTCTTTTTGCATTTGATTAGTCTGCATAGTGTGTGGGCGACATGCAAGTAGGTATACGTGTTCTGGCGAATTCAGCGCCCGTTTCTGGGCATTCTCACAGGGATGCGTTCCGTTCCATGGAACGCAATGCGTTCTACCTTGTGAAACGGCCGTGGTTTCTTCAGGAAAATCATGACCTGCGCCAGGTCCCCTCCAGGGCAAGTGCTCCGCCACGGGCGCACCGCGATTTTTCTCCCCAACGAGGGCTTTGCGGCCAATCGCGCCGTCGATAATGTCGCGCGGATTTCAGGAGGATCCTTCCATGCACAAAACCATCGCAGTCTTGGGGCTCGCGGCCGCACTCGCACTCGGCGTCTCGTCGGTAGCGCTTGCGGCAGGCGAGAAAGTGTCGGTGATCACCCCGTACCTCGCCGCCACGGCGACGGGTGAGATGATCGAGGCGTTCAAGGCCAAGGCTGCCGAGTACCAGTGGACTGTCGATGTGGTCGACACCGCCGGCGACATGGGCGCCTTTGCGAGCCGCGTCGAGGACGCGACTACCAGCGGGGCCAATGCCATCGTGCTCGTCTCGGTCGACCCGGCGCAGATCCAGGACCAGGTCGACAAGGCCAAGGCCGCGAGCATCCCCGTCGTCACCATCGACGGCGCCAAGAACGCTGCGACCGCTCTGAATGTCACGTCCGACAACTACGTGCTGGGCGAGACGATGACCAAGTTCCTGTTCGAGCAGCTTGGCGGCAAGGGCAACATAGTGCGCTTCTTCCACTCGGCGCACCCGGGAGTGCACCAGCGCGAGATCGCGCTCGACGACGCGCTCAAAGCCAATGCCGAGATCAAGCAGGTCGGCGAGCATTACGTGCAGGTGCCGGGCCAGATCGACGACAGCCGTTCCGCCATGGATGCGCTACTGCTCGCCAACCCGGGCGATGGTGCGATCAACGCCGTGTGGGCTGCGTGGGACGAGCCGGGGATCGGCGCCAACCTCGCCATCGAGGCGGCTGGCCGCAAGGGCATCATCATTGCCGGCATCGACGGCAACCCGCAGGCGATCGAGCTGATCAAGGGCTGCACCGCCTATGTCGGTACGGTCCGCCAGGGCTTCGGCGAGATGGCCAACATCGCTGCCGATCAGCTCAACGCGATCCTTGCCGGCGGTCCGCCGGAGAAGGATGAACTCTTTGCGCCGGTCGAGCTCATCACGCGCGACAGCCTCGGCGTCACCTGCAACTGACGGTGCTCGAGCTCAGGGGCATCAGCCGGCGGTTCGGCGCCACCCACGCGCTCGATGACGTGAGCCTCGCCCTTTCCGAGGGCGAGGTGCTCGGGCTTGTCGGGCCGAACGGGGCCGGCAAGTCTACGCTGATCAAGATCGTCGCCGGCGCGGATCAGCCGGATGCCGGGGAGATCCTGATCGACGGCAAGCCGGTGCAGTTCCACTCGGCGCACGACGCGTATGCCGCGGGCATCCGTGTGATCCACCAGGACGCGCCGCTGGTGCCCGGGTTCGATACGGTCGAGAACTGCTATCTCGGCCGGCACTATCCGCGACGGGCTGGACTGATCGACCGCAGGGCGATGCGCGAGGCCATCGCCGAAGTGGCGGCCGACATCGCGCCGGATCTCGATCTCGACCTGCCGGTGATGTTCCTGCCGCCGGCCGAGCGGCAGTTCGTGCGCCTCCTGCGCGCCATCGCCGACAAGGGACGGCTGCTCATCCTCGACGAGCCGACGGCGGCATTGCCGGCCGAAGACGCGGAGCGCTTCTACGAAGTCCTGCGCCGCACGCGCGAGCGTGGCACCGCCATCGTGCTCGTCAGCCACCGTCTCGACGAGATCGCCGATTTCTGCGGACGTGCGGTGGTAATCCGCGACGGGCGCATCGTCGCCCGGTTCGGCACTGGAGAGGTGAAGCCCGAAGCGATGATCGCCGCGATGGGTGGGAGTACCACCGAACGCTCGACCAGAGCCACCGACACGACCGCACCCAGGATCATCGAACTCGACGGCGTAACGGCAGGCGACCTGTCGCGGGCGGCATCGCTTCATGTGCATGCCGGCGAGGTCATGGCGCTCTACGGCCTTGCAGGATCGGGCCGGTCGAGCCTTCTCAATGCCATCTGGGGCGCGATCCCGTCGACAGGCGCGATGCGTCTCGAAGGAGCGGCCTACGCTCCGCGCTCGCCGCGCGATGCCATCGCACGCGGCGTGTCGTGCGTGCCGGCGGACCGGCATCGCAGCGGGCTGTTCCTCGACCAGGACCTCGTCTTCAACAAGACCCTGCCGCTGCTTTCGACCTATCGCCGAGCGAGGGGATTGCCGGTACCGGACACCATGGCAGAGCATGCCGAGTTCCTCGTTGCGGCCGAGCGTGTGTCGCTCACCTATCGCGACCCGCAGCAACTGGCGCGAACCCTCTCGGGCGGCAACCAGCAGAAGCTGATCTTCTCGCGCTGGGCCAACCGGCACTCCCGGGTGATGCTGCTCGACGAGCCGACCGAGGGGGTCGACGTGATGGCCAAGGCGACGATCAAGGAGATCATCCGCACCATCGCGGCGGATGGCAACGCCGTGCTGGTGTCGACCTCCGATCGCGACGAGGCGCTGGAGCTCGGTGATCGCATCGCGGTGTTCCGCAACGGCGGCATCGTCAGGATTTTCTCGCGGGCGGAGGCGAGCGCGGAAGCGCTGTCGGCCGCTGCGCAATCGAGGGAGGCGGCGTGACCCGCACCAATCTCAATCGCTTCGGCACGCTGATCGCGTTCGTCCTGCTGTGCGTCGGCTTTTCCATCGCGGCGCCGCAGGCCTTCGCCTCGCCGGCCAACGTGTTCAACCTCGTCCAGCAGATGGCGACGCTCGCCATTGTCGCGACGGCGGCGACGCTGGTCATGACGATATCCGAGTTCGACCTGTCGGTCGGCTTTTCGGCGTCGCTCGCCGCGGTGATCTGCTTCGTGCTGTTCGGGCAGGGCTATGACGTATGGCTCGCGGTGCCCGCGGCGCTGCTGGCAGGCCTCGCTGGCGGGGCGGCGAACGGCGTTCTTGTCGCGCGTTTCGGCATTCCATCCTTCGTCGCGACACTGGCGCTGGGCACGATCCTCTCCGGCTTCGCTTTCGGGCTCAGCGGCGGGCAGAGCTTGTTCCAGTCGGTGCCGGATACGTTCAAGGCGCTGGCGCGGGGCGAGGTACTCGGCATCCCGGTACTCGGCTTCTGGATTGTCGGCGTGCTCGGTGTCGCGGCGTTCGTGCTGACGCAGACCGAGTTCGGGCGGCGCCTCAAGGCCATTGGTGGCAATGCGCAGGCAGCACGGCTCGCTGGCCTGCCGATCATGCGCGATGTCATCGTCACCTTCGCCATTGCCGGCGGGTTGTCCGCCCTGGCGGGCCTGCTGCTCGCCGCGCGGCTGGGCAGTGTGCAGCACACGATGGGCGAGCCGCTGCTGCTGCCGGCCTATGCCGCGGTGTTCATCGGCACGACCGCGTCACCGACCGGAGCGCCGACCGTGGCTGGAACGCTGCTCGGCGTCGCCATCACCGGCGTGATGGTCAACGGCATGACCATCGTCGGCGTCGAGCCCTTCGTGCAGAAGATCATGACCGGCGGGATCATCCTCGTGGCGGTGCTGCTGCGCCGGGTCGGGCGGGCCAAGTGAACGTCCTCGTTCTCGATTGCGGAAGCTCGGCGCTCAAGGCCACGATCTTTGCGGCGGATGGCCGCGTGATTGCCACCATCGATGCGGCCTATCCCGAACCTGCCGGTCCGCACCGGCGCGACCCGGCCGACTGGTGGCAGGCAGCGGTCAAGGCCGTGGGGAAGCTGCCTCGCGACGACGTCGGCGCGATCGCCCTGACGGGAATGATGGAGAACCTCATTCCGGCCGGTGCCGACGGCGGCTCCGTCGGCGACGCGGTAATCTACTCCGACCCGGTGGGGGCGGGCGTTCATGCGGGCCTCTCGCCTCGACTGGACGCGCTCGGTGCGACGGCGATCCTCGGCAATGCACCGGAGCCGTTGATGACGGCGTTCAAGCTGCTCGCGGTCGGAGCCAACGGTGCCCGGTGGATTCTGCCGGGATCGAAAGACTACCTGGCGCTGAAACTCACCGGAGTGGCGGCGACGGACCCGAGTTGTGCGAGCACCAGCGGGCTCATGGACATCAGCCTGCGCGACTGGTCGCCGGCGCTGCTCGACATGTTCGAGATCGACCGGGGACAGTTCCCCGCCATCCTCGCCGCCGACGCGGTAGTGGGTCCCCTGACAGAGGCGGCGGCGTCGCATCTGGGGCTGATTGCCGGAATTCCTGTGATCAACGGCTGCGGCGATGGCGCGGCCACGACCATCGGCAGTGGGGCCGAGCGACCCGACGAAGTGAGCATCTACCTCGGCACGAGCGGGTGGGTCGCTGGCGTGACGGCCGAGACGGACCGGTCGCCGCGCCCCTACTACCGGCTTGCTCATCCGTTGCACGGCGGGCTGATCGAGATCGCGCCGATCCTTTCGGCGGGGGCGGCGGCGCAATGGGCGCGTGACACGCTGGGGCTGGCGCTGCCGGAGGCGGAGAGGCTGGCAGCGGATGCCGATAGGGCACCCGGGTCGGCACTGTTCCTGCCCTATCTCAACGGCGAGCGCTCACCATTCGTCGACCTCGAGCTCCGGGCCGGGTTTGCCAATGTGTCGGCCGCGGACGGAACTGGGGCGCTTTACTATGCGACGCTTGAGGGCGTGGCCTTTGCCATTGCCGCCAATGTCAGGGCGATGGGTGCCAGGGGGTCAGTGTACCTTGTCGGCGGCGGGGCGCGCAGCGCGATCTGGCCGCAGGTCGTGGCCGACGTGCTTGGGCGTGACGTAACCGTGCCGGAGCATCCGGTACTGGCGGCGAGCCTCGGCGCATACCGGGTTGCGGCAAAGGCGCTGGGCCTGGCTGTCGGGTCGGCCGCGCAGGGCAGGGTGTACCGGCCGAGACCCGAGCGCGCCGAGCGCATCGGGCGTCAGACCCGTGCGTTCGAGCGCGCAACGACGATGCTGCGTGAGCTCGCCCGGGACTAGGGTATCTCGGCGGCCAGCATGTCCTCGAGCTGGCGGGAGAAGTGCCGGCGGAACATGATGAGCTGCGCGGCCCCCAGGGCCGGAGCGCGATCGCCCAGTACCCCGGCAGAGACGCGCGGCAAGAGGTGATCCTTGAACACCGCCAGCGCCGCGAGCGCGGCGGTCGTTGCCTCAACGAGGCGCGCCACTATGGCGGGGGGCGCGACGCTGTCGATGATGACCCGATCGACTTCCAGTACTGCCGCAGTATTGAAGACGATCTCGGCCAGGGCCGAGCCGGAGGCCTCGATCCAGGCGGCGACATGCGGCTCCCACGCGTCCCATGGCCAGTCGGCCGGATCGCCCTCCGGCAGCTCAACGCCTGCGGCTGCGAGGCGATGTTCGAGCGCGATCATGGAGGCGACATCGTGGCCGAAAGCGCGGCGCCCGTTCTCGCCGTTCACCAGCATGGACCCGAGGTCGGCAGAGTTGCCCGTCGGTCCTTCGTAGAGCGTGTGTTCGGCAGCGATGCCTGCGCCGAGGAAGGTGGTGACGTACAGGTGAACGAGGTTGGCAGGGCGCGGCGGATCGGACATCACCATCGTGGCGAAACAGGCGCTGCTGCCGTCGTTGGACCAACTGGCGGGGAGGCCCGTCTCGCGTGCGATGGCCGTGCGGATGTCGAGGGCGCGCCACAGGTCGGACTGCTCGGCGGGAGCGCCGAGGCGCTTTATGCCGCGCCACACCTGGCTGGGGGACGTGATGCCGAGTCCTACCATCCGTGCGCGCTGACGCGGATCCAGCTTTTCGAGCAGCTCGGCGACCACATTGGCGACCTCGGCGACGATGGTAGCGGCATCGGGGTAGCGGTAGTCGCGCCGGTAGCGGCCGATCACTTCGCTGCCGAGATTGATGAGAACGACATCAACGTGGCGCCAGGAAATATCGCAGCCGATGCCGAAGGCGCCGGAGTAGTCGAGATAGAGCGGGGTGGCGGGCTGGCCGCGGCGGCCGCGCAAAACTTCGCCGCGGGTGATGAGGCCGTCTTCCTCGAGCTCGCTGACGATGGCGGAGGCTGTCTGCGGGGCGAGGCCGGTGCGCCGGGAGACGTCGGCATTGGAGATGCCGGGGTTGAAGCTGATGGTGTTCAGAACTGCCCGACGGTTCGCGGCGCGCAAGCTGGCATGCTGCACGCCGCGTCCGGCAGGCTCAAAGAAGTCCGACACTGCAATTGCCCCCCGCGACCCAGACCACGCAAAAGCAACGTCGCCCATTCCACGTTGTGGAATGGGCGCCGATTCCTGCGTCCGCAAGTAATAGATGGGTCAGAGCGACGGGCAGTCAACCCGCCCCTATGCTACCAATTGGTCACCGAGCCATCCCGCCGGTAGAGCATGGGGGCCTGCCAGTACTTGAAGCTCTGCTTCTTGATCAGTTCCTCGTTCACTTCAATGCCGAGACCGGGAGCATCACTGACGGGATAGTAGGCGCCCTCAAGTCGCGGTTGCACCGGGAAATAGTCGGAATTGTCGAAGCCCAGATGAGTTTCGGCCGGGCTCGATCGTGTTTCCAGCCACGCGAAATTGGGCACCGCCGCGGCGAAGTGGACTGTAGCTGCGGTACAGATCGGGCCGAGCGGATTGTGCGGCATCATGTCCACATAATGCGCCTCGCTCCAGCCTGCGACCTTCATCGATTCCGTCAATCCGCCGACATTGCACACGTCGAGGCGGTTGAACTGATGAATGCCGCGCTCGATGTAGGGCAGGAACTGCCACTTGGACGCGAACTCCTCGCCGATGGCGAAGGGAACGTCGGTGAGGGTGCGGAGCGACTCGTAGGCCTCCGGCGTCTCGTCGCGGATCGGTTCCTCGAGGAAGTCGAGCGTGCCGGACGGCATCTTCTGGCAGAAGCTCGCGGCTTCGGCGACCGACAGGCGATGGTGGAAGTCGATGCCGAGGATGACGTCCTCGCCCAGTTCCTCGCGGGCCTTGACCATCCATTTGGCGGTCTTGCCGATGTGCTCGCGCGGCTCGTAGATCTGCTCGCCATGGCCCGAGGGCGACAGGCGCATGGCGGTCCAGCCGTGCGCGATGAGCATCTTGGCCTGCTCGATCATCTCGGGACCGGGCTCACCGGAGGTGGTGGCGAAGGTCGGGATCTTGTCGCGCTGCTTGCCGCCGAGCAGTTCGTAGACCGGCACGCCTAGGGCCTTGCCCTTGATGTCGTGCAGCGCGATGTCGATGGCCGAGATTGCCGCCTGCAGCACGCGGCCGCCCTCGAAATACTGGCTGCGATAGAGCAACTGCCAGATCTGGCCGATCTTGAACGGGTCCAGGCCGATCAGGATCTCGGTGTAGTGCTCGATGGCGCCGACGACCGCCTTTTCGCGGCCGCTGAGACCGCTCTCGCCCCAGCCAAAAATGCCCTCGTCGGTCTCGATCTTGACGAGGAGCTGGTTGCGCGTGCCCACCCACACGGCATAGGGCGTGATGGCAGTGATCTTCACTTCGATATTCTCCCTCGATGGCGGTTCGATCCGCCCTGCGCGAGAGGGGGAACTGATTGGCGGCGGCAAGTCAATTGGGCGAGTGGGGTATGCCCGAGCACCGTGGCGCTAGAGCGTGCCGCGCTGGTAGCGCGTGAGGGTTTCCCTAGTGCCGACGCGCCAGAGGGTGGAGAGGGCGCGAGTAAAGGCGGCGACGTAGGTTGGGTTGGTAGCGAGGTCGCCGAAGATGTCGCTCATGGTCAGCCAGGCGGCCGGGTCGTCCTTGGCCCTTCTTGCCAGCGCGATCAGGCGGTCCCAGCTCGGATCGTTGGGCGGGATGGCTTTGCCGCTGTCGCTTTCGCCGTAGCAGTAGCGGGCCCAGAGCGCCGAGACGAGGGCGAGGCCGTTGACGGACTGGCCGGCGGCCAGCCGGTCGCGGACCGAAGGCAGGATGAACTTGGGCTGGCGGTTGCTGCCATCAAGGCAGAGGCGCTGGATGGTGTCGCCGATCTTGGGGTTGGAGAAGCGGCGCTCGATCAGCTTGTAGTAGTCCTCGAGATCGGTGTCGGGCACCGGGGGCACGATGGGAATGATCTCGTCGTGCTCGACCTTATCGAGGAAGGCGCGGACCAGCGGATCCTCCATCGCCTCGTGGACGAAGTGGATGTCCATCAGCCCGGCCGGATAGGCGATGGTGGCATGGCCGCCATTGAGGATGCGGATCTTCATCAGTTCGAACGGCGCGACGTCGGGCACGAACTGGACGCCGACCTTTTCGAGCGCCGGTCGGCCGAGCGGAAACCTGTCCTCGAGCACCCACTGCTTGAAGCCTTCGCAGAAGACCGGCCAGGCATCGGCGATGCCGAACTCGTCGGCGATGATCCTGCGCTCACGCTCCCCCGTCGCTGGCGTGATGCGATCGACCATGCCGTTGGGGAAAGCGACCGCATGCTTCACCCAGCTGGCGAGCTCGGCATCGACGAGGGCGGCGAGACCGGCCACGGCGTTCTCGGTGACATGCCCGTTGCCTGGGATGTTGTCGCAACTCATGACGGTGAAGGGCGGGACGCCGCCGTCGCGCCGCCGCTTCAGCCCGGCGAGGATGAGGCCGAAGACGGTGCGCGGTGCGTCGGGGTGGTCGGCGTCGTAGCGGATATCGGGATGGGCCGGATCGAACCTCTGCGTGGCCGGGTCGATGTAGTAGCCGCCCTCGGTGATGGTCAGCGAAACGATGCGGATTCGCGGATCGGCGAGCTTGCCGATGATCGCGGCGGTGTCGCCGACCGGGAGGAAATCGACCATCGGGCCGGTGACGTGGACCGCGCTCTTCTCCGCTTCCTGCTCGACGACGCTGGTCAGCCAGTCCTGCCTCTCGAGCGTCGCCCGCATTGCAGTATCGGTCTCGCGCACGCCGGCGCCGATCAGCGCCCAGTCGTGATCAAGGCCGAGGTTGAACAACTCGTCGAGATAGACCGCCTGGTGGGCGCGGTGGAAGTTGCCGACGCCAAAATGGACGATGCCCGCCTTGAGATCGGCCTGCCGATAGCGGGGCACGGCCGCAAAGGTCGAAATCACCTCGAGATTGGCGGCGGAGAGCTCGGTAGGCATCGGCAACCTCGTCAGCAAGAGACCGCGATCGCGCGGCCGGTAGATCAGCGGAGCGCCAGACCGGACTGGTCGAAGCGGTAGATGCGGGACGGATCCGGGCTCAGCCAGACCGTGTCGCCAGGGACGAACTCCTTCTCGCCCTCCGTGCGCACAGTCTGCAATCCGACGCCCTCCATGTGAACGTGGAGGAAGGTATCGGAGCCGAGGTGTTCGACAACCCCCACGCGCCCGTGCCAATCGCCCGATTCACGGGAAATGCGCAGATGCTCGGGACGCACGCCGATGGTCGCGGCGCGGTACTTCTCGGCGTGGGCGCCCTCGAGGAAGTTCATCCTGGGCGAGCCGATGAAGCCGGCGACGAACTTGTTCGCCGGGGTCCGGTAGAGCTCCATCGGCGTGCCGTACTGCTCGATGCGCCCAGCGTTCAGCACCACGATCTTGTCGGCCATCGTCATGGCCTCGACCTGGTCGTGGGTGACGTAGACCATGGTGGTCTTCAGGTGCTGGTGCAGTTCGGTGATCTCGATGCGCATGTTGACGCGCAGCGCAGCATCGAGGTTCGAGAGCGGTTCGTCGAACAGGAACGCCTTGGGTTGGCGCACGATGGCGCGGCCGATGGCGACGCGCTGGCGCTGGCCGCCCGAGAGCTGGCGGGGTTTCCGGTCGAGATAGTCGGTGAGGTTGAGAACGCGGGCAGCGTCGTCGACCTTGCGCTCGGTGGTCGCCTTGTCGGTATTTGCCATCTTGAGTGGGAAGGCGATGTTCTGGCGCACGGTCATGTGCGGATAGAGCGCATAGGATTGAAACACCATGGCGAGGCCGCGGTGCGCAGGGCCCCTCTGGGTAACGTCCTCGCCGTCGAGGCGGATGATCCCCGACGTCGTGTCCTCGAGGCCGGCAATCAGTCTGAGGAGAGTAGATTTGCCACACCCCGAGGGCCCGACGAAGACGACGAAGGCGCCGTCTTCAATCTCGAGCGATGCATCGGGGATGACCTGGTGACCGCCGAAGCTCTTGTTGACGTGTTCGAGCGTGATCGAGCCCATGGTGGTTCCCCTATTTCACGGCGCCGAAGGTCAACCCGCGCACCAACTGCTTCTGGCTGAGCCAGCCGAGCACGAGGATCGGCGCAATGGCGAGGGTCGAGGCGGCGGAGAGCTTGGCCCAGAACAGGCCCTGCGGCGACGAGAAGGACGAGATGAAGGCGGTCAACGGCGCCGCCTTGGAGGCGGTCAGGTTGATGGTCCAGAAGGCTTCGTTCCAGGCCAGGATGATGTTGAGGAGCAAGGTCGAGGCAATGCCCGGCACGGCCATGGGCACGAGGACGTAGACCAGCTCCTTCCAGAGGATCGCGCCGTCCATGCGCGCCGCCTCGAGGATATCGACCGGGATCTCGCGGAAGTAGGTGTAGAGCATCCAGATCACGATCGGCAGGTTGATGAGAGTGAGGATCATGGTGAGCCCCCACACCGTGTCGAGAAGGCCGGTATCGCGGAAGATCAGGTACATCGGCACCAGCACGCCGACCGCCGGCATCATCTTGGTCGAGAGCATCCACATCAGCACGTCCTTGGTCTTGGGTGTGGGAGTGAAGGCCATGGCCCAGGCCGCGGGGATGGCGAAGAGCAGCGCGATGAGGGTCGAGCCGACCGAGATCCACACCGAGTTGAGGAAGTGGCGGAAGTAGTCGGACCGGGCCTGGACCTCGAAGTAGTTATCGAGCGTCCAGCTCGGGATGATCATGGGGGGGGAGGCGATCGCCTCCTGCTCGGTCTTGAAGCTGGTGAGGATCGTCCACAGGATCGGGAAGAAGAGCAGCAGCGCCACGATCCAGGCGAGGGCGGTAAAGAAGATCTTGCGGCGGGTGCTTACGGCGCGGGCCATTTAGTTTGCTCCCAGGTTGCTGGCTGAGACAGACGACCCCCTCCCGGCCTCCCCCATGAAGGGGGAGGTGAAGAACGGCCCGCGTCTCTCGCCTCGATCGCGCCCGAAGCGCCGGCAGGGCACCTCCCCCTTCATGGGGGAGGATGGGAGGGGGCAGTCTGTGGCGACAGCCGCGATGTCCATGAACTTACGCATCGAGGTTCCTCCCCACCGCGCGCATCAGGAAGATCGCGACGATGTTGGCGAGGATCACGGCGATGACGCCACCGGCCGAGGCACCACCGACGTCGAAGCTCAGAAGCGCCGTGCGGTAGACGAGGAAGGCGAGGTTGGTCGAGTTGTAGCCGGGCCCGCCATTGGTGGTGACCAGCACCTCGGCGAAGATCGCGAGGAGGAAGATCGTCTGGATCAGGATCACCACGGTGATCGCCCGGGCGAGGTGGGGCAGGATGATGTAGATGAAGCGGCGCACCGCGTTGGCCCCGTCCATCTCGGCCGCCTCCTTCTGCTCCTCGCTGAGCGACTGGAGCGCCGTGAGCAGGATCAGCGTCGCGAAGGGCAGCCATTGCCAGGCGACGATCAGGATGATCGAGAACAGCGGGACCTGGGCGAACCAGTCGATCGGCTGCTGTCCGAACGCCTCGGCGATGCGCGCGAAGATGCCGTAGCCGGGGTGCATCAGCATGTTCTTCCAGATCAGCGCTGCGACCGGCGGCATGATGAAGAACGGGGAGATGACGAGGATGCGGACGATCCCCTGGCCCCAGATGGGCTGATCGAGCAGCAGCGCGAGGAATATGCCGCCCACCACGGTGATCAGCAGCACGCCGCCGACCAGCAGGAGCGTGTTGACGATCGATTGGGCAAAGGCCGGATCGGTCAGGAAGAACTGGTAGTTGAGCCAACCGGCGAAGGTGACGACCGGGTTCAGCAGGTTGTAGTTCTGGAAGCTGAACCAGAGCGTGAGCGCCAGCGGCACGATCATCCAGATCAGGAGGACGATGACCGATGGTGCCATCATGATGCGCGCAATCGTGCGCGATTCCCGCGTGGCCATTGGCGTTCTCTCCCCTTAACGCCGGTTGCGAAACTGCTAGGGCGGTGCGCAGGGCGCGCCCCTGAGCCAGAAGATAGGCCGCCAGCAGCTAGAGGGTTGTCGAACTGCCGGCGGCCCCAGGTCGCCTCGGGAGGCTACTTGAGATATCCGCCCTTCATCATTTCGCGCGTCGACACGTCCTGCGCCTGCTTGAGCGCATCATCGACGCTCATCTGCCCGGCAAGGGCGGCCGAGAAGAGCTGACCGACCGTCGTGCCAAGGCCCTGGAACTCGGGGATGGCAACGAACTGCACGCCGACATAGGGCACCGGCTTGACGGTGGGCCTGGTCGGATCGGCGGCGTTGATCGAGTCGAGCGTCACCTTCGCGAATGGCGCCGCAGCCTGGTATTCGGGATTGTTGTAGAGCGAGGTGCGGGTGCCCGGCGGAACGTTGGCCCAGCCTTCCTTGGATGCGACTAGATCGAGATAGGCCTTGTCGGTCGCCCAGGAGATGAACTTCTCGGCGGCCGCAGCCTTCTGAGAGCCGGCCGGAATGGCCAGCGACCAGGCCCAGAGCCAGTTGCTGCGCTTGCCCAGGCCCTTGTCGGGTGCCAGCGCGAAGCCGACCTTGTCGGCGACCGTCGAGTCCTTTCCGGTGACGAACGAGGCGGCGACGGTGGCATCGATCCACATGCCGCACTTGCCCTGCTGGAAGAGGGCGAGGTTCTCGTTGAAGCCGTTGGAGGAAGCACCGGACGGGCCGGCATCCTTCATCAGGTCGACGTAGAACTGGAGCGTATCTTTCCACTCGGGCTGGTCGAACTGGGGCTTCCAGTTCTCATCGAACCAGCGGGCGCCAAACGAGTTCGACATGGCGGTCAGGAATGCCATGTTCTCGCCCCAGCCGGCCTTGCCGCGCAGGCAGATGCCGTTGATGCCGGCAGCGCGGTCGGTGATCTTCCTCGCGGCGTCGGCGATGAAGTCCCAGGTCGGGGCATCGGGCATGGTGAGCCCGGCCTTGTCGAACAGGTCCTTTCTGTACATCACCATCGAGCTCTCGCCGTAGAACGGCGCGGCATAGAGCTTGCCGTCGTAGCTGAGGCCCTTGCGGATGGCAGGAAGCAGGTCATCGACGTCATAGTCTGCGCCGAGGTTCTCGAGGGGGAGAAGCCAGCCCTGCTTGGCCCAGATCGGAACCTCGTAGGTACCGATGGTCAGCACGTCGTACTGCCCGCCCTTGGTGGCGATGTCCGTGGTGACGCGCTGGCGCAGGACGTTCTCCTCGAGCGTCACCCACTCGACCTGAATGTCCGGATTCTTGGCGGTGAAGTCGTCCGTCAACCTCTGCATGCGGATCATGTCGCCATTGTTGACGGTGGCGACCGTGATGGTCTCGGCCGAGGCAGTACCGGCGAGCGCGACAAGCATCGCACCCGCGACAAGCGGTAGTATTCTCATCGGTTCCTCCCATTCCCAAGACGGGCATTTGTCTCGGTGATGGGCAAATTCTCAACATGCCGCAGATAAAGTCAAGCGGTTGATTTATCGGGCGGTCTAGCCGAATGCGCGGTCGCGCGTGTCGTGCGACCGTTCGTTTAGTCCTGCCAGTGGGTTAGTTGCCGGCGAGAAGGCCTTCGGCCGTCGCTTCGTCTGTTAGCAAACCGTTCACGAGGCGGCGGCTTAGGGCGGCCTTGATCCCGGGCAGCTTTTTCTCGCCCATGGCGATGGCCACTACCAGCGAGGTCTCGCGGGAGGGGAGCGGGGCGCTCGCCACCCGCTCGTTGGTCAGGCCCTCGATCAGCTTGCCATTGGCGTCGAAGGCCCAGCCGAGCACTTCGCCGACCGCTCCGGCCTTCTGCAACTGGCGCAGTTCGGGTTCCGAGATGAAGCCGTCGAGGTAGAGCGGCGCCTCGGGCCCGAGGTCGCCGAGACCGAGGAACGTAACGTCGGCCTTCGCGGCGAGCGCCAGGGTGTCCCGGACCATGGGTTGGCGGTGCAGCATCTCGCGCTCGGTGGCGGAGGAGGCGATGACTGGCAGCGGCATGGGAAAGCTGCGCGCCTTGACGGCGTCGGCCATCGAGAAGATCACGTTGTAGAAAGCGGCCGAGCCGTCCGGCGCGATGTTGCCGGTGAGCGAGACGATCTTGTGCTGTGAGGCTTCCATCGGGGTCAACTGCTCGATGGCGGCCTTGAGCGTGCGCCCGGTGCCGAGGCCGAGCACGATCGGCTGGTCGCCGCGCAGGCGCCGCTCGATCTCGGCCGCCGCGGCCTGGGCCAGTCCGAGGACTGTCGAACTCGATCCGGGATCGGACGGCACCACCTCGGTGAAGTCGAGGGCATAGCGGCTGCGCAGTTTCTCGGCGAGTTCCATGCAGCGGCCGATGGGGTGGTCGAGCCGGACCTTGATCAGGCCTTCGGACACCGACAGGGAGACGAGGCGCTGCGCCGTCTGGCGCGACACGCCGAGCTTCCTGGCAATCTCCTCCTGGTTGTTGCCGGCAACGTAGTAGAGCCAGCCAGCCCGTGCGGCATCATCCAGGCGGTTGCCCAAGGTCTCCTGTCGCTGCGCCATAGTCCTGCTTCCGATAACGGGCGGATACTCACGCAATGAGCTTTTGCCCGCAAGAGGGTTTGAACGAAAGTCGAGGTGCCGGTCAGTACCGGACCGGGACGAACGGGGAGAGCCGGATGCCGGCGGCCTCGAGGATGGGCCGGCCGCCGGGTGCGAAGAGGATCAGGCCGTCGACCGGTGCGAGCACGTCGTCGGGTCCGATCACCGGCAGAACCCGTAGCGCGGCGTGCGTGTTGAGCCCGTAGATCGCACCACGATCGAAGTTGCCTGTTGCGACTGCCACGGCCGATGCCTGTTGTGCCTGCTCCAGTGCGTCCGGGTCGATGCGGCCGAGATACACGGCGTCGGTGGGCAGTTTGTGGGTGACGGCGAACCATGAAAGCTCGCGCCAGTTCGGTCCCTCGTTCTCGACCGGCAGGGCGCGGACGCGCTGGTAGTGCGGCGCCAATGCCTCCCAGGCGGGCGAGGTCAGCATGGTGCGGAACGCCGTGCCGGTCCGCTCGGGACCGATGACGAGGGCGCGCGGGCCTTTCTGGATGTCGGCGAACTGCAGCCCGAGGACGAGGCAGGCGGCAACGAGGGCGAAGGTGGGGCGCAACTGGCGGGAAAGCAGGAACAGCAGCGCGAAGATGATGAGGTAACCCATCGGCCAGAACATGCGGCCCGAACTGCGGAAGATGGAGAAGAACTTCTCTGCGAACTCGGGCAGGGGAATGGTGAAGAGCTCGATCGAGCCCAGGGCGACGCGGTTGCTCAGGGCAAAGAGGGCGAGGCCCAGCGCGACGAAAACCAGCGGGAGATAGCGTGGCCCGATGAGCGGTCGAAGACCGGCCGGCTTCAGCGTGACGAGAACGACGGCGATCAGCGCGAAGATGCCGAGGCCCATGTAGTTCACGCCCTCCCACTCGAAGGCATTCACGGGTGTGCCCGGAACGATGAGCTGGAAGAAGGCAGGATTGAAGGGCCCCATCAGGTTCATGCGGAAGAGGCCGAAGCCCCAGCTGGCGGTGGAACCGACCATGAAGATGCCGGTGGCCCAGAGGACGGTCAGCATGCCCGTCGCGACGGCAATGGCTTCGACGGCGATGGGCGCCAGCCGATCCTCGCGGGTCCAGAGGCGGGAGGCGAGGGAAGCGGTCCAGAGGCTGAACACCATGACCATGAGGTAGCCGTGGATGGCCGCAGTCACGGTGAGCAGCAGCGGCCAGGCCCAGCGCGGCGGCGTACGCAGCAGGTAGAGCCAGATCCCGGCGAGGATGGTCCAGTGCCCGGCCAGAGCCATGTGCGCTTCGAGCCGCACGAGGAAGGCCGGCTGGAACACGCAGAACATGGCCGCGACAAGTGCGATCGGTCGCGACAGCTTCAGCTGATGCGCGATCAGCGCGGCGAAGAGCGACTGCAGCACGAAGCAGAGGAGCTGCCAGTAGCCCCAGTACTGGAAACGCTCGGGCAGCCATTGGGCGAAGAGCTTGAACGGGAAGGCGAAGAGCGGCAGCGAGTCCGAGAGGCCGACGCCGTTGGCGAGCTCGAGCCCGTTGAGCGGACTGGCTCCGGGCGGCCAGCCCCAGGGCGCCATGGCGAACCACCACCAGCCCAGCGTGTGCATGGCGCGGTCGCGCTCGTCGAGCCACAGGACGTTGGTGGGATCGAGCGGGGCGAGGCCGCGGGCGATCATGAAGGCGATGATGCCGATGAGGATGGCGGGCACGATGGCCGGGGCTTCGCCGCTGCGCGTCGGTACCGCGGCACGCGCGCTTGCCGGCTGCTCGCGATCAATAGCCCCCGCTACATTCATCGGTGTTCGCCGATCCCAATCCGCCTACAGGCCGCCAATGCCTCAATACATGCGGGTGATGAAGGAAGGGTTGGCGGTCGAAAGCTTCATCGTCACTTGACGATGGATGCCTCTTTTCTTTTTGTGCTTATCCGCGTAGGGGAAGTCGGGCGAGTTCAAGGGACGCGTGATGCCGAAGACCGATATCGCCCGGCGGGTCTACAACCACACCTGGAAGCTCGATCCGATCGTGCGCTCGCTGCTCGATACGGATTTCTACAAGCTCCTGATGCTGCAGATGATCTGGGGGCTTTACCCCAAGGTCGACGCCACTTTCTCGCTGATCAACCGCAAGACCACGGTCCGCCTCGCCGACGAGATCGACGTGGTCGAGCTGCGGGCGCAGCTCGACCACGCGCGTTCGCTGCGCTTCTCCAAAAAGGAGATGATCTGGCTGGCCGGTAACAGCTTCTACGGCTCCAAGCAGATCTTTTCGCCCGAGTTCCTGCGCTGGCTCGAAGGCTTCCGGCTGCCCGAATACAGGCTCGAGAAGCGCGACGGGCAGTACATTCTGGAGTTCCCCGGCAAGTGGGTCGAGACCACGATGTGGGAGATCCCGGCGCTGTCCATCATCAACGAGTTGCGCAGCCGCGGGGCGCTGCGGAACTACGGTCCGTTCACGCTCGACGTCACCTATGCCCGGGCCAAGGCCAAGATGTGGGAGAAGGTCGAGCGGCTGAAGAAGCTGCCGGACCTGCGCATCTCCGACTTCGGGACGCGCCGGCGGCACTCCTTCCTGTGGCAGCGCTGGTGCGTCGAGGCGCTGAAGGAGGGACTTGGTCCGCGGGTCTTCACCGGCACGTCGAACGTGCTCCTCGCCATGGACAACGATCTCGAAGCGCTGGGCACCAATGCGCATGAGTTGCCCATGGTGCTCGCCGCCATTGCGCCCAACGAGGACGTGCTCCGCGCCGCGCCCTACCAGGTGTTGCAGGACTGGGAGAGCTACTACGGCGGGAACCTGCTGATCGTATTGCCCGACGCGTTCGGCACCGATGCGTTCCTGCGCGACGCGCCCGACTGGGTGGCCGACTGGACCGGTTTCCGGCCCGACAGCGCGCCGGCCATCGAGGGCGGCGAGAAGATCGTCCAGTGGTGGAAGGCGCATGGCCGCGATCCCGGCGAGAAGCTGCTGATCTTCTCGGATGGGCTCGACGTCGACATGATCGAGGAAGCCTATCACCACTTCCACGGGCGGGTGCGCATGAGCTTCGGCTGGGGCACCAACCTCACCAACGATTTCGCCGGCTGCTCCCCCAAGCCCAATCCGCAGCTCGAACCGATTTCCCTCGTCTGCAAGGTCAGCGAGGCCAATGGTCGCCCCGCCGTCAAGCTCTCGGACAATCCGGAGAAGGCGACGGGCGATGCCGCCGAAATTCGGCGCTACATCAAGATATTTGGCGACAAGGGCCGGGTATCTCACCGAGTGACTGTCTGAATTACTGAGGTTTCATGCGCTATTCCGCTTGCATCGAGTGGCTCTTCGCCACCGAGGAGCCCGATGTCGTCAATCGTATCCATGCCGCCAAGGCGGCGGGACTGGATGCCGTCGAGTTCTGGCGCTTCTCCAACAAGGACTGTGTCGCCATTCGGCAGGCGCTGGACGAAACCGGCCTGACGCTGGGCGGTATCCTGTGCGAACCCATCGCGCCGCTCGCCAATCCGGAGTCGCACCAATGGTTCCTCGAGGGCGTGCGCACGTCGCTCGCGGCTGCACTGCAACTGGGGGCCAAGGTGATGATCGCGCAGGCCGGGGACTTCCAGCCGGGCGTGGCGCGGGCGGCCCAGCATGCAGCCATCGTCAAGGTGCTGAAGGAAGCGGCCAAGATCATCGAGGGGTCGGGCGTGATCCTCGCCCTCGAGCCGCTCAACGACCGGGTCGATCATCCGGGTTACTACCTCACCTCGACCGAGGAGGGGCTCGACATCGTCGATGAGGTCGGCCGGCCCGAGATCAAGCTGCTCTACGACATCTACCATGCCGCCGTGATGGGCGAGGAGATCGAGGTGCTGAAGGGGCGGCTCGACCGCGTCATCCACGTGCATCTCGCCGACACGCCCGGTCGCGGCGAGCCGGGTAGCGGCCGGATGGACTATGCCGATCGCCTCGAATGGCTGGAAAAGCAGGGCTATGACGGCCTGATCGGGCTCGAGTACAAGCCGAGCAAGCCGACGGTTGAAACGCTGCAGTTTCGCGAGACGGTGTAGCCGCGCCATCGCATGGGTCCCCGGGTCAAGCCCGGGGATGACGGTGGGTGGTGGGGCGAGGGCGGTGCGACACCCTCGATGTCATCCCTGCGAAGGCAGGGACCCATCTCGCCGCCGGCGCCGGCCGATGGTTGGGTCCCTGCTTGCGCAGGGATGACAGCCGGTGGCGAACATGCCGATGCATCCGACAGCCACGCGGCTTCGGAGTTCTCAAAGAGCGCATCTCCCGCGAAGAGAGATGAAGCGGGGCCGGCGAGGCGATTGCCTCACGCGGGTAGTCCGCAGATGAAACGAGGCTCGCGCCTCGCCGGCCGGCCGGGGTTTTGGGCGTATGGCACGATGGCCCGGGCGCATCCCGTACCGCATCGCGAGGAACGTGCCGGCTGACAGACGGCCGGAATCCACCGAACCGTCCCGCCTCAGCGGCTGCCTCATGCGTGGCAGCCTTGTCCCCTGAACCAGCCTGCATTCGGATGGCTCCCGCGTGCTAGCGGCGTCCCCGGCGAACCGGTTCATGCCGTCGTGCTTTCGGCCTGATGGCGAACGACTCCACCACCACCCGGTCTCCCCTGCACCAACCACTCGTCATGATCTCGCTTCGGTGCAGCGGACGGGGGGAGAGTCGCATGGGTGGCGAGGCGTGGGGATAAGTCGGTTCGTGGGCGTGATGCTGCGAGGTGTGAGCGTGGGGCGCACCCCCTCCCGGCCTCCCCCGTCCAGGGGGAGGTGAAGGGGGCGTGGGGCGTGGGCGGTGCTTGTCGCGCGTCCGGCGCGGGGGAGAGATGGGAGCCCGGGGATGACGGCGCCGGGGGCGAGCCTGGTGCATAGCCGGCGCCTTCCTTGCCGGCGGGCTGCTCGTCGCCTCTATTCCCCCGCTTCGCCTTTGACCCAATAGCCGGAGGCCCGGATGTATTCGGGGTTGAGGCCGCGGGCGAGGAGGTGGGCCTTTACCGAGCGGTTCATCTCGGCTTCGCCGGCGACGAAGGCGTAGCCGACGCCTGGGGGGAATGCCATTTCCGCGACTTTGGGCAGCAGCAGGTTCTGGGCGCCGGCTTCGAGGCCGTTGCGGTGGACCCAGTGGATCTCGACGGGCGCACTGGTCTGGATGACCTGTTCGTCGGCTTTCTCCGGCACCTCGATGATAGCGATGGCGGGCTTGTCGGCCGGCAGTTCCTCGATGCGCCGGCCGATGGCGGGCAGGGCCGTCTCGTCGCCGACGAGGAGGTACCACTCGAAGGCTTCGGGCACGATGACGGAGCCGCGCGGGCCGCCGATCATCAGCGTGTCGCCGACTCTGGCGGAGGTCGCCCAACTCGACGCTGGGCCATCGCCGTGCAACACGAAATCGACGTCGAGGGTCAGCGCCTCGGGGTCGAAGTAGCGCGGAGTGTAGTCGCGCATCAGGGGCTTGGCCGTGCCGTCGGGCCAGACGAGGCCATCGGGATGGCGCTCGGGACGGGGCAGGGGCTTGCCGTCCGCGGGGAAGAACAGCTTGATGTGGTCGGCGTGGTTGGGGGAGCGGAACCCCTCGAGCTCCGGACCGGCCAACCTGATCCTCCGCATGTGCGGGGTGATGTCCGTGACGGACGCGACGGTGAGGACGCGGATACGGACTTCGAGCCTGATGCGCTCGATGGTTCTATTTATGACATCCATACTCAGGAATTAGCGCCCGCAGGTGGGAGCGGTCAAGTGAACTTCGGTCAAGGCGAGATTGTTTGAAATAAGCGAACAATCCCTTGCGCGACTGGTGCGCTATTCGAGGGAAAGGGTCTCGCCTATCTCTACGGTCGAAGCGACCGGCGGGGATGCCGGTACAATCAGCGACCCGGCGAGAGCCGGCACAAGGCGACCGGCAAGAGCCGGCGCAAGGAGGCAGAAATGCTCACTCAGATCAAGGGATTGCACCACGTCACCTCGATGGCCCGTAGTGCAGCCGAGAACAACCATTTCTTCACCGACACGCTGGGCCTGCGCCGGGTCAAGCAGACGGTCAACTTCGATGCGCCCGACGTCTACCACCTCTACTACGGTGACGAGGTCGGCACGCCCGGCACTGTCATGACCCACTTCCCCTTCCCGCATATCGCCCGCGGCCGTCCCGGCACCGGCGAGGTGGGGCGCACGGTCTTCTCCGTGCCCAAGGGTTCGCTCGGGTACTGGCAGGATCGGCTGGTGGCGGAGCGGGTCGGCGATGTCGAGCTGACCGAGAGCTTTGGGGCCAGGCAGCTCAACTTCCGCGCGGCGGAAGGCGATGCCATGGCGCTGGTCGAGGCGGCGGACGACAAGCGCGTGCCGTGGACCGGCAGCGGTGTCGATGCCGAGCATGCCATCCGTGGCTTCAATTCGGTTTCGCTGCGGCTGCGCGACGGCGGCGCCACCGAGGAGCTGCTGAAGTACATGGGCTACGAGAATGCCGAGACCCGTGACGGGATCAAGCGGCTGATCCGGCCCGGCGGCAACGGCGCCGACGCGATCGATATCGAGGTTCTGCCCGATGCCGGATATGCCGGGCTGGGCGCAGGCTCGGTGCATCACGTCGCCTTTGCGGTCGAGAACCGTGCGGCGCAGCTCGAGGTACGCAAGGCCCTGCTCGACACGGGCTACCAGGTGACCCCGGTGATCGACCGCGACTACTTCTGGGCGATCTACTTCCGGACCCCGGGCGGCGTGCTGTTCGAGATCGCCACGAACGAGCCGGGCTTCGACCGTGACGAAGATACGGCGCATCTGGGTGAGAGCCTCAAGCTCCCCGCCCAGCACGAGCACCTGAGGAGCACGCTGGAGCACACGCTCGAGCCGCTCGAGGACAAGGAGACGGCATAATGGCCGCGGTTACCGACAGCTACCACTTCGTCGACCTCCCCGGCGCATCCCCGGATGCGCCGGCCTTCTTCCTGTTCCACGGAACGGGCGGCGACGAGCACCAGTTCACCGATCTCGCGGCCGAGCTCAAGCCCGGCGCGCGCCGGATCGGTGTGCGCGGCGACGTTTCGGAAGGCGGGGCGCTGCGCTACTTCAAGCGCGTCGGGGAAGGCCGCTACGACATGGCAGACCTGGCGCGGGCGACGACCAAGCTCGCGAGCTTCGTCGGGGCCAGCAAGGGCGCGGCCAAGGAGGTGATCGGGCTCGGCTATTCGAACGGCGCGAACATCCTCGCCTCGGTGCTGTTCGAGGCGCCCGAGCAGTTCGATGCGGCGGTGCTGATGCACCCGCTGATCCCCTTCACGCCCAAGCCCCAGCCGGGGCTGAAGGGCAAGCGGGTGATCATCACCGCGGGGCGGCGCGATCCGATCGCGCCGGTCCATTCGGCCGAGCTGCTCGCCGCCTATTTCAAGGAGCAGGGCGCCGAGACCACTGTGTTCTGGCACGAAGGCGGCCACGAGATCCGGCGGGAAGAACTGCTGGCGGTTCGGGACTGGCTGAACGACTAGACGGCCGCCGATCCTCCCTCGCGTTGCGGGGGAGGATCGTCCGCGTCGCGGGTCAGGCGCGCAGGTCCGCCCATTCGGGGTGGCGGCGGAACTGGGCGACCACGTAGGAGCAGACGGGCACGATCCGGCCGCCGGTCTCGCGCGCATGCTCCATCGCGGTCTTCACCAGCTTCTCGGCAAGGCCATGGCCGCGATACTGCGGCGGAACGCCGGTATGGTCGGCGATGATGGTCGAGGCATCGCGCCGCGCGTAGGTCATCTCCGCTTCCGAGCCGTCGGGCAGGTAGATGACGTAGCGGCCGCGATCGCCGTTTTCCTCGTGTTCGACGGGGTAGTCCTCAGACATTGCTGGCCTTTCGTGGTGCCGGCGTCAGTGCCAGCCCTGATATGGTGGTGATGGACGCGCGCGTTCAGGGGCGGGTGTTGCGGATCAGATATGCGTTGGTGGCTTGCCCAGTTCGGGGAAGAGCCGGCGTTCGTTGAGATAGGGGTGGAGGGCGAGCGCGGCGGCCATGTCCTTGATGGCGAGGGCCCGGTTGCCCTGCTGCAGGTACATGAGGGCGCGGCCGGAAAGCGCGCCGTAGTGGCGGGGCTCGAGCGCCAGCACCTTTTCGCAATCGGCGATCGAGTGCTCGAAGTCGCCCATCATGTAGTAGATCGTGGCGCGCTGGTTCCAGGCCTCGGCATAGTCGGGGCGATCGGCGATCAGGTCGTCGAGCAGCTTGATCGCCGAGGTCAGCTCGCCCGTTGAACGGGCGACGATCGCCTCGCGCATGCGGCCGGCAAGGATGGGGTCGGAGGGCGAGGTCCAGATCGCCCAGATGCGGGTGCTGAGGTCCTGCGCCGTTTCGGCGTCGTCGGCCACGCGCAACTGGGCGAAGAGCTTGTCGAGCGCAGCCCGGTCGGCCGCGTCGTCCGCCAGGGCCGGGGCGGCGAGCAGGGCAAGGCTCAGCAGGACGGCTCGAACCAGACTGCGCAGCATTTGGCGATAATTCACCTTGCCGGCCGTGGGCGCAAGTCGGGCGTGGTGGGCCGATGTGCCGGTCGGCATTCGTGCGAAATGGGGCTGACGGCTAACATGTTAACAGCTCGCAATTTTCTCCGAGTTTGTGTGCTGGAAGCAGTATTTGTCATACCAGTTTCGGCCATTTCTATACCAGACTCAGCAGTATTGGACTATTGACGGTAGTATCCGTGGGTAGTAGCGTCCCTCTGGTCCTACAAATGTGGGGCTTGAGGGGATCTTTACATCAGTAAACGGGGCGGTCCGGTCATGTCGGCCAGGAGCAATGTCGTTCGTCTGGGTGAAGGAGATACGAGCGGGCGACCACCTGTCGGGGCGGTACATCTTTCAGATTCCGCCGTTGAGACACTGGTCGGCCAGATCAAGTCACTGATCGACGCGCGTAACCTTGGGGTGGGCGATCCGCTGCCCTCGGAACGCGAGCTGGGCGAGACGTTCGCGTCGAGCCGCACCACGGTGCGCGAGGCGATGCGCATCCTCAAGGCGTATGGCGTGGTCGATGTCAGGCCCAAGGTCGGCGCGGTGATCATCGACCGGCGCATGGACGCCGTGTTCGACCTCTATTCGTTCAACACGCTCGAACTCAGCCGGCAGACCTATCTCGATACGCAGTTCTTCCGGGAACTGATCGAGGTCGGCTCGGCCGACCGGCTGATCGAGAACTTCACCACGGCCGACATTGTCGAGCTGCGCGAGATCAACGACGCGATGCGCGAGGAGGCGCACCTGCCGGCGGCGGCGCGACACGACTTCCATTTCCACCTCAAGCTGGTGGGCCTGCTGGGCAACAAGCAGGTGCTCGAGATCTACCGCATCATGCAGCCGGTGATGCTCAAGATCATGGAAACGGGCGTCGCCCGCATGAAGTCCAACGGCATCAATTTCGACGAGCATGGCGGCATCGTCGATGCGCTCGAGAGCCGCAACCGGCTCGCCTACCAGTATCGCATGAGCCAGCACCTCGAAGCCGGGCTCGCGCTGTTCAAGGAGTGACGACAGAGGAATTTGGCGCTGCCCGTGATGGGCGCGCCGGATAGGGGCAGTGCCCCGGACGGTGGCGAAGACTCGCCGAGGGAGGCGGGCGCGATCACCGGTGAGAGAGTGCTTCACACGTTCTCTGGGAGGAGAAAATGAAGTTGTTCAAGACCGCTGGGCTTGCCGTCGCAGCCCTGATGCTGACCACCGCCGGCGTGGCTCTCGCAGAGCCGGCAGTCGTGTCCGGACCGGCTGCAGATCCGGAATGCTACGTGCCCTGGGACGCTGAGACCCAGTTCTTCCAGTTCCCGGCCAAGACCGGGCCGTTCCGTGTTGCGCTGGCCAATGGCTACATCGCCAATACCTGGCGCATCCAGATGATCCAGACGGCCAAGGCCTATGCGGCCCAGCCGGACGTCGCCGCCAAGCTCAAGGAGTTCAAGGTGGTCTCGACCGGCGAGGACGTCGCCGCCCAGATCGCCGCGATCAACAACTTCATCGACAGCGGCTACGATGCGATCGTCGTCAACGCACAGAACCCGCAGGCCTTCGCGCCGGTGATCAAGCGGGCCAAGGACGCGGGCGTCGTCCTCGTGGCGTTCGACAACATCCTCGACACCAAGGATGCGATCAACGTCAACGTCGACCAGAAGGGCCTGGGCGTCCTCTGGGCCAACTGGCTGGACAAGCACCTGCCGGAAGGCGGCAAGATCCTCGAAGTGCGCGGCGTGGCCGGCACGTCGGTGGATACCGACCGCCACAACGGCATCCACGAGACGCTGGGCGCCACCGGCAAGAAGTGGGACATCGTCGAGGTGGTCGGCAAGTGGGATGACGGCACCGCCCAGAAGGCGACCGCCGATGCCATCGCCGTGCACCAGAAGTTCGACGGCATCACCGCGCAGGGCGGCGATACCGGCGTGGTGCAGGCCATGCTCGACGCGGGCCATCCGATGGTGCCGTTCGGCGGCGAGACCGAGAATGGCTTCCGCAAGTTCTGCGCTGCCAAGTCGGCCGAAGGCCTCGTCTGCTCGTCGGCGGGCACCGGCCCGGCGCAGGTCGCCGTGGCCATCAAGACCGCCATCGACGCGCTCGAGGGCAAGGTCGTTCCGCAGTCGGTGAAGCTCCCCCTCGCCATCGTCGAGGACCCGGACTTCAAGGATGGCGTGAACTATTATTCCGACCAGTCCGACAACTTCTTCGTCGGCAACGCCTTCCCGACCTGCGGCATCAACTTCACCGCCCAGGAAATCATGGGACAGTCAGAGGCCAACCAGTAAGCGGCGGGCCCGGGGCGGCGGTTTCCGCCGCCCCTTTCCAGTTCAAACGGATGCGCGGTGAATGACCGAGACCACTCCTCTCTTCCGTCTGGAAGGGATCTCCAAGCGCTATGGCGGCGTCCGCGCGCTCGAAAATGCCGACCTCACCGTCGAAGCGGGGCGCGTCCACGCCATTCTCGGCGAGAACGGGGCCGGCAAGTCGACACTCATCAAGGTCATCGCCGGCGTGGTGCAGCCCGATGAGGGGCGCATGCTGCTCGACGGCCGCGAGATCAGTTTTCGCGACCCGGCGGCGGCCAATGCCGCGGGGATCGTGTGCATCTTCCAGGAGTTGTCGCTGATCCCCGACCTGTCGGTCGCGGACAACATCATCGCCTCGGACCCGCCGACGCGGTTCGGCATGATCGACCGCCGCGCGCAGCGCCGGCTGGCAGAGGACGCGCTGGCGCGGGCCGGCGGCGTGGACATCCACCCGGCGGCGCTGGTCAAGGACCTGCCGCTGAGCCGGCGCCAGATCATCGAGATCGCCAAGGCGCTGGCGCGCAAGCCGCGCCTGCTCATCCTCGACGAGGCGACGTCGGCGCTGACGGCGGCCGATGTGAAGACCGTATTCGAGGTACTGAAACGGCTGCGCTCGGAGGGCATCGCGCTCCTCTACATCTCGCACCGCATGCACGAGATCGCCGAGCTCGCCGATGACTGCACGGTGTTCCGCAACGGGCGAAAGATCGCGACCTACCGGGCGGGCACCAAGAGCGACAACGAAGTGGTCGAGATGATGATCGGCCGCGAGTATCACCACGTGTTCCCCTCCAAGCCGGAGCCGAAGCCGGCGACCGGTGCACCGGTGCTCGAGGTGCGGAACCTCGGCTGGGCACCGCGGCTCAACGGCGTTTCGCTCACCGCCCGGGCGGGCGAGGTGGTGGGCCTCGGCGGCCTCGACGGTCAGGGACAGCGCGAACTGCTGCTCGCTTTGTTCGGCGTGCTGCGCGGCATTTCGGGCGAGGTGCTGATCGACGGCAAGCCGCGACGCATCAGTTCGCCGCGCGCCGCCAAGGACGACGACATCGGCATGGCGCTGATCCCCGAGGACCGGAAGACCGAGGGGCTGATGCTGCCCATGTCGGTGCGCGACAACCTGAGCTTTGCCGCCATGTCGCACCTGTCGAAGGGCGGCATCATCGATCCCGGCGCGGAGCGGCGCGCGATCGACGAAATGATCCAGCTCCTCGCCATCAAGACCGACGGCACGGCGGTGCCGGCCGGCTCGCTGTCGGGCGGCAACCAGCAGAAGGTGGTGATCGCCAAGTGGCTGATGCGCGAGCCGCGGATCATCCTCCTCAACGACCCGACGCGCGGCATCGATGTCGGCACCAAGCAGGAGATCTACGCCCTGCTGCGGCGGCTGGCCGATGCGGGGGCAGCGATCGTCCTCTACTCCACCGACTACGACGAGCTCATCGGCTGCTGCGACAAGGTGCTGGTGATGTATGACGGCGCGATCAAGCGCACGCTCACCGGAGCCGAGATCACCGAGCGCGCGCTGATCGCCAGCGCGCTCAACATCGACGTCGCAGAGGCGGGGCCCGCCCCGGCACTGGCATGAAGGACTGGCGCTTCTGGTTCAACGAGCAGCGCGGCACGCTCCTGGCGCTCGCCATCTTCATCGTGATGTTCGGCTTCTACGTGCTGAACCATCCGGCCGGGTTCACCGCCAACGTGGTGCAGACGGCGGCCAACAAGGGCGTGCTGCTGGCGCTGGTCGCCATGGCGCAGACCTTCGTGGTGCTGACGGCGGGCATCGATCTCTCGGTCGGGATGGTGTTCATCCTCTGCAACTGCCTTGCGTCCTACGTCATCGTGGGCTCGCCGCTGATGGTGGCGGGCGGAGTGCTGGCGGTGGTGCTGACTGGCGCCGTGTGCGGAGCGGTCAACGCGGCCATCGTCATCCTGGGGCGGTTGCAGCCGATCGTTGCGACCATTGCCTCGGGCGCGGTGTTCTTCGGCGTCGCGCTGTGGCTGAGGCCGTTTCCCGGCTCGGACCCGACCTTCTCATCCGACCTCGCCGACGCGCTGACCGGCAAGGTTTTCGGCGTTATTCCGGCGAGCCTCATCTTCCTCGCCGCTACGGTGGTGCTGATCTGGATCCCGTTCCGGCGCTCGGTGTCGGGCCGCACCGTCTATGCGGCGGGGTCGTCGGAGGTTGCGGCCTTCATGTCCGGCATGCCCATCAGGCGGGCGAAGTTCCTCGCCTATGTGCTGTCGGGCGTGTTCGCCTCGTTCGCCGGGCTCTACCTGACGTTCTTCACCTATTCGGGCGAAGCGTCGGCGGCCAACGGCAACACCTACACGCTCTATTCGATCGCGGCGGTGGTGCTGGGCGGCGTGTCGCTGTTCGGCGGTCGCGGCAGCGCCATCGGCGCGATCTTCGGGGCGCTCGCCTTCCGCGCCATCGGCGACCTGCTGTTCGTGTTCGAGATCGATCCACTGTGGCAGCCGCTGTTCCAGGGCATCGTGCTGCTCCTCGCAGTGTCGGTAGGCGCCGCCCGCCTGTTCCAGGTCCGTAACCGGCTCGACCTCTTCGGCTGAGACAAGAGAACCATGTCCGATACCACCGCCCAAGCCGCGACCAAATCCCGCCCCTGGCGACAGCGCATCGACCTGCCGGTCGTGACCGCGTTCGGCTGCATCGTCATCCTGCTCGCAATCGGCAGCCTCTATTCGCCGAACTTCCTGTCGCCCGAGTACCTGCTGCAGCAGCTCAAGGTCGGCGCCTTCCTCGGCGTCATCGCCACCGGGATGATGCTGGTGATCCTGCTCGGGCAGATCGACCTCAGCGTGCCGTGGACGGTGACGCTGGGCGCCATGATGGCATCGGCCGCGGTTTCGTGGGGGCCAGCGGGCGAGGTCTTCGCCATCCCGTTCGGGGTGCTGTGCGGGATCGCCATCGGGCTCGTCAACGGCATCGGGGTTGCGTATTTGCGCATCCCGTCGATGATCATCACGCTTGCGGTGAACGCCGTCGCACAGGGGCTGATGGTCGCCTATACCGGCGGGTTCGCGCCGCAGGATTCCGCCTCGGCAGCGATGAAGGTGCTCGCCGCGCAATCGACCTTCGGCGTGCCGCATGCGGTGCTGGTGTGGGTCGTCGTCGGAGCGCTAGCGGTGTTCATGCTGACCCGCACTACCTTTGGCCGCGCCGTCTACGGCATCGGCAACAAGGAGGTCGCGGCCTACCTATCGGGCGTGCCGACGCAGCGCGTGGTGATGATCGCCTTCGCGCTCTGCGGCGGGCTCGCGGCCTTCGGCGGCGTGCTGCTGGCGGGCTATGCGGGCAAGGCGGCGCAGTCGATGGGCGATGCCTACCTCCTGCCAGCGATCGCGGCGGTGGTGCTGGGGGGCACGTCGATCCTCGGTGGTCGCGGATCCTACCTCGGCACAGTCGCGGGCGTGATCCTGATCACGCTGCTGCAGTCGATCCTCTCGGTAATGCAGATCGCCGAATTCGGCCGGCAGATCATCTATGGCGTGGTGATCATCGGCATGCTGCTGCTCTATGGCCGCAGCGGCAAGGTCAGCAGTTGATTGTGACGACGGGCTAGGGCATGCGCACCCGGGGCGAGGGTGCGATGCAGCAAACCAGGGGTACAGTCAGCGAGGTCTTTCGCGCATTCCTGCTGCTGGGGCTCACGAGCTTCGGCGGTCCGGTGGCGCATCTCGGCTTCTTCCGCACCGAGTTCGTCGAGCGGCGCAAATGGCTCGACGATGCGGCCTATGCCGATCTCGTCGCGCTCTGCCAGTTCCTGCCCGGCCCCGCCTCGAGCCAGGTCGGCATCGGCATCGGGAAGCTGCGTGCCGGTTACTGGGGCGGGATCGCGGCCTTCGTCGCATTCACGGCACCGTCGGTCATCCTGCTGCTCGCCTTTGCCTTCGGTGCGACGCGCCTCGCCGGTCCGCTGGCGGATGGCGCACTGCACGGACTGAAGGTGGCGGCGCTGGCGGTGGTGGCGCAGGCGGTGTGGGCCATGTCGCGCTCGCTCACGCCGGACTGGCCGCGCCGCATTCTCGCGCTCGCAGCCGCCGCGATTGCACTGCTGCTGCCCACCAGCCTGACGCAGGTGGCGCTGATCGCCGGCGCGGCGATCGCGGGCTACGCGATGCATCGGAGGGAGCCGGCGCCGAAGCTGCATTTCCATCGGACCGGGGCGATCCTCATCGCCGCGTTCTTCGTCCTCTTGGCGGTGCTGCCGCTGCTGGCGCTGACCGGCAACCCGGTGCTCGTCGTGGCCGAGAAATTCTACCGCACGGGATCGCTGGTGTTCGGCGGGGGTCACGTCGTGCTGCCGCTGCTCGAGGCCGAGCTGGTGGCGCCGGGGCTGATCAGCCGGGACCTGTTCCTCGCGGGATACGGCGCCGCGCAGGCGGTGCCCGGTCCGCTGTTCTCGTTCGCCGCCTATACCGGAGCGCTGCTGACCAACCCGCCGAACGGGCTGGGTGGAGCCTTGCTGGCGCTGGGGGCGATCTACCTGCCGTCATTCCTGCTTGTGTTCGGTGCGCTGCCCTATTGGCAGGGCCTCCGCTCCAACCCGCGGCTGCGGGGCGGGCTGGACCTCGCCAACGCCGTGGTCGTGGGCCTGCTGGTGGCGACGCTCTATGACCCCGTGCTCGTCACCACAATCGGCGGGCCGGTCGACCTCGCGTGGGCGGCAGCGCTGCTCGCCCTGCTGGTCTGGCGTGCACCGCCCTGGGCCGTCGTGCTGCTCTCGACGGCGATCGGGGTGGGGCTGGCGCTGGCTTAGCAGACGCTGCGTGGCTGGATGGCGGGGACAAGCCCGGCCATGAGGGGCAAACAGATGCAGTCGAGTTGCGCTAGGGGCGGCGGGCCACGAGGTCGATCTCGACCAGGGCGCCGACAGCGAGGCCCGTGACGCCGATGGTCGTCCGCGCCGGGAGCTTGCGTGCCTCGAAGAAGCTCGGCCACAGCTGGTTCAGCGCGGCATAGTCGCGCTGGAAGTCGGTGAGGTAGATGCGCGCCATGGTGACGTGCTCGAGCCCGAGGCCGATGCCGCCCAGGATCAGCTTGAGGTTCTCGATCACGCGACGTGTCTGCGCCTCGATGCCTTCTGGAAGCGGGGCATTGGGCGCGGCCGGGTCGGTCGGCATCTGGCCGGTGATGAACACCCAGCCATCCGCTTCCACCGCATGACTGAAGGGCGCGACCGGCTGCGGGCCAGCCGAGATCATGTGATGAATGGGCAGGGACATCGTGAACTCCTGAGGCGCGAGCCCTCGTCATGGGCCAGGTCGCGCGTGGTGATTGTACTTCCGGGTGCCTCACCAAGTGGTGTCCGAGGTGCGCCAGCACGCTGCGTACACGCTTGCCGGTTCCTGCCCGAAGAGCGTTTCCCAATAAAGAAACGCCGGCTGTGCGCCGGCGTCCTTCAGTCTCGAATGGCGAAGCGTCAGGCCGCGTAGGCCTTGGTCTTCTGGGTCTGGTCGCCCAGGCCCTCGATGCCGAGCTTCATGGTCTGGCCCGGCTTCAGCCAGATCGGCTCGGGCTTCTGGCCCATGCCGACGCCCGGCGGGGTGCCGGTGGTGATGACGTCACCCGGCTGCAGGCTCATGAACTGGCTGAGATAGGCGACGATGTGCGCCACGCCGAAGATCATGGTCTTGGTCGAGCCGTCCTGATAGCGGTGGCCGTCGACGTCGAGCCACATCTTGAGGTTCTGGACGTCGTTGACCTCGTCCTTGGTCACGAGCCACGGGCCGATCGGGCCGAAGGTGTCGGCCGACTTGCCCTTGGTCCACTGGCCGCCGCGCTCGGTCTGGAAGTGGCGCTCGGAGAGGTCGTTCACGACGCAGTAGCCGGCGACGTAGTCCAGCGCGTCCTTCTCTTCGATGTAGCGGGCTTCCTTGCCGATCACCACGCCAAGCTCGACTTCCCAGTCGGGCTTGAGGGTGTTCTTGGGCAGGATCACGTCATCGTTCGGGCCGATGATGGCGCTGGTGGCCTTCATGAACAGGATCGGCTCGGCAGGGATGGCGGCGCCGGTCTCGGCGGCGTGGTCGGCGTAATTGAGGCCGATGCACATGAACTTGCCGACATTGCCGACGCAGGGGCCGATGCGCAGCGACTTGTCGAGCACGGGGAGCGTCGAAGCATCCACGGCGCGGATCTTGGCGAGACCCTCGGGCGTGATCGCGGCGCCGGCGATGTCCGGAACGACAGAGGACAGGTCGCGATAGGTCCCGTCAGTGTGGAGGATGGCGGGCTTTTCAGAGCCCTTGGCGCCGACGCGCAGAAGTTTCATTGAAGATGCTCCTCAGTTTGGGGCGAAGGCATAGGGCGGTGCCGGTACGGAGTCGAGGCCAACGATGGTCGAATCCGTTCGGCAGGCGCACCCGGTCGGAGGCGAGGCGGCCTATTCGGGCCGCACGATGCCCTTCTTCAGCAGCACATTGCCGTAGAGGCGGCGTTCACCGGTCTGGATGACGGCAAAAGCACCGCGCACGCGCTCGTAGAAGGCGAAGCGCTCCAGCATCGAAAGCTGCATGTCGGGCTCGTGCTTCTTGATGAGCGTGTCGAACTCCTTGTGGGTCTGCTCCCGTTTCTGGGGGGCACCCACGACCTCCATGCCGAAGGCCTGATCGTCGACGAAGGTGTCGAGCGGCATCAGCGTCAGCACGGCGTCGAGCACGTCGGTGGCGGTGATGCCGTCGAGGCGCACCAGCTGCGGGCCGGCGCTGTCGGCCGGGTAGTTCGCGTCGACGATGGCGATCTCGTCCCCGTGCCCCATGGCACGCAGGATGTAGAGCAGATCGGGGCCCAGGATCGGGGGTATCCCCTTGAGCATGGCAGTCCTCCCTATGGATTGTCTTGCCCGTTCAGCCGAACGGGAAGGCGGTGTAGCTGGGGTCGTCGTTGAGCAGGCCCCCATCGGCGAACAGCTCGGGGTGGGCGGCCGCAAACGTAATGAGCTCGGCCATGACGGAATCGATGTGGGCGCGCATGGCGCCCGAGGCGGCGGGCGCATCGCCGGCGACGATGCCGTCGAGGATCCTCTGGTGCTCGGCGAGGGTGACGCTCAGGCGGCGCGGCGTGAGGATGAGGCGGCGGGCCCGGTCGAGATTGGCGCGGGTGTTCTCGATCACGCCCTTCACCTTGGTGAAGCGCATGTCGCCGAAGATGATGTCGTGGAACTCGAGGTCGCGCTCGTGGAAGCCGTTCTGGTCGTCGATCTGCACGGCGGCGCGCTGGTAGCTGAGGTTGCGCTGCAGCGTATCCACCAGCTCCTCGGAGTGGTTGCCGGTGACGACGCGGACTGCTTCGGCCTCGAGCGCCTTGCGGATCAGCATGTATTCGAGCACGTCGGCGATGCGGACCAGCGACACGGTGGAGCCGCGCTGGGGCAGGATGTCGACGAGCCCTTCGGCCTGCAGCCGCGCCAGGGCCTCCGAGACGGGAAAGCGCGAGACGCCGAGCCGTTCGCAGATGGCGCCCTTGTCGAGCACCTCGCCGGGTTTCAGGTCGAGCTGCACGATCGCCTGACGCAGCGTGTCGGTGACGAAAACCGTCACGTTGCCGCGTGTTGGCGTTGCGGGCGTTGACAGAAATGAGTAGGGACTTGCCTCGGTCTTCATGCTAACATGTTAGTTGGACTGCCGGAGCAATTCAATCGCACCTGCTTGTCACCCGGGCGGCTTGCCGCCGCAAGGTGGCGCTCCCGGTGCGAGGGGAAAATCGGCGGCCAGCGCCCAAGATTCTGGATCACACGAGCCCGCCCATGTCCGACGTCATGTCCCGCCCCGCAGCCAAGACCCTGCTCCTCAATTCCAGCGACAACGTCGCCGTGGCGCTCACCAATCTCGACGTGGGCACCGAGACGCAGCAGGGCGTCACGACGGCCAAGCGTGTGCCCAAGGGCCACAAGTTCACGGTGCGCGCTGTCGCGGCCGGCGAGCCCATCGTCAAGTTCGGGCAGATCATCGGCTTTGCCAAGGACAACATCCCGCCGGGCGAGTGGGTGCACGAGCACAACGTCACCATCGGCGAGGACCACGGCGCGTTCGAGCGCGACTATGCCTTCGGCGAGGGCGTGGTGCCGGTCAACTTCTTCCCCGAGGCCGAGCAGGCGACGTTCGAGGGCTTCCGGCGCGCCAACGGGCAGGTGGGCACGCGCAACTATGTCGGCATCCTCACCTCGGTGAACTGCTCGACCACCGTCGCCGGCTTCATCGCCCGCGAGATCGAGCGCTCGGGCATCCTCGACGACTACCCCAATATCGATGGCATCGTGGCGCTGAAGCAGGCCAATGGCTGCGTCATCGACTATCGCGGTGTGATCTTCGACACGCTCAAGAAGACCACCTGGGGCTATGCGACCAATCCCAACATGGGCGGCGTGGTAATGGTCGGGCTGGGCTGCGAGGGCTTCCAGATTCCGCGTCTCAAGGAGGCCTACGGGGTCACCGAGAACGAGACGTTCCGCACCATGACCATCCAGGAAGTGGGCGGCACCAGGAAGACCGTCGAGGCAGGCGTCGAGGCAGTGAAGGCGATGCTCCCCATCGTCAACCAGTCGCGGCGCACGACGCAGCCGGCGTCGGAACTGATGCTGGCGCTGCAGTGCGGCGGCTCGGACGGCTATTCGGGCATCACCGCCAATCCGGCGCTGGGCGTTGCGGCGGATATCCTCGTGCGTCACGGCGGCACGGCGATCCTCTCGGAAACGCCGGAGATCTACGGCGCCGAGCACCTGCTGACGCGGCGCGCCAAGACGCGCGAGGTCGGAGAGAAGCTGATCGACATCATCCACTGGTGGGAAGACTACGCCGAGCGCAACAACATGGAGATGAACAACAACCCATCTCCAGGCAACAAGCTCGGCGGTCTTACGACAATTCTCGAAAAATCCCTCGGCGCCGCGGCCAAGGGCGGGACGACTCCGCTCAACGCGGTGTATCACTACGCCGATCCGGTGACGGAGAAGGGCTTCGTGTTCATGGATACGCCCGGCTATGACCCGGTATCCGCAACCGGCCAGGTGGCCGGCGGCGCGAACGTCCTCTGCTTCACGACGGGTCGCGGCTCGGCCTATGGCTGCAAGCCGACCCCGTCGATCAAGATCGCCACGAACTCGGACATCTATCACAAGATGATCGACGACATGGACATCAACGGCGGCGAGGTCATCGAGGGTGGCTCGCTCGAGGCTAAGGGGCAGGAGATCTTCGACGAGATCCTCGCCGTCTCCTCCGGCAAGAAGACCAAGTCGGAACTGCTCGGCTACGGCGACAACGAGTTCGTGCCCTGGAACATCGGGGCGACGTTCTGATGCGCCGCTCCGTCCACGTGGTCATCACGGGACGGGTGCAGGGGGTTGGATTTCGCGCATTCGTCGTCAGCGAGGCCGAGGCGCTCGGCCTTGACGGCTGGGTGCGCAACCGTCGTGACGGCACGGTAGAGGCTGTGTTCGCAGGCGACGAGCAGGACATCCAGCACATGCTGATGGAGCTGAATGCGGGCCCGCCGGCGGCGGCCGTCACCGACGTGCGCACCGGCCCCTATGAAGGGCCGATGCCGACAGGGTTCAGCGCGTTGCCGACGGCCTAGTCCCAAGGATTTGACTTTTCCGGCAGGGGCCCCATATTGCCCATATGTCTTGCTTCGCGACCACCATTGGTATGGCACCGCGCCGGGGTATCCCGGCCGCAGGCATATAGCCCCATGACTCGCGCCTAGGCGCCGCCGGGTCTGGGGCTATCCCGGGTCCGCAGCGGAAGCGCCGCGGGGGTCAACAAGGCGCCAAATCACACACAGACACTTCTCCGAGCTGTCGCGGCCTATCGGCCCGTCGCAGCTCGCATTCGAAAGGAAACTGAATCATGTCGTCGCTACGTCGCAACGACCTCAAGCCCAGGATCGTCCTCACCGAGGACGACCACCGCGTGCTCAGCGCCCTGGCGCTGACCGGCACCGAGGCGGCCGACGACCTTCTCGATGAGGTCGAGCGGGCTCGCGTCGTTCCGGCCGCCAAGCTCGCCCCGAGCGTGGTGAAGATGGGCTCGACCGTCACCTATCGCCCGGACAATGGCGCCGAGCGCACCGTTCAGCTCGTCCTGCCGGCCGATGCAGACATCGCGCAGGGCAAGATCTCGGTGCTGACCCCGATCGGCACCGCGCTTATCGGCCTCGCCGTCGACCAGTCGATCACGTGGGAGGCCCGCGGTGGCCAGAAGCACGTGCTGACCGTGGTGTCCGTGGAGGGCTGACGCCCCCGACATCCGGGAGACCCTGATGGCCGGGCTTACCCGGCCATCCAGCTGCCGCGCATCGGCGCGGCCTCACGACACGCGGCAGACGCCGCGGGCGTGGATCACCGGGACCAGCCCAGTGACAACGAACGCCGAGCCGCATCTGCGGCTCTACCGCCGCCTACGGCCGCGTCGCGCCGTTCACCGCCACATAGATGCTGTGCAGGCTCTGCGTGCCGCAGATGAACAGGCGGTTGCGGCGGGGGCCGCCGAACTCGACATTGGCCACAGTATCGGGCGTCAGGATCTTGCCGAGCAGAGTGCCGGACGGGTTGAAGCAGTGGACGCCGTCGCCAGCCGAGGTCCAGACATTGCCGCGGTCGTCGAGGCGGAAGCCGTCGGGCAGGCCGGTGTCGGTCTCGCAGAAGACGCGGCCGTTGCTGACAGTGTTGTCGGCATTCACGTCGAAGACGCGGATGTGGCGCGGCAGGTTGGCGCCATGGCTGTAGGCGCTGTCGGCGACATAGAGCAGCTTCTCGTCGGGCGAGAAGGCGATGCCGTTGGGGCGGACGAAGTCGTCGACGACGACCTTCAGGTCGCCCGTCGCGGGATCGAGGCAGAAGACGTAGCAGCCATCCTGCTCGAACTCGCCCTTGTAACCCTCGTAATCGGACAGGATGCCGTAGCCGGGATCGGTGAACCACACCGTGCCGTCCGACTTCACCACCAGATCGTTGGGCGCGTTGAGCTTCCTGCCGCGATAGCTGTCGGCGAGGACGGTGATCGAGCCGTCGATCTCGGTGCGGACCACATTGCGGCCGCCATGCGAGCATGAGACGAGCCGGCCCTCGCGGTCGCGGGTATTGCCGTTGAGGTAGTTGGCGTTGTGCCGGAACACCGAGGCGCCGCCATCGGGCGTCCAGCGCATCAGGCGGTTGTTCGGGATATCGGACCAGATAAGCTGGTTGGCATCGGCGAACCAGCACGGGCCCTCGGCCCAGCGGCAGTCCGAATACAGTGTCTCGAGCTTGGCACTGCCCTGAATCAGGTGCCCGAATTCCTTTTCGTGGTGCTGGTAGATGCCGGCCATATGCCCCTCCCTGGTATCGTTTGGCGCGCATCCAATCGGAAGATTCGGAGCCCGGCAAGGCTACTTGCGTTATGCCAGATCGAGGCGCAGACCTTTATGGCTCAAGGAGATTTCCAATGCCGATCACCGACGCGCTGAAAAGGCACCTGAAGGACAGTTCGGTTCTGAGGGCGGCGGCCTATATCGGCGGGCGCTGGCTCGAGTCGGCCGAGAACGGCACGAGTTTCGAGGTGACCAACCCGTCGACCCGTGAGGTGCTGGCGGTGTTGCCCAATTGCGGGGTCGCCGAAGCCCGGCTTGCCATCGACGCGGCCCGTTCGGCGCAGGCGGAATGGGCGACGAAGACCGGCAAGGCGCGCGCCGCGGTGCTGCGCCGGATCTACGACCTGATGGTCGCCAATGCCGATGACCTTGCCGCGATCATGACGGCGGAGCAGGGCAAGCCGGTCGCCGAGGCGCGGGGCGAAGTGCTGTACGGCGCGAGCTATGTCGAGTGGTTCGGCGAGGAAGCCAAGCGCGTCTACGGCGACACGATCCCCGGCCACCAGGAAGACAAGCGCATCATCGTCATCAAGCAGCCGATCGGCGTCGTCGCGACGATCACGCCGTGGAACTTTCCCAACGCCATGCTGGCCCGCAAGATGGCCCCGGCGCTAGCAGCAGGGTGTGCCGTGGTGTCGAAGCCCGCGGGTGAGACGCCGCTCTCGGCCATCGCGCTGGCGGTGCTGTGCGAGCGGGCGGGATTGCCGGCCGGGCTCTTCAACCTCCTGCCCTCGACCCATGCCGCCGACATCGGTCAGGAGTTCTGCGCCAACCCCACCGTGCGCAAGCTGAGCTTCACCGGCTCGACCGAAGTCGGCCGCATCCTGATGCGGCAGGGAGCGGACAAGATCATGCGGCTCAGCCTCGAGCTCGGCGGCAATGCGCCGTTCATCGTCTTCGACGATGCCGACCTCGATGCGGCGGTCGAGGGCGCGATGATCTCGAAGTATCGCAACAACGGCCAGACCTGCGTGTGCGCCAACCGCATCTATGTGCAGGCCGGGGTCTACGACGCGTTTGCCGCCAAGCTGACGCGAGCGGTCGAGAAGCTCCGGGTGGGCGACGGGTTCGAGGAGGGGGTCACGACAGGACCGCTGATCGACGAGAAGGCGGTCGAAAAGGTCGAGCGGCACCTCACCGATGCGCTGCGCAAGGGCGGGCGGCTGCTGACCGGCGGCAAGCGCAAGCAGGGGCTGTTCTTCGAGCCGACCGTCGTCGCCGATGCGACCGAAGAGATGGTGCTGTCGCGCGAGGAGACGTTCGGTCCCCTGGCGCCGCTGTTCCGGTTCGAGACGGAGGAGGATGTCATCCGGCTCGCCAACGCCACCGAGTTCGGGCTCGCCTCCTATTTCTACGCGCGCGACCTGAGCCGCGTGTTCAAGGTGGCGGAGGCGCTGGACTACGGCATGGTGGGCATCAACACGGGGCTCATCTCCACCGAGGTCGCGCCCTTCGGCGGCATCAAGCAATCCGGCCACGGGCGGGAAGGCAGCAAGTACGGCATCGAGGACTATCTCGACATCAAGTATCTGTGCCTGAGCGTTTGAGGGCGGGGCATTTCCCGCACCATTGCCTAGGCCAGTCTGATCAACCCGGCCGCCGTAGGCCGAAACCCGCAGGCCGTGTAGAAACCGTCGAGATGCGGCTCGTAGTCGACATGCAGCCATTCGGCGCCGCGCTCGCGTGCGGCGTCGGCGACGTGGCGGATCAGTTCGCGGGCGATGCCGCGGCGCTGGTAGGCGACATCCACGGTCGGATCGAGCAGGAAGGCGTGCCCGCCGCCGTCCCAGGCGACATTGACGTAGCCCACCAGCCGGTCGCCGTCATAGGCGCAGGCATGGACGATGCTGCGCGGCAGCATCCTGCCGAGGTCCCCGGTCCAGGGCTCGCCCCAGGCCGGCCCCCAGATCTGCGCAAGCTCGGCGTCGGTCGGAAACGGATCGAGCCGGTATATGATCTCAGTGGTGGCCATGGTCGTGCTGCTCGTCGCCGGCCAGGCCCTTTATGATGGGGCAGTCCGGCCGATGATCGCCGTCGCAGGCTTCCGCCAGATGGGAGAGGGTAGTGCGCATCTCGCCGAGCAGGCGGATTTTCTCGTCGAGGTCCGAGATGTGCGTCTGCGCCAGCGCCTTCACGTCGGCGCTCGAGCGCTGCGTGTCGCCCCAGAGCCGCAGCAGGTCGCGGATCTGCTCGATGGAGAAGCCGAGGTCGCGGGCGCGGCGGATGAAGCCGAGCCGGTGGATGTCGTGATGGCCGTAGTCGCGATAGTTGCTGTCGCGCCGGTCGGCACTGGGGATGAGGCCGATCGATTCGTAGTGACGGATCATCTTTGCGGATACGCCGGTCAGGCGGGCCGCCTCGCCAATCTGCATGAGAGCTCCCATCTAGAGACAGTGCTTGACCTTACCATGATGGGAAGGTGCAGAACAGGCCCCAACAGGATAGGAGCCGAACATGGACACGCACGCTCATCACCACGGCCATTCCGAGGGCGCGGTCATCCGCGACCCGGTTTGCGGCATGACGGTCGACCTGGCGAAGACGCCGCATCGCACCGCCCATGAAGGGCGGGAGATCGGCTTCTGCAGCGGCGGCTGCAAGGCGAAGTTCGAGGCGGAACCGGCGAAATACCTCAAGGCGACCGACCCCGTCTGCGGCATGCAGGTGGATCGCGCGACGGCGCGGCACATGCTCAAGCATGAGGGGACGCGCTACTATTTCTGTTCCGAAGGCTGCCAGAAGAGTTTCGAGGCCGATCCGGGCAAGTACCTGAACCAGAAGCCGTTCGTGCTGCCGGGCATTGCCCCCGCAGGGCACGACCATGGCGCGCCGTCGGTCGATCCCGCCAGCGTGCCCAAGGGTACGCAGTGGACCTGTCCGATGCATCCCGAGATCGTCAAGGACGGTCCGGGCGACTGCCCGATCTGCGGCATGGCGCTCGAGCCCATGGTCGCCTCGCTCGACGATGGCCCGAACCCCGAGCTGGTGGATTTCACCCGCCGCATGTGGGTCAGCGCGGCGCTGTCCGTGCCGATCCTTGTCATCGCAATGGGCGGGATGGTCGGGCTGCCGGTGCGGGAGTGGCTGGGCGAGCCCCTCGCCAGCTGGCTCGAGCTGGTGCTGGCAACGCCGGTCGTGGTGTGGGCGGCGTGGCCGTTCTTCCGGCGCTTCTGGAATTCGCTGGTCAATCGCTCGCCCAACATGTGGACGCTGATCGGGCTCGGGGTCGGCGCGGCCTACCTGTTCTCGGTGGTGGCAGTGCTGTTCCCGCAGATCTTCCCGATGAGCATGACGCATATGGGCGGCATGCCGCCGGTCTATTTCGAGGCAGCTGCGGTCATCGTCACGCTGGTGTTCGTCGGGCAGGTGCTCGAGCTCAAGGCGCGCGACGCCACCGGCAAGGCGATCCGGGCCCTGCTGAACCTCGCCCCCAGGACGGCGCTGCGCGTCTCTGAGGGCGATGACATCGAGGTTCCGATCGAGGAGGTGAAGCCGGGCGACTGGCTGCGCGTCCGGCCCGGAGAGTCCGTGCCGGTCGATGGCAAGGTGGTCGAGGGCCAGAGTTTCGTCGACGAGTCGATGCTCACCGGCGAGCCGGTGCCGGTCGAAAAGCTGAAGGGCGAGCCGGTCACCGGCGGGACGATCAACGGCGAGGGCAGCTTCGTCATGGAGGCGTTGCGCGTCGGCGCCGACACGCGGCTCAGCCAGATTGTCGAACTCGTCGGCAAGGCGCAGCGCAGCCGCGCACCCATCCAGGCGCTCGCCGACAGGGTGGCGAACTGGTTCGTCCCGCTGGTCGTGGTCATTGCCATCGCCGCCTTCTTCGGCTGGCTGATCTGGGGACCGGGGCTGGGCGAGGCGACTGTTGCCGCCATTTCGGTGCTGATCATCGCGTGTCCGTGTGCGCTGGGTCTCGCGACGCCAATCTCGATCATGGTGGCGACGGGGCGCGGGGCGCATGCCGGGGTGCTGGTGAAGGACGCCAAGGCGCTCGAAGGCTTCGCGCGGGTCGATACGCTGATCGTCGACAAGACCGGCACGCTCACCGCGGGCAAGCCGGTCCTGGGCCAGGTGATCCCGGTGCAGGGCGTCGACGAAGGGTTCGTGCTCGCGGTTGCGGCCGCGCTCGAGAAGCATTCCGAGCATCCGATCGCCTATGCCATCGTCAACGGTGCGAAAGAGAGGGGCGCGCGCGTCTACGAGGCGACCGAGTTCACCTCGCTGACGGGACGCGGCATCAAGGGCAATGTCGGTGGCAAGGCGACGTTCATGGGCAATGTCCGGCTGCTCCGGGAGCAGGGGATCGCGGTGGACGACAAGCTGGCAGCGCTCGTCGAACAGCAGGCTGCGGCGGGCCGGACGGCCATCCTCGTCGCGCATGACGGCGCCCCGATCGGCGTCGTCACCGTGGCCGATCCGATCAAGGCGGAGGCCAGGCCGGCTATCGCCGCGCTGCGCGCGGATGGGGTCGCCGTGGTCATGGCCACCGGCGATGCCAAGGGTACGGCGGAAGCCGTCGGACAGGAGCTCGGGCTCAGCGATGTGCGCGCCGGCATGACGCCGGAGGACAAGCACACGCTCATCGAGCAGCTGAAGTCCGAGGGGCACGCGGTGGCGTTTGCCGGCGACGGCATCAATGATGCACCGGCGCTGGCCGCCGCCGATGTCGGCGTCGCCATGGGCACGGGCGCCGACGTGGCGATCGAAAGCGCGGGCATCACGCTGCTCAAGGGCGACCTCGCCGGCATCGTGAAGGCGCGGAAGCTCGCCCATGCGACACTCGACAACATCAAGCTGAACCTGCTCTTCGCCTTTGGCTACAACGCGCTCGGCATCCCGATCGCGGCGGGGCTGCTCTATCCGTTCACCGGCTGGCTGCTGTCGCCGATGATCGCCGCGGCCGCGATGGCGCTGAGTTCGGTCAGCGTTATCGTCAACGCGCTGCGACTCAATGCGGTGAAGCTCTAGGCCCCGCCTGCAAGAGCCGGTGGCGGACGGTTCGAACCGTCCGCCGTCCTCGCGACTATTCGCCAGCCAGCTCCGCCGATGGAGTGTCGGCCCGCTTCTTGGGGAAGTTCTGCGCCCACCACGCTGCCCAGCGTTGCTCCAGTGCGCTGAAGGCCGCGTCAGAGAGGCCAAAGGTCGTCAGCACGGCCGTGCCGCCGCCATCGGGGGCGCGGTTCGGCGGCGGCTGATCGGTGATCACCATCAGCCCATCGCCCCAGCCCTCGACGCTCATCCCGACCTGATGCCCGGAGCGGTGCCAGACCTGGCCGGACGCCCTCGCCCCGACAGGCAGATCGAAAGACACTGCGCTCCCCACCGGGGCAGTCATCAGGCCGTCCAACCCCAGCGCTTCCACCGGCAGGTCGCCCGCATTGCCAGGGCGATTGCCGGAGAAGAACAGCGTCCGGCGTTTCGCGCCGGGATGTCGCTCGATGAGGAAGCGCAACTGATGGAAGAAGGTGGTCCAGCCCTCCCAGGTATCCTCGTAGAAGGCGTTCCACTCGCCATCATCGACCGCGCTGGAGCGCACCACGCGCAGGACAGTCCCGCCGGAAGCGGGCCTGAGCTCGATCCGGTCGGCCATCCCCTCGTGTTCCTCGATGGCGACCACCTTGCTGGCCTCGTCCGCCGTCGCGTGGTCGAAGAAGATGAACTGGATTTCGTCGCGCAGCGTATCGGCGTCCCAGCCGAACCAGTTGAGCATCTGCTCGGGGTCGCGCAGTGTCGACCACACCGTCTCGATCGGTGCCGCAATGGTCATCTCGACGATGACGCGATCCTGCTTGTCAGCCATCTCCAGCTCCCTCAGTTGATCCCTGCTGTTGTCTTGCCCTTGATCGCGGGGTGCCCGCCGATCAGCAGCCGGTAGCGGCGGCCACCCTCGGGCGGTGCGAATTCTCCCGCGAGCTCTGCCACCATCGCAGTCAACCGTTCCGTGAATGCCTCGACGTCCCGTGGCGCCGCGAAGCCGATGTCGGCCTCGATGGTGAAGGTGATCAGTCGCGTGCCTTCCTCGGCAGCCGCGGCCTGCATCCGTGTCACCTCGCGCACCGTTTCGGCCGACCGTGCCACCAGGTGCTCGGCGGCGAAGCGATCCTGCTTCTCGGTCGCCGGCGGCGCCCCGAGGATGGCCGGGTCGACGACGAATGAGCCGGCCCTGGCGACGAACAGCCGTTCGGTGAACCCGCGCCGCTGCCGCTCGCCGGCAGGCGTCACCAGCCCGGCCTTCTCCAGCGCGTGCAGGTGGTAGCCGACCTTCTGGCGCGGCAGTGCCAGAGCCGCGGCGAGCGTTGCCGCTGACGCGGGCTCGCGCAGAAGCGCCAGCATGCGCAGTCGCAGCGGCGTCATCGCCTGCCGCGCCTTTTCTGCATCTTCGATCAGGGTTGGGGCCGTGTTCTCCATGCGTCATCGCTAGTATAGACAAATTATTTTGTCAATTCTGGACGTCGCAATCCGTCCGCAACCGCACGGGCGCAGTTGACGCGCGCCACCGACGCATGTTGCCTTGAGTTCCGGACTACGCCAGCAGAGCGGGCCGGGCGGGACGAGGGGCCGGGGGGACAGTCGCCAATGGCGCTGGCATTGCGCTTCACGCGCGTCATCGACGAACTGAGCCGCTTGGTCGGCCTCCTCGCCATCTGGCTGGTGCTGTTCTCGGCGCTGGTCTCGGCGTTCAACGCCATCTTCCGCTATTCGGTCAGCGGCATGATCTGGCTCGAGCGCACCTATGGTGGCGGCGTGTTCGGCGGCATGGTCTCGCTCTACACCGAGTACTCGAACGTCCTCAGCGAATCCGTCTGGTACATGTTCGGCGGCATGGTGATGCTGGGGGGCGCGTGGACGCTGAAGCTCAACGAGCATGTGCGCGTCGATCTGCTCTACGGCGCCATTTCCGAGCGCGCCCGCACCTGGATCGACCTCCTCGGTGGGCTGTTCTTTCTCATGCCGCTCTGCATCCTCCTCATCTGGTTCACCTGGCCCTGGTTCGTGCAGGCGTGGACGCAGAACATCATGTCCAATGCGGCCGGGGGCCTGCCGCGCTGGCCGGTGCGGCTGATGCTGCCCGTCGGCTTCGGCGTGCTGATGCTGCAGGGCATAGCCGAGATCATCAAATGCATCGCGGCGCTCACCACGGACTATGTCCGTGAGTTCGCCTACGAGAAGCCGCTGCAATGATCGACGTGATCCGCGAAAACATGGCGCCGATCATGTTCGGCGGGCTGGTGATGTTTCTCATCATCGGCTATCCGGCCGCCTTCTCGCTCGCTGCCATCGGCCTCTTCTCCGGGTTGGTCGCCATCGAGCTCGGGCTCATCGCGCCCAACTTCCTCGGCAACCTCACCTTCCAGCTCTATGGCGTGCTCAGCAACGAGCTGCTGCTCGCCATCCCGTTCTTCACCTTCATGGGGGTGATCCTCGAGAAATCCGGCCTTGCGGAGGACCTGCTCGAAGGCTTCGGCCAGCTGTTCGGCGGCATCCGCGGCGGGCTGAGCTACGCGGTGATCATTGTCGGCGCCATCCTCGGCGCCATCACCGGCACGGTCGCCGCCTCGGTCATCGCCATGGGGCTGATCTCGCTGCCGGTAATGATGCGCTATGGCTACAACGTGCGCCACGCCACCGGCGTCATCGCCGCCTCGGGCACCATCACCCAGCTGATCCCGCCCTCGCTGGTGCTGATCGTCCTCGCCGACCAGCTGCAGCGCTCGCCCGGCGAAATGTATATCGGAGCCACCGGCGCCTCGATCGTCCAGGTCCTGCTCTTCATGGGCTGGGTGTTCATCCTCTCGATCATCCGGCCGCAGGATGTGCCGGCGCTGCCGCCCGAGGCGCGCACGCTGCGCGGCTGGCCGCTGTGGAAGAAGATCATCCGCGGCACGGTGCCGAGCCTCGCGCTGATCTTCATCGTGCTCGGCACCATCCTTCTCGGCCTCGTCACTCCCACCGAAGCCGGCGCGATGGGCGTCGTCGGCGCCATCCTCCTCGCCTGGTTCAACGGCCGGCTGAGCTGGGAGCTGATGTGGGCGGGCATGAACTCGACCATGCGGCTCACCGCCATGGTGGTGTTCATCCTGCTCGGCGCCCGCGTCTTCAGCCTCGTCTTCCAGGGCGTCGGCGGCGGGCACTGGATCGAGCACATGCTCTCTCATCTGCCGGGCGGCGTCGTCGGCTTCCTGATCTTCGTCAACATCTTCATCTTCGTGTTGGCGTTCTTCCTCGATTTCTTCGAGATCGCCTTCATCGTCATCCCGCTGCTGGCGCCCGTCGCCGAAGCCATGGGCATCAACCTCGTGTGGTTCGGGGTGATGATCTGCGCCAACATGCAGACCAGCTTCATGCACCCGCCCTTCGGCTTCGCATTGTTCTACCTGCGCGGCATCGTGCCCCGCGACAAGGTGAAGACGCGCGACATCTACATGGGCGCGATCCCCTGGCTGGTGCTGCAGCTGATCCTCGTCGGCATCCTCATCGCCTTCCCGGAACTGGTGACGTTCTTCCTCGACAAGACCCCCGAGGTCGATCTCGACACCGTGCAGATCGTCCTGCCGCCCGCTGGCGGCGGTGCGACGCCTCTAGTGTTCGAGGCCCCGCCGCCGCCATCGTTCGGCACGCCGGCACCGACGTACGAAGCGCCGCCGCCGCCGAGCTTCAACTAGGGAGGTCCCGCCTCTTCCCCACCCTGGTCGCCAAAGGAAAAGGGCTCGGCGAACCGAGCCCCTCCACCGTCTGACGGCGGTCCCCCTCCCCCGCCAGCGGGAGAGGAGATCCGACTGCGAGCTTTACATCGTGGAAGGCTCGAGGCCCCCGGCGCGCTGCTGCGCCTGCAGGAACGCATCGAAGTTGAGCTCGGCGACCTGGTTCCACAGGTAGTGGTCCTTGCGGAACGCCTTGATCGAGTCCCAGATCTTCTTGAAGTTGGGGCTCGCCGTTTCGAACCCGGCATAGACCTCGTTGGCGGCCTTGAAGCTGGCTTCCATGATCTCCGGGCTGAACGGACGGAGCTGCGCGCCGGCCGCCACCAGCTTCTTGAGCGCGGTGGGGTTCACGTAGTCGTACTTGGCCAGCATGTCGTTGCTGGTCGCCTGGCATGCGGTCTTCAGCAGGGACTGATAGGCCGGCGGCAGTTCGTTGAACTTGTCGCGGTTCATCAGGGCATGGACGGTCGGGCCACCCTCCCACCAGCCGGGGTAGTAGTAGTAGGGCGCGACCTTCTGGAAGCCCAGCTTCTCGTCGTCATAGGGGCCGACCCACTCGGCAGCGTCGATCGTGCCCTTCTCGAGCGCGTTGAAGATCTCGCCACCGGGCAGCGTCTGCGGAATGACGCCCAGCTTGGTCATGATCGCCCCGGCGAAGCCGACGCGCATCTTGAGGCCCTGCAGGTCGGCGACCGAGTTGATCTCCTTGCGGAACCAGCCGCCCATCTGAGCCGCGGTGTTGCCGCAGGGGAAGCCGACGATGTTGTAGCTCGAGAAGAACTCGTTCGAGAGCTCGAGGCCGCCGCCATGATAGTACCAGGCGCTCATGCCGCGGGCGTTGAGCGAGAACGGAATGGCCGAGAGCGCCGCCCAGGCGACGTCCTTGCCGGAGAAGTAGTAGCCGACCGTATGGGCGAGCTCGACGGTGCCTGCCGCAACCGCGTCGACCACCTCGAACGGCGGCACGATCTCGCCGGCCGCGAACACGTCGATGGTGAAGTTCCCGTCGGTCGCCTCGCTCACATACTTCGCCAGCGTCTGGCCGCCGCCAAAGATGGTGTCGAGCCCCTTGGGGAAAGACGAAGCCAGGCGCCAGCTGATCTTGGGCTGGCTCTGCGCGAGCGCCGGTGCGGCTAGGGTTGTCGCTGCGGCGGCGCCGGCGGTGAGCGCGGTGGCCGACTTGAAGAATTCACGTCTCTTCATTCGCGTAGTCCTCCCAATGGCTTATTGCCCGGCCGTCCCATCCGGCCTTGCGGGCTAGATGAACAGGGGTCGCCGCGGCTGTCCATCTGCTGCGGCAATCAAATCCGCAAAATACTTCCGGCGCGGGGAATAAATCCGGCGGCCCGGTGTTGGTGTCGGTGAGGGCCGGCCAATGCCTGTGCCCGGAACCCTAACGGAGGGAAGTCATGAAACTCGCAGTCACGCTTGGCGCAGCCGCGCTCGCCCTGTTCGCCACCGCTGCCATCGCCGAGGACTATGCCGGCGGCGCCATCAAGTCGACCGAGATCGGCGGCAAGGAAGTGCTCGTGGGCGCCAACGACATGACGCTCTACACCTATGACAAGGACACGGCCGGCGTCTCCAACTGCTACGACAAGTGCGCCGAGAACTGGCCGCCTGCGTTCGCCGATGCCGGTGCCAAGGCCGAGGGCGCTTTCACCATCGTCGATCGCACCGACGGCACCAAGATGTGGGCCTACAAGGGCAAGCCGCTCTACTTCTGGGTCAAGGACACCAAGCCCGGCGACACTACCGGCGACATGGTCGGTGAGGTCTGGCACACTGCCTACGAAGAGTAAGCGGCCCAGCTGATCGCATGGACTTCCTGGACGAGATCGAGGCGACGGTTCCGGCGCTCAGGCGCTATGCGCGCGCCCTGACGCGCAATCCCGATCGCGCCGACGATCTCGTCCAGGACTGCATCGAGCGGGCCATCCGCAAGCGCGGCCTGTTCCTGCCCACCGGATCGCTTCAGGGCTGGCTGTTCCGCATCCTCATCAACCTCTGGCGCAACGACCTGCGGTTCGAGCGCCGGCGCGGAGACCACGTTCCCATCGACAATCTCGTTTCCGAACCTTCGGTGGCGCCGGCCCAGCCGGGGCGCATGGCGCTCGCCGAAATGTCGCGTGCCATCGACCGGCTGCCCGACGACCAGAGGGAGGCCCTGCTGCTTGTGGTGCTCGAGGGCGTGAGCTACGCCGACGCTGCCGGCATGCTCGGCATCCCGGCCGGCACGCTGATGTCTCGCCTGGCACGGGCGCGGGCGACGCTTCGCACGCTGACCGGCAGCGGCGAGGAGCCCAGACTGAGGTCGGTCAAATGACGCCATCCGTTCCGATCTCCGAGACCGACCTGCACGCCTATGCCGACGGCCAGCTGACGCCTGAGCGCGTCGCCGAGGTCGAGGCCTGGCTCGCGGCGCATCCCGACAAGGCGGCAGAGGTTGCCGGCTGGCAGCGCCAGAACGAGGCGCTCGAGGCCCTGTTCGGCGGCGCGGCGACCGAGACGGTGCCGGCGCGGCTCGACCCGCACCTCATCGCGCGCTCGGGCGGGCTGCGGCGAAGCTGGCCGCAGATGGCGGCCGCGGCCCTGGTGCTGCTGGCGCTGGGCGGCGCCATCGGCTGGGCGGCGAACGGGTACCTCCGGAGTTCCGCCAGCGACCAGCTCATCGCCTCGGCGGTGAATGCCCATGCGCTCTATGTCCGCGAGAACCGCCATGCCGTCGAAGTGGCGGCGACCGATCGCGACCACCTCGTCACGTGGCTGTCGAACCGCGTCGACCGGCCGATCAGCCCGCCCGATCTCGGGCCCGACGGGTTCGAGCTCGTCGGCGGTCGGCTGCTGCCTGGGGAGGAGAACGGGCCGGGGCCGGCGGCGCAGCTGATGTACGAGAATGCGGCCAAGGAACGGGTGACGGTCTACATCACCGCGGCGCTGGCCGACCGGCGCAGCGAGCGCGAGTTCACCAGCCGGCGCAACCTCGATGCCTTCTACTGGGCCAATGACCGCATCACCTGCACCGTGGTCGGCGACCTGCCCGAGGAGCAGATGCAGGCGGTGGCGAAGAAGGTCTACCAGCAGCTCAGCCGGCGCCCCGACGGCAGCACCGGCGAGGGCTGGCGCGGCTAAACCTCAGTAGCCCTGCCGCTTCAGCAGGTCGTTCGAGTGGATGTTGTGGGGGCCGATGTTCCGGATGTCGCGCTCGCCGAGCAGCGCCATCGTGGTGTCGGTTTCCTTGCGGATGATGTCGAAGGCCCGCGTCACTCCCGCCTCGCCCCCGGCGCCGAGGCCATAGAGCACCGGGCGGCCGATCAGCACGCCCCTGGCGCCCAGCGCCAGCGCCTTGAGCAGGTCCTGGCCCGAGCGGATGCCGCCATCCGTCAGAACTTCGGTCCTCTTGCCGACCACGTCGACGATCTCGGGCAGGACGCGGATCGAGGAGGGCGCGCCATCGAGCTGACGCCCGCCGTGGTTGGAGACGACGATGGCGTCGGCGCCGTGCGAGACCGCGAGCGCCGCATCCTCGGCATCGAGCACGCCCTTGACGATGACGGGGCCGCCGAAGCGGTCCTTGACCCAGCCAACCTCCTTCCAGTTGAGACGCGGGTCGAACTGCTGCGCGATCCAGCTCGAGAGCGAGCTCAGGTCGTCGACGTCCTTTGCGTGGCCGACGACATTGCTGAAGGTGCGTCGCTTCGCGCCCAGCATGCCGAAGGCCCAGCCGGGGCGGGTAACGATCTGGGAGATCGAGTTGAGGTTTAACCTGGGCGGCGCCGACAGGCCGTTGCGGATGTCGGCATGGCGCTGGCCGAGGATCTGGAGGTCCATCGTCATGATCAGCGCGGAGCACTTCGCCGCCTTGGCGCGATCGATCAGGCGCTCCATGAACGGCTTGTCGCGCATCATGTAGAGCTGGAACCAGAACGGCTTGCCGGTCGCCTCGGCCACGTCCTCGATGGAGCCGATGCTCATGGTGGAGAGCGAGAAGGGGATGCCGAACTTTTCGGCCGCACGGGCCGCCTTGACCTCGCCGTCGGCGACCTGGAGGCCGCATATGGCGGCAGGGCCGACGGCCATCGGCAGGCTCGCCGGCTGGCCGACGAGCGTGGTCGCCAGCGAGCGGTTTTCCATGTCGACCGCGACGCGCTGGCGGAACCGGATGTGCTCAAAGTCGCTCTCGTTGGCCCGGAAGGTGCTCCCGGTCCACGAGCCGCTCTCGGAGTAGTCGAAGAACATGCGGGGCACGCGGCCGCGCGCCCGCTGCTTCAGATCGTTGATCGTCAGTGCTGCACTCAATCCGCTCATTGCCATCCTCCTCCTCGGGGACTGAGCGGCAGAGGGTGCTCCTACCCTAGTACCCCTGCCGCTTCAGCAGTTCGTTCGAATAGATGTTGTGAAGTCCGACGTTCTTGATGTCGCGCTCGCCCAACAGGGCCATGGTGACATCCATCTCCTTGTTGATGATCTGGAGCGCACGGGTCACCCCGGCTTCACCGCCGGCGCCCAGCCCGAAGGCCATGGCGCGGCCGACGAAGGTTCCTTTCGCGCCCAGCGCGATGGCCTTGAGCACATCCTGACCCGAGCGGATGCCGGAGTCCATCATCACCTCGGTGCGGTTGCCCACCGCATCGACGATCTCAGGCAGCACCCGGATCGAGGAGGGGGCGCCATCGAGCTGGCGGCCGCCATGGTTGGAGACGATGATGCCGTCGGCGCCGTTCTCGACGGCGAGGCGCGCGTCCTCGGCATCAAGGATGCCCTTGACCACGACCGGGCCGCCGAAGCGCTTCTTGATCCAGGCGATGTCTTTCCAGTTCAGCGTCAGGTCGAACTGCGTCGCCGTCCACTGGCTGAGCGAGGCGAGGTCCACCGCCTCGGTGACGTGGCCCGCGATGTTGCGGAAAGTGCGCCGCTTGGTGCCCAGCATGCCGAAGGCCCAGGCCGGCTTGGTGGCGATCTCGAACAGGAACTTCGGCGTGATCGGCGGCGGCGCCTTCAGCCCGTTGCGGATGTCCTTGTGGCGCTGGCCGAGGATCTGGAGGTCCATGGTGAGGACCAGCACCGGGCACTTGGCGGCCTTGGCGCGATCGATCAGCCGCTCGATGAAGGGCTTGTCGCGCATGACGTAGAGCTGGAACCAGAACGGCTTGCTCGTATTCTCGGCAATGTCCTCGATCGAGCAGATGGCCATGGTCGAGAGCGTGAAGGGGATGCCGAACTTCTCGGCAGCGCGGGCTGCCTTGATCTCGCCGTCGGCCGACTGCATGCCGGTCGAGCCCACGGGCGCGATGGCGACAGGCATCGAGACGGGCTGGCCCATCATGGTGGTGGCGAGGTTCCGGTCCTCGAGGTTCACGGCCACGCGCTGGCGCAGCAGGATCTTCTCGAAATCGGTCGTGTTCTGCCGATAGGTCTGCTCGGTCCAGGAGCCGGAGTCCGCATAGTCGAAGAACATCTTGGGCACGCGCCGCCGCGCCGCCTTCATCAGGTCTTCGATGGTGAGGTACTTGTCGAGATTGGCCATGTGCGCCCCGAGGGAAATGCTGGCGCTTTCTAGTTCCGTGACATGTCAGTGGTCAATGAGACGTTGGGTGCGGCGGGGGTGCGAGGCACCCGTCGCCGGAGCGGAACCGCACCATCGCATGGGGTCCCCGGGTCAAGCCCGGGGATGACGGTGGGAGGAGTGGCGAGGGCGGTGCCACACCCTCGATGTCATCCCTGCGAAAGCAGGGACCCATTTCTCCACCGGCGCGGGCTGCGCGTTGGGTCCCTGCTTGCGCAGGGATGACAGCCAGTGGGTGGGCGCGATAGTGCCTCAGAATACCATGCGTGCTCATGCAGCCGACAGCCATGTGGCTTCGGGCACACCCCCTCCGAGCTACGCCAGGTCGCGTTGCTCCCAAGCTTTGCTTGCCTCCCCCGTCGAGGGGGAGGTGGGGCAGGTGGGTGTGGCGCGAGGGTGCCTGAGCCCCGGCCGGCACCCTCCCCTTGACGGGGAGGGTTGGGGAGGGGTGAGCGGCGGAGCGGGTGCCTGGGCGACCTACGCTTCCAGCCACTTCACCTGTTCGGGCGTCAGCTTGATGTCGAAGGCGTTCATGCTGTCGTCGAGTTCGTGGAGGGTCCGCGGGCCGATGAGCGGGATGGACGGGAAGTCCTGCGCCAGCACATAGGCGAGGGCGACGTGGATCGGGTTCTTGCCGAGCTTTCCGGCCAGCTCGATCGCGCGGTCGCGGCGGGCGAAGTTGCGGTCGTTGTACCAGACGCGGACCATCTCCTCGCTGTCGCGCTTGTCCCGGCCGGCGCGGTCGGTGAAGAAGCCGCGGGCCTGGCTCGACCAGGAGAAGTTGGGGATCTGGCGATCCTTCAGCCACTGCTTCCACTCGTCGGTCGAGGAGGTGACGCAGCCGGCCCAGATCGGGTCGAGCATCTCGGCGAGAGCGAAGTTGTTCGAGAGCGCCCCCGGCCGCTGCTTGCCGTGCTTGTCGGCATAGGCAATGGCCTCGTCGAAGCGCTCCCTGGTCCAGTTCGAGCCGCCGAACGGCCCGCGGATGCGGCCCTTCTTGACCTCGGCATCCATGGCGTCGACGAACTCGCCGACCGGGACATCGAGATTGTCGCGGTGCATGAAGTAGACGTCGACATAGTCGGTCTGCAGCCGGTCGAGCGACTGGGTGAGCTGCTTGGAAATGACGTCGGGGTAGACGAGGGGGCTATGGGCGCCCTTGCCGATCACCACGGCCTGCTCGCGCACGCCGCGCGACTTCTGCCACTCGCCGAAGAGCTTTTCGGTGTAGCCGCCGGCATAGATGAAGGCGGTGTCGAAGATGTTGCCGCCGCGCTCGAAGAAGGCATCGAGCAGGATCGCGCCCGAGGGGAAGGTGCGGAAGTCCTCGAAGCCCAGCGCCACCGAGGAGGCGGGCTTCTGCACGCCCGGGATGGTGCGCTTGGGGATCACCGTGCCGCCCGACTTCAGGGGCCGGCCGGAGAGGGTGTGGACGCGCTTGATCGACTTTTCGACCGCGTACTCGATGCCGGCGTCGGAGCGCCACTTGTCGAGCACGCGGGCATTGCCGAGGCTGTCGGCCCAGGTCATGCCCGGGGCGGTGAATTCCTGCCGGCCGGCGAGGATCGCCTCGGCCACGGCATCGGCCTCGAAGGCGTAGAGGTGGCGCTGCTTGCCGACGCTCACCGTTTCGCGGCTGCCGTCCTTCCTGATGATGTCGATCTTGCCGTCGCCGCCGGCGCGGTCGCCGTTGGCGAACCAGAAGTCCGGCACTTCGATCGTGCCTTCGGAGCCGAAGATGCGGGCGACGTTGTCGAGGTTGGCCATGATGGCGCAGCTCACCTGGGCGGTGATGCCGTTCTCGAACACCAGCACGGCGGCCGCCGTGTTGTCGGTGCCTTCGGGGTTGAGCGCAGCGGTGCCAACGACCTTGACCGGGTCGAGGAAGGGCTTGCCCGCCGCGGCGCCGGCGACGAAGCGGACGAAGGAAACGGGGTAGCCGCCGACATCGAGGATGCCGCCGCCCGCGTGCTCGGACGCGAACAGCCGGTGGTTTGCGTCAAAGCGCGACATCTGGAAGCCGAAGCTCGACGAGATGAAGCGGACCTCGCCGATGGCGCCGGAATTGATCAGTTCCCAGATCTTCTGGGTCTGGGGGTGGAGGCGGTACATGAAGGCTTCGGCGGCGAAGGTGCCGGCCTTGCAGTGCGCGTGGATGATGGCGTCGACCTCGAAGGCCGAGAGCGCCATGGGCTTTTCGATCAGCACATGCTTGCCGGCCTCGGCGGCCTTGATCGCCCATTCGGCGTGGCCCGGGTGCGGGGTCGCGATGTAGATCGCGTCGACGTCGGGGTCCCTCAGGATCGCCTCATAGCCATCGAGGATGCGGGCCTCGGGGAAATCGGTCTTGAGGCTTGCCTTGCCAGGATTGCGGGTGGCGATGGCCTCGAGCTTGCCCAGCTTGCTGTCGAGCACGCCGCGGCGGAAATCCCTGGCGATAGCGCCCGGGCCGATGATCCCCCAGCGGATTGGGGCCTTGATAGTCATGGTCGTCTCCTCGATGGTCGGAAGCCCGCGCCGAATGCGTTGCCGGTGCGGGCGAAAGGTAGGTCTACTTCACCGCGCCCAGCATGCCTTCGACGAAGCGGCGCTGGAGCAGGAAGAAGATGATGAGGGTGGGCAGGGTGGCGAGGATGGTCCCGAACAGGATCATCCCGAAGTCGGGCGTGTACGACGAGGTCAGCGACGAGATGACGAGCGTCGCCGTCTTCTGCTCGGGCTTGTTGAGGACGATCAGCGGCCAGAGATAGTTGTTCCAGTTGGCCATGAACACGATGATGATGGCCGCCGCGTAGGTCGAGCGCATCGTGGGCAGGTAGATGTAGAAGAAGATCTGCCACTCGTTGAGCCCATCGACCCGCGCCGCGTCGCGCAACTCGCCCGGGAATGCCTTCGTCGCCTGGCGGAAGTAGAAGATGATGAAGATCGAGGCAATGCCGGGCAGGACGACTGCCGCGACGGTGCCCACGAGCTTGAACTGCGAGATCATCACGAACAGCGGCACCATCAGCGCCGCGAACGGGATCGAGAGCAGCAGCAGCATGAGGCCAAAGATGCGCTCGCGGAACCGCGACCGGAACATCTCGAACCCGTAGCCGGCGAGGGACGAGATCGCGAGCGTCAGAACGGTGCCGACAAGGGCGATGAAGGCCGAGTTCCAGAAGATGCGCGGCGCGTCGACGGTGGTGAAGAAATTGGTGGCATTGACGAGCAGCTGGTCGCCGAACGTCGCCTTGCCGATACCGATGTCGACCGAGCGGTTCGTTGCGCCCACGACCATCCAGAAGAACGGGAAGATCGAGACGAACGCCGCCAGGCTCAGCAGCAGGTAGGTGATTGCGCGGCCGACGTAGTGCGGAACCTTGAACGAGCCCGTACGGGGCTCGGCACGGGATGTCGCAAGGGGAAGGGCCTGGTCGGTCATTTGCTGCGATCCCGTGCGATGACGAACTGCGCGAAGCTCAGGACGGCGACGAGCAGGACGATGACCCAGGACACCGTGGCCGAGTAGCCGAAGCTGGGCATGAACTTGAAGGTCAGGTTGTAGATGTACAGCGAGAGCGTGAGCGTCGAGTCCGACGGGCCGCCCTGGGTGATGTTGTTGACCTCGTCAAACAGCTGCAGGGTGCCGATGGTCGAAATAATGGTGGTGAACAGGATCACCGGCTTCAGCATCGGCACGGTGATGTACCAGAAGCGGTGCCAGCCGGAGGCGCCGTCGATGCGGGCGGCTTCGTAGATCGACCGGTCGACGTTCTGCAGCGCCGCCAGGTAGAAGACCATGTTGTAGCCGGTCCAGCGCCAGGTGATGGCGATGATGATGAGGATCTTGGCCCAGAACGGATCCTGCAGCCAATGGATCGGCTCCTGGATGATCCAGAGCCCCATCAGCATCTTGTTGACGATGCCATCGGTGGCGAACATCGACTTGAACAGGGTCGAATACGCGATCAGCGAGGTGACGCAGGGCAGGAAGATCGCGGTCCGAAAGAAGCCGCGGAAGCGCAGCTTGGGGTCGTTGAGCGCCACTGCCGCAAGGAGCGCGAGGCCGATCATGATCGGTACTTGCACCACGAGGAAGGTCAGCGTGTTGACCAGCGCCCGGATGAAGACCGGGTCCTTGGTCAGGCGGATAATGTTGGCGAAACCGCCGAAACTGAAGTTCATCCCCTTGCCGACCTGGAAGCTCATCCAGAGCGACCACAGGATCGGATAGAGCATGAAGATGCCGAGCAGCACGAGGGCGGGCGCGATGAACGTCCAGCCGGCTATGTGCTCGGTTCGGCCAAGTCTTGCGTTTGCCATGCCAACTCCCCCGACAGGCTACCATACAACAGCTGCCGGCCGCACTCCGGCAGGGGAGTGCGACCGCCGAACGGGAGGAGGCGGGGCGTATCGCCCAGCCTCCGGGCCCGTTACTGCATCTGCTGGCTGGCCTGGTCGTTGATGGCCTTGAGCGCTTCGTCGACGCTGCCGCCCTTGACGACGGTCGGGAGCTGGGCAACCACGGCCGAGTCAACTTCGGCGGTGTAGATGCCGTAGTCGATGGCCGGGATCTTGGCCTGCCATTCGGAGAAGTTCGCCCACACCGGCTGGCCGCCGAAGAAGTCGTCCGAAGCCTTGTAGGCCTCGCCGGCCGAAGCCGGGAGCCAGGTGCTGAACGCGCCCTGGCCGACGAGGATCTTCTGGTAGAAATCGACGTCGGTGGCCCAGACGGACTTCAGGAAGTCGACGGCGGCGTCCTTGCCGGCGCCCGACGAGAGGACGTACCAGCTCGAGCCCCCTTCGTTCGAGTAGCCGGTGGCGCCTTCGACGCCCTCGAGCTTCGGGATGGGAGCGACGCCCCACTTGCCGGCCTGGTCGGGCTGCGACTTGATGGTGCCGGTCATCCACACGCCATTGAGGGCGACAGCGGTCTCACCCGAGGTGAAGGCGCCGGTGAATTCGGTCCAGCCGGAGGCGGGCTTGACGATATCGGCCTGCCAGATCTTGGCGTAGGTCTCGAGTGCGGCCTTCAGCGGCTTGTTGTCGACGATGTTGAGGGTGCCGTCGGCGTTGAAGTACCAGGCGCCGGCCGACTGCATCATGACGCGGATCAGGCCGCTGCCGTTGAGGTCGAGGGCGATGAGGTTGTGGCCGGTCTTGGCCTTCACGTCCTTGCCGATCTGGATGAACTTGTCCCAGGTCAGGTCCTGCAGAGCGTCGGCTTCGTAACCCGCTTCCTTGAGGTAGTCGGCGCGGTAGAAGAGGCCGGTAACGCCCGAGTCGAAGGGCAGCGAGTACGACTTGCCGTCGTGCGTGGCAGCCGCGACCTTGTAGGGCGCGAACTGGGTCATATCGATCGAGTCCGACAGCGGAACGAAGGCGCCGGGGAAGGACTGCAGGTACTTCTGCGCCACGTCGTCCTGGATCAGCACGATGTCGGGCAGGCCGGTGGTGTCACCGGCGAGCAGCTGGGTCTGCAGCTTCTGGCGGATATCCTCCTGCTGCATGCTGTCGTCGATCTTGATGTTCACATCCGGATGCGACGGGGCATAGCGCGACGCGGCTTCCTTCATGGCAGCGCCGTTGAAATTGGTATCCCAGGCCCAGACGGTGACGTCGACGGCCATGGCCGCGGTCATGGTGAGCATGGAAACGCCGGCAGCGGCGGCAATGGCCAGCGCGTGGCGCCACCCCGAAGTATTGCTAGACATGAATTCCTCCCTTTTCGTTTGGCTCACCTTTGGTAAGCGTGGTTAGGATATGCGACAAAAGGGGCATGTCCGCGACAAAGGGAAACTGGACTTGGCGGAAAGTAAGGTGCCGCAGCGGCCGATCTATCACCCCGGCGCGAGCAGCGTGGAAGGTCTGCCCAATGCGCTGCAGATGTTCCACACGACCCCGCTGGTGATGATGAAGCCGCACTGGCACGCGCAGGTCGAAGTGAACTTCGTCATGTCGGGCTCGGTGCATTACCGCATGCACACCCACGAACTGACGCTGACCGCCGGGCAGATGGTGCTGTTCTGGGGCGGGCTGCCGCACCAGATGGACGACCTTTCGGACGGTGCGGTCTATGCCGGCGCGCACCTGCCGCTGATGCACTTCTTCCGGCTGCGCCTGCCCGAGGACGTACCGCACCGGCTGATGCAGGGCGCGACACTCAAGATCGACACCACCGACGATTCCGACGTTTCCAGCTTTCCGCGCTGGAACCTCTATGCCCGCTCCGGCGATCCGGTGAAGGCCCAGCACGCGGTCGACGAGCTGGTGCTGAGGCTGGAAAGGGTGCGGTTCGAGCCCTTCGAACTCATCGGCGACACGGCGACGACCGGTACCCAGCTCGAGACGGCGGAAGTGCAGTCGTCGCGCAATGTGGGGCGGATGTGCGATTTCATCGCCGCCAACTTCCTCCACGAGATCGATTCGATCGACATTGCGGCGGCGGCGGACCTTCATCCGAAATACGCCATGAGCATCTTCAAGCGCTCGACCGGCATGACGCTCAACGAGTACGTCAACCTGCTGCGGCTGAGCTATGCGCAGGCGCTGCTGCTGCGCGACGACGCCAATGTGCTGCGGGTGGCGATGGAATCGGGCTTCGGCTCGCTCAGCGCCTTCAACAAGGCTTTCCGCAAGATCGCCGGCATGTCGCCCTCCGACTTCCGGCGCGATGCCTTCATCCCCGGCGTGCTCGCGTCCTGAGCTTGAACAGGCGCGGGCGGGCATTGTAACGATGCCCGACTTTGGCGCGCGGGGGGATGCTCGATGTTCGTAGTGGGTGGCGAGAGCCTGATCGATCTGGTGCAGGAACCGGTCGGGGCCGACGGCGTCGTGCACATGACGGCGCATCAGGGCGGATCGCCCTATAACTGCGCCATCGCGCTTTCCAAACTCGGCAACGACACCGGCTATCTCTGCCCGATCAGCAAGGATGGCTTCGGCACCTACCTGCTCGGTCCGCTCGACGCGGCCGGGGTGAAGCCGCTGCTCAAGGAACGCGTGTTCGCCCCCACGACGCTGGCCGTGGTGACGCTCGATGCGCAGAAGAAGGCGCAGTACGAGTTCTATCGCGGCGCCGACCGGGCCTTCACGCAGGAAGGCATGGTCGCGACGCTCCCCGACGCGCTCGATGTCTACCAGATCGGCGGCTTCTGCCCGATCGAGCCGACGGACGCCGCGATCTGGACCGAAGTGGTGAAAGCGGCTGCCAGGAACGGCGCGACGATCTCGATCGACCCGAATGTGCGCCCGTCGCTGGTGTCCGACTTCGAGGGCTACAAGACCCGCCTCGGAGCCTTTCTCGACCTCTCGCACATCATCAAGATGTCGATCGAGGACCTCTTGGCGCTGCAGCCCGAGCTCTCGATCGAAGCGCATAGCGCGGCGCTGCTGGCGCGACCGAACTGCGAGCTGGTGGTGGTGACGCTGGGCGAAGAGGGCTCGCTGGCCTTCTCGAAGAGCGTGCGCGGCAAGGCCGGCATCTGGGCCCCGCCGGTGTTCGGCGACACGGTCGGCGCGGGCGACAGCCTGATGGCCGGCATCCTCACGTGGCTCAGAGACCACGACGCGCTGAAGCCGGGCCGGCTCGGCGCCCTGACCGGGGATCAGCTCAACGACATGCTGCGCTTCGGCGCCGTGGTGGCGGGTATCAACTGCGGCCGCAAGGGGTGCGTGCCGCCCACCCGCGCCGAGGTCGACGTGGTGCTGGGCCGGGGCTGAAGGAGCTCAACGGCTTCTGTTTGCTCCCTCATGGCCGGGACGAGCCCGGTGATGAGGGATCGCATTGGGAGCGGCGCACTTCAACCGCGAGACGCTAGGCCCCGGCGCGGATCACGAGAGCGTCGTCGAGCGTCATTTCGGTGTGGCGCAGCCATTCGGGCCGGCTCACAGGGAAATCGGTGCGATAGTGCCCGCCACGGCTTTCCTCGCGCTGTAGCGCTCCCGCCGCGACCAGTGTCGCCGAGACCGTCATGTTGAGGAACGAGCGGGTAACGCCCTGCGCCGTGGTTTCGAGCTCGGCGATGCGGCGGAGCGCCTTGCGCAAGTCGGTCGCGTTGCGCTCGACGCCGACGAGGTCGGTCATCACGCGGCGCAATTCCTGCACCGATGGGTGGTTCCTCAGCCGCTCCTCGACCGCTTCGCCCTCGGCCTCGTTCCAGCCGATGCCGGGGAAGGGGGCGAGCGGCGCGCGCAGGGGCTCGAGCCCCGAGATATCGGCGGCGATGCGGGCGCCGTAGACCACGGCTTCGAGCAGCGAGTTGGAGGCAAGCCGGTTGGCGCCGTGGAGGCCGGTCGACGAGCACTCCCCGGCGGCCCAGAGGCCGGGCAGGGAGGTGCGGCCGCGGTCGTCCACCTTCACTCCACCCATGTGGTAGTGGGCGGCCGGGGTCACCGGGATCAACTGGGTCACGGGGTCGATGCCCGCGTCGAGGCAGTACTTCGCAACCGTCGGGAAGTCGGTGAGGATGCGGGGGCCGATCGCCTGCCGCGTATCGAGGAAGACGCGGTGCCCGGCCCTGATCTGGCGGTAGTTGGCGCGGGCGACGATGTCGCGGGGGGCCAGCTCGGCATCCGGATGCACCGCGGGCATGAAGCGCTCGCCGAGTTCGTTGACGAGGATGGCGCCTTCGCCGCGCAGGGCTTCGGTGGCCAGCGGGGCCGGATCGGCGCCGGTGGCGATGGCGGTGGGGTGGAACTGCACGAACTCGGGGTCGGCGATCAGCGCTCCGGCCCGGGCCGCCATGCCCATGGCGTGGCCGCGGACACCCGGCGGGTTGGTGGTGACGGCGTAGAGGCCGCCGAGGCCGCCGGCCGCGAGCACCGTGGCGCGGGCGCGCACCAGCACCGGCTCGGCATAGCGGTCGCCGAGCTTGCGCGTGTAGACGCCGATGATGCGGCCATCGGCGCGGGCGAGGTCGACGACGGTCAGGCCCTCGACGACGCGGATCGAGGGGGTCTTGCGCACCTCGGCGATGATGGCCTGCATGATGGCGTAGCCGGCGCGATCGCCTTCGACGCGCACCACGCGGTTGCGGGAATGGGCGGCTTCCTTGCTGAGGATGTAGCGCCCCAGCTCGTCGCGGTCGAAAGGCGTGCCCCAGCGGGCGAGATCCTCGATGCGTTCGGCGGCTTCGGCGGCGACCGATATCGCTTCGGCGCTATCGACGATGCCGGCGCCGGCGATCTCGGTGTCGGTGGCGTGCGCCTGGGGCGTATCGCCTTCGCCCACGGCGGCGGCAACACCACCCTGGGCCCAGGCCGAGGATGCGCCGGAGCCGAGCGGCTTGGGGGAGATGACCGTGACGGGTCGGGGAGCGAGCTTGAGGGCGCAGAACAGCCCTGCCAGCCCGGCGCCGACGATGAGGGCACCGTCGGCGTTGAGCACGTTGTCGGTAATGGTCATCAGTCCTCCCGGGCAGGCGCCGGGGTCAGGCCTCGTCGACGACCGGTGCTGCCGCGGCACGCTTCTTAAGCGATTCGATGCAGTTCATGGCGCTCGACTTCGATTTGTAGGTCTCGGACCGCACCATCGGCTCGTTGTTGGCAGCAATGAAGCGGACGAAGGTCTGCCCGTCCTTGCTGGCGACGAGCTCGAAGCGGTAGCCCTTGCCCGTTTCCCCCTTGGTCATGTCGACGGTGCTGGCGCCGGGCGCGTTCTTCTTGAGCGAGTCGATGCAGTTCTGGGCGCTGGCCTTGCTCGTGTAGTTCTCGGACCACAGCATGATCTCGGAGTTGTAGACGAACTTGGCCGCGAACTGGCCGCCCTTGGCGGAAGTGATCTTGAAACTGTGAGGCACGACGCTTGACCCCTCGGTTGCGGGCCGGGTGAGCAGTCATGGCCCTGTTGCGCAAGGTTAGCGCGAGGAGGCGCGTGCGCAATACACAATGTCGCCTATGTGTCTGATTGGTCGATGCTTGTCCCGACGCTGCATCACGGAGGGCCGAGCGCCGTAGACGGAACTACGTACGTATCGCTAGATTGCCAGCCATCGCGGGGGCGGTGGTGGCAAAACTGGCGCTTGCAGTGGGGGAGGAGAGGCGGCTCGGCGCAGACCGGGTGAGCTTCCGCATCACCACGCGCGCCGCCCAGCTGGCTCATCGGTCATTCGGCCAGTCGGTCGTCGTCTATGGGCGCGCGGCTGATCTCGTGATGTTCCAGGGCATGGGCCGCGTGATCGGCCTCGACTTCGATGCCCCCGGGTTCGACCTCGTGCGGCTGGCCGACTACCGCGCCTTTGCCGCGCCGGTGCCGAGCGAGGCGGAGGCGGAGGTGCGCGACCCCGGCGTGCGGCGCAGCCTTTCACTGAGCGACGAGCGCTTCGAGGAAATCCTGCGGCTCGCGACGGCGACCGAGATCAACAGGCAGGCCCTGGCCGAGGCCGCGGCTGTGTTCGAGCACGACCGGCAGACGGACCTCGACAAGTACCTGACGGTGCACGACCGGGTGCTGCAGCGCTGGAGCCATCGCTGCGCCTTCACGGGCGCGCAGTTCGAGCCGAGCAAGACCCGGCCGCACCCGCTGCTGAGCGTCGTCGCTATCCGGCCGCGCGAGCTGGGCGGGCTGCTGCACGTCCGCAACTACCTGCCGATGAGCAAGGAGGTCGAGTTCGCCTGGCAGCGCGGGCACCTGACGCTGGGGCCGAGCCTGGGTTTCCAGGTCTCCGAGCGGCTCATCGATCCCGAACTGCGCGAGCGGCTGCTGCCGCTGGGGCGGCTGGAGCTGTCGGCCGAGCCGTCTCAATGGCCGGATCTCGAGGCGGTGGCGTACCACCGGCTCAACATCTTCGATCGCGATTAGTCGCGCTTCTTCGAGAAATCGATCATCCGCTGCACGGCGGCGCGAGCGGGCTCGAGCAGTTCCTCGGCGACCGTCACTTCCTCGGTCATGGTGTGGAGCGACCACAGCACGTTCTCGAGGTTGATGCGCTTCATGTGCGGGCAGATGTTGCAGCCGCGCAGGAAATCGACGCCGGTTGCTTCCGAGGCCACGTTGTCGGACATCGAGCACTCGGTGACCATCACCACGCGCGGCGGCTTCTGCGTCTTCACGTAATCGATCATCGCGGCGGTCGAGCCGGCGAAATCCACCGCGTCGATCACCTCGGGCGGGCATTCGGGGTGGGCGATGATCTTGGCCGTCGGGTAGGCATGGCGCAGTTCGGCGATGTCTGCTGCGGTGAAGGTCTCGTGCACTTCGCACGAGCCGGCCCAGGTGATGACCTTCTTTTTGGTCTTCTTGGCGGTGTTCCGCGCCAGGTACTGGTCGGGGATCATGATTACGGTGTCGCCGGGCACGCCGTTGACGATGTCGGCGGCGTTCGACGAGGTGCAGCAGACGTCCGTCACCGCCTTAACGGCGGCCGAGGTGTTGACGTAGGTCACCACCGGCACGCCCGGATACTGGGCGCGCATGGCGATGACGTCCTCGGGCGTGATCGAGGAGGCAAGCGAGCAGCCGGCGCGGCTGTCGGGGATCAGCACGGTCTTTTTGGGATTGAGGAGCTTGGACGTCTCGGCCATGAAGTGCACGCCGCACTGGACGATGATCGACTGCTTGACCTTGGTCGCCTCGATGGCGAGCTGCAGGCTGTCGCCGACGATATCGGCGACGCCGTGATAGATCTGGGGCGACTGGTAGTTGTGGGCGAGGATGACGGCATCCTTCTCCTTCTTCAGCCGGTTGATCTGCAGGATCAGCGGCGCATAGAAGGGCCATTCGATCTCGGGGATGCGGTCTTTCACCCGGTCGTAGACGCGCGCGGTGACGCGCTCGACCGCCTTGGTGAACTTGAGGTCGAAACTCTCCGCGAGGATGGCGCGAGCCTCCTCGAGCGGGGTGAGAGCGTTGATCAGCTGCACCGCGGCGTCCCTCCAAGAACGGGGGGACACTTAAGGTCGAATGCCCCATATTTCAATGCAGCGATTTGGCTTGATCGCGGCCCGGCTCTTGCCTAACCCTCACGCGCACCAAGGCCAAAGAGGATCATCATGCCGCAAGACGCCGCCGCCCTCCGTCAGACGCTCTCGCTCGCGCCGGTGATCCCGGTGATCGTGCTGGACGATGTTGCCGCGGCGCGCCCGCTGGCCGAAGCGCTGGTCGCCGGTGGCCTGCCGGTGCTGGAAGTGACGCTCAGGACCCCGCACGCGCTGCAGATCATCGAGGAAATGGCCAAGGTGCCGGGCGCGGTCGTCGGCTCCGGTACGGTGCGCTCGCCGCTGCAGATGGGCCACTCGGTCGATGCCGGCTGCCAGTTCATGGTCTCGCCCGGCGCTTCGCCGCGCCTGCTCGAGGCCGCCGAGGAGCACAATATCCCGCTGCTGCCCGGCATCGGCACGCCGACCGAGGCGATGACGGCGTCCGAGCATGGCTACTCGTTCCTCAAGTTCTTCCCGGCGGAGGCGCTGGGCGGGGTGAAGGTGCTGAAGGCCTATGCCTCGCCGCTCGCCGACATCACGTTCTGCCCGACCGGCGGCATCGACATGGCCAAAGCCAGGGAATACCTCGCGCTCCCCAACGTCATCTGCGTGGGCGGCTCGTGGATCATGCCGGCCGACGCCATCGCCAACCGCGAGTGGGGGCGGATCGAGACTCTGGCGCGCGAAGCGGCGGGGTTGAGGGGCTGATATCTGCCAGTCCGACCTTCTCCCCTTGTGGGAGAAGGCGATCACGGAGGGTGCCGTGAAGAAGAGCAGTCCGGTCGTAGGCCTCTCCCACCTGCGCATCACGCTGTCCGAGAGCTTCTATGTCGGACCCGGGCGGGCCGACCTGATGGAGCTCATCGCCGAGACCGGTTCGATCTCGCAGGCGGCCAAGCGCATGGGCATGTCCTACAAGCGCGCCTGGGAGCTGGTGCAGGCGCTCAACGAGGGCTTCGGCGCGCCGCTGGTCGAGACGGCGCGCGGCGGTAAGGAACAGGGCGCCTCGCTGACCGAGGCCGGGCGCGAGGTGCTGGAGCGCTATCGCGGCATGCAGGACGCGACGCGCCGGGCGATTGCGCGCGACGTCGACGCCCTGGCAGCGCTCCATAGCGATATTTCCAAGCGAAAATAACGCTTGAACGCAGCATCCGGCTTTGCCAGAACCATCGATATTCCCGAGTGGACATATCGAGAGCGGATCATGCTTCGGACTATCCTCCTGACAGGTGTCGCGCTTGCCACGATGAGCGTGCCGGCACTGGCGGCCGATGTCAGCGCCGCCGTGGCGGCCAACTTCACCAAGCCGGCCGAGGAACTGGGCGCGGCCTTCACCGCCAGGACCGGCGATACGGTGAGGTTCAGCTTCGGCGCCACCGGGCAGCTCTACACGCAGATCTCGCAGGGCGCTCCGTTCGAGGTGTTCCTCGCCGCCGACAACAAGCGTCCGGCCCGGGCCGTGACCGAGGGCCACGCGGTCGAGGGCACCGTGTTCACCTATGCGGTGGGCAAGGTCGTGCTCTACTCGCCGACCGTCGACGTCACCGACGGCGCCGCCGTGCTCGCGGCCAACGCCTTCCATCATCTTTCCGTCGCCGACCCGAAGACCGCGCCCTATGGCGCGGCGGGCATGGAGGTGCTGGAAAAGCTCGGGCTCACCGATGCGGTATCGTCCAAGATCGTCACCGGCGAGAACATCTCGCAGGCGCTGCAGTTCGTCGACAGCGGCAATGCCGAGCTCGGCTTCGTCGCCCTGAGCCAGGTGTCGGACAAGCCCGCGACCCAGGTCTGGCGGGTGCCGGCCGAGGACTACTCGCCGATCCTGCAGGATGCGGTCCTCACCAAGGCGGGCGAGGCCGATCCGGCGGCCAAGGCCTTCCTCGAGTTCTTGCGGAGCGACGAGGCCAAGGCCATCATCGAGAAGTACGGCTATGAGGTCGGTTCGGCCGGTTGAGGACCAAGCATGTTGAGCGCCACCGAGATTGTCCAGCCGGTCGGGCTGACGCTCACGCTGGCGCTCATCGTGACGCTGTTCCTCCTCGTCATCGGCACGCCCATTGCGTGGTGGCTGTGCCGGACGGACTCCCCGGTCAAGGCGCCGGTGGCGGCCATCGTATCGCTGCCGCTGGTGCTGCCGCCGACGGTGCTGGGTTTCTACCTGCTGCTGGCGTTCGGGCCGAACGGTCCGGGCGGCCTCATCGCTCCGCTCTGGGGCGCGCGCACCTTGGCCTTTTCCTTCGAGGGGCTGGTCATCGCCTCGGTGATCTACTCGCTGCCCTTCATGGTGCAGCCGCTCCGCACGGCGTTCGAGGCGATCGGCAGTGATACGCTGGAAGCGGCGGCGACGCTTGGATCGGGGCCGAAGAGGACGTTCTTCCGCATCGTCATCCCCGAGGCGCGTTCGGGCTATCTCACCGGCGCCATCCTCACCTTCGCCCACACGGTGGGTGAGTTCGGCGTCGTGCTGATGATCGGCGGCAACATCCCCGGCGAGACCAAGCTGGTCTCGATGGCGATCTACGACTTCGTCGAGCGGCTGGAATGGGACAAGGCGCATGTCCTTGCCGGCGGCATGGTGCTGTTCGCCTTCGTCGTCATCACCACGGTGATGCTGCTCGACCGGCGGGTTGGGCGGGTGGTGGGGTGACAGCTGGCATCGCGGCTGTGGCCACCCTCACCCTCGGTCCCTCCCCAAAAGGGGGAGGGAGGCGATAGCATTGACGCGGGTGTGAGGGTCTCCCTCCCCCTTGTGGGGAGGGATCAAGGGTGGGGGGCGGCACACACCAGATGCGCTTACGACAGGTGCAGCAGATCCACGAACCGCTTCAGGGCCTTGCTCAGGCTCTTGCGCTTCTTGTCGGTGAGGTCGGCGAAGAGCGCTTCCTCGAGCTGTTCCCAGTTCGCGGCCAGCACTTCGCGGATGCGCGCACCGCGCTCGGTGAGGGCGAGACCGGGCGCCAGTTCGGGGCCGATGGCCTGGCGGGCGATGATGTCGCGCTCGATCAGGCGCTCGAGGCGGGGCTGCAAAACGTCGGTCCCGATACCCAGTTCGGAAGCCAGCCGATCCTCGTTTGCACCCAGCTCGGCATGCAGCACGAAGATCACCGCATCGTCGCCCGGTTCCAGCCCGCGATCGAGCAACGGCACCAGCAGCGCCTTGTGCGCCAGCTGGCCGGCCTCGATCAGCCGGTAAAGCGTTGAGCGAGCTTCGGGTTTGGTCATGGGCGGATAAATAGACTGAAGGGCCGGTTCGAGCGACATGGCTCCCATCCTATCGTTAATCGCCATAGGACCAAGGGGCGGCATTGTTCACGAATCGCAGATGACTTATGCGTTGCCAACGCAGTCGCTCCCGCTGCCACCATACACAGCGCAAGGCCAGAACGCATGAGCCAGGATCTCGCCCGTATCCGCGCCTTCGTGCAGGTGTTCGACGCCGGCGGCTTTTCGTCGGCGGCCCGGCAGCACGGGCGTTCCAAGGCATTGCTGTCGAAATACGTCACCGACCTCGAGGATTATCTCGGGGTCCGGCTGATGAACCGCACGACGCGAAAGCTCAGCCTTACAGAGGCGGGAGAGGCCTACTACCGCGAGGCGAGCCAGCTCCTGCAGCAGCTCGACGACCTCGATGCGACCATCTCGGACCAGACGTCGGAGCCGCGCGGCATGGTCCGCGTCTCGGCGCCGCGCAATCTGGGCGAGACGACGCTCGCGCCCGCCATCTTCGACTTCATGGTCAAGAACCCGCTGGTCTCGGTCGATCTGAGGCTCGAGGATCGCTACGTCGATCTCGTCGAGGAGGGCGTCGACGTCGCGCTGCGCATCTCGACGCTGGCGGATTCGTCGCTGATCGCCCGCAAGATCTCCGACATGAAGCACGTGATCTGCGCTTCGCCCGGTCTCGTCGCGCGCGTGGGCGTGCCGGAATCGGGCGAGGCGCTGCGGAACCTCCCCTGCATTCTCGACACCAACATGCCGTCGCACAGCTCGTGGCGCTTCATCGAGGATGGCAAGCCGCTGAGCGTCCATGTCGCCGGCCCGGCGCGAGTGAACTCGCCGGTGGCGGCGATGCAGGCGGCCCTCGCTGGCCTCGGCTTTGCCGTATTGCCCACCTACCTCGCCGAGCCCAGGATTGCCGAAGGGCGACTGGTGAAGGTGCTGGAAGACCGGATGCCGGAAGGTCCGAGCCTCCAGGCCGTCTATCCGCACCGCCGGCATCTCGCCGGCAAGGTCCGCGCGCTGATCGACCACCTCGTCGTGTGGTTCGCGGACAATCCTGTAGGGTAACTCGGGGGCAGGGCGCCTATGGTTCGATGGATGCGCAGGGCAGCGATTGCGGCGGTGGCTCTTGTCGGGCTGGGCAGCGCCGCAGAGGCGCATCCGCATATCTTCATCGACGCCAGGGCAACCATCGTCTTCAACGACCAGGGTGAGCTCACCCAGATCCGCAATGCTTGGACGTTCGACGAGGCCTTCTCGGTCTGGCAGATCCAGGGGCTCGATACCAACGGCGACGGCATCACCTCGTCCGAGGAGATGCAGGAACTCGCCGACGAGAACGTCAAGGGGCTGGCCGAGTACAACTTCTATACCTCGGCGGGCGAGGGCACGGCGAGCCTGCCATTTGCGTCGATGGGCGACGGCAAGTTCGTGTTCGAGGACAGCCGCTCGACGCTGAGCTTCGGCATCGAGCCGCAGGAGCCGTACCGGATCAAGGGCAAGCTCGAGATCGCCGTCGCCGACCCCGAGTACTACGTCGCCATGACGATGGGCGAAGGCGACGTGACGCTCGAAAACGCACCGGCCGGCTGCAATGTCTACCTCGAGCCGGCGCGCGAGGTTTCCCCCGAGCTGCAGGCGCGGCTGTTCGACCTCGGCCCGGAGGTGACGCAGCTGCCGCGCGACCTCGAGCTCGCCTTGCGCGGCACCCAGGGCGCCATCATTCTCGACTGTTCCGGTGCGGCCCAGCCGGCGGCTCCGGCAACCGCGCTGGAGGCCGTCAACCAGGTGGCAGAGGCGAAGCCCGCGCTGCCCTTTGGCGGCCCGCCGCCCGAGCCGGGCTTCGTCCTGCCCAAGACGGGGTTCCTCGGCTGGATCAATCAGATGCAGTCCGATTTCTACCAGGTGCTCACGGGGACGCTCGGCGATCTCAAGACAGACTTCAACGCCTTGTGGGTGCTGGGCGGGCTGAGCTTCCTCTATGGCGTGTTCCACGCCGCCGGACCGGGGCACGGCAAGGTGGTGATCGGTTCGTACATGCTCGCCAACGAGCGTCAACTGAGGCGCGGCGTGGTGCTGAGCTTTGCCGCGGCGCTGATGCAGTCGGTCGTCGCAGTGGTCTTCGTGGGCGTTGCGGCAGCACTGCTCGGGCTTTCGAGTGTCGCAATGGGCGATGCCGTCGGCTGGATCGAGAAGGCGTCCTATGCGCTCGTGGCGCTGCTCGGGCTCTGGCTGATCGCCCGCAAGATCTTCGGGTGGGGGCACTCGCATGGGCATGGGCCGGTCCCCGCCAGCGGGGGGCACGACCATCTGCACAAGGGTGAGAAGCAGGCGCATGCGCTGCTTGCCGATAGGGCATCCGCCTTCACTTTCCGGCCGGCGCTGCAGACTGCCGATGGTCCGGCGGTCGACGCCCATGGCCGCGTGCCCGGCGATCCGCACTATGGCCATGACCATGATCACGAGGGGCATCACCACGACCACGACCACGATCACGCGCATGTCGTGACCGCCGACCAGACCGGCGGCGACTGGCGCGAGCAGCTGGGCGTGGTCCTCGGCGTCGGGCTCCGGCCCTGCTCGGGGGCGCTCGTCGTCCTCGTTTTCGCGCTGAGCCAGGGGATCCTGGCCGCCGGCATCGCGGCAGTGTTCCTCATGGGGCTGGGTACTGCGATCACCGTGTCGGTGCTGGCGGCGCTGGCGGTAGGAGCCAAGGGGCTCGCGACGCGCTACCTCAATCGCGACGGCAAGCTGGGCAACCGGATCGTGTGGTGGGCGGAGCTCGCGGGCGCCGTGATCGTGTTCCTCTTTGGCGCCACGCTGCTGCTCGCAACGCTCGCCTAGCGCCGCGACACCCTTTCACTTGAGTTCGAGGCGTCCCTGACTATGGTGCGCCAACAACATCGCCACCAGCAGACAGGCCACCCATGGCACCCGAACTCCCTCCCGGCCACCCCCCCATCAGGACGCCGAAAGTCGGGGTCCTGCTGCTCAACCTCGGCACGCCCGACGCGACCGATTACTGGTCGGTGCGCCGCTACCTCAGCGAGTTCCTGTCCGACCGGCGCGTCATCGAAATCAACCCGCTGTTCTGGCAGCCGCTGCTGCAGGGCATCATCCTGTCGTTCCGTCCGCAAAAGAGCGGCGCGAACTACAAGCGCATCTGGGACAACGAGGCGGGCGACAGCCCGCTGCGCGTGATCAGCCGACGGCAGGCGAGCAAGCTGCAGGAACGCCTGGGCGGCAATGTCGTGGTCGAGGTCGGGATGCGCTACGGCAATCCGTCGACCGAAGCGGGGATCAAGGCGCTGCAGGATGCCGGGTGCCAGAAGATCCTGCTCGCGCCGCTCTATCCGCAATACTCGGCGACGACGACGGGAACGGCCAACGACAAGGCGTTCGATGTGCTGAAGACGCTGCGCTGGCAGCCGGCGATCCGCACGCTGCCGGCCTATTTCGATACCCCGACCTATGTCGAGACGCTGGCGGAGAGCATCGCCGAGGGCGTCGCCAGGCTGGATTTCACGCCCGACGTCATCCTCGCCTCCTATCACGGCATGCCGGTCGAGTATCTCGAGAACGGCGACCCGTACCATTGCCAGTGCCTCAAGACGACGCGGCTGGTGCGCGAGTATCTCGGCTGGCCGGCGGACAAGCTGAAGGTCACGTTTCAGAGCCGGTTCGGGTCGGCGCAGTGGCTGCAGCCCTATACCGACGCGACGCTGGAAGCGTTGCCCGCCGAGGGCAAGAAGCGCGTGGCCGTGGTGGCTCCGGCGTTCTCGGTCGATTGCATCGAGACGCTCGAGGAACTGGCTATCACCGGGCGCGAGCAGTTCGAGCACGCCGGCGGCGAGCGCTACGCCTACATCCCCTGCCTCAACGACAGCGAACCGGGCATGGCGATGCTGGAGACGGTCGTCCGGCGCGAGCTGGCGGGCTGGATCTAGCCCGCTAGAGCTTGAGGTCCTTCAGCGGACCTGCCACGGACTCGACCATTGCCCTGGTGATCGACTGGGTCAGCTTGAAGTAGTCCGGCCAGGGGTCGGGTTCGTGCGCGCGGGCCGCGGCCGTTTCCAGCGTGAAGGCGTTGGCGGCCTTGAGCGTATCGAGCTCATCCCAGCTCACGGGCACGGCGCAGGGGATGCCCGGCCGGGCGCGCGTCGAGAACGGGGCGATGGCCGTCGCGCCGCGCTCGTTGCGGAGGTAATCGACGAACATGCGGCCCTTGCGCTCGACCTTGCGGATATTGGCGGTGAAGTGATCGGGCTCGTTGTCCTCGAGCTTCTGCGCGAAGGTGCGGCAGAACAGCTTGACCAGCGGCCACTCCGTTTCCGGCTTGAGCGGGGCGATGACGTGGATGCCCTTGCCGCCCGTGACCATCGGATAGCTCTCGAGCCCCCATTCGCGCAGCACCTCGCGGATGCGGCGGGCGGCCTCGCGCACCTCTTTGAACTCGAGCCCCTCGTCGGGGTCGATGTCGAAGATGATGCGGTCGGGGGTCTCGAGCGTGTCGATGTGGCTGCCCCAGATGTGGAACTCGAGCGTCGACATCTGCACGCCCGCCATGATGCCTTCGATGTCGGTGACGTAGAAGTGGTCTTGCTTGTCGCTTTCCTTGAGCACGATGGCGACGCGCTTCATGGCGTCGGGGAAGCCGCCGGTGTCGTGCTTCTGGAAGAAGGGCTTGCTGCCGTGCGGCACGCGCACGAGGCTCAGGGCCCGCTTCTCGATATGCGGCAGCATGCGCTCGGCCACCGCATCGTAATAGGCCATGATCTGCGCCTTGGTGACGGTCTCACCCGGCAGCACCGGGCGATCCGGGCTGGTCAGCCGCACGCGCCGGCGTTCGGCGATCTCAAGACCCATCTCGTCGGTCAGCTTCATGGCGGTGAGCTTAGCGCGGGCTTTGGGTTTTGCACCAGTGGCGGCAGGTGCGTCGGCCTGGGCTGATTTCCGCCTCGGCTTCAGGCCCTTGGCGATGCCCTCGAGATCGCGGCCGGTCTCGACGCTGGTGGTGAATTTCTCGGTCAACCCGTCCGTCTCGCGCGCATATCGGTCGCGGTGCTTGATGAGGAGCCAGTTCTCGCTTGCAGCGCCGTCACGGCGTCTGGTGTCGCGGCCCTTCATGTGGACCAGCACCCATTCGCCCTTCATGCGCTTGCCGCTGAGGCGGAACTTGAGCTCGCCTTCATCGAGGCCCTCGTGCGGATCGCCGATCGGCTCCCAGGTGCCTTCGTCCCACTGCATCACGGTGCCGCCGCCATACTCGCCTTCGGGGATGGTGCCCTCGAAGTCGGCATAGTCGAGCGGGTGGTCCTCGACGCGGACGGCGAGGCGCTTGTCGGCCGGGTTGCTCGATGGCCCCTTCGTCACGGCCCAGCTCTTCAGCACGCCGTCGAGCTCGAGGCGGAAATCGTAGTGGAGCCGCGTCGCGTCATGCTTCTGCACGATGAAGCGCAGCGGCTTTCCCTTGCCCGCCCGCCGCGACGTGGCGCCGGATGGCTCCGCGGTCCGCCTGAAATCGCGCTTGGTCCGGTAGTCCTTGAGCGGGTCGGCATGGGTCGGGGACATCGGCAGCCCTGGGCGCGCGTTGCTTCGCCCCCTCAACGGCCGCGCCGGAAGGACGTTCCCCCGCTGTCACACAACTGCGGATACCGGCCGCGCAATATTGCGCCGACCCCGGTCGGCACATACATCTTGTGCAAGGGCTTGGCGTGAAAACAAGGGGTTGGGCATGGACTTCATGGAACTCGACGGGTTGAGCATCACGCTCATCGCACTCGGCATACTTGCCGTGCTGGTGCTGTTCGCCGGCGCCAAGGTCGTGCCGCAGGGCTACAACTATACCGTGGAGCGCTTCGGGCGGTACATCCGCACCCTGAAGCCGGGGCTCAGCCTCATCATCCCGTTCATCGACGGCATCGGCCGCAAGATGAACATGATGGAGCAGGTGCTCGAAATCCCGCACCAGGAGGTCATCACCCGCGACAACGCCACGGTGACCGCAAATGGCGTGAACTTCTACCAGATCCTCGATGCCGCGGCGGCGGCCTACGAAGTGGCCCACCTGGAGCACGCCGTGCTCAATCTCACCATGACCAATATCCGTACGGTCATGGGCTCGATGGACCTCGACCAGCTGCTGAGCAACCGCGACGAGATCAACCAGCGGCTGCTGAAAGTGGTGGACACGGCGGTTAGCCCGTGGGGCCTCAAGATCACCCGCATCGAAATCAAGGACATCGATCCGCCCAAGGACCTCGTCGAGTCCATGGGCCGCCAGATGAAGGCGGAGCGCGAGAAGCGTGCTCTCATCCTCGAGGCGGAAGGCAAGCGGCAGGCAGCAATCCTGCAGGCCGAGGGCCAGAAGCAGAGCCAGGTGCTCGAAGCCGAGGGCCGTCGCGAAGCGGCATTCCGCGACGCCGAGGCGCGCGAGCGTTCGGCCGAGGCCGAAGCCAAGGCGACCGAAGTGGTGTCGAACGCCATCGCCTCGGGCAACGTCCAGGCGATCAACTATTTCGTCGCCAACAACTACATCAAGGCGCTCGAAGGGCTCGCCAAGTCGCCCAACCAGAAGGTGCTGATGCTGCCGGTCGAGGCGGCGAGCGTCATCGGCGCCATCGGCGGCATCGCCGAGATCGCCAAGGAGACGTTCGGCGGCGATGGCAAGCCGGCACCGCGGCCGACTTCCGGCCGCCCGCCTTCGACCACCTGATCGCAGCGAGGAGGGGCTCACATGCAGATCATCGATTTCATCGCCGGCAACGGGGCCTGGTCGTGGGTCGTGGGAGGACTGGTGCTGCTCGCGCTCGAACTGGTGCTCCCCGGCGGCGTGCTGATCTGGCTGGGCGCGGCAGCGCTCGTCACCGGCTTCCTGGCGATGTCCGTATCGATCTACTGGCCGCTGCAGTTCGTGATCTTCGGCGTCCTCGCGCTGATCGCCATCTGGCTCTGGCTGCGCTTCCGCGGGCCCGGCATCGTCTCCGACCGCCCGTTCCTCAACCAGCGGGCGCAGCGCTATGTCGGCCGCGAAGTGGTGCTCGACGAGCCCATCCAGGATGGCAACGGCCGGCTCTACCTCGATGACACCACCTGGCGTGTGCACGGCCCGGATCTCGCCGCCGGCGCCAGGGTGAAGATCGTCGATGCAGACGGCGCGGTGCTCCGGGTCGAGGCCGTCTGACTACGCGTTTCCACTGGTACGAAAGCGTTCTTTAACCATAACCTGCAAGGCTCCGCAGCGGTTCTATACGCCTGACGGGGCTCGCATGAGACTGACCAGACCCGGCTTTTCCGCCAGTGCGATGGTGCTCGTGCTCGCAACCAGCCCAGCCGTCGCCGGCGACCTCAGCCTGTGGGGCGACGGATCAGGCACCAACAACAACGACCTGCTGCGCGCGTCCGGCGATCCGTGCGAGCACTGCGTGCCCAACATCCCGTTCGAGGGTGATGATCCGCTCGCCGGCTTCGACTGGAGCCTTGGCCTCCGCGCCGGCATGCGCGACGCGGGGACAGGCGATGGTCCCGGCTACGTGGCGATCGCATTGCCGAGCATCACCTACACGCGCGAGACGCTGCGGGGCGGCTACGACTTCGGCCTCGCGGGCGAGATCAGCCACGCGTTCGACGGGAGCGATCCGCGCATCGGCGCGATCAGCGCGACGGCTGGCGGTGCCTATGCGGTGGACGAACTGACGGTCCTCGATGGCCGGCTCAACCTGTCGGTGTCGCAGGATGATCCAGGCGGCTCCGACTACGCGAGCAATGTCGCCTCGGCGCCGCTCGAGGTCACCGGCGACGTGCTGTTCGGCGCGAGCCGCGACTTCGGTGCGTTCGATGTGTCGGCGCGCGCGACAGCGGGGCGCTCGGTCCTCGGCGATACCGAATACGAGGACGGCACCAGTTCGAGCAATGAGTACCAGAACACCACCTGGTTCGGCGGCGGCGCGCGGCTCGGCTACAAGCTGACGCCGGGGATCACGGCCTTCTTCGACGCCGAGGCCGATGCCGAGCAGTACGACACGGTTTCACCGAGCCTCCTCGTCGATCTCGACAACGTCACCTATGCGGGACGCGCCGGCCTCACCGCCAGGGTGGATGAGATGCTCGAGCTCGAGGGCTCCATCGGGCTGGGCTACCGCGACTTCGAGGACGCCGGTGTCGAGGATTTCACCGCAACGCTCTACGACGCGCGGGCAACCTATCGTCCCGACGAGACGCTGACGATCACCGGCGCCTTCACGACAACCGTCTCGTCGCCGGGCCAGACCTCCGGTGCTGCCGCCAAACGCGAGTATGCGGCCGCCGTGGATGTCGCCTACCAGGCGACCCCATGGCTGCGCCTGCGCGCCGATGCCGGCTGGAGCGAGGCGCACTATCAGGGTATCGACAACGACAAGTACGTCTGGGGCGGCGGCCTGGGCGCCGACTACCTGCTCAACGAGAATACCGACCTGACGGCAGACTACAGCTTCGAGCGCACCGAAACGACGCCCAACCCGGCGACCGATGCGCACCAGGTGACGCTGGGCGTGCTGCTGCACCGCTAGGCAGGTGAACGGGAGAAAGACTTTGGCAGTTCTGGTCACCGGCGGCGCCGGCTATATCGGCAGCCACATGGTGCTGCGGCTTGCCGATGCGGGCGAGACCGTGGTCGTGCTCGACAACCTCACCACCGGGTTCGACTGGGCCATCGACCACCGGGCGAGTTTCGTCCAGGGCAATGCCGGCGACATGGAGCTGGTCGGCCGGATCGTTGCCGAGCACAAGGTCGATGCCATCATCCACTTCGCCGGCTCGATCGTCGTGCCGGAGTCGGTCAGCGATCCGCTCAAGTATTACGCCAACAACACCGCGACCTCGCGCAACCTCATCGAGGCTGCGGTCAAGGGCGGGGTGAAGCATTTCATCTTCTCCTCGACTGCTGCCGTCTACGGCAATGCCGGGCTCGAGCCGGTGGCCGAGACAAGCCAGCTGATGCCGGAATCGCCTTATGGGCGGAGCAAGCTGATGACCGAGCTGATGCTTGCCGACGTCGCCGCGGCCCATCCGCTGACCTATGGCGTGCTGCGCTATTTCAACGTCGCGGGCGCCGACCCCAAGCGCCGCAGCGGGCAGTCCTCGCCCACCGCGACGCACCTGATCAAGGTCGCTTCGCAGGCCGCGCTCGGCCAGCGTCCGCAAATGGGCATATTCGGTACCGATTTCCCGACGCCGGACGGTACCGGCGTGCGCGACTACATCCACGTCACCGACCTCGTCGAAGCGCATGCGCTGCTGCTCAACTACCTCCGCGGCGGCGGCGCCTCGGCCACGATGAACTGCGGCTATGGCCGCGGCTTTTCGGTGCGCGACGTGGTGCGGACGGTCAAGGACGTCTCCGGCGTCGACTTCAAGGTGGTGGAAGAGCCGCGCCGGGCCGGCGATCCGGCCTCGATCGTCGCGCGCGCCGAGAAGGTGCGGCAGGTGCTGGGCTGGACGCCGGCCCATGACGACCTCAGGGAAATCGTCGACGCCGCGCTCACCTGGGAACGCTATTTGGCCACGAGGAATCGGTAGCGAGTCCGGGATTGCCGGTGGTCGCCTTCTCCCTTGTGGGAGAAGGTGCCCGAAGGGCGGATGAGGGGTTGTCTCCGCATGCCGCGCCGATCGTCGCTTCGCTCCGATCGCGCAGACTTCGTCTGCGGACCCCTCATCCGGCGCTGCGCGCCACCTTCTCCCACAAGGGGAGAAGGGAAACGGTGCCCAAGGAGAGTGTCGAACCATGCTTCGCTTGATTGCCGCCGTTGCGCTCAGCCTCCTCGCCACGCCCGCGCTGGCCGCGCCGGTCGAATCGTTCTCGGCGTTCCTCCGCAACTTCGAGGCCAAGGCGGTGGCCGCCGGAGTCAGCGCCGCCACCTATCGCAGCGCGACCGAGGGGCTGACGCCCGACCCCAATGTGCCCAACCTGGTCGAAAGCCAGCCCGAGTTCACCACTTCGATCTGGGACTATCTCGACAAGCGGGTGACCAGCTCGCGTATCGACAAGGGCCAGGCGGCCATCGAGCGCAACCGCGCGCTGTTCGCGGATGTCGGGCGACGCACGGGCGTTGATCCCTATCTGCTCGGCGCCATCTGGGGCATCGAGACGGACTATGGTGCGGTACTCGGCAACAAGAAGCTGATCCGGCCGATCATCCGCTCGCTCGCGACGCTCGTTCACCAGCGGCGCGGGCGGCTCAAGGAGGATGAGGCTGATTTCATCGGGGCGCTGAAGCTCCTCGAGCTGAACCGCATGACGCCCGCCGAACTCGTCGGGTCGTGGGCCGGGGCCATCGGGCACCTCCAGGTCAATCCGTCGAACGTCGTCGCGCACGGTTCGGACGGCGATGGCGACGGACGGATCGACCTCCACAACTCACTTTCCGATGCGCTGGCGACGAGCGCCAAGTTCCTGCTCGACCTCGGCTACCGCCCCGGGCTCGACTGGGGCTTCGAGGTCGAGGTGCCCGCCGGTTTCGACTACCTGCTGGCGACGCGCGACGAACTGCGGCCGGTCTCGTTCTTTGCCGATCGGGGGGTACGGCGTGTCAAGGGCCGCGACTTCGCCGACCTGACGACGCCCGTCTTTCTCTATGCGCCGGCGGGGCAGGGCGGGCCGAAGTTCCTGATGACGGCCAACTACCTCGTGCTCAAGGGCTACAATTTCTCGGACAGCTACGCGCTCTCGGTGGCGCACATGACCGACCGGCTGAAGGGCGCAGGCGGCCTCGTTGCGGATTGGCCACGCCAGACGAAGTTCCCCAATCTCGCGCAGCGCAAGGCCATCCAGCAGGCGCTGATCGACCTCGGTCTCTACCAAGGGGCGGTGGATGGGCGCATCGGCCCGATCAGCCAGGCCGCCTATGCCCGCTTCCAGGCAAGCCGCGGCGAGATCGCCGACGGCTTCATCACGCTCAGGACCTATGAGGAACTGACGGCGGCGGCACGCTAGGCCTCCCTCCTCCTTGAGGGGAGCCAACGAGTCCGCTGGAAAACCGTCAAAGTCTCGCGAGCCACCTTCATTTCACCGCGCGATATCCGCTAGATACGGGCATGGAGAAAAAGCCGAACCGGTTCGTGCTGTGGGTCATCGGCCTTGTCGTGGTGGCGCTGCTGCTCACCGACATGCTGCCGGCGTTCGCGCAGTCGCGCGAGGCCGAGGTGGCGGCGCCCATCGTCCAGCAGCATGAAGACGGCCGCATTCTCGTTGCCCAGCAGGAGGTGCAGCAGCAGCCGCGGCGGCGCCGCACACTGATGGACCTGCTGTTCGGCGAGCCCGAGCCGGTCGAGCAGCGGGCGCCCGTCGTCGAAAAGCCGGTGGTCAAGAAGCAGACCAAGGCGGCGCTGCCGCCGGCCAAGCCCAAGGTAGCCAAGGCGACAGGCGCGACACGGCTCGCCGTGTTCGGCGACTCGATGGCCACCGATGTCGGCCGGGCGCTGGAGCGCTTCTACGCCGAGGATCCCAATCTCGAGGTGATCGTCCAGGGCGTCGGTTCATCGAGCTTCGTGCGCCCGGACTTCTTCGATTGGCCGGCCGAGATCAACAAGCAGATCGCGGCCAACAGCTTCGATATCGCCGTCGTCATGATCGGCATCAACGACCGCCAGAAGATGCGGCTCAACGACGTTCCCTATGGCTCGCTGACGCCGGAATGGACGACCGAATACTCGGCGCGCGTCACCGGCGTGATCAAGGCGCTGCGCGCCGCGAGCAAGCCCACCATCTGGGTCGGCCTGCCGCCCATGGAGGCGCCCAAGTTCGGCAACGCCATGATCCAGGTCAACGAGATCCAGCGCCTCGCCGTGTTCTCGGGTGGGGCGGAGTTCCTCGATATCTACGAGAAGTTCGCGACCGAGGAGGGCGGCTATACGGCCCGGGGCCCGGACCTCAACGGCAACCAGGTGCGCATGCGCAAGGATGACGGCATCCACTTCTCGGCGGCTGGCGCCGACAAGCTCGCCTTCTACCTGAGCCAGAGCCTCAAGAACTACTATCGCGGCGGCGGCACGGTCGGCATCGAGGTCGCCGATCCGCTCAAGGGCACCGACGCCCAGCTGATGCTGCGTCCGCCCTACCAGGGGCTGGGCCAGATGAAGCTGCTCGAGGTGGCCGGCGCGGTGATCCCGCTCACCACAGCCACCCGCCGCGCCGCCGATCTCGTCACCGCCGGCATGGTGGAAGCGGTGCCAGTGGGCTTCGACATCACGCAGATGATCCAGGCGCCGGCCGGACGCGCCGATGCGTTCGGCGTGGGCAAGGTCGAGAACCCGACGGGGCGATGAACCGCCGCGCCATCCCCGGATGTCATCCCTGCGAAAGCAGGGACCCAACTCACCAATTGCACAGGCTGACAGATAGGTCCCAGCTTTCGCTGGGATGACACCTGGTGTGTGGGGTAGGGGCCACAAACGAAAGGGGCGCCGAAGCGCCCCTTGAACTCTCAGCCTTGTCGCAAGGCTCAGCGCGGCAGATCGGTCCTGCCCATCAGCCACTCGTCCATCGCGCGGGCGCACTGGCGGCCTTCGCGGATGGCCCAGACGACCAGCGACTGGCCGCGACGCATGTCGCCGCACGAGAAGAACTTCTCGCGGCTGGTCTGGTACTTCACCGTGTCGGCCATGACGTTCGAGCGCTTGTCGGTCGCCACGCCCGCGTCCTGCACGAGGCCTTCCTGCACCGGGCCAAGGAAGCCCATGGCGAGCAGCACCAGATCGGCCTTGAGCACGAACTCGGTGCCCGGGATCGGCTGGAACTTCTCGTCGGCGCGGGCGCATTGCAGGCCCGTCACCCTGCCGTTCTCGCCGTCGAACCGGATGGTCGCCACGGCGAAGTCGCGGGTGACGCCCTCTTCCTGCGAGGAGGAGACGCGGAACTTGATCGGGTAGTTCGGCCAGACCAGCGCCTTGTTCTCCTTTTCGGGAGGCATGGGCATGATCTCGATCTGGGTCACCGAGGCGGCGCCCTGGCGGTTCGAGGTACCGATGCAGTCCGAGCCGGTATCGCCGCCGCCGATGACGACGACGTGCTTGCCGCCGGCGAGGATCGGGGTGACGTTGTTCAGCGGCTCGCCGGTGACCCGGCGGTTCTGCTGGCCGAGGAAATCCATGGCGAAATGGATGCCGTCGAGCTCGCGGCCCGGGATCGGCAGGTCGCGCGGCTTCTCGGCGCCGCCCGACATGGCGATGGCGTCGTACTGGCTGGCCAGCTCGTCGACCGTGATGTCCTTGCCGACATTGACGCCGGTATGGAGCACCACGCCCTCGGCAACCATCTGCTCGACGCGGCGATCGATCTGCGTCTTGTCGAGCTTGAAGTTCGGGATGCCGTAGCGCATCAGGCCGCCGATCTGCTGGGCCTTCTCGTAGAGATGCACATCGTGGCCGGCACGGGCCAGCTGCTGGGCGGCGGCCATGCCGGCCGGGCCCGAACCGATCACGGCAACCTTCTTGCCGGTCTTGTTCGGGTTGATCTGCGGCGTGATCCAGCCTTCTTCCCAGCCCTTGTCGACAATGGCGCACTCGATCGACTTGATGTTGACCGGGGTGTCCGGGATGTTCAGCGTGCAGCTCGCCTCGCACGGAGCGGGGCAGATGCGGCCGGTGAACTCGGGGAAGTTGTTGGTGGAGTGAAGGTTCTTGAGCGCCTTCAGCCACTCGCCCTTGTAGACGAGATCGTTCCAGTCCGGGATCTGGTTATTCACCGGGCAGCCGTTGTGACAGTACGGGATGCCGCAATCCATGCAGCGCGCCGCCTGGTCGCGGGTGCCCTTGTCGCCCAAGGGGATGGTGAACTCGTTGTAGTTCTTCAGCCGCTCGGCAACCGGGAGGTAGTCCCGGTCGACGCGATCGATTTCGAGGAAGCCTGTGATCTTGCCCATTGTTCTTACTCCGCGGCGACCTGTTGAGCGGCCTCACGGGCCTTTTCCATCTTCTGCAGGGCCTTGCGATACTCGATCGGCATGACCTTGCGGAACTTGGGCAGGTACTCGTCCCAGTTCGTGAGGATGTGGTTGGCACGCGAAGAACCGGTGAAGGTCTTGTGCCTGAGGATCAACTGGTAGAGCCGGTCGGCGTCGCGACGCTGCAGGTCGTGCAGGATCTCGACCACGCCCATGGTCTCGAGGTCGCCGTGGTGACCGAAGTCGCGGCCATTGAGGCGTTCCTCTTCGACGACGGGCTCGAGCTCGACCATCGACATGTTGCAGCGGCTCTCGAAGCTCTCGTCCTCGTCGAGGACGTAGGCCACGCCGCCGGACATGCCCGCCGCGAAGTTGCGGCCGGTCCGGCCCAGCACGACGACCACGCCGCCGGTCATGTACTCGCAACCGTGGTCACCGGTGCCTTCGACGACCGCGATGGCGCCGGAGTTGCGGACCGCGAAGCGTTCGCCGGCCACGCCACGGAAGTAGCACTCACCGGTGATGGCGCCGTAGAGCGCGGTGTTGCCGATGATGATCGAGTCCTCGGGCACGTAGCCGCGTTCCTCGGGCGGCCGGACGACGAGGCGCGCGCCGGAAAGGCCCTTGCCCACGTAGTCGTTGGCTTCACCGACGAGGTCGATCGAGATGCCGCGTGCAGCCCAGGCGCCGAAGGCCTGGCCGGCCGTACCCGTCAGCGACACCGCGATGGTGTCCTCGGCGAGGCCGGCATGGCCGTAGCGCTTTGCCACCGCACCACCGAGCATGGCGCCCGCCGAGCGGTCGACGCTGGTGATCGTCTCGACGATCTTGACCGGGGTGCCGTGGTCGAGCGCGGGCTGGGCCGCGGCGATCAGGCGACGGTCGAGGACCTTGTCGATCGGGTGGTTCTGGCCTTCGGTGTGGGTGATGCCCACGCCTTCGGGTGCGAACGGCTTGTGGAAGAGCTTGCTGAAATCGAGCCCCTTGGCCTTCCAGTGGTCGATGGCCTCGGTCTTGTCGAGCATCTGCATCTGCCCGACCATTTCCTCGAACCGGGTGTAGCCCATCTCGGCCATCAGCTCGCGCACTTCCTCGGCGACGAAGAAGAGGTAGTTGATGACGTGCTCGGGCTTGCCGGTGAAGCGGGCCCGCAGCACCGGGTCCTGGGTGGCGACGCCAACCGGGCAGGTGTTGAGGTGGCACTTGCGCATCATCACGCAGCCGGCCGCGATCAGCGGCGCAGTGGCGAGGCCGAACTCGTCGGCGCCGAGCAGGGCGCCGATCACCACGTCACGGCCGGTACGGACGCCGCCGTCGACCTGCACCGCGATGCGGCTCCTGAGGCGATTGCGGACCAGCGTCTGCTGGGTCTCGGCAAGGCCGATTTCCCAAGGCGAGCCGGCATGCTTCAGCGAGGTCAGCGGGGAAGCACCGGTGCCGCCCTCGTAGCCCGAGATGGTGACATGGTCGGCACGCGCCTTGGCGACGCCGGCGGCAACGGTGCCGACGCCGACTTCCGAGACGAGCTTCACCGAGACCGCACCATCAGGGTTGACGTTCTTCAGGTCGAAGATCAGCTGGGCCAGATCCTCGATCGAGTAGATGTCATGGTGCGGCGGCGGCGAGATCAGGCCGACGCCCGGGGTTGAGTGACGGACCTTGGCGATGGTCTCGTTCACCTTGTCGCCGGGCAGCTGGCCACCTTCGCCGGGCTTGGCGCCCTGGGCCATCTTGATCTGCATCATGTCGGAGTTGACGAGGTATTCCGTCGTCACGCCGAACCGGCCCGAGGCCACCTGCTTGATGGCCGAGCGCTTGCTGTCGCCATTGGCGAGCGGCTTGAAGCGATCGGGCTCCTCGCCACCCTCACCGGTGTTCGACTTGCCGCCGATTCGGTTCATCGCCACGGCGAGCGTGGTGTGCGCTTCGAGCGAGATCGAGCCATAGGACATGGCGCCGGTCGAGAAGCGCTTGACGATCTCGACCGCCGGCTCGACCTGGTCGAGCGCCACGGGCTGGCGGCCTTCCTCGTCCGCCTTCTTGATGCGGAAGAGCGAGCGGATGGTGACGTACTTGTCCTCGACCTCGTTCACGAGGCGGGAGAACTCGCGGTACTTGTCGCGGGCGTTGCCGCGCGCGGCATGCTGCAGGTTCGCGACAGTCTCCGAGCGCCAGACATGCGCCTCGCCGCGCTGGCGGAAGGCGTAGTCGCCGCCGACGTCGAGCACGTCCTCGAGCACCGGCGAGTTGCCGAAGGCTTCCTGGTGCCGCAGCACGGTTTCCTCGGCGATCTCCTTCAGGCCCGCACCCTCGATGGTGGTGGCAGTGCCGGTGAAGTAGGTCGAGACGAAGTCGGTGGAGAGGCCCACCGCGTCGAAGATCTGCGCGCCGCAATAGGACTGATAGGTCGAGATGCCCATCTTGGCGGTGACCTTCAGGATGCCCTTACCGATCGCCTTGATGTAGCGGTAGATGATCTCTTCCGCATCCAGCTCGCCCGGCAGGTCGTCCTTCATGGCGGCCAGCGTCTCGAATGCCAGGTAGGGGTTGATCGCCTCGGCGCCATAGCCGGCGAGAGCGCAGAAATGGTGGATTTCGCGCGCTTCACCGGTCTCGACCACGAGGCCCACCGAGGTCCTCAGACCCTTGCGGATCAGGTGATGATGAATGCCCGCCGTCGCAAGAAGCGCAGGGATCGCCACCCGGTCGCGGCTCATGGCGCGGTCAGACAGGATGATGATGTTGTCGCCCGAGTGGACGGCCATCTCGGCATCCGAGAACAGCTGGTCGAGTGCCTTCTTCATCCCGTCGGCGCCTTCCGACACCGGATAGGTGATGTCCAGCGTCTTCGAACGGAACGGGTTGTCCTCCATGCCGCCGATGGCGCGGATCTTCTCGAGGTCTTCGTTGGTCAGGATCGGCTGGCGCACTTCGAGCCGCTGGCGGCTGTTGCCACCCGTCAGGTCGAGCACGTTCGGCCGCGGCCCGATGAACGAGACGAGGCTCATCACCAGCTCTTCGCGGATCGAGTCGATCGGCGGGTTCGTCACCTGCGCGAAGTTCTGCTTGAAGTAGGAGTAGAGGAGCTTGGACTTGTTCGAGAGCGCCGAAATCGGGGTGTCGGTGCCCATCGAGCCGACCGCTTCCTGGCCGGTGGCGGCCATCGGCGGCAGGATCAGCTTCAGGTCTTCCTGGGTGTAGCCGAAGGCCTGCTGGCGATCGAGCAGCGGCACGTCCGAGGTCTTGGGCTCGAAGTGAACGGCCGGCAGGTCCTCGAGCACGATCTGGGTGCGGCCCAGCCACTGCTGGTAGGGATGCGCGGTGGCGAGCTCGTGCTTGATCTCCTCGTCGGAGACGATGCGACCCTGCTTCAGGTCGATCAGCAGCATCTTGCCCGGCTGGAGGCGCCACTTCTTCTTGATCTTGGCAGCGGGGATCGGCAGGACGCCGGCTTCCGAGCTCATCACCACTTCGTCGTCTTCGGTGACGAGGTAGCGGGCCGGACGCAGCCCGTTCCGGTCGAGCGTCGCGCCGATATGGATGCCGTCCGAGAAGCACATGGCGGCGGGGCCGTCCCACGGCTCCATCAGCGCAGCGTGATACTCGTAGAAGGCGCGGCGATCCTCATCCATCAGCGGGTTGCCGGCCCAGGCTTCGGGGATCAACATCATCGCTGCATGCGGCAGCGAGTAGCCGCCGCGGATCAGGAATTCGAGCGCGTTGTCGAAGCAGGCCGTGTCCGACTGGCCGGGATAGGAGATCGGCCACAGCTTGTTGATGTCGCCGCCGAACAGCGGGGACGATACCGAAGCCTGCCGGGCCGCCATCCAGTTGACGTTGCCGCGCACGGTGTTGATTTCGCCGTTGTGGCAGACGAACCGGTAGGGGTGCGCCAGCCGCCAGGACGGGAAGGTGTTGGTCGAGAAGCGCTGGTGGACGAGCGCGAGCGCCGACTCGAAGTCGGGATCGTGCAGGTCCTTGTAATAGGCGCCGAGCTGGGCGGCGAGGAACATGCCCTTGTAGACCAGGGTCCGGCAGCTCATCGACACGATGTAGAAGTCGTTCGGCTTGCCCTCGAAGGCCGAGTAGATCTTGGCCGACATCACCTTGCGGATGATGTAGAGCTTGCGCTCGAACGCCTCTTCGTCGGCGATGCCGTCGCCGCGGCCGATGATCACCTGCCGGTGGCAGGGCTCGGTGGCGACGATCTCGGGGTCCTTGCTGAGCGAGGAGTTGTCGGACGGCACGTCGCGCCAGCCGATGACCGTCTGGCCCTCGTCCTCGATCACCTTGTTGACGACGCGTTCCATCTTGGCGCGCAGGTCAGCGTCCTGCGGCATGAAGATGAAGCCGACGGCGTACTTGCCCTGTTCGGGCAGGTGGAAGCCGAGCCGCGCGCTCTCCTTGGCGAAGAACCTGTGCGGGATCTGCACCATGATGCCGGCGCCGTCGCCCATCAGCGGGTCGGCGCCCACGGCGCCGCGATGCTCGAGGTTCTCGAGGATCGCAAGACCGTTCTGGACGATCTTCTGGCTGGGCTGGTTCTTGAGATTGACTATGAAGCCGACGCCGCAGGCATCGTGCTCGCGCGTCGGATCATACAGACCGCCGGCCTCGGGGCGCATCACGCCTATTGGCAGATCGTCCCGATACGAGTTTTTGCGCGTGCCGGCTTCCGAGACGGTGATGGACATCTTTCCGTGCCGTGATTCAGCCATTTGCAGTTCCTCGCGTTGGCAGTCGTGTGTCTGGTCCCGGAGCTTGATGTCCGGGGTAGTTTCCTTTCGACGCGTCTTCGGCCCCCAGCCGTACCTCAGTGTACGGCTCGAATACGTAGGCGCAATCCTTTAGTGGGGAGCGGCTCTGCATCCAAATGGCCGCTCATTCAGGCTCGATAAAGCCCCACCCTTCCGTTTCCGCATTCGTGCGCGGTCCAGCCAGAACAGGCGTGTGAACACATCCGGGGAGACCGGAGGCTCACGAATTGGACAGGCGTACTGTCCTATCGAGACTACATTTGCATAATTCCAAACTGCGAGCAAGCGGCCGAAGTCACTTTTTTGCCGTCTTGTGACGGCGAGGCATAGGAAATGGGGCAGCTGAAATAGGAAAGTAGTAGGACTTGAGGGGCGCAGGCCGCTTGAGGAACGAGGAAAACCGGGCCGTAGTGGGCAGGCCGGCGGATAGGACATCGGGCGAATGCGAACCCATCGGTACGCCCCGTCGCCGCCACCCATCGACATCCGATCCCGTCGATGCTCATGTTCCGCAACATGAAATTGTCGGAGCCGTCATGTCCAGCCAGCCGCGTCCGCCGTACATCTCGCACTATTCAGACCTGCTGAAGCCGTACGAGCGATCGCCGGAGGGCATGGACGGCGCGGGCGCCCGCTTCGGCCAGGCCTTTGGCCTCAACCGGATCGGCATCAACCTCGAGATCATTCCGCCGGGCAACCGGTCCTCGCATCCGCATGCCGAGAAGCTCGAGGAGGAGTTCGTCTACGTGCTGCAGGGAACGCCGGACGTCTGGATCGACGGGGTGCTCCACCCACTCACGGCCGGCGACGGCGTGGGCTTCCCGGCCGGCACCGGCATCGCCCACAGCTTCCTCAACAACTCCGATTCCGACGTCCACCTGCTGATCGTCGGCGAGCACATGCGGGAGGGCAACCAGCTCTACTATCCGCTCAACCCCGAACGCATGGACACCTTCCGCCGCCGCAACCGCGCCTGGGACGACGCGCCAGCACACGAACTCGGCCCGCATGACGGCAAGGCCCGGGCAGGGACGCGAAAGCCGTGATCTATCGCCGGTCAGCTGCCCTTGAGATCATCGAGCACCTCGGCGATCGCTTCGGGCGACAGGCGCACGTCGCCGCTGAAGGGGTGTTCGATGGCGACGATGACGAGGAGGCCTGAGAAGATCAGCACGCTGAGGATGCCGGTCATGAGCGCCTGGGCCCGCGGGTTGGGAGCGCCGAAGAAGAAGGTGAAGCCGACGGTCACCACGGCACCACCAAGCAGCACGACCCACAGGAGAGCGGGGACGCTGCCCTCGGCTGCGACGAGCCGGGAGCGGCGGGCTTCCGTCAGGACGTTGAGCTGGGTCAGCAGTTCGGTCAGGAGAACACGATCGTGATCGTTGGCGGGCTGCAGTGCCAGGGTCGCCGCATAGAGGCCATCGAGCGCGCGGGTCGTGCCGGCGTTCGTCCTTCCATGCTCCATGGCGGGCCATTCGTCGCCGACGACGCTCTCGAGATAGGTGGTAACGGCCGCGCGGATCGTGGGGCCGGTCGGGGCCGCAGCGCCGTCGGCGAGCCGGTAGAGCGTGGCGGCGGCGCCGGCCTCGGTCGCCACGTTGCCCTCGGCTTCGCTGAAGAGTTCCCATACGACGATGACCGCGAAGGCGAGCAGCACGGCGTACAGCACGCCGACAACGGCGAACTGGAAGCCGGCAACCTCGTTGTTCTGGCGCAGCAGTTCGAGCGGCGCGACGCGGCGGATCAGGAAGATCATGGCCATCGCGAGTGCCGTGGGAATCAGCACCAGCACCAGGCCAGCAAGCCAGAGCGGCATCTGACTAATGGCGATCATGGGCAGACCCCAGGCTCGATCATGCCTTGGTAGCGCCGGCTACAGGGGCTGTCCATGGCTCTGGGGGCAGTGCGTAGTGTGTGCTGCCTACTGCAGGTGGCTCTTCAAAAACCACAGGTCCTTGTCGAGGTCGCGCGAGAAGGCGGTGAAAATGTCGGCGGTGTCGGCATCACCGGCCTCGTCCGCGGCATCGATACCCTCGCGCGCCGAGCGACTCACCTTGGCGTAGCGCTCGACGAGGGCGTTGAGGTGGTCGTCGCTCTTGCTGATATCGGTGGGGTAGGGCGCGAGCTGGCTCGCTTCGCTCACCGTCTGCAATGTGCCGAGCGCGATGCCGTCGAGCTGGGCCACCCGCTCGGCGATGACGTCGACATGCCCATCGAGGTCGCCACGCAACTGGTCGAGCATTTCGTGCACGGCGATGAAGTTGGGACCCTTGAGGTTCCAGTGCGCCTGCTTGGTGACGAGCGCCAGGTCGATGGCGTCGGCCAGCCGGGCGTTGAGCAGGCCGATCATTTCGGCCTTGGTGTTGGACTTGAGCCCGATTTCAACGGATTTCATCTGGAGCCTCGAGATGGGGTTGAACCGGGCAGTCAACGCCGGCTGTCGCCCCGAGTTCCGGTGCAATTCGAGTGCAATCCTACCCACAAGCGACAGGCCACGTCCGCCAACTGGAAAGGGCGCGGCCCTCGCGGACCACGCCCTCATTCCGTTCTCCCGGCGGATCAGACCGCTCTGCTTGCCGGTGCGCGCACGACTGGTGCGCACCGGCTCGCCGGGACGTTCGTGACCGGAATTAGTTGACCGACTTGTCCTCGATCGTCTTGGCACTGGCCGAAATCGGGATCTGGCGAGCCTTCTTGCTCTCCGGGATCTCGCGCTTCAGCTCGATGTGGAGCAGGCCGTTCTCGAGGTTGGCGCCGGCGACTTCGACATAGTCGGCCAGCTGGAAGCGCAGCTCGAAAGCACGCTCGGCGATGCCGCGGTGCAGGAACTCGCGGGTCTTGTCGTCGGCCTCCTGGGCCTTGGCGCCCTTCACGACGAGATTGTTTTCCTTGCTCTCGATGGCGATGTCGCCATCGGCAAAGCCGGCGACGGCAATCGAGATGCGGTAGGCGTCAGTGCCGACCTTCTCGATGTTGTACGGAGGATAGGATTTCGCCTCCTGGCCGACGAGGGAGTCGAGGCGGTTGAACACGCGATCGAAACCGACGGTCGAACGGTAGAAGGGCGAAAAATCGTAGGCAGCCATGATCACATTCTCCTTTGAGCAACGTGGCTTTGGCGGGTGTCCCATGCGCGCTCCCCGATTGGGCAAGCAGGCATTCCCGGGTTCCCGGTCCCCGGGATTTCCCGGCGGACAGCATTGATTTAGGGAGCCTCCGCGGCGGTTCAAGACCCCCGTTCAGGTCGATGAACCGAACATGAATGCGGCAATCAAAGCCGGTTCAGACAAGCGCCCCTATAAGCGGGACTGTGCTTACTGTCTGCTGCAGAGCACACCGAATGCGCCGCCTTCACCCGCCCCCCGCAAGGCGGCCATCACAGGAAAGCCAGTGCCTTGAACGAGGCGCTGGCTTTTCTGTGTTCGGGGTTCGCGCGGGAAGGCCTCCTCACCCGCCGCTGCCGGCGACCTCTCCCCCAGGGGAGAGGTGAAGACGGGGCGAAAATCGTGCCAGCAACCACCTCTTCCTTCGGGGGAGAGGTCGGCCCGGAGGGCCGGGTGAGGGGGCTTCGGTGCGCATGCCCCAACCGTATTCTCCGCGTGGGGAATCCGATATGAGGAGCATATGAACGCCATCGTCGATCCCAGTGGACCCACGCTCGCCGTGGTGCCGTCCAACCCGGTGCCTGAAGGCGCGCGGGTCGGCTACTTCTCGACCGCCGACAAGGTGCAACTGCGCTATGCGAGCTTTCCCAAGACGCAGGGCGCGGCGCGCGGCACGATCTGCCTCGTCCACGGGCGCACCGAGTTCATCGAGAAGTATTTCGAGACAATCGCCGATTTCCAGGCGCGCGGTTTCGCCGTCGCCACCTTCGACTGGCGCGGGCAGGGCGGCAGCCAGCGGCTCATCGGCAACCACAAGCTCGGCTATGTCCGGCGCTTCGACGACTACTGGGAGGACCTGAGGGCCTTCCACTCTTCGATCCTGTTGCCCGATTGTCCGGCGCCCTACTACCTCGTCGGCCATTCGATGGGCGGGCTGGTGTCGCTCTATGCCGGCATCCGCGACCGCATGATGTTCGAGCGCATCTTCCTGTCCGCCCCCATGATCGGGCTTCCCGGCCAGCCGCTGGGCCCGGCCGGCATGGCGCGCCTCGCCGGCACGCTCTCCAACCTTGGCCTCGCCCGCATGCCGGTCGGGCGGCCGGGCGACAAGCCGCAGACCGAACTGGCCTTTCCCGGCAACCCGCTGACTTCGGACCTGGCCCGCTTCACGCGCACCAGCGACGCGCTGAAGGCGCGCCCCGACCTCGAACTCGGGGCGCCCACGTTCCGCTGGGTCGCGGCGGCCTTCGAGGCGATGGCCGGAGCCTCGACCGACCGGTTCCCGGGCGCGGTACGGATACCCGTGCTGATGCTGGCCGCAGCCCGCGACGAGATCGTCGACAGCGCCGCCACCGAGACGCTGGGCCTCAGGATGCGCACCGGCCGCCACGTGATGATCCCGGGCGCGCGGCACGAGCTGTTCATGGAAAACGATTCGATCCGCGGCCAGGTGCTGGCCGCGTTCGATGCGTTCATCACCGAGCAGAGCGGCTGAGGCTTCCTAGCCCCGCAGCAATGCCATCGCTGCCGCGTGCAGCTCGGGCGTCGCGGCGGCGACGCAGTTGCCGCCCTGCTCGGCGCGGCCACCATCCCAGGTGGTGATGACGCCACCGGCATTCTCGATCAGCGGGATGAGCGGGCAGATGTCGACATCCTTGAGGCCGGCTTCGACGACGAGGTCGATGTGCCCGGCCGCCATCAGCGCATAGCCATAGCAATCGAGGCCGTAGCGCGTGGTGAGCACGCTCTTGCGCATCCGCGACCACGATTCGAGCAGCCCGTCGCGCTCGAACAGGTCGGGCGAGGTCGTGGTCAGCTTGGCGCCCTTGAGCTCGGTCACCTTCGAGGTCTTCAGCGGCTCCTTGTCGAAGCCCCGGTAGTAGGAGGCCTCGCCGGGGAGGCTCAGATAGATCTCGCCGGTGAAGGGCTGCGCCATCAGGCCGGCTGCCGCCTTGCCGTCGACCGTCAGGCCGATGAGCGTGCCCCAGACGGGGACACCGGTGATGAAGGCGCGCGTGCCGTCGATGGGGTCGATGATCCAGGCGAAGCGACCGGCGCCGGCCTTGTCGTCCCACTCCTCGCCGATGATGGCGTGATCGGGGAAGCGCTCCTCGAGCAAGGCGCGGATGGCCAGCTCGGCTTCGCGGTCGGCTTCCGTCACCGGGTCGAAGCCGTCGGCGAGCTTGTTGTCCACGGCGAGGCCCGAACGAAAGCGGGGCAGGGTGTGGCTTGCCGCGATCTCGGCGGCATCGAGCAGTGTACGGCTCACCAGTTCGGCGGTGAGCCCGCCAAGAGCATCTGTTGTCATTTGAAGGCCCCGCGATGATTTTTATAGAGTCTTGAGTGCATTAGCGGCTGCTGCAGCGCTATGTGCTGGAATAGTCCATGACAGTCGTGATTCATTTTTGCAACAACGGTCAGGTTTCCCTGTTGATGACTTCTGATTTCCTTGTTTGAAGGGGCAAATCAGTTCATTCCGGAAGGTGCATGATGGATGGGCGGCTCGAGACCTACGCCGCGACTTTGGCACCGGTATCTGGCCGTCATCGTTTCCTCCCTTGACTGGGCCGCTTCGGCGGCCCGTTTTTCTTTGGGCAGTTCTATTCCATCAGCCTCCGGCCGATTGCGCTGCGTTGCGGACGCCCGGGTGCAACTGCACTAGCGACAATGCCGATCGAGCCTCACATGAAGAGCGCCGTCCAGGCGGAGCTACTCCGCGGCGAATCTCTCGCTCACCGGCAGGGACGGGGCCAGCATGGCGAGGTCGAGCCCGACCAGGGTTGCCAGCAGCCGGTCGATCAGCTGCCGGATGGCGCCGAAACCCTCGTTCTTTTCCAGCGTGACCTCGTTCATGTAGAGGTGGCGGCTGATCTCGATCTGCAGCGCGTGTACCCCATGCTGGGGCCGGCCATAGGTGCGGGTGCAGAAACCGCCGGCATAGGGGCGGTTGCGCGCCACGCGCAGGCCGGAGCCGGCAAAGACCATTTCGGCGATGTCGGCGAGGATCGGCGCGCAGGTCGTGCCGTAGCGATCGCCCAGCACGATATCGGGTCCCAGCCGGTCGCCGGAGCGCGAGAGGCGCGGCATCGAGTGGCAGTCGATGAGGACAGCCATCCCGAATGCGGAGTGAGCCTCGGTCAGGAGCCGCTGCAGCGTCGCGTGATAGGGCTGGTAGATGCCCTCGATGCGCATGCGCGCATCGTCGAGGGTCAGCCGCTCGCGGTAGATCGGCTTGTTCTCGGCGACGACGCGGGCGAGGGTGCCAAGCCCGGCGGCGACGCGCGGGCTCGTCGTGTTGAACCGCTCCGACAACGGCTCGACGAACATGGCGGGATCGAGTTCCCAGGGCTCGCGGTTCACGTCGAGATAGGCGCGCGGGAAGTGTGCGCGGATCAGCGGCGCGCCCAGGTGCGGGGCGCGTGCGAACAACTCGTCGACGAAGGCATCCTCGGACTGGCGAATCGACAGGTGGTCGAGACGCGTCATGCTGAGGAAGCGCTCGGGATAGTCGCGGCCGGAATGGGCGGAGTTGAACACCAGCGGTGCCATCATCCGGCGCGGCCGGATGGTTTCGAATGCTGGCCTGTCCCAATAGTCGGACTGCACCGGGGCTCCTTCAGCGCCGAAGCACTGGTCACATGGCGGCACTGTGCCGCGCCGATCGGCGATTGTCCATAAGCCCTGTGGGCACGCTATCACTCTTGCGCACGGGCCCGTTCCCGATCATGAAAACTTGCATTAAACATCCCGGGCTACACTGACGGCAGAAGGCCGGGGACGGGACGGAAAGAGACCATGATGAAGCGCATTCTCCTCGCTGAAGACGACAACGATATGCGCCAGTTCCTCACCCGGGCGCTGAAGACCGCGGGTTATGAGGTGGTCTCGTTCGACAACGGCAGGTCCGCCTATGAGCGCCTGCGCGAGGAGCCGTTCTCCCTGCTGCTCTCCGATATCGTGATGCCCGAGATGGACGGCATCGAGCTCGCGCGCCGGGCCACCGAGCTCGACCCCGACCTCAAGGTGATGTTCATCACCGGCTTCGCCGCGGTTGCGCTCAATCCGGACAGCGAAGCGCCCAGGGATGCATCGGTGCTGAGCAAGCCGTTCCACCTCAAGGACCTCGTGCACGAGGTTGAGCGGCTGCTGGCCGCCTGAGGGTTAGTCCACAGGGAGACCGCCCGCAAAGGCCGGTCAGGCGGGCGACTTTCTCAGGGCTGGAATTGACGCTTGACCCACCAAGCGGTTTTGTGGTGTATCCCGCTCGCAACGACGGGGCCCGCCCGGAGTTGAAGCGAAGTGATGGGTGTATAGCTCAGCGGGAGAGCACTACCTTGACATGGTAGGGGTCACAGGTTCAATCCCTGTTACACCCACCATCCTTCGCCTCCAGGGATCGCAAGTCCCTGAAAAGTCCGGACAATCCGGCGCAACGAAATCGGTTCCGGCCTGGCCGCGAGCCCTCGGGATGGGTGTGTAGCTCAGCGGGAGAGCATCGCCTTCACACGGCGGGGGTCACAGGTTCAATCCCTGTCACACCCACCATTCCAACCAAGCCCCTGGCGCCCAACGGCTGCCGGGGGCTTTGTCTTTTCCGGCGCCATTTCACTGCCGCCCGGTTCTGTTCCAGAGTCCTCGGTGCGGATTCGTACAGTTGTAGACGTATGCTACGCTGCGAATACTCCGTGAGCAACGATTGTCCTCAAACGGCCAAAGTTGTGCCCCGGTTCACGCGGGCGTGATCGACTGCGCATCTGCTGTCGCGACAGCGGTCAACGTCCTGATTCTCCGCGCTGAATCTGACTTCGCCCCCTGTGTTTCTGCCGATGCGCCTATGCAACACCGCGGTGAATAGTGGCAACTACTTGGCACCTACCACTCGATTCCGTACACAGCCCATGTAGATTGGGGCATCCCTGTAGGAGGGCAGACATGAAGCGCATCACAACTCTATTGCTGGCCACGGTGGCCGGCGCAGGCCTGATGTCCACGGCTTATGCCGCGGACCTCATTATAGAAGAGCCGGGTATTGTTGAGCCGGTCGTCGTCGGCGGCAACTGGGACGGCGCCTTCATCGGCGGTTTCATCGGTGGCGGCTGGGGCGAGGCGGACCACGAGTACTCGGGTCTTGGCGACGGCAACGACATCGACCTGTCGGGCTGGTTCGTCGGCGTCGACGCCGGTTTCAATTTCACCGTTGGCTCGGGCCTCGTGCTCGGCGTTGTCGGTGATATCGCTTGGACCGACATCGGTGGTTCAATCGTGGATCCTCCGGTCGGGGCCTATGACGAGATTACACACGACATCAACTGGCAGGGCTCTCTGCGCGGCCGCGTCGGCTTCGACGGGGGCGCCTTCCTGCCGTACCTGACGGGCGGTCTCGCCTTCGCCAACGCCACACGCGAAACCTTCAACTTTGATGATGGGCCGTTCGACAATACCCATGTGGGTTGGACTGTCGGTGCTGGCGTCGAGTTTGCGGTTTCCGAAGAACTCTCCGTTGATCTTCTGTACCGCTATAGCGACTATGGCACTGAGATCTACAACGACGGTGGCCAGCAAGTGCCGAAGGTTTCGCTCACAACGCATACCGTCCAGGCAGGTCTGCACTGGAGCTTCTGATCTAGTTTACTGGACGAAACCATGAGCCCCGCCCGGCGAAAGCTGTGGCGGGGCTTTTCACATCTTCGCGAAATGACCCCATTCGTGCCTTGAAATGGCCACGACCGGCACAGGTGTGGCGCGAATGTTACGACTCGTTCCCGGAGGGCCCTTATCTGGGCGATTTCGTACCCAAGGCTGTCGCTTTTGGCGCGCTGAGGGGTTAACCCAGCCCCCGTCTCTCTAGGAGTATTGACTATGAATCGCTTCGCAATCGCTCTGCTGGCCGGTGTGGCTGGCGTCTCGCTGGCTTCGGCTGCTTCGGCCGCTGACCTCATCATCAGCGAGCCCGCTCCGGAAGTCGGCGTCATCCAGACGACCGGCAACTGGGATGGCGTGTACATCGGCGGCTTCGCCGGTTGGACCGGCGGTGACGTTGATGACGTCGACGGTACGGACGACATCTTCGACATCAATGGCTGGCAGATCGGTGCCGCTCTCGGCGCCAACTTCTCGGTCGGCAACGGCCTCGTGCTCGGCGTCGTCGGTGACCTCGCCTGGGCCGACATCGGCGATGCCGATGACGTGGAAGACTTCAACGTCGACTGGACCGGGTCGCTCCGCGGCAAGCTCGGCTTCGATGGCGGCGCCTTCCTGCCGTACCTGACGGGCGGTCTCGCCGTTGCCCACGCCGACTGGAACGGCGCCGACAACACGCACCTCGGCTGGACCGTTGGTGCTGGCGTTGAGTTCGCCGTTACCGAAGACGTCTCGCTCGACCTGCTGTACCGCTACTCGGCCTACGACGCCCAGGAGTACGCTGCGGTCAACACCGAGTTCCAGACCCACGCCGTCACCGTCGGCGTGAACTGGAAGTTCTAATCCAGTCCGCGATCCTCTGATCGCTGTGACGTTTGGCCTCGCCCCGGCATCTGCCGCGGCGGGGCTTCTTTTTTGCCAGCTCCGTCTGCAGCGGGCCGAAGCACCAGCCGATGCCAGCAGCTCCCCGGAAACCGCCACCCGGTTTCGTGGTATTGGCGGTGCTGCTTTTTGAGCACCTTGTGGCGGAATTGCCCTTGTCAGCTGCGTGAAACAGTCCCACCTTTGGGTTCATGTTCAACCAGCAAAAAGGAGGTGATCCAATGTCTCATACGAAATCGATGGTTTCGAAGGGTCTTGGAGTCTCCGTCAGCTCGGAGCAGCCTCTGGCCTGATCGAAGTCTCATGGCCCCCTGAGGGCAGGAGATCACCTTCGAAGACCAGCGAAATCGGGAAGGGTCGCCTCACGGGCGGCCCTTCTTTTTTTTGCGTCTCGCTCTCGGGCAGGGCAACTGCCCAACCACCAGTTGTCATCCCTGCGAAGGCAGGGACCCATGTCTCCTCACGAACCCTTCTGCGAGAGGATCCCTGCCTTCGCAGAGATCGTGGCTGTGGATGGCGATGCACCCAGCCAGGCGCCGCGATTTACGCGGGCAGGGGCGTCGGTTTCAGCCTTTACGCCTCGTTAACCACCCCCTGACGGTTACCGCCGCGTAAACCAGTTGTTTGCAATTTGGATTCGATTCATGCGCCGACAAGGCAAATGTTTTCCGTGTTCCTTGGAGGCACATCATGAACCGTATCTCTCTCATTCTTCTCGCGGGCGCCGCTGTGCTTACCGTGGCTCCGGCTGCCCAGGCGGCTGACCTGCTCATCCAGCAGCCCTCGATGCCGGGCTTCGTCGACGTCGGCGGTGCCGGCGGCTGGGATGGCGCCTATATCGGCGGCTTCGTCGGCTTTGGCTGGGGCACTGCCACCGATGACCTGCTCGGCCTCTTCGACAGCGAAGAACTGGAGCTGTCCGGCTGGACCGCCGGCGCCACCCTCGGCGCCAACTTTACCGTCGCGCCTGGCTTCATTCTCGGTGCAGCCGGCGACCTCGCCTGGTCCGGTGTTGGTGGTTTCGACGACGTGGCCCTCGCCGATTTCGACGTGAACTGGACCGGCGCGCTGCGCGGCCGCGCCGGCTTCGACGGCGGCGCCTTCATGCCCTACGTGACGGCTGGTCTCGCCTTCGCCGGCGCCACCGCCAGCAATGGTCCGAGCGACAGCACCCAGATGCACTTCGGCTGGACGGCCGGTGCCGGTGTCGAAGTTGCAGCGACCGACAACATCTCGATCGACCTGCAGTACCGCTATTCGGACTACGGCACGGCCGAGTACGACCTGCCGGGCAATCCGGAGATCGACCTCAACACCCATGCCCTCACGGCAGGCGTGAACTTCAAGTTCTGATCGGCAGATCAGCGCGAATTGAGCAAGGGCCGCCCCTCGGGTGGCCCTTTTCGCATTCTCCGCCAGTCACTTACCTTGCCGAGACTGTTGCGGGACGGTGACACTCTGGCGGTGTCGGACGTGGAGGGCCTAAATCTCTATCGCGCTAGGCGAGATTAGACGGTAGAGCGCTCGCATCTTTAGGAGATTCCCATGAATCGTTTTGTTATTGCTCTGCTTTCCGGCGTTGCCGGTCTTGCTCTCGTCTCGGGCGCCCAGGCGGCTGACCTGATCATCGATGAGCCCGCCGCTGGTGTTGTCGAAGTTGCCGGCGGCAACTGGGACGGCCTCTATGTCGGCGCCTTCGTCGGCGGCCTCGGCGGTACGTTCGAGGACGAGGCCTCGGATGAGTACGACGTCAGCGGCTGGCTCGCCGGTGTGAACCTCGGCGCCAACTTCACCGTTGCCGACGGCATCGTGCTGGGCGTGGTCGGCGACATCGCCTGGTCCAACGCCAACGAGCAGAACGGCGATGTGCTCGCCATCGACTGGAACGCTTCGCTCCGTGGCCGCCTCGGCTTCGACGGCGGCGCCTTCCTGCCGTACCTGACCGCTGGTCTGGCGGTTGCCGGTACCGAGATCGACACCGTGAGCGAGACCCATGTCGGCTGGACCGTCGGCGCTGGCGTCGAGTTCGCCGTTGCCGACAACATCTCGGTCGACCTGCTGTACCGCTACTCGGACTATGGCACTGTCGACTATGGCTTCGAAGAGTTCGGCCTCACCTCGCATGCCGTCACCGTTGGCCTGAACTTCAAGTTCTAAGCCTCGCCAATCGGCAGAATCACGAACGGCCGTCCCTCGGGGCGGCCGTTCTCTTTTTGCATTCGGCGCGCAACACGACTATGTAGCGGCCTTCCAAACTCTCGAGCATGCCGATGAACGCCCTGACCGCCGCGGCGCCCGCCACCAAACTGCTGCCCTATCAGACGCGCCGGACCTTCGCGATCATCTCGCACCCGGACGCCGGCAAGACCACGCTGACCGAAAAGCTGCTGGCGTCGTCGGGCGCCATCCAGCAGGCGGGGCAGGTGCGCCACCGCGCCAACCAGCGCGCCACGCGGTCGGACTGGATGGAGATCGAGCGCCAGCGCGGCATCTCGATCACCTCGTCGGTGATGACCTTCGAGCACCTGGGGCTGACCTTCAACCTGCTCGACACGCCCGGCCACTCGGACTTCTCCGAGGACACCTATCGCACGCTGACCGCGGTCGATGCCGCCATCATGGTGATCGACGTCGCCAAGGGCATCGAGGCGCAGACGCTGAAGCTGTTCGAGGTCTGCCGCCTGCGCGACATCCCGATCATCACCTTCGCCAACAAGGTGGACCGCGAGGGCAAGGACCCGGTGGAGATTCTCGACGAGATCGCCTCCACTCTGGCGCTCGACGTCTCGCCGGTGGTCTGGCCGCTCGGCGGCGGCGTCGACTTCAAGGGGATCGTCGATCTCACCGCCGGCGTGGTGAAGCGGCCGAACGGCGAAGTGTGGAAGACCTTCACCAATGTCGATGACCTGTCGCGGGACAACGAATTCGCGACCGATCCGGTGATCATGGCCAGCCTCGAGAATCTCGAACTGGCGCGCGCCGGCTTCCCCGAATTCGACCACGAGATCTATCTCGCCGGTCACCTGACGCCGGTGATCTTCGGCTCGGCGCTGAAGTCCGTCTCGGTGCCGGAAATGCTGGCAGCGCTGGGCGCCTGGGCGCCCCAGCCGCGTCCGCAGCCGGCCGAACCCAAGCCGATCGAGCCCAACGATCCCAAGGTTACCGGCTTCGTGTTCAAGGTGCAGGCGAACATGGACGCCAACCACCGCGACCGCATCGCCTTCGTGCGGCTGAGTTCAGGCATCTTCAAGCGCGGCATGCGGCTGAAGAACGTCCGCACCGGCAAGGACATGGCGGTTTCGAATCCGATGTTCTTCTTCGGGCACGACCGCGAACTGGCCGAAGAAGCGGTGGCCGGCGACATCGTCGGCATCCCGAACCATGGCGCGCTCAGCGTTGGCGACACGCTGACCGAAGGCGCCAACATCAAGGTCACGGGCATCCCGAACTTCGCGCCGGAAATCATCCGCCGCGTCCGCCTCACCGATCCGATGAAGGCCAAGCAGCTCGCCAAGGCGCTCAGCGACCTCGCCGAAGAGGGCGTGGCGCAGATCTTCCGCCGCATGGTGGGCGCTGACTATATCGTCGGCGTGGTCGGCCAGCTGCAGCTCGAAGTGCTGCAGAGCCGGATCAACACCGAGTACAACGTGCCGATCAGCTTCGAGGTGATCAACTTCGAGCTCGCCCGCTGGATCACGTCCACCGACAAGGCCGAGCTCGAGCGCTTCATTTCCACCAACAAGCTCGAGATGGCCGAGGACAAGTACGGCGATCCGGTCTACCTGGCGCAGTCACCCTGGTGGCTGGCGCGCGCCGAACGGGACTATCCCAAGATTACGTTCCACACGACGAAGGAACGGCACTAGGGTTCGCGCATGAGCGCGCACCCCATCGTCATAGCCCACCTGAGCGACCCGCACCTCGATGCGCGTCCGGTTCGTCTCTCTCGCCTCCGGCAGGTCCTGGCCGCCGTCCGCGAGCTGCCGCGGCTTGATGCCGTGGTGGTCACCGGCGACATCGCCGATCGCGGGCTCGCGTCCGAGTATCAGGCTTTCATGCCCGAGATCGCCGGCCTGCCGCCGACCATCGTCACCACCGGCAACCACTGCCTCAAGGCGGCGTTCGAGGCGAATGTCGGTCCGCGCAACAGCCAGATCGATGTCGGTGGGCTCCGCATCGTCGGCCTCGACACGGCGGTCGACGGCCGCGACGAGGGGTTGCTGGACGACGCGACCCTGAGCTTCGCCCGCAATGCCATTGCCACTGCACGGGGCGCTGTGCTGCTCGCCTGCCATCATCCAGCGGTCGATATCGGGCACCTGGCCATCGATGCGACAAAGCTTTCCAACCCCGATGCGCTGGCCGGCCTGATCGCGTCATCGCCATCCGTGGCCGGTGTCCTCACCGGCCACGTCCACACCCCGCATGTGACGCAGTTCGCCGGCGTGCCGCTCATCGGCGCGCCCGGCATCGTCTCGACGCTGCGGATCAACGAGGTTGACCGGATCGCCGTCGACGGTGCAGCCCCGCCAGGCTTTGCGGTCCACACCATCGATCGGGGCCGGCTGGCGACGCGTTTCGTGGCTCTCACCACCTCCTGACGGCAACGGACGGCACCAGCCAACTCCTTCCACCGCCTTGCGATACGGTCGTGCGCCTAAAGGCGAGGAAGCCGAGGGGCGAAAGCGCTTTGCAGGGCGAGGTCGACCCGGCTATCTGAGGTACGTGAACAGGGAGTGGGTTTCATGAATACGCGCAAGCTTGGCAAGACTGGCTACGAGGTCTCGGAGATCGGGCTCGGCACCTGGCAACTGGGCGAGAGCTTCGGCGCGCTCAACGATGAGACGGCCGCCGAAATCCTGAAGACCGCCCGCAGCGCCGATGTGAATTTCTGGGACACCGCCGACGTCTATGGCGGCGGGCAGTCCGAGCGGCGGATCGGCTCGTTCCGTGACAAGAAGGGGGTGTTCGTCGCCACCAAGCTTGGTCGCAACGGCGAGATCTTCCCCAACAAGACCGGCTACAACAAGAAGAACATCAAGGAGAGCCTCGCGGGCTCGATCAAGCGGCTGGGCGTCGAGACGCTCGATCTTGCCCAGCTCCACACCATCCCCACCGACGTGCTGCGCGATGGCGAGGTCTTCACCATCATGGACGACCTGCGCGACGCAGGGATGATGCGCAACTGGGGCGCGAGCGTCGAGAATGTCGAGGAAGCGCTGCTGGCGCTCCGCGCCGACGGCTGCACGACGCTGCAGATCATCTTCAACCTGCTCCGGCAGGACTACATCACCGAGGTGTTCCCGACGGCGCAGAAGCGCAATGTCGGCATCATCGTGCGCCTGCCGCTGGCCTCGGGCCTGCTCTCGGGCAAGTGGACCAAGGACACGAAGTTCGCCGCCACCGACCACCGCAACTTCAACGCCAATGGCGAGCGCTTCAATATCGGCGAGACCTTTGCCGGCCTCAAGTTCGAGACCGGCGTCGCGCTGGTCGACCAGCTCAAGCAGATGATCCCGGCGGGCATCCCGCTCAGCCAGTTCGCCCTGCGCTGGATCCTCGACCAGCCGGCAGTGTCCACCATCATCGCCGGCGTGAGCCGCCCGGACCAGCTGCGCGCCAATGTCGATGCCACCAAGCGCGAACCGGTGGAGCCGGCCTTGGTCGAGAAGCTGACGGACTGGTACCAGGACAAGGTGCGGCCGGAGATCCGGGGACGGATCTAGTTTCGGCTCGGCTGGGGCGGGAAACGCACCCCCACCCCTGTCCCTCCCCGCAAGGGGGAGGGAGACGCCGACGTAAGGACCGGTGCGTTGCGAAGACTTGGGAGCGCAGGTCACCTCCCCTATGCGGGGGAGGGACAGGGTGGGGGGTATTTTCCCGCACTGTAGCTGGTGCCCAACCTCCCCATCCGCCCAGCCCCCCTTCCATCCGCCATCGCGGCTGCCTAGATTACGTCTCATCCTCCCACCACCTCGAGTATCCACATGTCCGAGCACCCCGCCTTCGAACTCGTCCGCGAGCAGCAGATCGGGGAGATCAGTTCACTGGCGAAGCTCTACCGGCACAAGAAGACCGGGGCGGAGGTGCTGAGCCTCATCAACGAGGACGAGAACAAGGTCTTCGGCGTGACGCTGAAGACCCCGCCCGAGGATTCGACCGGGGTTGCACATATTCTCGAGCACTCGGTGCTGTGCGGTTCCCGCAAGTACCCGGTGAAGAAGCCGTTCGTGGAACTGCTCAAGGGCAGCCTCCACACCTTCCTCAACGCCATGACCTTCTCGGACAAGACCGCCTATCCGGTCGCCAGCCAGAACCTCAAGGACTTCTACAACCTCGTCGACGTCTATCTCGACGCCGTCTATTTCCCGCTGATCAGCGAGGACACGTTCCGGCAGGAAGGCTGGCACTACGAGCTCGATTCCACCCAGGGGCCGATGGTCTACAAGGGCGTGGTGTTCAACGAGATGAAGGGCGCCTATTCCTCGGCCGCCGCGGTGCTGGGCAAGGTCAGCCAGCTGTCGCTCTATCCCGACACCACCTATGGCGTGAACTCGGGCGGCGACCCCAAGGCGATCCCCGACCTCACCTACGAGTATTTCAAGAACTTCCACGCCAAGTTCTACCATCCGTCCAATTCGCGCGTCGTGTTCTACGGCGACGACGATCCGGCCAAGCGCCTCGAAATCCTCGAGGAGTATTTCAGCCAGTTCGAGCCGATCGAACCCAAGGCCGACATTCCGCTGCAGCCGCGCTGGTCCGAGCCGCGCCAGTTCCACGAGACCTATGCGGCCAGCCCCGACGAAGCGGGCCGGAAGTCGGCCATGGTCACCGTCAACTGGATGCTCGACGAGGTCACCGATCCCGAAACCCTGTTGGCGCTCAACATCCTCGAGTCCGTCCTCGTCGGCACGCCGGCAGCGCCGCTGCGCAAGGCGCTGATCGATTCCGGCCTCGGCGAGGGGCTCACCGGCTCCGGCCTCGCCGATGGTATCCAGCAGCCCTATTTCACCTTCGGCCTCAAGGGCATTGCCGATGAAGACGGCGAGAAGGTGCAGGAGCTGATCATCGCGACGCTCGAGTACCTGAGCGTCGAGGGCATCGATCCCAAGACGATCGAGGCGGCGGTGAACACGGCCGAGTTCGGCCTCCGCGAGAACAATACCGGCTCGTTCCCGCGCGGCATCGCGCTCATGTTCCGCTCGCTCGGCACCTGGCTCTATGGCGGCGATCCGCTCGCCCCGCTCAGCTTCGAGGTTCCGCTCAAGGCGATCAAGGACAAGCTCGCGGCCGGCGAGAAAGTGTTCGAGGGGCTGATCAAGACGCACATCCTCGACAACAAGCACCGCACCACCGTGCTGCTCACGGCCGACCCCGACAAGGCGGCCAAGGAGAGCGCGGCCGAACGCGCCCGGCTCGATGCGGCGCAGGCCGGGCTCGATGCCAGCGGGCTCGCTGCCGTCGCCGAGCAGACGAGGCACCTCAAGGAGCTGCAGGAGCAGGCCGATCCGCCGGAGGCGCTGGCCCGCATTCCGACGCTCACGCTCGAAGACCTGCCGCGCGCCAACAAGGCAATCCCCATTGCCGAGGAAGAGCTGGCCGGCATCACGCTCTATACGCACGAACTGCCGACCAATGGCGTGGTCTATCTCGATGTCGGCTTCAACCTCGACCGGCTGCCCGGTCGCCTCTTGCCCTACCTGCCGCTGTTCACGCGGGCACTGACGCAGACCGGAACGAGCAAGGAAGACTTCGTTTCGCTCACCCAGCGCATCGGGCAGCTCACGGGCGGTGTCGGTTCCAACCGCTGGATCTCGACGCGCCGGGATGGCTCGGGCACGGCGGCGTGGCTGTTCGTGCGCGGCAAGGCGACGCCCGATCATGTCGGCGACCTGCTGGCGATCCTCCATGACGTCATCACCGATGCCCGGCTCGATAACCGCGAGCGCATCCGCCAGATGGTGCTCGAATCCAAGGCCGGGTTCGAGAGCTCGCTCGCCGGCATGGGCAACGGCATCGTCTCGATGCGCGTGCGCGCCGGGTTCAGCGAGGCCGACTGGCTCAACGAGAAGCTGGGCGGCGTCAGCCACTACTTCTTCCTCAAGGACCTCGCGGCGCAGATCGACGGCAACTGGCCGGCGGTGCAGGCGGCGCTCGAGGAAATCCGCTCGCTGCTGCTCGGCCGCAGCGGCATGATCGCCAATGCCACCGCCGACAGCTTCGCCATCGGCGCGCTGCGCCCGCAGCTCGAGTCATTCGTGAAGGGCCTGCCGGGCGGCGCCGGCAAGTCGACCGAAGGCTGGGGCTTCACGCCCGGGCCGCAGTCGGAAGGGCTCACCTTCCCGGGCCAGGTCAACTATGTGGCCAAGGGCGCCAACCTCAAGGAACTGGGCTTCGAGCCGACCGGGGGCACGGCGGTCGCCATCAAGCACCTCAACACCACCTACATGTGGGACAAGGTGCGCGTGCAGGGCGGCGCCTATGGCGGCTCGTCGGGTCTCGATCCGTTCGCCGGTACCTTCGCCTTCACGTCGTACCGCGATCCGAACCTGCTCGAGACGATCGACGTCTACGACAAGGCCTCGAGCTTCCTGAAGGCCGGGGTAGGGGAGCAGGACCTCGTCCGCTCCGTCATCGGCGTCATCGGCACGGTCGATACCTACCGGCTGCCCGATGCCAAGGGGTTCACGTCGCTCGCCTGGGAACTGGCCGGCGATACCGAGGAAGCCCGCCAGAAGCGGCGCGAGGAAATCCTCGGCGCCACCAACCGGGACTTCAAGGCGCTGGCCGAAGCCCTCGATCAGGTGGCGCGCCAGGGCCAGGTCGTGGTGCTGGGCTCGGAAAAGGCGATCAAGGCCGCCAACGACGAGCGCGGCGGGTTCCTCAAGGTGACGAAGGTTTTGTAGTGGCCGCCGCCAACCGCAGGCTGCGAGCACTGCTTCGCGCTCTATCGCCGTCATCCCCGGGCAAAACCCGGGGACCCGGCGATGCAGTATCCCATGGGTCCGCGGGTCAAGCCCGCGGATGACGACCGATGCATCGTCAGTGGAGTCGTTACTCGGAAGCCATAGCCGGGATCAAACCCTAGGAGCCGTATCATGTCCGACCAGATCATCGTCTGCCCGCATTGCGGCAGCAGCAACCGCATCGCCGCCGGCAGGCCGCTGAAGGAAGCCAAGTGTGGCAAGTGCCATCAGATGCTGTTCGACGGGCAGCCGGCGCCGGTCGACGCCGCTGCGTTCGACAGGCACGTGCAACGCAGCGACGTGCCGGTGGTGGTCGATTTCTGGGCCGACTGGTGCGGCCCCTGCCACGCCATGGCGCCGTCCTTCGAGGCCGCCGCGCGCGAGCTCGAACCGCGGATGCGCTTCCTCAAGCTCGATACCGAGGCTGAGCCCCAGATCGCCGGGCGCTACAACATCCGCGGCATCCCCAACCTGATCGTGTTCAAGAAGGGCCAGATCCTCGGCCAGCGCGCCGGCGCGATGGATGGACGCACGCTGACCAGCTGGCTCTCGCAGTACGCGACTTAGCCTCTATCGGTTCAGGATGGTCCGCAGCGCGGTGACGACGCCGTTGCCCCTCGGGTCGGGCGGGCTCTCCATGCGGTTGGTGAGGTAGGCGAAGCCGACCTTGTGCTCGGGATCGGCAAAGGCCACCTGGCCGCCGGCGCCATCGTGGCCGAAGCTGCGGGGACTGAGCAGCCGCCGTGCCTCGGCGTCGAGCATGAAGCCCATGCCCCACCGGTAGTATGGCCCCGGCCCGGGGTAGATGCCCGGCCCCTCGGACACCACGCGGGTCGCCTGCTCGACGACATCCGGGCCGACGAGGCGAACGCCCTCGGTTTCCGTCACGGCCGCCGACCAGACAGTGGCGAGACCTTCGGCCGTGGCGATGCCTCCGGCGCCGGGGATCTCGGCGCGGTGAAGGCGGGGATCGTTGAAACCGCCGGTTTCCGTCACCAGCGTCGGAGGCAGCGCGGCGCCGAGGGTTGCGGCACGCAGCGGCCAGTCGGGATTGGGCGGCGGCGGGCCCTCGGCAGGTGCAGGGGCGGGCGGAATGACCTCGAGGTGCGCGACCTGCTCGATCCTTTCGGGCTGGCCGATCCATACCTCCGCCCCCACCGGAGCCGCGATGTTCCGGGCGAAGTAGGCTCCAGGCGACAGGCCAGTCACCCGCCGGACGATTTCGCCGGTGAGCCAGCCATGCGTCAGCGAATGATAGGCATAGCCGGAGTCCGGTTCGAAGAGCGGCTCCTGTTCGGCCAGCACCCCAACCATCCGCTCCCAGTCGACGATGTCGTCGAGGGTCAGGTCGATGCGCGGCGCCAGCAGCCCGGCGCGGTGTGCCATGGCCTCGCGAACGGAAATGTCGGCCTTGCCGGCAGCCGCGAACTCCGGCCAGTAGCGCGATACCGGCGCGTCGTAGTCGACGAGGCCCTGCTCGACGAGTTGCGCGACCGCGAGGGACATCAGCCCCTTGGTGCACGAGAAGATCACGCTGGGCGTATCCACGGTCCAGGGGCGCCCCGACCGCGCATCGGCCGTTCCGCCCCAGAGCCGGGCCACCGTCTGCCCTTCGAGCCGGATGGCGAGCGACGCGCCCATACCCGGCCGGCCCTCGAAGCTCTGCGCGAAGGCGTCGGCGACGCTCTCGAAACCGGGGGCGACGGTGCCCTCTATCCTGATGGTCATGTCCGCCCTTTCGCGACGCTGGGGCCGAATTGATGGCGCATCCCGAGGCGGAAGGCGACATCGCCGAAAGGCGTATCCGACGGAGCTCAGTTCCGCGAAGCGTCGTCGCCGTCGCCGAACATGTCGTGGCGGTCGACGGTGGCGTAGTGCTTGTCGTCGCCCGGCATGTGGAGGGCCGACAGGATCGCGCCGAGCAGGCCGTGCTCGGGCTTGCCGGTGTGCTTGCGCGTCAGGTCCACGAGGTAGGCGGAGGTGGCATCGAGCCGGTTCGCCATCAGCCAGGCGAGGCGGAAGGTCAGCTCGGGGTCGGTCTTGAGGTACTGCCGCGCGTCGGCGATCACGCGGACGGTGGTTGGCTTGCTGGCACGTACCGTTGCGCTGGCGGGGCTGCCCAGCACCACCGACATCTCGCCGATGAGCGAACTCGGTGTGACGATCGTCGCGATGGAGATACCGTCGCGCTCGACGCCCAGTTCGCCGGACACGAGGACGAACAGGTCGCCGCCCGGCTGCCCCTGCGCGATCAGCGTCTCGTTGGGCGACAGCGTGCGCAGGGGGTGCGACGCGGCGAGGTCTAGCAGGCTCTCCATCGATCGGCTCCGGTTCGGGTCGGGCGGCAGACTATTCTGTAGAGTTGAGCGCGGATAGTGTTCCGATTCAGCATGTTGTGCGTTGAGACAGCAATCAGCGAATTGTTCGGTCCATGATCCCGTTTCTTGAACGCAACCTGCGCATTACTCCCATCGATGCCTATATCGACCCGCCGGTCCCACGGGCGCGGGCCATCATTACGCATGGTCATGCCGATCACGCGCGCGCTGGTCACGGCGCGGTGCTGGCGACCCCCGATACGATCGCGATCATGAAGGTGCGCTACGGCGAGGACGCGGCGCAGCGCTTCCAGCCGCTCGAGTTCGACACGCCGCTCCAGGTCGACGACGTCAGCATCACGCTGAAGCCCGCCGGGCACATCCTCGGCTCGGCCCAGGTGCTGATGGAGCACAAGGGGCAGCGGATCGTCGTCACCGGCGACTACAAGCGGCTGCCCGACCGCACGGCGCAGCCCTTCGAGCTTGCCGAATGCGACCTGCTGGTCACCGAGGCGACGTTCGGACTGCCGGTCTTCCAGCATCCCCGCCCGCTCGACGAGATCGGGCGCCTGCTGCGCTCGGTCCAGACCTTCCCCGACCGCGCCCATGTCATCGGCAGCTACGCGCTGGGCAAGGCGCAGCGGATGATCGCGCTGCTGCGCGACGCGGGCTACGACGCGCCGATCTACCTCCATGGTGCGATGATCCGGCTGTGCGAGCTCTATGTGGAACGGGGCATCGACCTGGGTGAACTCCGGCCCTCGCTCGAAGCCAGCAAGGCCGAGCTCGCCGGGCAGGTGGTGATCGCGCCGCCTTCCGCCATCAAGGACCGCTGGAGCCGCCGCCTCCCCGATCCGGTCCTCGCCGTCGCCTCGGGCTGGATGAGCGTCAAGCAGCGCGCCCGCCAGTCGGGGGTGGAACTGCCGCTCGTCATCTCCGATCATTGCGACTGGAACGAGCTCAACCAGACCATCGCCGAGACTGGCGTCAGCAAGGTGTGGGTGACGCATGGACGCGAGGATGCACTGGTCTATCAGTGCCGCAAGAACGGTCTCGAGGCGGAGCCGCTGAACATCCAGGCCTATGAGGAAGGCGAGGAGGGCGACGCATGAGGCGCTTCGCCCAGCTGATGGAGCTGCTCGCGCTCACGCCGTCGCGCAACCGCAAGATCGAGGCGCTCAGCGAATACTTCCGCGAGACGCCCGACCCCGACCGGGGCTACGCCCTCGCCATCCTCACCGGCGCCATGACGTTCAAGAACGTGAAGCCGGCGATCCTGCGCGACGTGGTGCTGGCGGAGGTCGATCCGCACCTGTTCGCGCTCAGCTACGACTATGTCGGCGACCTGGGCGAGACCATCGCGCTCATCTGGCCGCATCACGGTGACACCGAGCCGCTGCCCTCGCTCAGTGATCTGGTCGAGCTCTTCAACATGACGAGCAAGGCCGAGCTGCCGCGGCTCATCGGCTCGCTCCTCACCCGCGCCTCGATCAACGAGCGCTGGGCGCTGGTGAAGTTCGCCACCGGCGCGCTCCGCATCGGCGTCAACGCCCGTCTCGCCAAGACCGCCCTCGCCGAGATGAGCGGCAAGGACCTGCAGGACATCGAAGAGGTCTGGAACGGGCTCTCGATACCCTACACCGACCTCTTCGACTGGCTCGAGGGCAGGGCGGAGCGGCCCGAGATCGACCACACGGCGCGCTTCCATCCGCTGATGCTCTCCAACCCGATCGACGAAGAGAAGGACCTCGCGACGCTCGATCCGGCCCATTGGGTGGCCGAGTGGAAGTGGGACGGCATCCGCGTCCAGATCATCGCGGCGAAGGGCCGGGTCTCGATGTTCTCGCGCACCGGCGACGATATCGCGGCGGCGTTCCCCGATATCGTCGACAACGTCTTCGGCGATGGCGTGCTCGACGGTGAGTTGCTGGTCGGGGAGGGCTTCGAGCCGCTGCCGTTCAACGATCTCCAGCAGCGCCTGAACCGCAAGGTGGCCATAGGCAAACATCTGCAGACTTTGCCTGCATTTGTGCGCGTCTACGACATGTTGTTCCAGGGCGGTACAGACATCCGCAGCCTGAGCTGGACCGAGCGCCGCCAGCACCTCGAAACGTGGTTCGCCCAGCACCCGCAAACCCGCCTCGACCTCTCGCCCATCGTTCCGTTCACGAACTGGGACGAGCTCGCCGAAATCCGCCGGCGCGGCGCCGCCGAGCACGGGCACGAGGGGGTAATGCTGAAGCTGAGGAGCTCGCCCTACGTGCCGGGCCGACCTAAAGGCCTGTGGTACAAATGGAAACGCGATCCGAACGTCGTTGACGCGATCCTCATGTACGCCCAGCGCGGCCACGGCAAGCGCTCGTCCTTCTACTCGGACTACACGTTCGGCGTCTGGAAGGGGAACGAGATCGTCCCCATCGGCAAGGCCTATTTCGGCTTCACCGACGAGGAGCTGAAGCAGCTCGACAAATGGGTGCGCAACAACACCGTCGCGAGCTTCGGCCCGGTCCGCGAGGTATCGAAGGAACTGGTGTTCGAGGTCGCCTTCGACAGCGCCCAGCAGTCCGGCCGGCACAAATCCGGCATCGCCCTTCGCTTCCCGCGCATCAACCGGATAAGGTGGGACAAGCCGGCCAACGAGGCCGCGACGCTCGAAGACATGCAGGTCTTCCTCACCGCCACCTGAGGCCGGAAATGTCCCTTGCCGCCATCGAAAGGAAGATCATCGCGCTCGAAGGCGAGATGCTCGCCGCTGTCACCCGCGAGGACTACGAGACGGCCGCGCGGCTGCGCGACGAGATCGCTGCACTGAGGGGCAGCGGCGCAGTGCGCAAGCCGCCGCCGGGCGAGATGGGGCTCGGGACCCAAGTCCCGGTGGTCGAGCCGCCCAAAGGCTGGAAACGGCCCAAGAAGCCCGACCTGATGACCAATGTGAAGAGCCGGAAGCGGTAGCTACTTGTGGTAGTGGTACCGGCACTGCGCGATGATCAGGTTATCGCCCTCAGCTCGGTAGACTAGTCGGTGCTCTTCGGTGATGCGCCGCGACCACCACCCCGAAAAGTCGTCCCGTAGTGCTTCGGGCTTGCCGGTGCCTTCGTACGGTGTCCGGCTGCACTCCTTGAGCAACGCGTTCAACTTGCGCAGAATTCTTGGATCCGACTGCTGCCAGTGCTGATACTCGTCCCAACCGCGCTCGGTAAACACCAGCCTCATTCGGGCCAGGGGACTTCGATCAGCTTACCTGCCTCGTACTCGGCAATGGATTCACGGAGTTGCCTGGCGTTCTCCGGGCTCTTGAGGAGATGCTGCGTAGCCTCCCACGATCCGAACTCCTCAAGCGACATCAGGATGGCCGCCGGCTTTCCGCCCGATCGTACAATGATCAGCGGCTCGCGGTCGTTCTCGACACGATCGAGTTCGCTGGCGAGGTTCTTGCGGAAGTCGGTAGCAGTAGTGGCGCGCATGGCAGGAAAATATACGCTATCGCGTACGTTTTCAAGCCCGCGCCATCTGTTCGCCCGCGAGCTTGCGGATCTCGCGCAGCTCGGTGATCGTCGTCTCGAGGTCCTTCTTCTGCCGCTCGAGCAGGGCGAGGCGCTCGTCTACCTTGTCGGACAGCATCCTGACCTGGGCGCTCTGCGCGTGGGCATCGTAGAGGCTGAGATAGTCCGAGATATCGCGCAGCGAGAAGCCCAGCCGCTTGCCGCGCAGGATGAGGATCAGGCGGGCGCGGTCGCGGCGGCGGAACACGCGGGTGCCGCCGACGCGTTCGGGGTTGAGCAGGCCCTTGCTCTCGTAGAAGCGGATGGCGCGCGTCGAGATGTCGAACTCGCGCGCAAGGTCAGCGATCGCGAACAGATCGCGGCTTTCTTGTTCAGGCCGGTTCATGTGTCTTGCCCCGAGCTGCGTATTCCTCGCGCAGCTCCTTCTTGCTCAACTTGCCGATCAGCGTCTTGGGGAGCTGATCCTTGAAGATGATTTCCTTGGGCATTTCGATCTTGTTGAGCGTTTCCGCAAGGAATTTCTTGAGTTCGGCCTCGGTGACCTGCTGGCCGTCGCGCAGCTTGACGAAGGCGACGGGGGCTTCGCCCCGGTATTCGTCGGGCACGCCGATGACATTGACCTCGTCGATCGCCGGATGGTGCATCATCGCTTCCTCGATGTTGCGCGGGTAGACGTTGAAGCCCGAGCAGATGATCAGGTCCTTGATGCGGTCGACGAGGAAGACGTAGCCCTCGTCGTCGACATAACCGACGTCGCCGGTCCTCAGCCATCCGTCCATGAAGGCGTCGCGGGTCGCGTCGGGGTTCTCGTAGTAGCCCAGCATGACCTGCGGGCCCTTCACCTGCAGCTCGCCGCGCTCGCCGAGCGGCACGACCTCGCCGGTCTCGATGTTGACGAAGCGGATGTCGGTCGCCGGCAGGGGCTGGCCGATCGACATGGGTTTGCTCGGGACGCGCAGCGCCGCGCAGCAGACCACCGGGGAGGCTTCGGTGAGGCCATAGCCCTCGGCGAGGAGGGCGGTGCTCACCTTGCTCCAGTTGTGGCGGACCTCGTCGGCGAGCGGCGCACCGCCAGAAATGGTGACCTCGACTGAAACGAGGTTCGCCTTGGCCCGGTCGCCGGCCTTGGACAGGGCCTGTACAAGCGTCGGCACGGCCGGCAGCACGTTGGCGCCGGTGCGGCTCACGAGGTCGAGGAAGGCCTTGAGCTCGAAGCGCGGCAGCATCACCACCTGCGCACCTACCGACAGCGGCACGTTCATGCATACCGTCATCGAGAAGATATGAAAGAAGGGCAGCACCGCAACGACACGGCTGGGCGGATAGAACAGCCCGCAGCCCCAGGCATCGATCTGGCTGAGGTTCGCCGCGATGTTGGCGTGGCTCAGCATGGCGCCCTTGGGCAGGCCGGTCGTGCCGCCGGTATATTGCTGCACCGCGACGTCCGTGGCCGCGTCGATGGCGACCGGGGCCGCGGCAAGCTTCTTCGCGACGAGCGACTCGAAGGTCACCACGCGGTCGGCAATGTCGCTCTGGCCGGGCTTGGCCAGGTCCTTGCCCTTCACCATGGTGAAGAGCGTCTTCTTGAGCCCGGGCAGGGCGCTCGGGAAATGGCAGACGATGAGCTTCTTGACGTGGCCTGCTTTGACCAGCGCCTCGGCTTTGTCGAAGGTCAGCTTGAGGTCGAGCGTGATCATCAGCTCGGCGCCCGAATTGCCGACGATGTGGCCCAGTTCCTTGACCGTGTAGAGCGGGTTGCAGTTGACGACGATGCCGCCGATCTTGAGCACGGCGTAATAGGCGAACACGTAGAACGGAGTGTTGGGCATCAGCAGCGCGACGCGCGTGCCCTTCTTGACGCCAAGTTCCCGCTGGAGCGCGCCGGCAAGAGCTTCGATCTGCTTCGCCAGGTCGCCGAACTTGGTTTTCTTGCCCAGGAAGTCGAGGGCATCGGCATCGGGGGTGCGGCCGCAGGTGCGCAGGACCTGCTCATGCACCGGTGTGGTATCGATCGCCGTGTCCCAGGAGATACCCTCGGGATAGTGCTTCACCCACGGGCGGACAGCGCCCTCGGCTGCCGTTGCGGCCATATGCTCCTCCTCCGGACTGTGTCGCCCGCTTAACGCAAACTATCCCATCGATTGACGTAAGCGTCAAACGGGGGACGCGCCACTTTGATCCCGCGGAGTCCGGCATAGACGTTAACGTCCTTATGTTGACGTTAACGTCAACCAACGCTATCCTATGGCCAAGGGTGCAAGCTCGCGGCTAGACTTCGCAAACAGGAGTCGGACCGGGCGCGTGCAGGGCGGTGGTCTCCCATCGATCCAGCCAGCACCCGGCCGACCGGTCGAGGAGGACATTGATGGTCTGGATGCTCTTGATCCTGTCACTCGTCGCGTTCGCGGTGCTCGCCATGCGCCGTGCCCCGCTGTGGCAATGGGCGATCGCCGCGCTGGTGATCGGCGCGCTGAGCCGCATCTCGACCGCCAATGGCCTGTGGCTGATGACGGATACGCTGGGCTGGGTGCTCGCGCTCCTGCCGGCCGCCATCCTGGGCCTTCTCTCTCTCACGCCCATCCGCAAGCTCGTCCTGACCGGCCCGGCCTATGGCATGGTCAAGGCTATCCTGCCGCGCGTCAGCCGCACCGAGCAGGAAGCGCTGGACGCCGGTACCGTCGGCTGGGACGCAGAACTGTTCTCCGGCCGCCCGGACTGGACCAAGCTCCTCGGTGTCAGGAAGCCGACGCTCTCGACCGAAGAGCAGGCCTTCCTCGACGGGCCGTGCGAGAAGGTCTGCTCCATGATCGACGACTGGGACACGCGCAACAACCGCGCCGACCTGCCTCCCGCGGTCTGGACCTATCTCAAGGAGCAGGGCTTCCTCGGCATGCTCATCGGCCGCGAGCATGGCGGCCTCGGTTTCTCGGCCCAGGCGCAGAGCCAGGTCGTTTCCAAGATTGCGTCGCGCTCGATCGCGGCCGGCATCACCGTGATGGTGCCCAATTCGCTTGGCCCCGGCGAACTGCTCGAAAAGTACGGCACCGACGAGCAGAAGAAGAAGTACCTCCACCGCCTCGCCAAGGGGCAGGAAGTCCCGTGCTTCGCGCTCACCGGCCCGCATGCGGGCTCGGACGCGGCGGGCATGCGCGACGTCGGCGTCGTCTGCTACGAGATGTACGAGGGCAAGAAGACGCTGGGCGTCAAGCTCAGCTGGGACAAGCGCTACATCACGCTCGCCCCCGTCGCGACACTGCTCGGCCTCGCCTTCCACCTGCATGATCCCGAGCACCTGATCGGGGACACCGAGAATGTCGGCATCACACTGGCGCTCGTTCCGGCCAACCATCCCGGCGTGAAGATCGGCCGGCGGCACTATCCGTCGCGCTCGGCCTTCATGAACGGCCCGACGCAGGGGCGGAACGTCTTCGTCCCGATGGATTTCCTGATCGGCGGCACGCAGTATGCCGGGCAGGGCTGGCGCATGCTGATGGAGTGCCTCGCCACGGGCCGCGCCATCTCGCTGCCGGCCATCGGCACCGTCTCGATCAAGTACGCGCTCCGCGTCACCTCCGCCTATGCCCGCATCCGGCGCCAGTTCGGCATTCCGGTGGGGCTCATGGAAGGCGTTGCAGAGCCGCTGAGCCGGATGGTTCGGTCGTCCTACCTCTACGAGGCATCGCGCGCGCTCACCGCGTCGATGGTCGACGAGGGCCAGCGGCCGTCGGTGCTGTCGGCGTTGCTCAAGTATCGCACCACCGAGGCGATGCGCGACACGTTCAACGACGCCATGGACATCCATGGCGGGCGCGCCGTGCAGGACGGGCCGACGAACTACCTGTTCTCGGGCTATGCGACGACGCCGGTCGCCATCACGGTGGAAGGCGCGAACATCCTGACGCGCACGCTCATCACCTTCGCGCAGGGCGCGCTCCGGGCGCACCCCTATCTCTATGCCGAGATTTCGGCGGCGCAGAACAAGGACAGGAAGGCCGGCATCGCCGCGTTCGACAAGGCGTTCGCGGGCCATATCAGCTTCATCCTCCGCAACATGGCGGGCAGCTTCCTCCACGCCATCAGCGGCGGCCGGTTCGCCTCGACCCCGGTCGATCACGAGATGGCGCGCTGGTACCGCCAGCTCGCCCGCTACACGCAGAGCTTTGCGCTGGTGGGCGACTGGACCGTGGCCTTCCTCGGCGGCGACCTGAAGCGCAAGCAGCGGCTGTCGGGCCGCATGGCCGACATCCTCTCCGACCTTTACCTCCTCTCGGCGACGCTGAAGCGCTACGAGGACGATGGGCGGATCGCCGAGGACAAGCCGGTGGTCGATGCCGTTGCGCGCGACCTCATCTTCTCGATCGAACAGAGCTTTGCGGCGGTGTTCGCCAACTTCCCCAATGTCGTGCTGCGGAACCTGATGCGTGTGCTGGTGTTTCCGCTCGGACGCCACGCCAAGCCCGCATCCGATCGGGCGACCTACCGGCTGGCGCGTTCGGTCATGCAGCCCGGCGCTTTCCGCGACCGGCTGACCAAGGGGGTGTACGTGTCGACCGATCCAAAGGACATCACGGGCGTGCTCGAGGATGCGCTGGTGAAGGTCACCGGCGCAGCCGAGATCGAGACCAAGTTCGTCCGGGCCATCAAGAAGGACGTCATCGAGCGCCGGCTCGATCGCGACGCGATCTCCGATGCCGTCGAGAAGGGCGTGCTGACCGAGGCCGAGGCAGCGACCCTGCGGCTCGCCGACCAGGCCACCGACCGTGTCATCAAGGTCGACGATTTCGATCCCGACGAACTCGGGTCGCGGCAGGTGCGGCGCGAGCCGACACTCGAAGCCGCCGCCGAGTAGCAATCCCAACGAGGAGCCGGAAATGGCCCAAGTGCAGATGCCGCCGAGCCGTGCCTGGACGTTTCATACCGATTTCGAGGGCATCGGCTGGCTGACTATCGACGTCCCCGACGCGCCGGTGAACACCCTGAGCCGCGAGACGTTGACCGAACTGACCGGCATGGTCACGGCGATCGAGGAAATGGTGGCGGGTGGCGAGATCAAGGGCCTCGTGCTGCTCTCGGGCAAGGATTCGGGCTTCATCGCCGGGGCCGACATCACCGAGTTCGACGACATGGGCGATCCGGGCGTGCTGCGCGCCGCGCTCGACCGGGCCCATTCGCTGTTCGACCGGATCGAGGCGCTGAAGGTGCCGGTGGTCGCGGGCATCCACGGTTTCTGCCTCGGCGGCGGGCTGGAGCTGGCACTCGCCTGCCACTACCGGATCGCGGTGAACGACGACAAGACGCGCATCGGTTTCCCCGAGGTCAATCTCGGCATCTTCCCCGGCTTCGGCGGCTCGGGCCGCTCGGTCCGGCAGGCCGGGCCGGTCGATGCGATGCAGATTATGCTCACCGGCAAGATGCTCCGCGCCAGCCAGGCACGGCGCCTCGGCCTCGTCGACAAGCTGGTGCGCGTGCGCGACACGCTGCGCTGGGAAGCACGCAAGGCGGTGCTGCAGGCACGGAAGAGCAAGGAAGCGCCGTTCGCCAAGCGCGCCATGGCGCTGGGTCCGCTCCGCGGCTATGTCGCGGGCAAGATGCGGACCGAGGCCGGCAAGAAGGCGCGGCCCGAGCACTATCCGGCGCCCTATGCGCTGATCGACCTGTTCGAGGAGCACGGCAATAACTGGCGGGCGATGAAGGAGGGCGAGGCTGCCCGGTTCATCCCGTTGATGGCGTCCGACACCTCGAAGAACCTGCGCCGCGTGTTCTTCCTCTCGGAAGGTCTGAAGAAGCAGGGCGTGCGCGGCGCCGACAAGCCCGTGTTCCGGCGCGTGCATGTCATCGGCGCCGGCGTCATGGGCGGCGATATCGCTGCCTGGTGCGCGCTGCGCGGTCTCGGTGTCACGCTGCAGGATCTCGACATGGAGCGCATCAAGCCGGCGCTCGACCGCGCGAAGACGCTGTTCAAGAAGCGGCTCAGATCCAGGACCGAGATCGACAACGCAGTGGCCCGGCTCGAGGCCGATGTCACCGGCAAGGGCCTCGCCCGCGCCGACGTCATCATCGAGGCGGTGGTCGAGAATCTCGAGATCAAGCGCAAGATCTTCGCGGAGGCCGAAACGAAGGCGCGGCCGGGCGCGATCCTCGCCACCAATACGTCCTCGATCGAGCTCGAGCGCATCGCCGAGGGGCTGACCAATCCGGGCCGGCTGATCGGGCTCCACTTCTTCAACCCGGTGGCGCAACTGCCGCTGGTCGAGGTGATCCGCTCGAAGTTCAACACCGATGCCGATATCGCGCTCGGCGCCAGCTTCGCGCTCGCCATCGGCAAGTCGCCGGTGGTGGTGAAGTCGGCTCCCGGTTTCCTCGTCAACCGCGTGCTCATGCCCTACATGCTGGGCGCCGTGCAGCGGGTCGAGGCGGGGGCCAACAAGGAGCAGATCGACGCCGCGGCCGTCGCCTTCGGCATGCCGATGGGGCCGATCGAGCTGATGGATACGGTGGGCCTCGATGTCGGCAAGTCGGTCGCCGAGGAGCTCGGCAGTCCGGTGCCCGACAACAGCCAGTTCGCCCGGCTGATCGCCGACAAGAAGCTCGGCCGCAAGACCGGGCAGGGGTTCTACACCTGGACCAACGGCAAGGCGGTGAAGGGCGAAGTGCCCGAGCATGCCGATCTCGCCGGGCTGGGCCGGGAACTGGTGCAGCCGCTGGTCAATGCCACGGCCATCGCAGTGGCCGAGGGCGTCGTGTCTTCGGACGATCTCGCCGATATCGGTGTCATCTACGGGACGGGCTTTGCGCCGTTCCTCGGAGGGCCACTGCAGGCCCGCAAGGACGGGAGAGCCTGATGGTGGAAACTCGCAAGGTCGCCATTGTCGGCTCGGCCCGCATTCCCTTCGCCCGCGCCCATACCGGCTACGCCGAGGAGGGGAACCTCTCGATGCTGGGCGCGGCGCTCGGCGGTCTCGTCGACAAGTACAACCTCAAGGGCGAGGCGATCGGTGAAGTCATGGCCGGCGCCGTGCTCAGCCACAGCCGCGACTTCAACCTCGCCCGCGAAGCCAGCCTCGATGCCGGATTGTCCCCGCGCACGCCCGGCACGAACGTGCAGATCGCCTGTGGCACCTCGCTCCAGGCGGCGCTGTCGCTCGGCGCCAAGATCGCGGTCGGCGAGATCGACAGCGCCATCGCGGCGGGCTCGGACACCGTCTCGGACAGCCCGGTGGTGTTCGGCGACAAGTTCCAGCATCGCATGATCGAGCTGAGCCGCGCCCGCACCACGGGCGAGAAGTTCAAGGTGTTCAAGGGCTTCAACCTGGGCGAGCTCACCCCCATCGCGCCCTCGACGCAGGAGCCGCGCACCGGCCTCTCCATGGGACAGCACTGCGAGTTGATGGCCCGCCAGTGGGAGATCACCCGCGAGGAGCAGGACGCGCTGGCCCTCAAGAGCCACCAGAACGCCGCCCGCGCCTATGACGAGGGCTTCCACGACGACCTGATCGTCCCCTTCGCCGGCGTGCTCAAGGACAATAACGTGCGCGCCGACACCAGCCTCGAGAAGATGGCGGCGATGAAACCGGCCTTCGACAAGCAGTCGGGCAAGGGCACGCTGACCGCTGCCAATTCGACCCCGCTCACCGATGGCTCCGCCGCCGTGCTGCTCGCCAGCGAGGAGTGGGCCAAGGCGCGCGGCCTTCCCATCCTCGCCTACCTGACGCTGGGCCAGGTGTCCGCCAACGATTTCGCGCATGGCGAGGGGTTGCTGATGGCGCCGACCATTGCCGTCTCGGAAATGCTGCGGCGCTCCAACCTCACGTTCGACGACATCGACCTGTTCGAGATTCACGAGGCCTTCGCGGCGCAGGTGCTGTGCACGCTCAAGGCGTGGCGCGATCCGGACTACAACCGCAACACCCTCGGCCGCGAGACGCCGCTCGGCGAGATCGATCCCGACAAGATCAACACCAGGGGATCGAGCCTTGCTTACGGGCACCCGTTCGCGGCCACCGGAGCCCGCATTCTGGGGCTTACGGCCAAGCTTCTGGCGACGACGCAGAAGCAACGGGCGCTCATCTCCGTCTGTACGGCGGGCGGCATGGGCGTGGCTGCGCTGGTCGAGCGGGCGGCGTAACAAGTAACGCCGGGATCAACACTTTTCCCCATGCCCTGTAAGACTTGACGCATACGTCAAGTCACCGCTTGTCACGACATTTCTGATGCCATAGGGTCCGTACCCAATCCGGCGGTTCCGACCAGTCCGGTAAGAAAAAAGGCACGGCTTGCTAATGGCCGGCCCGATCTGGAAACGGTCTTTCAGGAGATGGGACAACAATGAGAATAACATCGGTCCTCAAAGCGGCCGCGACCGCTGGCGCGCTCTCGCTGCTGATGGCGAGCACGGCGCTGGGCGTCACGCTCAACACCATGAACGGCTCCGAGCCGGGCACCCTCGATCCGCACAAGGCGTCGGGTGACTGGCAGAACCGCATCATCGGTGACTACATCGAGGGCCTGATGGCCGAGGACGCCAAGGCCGCTCCGATTCCGGGCCAGGCCGAGTCCTACACCCTGTCGGAGGACGGGCTTGTTTACACCTTCAAGCTGCGCGACGGGATCCAGTGGAGCGACGGCACGCCGGTGACGGCCGCGGACTTCGAGTTCGCCTTCCGCCGGCTGTTCAACCCGGCGACCGCCAGCGAGTACGCCTACCTGCAGTATCCGATCAAGGGTGGCTCGGAGATCGCCGAGGGCACGATGACTCCTGATTCCGCCGATTTCGGCGTGAAGGCCATCGACGACAAGACGCTCGAGATCACCCTCGAGGCGCCGACCCCGTACTTCCTCGACGCGCTGACCCACTACACCGCCTATCCCGTGCCCAAGCATGTGATCGAGGCCAAGGGCGACGCCTGGACCAATGTCGAGAACATCGTCGGCAACGGCCCGTTCAAGGTCACCGAATGGGTGCCGGGCAACTACGTGAAGTCGGTCAAGTCCGACACTTACTATGACAAGGACAACGTCAAGATCGACGAAGTCCTCTACTATGTGCAGGACGACCTGGCCGCGGCGTTCAACCGCTATCGCGCCGGCGAGTACGATATCCTGACCGACCTGCCCGCCGACCAGCAGAAGATCGTGACGGACACCATGCCCGGCGAAGGCCGTTTCGCTCCGTTCCAGGGCATCCACTACTACGTGATCAACCAGGAGAAGGCGCCGTTCGACAACGTCAACGTGCGCAAGGCGCTCTCGATCTCGATCAACCGCGAGATCATCGGGCCCGATATCTGGGGCTCGGGCGAGCCGGCCGCTTATGCCTGGGTGCCGCCGGGCACCGGCAACTACGAGGGCGTCACGCCCTACACGCCGGAATATATCGAGCTGACGTACGAAGAGCGCGTCGCCGAGGCCAAGAAGCTCATGGCCGAGGCCGGGTACACGCCTGAGAACCCGCTGAAGCTGCAGCTGCGCTACAACACCAACGACAACCACCAGAACCTCGCCATCGCGATCTCGGCCATGTGGCAGGAGATCGGCGTGCAGGCCGAGCTGTTCAACGCCGAAACGCCGGTGCACTACGATGCCCTGCGCGCCGGTGACTTCGATGTCGGTCGTGCCGGCTGGCTCAACGACTACTCGGACCCGAGCAACACGCTCGAGCTGCTGAAGTCGGGCACCAAGCAGGCTGACGGCACCATCAACTGGGGCAACAACTACGGCCGCTATTCCAACGAGACCGTGGACAAGCTGGTCACCGATGCTGCCTCCGAGCAGGATCTGGCTGTCCGCGCCAAGCTGCTCGGCGATGCCGAGAAGCTCGCGATGGACGAGTTCGCCGCGATCCCGCTCGTCTGGTACCTTGCCAGCAACGTCGTCAAGCCGTCCGTCCAGGGCTTCGAGGACAATGCCAAGGACACCCACCGTACGCGCTGGCTGTCCAAGACCGAGTAACCCCGTATCCGGAACTGGCGCGGGCGCGAGCTTCTCAACTCGCGCCGGTTCCCCTTTGCCCGGCTTCTTGCTCCGGGCGGCAGCAGGAAAGGTGCGAACCGAATGCTCGGTTATGCGCTGAGGCGTGTGCTGTCGGCTCTGCCGATCGCGCTGATCGCCATCACGGTTTGTTTCTTCATCCTCAGATTGGCGCCCGGCGGGCCGTTCGACACCGGTCGACAGCTGCCGCCGGATACGCTGGCCAATCTCAGGGCGCACTACAATCTCGATCAGCCACTGTTCATGCAGTACCTGATCTACCTGGGCCGGCTGTTCCAGGGCGACCTGGGTCCCTCCATGGTGTTCGACGACTTCTCGGTCGCCGAGATGCTGGCTATCGGCCTGCCCTTCACCATGATGCTGGGCTTCTCCGCCTTCACGGTCGCGACCCTTGTCGGCCTGGTCGCGGGTGCCGTCGCCGCCATGAACCAGAACCACTGGCCGGACTACGTGCTGGTGGCGCTGGTGATGGTCGGGCTCGTCATTCCGAACTTCCTCATGGGCAGCCTGCTGCAGCTGGTGTTCGGGGTCTATCTCGACTGGTTCCCTGCAGGCGGCTACGTCCCGGGCTCCATCCCGCACCTCATCCTGCCCATCACCGTGCTGGCGCTGCCGCATGCCGGGCGCATCGCGCGCCTCACGCGCGGCTCGATGATCGAAGTGCTGGGCACCAACTACGTCCGCACGGCGCGCTCCAAGGGGCTCGGCGCACGGCTCATCCTCGTCCGCCACGCCATCAAGCCGGCGCTCATCCCGGTCGTCTCCTACCTCGGGCCGGGCCTCAGCTACCTGCTGACCGGTTCGCTCGTCGTCGAGCAGATCTTCGCGCTGCCGGGCATCGGCAAGTACTTCATCACCGGCGCGCTCAACCGCGACTACGGGCTCGTGCTGGGAACCACCATCCTGTACCTCTTCATCATTCTCGTGCTCAATCTGATCGTCGACGTGATCTACGCCTGGCTCGATCCCAAGGTGAGGTTCCGCTGATGGCCGGGATCACAGGCAAGGACGCCACCCTCACCGCATATGCGGAAGCGCTGGCCAAGGCCCCGAAGGGGCGTTCGCTCACCCAGGACGCATTTCGCCGGCTCAGCCGCAACAAGGCGGCGGTGGTCTCGATCTTCGTGGTCGTCGCGATCGTGCTGTTCGCCTTTGTCGGGCCGTACTTCGCGCCGTGGGCCTATGACAAGGTGGATTGGTCGTCCATCCGCAAGCCGCCCAACTTCGACAAGGGGCACTACCTCGGTACCGACGCGAACGGCCGCGACATGCTGGCCCGCGTCATGCAGGGCACGCAGATGTCGCTCATCGTGGCCTTCGTCGCCACGATGGTGTCGGTGGTGATCGGCATCACCTATGGCGCCATTGCCGGCTATTTCGGCGGCAAGGTCGATGCGGTCATGATGCGCTTCGTCGACATCATGTACGCACTGCCCTACATCCTGTTCGTCATCATCCTCGTGGTGATCTTCGGGCGCTCGCCGGTCCTGCTGTTCGTCGGCATCGGCTGCCTCGAGTGGCTCACCATGGCCCGCATCGTGCGCGGCCAGACGCTCAGCCTCAAGCAACGCGAGTTCATCGAGGCGGCCAAGGCCGGCGGGGCAGGGCCCTTCACCATCATCTTCCGGCACATCGTGCCCAACCTCACCGGGCCGGTGGTGATCTATGCCACGCTCACCATCCCCGAGATCATCATCACCGAGAGCTTCCTCAGCTATCTCGGGCTCGGCGTGCAGGAGCCGCAGACTTCGCTCGGCACGCTGATCTCGGCCGGTGCGCCGGTGATCGAGACGTTGCCCTGGATGCTGCTGGTGCCCGCGGCCGTGCTGATCACGATGCTGCTCTGTTTGACTTATCTGGGCGATGGTCTCCGCGACGCGCTCGATCCGAAGGACCGCTAGAATGGCCGATGTCCTCGTCGTCGATGGACTCGACGTCACCTTTGAGCTTCACGAATCCGAAGTGAAGGCCGTCTCCAATCTCGATTTTTCCCTGGCCGAGGGTGAGACGCTCGCCGTCGTGGGCGAAAGCGGGTCGGGCAAGAGCCAGGCCTTCCTGTCGATCATGGGCCTGCTCGCCAGGAACGGCCGGGCTTCCGGCCGCGCCATGATGGGCGATGTCAACCTGATCGGGCTCCCTCCCAGCGAGCTCGACCGCTATCGCGGCAAGGACATCGCCATGATCTTCCAGGATCCGATGACCTCGCTGAACCCCAGCCTCCGGCTGCGGACCCAGCTCGCCGAGGTGCTGGTGCGGCACCAGGGCTACGACAACGACAAGGCCTATCGTGCCGTGATCGAGATGCTGGAGCGGGTCGGTATCCCCGAACCGGTCAAGCGCGCCAACGCCTATCCGCACGAGCTCTCGGGCGGCATGCGCCAGCGCGTGATGATCGCGATGGCGCTGCTCTGCCGGCCCAAGATCCTCATCGCGGACGAGCCGACCACGGCGCTCGACGTGACGGTTCAGGCGCAGATGCTCGATCTGTTCAAGACGCTCACCAACGACTTCGGCACCGCGCTCGTCCTCATCACGCACGATCTCGGCGTCGTCGCCGGCGTCGCCGACCGCATGATGGTGATGTATGGCGGGCGCTGCATCGAGAAGGGGCCGACGGACAACCTGTTCTACGATCCGCGCCACCCCTACACGCTGGGGCTGCTGCACTCGACGCCTCACGTCGGCAAGCGTGCCGCGCGGCTCGATCCGATCCAGGGCCTGCCGCCCAGCCTCGAGCACCTGCCCAAGGGCTGCGCCTTCCACCCCCGCTGTGCCTTCCGCTTCGAGCGCTGCTTCGAGGAACGGCCGCCGCTGCTGCCCGTCGAGGACGTGCGCGAGAAGGCGTGCTGGTACCAGGGTGAACTCAAGTACGGGAAGGTCGCGTGATGCTCGATCGCACCGAAGACCTGCTCAAGGTCGAGAACCTCTCCAAGAACTTCTCCATTTCGGCGGGCCTGTTCTCCCGCCCGTTCCAGTTGCGTGCGCTGCAGGACATCAACTTCACCGTCAAACGAGGCGAGACGCTGGGGATCGTGGGCGAATCCGGCTGCGGAAAGTCGACGCTCGGGCGCTGCATCCTGCAACTGCTCTCGCCCGACGAGGGCAAGGTGCTGTGGCTCGGCCAGGACATCTCGCGCCTGCCCGAAGCCGAGATGCGCAAGAAGCGGCGCGACCTGCAGATCATTTTCCAGGACCCGCTGGCCTCGCTCAACCCGCGCATGACCGTGGGCGAGATCATCGCCGATCCGCTCAAGACGCTGATGCCCGAAGTCGACGCCAAGGGCCGGCGCGAACGCGTGATCAAGACCATGGAGGCCGTCGGCCTCCTGCCCGAGATGATCAACCGCTACCCGCACGAGTTCTCGGGCGGGCAGGCACAGCGCATCGGCATCGCGCGGGCGCTGATCAGCGAACCCAAGCTCATCGTCTGTGACGAGCCGGTGTCGGCGCTCGACGTGTCGATCCAGGCCCAGATCCTCAACCTGCTCTCCGACCTCAAGGAGCGGCTGGGCCTGACGCTGATCTTCATCTCGCACAACCTATCGGTCGTGCGGCACGTGTCGGACCGGATCATGGTCCTCTACCTCGGCCGCATCGTCGAACTCGCCGAGGGCGACGACCTCTACGAGGACCCCAAGCACCCCTACACCCGGGCGCTGCTCACGGCCGTACCCATCCCCGATCCCAAACGGGCGCGCCAGCGCTCGATCGAGGGGCTGGTGGGCGAGATCCCGTCGCCGATCAACCAGCCTTCGGGCTGCACCTTCCGCACCCGCTGCCGATTTGCCCAGCCGCGCTGCGCGGAGAAGGTGCCAACCCTCGAGACGCTCCCGGACGGCCGCGGCGTCGCCTGCATCCGCTGGCAGGAGATCGAACTGGCCTCCGGGGCATAGGCGTCCCAAAAAGGTCGAGTGGGATCAGTTGCCGTTGCGGCGCTCGTCGCCCTTGTAGGTGGCGCGCTTGCGGCGCCTGTCGGGGCCGACAAAGGCCTTGTCCTCGATGAACTCGCGGGGAGCCGCCAGGATCGAGACCAGGCGGCTCTCGATGTGCTGGGCCGAGAACGGCTTGCGCAGGAACTCGGTGACGCCGGCGTCGCGGGCCCGGGCGATCTGGTCGGCATCCGGGGCCGACGACATCATGATCACCGGCGTGTCGCGGTTGAGGCCCGCCGAGGCCTGGCGCAGGGCGCGCACCATGGCGATGCCGTCGGTCGGCATCAGGGTGTCGTTGATCATGACGGCGCCGTAGCGGTGCGTCTGCAGCATCAGCGAAGCGCCGTCCGCAGTCACGGTTTCATCGACGCGGCGGACCTTCAGGTGGCGCAGCATCTGCCCGATCAGCGCCGCCATATGGGGCGACGGATCGACCACAAGTACATCGAGTTTGCCAAAGCCGGGTTTCTGCATGATGGCGGAGAATGCCACGGGTGCATTTCGCCCAGGTTAATCTGCATGTAAGCGTTGACAGCCGGGGCTTTTGCCCTTAATCACAGCCGCAATTCGAAGGGCGCGCGGCGCCTCTTTTTATTTCGGTTCCGGGGTTTGGAATGAAGGTCACCAATTCGCTCAAGGCTCTGATGGGTCGCCATCGCGCCAACAAGCTCGTGCGCCGCCGCGGCCGCGTGTACATCATCAACAAGGTGGACAAGCGCTACAAGGCCCGCCAGGGCTGAGCTGCTGCTCACGACTGCACGTCATTGAAAGGCCCGCGAAAGCGGGCCTTTTGCGTTGGTGGGTCACTGAGACGGACGGCCCCCTCCCGGCCTCCCCCATAAAGGGGGAGGTGAAGAGACGGGGCTGTGGCTCGATCGTGCCTACGCACCGGAGGCCGGGAGGGGGCCGTCTCTCTCAGTCAGATCCCTACGCCGCAAACGCCGCGATGATCCGCAGCCACGAGCGGATACCCTTGTGGTAGCTCCTGAGGTCGTACTTCTCGTTGGGCGAGTGGATGCGGTCGTCGTCGAGCGCGAAACCGATCAGGAGCGTGTCGAGCCCGAGGATCTTCTTGAACTCGCCGGCAACCGGGATGGAGCCGCCCGAACCGATGAGCGCGGCCTCGTTGCCCCACTCGTCCTTGAGCGCGGCCGCGGCCTGCTTGAGGAAGGCGCCATCGGTCGGCACGGAGACGGCGGGGCTGCCGCCATGCTCTCCAAAGGTCACGGTGGCGTCGGGGGGCAGGCGGTCGGTGACGTGCTTCCTGAACGCGGCCCGGATCTTCGCCGGGTCCATGCCCGAAACCAGGCGGAACGAAATCTTGGCGCTCGCCTTGGCCGGGATCACGGTCTTGAAGCCGTCGCCGGTGTAGCCGCCGGTGATGCCGTTGATCTCGCAGGTCGGGCGCGAGCGGGTCTGCTCGAGCACCGAGCGCCCCTTCTCGCCGGCCGGGGTGGTCAGCCCGGCGCCCTTCATGAAGGCGGCCTCGTCATAGGGGAGGCGCTTCCACTGCGCCGCGATCTCTGCCGGCAGTTCGGCGACGTCGTCGTAGAAGCCCTCGACGGCGACGCTGCCATCCGGGTTGCGCAGCGAGGCGATGATGTCGGCCAGCACCTGGATCGGGTTGCGCGCCGCGTTTCCGTACATGCCCGAGTGCAGGTCATGGCTGGCGCAGGTGATCTCGACCTCCTCGCCGACGAGGCCGCGCAGCGAAGTGACGATGGCCGGGGTGTCGCGATTCCACAGGTCGGTGTCGCAGACCAGTGCGACGTCGGCTGTTCCGAGTTCGGCCCGGTTGGCCTCGAGGAAGCCGGGGAGGCTCTTGCCGCCCGACTCTTCCTCGCCTTCGAAGAACAGCGTCATCTTGATGGGCAGCGCGCCGTTGACCGCCTTCCAGGCCCGGCAGGCCTCGACGAAGGTCAGGAGCTGACCCTTGTCGTCGGAGGTGCCACGACCAAAGATCCGGGTCTCGCCGTCGTCGCCCACTATCGGCGTCGCGGTGAAGGGATCGGTGTGCCACAGGTTCAGCGGATCGACCGGCTGTACGTCGTAGTGGGCATAGAACAGCACGTGCGGGCCGCTCGCGGCCTGGTCGTGCGCCACCACCATCGGGTGCCCCGGGGTCTGCCGCACCGAAGCATCGAAGCCGAGCGCCGTGAGGTCAGCGGCGAGCCAGTCAGCGGCCTTCCGCACTTCGCCGGCATAAGCGGGGTCAGTGGAGATCGACTTGATCGCCACCAGTGTCTTCAGCCGCTCCACGCTTTCGTCGATGTGGGCATCGGCATGGGCGAGGGCGGCGTCGAGTGCGGTGGACATCGGGGCAATCCGTTATTGAAAGCAAAAATCCCTCCCTTTTTAAGGGAGGGATTGAGAAGTGACAGCCTAGGCAGGCAGGATCAAGAGGATCCGGCGCCATCCTGGCGGACGAAGGCGATGCGCAGCATGTTGGTCGCGCCGGGCGTGCCGAGCGGAATGCCGGCGGTGATGGCGATGCGGTCACCCGGGCGGGCGAGTCCCTCGTTGTAGGCGATGACGCAGGCGCGATCGACCATGTCCTCCAGGTTCACCGCATCGGGCGATTCCACGCAGTGGATGCCCCACACCACCGACAGGCGGCGCACGGTCCTGAGGTTCGGCGAGAGCGCGAGGATCGGCTTGGAGGGCCGCTCGCGCGCGGCGCGGATCGCGGTCGAACCCGACGAGGTGTAGGTGACGATGGCGGCCAGATCGAGCGTTTCGGCCACCTGGCGGGTCGCCGCGGAAATCGCGTCGGCTGCGGTCGCCTCGGGCTCGGCGGCCTGGGCGCGGATGATGCCGCGGTAGTTGACGTCGCTCTCGACGGCGACGGCCACCTTGTTCATCATGGCCACCGCCTCGACCGGGTACTGGCCCGAGGCGCTCTCGGCCGAGAGCATCACGGCGTCGGCGCCCTCGAAGACGGCGATCGACACGTCCGAGACTTCGGCGCGGGTCGGCACCGGCGAGGTGATCATCGACTCGAGCATCTGCGTCGCGACCACCACCGGCTTGCCGTAGCGGCGGGCGATGCGGATCATGCGCTTCTGCAGGCCCGGGACCTGCTCGAGCGGCATCTCGACGCCGAGGTCGCCGCGCGCCACCATGAAGGCGTCGCAGAGCTTGATGATTTCCTCGAGCCGCTCCACAGCCTGGGGCTTCTCGATCTTGGCCATCACGCCCGCCCGGCCCTGGACGATCTTGCGGATATCGATGATGTCCTCGGGCCGCTGCACGAAGCTGACGGCGATCCAGTCGGCCTCGGCCTCGAGGCCCTTGAGCAGGTCCGCGTGGTCCTTCTCGGTCAGCGCGCCCATCGGCAGGAGCGTATCGGGCAGGCTGACGCCCTTGCGGTCGCTGAGCTTGCCGCCGTAGATGACCTCGGTCTCGATCGCCCCGCCGCCGACCTTGGTGGCCCGGAGCTGGAGCTTGCCGTCGTCGAGCAGCAGGCGGTCACCCACAGAGACGGACTCGATGATTTCCGGATGGGGCAGGAAGACGCGTTCGACGGTGCCCGGTGCTTCGGAGCTGTCGAGCGTGAACTTGGCGCCAGCGACCAGCTGCACGGCGCCATCGGCGAAACGGCCGACGCGGAGCTTGGGGCCCTGCAGGTCGACCAGCACGCCGATCGGATGGTGCAGGCGCGCCTCGACGCTACGGATATAGCCTACCGTCTGCTTGAGCAGCTCGTGGCTGGCGTGGCTCATGTTGATGCGGAACACGTCCGCACCGGCTCGCGCCAGTTTCTCGATCGTTGCTTCGTCGTTGGAGGCGGGCCCCAGGGTCGCGACGATCTTCACGCGTCTCATGCGTTTCATTGAGTATCTGCACCTTCATCAGTGGGTGTGTCGTCCGCCGGCAAATTGCCGCCGTCGGTCGGCAGGTCGCCCTCCAGCGGGACGGTTTCGTCCTCGCCGCCGACCATGTCGCCCTCGGTCAGCTGCAGCGTCCAGTCGCTGCGATTATGGGTATCGACCTCGAAGAAGCCCGTGCGTTCGTAGCCGCGGGCCAGGCAATCCTCAACGCCGAAGATCGTGAAGGTCTCGTCGCGGGTGCACATGAAGACGCTTCCGTCCCAGGTCCCGCCGGTCACGTCGTCGGCAGCGTAGAGATAGTAGTAGCGGCGCGCCTCGAGGTTGCCGCGGAAAATGGTGACGCAGGCGCTGGGCTCAGCCACCCACCAGCCCTCGGACTGCCAACCCTTTTCGGCGCGATAGCCGAAGGCGACCGATATGCGGTTGGCGGTCTCGTTGCAGACGCGAAAACTGCCTTCGCCCGCATCTTCTGCGGCGGGTGCCGCCGGCTGTTCCTGCGCGATTGCTGCGGGCGCCGTGCCGCCGGCCCGAGGCAGAATGACCCAGATGGCCACGGCAACGAAAGCCGCGGCGAGCACGCCAGCAATGGCCAGGATATAGCGCAAGGGACTGTCCGGGTCTCGACGTCTGAAATCGTTTGCAGCGCGCGGACGTTTGTGCGCACCGCTCCGCCTGCTGTCAACCGCTATCGAAGGCTTTTGGCGGAAATGCGGGACCATGCGGGCGAGGGATGTGGATAGGTGTCGAACGGGCTTGAACCGCTCGCCGCGAACAGGTTGAACGGGCGCCTGAACGAATAAGGAATGTGACCATGTCCATCGTCTCCAGCGACAGCGTCGCGCAAGACCAGATCAAGGCTTTCATCGAACGCATCGAGCGGCTCGAGGAAGAAAAGGCCGCCATCGCCGGCGACATCAAGGAAGTCTACGCCGAGGCCAAGGGCAATGGCTTCGATACCAAGGTGCTGCGCAAGATCGTCTCCATCCGCAAGCAGGACGCCAATGAGCGCATGGAGCAGGAAGCCCTGCTCGAGCTCTACCTGACCGCGCTCGGCATGGCGGTGGCACCGAGCGACGACGACCTGTAAGCCTTTGGCGGCGGAGCATTGCTCCGCCGCGCCACCCCGCCCAAGGCGGGGCTTGCCCCCGACGCCGCGCACCGCTCTTCTGGCGCCCGCTACCGGAGGACCCCGCAAATGTCGAACATCCTGCTGACGGGCGCCTCGGGCCTTTTGGGCACGCATATGCGGCGCTGGTTCGCCGCGCGCGGGCGAAGCGTCGTTGCGACCGACATCCGGACCTCAGCTGACGGTGGCGACATCGTCCTCGCCGACCTCTCCGACCGGAGCGCGGTCGATGCGCTGATGCAGCGGGACATCTCGGCGGTGGTGCACCTGGGCGCCCACGCCACCGAAGCCGGCTGGCGGACCATCCTCGATGCCAATATCGTCGCCGCCTATAACATATTCGAAGCCGCACGGCAGGCGGGCGTGCGCCGCCTGATCTACGCCTCGAGCTACCACGTGGTGGGGATGTATCCCGCCGGTGACTTGCCGCTCGGACCCGACGCGGCAGTGCGACCGGACTCGCTCTACGGGGTATCCAAGGTCTTCGGCGAAGCGCTGGGCCGGCTCTATTTCGACAAGTTCGGCATCGAATGCCTCGCCATCCGCATCTGCACGGCGGGCGATCCGGGCACGCCGCGCGAGGCGCGCCTCTGGTGCAACCGCGATGACCTCGCCGGGTTGATCGAAGCCGGACTCGATGCGCCGGAGCTCGGCTACCGCATGGTCTACGGCATCTCGGCCAACCCCAATGCACCAGTGCCCGTCGAGAACGGAGCCAATCTCGGCTGGCGGCCGACCCATGCGTCGCCGGAACTGGGCACGCACGATCCCCACGCCGAACTCGATCCGGCCGACCCCCGGCACAAGCTACTCGGTGGAGCGTTCGCCCTCTGGGGACATCCCGACGACTAGGCTATTCGGCCGCCGTCCGCTCGTCATAGTCCGGAGCGTCGGGGTTGCCGGGGCCGGTCTCGGCACCGAGGTCGGGGAAGGCGACGATGCGCTGGTTGCGCAGGTCCATGCGGACGACGAGCAGTCCGCGCTCCTCGAAATAGGCGAGCAGGCGCCGGGCACGGCCCGTCGAGTGCGTGCCGTAGGCGCGGGCCAGGGATGCGTCGGAGGGGCAGGGCAGTCCTTCCACGGCGGCGCGGGCCAGAACGAGGAACACGCCCTGCACATCGTCGGCGAGCTGGTTCGACAGCGCCAGCGCCGTCTGCCAGGTTTCCGACTGCGCCGTCTCGTCGGCGACGCCGGCGCGGACGACTGCGAGCTTGCGGCGGAATGCGGGCAGGGCGAGTGCCTCGCCAGGGACGCGGCGGATGCGGCAGCGGACGAGGAAGTCCTGGTAGAGCACCGCGACCGAGCGATAGGCCGCGTCACGATCCTCGAGCAGTTCGCGGATGACGTCGTCGATGGCGCGGTCACGCTCGGCTGCATCGACCACCGGCTCATCGGCGCGTGGCTGCGGCACCTGCGTGCGCACGAGTTGCGCGAGCAGGTCGTTGGTCGAGGGGGGCGGCGGCGGGGGCGGGCGGCGCACCAGGCGCGGTGCGGCCTCGGGCAAGGGGGCGAAGATCAGCTCCCTGGCGTCAACCGGCGCATCCGGCAATGGCATCAGTTTGGGGCTCGACGAGCGCGCCGAGGTCTCGACCGGGCCGATCACCATGGGCAGCGGGCGGCGCGACATGGCGGGGCCGAGCGCGACGAAGTGCCCGCGCGCCAGATCGCGGAACATCTCGGCCTGGCGCCGCTCCATGCCGAGCAGGTCGGCGGCCCGCGCCATATCGATGTCGAGGAAGGTGCGGCCCATCAGGAAGTTCGACGCCTCGGCCGCGACGTTCTTCGCCAGCTTGGCGAGGCGCTGCGTGGCGATGACGCCGGCGAGGCCGCGCTTGCGGCCGCGGCACATCAGGTTGGTCATCGCGCCGAGCGAAAGCTTGCGCGCTTCGTCGGAGACTTCGCCGGCAATGGCGGGGGCAAAGAGCTGGGCCTCGTCCACCACGACGAGCATAGGGTACCAGTAGTCGCGGTCGGCATCGAACAGCCCGCCGAGGAAGGCGGCGGCGCAACGCATCTGCTGCTCGACATCGAGCCCCTCGAGGCTGAGCACGACCGAAACGCGGTGCTGGCGCACGCGGGTGGCGATGGTGGTCAGTTCGGATTCGCTGCGGGAGGCATCGACGACGAGGTGGCCGTACTTGTCGGCCAGCGTGACGAAATCGCCTTCGGGATCGACGATGCACTGCTGCACCCAGGGCGCGCTCTGTTCGAGCAGGCGCCTGAGGAGGTGGGACTTGCCGGAGCCGGAGTTGCCCTGCACCAGCAACCGCGTGGCGAGCAGTTCCTCGAGGTCAAGCTTCGCCTCGGCGCCACCCTGCGCCACACCCATGTCGATCGCGACCTGCATGGGACTTGGTTAGCTGATTCTTCGGTAGTTGCGTTCGCGGCGGCGCCCTCTCCCACACACATCGGTGGCTGTGGCGATGTGCGTGGCCCGCAGCCCGGGCAGCTTACGCCTTTGTCGTCCGCGGCACCGACTCGCTGTCGATGCCGAGCGTCGTCAGCGCCGTCGCCACGATGCCTGCGCGGTCCAGTCCGGCAACGGCATACATGTCGTTGACACCGGCCTGCTCCACGAAGGTGTCGGGGATCATCAGGGGCCGGAATTTCAGCTTGCCGTCGAGCAGGCCGTTGGTCGCGAGGAAGCTTGCGGCGTGGCTGCCGAAGCCGCCGATGCCGCCTTCCTCGATGGTGATCAGCACCTCGTGCTCGCGGGCGAGACGGGCGAGCAGCTCCTCATCGAGCGGCTTCAGGAACCGCATGTCGGCGATGGTGGGGTTGAGGCCGTAGCCCATCAGCTTCTCGCCGGCGGCGATCACTTCGCCGAGCCGGGTGCCGAAGTTGACCAGCGCAACGGACTTGCCTTCGCGCAGCACGCGGCCCTTGCCGATCTCGAGCACGGAACCGCGCTGCGGCAGGTCGACGCCGAGGCCGTCGCCGCGCGGATAGCGGAAGGCGATCGGGCCCTCGTCATAGGCCGCAGCGGTCGCCACCATGTGGCGCAGTTCGGCCTCGTCGCCGGCGGCCATGATCACCATGCCGGGGATCGCGCCGAGATAGGCATTGTCGTAGTTGCCCGCATGGGTCGGACCGTCGGCCCCGACATAGCCGGCGCGGTCGATGGCGAAGCGGACGGGCAGGCCCTGGACGGCGACGTCGTGGATCACCTGGTCGTAGGCACGCTGCAGGAAGGTCGAGTAGATGGCGCAGAACGGCTTCAGCCCCTCGGTCGCCATGCCGGCGGCGAAGGTGACGGCGTGCTGCTCGGCGATACCGACGTCGAAGATCCGGCTCGGGAACAGCTCGGCGAACTTGTCGAGGCCGGTGCCGTTGGGCATGGCGGCCGTCACCGCGACGACGCGGTCGTCGGCCCGGGCTTCCTCGATCAGGCTGTGCGCGAACACCGAGGTGTAGCTCGGGGCGTTCGACTGCGGCTTGGTCTGGGCGCCGGTGATGACGTTGAACTTGTTGACGCCGTGGTACTTGTCGGCCGAGTTCTCGGCCGGCGCGTAGCCCTTGCCCTTCTTGGTGACGACATGCACCAGCACCGGGCCGCCCTCGTGGTTCTTCACGTTGTGAAGCACGTCCATGAGGTCGTTGACGTTGTGGCCGTCGATGGGGCCGACGTAGAAGAAGCCGAGCTCCTCGAACAGCGTGCCGCCGGTGAAGAAGGAGCGGGCGAATTCCTCGGTCTTGCGCGCCGTCTCGTGGATCAGGCGCGGCATCTTCTCGGTGATCGATTTCGCCGTGTCGCGGACGCCGCGATAGAACGGGCCCGACACCAGCTTGGCGAGATAGGAGCGCATCGCCCCGGTCGGCGGCGCGATCGACATGTCGTTGTCGTTGAGGATGACGACGAGCCGGGCGTCCATCGCTCCGGCATTGTTCATCGCCTCATAGGCCATGCCGGCCGACATGGCGCCGTCGCCGATCACGGCGATGACGTTGCGCTTCTCGCCCTTGAGATCGGACGCGACGGCCATGCCGAGGCCGGCGGAAATCGAGGTCGAGGAATGGCCGGCGCCGAAGGGGTCGTATTCGCTCTCGGCCCGGCGGGTGAATCCGGACAGGCCATCCTTCTGGCGCAGCGTGCGGATGCGGGCGCGGCGGCCGGTCAGCACCTTGTGCGGGTAGGCCTGGTGGCCGACGTCCCAGATCAGGCGGTCATTGGGGGTATCGAAGGTGGCGTGGAGCGCGACGGTCAGCTCGACCACGCCGAGCCCAGCGCCAAGGTGTCCGCCGGTCACCGACACGGCGTCGATCACCTCGGCGCGCAACTCGTCGGCGAGCTGGCGCAGCTCTTCGCGCGACAGGGATTTGAGGTCAGCGGGAGTCGAAACCCGATCGAGCAGCGGTGTTTGCGGCTTGTCCAAAAAATACCGATCCTTCGCCGGTGACGGCCCGGTCTCAGTATCAGAGACTTAGAGGCTCAGGTTCGGCATTGCAACGCCTTGAGGGCGCGGCGTCTTAGCGTTCTGCAACGAGCTGAATGCCGCTCGTGACGAAGCGGTCGTAGGAGGGAATTACGGCATTGTCGGGAAGGAAGCCGACGCGGCCGGTGAGGGGACCGAGTTCGGTGGTCTTGTCGAGATAGCCCTCGGCCTCGAAGAACTCGGCCCAGAAGGCGGTTTCCATCGAAACCGGCTGCACCAGGGTGTCGTTCACGTGGTCGATCTCGGGCGCCACGAGTTCGGTCGAGCGCAGCGCGATGCTGAGGTTCGGCTGACGGCTCTGGGCCAGATTGGCCAGCGCCTGCTGCATCTCGGTGGGCGTCGAGTTCCCAACAAGGGCAACGAACGTCTGGTCGAACATGCCCTTGGCAGCCGCGAAGGTCTCGGCGCCGCCGAGCGAGGCGGTGTGGATATTGTCGGGCGCGAGCAGCTGTTCGCGGGAAGGCAGTTCCGGCACAAGCGCCGTCTCGCGCTCGATGAGCATCTGGAGCGCCTGCTGGGCGGCCGGGTTCACGCTGGTCGACACATAGGCGGCGAGCACTTCGCCCTCCCGGGGCGACATGTGGACGCGCGGCTTGGGCAGCGGCTGGTCGATGGAGGCGAGCGCGGCAATGGCGGTGTCCGCGCCGATCTCGCCACGCGTCGCGAGCTGGATACGCTCGGACTTGCTGAGCGGCACCGGCGCGCCGACTGCCTCGTAGGCGGCGATGTCGGCAACAGTCGTCGGGATGGCGCCGGCACGGTTCAGCGGCAGGGGCGCCGTCACGGCGAAGGTGGGCACCATGCGCTGGGCGGGTTCCTCGACCGAGGCGAGCATCACTGCGGCGCCACCGCTCAGGGTGCGCGGGCGGATGGCCGGGATCGGGGCCGTGGTCTCGTTGCCGTTGTCGGCCAGCATGATGTCCGGCTCGGGCGTGTAGATGGCTTCACCGTTGCAGGGGACCATGCGGCACTTGGTCCACTGGGCCTGCGCATAGGCGCGGCCATCGCTGGAAAGCGGCTTGCCGTCGGCGGGCAGGTGCAGGGTCTTGCCGTCGGGGAAGACCTTCTTGAGCTGGGCGCGGGTCATGCGCGGCCAGGCGCGGACATTGCCGGTATCCATATGGACGAACGGGCTGCCCGAAGTCGGGTAGTAGCCGACGCCGCCAACCTGGTGGCGCATCGCGGCGGCGCGCAGCTTGTCGAGGTTCACCCCGGGGATGAACACGTCCATCGCCTTGCCGCGCATGTGCTGGCTGTTGTCGGCGACGCCCGACGACTTGGAGGCCAGCATGGCGTTGGTCTTGGGCGAGCGGTAGGACGAAACGATGTTGTAGGGCTGCTTGGCGCCGACGTCCTGGTAGACTTCCCAGAGCAGGTCGAAGAGGGCGGGGTCCATCTTCGTGGGCTCTTTGGTGCGCCAGTCAGCCAGGAAGACGTTGAGCTGGCGGAGGACCGACTGGTCGTATTTGCCGTTGCGCTTGAAGGTGAAGCGGCCGGTTTCGCCGGTGTGGGTGTGGTGCAGCCAGATGGTCCGATCGCCCTCGGACCGGGTGGAGCCGAAAGCGGCGCTCACCGGCACGGTGGTCGGTGGCACAATGACGGTCAAAGCCATCGACGCGGCAAACAGCAGCCGCGGAAGCGTCCGCCAAATTCCCAACAGTTTCCCCGACACGCCCCGAACGACCCGTTGCAACCCGATAGACGAGAAACCGTAGCTCCAGTTGGATTAGAACTGATTAACGCTAACAGCCGGTGGCCGAGTGAGGCGGCCACGATGTGCATGTCTAGTGTCGGAATCCGGCCGAACCAAGGCTGAATTCCTAAGCAGCCGTAAACGCTTGGCCGCCAGGACGCAAGAACTGGATACGCAAAGGGCCGGTGCGTGCCCCGCAACCGACCCTCGAAATCTACGCATCAACCCGCAGCAGTTCTATAGCTCGAGCAGGTCTTTCAACCGCTGATTGTGCCCGTACACGTCGCCGTAGGAGCGGATCGTGCCGTCCTTGTCCACGCGTAGCGTGAAGTAGGAAAGGTGCACCGGAATCTTGGTCTTGAGGTTGAACCACTTCTCCTTGTCGCCGAAGGCGGCCTTGAGCGTGTCGGCGGTCATTTCCGGCTCCAGCGCCAGGAGGGCGTCGGCGAAATCCATCGGGTTCTCGACGCGCACGCAACCATGGCTGTAGGCGCGGAACGAGCGCGAGAACAGCGACTTGGACGGCGTGTCGTGCAGATAGATGTCGTGCTGGTTGGGGAACAGGAACTTCACCTGGCCCAGCGCATTGCCCGGCCCGGGCTTCTGGCGGATGTGGAACTGCTTGATGTTGGCCTGCGTCCAGTCGATCGCCGAGGCGTTCACGACCTTGCCGCCGTACAGCATCTCCATGTTCTGGCCGGAAAGGTAGCCGGGATTGGCGAGCAGGTGCGGCTTGATCTCGTTGACGGCGATCGAGGCGGGGACGTTCCAGTAGGGGTTCACGACGACATGCTCGATCTCGTCGTTGAACACCGGCGTCTGGTTCTTGGCCGTGCCGACGACGACGCGGGTCGTGTAGTGGACCGCGTCCTTGTTCATGATCCAGAGCCGGAACTCGGGGATGTTCACCGCGACGTGGAACTCGCCGAACGCGTTGGGCTCCCAGCGCCAACGCTCCATGTTGGCGATGATGTCTTCCTTGGTGGTCGCCGAGCCACCGTTGAGGGCGGCGATCGTCGCCGGGCCGATGGCGCCGTCGGCGTTCAGCCCGAGGCCTTCCTGGAAGGCCTTCACCGCCGCGACCAGCGGCTCGTCATAGTTGATGTCGGCCTTGGCCTCGGCGCCGGCCGTCTCCGGGATCTCGGGCTCGGGCACGTCGAGGCGCTGGCGCAGCAGCGTCACCCGCTCGTCCTGCATGCCGGGCTTGAGCAGCTTGCCCTCGGGGATGGTGATGGCCGCATCGATCACCGAGCCATCGTAGAAGCGGGCGAGCGCGGCCTTGAGGCCGAGGAACTCGGGCTGGGTCGGCGACAGCGCCAGCAGCACCTTGTCGGGCTCGCGGCTCTCGGCCAGCTTCACCAGAAGCTCGGCCTCGTTGATGCGCTTGGGCGTGATCGTCCAGTTCTTGTCGATATCGAGCGGGTTGACGCGACCGCCGAACGCATCCTGCGCGTAGCGGATGGCGGCGGCCGAGAACGCCGTCTCGAGCGCGGCGAGCTTGGCCGGGTCGGTGCCGGCCGCGGCAACGTCGAGGTTAGAGGTCAGGTAGTCGGCGGGGCGGAAGCCCTCGAGTTCGGCCTTCTTGAAGACGTCGACGATCTTTTCGGCATTGGGCGAGAAGGTGATGTCGCCGTCTTCGGTCTGGCTCAGCCAGAGCGGCTCGAAGTGGCGGGCGCCATAGAAGAAGTAGAGCTTCTGGGTCTGCTGGTAGGACCGCGAACCCTTCGTGGCCGAGGCATAGGCCTGCGACAGGCCGGCCTTGATGATGCGGGCAAGCTCGGTCTTGGGCGGCGCGATGACCACGCGGGTCGCCTCGATGCCGGCGACGTTCACCACTTCCTGCGCCAGCGCAGCAGCGGGCGGCGCAATCGCCACCGTGCTTGCCAACAACAAGGCCCTCAGCTTGTTCATCAAGTACTCCGTCCCCCGGGGTTCAAAAGCCAGCAAGGGACGCTGCTACGACCCGGGAGGAGTCGGACGTTGCCCCATACACAAAATTGCTTAGCTCATGAATCTCAATGCTGACAATTCCTCGCGAATTTGTGAGATCGAACTGTGGACTCGGAGCAACGGAGACCCCCGCTTTCCTAGGCCGCTTCGCTCTCCAGTCCCTCGTCAAAACCGTACTCGCGCAATTTGCGATAAAGTGTTGATCTGCCTATGCCGAGCGCCCTCGCGACCCGCGACATGCGGTAGCCGTAGTGGCGCAGCGCGAAGCCGATCAGTTCGCGCTCGACGTCTGCGAGAGGGGCAACTTCGCCACTCTCGGCAACAAAACGATCCGGGATCGCCCCCTTGCCCTGCTCACGCGGCATGAACCTCGCATCATCGATGTGAACCGGGGCTGAAGGGGCGGGCACGGCGCTGGTGAGTTCGCGCGCCGCGCTCTGGCCCGAAGAGAGGGCAACGATCTGAGGGAAGTCGGTCGTTTCGAGATAGGCGCCATCGCAGAGCACCACGGCCCGGTAGACCGCGTTCTCGAGCTGGCGGATGTTGCCCGGCCACTTGTACTGCTTCAGCATGAGCAGGGCGGCCTCGGATATCCCCACGACACGCTTGCCGGCCTCGGCGCCCAGCCTGGCGATGAAGTGGTCGATCAGGTTCGCGACGTCCTCGGCCCGGTCGCGCAGCGGGGGCACGTAGATCGGGAAGACATTCAGCCGGTAGTAGAGGTCCTCGCGGAAGGCGCCGTCCTTGGTCAGGTTGAGCAGGCGGCGGCTGGTCGCGGCGATGACTCGGACGTTGACGCGGGCCGGCCGGTCGGTCCCCGCCGTCTCGATCTCACCGTTCTCGACCGCCCGCACCAGCTTGGCCTGCGTTTCGAGGGGGAGCTCGCCCACTTCGTCGAGGAGGATCGTTCCGCCATTGGCTTCGGCGAACTTGCCGAACAGGTGAGCCTCGAGCTCGCCCGATGGGATCGCGCCGCAGTTCACGACGACGAAGGGCTTGCCGGCGCGGTCGCCGGCGCCCTGGATGATGCGTGCGACCAGCTCCTTGCCGACGCCGGGCTCGCCTTCGATCAGCACGGGGATGGTGGACTTGGCGGCCTTGGCCGACAGCGACATGACCCGGTCCATCACGGGGGCGCGCGACTTCAGGTCCTCGATCCCGAGCTCGCCCTTGAGGCGGCTGCGGTCGGTCCGCACCATGGCCTCGAGTTCGCTGAGTTTGAGGGCGTTGCGCAGCGAGACGATCAGGCGCTCGGGCGCCACGGGCTTGACGAAGAAGTCGGCCGCACCCTGGCGCATGGCGCTGACTACGGTTTCCATCGACGAATGCGCGGTCTGGATGATCACCGGCGTCGACAGGCCCTCCCGCCGCATGGCGTCGAGCACGCCCATGCCGTCGAGGTCGGGCATGACGAGGTCCAGCACGACGACGCCGATGCCGCGGTCGGCGCGCAGCCGATCCAGCGCCTGCATGCCGCTGCTTGCGGTCACCGCGGCAAAGCCGGCCCGGCTCGCAACTTCCGAAGTCAGCCGCAGCTGGACGGGGTCGTCATCGACGATCAGAACGCGCGTCATGGTCCTCCAAGACTCTGTCGTTGCGCGTACCCTCACCGGCGAATCGCGCTGTGCCGTTTTGATGCAGGGTGAATCGACTGAGTTAAGAGGCGATTAAGCCTAATGAATCCCCATTCGGCTTCACATCGGCCGGGGCGCTGGATAAGGTCGCGCGCGTCCGATTTTCCGAGGTGATCCAAGTGAGAAGCCAGCTCCCCCGCGCCCCCGAAGCCCAGGCACAGAAGGGCCATAACGAGCTCGGCGAACTGCCGGTCTGGAATCTCGACGACCTCTATCCCGGCAACGACTCGCCCCAACTCAAGGCCGATCTCGAGGCCGCCAAGAAGGAGGCCAAGTCGTTCGAGGCCGACTACAAGGGCAAGCTCGAGGACCTCGCCAAGTCAGGCCAGCTGGTTGCGGCGATCAAGCGCTACGAAGCGCTCAGCGACCTGACCGGCAAGCTCGGCTCCTACGCTTTCCTCCAATATGTCCGGAACACGCAGGATCCCGAGAAGGTCAAGTTCCTCGGCGACCTCAGCCAGGCGCTGACGGACCTCTCCACCGGGCTCATCTTCTTCGGCCTCGAGCTCAACCGCATCGACGAGGGTGTCCTCGAGACGGCCCTCGCCGGAGATGCCGAGCTCGGCCGCTACCGGCCGTGGTTCACCGAACTCAGGAAGGCCAAGCCCTACCAGCTCGAGGATCGCATCGAGGAGCTGTTCCACGAGAAGTCGGTCACCGGCGCCTCGGCCTGGAACCGGCTGTTCGACGAGACCATGGCCAGCCTCAAGTTCGACGTGGACGGCGAGGAGCTGAACCTCGAGTCGACGCTCAACTACATGTCGGACAAGAATGAGCAGAAGCGCGAAGCCGCCTTCCGCGGCATCTCGACGACGCTGCACGGCAACGAGCGCCTGTTCACGCACATCACCAACGTGCTGGCCAAGGACAAGGAGATCGCCGACCGCTGGCACGGCTTCCAGGATATCGCCGACAGCCGCCACCTCGAGAACTCGGTCGAGCGCGAGGTCGTCGATGCGCTGCAGACGGCCGTGCGCGCCGCCTATCCGCGGCTCAGCCACCGCTACTACAAGATGAAGGCCAAGTGGTTCGGGAAGGACCAGCTCAACGCCTGGGACCGCAACGCGCCGCTGCCGACCTCGGATGATCGCGTCTACGACTGGCAGAGCGCAAAGGACACGGTGCTCGAAGCCTATGGCGCGTTCTCACCCGCACTGGTCGAGATCGCCGAGCCGTTCTTCGCCAAGGGCTGGATCGATGCGCCGACCAAGGACGGCAAGTCGCCGGGCGCCTTCGCGCATCCGACCGTCCCGTCGGCGCATCCGTACCTGATGCTCAACTACCTGGGCAAAGCGCGGGACGTGATGACCCTCGCCCATGAGCTAGGCCACGGCGTGCACCAGGTGCTGGCCGGCCCGCAGGGCGCGCTGATGGCGCCGACGCCGCTGACGCTCGCCGAGACCGCCTCGGTCTTCGGCGAGATGCTCGCCTTCCGCTCGATGCTGGCCAAGACCACCGACCCCAGGCAGCGCTTCGCCATGCTCTCGAGCAAGGTCGAGGACATGCTGAACACCGTGGTGCGGCAGATCGCGTTCTACACCTTCGAGCGCGAGGTCCACACCAAGCGCAAGGAAGGCGAACTGACCACGGCCGATCTCAACAAGATCTGGCTCGATATCGGCGCCGAGAGCCTGGGGCCGGGGATCAAGCTCAACGACGGCTACGACATCTTCTGGGCCTACATCCCGCACTTCATCCACTCGCCGTTCTACGTCTATGCCTATGCCTTCGGCGATTGCCTCGTGAACTCGCTCTACGCCCAGTACGAGAAGTCGAGCGAGGGCTTTGCCGAGCGCTATTTCGAGCTGCTCAAGGCCGGCGGGTCCAAGCACCACTCGGAACTTCTGGCGCCGTTCGGACTGGATGCTCGCGATCCGAAGTTCTGGGACCTGGGGCTCGGGATGATCGAGCGGCTCATCAACGAGCTGGAAGCGACGCAGCCGTGAGACTTGCGTCGGAGTGACCTTCCGCCGCGCGTCCTTGTGCGGCGGATATGAGCGAAGTAAGAGAGTGCCCGAGGGCCGCTCCGATATTCGGCGCATCGCGCTGGTCGCGCCGGATCGGGGCCGCCGAGAACCATTCGACGATATTGGACTGAGGACCAGATGGCCAAGAAACCAGCCACCGCGCACGCCGACGAGATTCCCCCCGCCATGGATTATGCCCAGCACGAGGGGACCTACCGCGGCTTCATCGAGTTCGTGAAGTGGTCGATCGTGGCGATGGTGCTGACCGTGCTGTCGCTCTATGCGTTCATCGAAGGGCACGCGCCCATCATCGGCACGCTGCTGCTGCTGGCCATTCCGGTCCTGATCATCGGGGCCGTGGTCCTGAGGTCCCGCCGCACCTGACGGCTGGACCATTGCAGGCAGTGGTCGGCACGGCCGACTGACGGGGGCTTCGGAGACGTTCATGAAGATTGCAGTGTTGCGGGAACGCTCCGAGGGCGAAACCCGGGTCGCGGCGACGCCGGAAACCGTCGCCAAGCTGATCGGACTCGGCGCCGAAGTTGCGGTCGAGGCAGGGGCAGGGGAGTTCGCGCGCCTGCCTGACGCCGACTATGCGACCGCTGGCGCCTTGGTGGGCAATGCCGCGGCGACGATCAAGGGTGCCGACATCGTCCTTGCGGTACGTCGCCCGCTGGCCAGGGACATCGCCGGTGCTGCCGAAGGCGCGCTGGTGATCGGCACGATGGATCCCTACGGCAACGAAGGCGAGATCGCGAGCCTCGCCAAGGCCGGCGTTACCGCCGTCGCCATGGAGTTCATGCCGCGCATCACGCGTGCGCAGGTGATGGACGTGCTGTCGAGCCAGGCCAACCTCGCCGGCTACCAGGCCGTCATCGACGCGGCTGGCGCGTTCGATCGCGCCATGCCGATGATGATGACGGCGGCCGGCACGGTGCGTCCGGCGAAGGTGTTCGTCATGGGCGCCGGCGTCGCCGGCCTCCAGGCCATCGCCACCGCCAAGCGCCTCGGCGCGGTGGTCACCGCCACCGACGTGCGCGCCGCCGCTGCCGAGCAGGTGGCGTCACTGGGCGGCAAGTTCATCATGACCGACGCGCTCAAGGATGCGTCGGGCACCGGCGGCTATGCCCGCGAGCTCACCAAGGAAGAGCAGGCGGCGCAGGCCGAACTCGTCGCCGGCCATATCGCCAAGCAGGATATCGTCATCACCACGGCGCTGATCCCGGGCCGGCCGGCGCCCAAGCTCGTCAGCGCGGCCATGGTCGCCTCGATGGCGCCGGGCTCGGTGATCGTCGACCTCGCGGCCGAGCGCGGCGGCAATGTCGAGCTGACCCAGCCGGGCAGCGTGGTCACCACCGCCAATGGTGTTACCATCATCGGCTACCTCAACGTGCCGGGCCGCCTCGCCACGTCGGCGAGCCAACTCTATGCCCGCAACCTCTTCGCCTTCCTCGAGACGCTGATCGACAAGAAGGAAAAGAAGCTCGCGGTGAACTGGGACGACGAGCTGGTGAAGGCGACCGTCCTCACCCGTGGCGGCGCCGTCGTTCACCCCAACATCAAGGTCGAGGCGGCTGCTGCAGCCCCAGCCGCGGCAAAGAAGCCCGCTCCGGCCAAGGCCGAGACGGCTGCTGCGCCTGCCAAGGCGGCTCCCGCCAAGAAGCCGGCGGCCAAGAGGCCTGCCGCCAAGGCTGCTGCGGCCGACCAGCCCGCGGCTCCCGCCGCCAAGGCTCCGTCCAAGAAGGCCGCTACCGCCAAGGGGAAGAAGTAAATGGAACAGACCGCTGCACATGCGGACGCCATTGCGGACATGGCGAGCGCCGCCACGGGCGGTGCGATCGACCCGTTCGTCTTCCGCCTCTCGATCTTCGTGCTCGCGATCTTCGTCGGCTACTACGTCGTCTGGAGCGTGACGCCGGCCCTGCATACGCCGCTCATGTCGGTGACCAACGCCATCTCGTCGGTGATCGTGGTCGGCGCGCTGCTTGCCGTGGGCGTGCCGCTCGCGGCCGACAGCAACTGGGTGAGCAAGCTGTTCGGCTTCCTCGCGCTGGTCCTGGCCAGCGTCAACATCTTCGGCGGCTTCCTCGTCACCCAGCGCATGCTGGCGATGTACAAGAAGAAGGAAACCCCGACCAAGCCTGCGGCCGGGGGCCACTAAATGCTGTTCGACGCCAATATCGCGGCCGTTTTCTACCTCGTTTCCGGCGTGCTGTTCGTTCTGGCCCTGCGCGGACTTTCGAGTCCGGCAACGGCCCGCCAGGGCAACGTGTTCGGCATGGTCGGCATGGCCATCGCCATCGTCACGACGCTGCTCGTCGCCGGCATCCGTGACTGGGAGAGCTGGGCGCTCATCATCGGTGGCCTCGGGCTCGGCGGCGTCTTCGGCGCGGTCGTCGCGCGCAAGGTGAAGATGACCGACATGCCGCAGCTCGTCGCGGCGTTCCACTCGCTGGTCGGCCTTGCCGCCGTGCTGGTCGCCGCTGCTGCGCTCTATGCGCCCGAGGCATTCGGCATCGGCACGCCCGGGCACATCCACGTCCAGGCCATTGTCGAGATGAGCATCGGCGTCGCCATCGGCGCCTTCACCTTCACCGGTTCGGTGATCGCCTTCGCCAAGCTCAACGGCAACATGAGCGGCAAGCCGATCCTGCTCCCGGCGCGCCATCTCATCCACATTGCGCTGGGCGTGCTGCTCCTCGTCCTGATCTGGCTCTTTGCCGCCACTGTCGATCCGCTGTGGTTCTGGGCCATCACCATCGTGGCGCTGGTGCTGGGCGGCCTGATGATCATCCCGATCGGCGGCGCCGACATGCCGGTGGTCGTCTCCATGCTCAACTCCTATTCGGGCTGGGCGGCGGCAGGCATCGGCTTCACCGTGGGCAACACGGCGCTGATCATCACCGGTGCGCTGGTGGGCTCGTCGGGCGCCATCCTCAGCTACATCATGTGCAAGGCGATGAACCGCAGCTTCATCTCCGTGATCCTCGGCGGCTTCGGCGGCGACGCCGCTGCCGGTGGCTCGGGCGAAGAAGAGACGCGTCCGGTCAAGCAGGGCTCGTCCGACGACGCGGCCTTCATGATGAAGAACGCCGGCAAGGTCATTATCGTGCCGGGCTACGGCATGGCCGTGGCCCAGGCCCAGCACGCGCTGCGCGAGATGAGCGACCTGCTCAAGGCCGAGGGCGTGGAAGTGAAATACGCCATCCACCCCGTCGCCGGCCGTATGCCGGGCCACATGAACGTGCTGCTCGCCGAAGCGAACGTGCCCTATGACGAGGTGTTCGAACTCGAGGACATCAACTCCGAGTTCTCGCAGGCCGACGTCGCCTTCGTCATCGGCGCCAACGACGTGACCAACCCGGCGGCCAAGACCGACAAGACCTCGCCGATCTACGGCATGCCGGTCCTCAACGTCGAGGACGCAGGCACGGTGCTGTTCATCAAGCGCGGCATGGCGGCGGGTTATGCCGGCGTCCAGAACGAGCTGTTCTTCCGCGACAATACGATGATGCTGTTCGGCGACGCCAAGAAGGTCACCGAGGACATCGTCAAGGCGCTGGGGCACTGATCCGGGAGGGCAGGGATGCTGGAAGCGCTCCTGCCCTTCATCCTCACCAGCTTTGCCATGGAGCTGACGCCGGGCCCCAACATGGGGTACCTGACCGTGCTGAGCCTCGACCGGGGCCGCAAGGCGGGCCTCGCAGCCGCCGCGGGCGTAGCACTGGGGCTGCTGATCCTCGGCCTCGCCGCAGGCTTTGGCCTTGGCACCATCATCAGCGAGACGCGCTGGCTCTACGAGGCGCTCCGCTGGGGCGGGGTCGCCTATCTCGTCTGGCTCGCCTGGGATTGCTACCGGGAATCGCGCCGGCCGCTCGATGTCAGCGACACCGAGCGCAACCTCTCGGGCTATTTCGGCCGAGGCCTGCTGACCAACCTGCTCAACCCCAAGGCCGCGGTGTTCTACATCGCGGTGATGCCGAACTTCGTCGTCGTGGACCAGCCGACAGCGCCGCAGGCGCTCATCCTCACGCTGACCTATGTCGGAGTGTCGACGATCGTCCACCTGGGCATCGTCCTCCTCGCCAGCACGCTCCAGCCGCTCCTCGCATCGGACCGGACCAGGCGCGTCGCCGGCATCGTGTTCGCAGTGCTCCTCGTGTTCATCGCCATCTGGCTGGCGATAACGACGCATCGCGTGTGGTAGCCGTGTTCGCCGCATAGCGCGCCGCTCCGGCTTGTCCCGGTGATCCGCCCAGCGTCCCCTGGGGCAAAGGCCCTCCTCGCGAGGGGCTATGCCGATCCCACCCAACTGTGAAATGCTCCGGCCGTTGGCCCACCTTGGGGAATGGGGGCGGATATGACTGCAGCGAGCAGGATCAAGCGGCAGGCGGTTGTCGTCGTCCATGGTCAGGGCCAGCAGCGCCCGATGGGCACCATCCGCGATTTCGTCGAGGTGCTATGGACGGCCAATCCGGATGTGAAGCCGGATCCGCCTTATGGCCACGACACCTGGATCGTCCCGGACGAGAAGAGCGGGCTGCACGAGATGCAGCGCATCACTACGCCGCCGCACGGCGGGCGGCGCACCGACTTCTACGAGCTCTACTACGCCGACCTCCTGGCCGATACGCCCGTCCGCAACCTCTGGCGCTGGCTCGAGCGCCTGTTCTGGATCAGCCCGCTCGAGGTGCCCGCACGCATGCGCCGCCCGTGGCGGGCCTTCTGGTTCGCCAGCCTCTTCGCCATGCTGCTCGCCGCCTGGGTGGTCCTCGATGTCCCCCAGCTCCTCCACACCAACTGGATGCAGCCGTTCGAGGCAGGCAACCGGCTCGAAGTCGTGATCGGGGTGGCGATCATCGCCATTTCGCTGATGGTGCTGATCGTGCCGCAGATCTTCCCGTCCACCGTTCAGGCCAAGACCATCTCGCGCTGGGCCGTTGTCGGCGCCGTGTTCATCGGCCTCAGCCTCATCTCCTGGCACTCACCGGTTATCATCGCCGCGGCGGCGCTTGGGCTCATCGTCTATGTCGGGGTCACGACGCTGCTGCCGCTCTTCGGCGATGCGGCGAGCTACCTCAGCGCGCAGACCGAGACGGTGCGCAGCCGGCAGGCCATCCGCGAGCGCGGGCTGGCTCTGCTCAAGGCCCTGCACAACGACCCCGAGTGCGAACGCATCGTCATCGTCGCCCATTCGCTCGGCACCGTCGTCGCCTACGATCTGCTGCAACTGCTCTGGCACAGCGTGGGGCCGACCAAGAACAACTCACCGGACGCAAACGCCGCGAAGGCGCTGAAGGCCGTGCAGGACTTCGCCAAGGCCCCCAAGCCGGGCTGGGCCGATGGTGGCGTCGCCGTCTACCAGGACCGGCAGTGGAAGGCGTTCCTCGCGCTCAGCCGGCAGCCGCCGGTTACCCCCGAGGATGGCGGGCCGACCAGGCGCGGCTGGAAGGTCAGCGACTTCGTCTCGCTGGGTTCGCCCCTCGCCAACGCCTCGTTCCTCGTCACCGAGGGAAGCGCCGACTTCGCCAAGATGAAGACCGAGCGCGTGCTGCCCATCTCGCCACCCGAGCCGCGCGGCAAGGAGGAGGGCTTCCTCTACAAGGACGACGGACACTGGGTCACCCACCACGCCGCCGTCTTCAGCACCGTGCGCTGGACCAATATCTACGACGAGTTCGATCCCGTCTGGTTCTGGCTGGGCGATGTGATCGGCGGCGCCGTGTCCCCGGTCGGTCTCTTCGGTCCCGGCATCAAGGATGTGAAGGTCGATATCCTCGAGAACGGCCGCCGCACCTTCAGCCACAACCTCTACTGGGTCGACACCCGCGGGAAGGGCGAGACGCCGGTGGGCAGGGGGCGCTATGCGCCGCCGGTGCGCAGTGACGAGGCCGCCGACCAGATCGTCGAGCTGCGCGAGGCGGTCGGCATGGAGCGCGACTGAGCCCAACAAAAAAGGCCGCAGCATAAGCTGTGGCCTTCCGTGAGCATTATCGATTGTGGGTTCTTACGACCCGTTTGCCTGCACGCGGGTCAGTTGGTCCTTGATCTCCAGCTTCTTACGCTTGAGTGCCGCGATGTAGAGGTCATCGTGGCTGGGATGGCTCATCTCGTCCTCTATTCTTCGGTCGAGTTCGCGGTGACGCCGCTCCAACGACTCGATGTGGCCTTCAGTCGTCATGACAACTCCTTCCCACTGTCTCGGACGACTCAATCGTCACAAAAAATTCACGCGCTGTCGACGTGGCAAGGGTGCAACAGTTCGCGAGAGGTGGAAAAGCAGGTGCAAATATGGGCCTTATCGGATAGTTCTCAGGGCACCGGACACCTGCATTTGAGAGGGGCCACAGGTACCGTCGCGATGCTGCCGCTGACCAAGGAACAAGAAGCCGCGCTGGGCCTCGAACTGGCGGCCAAGCGCCAGGAGCACGCCGATCTCGACGCGGCGATCGCGACCCTGTCGACCTCCGGCTACAGCGACCAGATGCTGATCCAGCGGATGAAGAAGCGAAAGCTGTCGCTCAAGGATCGCATCGTCCAGCTCGAGAACATCCTGCTGCCCGACATCATCGCCTGAGCGCCCTGGCTTCGCGCCTCCGCGCGGCCCCTCCCCATTGGCGACCAGCCATGCTACAAACTGACCGACCGTTGGTCGGTGTGCCGTCAGCTTGCCCCTGGGAGGCCGAGATGCCGTTTCCTCGTATCGTGAAGGCTGCGCCGGTCCGGCGCGACGAAATCCTCGATGCCGCACAACGGCTGTTCGCCGGCAACGGGTACGATGCGACCTCGGTCAGCCAGATCATCGAAGCGGTGGGCGTCTCCAAGGGGGCCTTCTACCATCACTTCGAGTCCAAGGAGGACCTGATCGAGGCGCTGGCCTGCCGCTACGCGCGCGAATCCGCAGCCCTCGCCGACGAAGTGCTGGCCGACCCCACACTCGATGCCTTTTCCAAGCTCGTCGCCTTCCTCGGCACCATGCGCCGGCACAAGGCGGAGACGGCCGCGGAGCTTCGCGCCACGTTCGAGCCGATGTTCCGGCCCGAGAACCTGCAACTGTTCGAGCGGACGCAGCGGGCCGTGGCCGATGTGGTCCGCCCCATTCTTACGCGCATCATCGTCGAGGGCGTGGCGGAGCGGACGTTCGATACGCCCGATCCGGAGAACGCGGCCGAGACGATCATGCACCTGCTCACGGCTCACCGCGAACTCAGCGCGCAACTGCTGATGGCCCGCGACCGGCTGGCGTTCGAGCGGATCTCGCGGGTGCTGCTCGACAAGATGACCTATCTCGGCACGGTCATTGACCGTATCCTGGGCCTGCCCGAAGGCTCCATCGAGCTTGCGGACCGCTCGGTCCTCGATGCGCTGGCTTGTGGACTGGACGTGCCTTCGAGCGCCGCCTAGACCATCGGCGGCTTGCGCGCCGCCGGGCTCTTGCCTAAGGGTGGGCTTTGACGCGCGTGACACCCCGGGGGGACCAAAGTGCCGAGCTCGCCACCCGTCGCCATCATCATGGGCAGCCAGTCGGATTGGCCCAACCTGCGCCATGCCGCCGAAACGCTGGACGCGCTGAAGATCGACTATGAGACGCGCATCATTTCGGCGCACCGCACCCCCGACCGCATGTACAAGTTCGCCAAGGGCGCCAAGGCCGAGGGCTTCCAGGTGATCATCGCCTCGGCCGGCGGTGCCGCACACCTGCCCGGCATGGTCGCGGCGCTGACGCCGCTGCCGGTGCTGGGTGTTCCGGCCGAAACCAAGGCGCTGGGCGGCGAGGACAGCCTGCTTTCGATCGTCCAGATGCCGCCCGGCATTCCGGTCGGCACGCTCGCCATCGGCCGGGCCGGGGCGATCAATGCCGCGCTGCTCGCCGCCGCCATTCTTGCGCTCGCCGACCCCGAGGTCGCCGCGGCGCTCGACGATTTCCGTGCCGACCAGAGTGCTTCCATTCCCGAGTTTCCCTCCGACGATGTCTGACCACGAGCCGCTGCCACAGGGCAGCACCATCGGTATCCTGGGCGGAGGCCAGCTCGGCCGCATGCTGGCGCTTGCCGCCGCGCGGCTGGGGATGAAGACCCATATCTACTGCCCGGACGCGCACAGCCCCGCCTTCGACGTGACGCCGAACAAGACCGTCGCCGCCTATGACGACGAGGAGGCGCTCTCCGATTTCGCGGCACGGGTCGACGTCATCACCTACGAATTCGAGAACGTGCCGGCAAAGACCGCCGCGTTTCTGCAGGGTCTCAAGCCGTTGCGGCCGGGGGCCAATGCGCTGGCCGTGGCGCAGGACCGGCTGGCCGAGAAGGCCTTCCTCACCATCAACCGCATCCCCGTGGCGCCCTTTGCAGCCATCGCCGACCTCGACCGGCTCGAGGCCGAGCTAGAGGAGATCGGCACCCCCGCCGTGCTGAAGACCACCCGTCTCGGGTATGACGGCAAGGGCCAGCGCATCGTCAAGAACATGGAAGACGCGGCGCTCGCCTGGGAACTGCTCTCGCCCAAGCCGCTGGTGCTCGAAGGCTTCATCGCGTTCGAGCGCGAGATTTCGGTGGTCGTCGCGCGCAACGCCGCAGGCGAGGTCGCCGCGTTCGATCCGGCCGAGAACGTCCACCGCGACCATATCCTCAAGACCAGCACGGTGCCGGCGGAGATCAGCAAGAAGACGGCCAAACGCGCGATCGAGATCGCCGGCCAGATCGCCGAGGCGCTGGACTATGTCGGCGTGCTGGGCGTCGAGTTCTTCGTGTTGCCGGGGGGCAAGCTGCTCGTCAACGAGATTGCCCCGCGCGTGCACAATTCGGGGCACTGGACCGAGGCGGTGGCCATCACCGACCAGTTCGAGCAGCACATCCGCGCCGTGGTCAACTGGCCGCTGGGCGATCCAAGCCGGCTTGCCGACGTGGTGATGGAGAACCTGATCGGCGACGAGATCACCGCCATCCCCGGACGACTCGGCGAAGGCGCGCGGCCGCATGCCTACGGCAAGGCGGAGGCGCGCAAGGGGCGCAAGATGGGCCATATCAACCGGATCGCTCTCAAAAAGCGGGGAAAATGAGCGGTTTCGCGCACCCATAGGGTGTGGACAAGCCGCGGGGATTGGCCTATATAGCCGCCCACGAACTGACCGGCTCGCCGGTCGGCGCCCCTTTGGGACGCTCTCACCAGACAAACTGACGGATCATGAAGGGCGGTTACGCTTGCAAGTAGTTGTTCGCGATAACAATGTGGACCAGGCGCTGCGCGCGCTGAAGAAGAAGCTCCAGCGCGAAGGCGTCTTCCGCGAGATGAAGCTTCGCAACTACTACGAGAAGCCCTCCGAGAAGAAGGCTCGCCAGAAGGCTGAGGCCGTGCGCCGTGCGCGCAAGCTGGCCCGCAAGCGTGCCCAGCGCGAGGGCGGCCTGCCGTCCCCGGCCGCTGCTGCCCGGTCGGCCCGGCCGTAGGATTCAGGAACCATTTTGGGTTCCGTTCAGATTTAGTTCAGGAACGCCGCCTCAAAAGGGCGGCGTTTTTGTTATGTGCCGACGGCGGATCAGCGAGGGCTACTTGCCGCTGCCGGCATGGGATAGACTGCGGCCCGACTGGGTCGACTAAAACGCGTCAAACATTGGGGACTCCACAAGTGAAGAAACTGGTCGCAGCGGCTCTGGCCGCCACTATGCTCCTGTCCGCCGGCGCCGCCGAGGCTGCCACCAACGTCAAGGTGGGCGTGCTTTCGTGCAGCGTCGAAGCCGGCGTCGGCTTCATCATCGGCTCGTCCAAGGACATGACCTGCCGCTTCAAGCGCGACGGCTACAAGACCGAAGTCTATGACGGCAACATCAAGAAGCTCGGCATCGACATCGGCGTCACCGGCCGCACCGAGATCGTCTGGCTGGTGTTCTCCGCTTCGGACACCAAGTACGGCAAGGGCTCGCTGGCCGGCACCTATGTCGGCGGCTCGGCCGAAGCCACGATCGGCGTCGGCCTTGGCGGCAACTGGCTGATCGGCGGCTCGCGCAAGGGCTTCGCCCTGCAGCCCTGGTCGATCCAGGGCCAGACCGGCCTCAACTACTCGGTCGCCTTCTCGGGCCTGACTCTCTACTGAGCCGATCGCTCCACCAATTCGAACGCCGGTCCCTTGGGGCCGGCGTTTTTGTTTGGGCGCCCCCTCAGCCGGAACCGCTTGACCCGGAATATGCATCATCATACATATGCATGATGATGCAATCTCTCATGTTCCAGACATTGGCCGACCCCACGCGGTTACGCATCGTCGAGGCGCTGGCCGGCGGCGAGCAGGCGGTGGGTGACCTGGTTCGTGCCGTGGACATCGATCAGTCCGGGGTTTCGCGGCACCTGCGGATCCTCGGCGAAGCTGGCTTCGTCGCAATGAGGCCTGATGGGGCGCGGCGCCTCTATTCGCTCCGACCAGAGCCGTTCCGGGCGATCGACGATTGGGTTCGAAGCTATGGCAAGCTTTGGGAAAGCCGGCTCGATCGCTTCGACGCAGCCCTGGCGCGACGGCAGCGCGAGGAGCAGAAGTGATGGCGCATATCGGCGAGGTGGGCGCGGGAGCGATCAGGTTCGAGCGGGTCTACGACGCGTCGATCGAGGACGTCTGGGCGCTGTGGACCACGAAGGAAGGGCTCGAGGAGTGGTTCGCGCCCGAGGGTATGCGCTTCGAGGTGTCCGTTCTCGAACTGTGGGTCGGTGGTGCGTTCGGTCACGTGATGACGGCTGTTGGTACCGAGCAGGTCGCCTATTTGGCGAACCTCAACAGGCCGCTGTCGGCCTGGGTGAGCGGTCGGTTCATGGAGATCGTGCGCCACCAGCGACTTCGGATTCGCTTCGACATCGACTTCGTCCCTGGCGTCGAGTCGTATCCGTACGACATGCTGGTCGAGCTCCACGCAGAGGCCGGGCGAATTCGCATGGTCCTGACGGCCGATCGTCACCCGGACCCCGAAATGACACGCGGCGCAATCCTTGCGCTGACCACCCAGTTGCAGCGCTTCGACAGGGCCGTCGCGGCACGAGCAGCAAAGGAGCAACGACCCTGATGCGACCGCTTCTCTATTCCATCAACGTGACGCTCGATGGGTGCGTCCACCACAACGCCATCCCGGCAGGCGAGGCACTGCAGCAGGAGCAACTGCGCGCGACGCATCTGCATGCCACCGAGAGCATCGGCCGTGCCGACGCCCTGCTGTTTGGTCGCGTTACCTACGGCATGATGGAAGGGGCGTGGCGGCTGGAGACGCGGACCAGTACGCCGCCCGACTGGACGGAACCCTTCGCGCGGACCATCGACGCGATGAAGAAGTACGTCGTTTCAAGCACGCTCGACCGGGTCGACTGGAATGCGGAGCTCGTGAGCGGAAACCTGGGCGAGGCGGTACAGAAGCTCAAGCAGCAGCCGGGCAAGGCGCTGTTCACGGGCGGCGTGAAGCTCCCGATGGCGCTGGCGGAGCTGGGCCTGATCGATGAGTACGAATTCGTGGTCCAGCCCAGAATTGCCGGTCACGGGCCCACCTTGTTCGCCGGGCTCTCCAAGTACGTCGAGTTGAAGCTCATCGACCGCAAGGAACTCAGCTCAGGCGCCGTGGCGCTTCGCTACGAGCCGAGACGGTAGCGAGACCTTGCACCAGGCAGTGCCTCGTCGCCCTTCGGCCGAACGTCCGCTTGGGGCCAGAAGCGGTCATCTGCCAGCAGAGCTAGCCGCGGTTGACGATCCGTCAGCGGCGGCCAATAATCTCACCAGTATCTCCTAAATCTCGAATCGGAAGGATCATATCCCTGATCTAGGATCGCTGTTCTGACCTTCACGCTTACTTCCCTAAGAGTGGCGTACAGTCGGTTCAGCTCAGGCAGGCCCCCCATTTGTTCGGGACCGTATCGAACGATGAGATACTCCCGCAGATCGTGAATCCTAAGCAGATGCGCCTGCGTCTTGGTCCTGAGTATGAGACCCTTCTGCGTTACCATAGCAACCCGTTGCGCCAGATCATGCTGCATTCCACGCACCTCACTGGGGCTCACGTCGTGGAAGACGAGAAACGCATTGAGGTACATTTCGACGGCATGGATGGCGCAGAGTCGTGCTGGCGCAGACGATGAGCTGCTTGCGCGATCCGCCTGTGACAGCAAGACGTAGGCGGCAACGCAGTACTCGTCCGCTAATCCGATAAACTGCCCAACTGTGGCGTTGCTGCCGGGGTACGACATCTTCTGCGCGTTGGTCGCCACTGGCTGCTGCTCGTTAGCGGTGTCGGCCCCGGGAGACTTCATCTGCCTGCAATCACGCGCTGAACAAGTCTAAGACGGTTCATGTAGGAAGGGGCGAGGCAGCTACCGTTTCCTAGTCGTCTCATCGAGCGCCCGTGCCCCTACGGCTCACCATGCATGCATGGCTAGCGAAATTGGCGGATCCTGCAAGCGCCAACCCCGCGTTGCACCGGACTGGATGCCCAAAGCGTTAAGGGAAGCTTCCTGGGCCGAATGTCAGCTTCGGGCCAAAAGCGGTCACCGAAAAGGTCCGCATGCGCCAGAAGCGGACACCCCACGCCTTGCAACTCCTTTCCGACGCGGTCCTTTTGGCGCTAGCCTGCATAATGATGTAGGAGAGGTGACAGTGCACGAAGCTGAACTGAAGGCAGCACACGAGCATTCCTGGAAGCATAGGCAGGAAGTTGAGAGCAGCACGACTTGCGGCTGCTACTTTTGTCTCGCCACCTTTGCGCCTAGTGACATTACCGAGTGGATCGATGAGGGCTCGTGCGCAATGTGCCCACGCTGCGGGATCGACGCGGTGCTTGGCGACGCTTCAGGGCTTCCGGTGTCCGACGACGAATTTCTGCTTTTGATGCGCCGGGAGTTCTTCGGTCTCGATGACATAGCTATTCCCACGCCCTAACCTCGGGCTTCGGGCGTACTGGGGGCAACACCGGACCGGCGGCATTGCTGGGGGCAAGGGGATGCCAAGCCTACAGAACGGGTTTGGCCTCGGCCCGCCCGAAGAACGCCTTGGCGCGCTCCCAGATTCCGCGCGCCCACATGTCGCCATGGCCGGCGCCGGGTTCGATCCAGAGTTCGTCCTTGTTGGGCGCGAGCGCGTAGAGCCGTTCGCCGTGCTTCACTCCAATGGTGGTGTCTGCCGTGCCATGGGCGACCATGACCGGCTCGGCGACGTCGGCGATCCAGTCATCGACGTGGAACTGGTCGAGCATCAGCCAGTCCACCGGCAGGAAGCCATAGCGGTCGTGGGCGACCGACACGGCCGAGTCGAAGGGGGTTTCGAGCAGCAGGGCGTCCGCCTCGCGGTTCTTGGCCACCCAGGTCGAGGGGCCGGAGCCGAGCGAGCGGCCCCAGAGCACGATCGGGAAGCCCCTCGCCGCGGCCCAGTCATAGGCGGCAAGGCCGTCGTCGAGGATGTTCTGCTCGTTGATTTCGCCGGGCGAACCGGGGAAGCCGCGATAGTCGAAGGCGAGAAAGCCGTAGCCGTCGGCCACCATCGCCTCGTAGCGCTCGTGCTCGCGCGAAAAGCTCTGGGCGTTGCCGCGGAAGTAGAGGATCAGCGGCATTCCGGGCGCCGGGGCCTGGTACCAGCCGGCGAGCCTCGCGCCGCCCGTCGTCGGGATTTCCACCAGCTCGGCGTTGGCAAGCTTGGTCTCGGAGAGTTCGAACAGCCGCCCCGAGCGGTCGTACTGGAAGTCGCGCTGGAAGACGTACATGCCGCCCAGCGCGAGGCCGTAGGCGAGGGCGAACACGCCCACGAGCCCGATCGCTATTCGCCGGAACCACTTCATCGCTGCCTCCCCGACTCCTGTTGAGATGGCACGGCGAGTATGGCGAGGCAATGTCAGGCGTTAGCTGCCTTCAGCTTTTCGGGATCGAGCGCGAACTCGAAGGCGCGGGCGAACACTTCCTGTGGCTGGCAGCCCGAGACGGCGAACTTGCCGTCGAAGATGAAGAACGGCACGCCCTGGATACCCTGCCGGGCGGCATCGATGGCCAGTTCGTGGGTGATCGCCAGCTCACGCGGGTTGCGGACGGCGTCCAGCGCTTCCTCGCGCGTGAAGCCGTGCTGTGTCGCAATGTCGGCCAGCACCTCGTCGTCATTGATCAACTGATGATCCATGAAATAGGCCCAGGCGATGGCGTTGGTGAGCGCGTGCTGCGTGCCCTTGTCCCGCGCGAGCCGCGCCAGCGTGTGGCCCTTGCGGGTGGGGAAGGAGCGCGGCTGCTGGCTGAGATCGAGAGCGATGCCGGATGCCTTCGCCTCGTTCTCGACCCGCTCCCACATTTCCTTGGGGTCGCGTCCATACTTCTCGCGCAGCATGTCGGCGACGACGACGCCTTCCTCGGGCGTGTCGGGCGAGAGGTAGAACGGGTGGTTCTCGACGTCGACCTCGACGTCATCGGGCAGGGCGGCGATCGCCTGGTCGAGGCGTTCGGAGCCGACCAGGCACCAGGGGCACACGGTGTCGGTGAAGAGGTCGATCTTGATCTTGCGGGTCACGGGACATCCCTTGCTGCAGAAACCGAGACATGGCGGCTCGGCTCGCCGGACGCAAGAACGCACATGGAGGTGACTAACAGGCGGGCAGGGGCTCTACGGCTTGAAGTCGTTGATCTCGAACCAGTAGCCGTTGGGGTCCTCTACGAACACTGCGCGCATTCCGTCGGGCCGGACATTCACCTCGCCCACGTCGCCCTTCATGTTGGAGAAGGGGACGCCCAGGCCGCGCAGGTGGTCGAGCACGGCGTCGAGATCGGGCGCCGAGAGCGCGAAGTGGGTGCGCTTCTCGACATGGGTACGGCTGATATCGCCCGCCTGGACATGGAAGCGCTGGCCGTTTCCGAACTCGAACCAGCGGATCTCGGTGCCGCCCATCGGGTTGGCCACGGCCCGAACCTGCAGCACCTCGGTCAGGAACTTCGTCGTCTCGTCGAGGTCGCGGACGAGGAGGGCGATGTGGTCGAGGCGATAGTCGATGCTCATGGATCGCGACCTCAGGCAGTGGCACTGGCGAAGAAGACGTCGATCACGCCATCATAGATGAGCTTGAGCGACAGCAGGAACACCAGCCAGTAGGTCAGCTGGTAGAAGCGCTTCACCGAGATGCGGCGCACGGCCCAGACGCCGACGAAGACGCCAACGATCGCCACCGGCGCGAGGAAGGCGCCGTAGGTCAGGTTGGTGACGTTGAGCTGTCCGAGGAAGAAGTAGGGGATGAGCTTGGCCGAGTTGACGATGGCAAAGAAGAAGGCGGTCGTGCCCGAGTAGATCACCGGGTTCAGCCGCTGCGGCAGCACGTAGATCTGGAACGGCGGGCCGCCCGTGTGGCTGATGAAGCTGGTGAAGCCGGCAAAGCCGCCCCAGAAGGCGCCCCAGGGCTTCGAAGGCGGCAGACCCTCGAGTTTCTTGCGCAGCGGCAGCAGCGCATCGAGGATGAACAGCAGGGTGATGACGCCGACGAAGAGCAGCACCATGGCGTCGCTCACCACGGTCCACAGCGCCCAGCCGATCAGCGTACCGACGGCGGCGCCGGGCAGCATGATCTTCAGGATGTGCCAGTCCGCATCCTTGCGGTAGGTCCAGATGGCGATCGCATCCATCACCAGCAGCAGCGGCAGCAGCATGCCGGCCGCATCGCGCGGCGACATGACCAGCGAGAGCATGGGGACGGCGACCATCCCGAGACTACCGAGCAGGCCGGACTTGCTCAGGGCAACAATGAAGACGGCGAGGACCGCGACGGTCCAGAAGGCAAGATCGGGCATTTGGGCTGAAGCAACGGGGGCTGGAGGCGGGCCCCTACTCGGATGCCCGCGACGACTTGTTGTCAACCTCCGGTGGCGCTTCGTCCCCCGCTTGGGCGGTGCTGTCGCGATCGGCCTTCATCACGGCATCGAGCATCTCGGTGGAGCGGCGCACGAAACCGATATAGGCGGCCTGGTCGTGCCTGACCGCGTAGCTCTCCTCGAGCATCCTCGTGTCGTGCCGCTCGAAGGCCTCGGCGACACGCCGGGCGCGGTCCTCATCGTGGCCGAGGGCGACCAGCGCCTGCTCGCCCAGGCTGATGGCGGCGCGGAAGGTCTCGCGCTCGATGACATGGACCCCGAGCGCCATGAGGTCATGGGCATGCGAGCGGTCCACTGCACGGGCCGCCACGATCACATGGGGGAAGTTGCGTCGCACCTGCTCGGCAATGCCGAGGATGCGGTCGCCGCCGGCGACCGTGATGATCACCATCCGGGCCCGGTCGGCTCCGGCGGCGCGCAGGATCTCGACCCGCCCCCCATCGCCGTAGAAGACCTTGACGCCGAAGCGCTTCACCAGCTCGATCTGCGCCGGATCGTCGTCGATCAGGGTCATCTCGAAGCCCTGGGCGCGCAGCAGCCGCGTCACGATCTGGCCGAAGCGGCCGTAGCCGAGGACGATGACCTTGTCGTGCGGATCGACGACGTCGGGGCCGGGCGGCAGGTCGTCCTCATCCGTGTTGCCGGCGTTCAGCCGCGGGGCCCACAGGCGATCGTAGAGGAAGAGCAGCAGCGGCGTCGTGGCCATGGAGAGCGCCACCACGACGGTGAGCAGCTCGACTTCCGGCCCGCTCAGGTTGCCGGCGGTGCGGGCGAACTGCAGCACGACGAAGGCGAACTCGCCCGACTGGCTCAGCAGCACGCCGAGCAGGAGGCGCTCGGCCATATGCATGCGGAAGAACGTCGCGAGCACGAACAGCACCAGCATCTTGACGGCGATCAGCGCCACCACCAGCGCCAGCACCAGCAGTGGGTTCTGCACCACCACGTTGAAGGCGATGGACATGCCCACCGTGATGAAGAAGAGCCCCAGCAACAAGCCCTTGAACGGCTCGAGATTGCTCTCCAGTTCGTGCCGGTACTCGCTGTCGGCCAGCAGCACGCCGCCGAGGAAGGCGCCGAGCGCCGGTGAGAGGCCGAAGCTCTCGGTGACGAGCGCGGCGCCGATCACCAGCAGCAGGGCGAAGGCGGTGAAGGCCTCGGGCACGCGCGTTCGGGCCAGCCAGCTCATCAGCGGGCGGATGACGAAGCGCGAGCCGAACAGCGCCGCGATGAAGGCGCCGACGACGACGAGCGCCAGCCACCAGTCCGTGGGATTGTCCACCGCATCCAGCACGCCCTCGCCAATCGCCTCGACGGGAGCTCCCCCCATGCTGGCGAGCAGCGGGACCAGAGCGAGAACGGGGATCACGGCAACGTCCTGCACCAGCAGGATCGCCAGCGACGCCCGACCGGTATCGGTGCGCGTGATGTTGCGCTGGTCGACGGACTGCATGGCGATGGCGGTCGAGCTCATGGCCAGCGCGAGGCCGATGACCACCGCATCGGCCCAGGCGAAGCCGACGATGCGGACCAGGACGGCGATGATTGCGCTGGTCGCCAGCATCTGCGTCAGCCCGAGGCCCAGCACCTTGTGGCGCATGCGCCAGAGGTCGGTGCCATCGACCTCGAGGCCGATGAGGAACAGCATCATGACGATGCCGAACTCGGCGATCTGGTGGACGATCTCGGTATCGGAGACGAGGGCAAGGCCAAACGGCCCGATCAGCACGCCAGCGGCGAGGTAACCGAGGATGGTGCCGAGCCCGGCCCATTTGAACAGCGGAACGAGGAGGACCGTCGCTGCAAGCAGGACGAACATGGCCAGCAGCAGACTGACTTCCATCGTTTTGTGGCGCGCCGGGCGCGCCGCTCCCTCAGCTGTTGCTCAACCGTCGTAACGCGGCAACGCGGCCGCATGAAAGCACAAAGTGCAAAGCAAAAGGCCGTTCCCGCCAATCGACGGAAACGGCCTCGAAAAAGCTGCCTGCGGCGGGGGATTACTCCTCGTCGCTGTCCGCGCCCTTGAGCGACTTGAGCTTGGCGAAGACCGAGTCCGCGTCGATCTCTTCCTCCCGCTCGGGACGGCGGTCGCCCTGCTCCTCGTCGTCGACGTGCCCGCGGTTGGCGCCGGCCAGCGCTTCCTCGGCGGTGAGCAGCATGGTGCCCTGCTCGGCGATCTCGGCGCCCGGGGTGCCCTTGCTGGCGCGGCTCACTTCGAGGTCGAGGTCGATCTGGCTCGACAGGCCCAGCGTCACCGGGTCCATCGGGGTGATGTTGGCGTTGTTCCAGTGCGTGCCCTCGCGCACCGCGTCGATGGTCGACTTGGTGGTGCCCACGAGGCGCATGATCTGCGCGTCCTTGAGCTCGGGATGGTTGCGGAGCAGCCACTTGATCGCGTTGGGGCGCTCGTTGCGGCGCGAAATCGGGGTGTAGCGCGGGCCCTTGCGCTTGGGTGCAGCGACGCGGACCTTGGGCTCGCTCATCTTCATGCGGTAGTTCGAGTCGGCCTCGGCCTTCTCGATTTCCTCGCGCGTGAGCTGGCCGTTCTGGATCGGATTGGCGCCCATGATGCCGCTCGCCACGTCACCGTCGGCGACGCCCTGGACCTCGAGCGGGTGAAGTCCGCAGAAGGCCGCGATCTGCTCGAACGAAAGCGCGGTATTGTCGACCAGCCAGACGGCAGTTGCCTTGGGCATCAGAAGGGGCGTGGCCATCGGTAATATCTCCTTGAGGCGCGGCCCGGTTTTCCTCCGAACCGCTCCGCCTCGGGGTTTAATGCTGAGGGGGAACTACGGCCTATATACGCGCCGGCTCAAACCGATTCAATCGGATTGTCTGCATCGCCGCCAGTCTTGCGCAGGGTTTCACCCCACGATGTTATGAGGATCAGCTTGCCGAAGTTGTCCGAGCGCTCGAGTTCGACATGGCCGCGCGCCGCCTCGGTCAGCGGCACGGCACGGATGCGGGGCGGCCGGATGCGGCCGTCCGCGAGCCCGGGCCAGACATTGGCGCGGAGGCTCTGGGCGATCGCTGCCTTCACCTCGCGGGTCTGCGGCCTGAGCGTCGATCCCGAAAGGGTCAGCTGCTTCATCATCAGGAGGCCGGCATTGATCTCCGCCTTTGGCCCGGCCTGGGTCGAAACCAGCACGATGTGTCCGAAGCGGGCCGAAGCCCGGATGTTGCGATCGAGCGCGTCGCCGCCGACGATGTCGACGATCCGCTCGGCTCCCGTGCCGCCGGTGATCGACAGGGTACGCGCGACGAAATCCTCGGTCTTGCGATTGATGATCTCGGCAGCGCCGAGGTTTTGCGCATAGGCAGCCTTTGCGGCGTCGGAGACCACGGCGATGGGGATCGCTCCCGCCAGCTTCACGCGCTGGATGGCCGCGCCGCCGATGCCGCCCGCGCCACCGTGGATCAGCACGTGCATGCCGGCTTCGAGCCCGGCGCGCATCACGAGCGTCTGCTCGACGGTGAAGAAGGTCTCGGGGAGGGCAGCCCCTGCAAGCAGCGACCAGCCGAGCGGCAGGGGCAGGACCTGGCCGGCGGGCACCGCGACATACTCGGCGTAGCCCCCGCCATTGGTGAGTGCAACGACCGGGTCGCCCGGAGTGAAGTCCCTGACTCCCGGGCCGAGCGCGGCGATCTCGCCGCCGACTTCGAGACCGGGGAGGGGAGAGGCGTCGGCCGGCGGGTTGTATGTTCCGCGGCGCTGGCCGAGGTCGGGGGCGTTGAGGCCGGCCGCCGCGACCCGGATCAGCACCTCGCCCGGGCCGGGCACCGGGACCGGCATCATGACCGGCTGCAGCATTTCGGGGCCACCGAACGCGGCGATCTCGACGGCGATCATCTCGGCGGGGACGCTCATCACCTAGCTATGCGTCCGGTTACTCGCGCTGACAACCCGTTGAAGGAGTTGAACTCGGGGGCAGGCGGGCTAGAATTCTCCCTCAATCAACAAGAAGAGGGAGACGGCGATGTTCGAAGACGACCAGGTCAAGCGTCCCAAGGGCCATGAGGTCGGGATGCCGATCGACACCATGTCGGTCGAGGAACTGAACGATCGGATTGCGTTGCTGAAGCAGGAAATCGCCCGTCTCGAACAGGCCATCTCCGCCCGCGAGAAGACCCGCTCGGAGGCGGATTCGCTGTTCAAGCTTTAGGCGCTGGCGGACCGGGTCGCAACTGCACGGGAAGGCGTCGCGGTTCGGCTCGCGCCGTAAGCCTCGGGCGGTTCGCGCAGCCGGCGCAGACGCACCCCCCCCCTTCATTGTCACTCCCAGGAAGAGCGGAGCCCCTCCGTTCTTTGCGGCACGTCAGAGGTCACAGTTCGGCAAGGTTAAGAAAGCGATTCCTGTTAACCTCGAATTAACACTTCGGCGTTAACTTCGTCGTCATCCAGTTCTCTGGATTTGCAGAGTGGTTTCTCCCTCTGTTTGACGCCTCCCTGTTAACTTTCGAGAGCCGCCATTCGACGGCTCTTTTTCTTTTTTGGCGTTAAGCCAACGGCAATGCGCCGGGCGCAACATCGACCTGTTGGCCTCGCGGGGCCGTTTCGTTGGGCGCAGAAGCGTGGACGACAGCAGAAGCAATCGCAGCGCCGTGGCCCTGGGGCCGCGCATCGTGGCCTCGGGCGGGTTCGGTTCGCTCTATCGCGAGGGCATGGCCCTTATCGAGGAGGTCGCGGCCTATCTCGATGGCGAGGGGCGCACCGAGAGCAAGGTGCTCGGCCGCGAGGCGTCGCTGATCTATGCGACCGAAAGCATGCGGCTCACCACCCGCCTGATGCAGCTTGCCTCCTGGCTGTTGCTGCAGCGCGCCGTCAATGAGGGCGAGCTTACCCCCGAGAATGCCCGCGTCGAAAAGGAGAAGGTCCGCTTCTCCGCGACCCCCTCGGTCCGCGGCGGTCCCGGTTTCTCCGATCTCCCCGAACGCCTGCGCGGCTTCATCGCCAAGGGCGACCGCCTGTTCGACCGCGTGCAGCAATACGACAAGCTGGAACGCGGCGGCGTACCCGACTACGCCCCAGCGGCCGAGGGCGGCATCGCCGACCAGCTGAGCCGCCTCAAGGCCGCGTTCGGACGGCTCAAGGAATAAGTCGTCTCAAGCAATAGCGTGGACAGCAAAAAGCCCGGCGCAATGGCCGGGCTTTTGCAGTCTCGTCGGTGCGACGGCTTCTTAGAAGCCGAGGCCCTTGAACTTGTCCTTGAAGCGGGTGACGCGGCCACCGCGGTCCATCAGGTTGCCCTGGACGCCGGTCCAGGCCGGATGGGTCGTGGGGTCGATGTCGAGCTGCAGCGTGTCGCCTTCCTTGCCCCAGGTCGAACGGGTCTGGTAGGTCGTGCCGTCGGTCATCGCCACGTTGATGGTGTGGTAGTCGGGGTGGATGTCGTTCTTCATGGCGCTCGCCTCAAATCAAACGGGCGCCACGGCGCCCGGACTTATTCGAATTCGGATTGGCCGGGTTCATAGAGAAAATCCCGCCCTTGCGCAAGTGTGCGCCGCAGCTTGTCGTCAGGCGCGAGCGCAGCTCGTCGTCAGGCACGAGTTCGGCTTGTCGTTTAGCGCAGGCGCGGCTTGTCGTCATGCGCAAACGCGGCTTGTCGCCGGGCGCAAGTGCAGCTTGTCGCCGGGCGCAAGCGCAGCTTGTCGCAGGGGTGCAATTGGGTTGCGACGTAGGGCGCATGTGCCTATACCGGGGACGACTTGAGAAAACCCATGCCCAGCAAAGACCCAGCGGTCCCGACCGACAAGTTCGGCCCGAAGCAGTCGCGGGACCTGCGGCCGATCCAGCGGCTCGCCCCATTCGTCTTCAAGTATCCCTGGCGCCTGGGGCTGACCATCGGCTTCCTGCTGGTCTCGGCCATCTCCTCGCTGGTCATTCCCTCGCTCGCCGGCAAGATCATCGACAAGGGCTTCATCGAGAAGAACCTCGATATGGTGGCCCAGTACGGCATGCTGGCCATCGGCGTCGCGCTGGTGATGGCGCTCGCCAGCGCTGGCCGGTTCTATTTCATCTCGATCCTGGGCGAGCGCGTCCTTACCGACCTCCGGCGCAAGGTGTTCGAGCACCTGCTGACGCTCGACTCGCGCTTCTTCGACCTGCATCGGGTGGGCGAGCTCACGTCGCGCCTCAATGGTGACGTGGCGACGATCCGCGGCGCGATCGGCTCCAGCCTGTCGATGATGCTGCGCGGCGTGGTCACGCTGGTCGGCGCGGTCATCCTGATGTTCCTCACCAGCCCCTACCTGGCGCTGACGATCGTCATCATCGGGCCGGCCATCCTCGTTCCGGTTCTCCTCTATGCACGCCGGCTGCGCCGCATGTCGCGGCGGACCCAGGATGCGCTCGCCGACATGTCGGCCCTCGCCACCGAGGCGCTGGGCGCGAGCAAGACGATCAAGAGCTTCGTGCAGGAGCCGGAGCAGTCGCGCGTCTATGGTGAAAAGGCCGAGATGTCGTTCGAAGCGGAGGTGAGTCGCCTTGGCACGCGCGCAGCGCTGCTCGGCGGCCTGCTGTTCCTGTCGACGACCGGGCTGGTCGTTCTCGTCTGGTGGGGCGCCAATGCCGTGTTCCAGGGCACGGTCACGGTCGGCGAACTGGCGCAGTTCATGATCTATGCGCTGATGGCGAGCAACGCGCTCACCAATCTCTCCGAGATCATGGGCCTGCTGCACACCGTGTCGGGCGCAACCGAGCGGCTGGTCGAGATCCTCGATACCGAGCCCGCCATCAAGTCGCCGGCCAACCCCGTGCCGCTGCCCGAGCCGCCGCTGGGCACGGTCGAGTTCGACGAGGTCGATTTCTCCTATGGCACGCGCGACGACGAGCCGGTCATCGACAAGGTGAGCTTCTCGATCGCGCATGGCGAGACCGTCGCGCTGGTGGGCGCCTCGGGTGCCGGCAAGTCGACGATCTTCGCGCTGGTCCAGCGCTTCTACGATGTCACCGGCGGCCGGGTCCTCGTCGACGGCCTCGACGTCAGGGATGTCGAGCCGGCACAACTGCGGCGGCGCTTCGCCTATGTCGAGCAGGAGCCGACCATCTTCGCCGGCACCATCGCCGACAACATCCGCTTCGGGCGGCCCGAGGCGACGTTCGCCGAGATCGAGGCAGCAGCCAAGGCTGCGCTGGTGCACGACTTCGTCGTCGATCTGAGCCGGGGCTACGACTCGATCGTTGGTGAGCGCGGCGTCATGCTTTCGGGCGGGCAGAAGCAGCGGCTCGCCATCGCCCGGGCGTTGCTCAAGGATGCGCCGATCCTGCTTCTCGACGAGGCGACGTCGGCGCTCGATGCCGGCAGCGAGCGGCTCGTCCAGATGGCGCTCGATCGGCTGATGGAAGGGCGGACCACGCTGGTCATCGCCCACCGCCTCGCCACGATCCGCGATGCCAACCGCATCCTCGTCCTCGAGAAGGGCCGGGTGATCGACCAGGGCACGCACGAGCAGCTGGTCCGCAAGGGCGGCAAGTATGCGGAGCTGGCGAAGCTCCAGTTCCGCGACGAGATACTGCCGGCCGTAGCCGAATAGCACTATCGGTTCGGCGGCTCGGCGCTCAGCAAGCGCCGGACCAGGGCCGACCGGCTCCTGGCACCGGTCTTGTCGAACGTCCGCTGCAACTGGGTGCGCACGGTATTGATGCTCACTCCCAGCACCTCCGAGGCGGACGACAGGTCATGTCCGTCGACGATCAGCCGGGCCAACCTCGCCTGGGCCGGGGAAAGCCTGTAGACGGCCTCGGCTCCGGCGACGTGGCGTTCGACCATGTCGGCATGGTCGAACGAGACCATCACCTTGCCGTCCTCCAGCAGCACCCAGCAGAACAGCGGCTCGGCGGAATCGTCCGCCCCGAGCTGAACGGCCCAGTCCTGTCGGGGGGAGACGTTCAGCGGCACCTGCGCGTCCAGTTCGTCGAAGGCGAGGCGCAGCGTCTCGCGCAATTGCGACCGGCGCGCCCGCTGCCGGGCGAGCAGGCGGCCGCCGGAAACGACAAGGCCCGCGTGCTCGCGGATACGATCGCGCGCCTGCCCGTTCACCCAGACAACATGCGCGTCCCTATCGACCTGAATCAGTGGGCAGGAGGATTGTTCGGCGATGCTCTGCATCACCGAGAGGCAGGCAATCCTCCAGCCGCCGTCGACGCGATGGACGACCTTCAGCAACCGCTTCATGTCGGTGATGTCCTCGAGACCGATCTGATCGTAGGTCACCCAGCCCATGTTGCCATCGACGACGATGTTCACATTCTCCCAGCGCACCCGGCCTTCGAACGCGCTTGGTGTGGGGTGCCGCTGCATGACCTTGCGGATATGCGCCGCGATGGCGTCCCAGCCCTCATCCACGCGCACGCCGGTCGATGCGAACGAGTGCAGCCTGCGGGACTGTGGCGAGTGGACCCAGCAATCGGCCAGCGCGTCGAAATCGCGGCGAAGCCAGGCGTCGGTCTCGGCCCTGAGCATGGCCATGATGGCGTCGGCGTCCACGCCTGCACCGCTCATCGCGTTCATGCCCAGTCCCTCCGGATTTGTCATGCGCCCGCATGACACCTCGGCTCGATCGACTGTAGCACCATCCGGCCGTGCGGGGACGAATGGAGCGCCGGGAAAGATGCAGCAGAAGCTTATGGAAGAATCGAGGACATCCCTCGGTGTTTCGCCGCCCTTTGACCCCGAGTTCCTGGACGGTCTGATGGAGGTCGCGGGCCTCGACGTGCTCATCGTCACGTCCAGGCACAACGTCCAGTACATGCTCGGCGGCTACCGCTTCTTCATGTTCGACTACATGGATGCGATCGGCCTGAGCCGCTACCTCCCGATCTTCGTCTACCACCGCGGACACCCCGCCGAGAGCGCCTATATCGGCAACACGCACGAGGCTTTCGAGCAGGAACTGGGCCGGTTCTGGGTCGCCAATGTGCAGGCGACCTCGCGGACATCGGCCGATGCCATGCAGCTCTGCATCGAGCACCTTCGCCGCATCGGCCTCCCTTCGCGGCGCATCGGCATCGAGGCGGGCTTTCTCCCGGCCGACGCGTACCTGGTCCTCCGCGATGCGACGGAAGGGAGCGAGATCGTCGATGCAGTCGTGACGCTCGAACGCCTGCGCGCGGTGAAGACCCAAGCCGAACTGGCGCTGCTCCGACATGCATCGGAAAGCGTCGTCGATGCCATGCTGACGGTGTTCTCCGAGCTACGACCCGGACGGACAAAAAGCAATGTAGTTGAGGCACTTAGGCGTGAGGAGACCACGCGCGGCCTGATGTTCGAATACTGCCTGCTGACCGCCGGCCGGAGCTTCAATCGCGCTCCATCCGATCAGGTCCTCCGGGACGGCGATATCATGTCGCTGGATTCCGGCGGCAACTATCGCGGGTACATCGGAGATCACTGCCGCATGGGCATTCTTGGGGAGCCCGACGCCGAACTGGACGACCTCCTCGGGCAGATCGAGGAGGTCCAGCAGGCGGCCCGGAAGCCGCTCCTAGCTGGTGCGATCGGTGGGGACATCTACGCTGCCGTCGAGCCCTTCTTGGCGCGCCTGACGGCTGGCAAGGCGAGCTTTGTCGCCCATGGCATGGGCCTGATCAGCCACGAAGCGCCCCGCCTGACCGCAGACAGCCCGTGGCCCTATTCCGCCTACGACCGCGAGCGTCCGCTTGCTGCCGGCATGGTCATTTCGATCGAAACCACGCTCCAGCACCCCAGCCGGGGCTACATCAAGCTCGAGGACACCCTCGCCATCACGGCCAGCGGGTACGAGGCCTTCGGCGACCGCGGACGCGGCTGGAATCGCGCCGCAATCGCTGGACAACGGAAGAGCGGGCAGGGCGAGCAACGAACCGGATAGGTGCAGCAATGCGCACGGACGAAATCAGGTCGGCATATGCGTGCAGCGTGGCCCTGCTTGCCGTCGCAGGCGTGCTCCTCGTGACGAGGGAGTGGGCCGCAGTCCTGGCGGTCTTTCCCCTCTACTTCGCTCTCCAGATCGCGTGGTCGCAGTACTGGCTGGCTCGCAACAGGAGGGGCCCCCGAGCGGCGAGCGAGCAGAGGTACTGAGGCCGGATCAGCCGTCGGTCAGCTTGAACTCGATGCGGCGGTTGCGGGCGAAGGCTTCTTCGGTCTCGCCGGAGTCGATCGGGCGGCTATCGCCGAAGCCGGCGGCGACGAGGTGCTGGGCCGGAATCCCCTGCTCGACGAAGTACTTGGTCACCGCAATGGCGCGGGCGGCCGAGAGCTCCCAGTTGGAGGGAAACTCGGGCGTGTTGATCGGGCGCTTGTCAGTGTGTCCGTCGATGCGCAGCACCCAGTTCACGTCGTCCGGGATCTGCGACTGCAGTTCGCGGATGGCGGTCGCGAGCTTGGCCATTTCCGTGCGGCCCGCATCCGAGATGGTGGCCTGGCCGGCGGGGAAAAGCACTTCGGACTGGAACACGAAGCGGTCGCCGACCACCCTGACGTCGGTGCGGCCTTCCAGTACTTCGCGAAGTTTACCAAAGAAATCAGAGCGATAGCGGCTGAGGTCCTGCACGCGCTGGGCGAGGGCGAGGTTCAGCCTGCGGCCGAGATCGGCGATCTGGGTGCGGCTCTCGGTATCCTTGGTTTCCGACGCCTGCAGCGCCTCTTCCAGCGCGCCGATCTGGGTGCGGAGGGCGGAGAGCTGCTGGTTAAGCAGGGCGACCTGCGCCGCCGCCTCGTCGGAAAGCTCGGTTTGCGCCGCGAGATTGGACTCGAGGGCGGCGATCTGCGCGTCCTTGCCATCGCTGCCGCTGCCGATGCCGGCGAGCTGCGCGGTGACCCGGTCGCGCTCGTTGGACGTCGTGGTCAGAGTCGCGGAAAGTGTAGCGATCGTGGACTCGAGGTCGCTGGAGTTGGCCTTCTCCAGTTGCAGGAGTTCAGTGAGTTCCGCAATCTGGGCGTTCAGCCGGCTCATCGCGGTATCCTTGCCGCTGATCTCCTGGCCGAGGAAAAACTGGCTCAGCATGAACAGCGAGAGCAGGAAGATGATGACAAGAAGCAGGCTCGAGAGCGCGTCGACGAAGCCGGGCCAGTAGTTGGTGGTCTGCGATCGGCGTGAGCGGGCGAGGGCCATGGGGCGTGCTCCGGACTAGTTCGGACGCCGGTCGGATTCGCCTTCGCGGATCATGGCTTCCATCAGCTGCTGGAGCTTCTTGTTGGTTTCGCCCTGCTGGATGATGTGGCCGCGCAGGTCTTCCTGCTCGGCCCGGATGTGCTTGACGAGGCCGTCGATGCCGCGGGCGAGTTCGGCCATGGCGCGGATGGCGTTCTGCGAGGAATTCGAGTTCTGCAGGCTGTTGCCGAACTGGGCGAGCATGGCGCTCATTTCATCGCCCGAGAGGCCGAGGCCGGTTGCCTGCATCTGGGTGATGGGATGGTCGAGCTCAGTCATCGAGGTCATCCAGTCCTCGAGGTCCGTATAGAAGGCGTTCTGCGCCTGGCTCGCCTGGAGGTCGAGGAAGCCGAGGATCAGCGAGCCGGTAAGGCCGAGCAGCGAGGCCGAGAAGGCGGTGCCCATGCCGCCCAGCGGCGCGGCAAGGCCTTCCTTGAGGTTGGAAAAGAGCGTCGCCGTGTCGCCGGCCGTGGCATCCAGCGCCTGGATGGTGGTGGCAACGTGGGTCACCGTCTCGAGCAGGCCATAGAAGGTGCCGAGCAGGCCGAGGAAGACGAGGAGGCCGGTGAGATAGCGCGAGGTATCCTTGGCTTCGTCGAGGCGGTTGCCGACGGAATCGAGGATCGAGCGCATCGAGGACGGCGTGATCACCGCCTCGCCCAGCCGGTCGCGCAACAGGTTCGCGACGGGCGCAAGCAGGCGAGGCTGCGTCGAGGGCATGCGGCCCTCCTGCAGCGAATTCACCCAGTTGATCTCGGGAAAGAGCCGAACCACCTGGCGGAAGCTCAGGACGATGCCGATGCCGAGCGTCAGCAGGATCAGGCTGTTGATGAAGGGGTTGGCCCAGAAGAAGATCAGCAGCTGGTTGAACAGGATCGCCGCAATCAGCGCCACCAGCACCAGGAACACGATCATCTTGACGAGATAGACCGCCGGGCTCGCTAAGCGGTAGGGGTCATAGCTCTGCGACATCTCGCTGCCCTTGGTCGAGTGCAATCAGCCCGACAATACGGTGCTTCGGCGAAGCCACGCAACGGTCGGGGGCCGGCAAACCCGGTTAACCCCATGAAATGCCGGTAGTGTGACGTGAGGGTGGCGGGCTCGCGCAGTCGCGAGCCTACTTCACGCCCTTCACGATCTTCAGCAGCTGACCCTGGATGATCTCGTTGCCCGAGATCACCTGGCCGTTCCAGACCGAACCGGTGGTGCCGGCGAAATCGCTGGTGGTGCCGCCGGCTTCGCGCACAAGCAGGATGCCGGGCGCGACGTCCCAGGGCTTGAGGCCCGCTTCCCAGTAAGCATCGAAGCGGCCGGCTGCGACCCAGGCAAGGTCGGTGGAGGCCGAGCCGGTGCGGCGGATGCCGGCGACGGCGGGCGTCACCTGGGCGAGCTGTTTCAGCTGCATCACGTCGAGGGCGCGACCCTGCGAGTTGATGCCGGTGACGACGACGGCATCAGCAAGGTGACGACGGTTGGCGACGCGCAGGCGCTTGCGATCATTGAGCCAGGCGCCACCGCCCTTTTCGGCGGTGTAGAGCTCGTCCATTATCGGGTTGAAGATGGCCGAGGCCACGATCTCGTCGTTGCGCTCGAGCGCGATGGCGACGGCGAACATCGGAATGCCGTGGAGGAAGTTGGTGGTGCCATCGAGCGGATCGACGATCCAGCGGTGCTGGCCGTCCGAGCCCTTCACCTCGGTGCCTTCCTCGCCGAGGAAGGAGTAGGTCGGGCGGGCCTTCTGCAGTTCCTCGAACACGATCTGCTCGGCGCGCCGGTCGGCGTTCGAGACGAAATCGGCGGGGCCCTTGAGGGAAACCTGCAGGTTCTCGACCTCGCCGAAATCCTTGGCGAGGGAGCGGCCTGCCTTGGTTGCAGCCTGGACCATGATGTTGAGAAGCGCCGAGCGCATGGGGGGAACTCCGCGCGGAAAAGCAAGGGAACAGGGGAAGGCCGCTATGTGCCCGAGAACGGCGGCAAGCGCAAGCCGGGCTAGTTGCTCTTGGGCGAGGCTGCCGCCTTGCTTTCGGCCACCCTGGTGGGCGGCTCCGAGGGCCAGAAACGGGCGCGTTCCTCGGCCCGGGCCAACTGGTCGGCTGGCATGCCGGCGAGCAGCTTGTCGAGTTGGGCATCCTTCATGCCCTGCCGGCGGGCCAGAGACCGGTACATGGCGGCCTTCTCCAGATCGGCAGTAACGCCTTCGCCCGCTGCAAGAAGCTTGGCGTAGCGGTTCTGCGCCACGGGATTGCCGCCTTCGGCGGCGCGGTCATACCATTGCGCCGCCGCAACACGATCCTGCGTCACGCCGCGACCGAGATAGAGCATGGTGGCGTATTCGACCTGCGCAGAGGTCAGCCCATCTTCGGCGGCAAGGCGGAACTGTTCCGCCGCCGCCGCCGGGTTGGGGGCGATGCCAGCGCCTTCGGACAGCATCCCGCCGTAGTCGTAGCGCGCCTCGGGAACGCCAGCATTGGCTGCCTCGCCGATGAGGGCCGCGGCCTTGGTGAGGCTCGGCTCGACGTAGACACCTTCGACATGGAGCAGGCCGAGATTGTACTTGGCCATCACGTTGCCCGCGTCGGCCGACGTCTTGAACAGCTCGGCGGCGCGCTTGCGGTCCTTCTCGACGCCGCGCCCTTCCTGGTAGAGCAGGGCGAGCTCGAATGTGCCGAGGGCATCGCCGTTCTCGCTCGCCAGCCGGTACCAGTCGGCGGCCGCCTTGAGGTTCTCGCCGACGCCCAGTCCCTTGGCGTAGATCTCGCCGATCAGGGTCTGTGCGGGGGCATCGCCGTTCTGCGCACGCGGCAGGGCGAGTTCGAGTGCCGTCAGGTAGTAGCCGCGCTGGAAGGCGCCGAAGGCCGGGTCGGCCTTGTCGCCGAAGATGGCGCCGCTGATGGTTTGCGCGTCGCTGGGGGTGCCGGAATAGAACTCCTCGGGCACGGGCCCGATCGGCAGGTCCAGAATTCCGAGGTTGTCCAGCTGCATGCCCTTGGGGCGCAGGTCGATGAAGTCCTGCGCCGCTTCCTGCGCCATTGCCGGCAGGCTCAGCGCAGCAGCCAGCAGGGTGAGTGTCAGGCGCGCCTTCACTGGGCGGCCTCAGCTATCGGCAGGGGCAGACCGATGAATTCGCAGCCTTCGGATTCGTAGCTCGAGGGTCCGGCCTGCGGGTCCGACAGCACGCTTGGAATCTCCATGGTCTCCGCCCACCAACGCGCCAAGGCGCGCGCCTCGGCAGATATGGAGCCCGAAAGCGGCCCAAATAGGATGTAGTCGATGTCGAGCTCGCCCTTGTGCATGGCGTCGTCGCGCGAGCCGATATCGCCGATCCCCACGATCAGGTCGGGCTTGAGCGCGGCGATGGCTTCCTTCACTGCCTTGACCCCGCCCTGCACATGGAGGCCGTCGGCGCCGAGGAGCCGGACGAGCCCGGGTTCGCCCTCGACCAGTACGGCAGTGCCGTTAGCCTGGGCCAGCGGCACGATGGTCTTGGCCAGCGCCTTGTAGGCGTTCTCGCCGAGGCTGCCGCGCGGTAGCAGCAGCGCCGCCACTTCACCCTGGGCGAAGGCGCCCTTCAGGGCTTCGGCAAGCTGATCGGCGGCAAGGTCGGTGCGGGCGATGAGGAAGGTTTCGGCTGACATGGCGGTGTTATAGCGGCGGGAGCGCCGATGTGGAGCCGAATTCTGGCAGGAAACGGGCAGTCGGTTAGCGGAAAAGAAAAAGGGGCGCCGAAGCGCCCCAGTCGGGAGATCAGGAATGGTCTGTCAGGCCGCGAGGTCGAGGCCCGGGTTGTACTGGCCGATGGCGGCCAGTGCATTCATGTGGGCGCGGTGCGCGAAGGCCTGCTGGGCCGCCGGCACGTTCTTCGCCTCGCCGTTCCAGGTGACGAGCGCCGAGGTCTGGAGCGCGCGGCCATAGGAGAAAGTCAGGGCCCAGGGAAGGTTGTCGAACTGGTTCATGGCCGAGAGGTGGGCGGTGGCCTCCTCGTCGGACTGGCCGCCCGACAGGAAGGCGATGCCCGGAACCGCGGCGGGGACATAGCGGCGCAGCGTCTCGACGGTGCGGCGGGCCACTTCGTCGACGCCTGCACGATCCTTCGAACGCACGCCCGAAGTCACCATGTTGGGCTTCAGCAGCATGCCGCTCAGGTCAACGCCCGCAAGGCGAAGCTCACGGAACACGGCTTCGAGCGTCTCGCCCGTCACATCCTCGCAGCGCTGGATGGAGTGATCACCCGGCTCGCCGTCGGCAAGAACCTCGGGCTCGACTACCGGCACGATGCCGGCTTCCTGGCAGTACATGGCGTAGCGAGCCAACGCGTGGGCGTTGGCGCGAATGCCGTTGCGGGAGGGGGCATAGGAGGTGATTGCGATGACGCCGCGCCACTTGGCGAAGCCGGCGCCGAGCTTGGCGTAGTGCGCCAGACGCTGGCGCAGGCCATCGAGGCCCTCGGTGATCTTCTCGTCCCTGGTCCCCGGCAGGGGCAGGGCACCGCGATCGACCTTGATGCCGGGGATAACGTCGGTTTCCTCGAACAGCTGCCGAAACGGCGTGCCGTCCTTGGCCTTCTGCTCCAGCGTCTCCTCGGTGAGGATGACGCCCGAGATGTAGTCACGCATCGCGTCGGTCGAACGGAACAGCATCTCGCGATAGTCGCGGCGCGATTCCAGCGTGACGGGCAGCCCGATCAGCGCGAAGCGCTTGGCGATGGTGCCTTCGGACTCGTCGGCGGCAAGGATGCCCTTGCCGCGGGTGACCAGTTTCTTGGCGATTGCATTGAGCGAGGCCATGGGAGGGAGGGTCTCCGTTTGCATGGCCGAATAATGCCCTGCCGCCCCCGCCGGTTCGATTAGACGTTCAGTTATTAGACGTTCGTTTTCAGACGAAAGAGGGGATTACCCTTTCAGCGCCTCGACGCCGGGCAAGGCCTTGCCTTCCATCCACTCAAGGAAAGCGCCGCCGGCCGTCGAGACGTAGCTGAACTGGTCCTTGACGCCGGCATGCGCGAGCGCGGCGACCGTATCGCCGCCACCTGCGACCGAGACGACCTTGCCGGCCTTGGTGCGCTGGGCGACATACCGGGCGATTTCGACCGTGCCGTGGTCGAAGGGCTGCATCTCGAAGGCGCCGAGCGGGCCGTTCCAGACCACGGTCCTCGCCTCGTCGATGGCGGCCTTGATGCGCTCGATCGAACCGGGACCGACGTCGAGAATCATGCCCTCGGGATCCATGGCGTCGACGCCGTAGAAGCGATGCGGGGCATTGGCCTCGAAGTGCCAGGCGACGGTCGCGTCGATGGGCAGGATGATGGCGCAGTGGGCCTGATCGGCTTTCTCGCGGATGCGGTTGGCGGTGTCGGCCAGGTCCTTCTCGGCCAGCGACTTGCCGACGCCGAGCCCGCCGGCGTGGAGGAAGGTGTTGGCCATCGCGCCGCCGATCACCAGGGCATCGACCTTGGAGATGAGGTTTTCGAGCAGATCGAGCTTGGTCGATACCTTGGCGCCGCCGACGATGGCGATCACCGGACGTTCGGGAGCGCCGAGGCCCTGCTCGAGGGCCCGCAGCTCCTGCTCCATCGATCGGCCGGCAGCCGAGGGGAGCAGCCGGGCGATGGCCTCGGTCGAGGCGTGGGCGCGATGGGCTGCAGAGAAGGCGTCGTTGACGTAGATGTCGCCGAGCTCGGCCATGCGCTTGGCGAGTTCGAGGTCGTTCGCCTCCTCGCCCGGATGGAATCGGGTGTTTTCGAGCACGAGGATCGAACCGGCCGGGGCCTCGTCGATCGCCTGCTTGGCCTTGCTCACATCGACCCAGTCGGTCTCGACGAAACCAACGGGATGGCCGGTTTCCTCGGCGACGGATTGCACGACCTGCTCGAGCGAGAACTCGGGATCGACCTTGCCCTTGGGCCGGCCGAAATGGCTGAGGATGATGGCCTTGCCATCGACCTTGATGATCTCGCGGATCGTGGGCACCAGCCGCTCGATACGGGTGGCGTCGGTCACCTTGCCGTCGGCGACCGGCACGTTGAGATCGGCGCGCACCAGCACCCGCTTGCCCGAGAGATCGAAGTCATCGAGGGTCTTGAAGGCCGGCATCTGATGCACCTGCTGATGAAGTTAGGTGCCGCTGCTATAGCAAGGATTGTGGCAGTGGCAACAGCGGTACCAGCAAAAGCGAAGGGCGCCACGATGGGCGCCCTGCAGGTTTGTCAGATGCTTCAGGGCCGATCACGGCACAAGCATAAACCCGACCAAGGGCGCGCCCAGCGGCTTGACGGCCTCGAGCGATGCGCCGTTCCGGTCGCGATCGAGCAGAGTGTCCTCGCCAAGGGCGAAACGCGCGCCGACCAGGAAACGGTGGTCACGAACCTCGTTACTTGGGCCCTGATCAAATGAGGTCGACGCGTAATCGTAGCTGGCGAACAGCGACAGCGGCAGGTCGTCGAACTTGTACTCCGCTCCGATACCCGCGCTCACCGTCGTGAGGGTTGCATCGAAGATCTCGAACTCAAGCGTGTTTATCCCGACCCGTCCCTCGATGCTGAAATTCGGCGTCAGGAAATAGCGGGCCTCGAGATTGCCGAACCAGCCCGACAAGCCGAGGGAAGGGCCGCCAGATCCAAAGTCGTACTTCTGCATGCCGCCCTGACCATAGAGGGTCAGGTTGTCGACAAATACCTGAGCCTCACCGCCGAGATAGCTCCGGTTGGTTTCGCCGTCGCTGAAGCCGTTGTAGTCGGCGTTGTCGCGTCCGATCTGCACAAAGCCACCGACGAGGAAGCCTTCCTCGCGGTAGAAGCCGTGCAGGGCGCCGTCGAAATTCGATAGGGTGAGATCGTCCGACGACTCAGAAAGTGTACGCTGCATGAAACGGACATCGCCCTGTGCGCCCAGAACGGACGTGAACATGTAGGCGCCGCTCGCGAGGGCTTCGATCGCCCATCCGTCAACCACATCGGGGCTGCCGCCATCGAATTCGAGCGAAGTCGGGCCGACGCCGAGCGAGACGAAGCCCGTTGGATCGGCCAGTGCAGGTGTGGCAAGGCAAAGCGTTGCGAGGGACGCAGTGGCGCCCAGCATTCCAAATCTTGTCATTGGGAGTCCTCTAGGATCGTCAAATCAACGGAGCGATTCAATATGTGTTTCAATAGGCTGCCAGGCTCATGCGATCAACCCGGTGAACGGTCGTCTTCCACGGTAGTGGCTAGAATCCCACGATGCCTACAGCCGTCCCGGCGACTGCGAACAGCAGCGCGCCGAGGGCGATATGGCAGGCGGCGAAGTAGAGGTTGGTGTTGAAGGTGAAGCGGGCGAAGCCTTCGCTCGGCCAGTGCCGCGGGCCGATGCGGCGGCGCAGGGCGCGGTCGGCGAGAACCACGTAGAGGGCGAAGGCGGCGAGCTGGATGGGAAACCAGGCAGGATCGTGCCTGACGCCCATCAGCAGGCGGCCGGACAGGTTGGCGGCGACGAGGAGCCGCTCGATATCGCGCACGGGAACTGCCCCGAAGCAGGTTCGAATGGCTGAATGATAGGGGCGCCACGTAACGGTTTGCCGACTGATGCGCAAACCTGAGGTGACGGAGCCCGGCAGCTAGGTCCGGCTGAAGAGGGTTGGGTAGTCCACCACGAACCCGCCCCCGTCCACCGTGAGCACCTGCTCGAAGCTGCCATCGCCGGACTGGTAGCGGTAGTGGGTGGTGTCGAGCCGGGTGTAGATCTGGCTGTCGCGGAACGGCTCGAGGCTGTCGAGCGGCACCCAGGCCATATCGAACTGTTGCGGCACGCCGTCGGCGAAGCTGGTTCGGCGGATTGGCAGGGTGTTGGTGAAGGGCGTGCCGGAGATGTCGATATCGACGCAACCCTCGAGCCCGGGCGCGCGCTGGCCGTTCACCTTCCAGTCGCCCAGCCCGTTCGACAGCAACCGGAGCACGCGGCCATCGTGCAGGCGGAGAGTGAGGGAGCGGAAGGTCCAATCGGGTTCGAGCTGGATGTCATACTGGGCGCCGTAGGCGAAACCTTCGAACTCGCCGATCAGTACGCTGCGGACATTGATGCCGTCAGGGCTTTCCCAGACACGGCAATGTTCAAGCCCGACCTCACCGACTGGCTTCCAGCGGAGGTCGAGCTCGAAAGGCATCATCGTCGTCGTCGTCAGAGGGTCTTGGCGAACGCAGCCGTCATGTCGGCCATGCGGTTCGAGAAGCCCCACTCGTTGTCGTACCAGCCGAGGATGTTGACGAAGTTGCCGTCCATCACCTTGGTCTGGTCGAGCAGGATCGTGCAGGAATGCGGGTCGTGGTTGAGGTCGCTCGACACCAGCGGGTGCGTGGTGAAGGTCATCACGCCCTTGAGCGGGCCGTTGGCGGCCGCGATCAGCGCATCGTTGACTTCCTGCGGCGTGGTGTTGCGCTTGGACACGAACTTGAGGTCGACGAGCGATACGTTCGGGGTCGGCACGCGCACCGAGATACCGTCGAGCTTGCCCTTGAGCTCGGGGAGCACGAGGCCGATGGCCTTGGCGGCGCCGGTCGAGGTCGGGATCTGGCTCAGCGCGGCGGCGCGGCCGCGGTAGAGGTCCTTGTGCATGGTGTCGAGCGTCGGCTGGTCGCCGGTGTAGCTGTGCACCGTGGTCATCATGCCCTTCTCGATGCCGACGAGGTCGTTCATGACCTTGGCCATCGGCGCGAGGCAGTTCGTGGTGCACGAACCGTTGGAGATGACGACGTGCTCCTTGCCGAGTTTGTCGTGGTTGATGCCGTAGACGACGGTGAGGTCGGCATTCTCGGCCGGGGCCGAGACGATCACCTTCTTGGCGCCGGCGGCGAGGTGCGCGGCGGCCTTGTCACGGGTGGTGAAGATACCGGTGCACTCGAGCACGATCTCGACACCGAGCTCCTTGTGCGGCAGCTGGGCCGGATCCTTGACCGCGGTGACCTTGAACTTCTGGTTGCCGGCGGTGATGACGTCGCCTTCGACCTTCACTTCATACGGGAAACGGCCATGCACGCTGTCGTAGCGCAGCAGATGGGCGTTGGTCTCGACCGGGCCGAGGTCGTTGACGGCAACGACCTCGATATCGTTACGACCGCTTTCGACGATGGCGCGCAGGATGTTGCGGCCGATGCGGCCGAAGCCATTGATTGCGACGCGTACAGCCATGATGGCTCCTTGAGCAATTCTGGAAGTAGAGAGGAGAGGCGCGGTCTCTTACAACTGCGCCTTGACGGCTTCAACTGCCGCCTGCGCGGTGATGTGGAAGTGCTCGTAGAGTTTTTCGGCCGGGGCACTGGCGCCGAAGGAGTGCATGCCGACGAAGCGGCCCTTGTCGCCGAGCAGCTTCAGCCAGCTCATCTCGATGCCGGCCTCGATCGCCACCTTGGCGCGCGGCTTGCCGATCACCTCGTCGCGGTAGGACTGCGGCTGGTCGAAGAACAGCTCCATGGACGGGACCGAGACGACCTTGGCGTTGATGCCTTCGGCCTTCAGCAGCTCCAGTGCCGAAACGGCGATGGCGACCTCGGAGCCGGTGGCGAAGATGACCACGTCGGCATTCTTGTCGCCGGCGATGACATAGGCGCCCTTGGCGGACAGGTTGCCTGCGACGGTTTCCGTGCGCAGTGCCGGCAGGTTCTGGCGCGAAAGCGCGAGGATCGACGGCTTCTCGGCCTCGATGGCGAGCTGCCAGCACTCCAGCGTCTCGACCGCGTCGGCCGGACGGAAGACGAGCAGGCCCGGGATGGCGCGCAGAGTCGACAGGTGCTCGACCGGCTGGTGGGTCGGACCGTCCTCGCCGAGGCCGATCGAGTCGTGGGTCATCACGTAGATGACCTTCTGCTCCATGATGGCCGAAAGGCGGATGGCCGGGCGCGCGTAGTCGGTGAAGACGAGGAACGTGCCGCCATAGGGGATCAGGCCCCGGTGCAGCGCAATGCCATTCATCGCCGCCGCCATCTCGTGCTCGCGGATACCGTAGCGCATGTAGCGGCCGGTACGGTCCGTGGCGGTGAAGGGCAGGGTCTCGGGCGTATTGGTAAGGTTCGAGCCGGTGAGGTCGGCGGAGCCGCCGATGGTTTCGGGCAGTATCTTGTTGATCACCTCGAGCGCCATCTGGCTCGACTTGCGGGTCGCGACCTTGGGCTTGTCGGCGACGAGCTTGGCCTTGAAGGTCTCGATGGCCTCGTTCCAGCCCTTGGGCAGTTCGCCCCGGACGCGGCGCTCGAACTCGGCGCGCTTGTCGGCTGGTGCGGCGGCGAGGCGGCCTTCCCAGGCGCCGCGCTCGTTGGCGGAACGACGGCCAGCGGCGCGCCAGGCGTTGAGCGTATGGCTCGGAATCTCGAAGGCCGGGTAGTCGATGCCGAGCTTCTGCTTGGCGCCGGCCAGTTCGGCCGCGCCGAGCGGCGAGCCATGGACGCCATGCGAGTCGGCCTTGGTGGGCGCGCCAAAGCCGATGATGGTCTTGGCGGCAATCAGCGTCGGCTTGTCGGTCGACTTCTTGGCGTCGAGCAGAGCCCTCTCCACCTGATCCTGGTCGAGGCCGTCGATCTCGATGGTGTTCCAGCCACTGGCCTTGAAGCGGGCGATCTGGTCGGTCGAGTCGGCGTTCGAGACGCGACCGTCGATCGTGATGTTGTTGTTGTCCCAGATGACGACTAGCTTGTTGAGCTTGAGGTGGCCGGCCAGCGAGATGGCCTCCTGGCTCACGCCTTCCATCAGGCAGCCGTCACCGGCGATCACCCAGGTGTAGTGATCGACGATATCGGAGCCGAATTCGGCGGCGAGCTTGGCTTCGGCGACGGCGAAGCCGACCGAGTTGGCGATGCCCTGGCCGAGCGGGCCGGTGGTGGTCTCGATACCGGCGGCGAAGTGGTATTCCGGGTGACCGGCGGTCTTGGAGCCGAGTTGGCGGAAGTTCTTGATCTCCTCGATCGTCATGTCCTCGTAACCGAGGAGGTAGAGCGAGGAGTAGAGCAGCATCGAGCCGTGGCCGGCCGAGAGGATGAAGCGGTCGCGGTCGAACCACCAGGGATCCTGGGGATCGAACTTCATGACCTTGGTGAAAAGCACCGTCGCAATGTCCGCAACGCCCATCGGCAAGCCGGGGTGCCCCGAGTTGGCTTTCTCCACCGCGTCCATTGAGAGCGAGCGGATGGCATTGGCCATTTCATTGGCTTGGGCGGAGTTGGGCATGGGACCTGCTTTCGGCTGGCGGTGAAAAAGCCCGGAAACCGGGCGCCCCGCACCCTCCTAGCAAGGCGGCGTTGAGGCTTAGCAGGTTCCCTTGACCTGTCAATGTCGCCTCCCGGAGGGGGTGCAGTTGCCACGGCGCTCCAGCTTTGCGCTATAGTCGTAGGTGGAATCGCTATTTTTCCGCGACGGGGGGCACCGTGGCCGAGCCAGGCTCCGAGGATGGATATGAGGCAGCCGCCAGCCGGCTGGACAAGGCGTTTGCGCGCCTCGAAGCCAGCGTGCGCAGCCTGAACGGCCGGATCAGGGCGCATAGCCGGATCGAAGCGGACACGCAGAAGCTGATGGGCGAGCGCCAGCGGCTCGCCTCCGAGCTCGACAAGGTGTCAGCCAAGGCGAAGCGTCTCGACGACAGTTCGGCTGAGGTGGCGCGCCGGCTGGTCGTCGCCATGGAGTCGGTGCGCGAGGTTCTCGCCAAGGGAGAAACCTGATGCCCGAGGTCAATGTCGACATCAACGGCCGCAAGTACCGGATGGCCTGCGAGGAGGGGCAGGAGGAGCACCTGCTCAACCTGGCCCAGCAGTTCAACCGCTATATCGACGGCTTCAAGGGCGAGTTCGGCGAGATCGGCGACAACCGGCTCACGGTGATGGCGAGCATCGCCATTCTCGACGAACTGGCCGAGGCGAACCGCAAGATCGGTGAACTGCAGCAGGACGTTGCGAGCCTCAGCCGCGCCGGCGAGGCCATTTCGCACGAAGCCGAGGCGCTCGAGCAGAAGTTCGCCAAGCGCCTCAACGACGCCGCCCGCAAGATCGAGGCAATCTCCCAGGCCATCGACGAGACCGGCGCCGGGCCGGGCGGCTAGTTCTTCCGCACAATGCAGGCGCCGCCGGCGTCCTGCAGCTGGGCGCAGAGTGCTTCTGCGTCTTCGCGCTTCTCTCGACCGATCATCGCAATGTGTCGAAGCCGCGGGCCGAAGCTGGGGTTGCGGGCCATCAGCAGCATCATCTTTTCGTCGCCGATGACCTTGGAATAGGCGGCCTGGACGCGCTCGAAGCGGCGGACGACGACACCTTGCGAGAAGTTCTGGGCCAGCATCACGCCCCAGGGCTTCCACTCGCTGGGCGGCCGGTCCATGCGCGGCACTTCCTCGGCCTCGGCCATCTTCACGCAGGATTCGAGGAAGCCGCCAGACTTGTTTAGCGCGTAGTCGACGTTGTCGACATCGGTGAGCCAGGCTTCGGCCGCCAGGCCAGTGATGATCTGGACATACTTACGGGTCTCGCCCGGCAGATAGCCGCCCGCGTTCACATAGCTCGAGGCGCGCGCCTCACCACTATTGTAGGCGACCGCGGCGAGGCCGAGGTTGCCGTACTTGTTGGCGAGGAAGCGCAGGTAGCGTGCCGATTTCGCCAGCGCCTCGCTCGGATCGAAGGGGTCGGCGAGGCCGCGCAGCCGGGCCGTCGAGGGGATGAACTGGGCGATGCCCTGGGCTCCGGCGGTGCTCAGCGCCGCAGGGTCGAAGCGGCTCTCCTGCCAGATCAGGCGGGCGAAGTAGCCTTCGGGCAGGCGCTCACGCCAGGCGAAGATGTTGATGGCGCTGCAGGTGTCGCGGAAGAAGTGCTCCTGGCGGATGCAGACCGCCGTCCAGGGCGGAGCCGCAGGATCGGCGAGGAAGCATGAGCGGGGCGCATCGGTCTTCTCGGCCTCCACCGCCGGGACGGCGGAGGAGAACAGCAGGCTCAGAAGCGCAAATCCTAGGCCGATCAGGGGTCCGGCACGCATGATGGGGGAGGCTAGCCACGCCTCCCGGCGCATTCAAGCGCAACGCCCTGGGAAAGTTTGCCAAAGTTTTCGCGGCATTCTCGGGGTTGTACTTAGGTCAGCTGTTGAAGCGGCCCGGCTCCCAGTTCGCCAGCACGGCCTGTTGCAGGTCGATCTCCTCCATGATCTCACGCAGTACCTCGTCGTCGAGCTTGCGTTCGTCGCGGGCAGCAACGAGCGCGGCGCGGCGGGCTTCGAGCACGGTGCGTCCGAGATCGAGCACGAGTTGGTCGTGGTCGCTGTGCGACTGCCGCTCGGCTTCGTTGCGGACTTCGGTGCGGCCTGGATGTTCCGGCCCTCGGCCCAGATGGTCACCGCGAGTGCCGCGACCATGACGATCAGGATCTGTGAAACCACTGGCGAACCGGGCCTTGCTGCGTGCTTATGTGGGTCTCAGGCATGAAACAGAAAGAAACCGACTTGGCGTCGGCGCCATTGCCCTCCTATATTGTGATAGCTGCCCGGCGCGTGTTGGATCATTTTTCCCCGGGGCCGTACTGATCCTTATGGGAGCTGTCCCCGCCCGGACCCGTGGGTTCGGGCACACGGCGCCCACCTACGTAAGTAGGTTCCCGGGATCTGTATCCCACGGCCAGGGCGGCACCTGAATTCTCGCCAGAAAGCCTCGATGAGCGACGCAACGATCGAAGAAGCGAAAGCGGCGCTCAGGGCGGCGGCGCACAAGAAGCGGGCGGCCTTCCACCCCTCGCTGCGCGATGAAGCCGCCAAGGCCGCGGCGGCGCACTTCCTCGATACGATCCCGTTGCGGCGCGACGAAGTCATCGCAGGCTACTGGCCAATCCGCGACGAGATGGACGTGAAGAGCCTCCTGGGACGGCTCATGGACACCGGCCAGCCGGTCTGCCTTCCCGTCGTCCTCGGCGACGAGCAGCCGCTCGAGTTGAGGCTCTGGGAGGAGGGTGCTCCGCTCTACGAGGCCGGCTTCGGCACGCTGGCTCCGGCCGAGGAGGCGCCGCGCGCCGAGCCCGACGTGATCCTCATGCCGCTCCTTGGCTTCGATCGCCACGGCACCCGGCTGGGCTATGGTGGCGGCTATTACGATCGCACCCTTGCCAGCCTGCACAAGCGCCCGCGCCTCATCGGCTTTGCCTTCGCCTTGCAGGAAATTGACCAGATCCCGCGCGACGCGCACGATGTACCGCTCGACGCGATCGTCACCGAGCAAGGCGTCCGCCATTTCGAAAAGGCCCCCGTTACGTGAGATTGCTGTTTCTTGGTGACGTCGTCGGTCGCGCCGGCCGCGACGCGGTAGCCGACCGGCTCGCGGGTCTCATCGAAAAGCACAAGTTCGACTTCGTCGTCGTCAACGGCGAGAACGCGAGCCATGGCCGCGGGCTGACCGAGGGGCATTTCAGCGAGATCAGGGCGGCGGGCGCCGACGTCGTGACGCTGGGGGACCATGCCTTCGACCAGCGCGACACGCTGAGCTACATCACGCGCGAGCCGACACTGCTGCGGCCGATCAACCTGGCGCCCGGCACGCCCGGTCGGGGCGCCAATCTCTACGAGAGCCGGAACGGCTACCGCGTGCTGGTTATCAATGCGCAGGGCCGGGTGTTCATGGACCCGGTCGACGATCCGTTCCGCGCCGTGGAATCGGCCGTCGCCGCCTGTCCGCTGGGCGAGCAGGCCGATGCGATCGTCCTCGACTTCCACACCGAGGCAACCTCGGAGATCCAGGCCATGGGGCATTTCCTCGACGGCAAGGTCAGCCTCGTGGTCGGAACCCACACGCACATCCCCACTGCCGATCATCGCATCCTCAGGGGTGGGACGGCGCTGATGGCCGATGCCGGCATGTGCGGCGACTACGACTCCGTGATCGGGGTCGAGGTGGATGAGCCGCTCAACCGCTTCCTCACCGGCATCGCCAATGCGCGCTTCACGCCGGCCGAGGGGGAGGCGACGCTCTCGGGCGTCGCAATCGAGACCGATCCGGGGACGGGCCTTGTCACCAGGCTGTTCCCTGTCCGGGTGGGGGGTACGCTCGCGCAGGCCGAACCCGCGTTCTGACGGACCGTCTTCACATCACCGGGCGGTTTCAATATAAGCCCGGCCATCAATTTCTGGCTCTGACAACACGAGGAGTGACCGCATGGCCGGCCATTCACACGCCAAAAACATCATGCACCGCAAAGGCAAGTCCGATGCGGCGCGCTCGAAGGTCTTCTCCAAGCTCGCGCGCGAAATCACCGTCGCCGCCAAGCTCGGCATGCCCGATCCTGCCTTCAATGCCCGCCTACGCCTCGCGGTGCAGAACGCTCGCGCACAGTCGATGCCGCGCGACAATATCGAGCGCGCCATCAAGAAGGCGTCGGGCAATGACGGCGAGAACTACGATGAGATCCGCTACGAGGGCTACGGTCCGGGTGGCGTTGCCGTGATCGTCGAGGCACTGACCGACAACCGCAACCGCACTGCGTCGAACGTGCGCTCCACCTTCTCCAAGAATGGCGGCGCGCTGGGTGAAACCAACTCGGTCGGCTTCATGTTCGATCGCGTTGGCGAAATCTTCTACCCGGCATCGGTCGGCTCGGAAGACAAAGTGATGGAAGCCGCCATCGAGGCCGGCGCCGACGACGTCGAGAGCGACGACGACGGCCACTGGATCTACACCGCGTTCGAGTCCCTCAACGAGGTAGCTGCCGCGCTGGAGAAGGTGCTGGGCGAGGCGGAATCGGCGAAGTTCATCTTCAAGCCACAGAACGAAGTGCCGGTGGATGCCGAGAAGGGCGCGACCCTGCTCAAGCTGATCAGCATCCTCGAAGAGGACGACGACGTGCAGAACGTCTACGCAAACTTCGACATTTCCGATGAAGATATGGCCAAGATCGAAGCCTGATCAGGCCGCTGCCGCCGGCAGCGTTTCATAGTGCGAGATGGACGCGACCGCGACCTGGTTGCGTCCATTCTGTTTTGCGGCATAGAGCTGCTGGTCGGCGATGCGGAAAAGCTCGGTAAAGGGCAGGTAGCGGTCGTAGACAGCGCCGCCCACGCTCACGGTCAGCGGGTGCCGCTTGCCTTCGGGAACGAACTCGATGGCGGTCACCGCGATCCGCAGGCGCTCGGCGACTGCCTCGGCGACGAGTTCGCTGGTGCCGGGCAGGAATACTGCGAACTCCTCACCGCCGATGCGGCCCACCTTGTCGGCGGTGCGCAGGACGCCACGGATGGACTTGGCGATCAGCCGCAACGCGGCGTCGCCGTGCTCATGGCCGTAGGTGTCGTTGATGTCCTTGAAGTTGTCGGCATCGATGACGAGCAGCGAACCACGGGCGCCATCGGGCGCAAAGCGCGCATCGGCGAGGGTTTCCTCGACCTCGTCCGTAAAGGCAGCACGGTTGAGCAGCTTGGTCAGGCTGTCGCTGGCGGCGTGCTGGCGCAATAGCTCATGGGCTATCGCCAGCTCCCGCAGCTTGCTGAGGAGGAAGAACAGCAGCGGGAACGCAAGCCCCATCGGCACGAGTACATCCACGGCGATGGCACGCCGCAACTCGTCGGGGTTCAGGTTGGCGAAATTGAAGGAGTCGACGAAGACAGCGACGGCAATGCAGCCGAGCGTTCCCAGCACTGTCCAAAGAATAACGCGACCCCAGCCGGTGGGCGAAAAATCCAATGCACCGTCCTCGGCAGACCACGGAAAACCGGGGGACGGTAGCCGCGGGGGGTTGCGAAGGCCTGAAGCGCCGCGGTGCGATTTTATCTTTCGGCCAGCCCTGAGGCCAGCCGGGCAACCGCGGCGTCGTCGATGCTGCCGCCCAGCTTGACCCGGTTCCTGCCACCGTTCTTGGCGCTGTAGAGACGGCGATCAGCCACGCGGAACAGTTCGGCGAAGCTGACTTCCCCGGCACAGACGGCGCCGCCGATGCTCACCGACAGCCGTTGCACGAGGCCGTCGGAGGTGACGAACAGGGCGTTGACCGCAGCGCGTATCCGCTCGGCCGCGTGGTGGGCACTCTCGAAGCCGGCGCCGGGCAGGTAGACGCCAAACTCCTCGCCGCCGATGCGTCCGACCAGGTCGGTATCCCGGACGGACTGCCGGATCGCTTCCGCGACCATCTGCAGCACCTCGTCGCCACGATCGTGGCCGAAGCGGTCATTCACGCTCTTGAAGTTGTCCGCGTCGATGACGAGCAGGGCGCCGGACCCGCTCGCCTGGCTAAGGCACTTGCCGACCCGCCCGGTGAAGGCGCGACGGTTCAGGCAGTTGGTCAGCGAGTCCGTCGATGCGAGGGTTTCGAGGCGGCGATTGGCGTCGCGCAGCTTGGCCGACTGAATCTGGAAGTACAGCAGCATAGGGCCGCCGAGCAGGATCGGAAGGATGGCGGCGGCAATCGCCCCAGCTAGGTTCATGCCCTGCGAGAGAATCTGCATGACGATTTCGGAGAGGGCGACGGACGCCAAGGCACTGAGGATCGCGACCACCAGCGTCCTTCGCCAGACTTGCGCCCAGGCCGAAGCCGGCAACCTGATCGTATTCATCGCGCGCCCCAGATAGTTCGGGCAGACCGATAGGGGGCAATGCTTGAGTGCGAATTAACTCGGTCGCTCACATCGCGCCTAATCCCTCTGCTTTGTTTCCGTTTCGTTCACAAAGGCCTTGGTAGGGTCCGCGACCTGGCCTAATGCTCGGGAATGACGGAAACCGTGCGAATCATCGGCATCGACCCCGGACTCAGGCGCTGCGGCTGGGGGATCATCGAAAGTGTGGGCAACCGGCTGGCCTATGTCGCCTGCGGCACAATAACGCCGCCGACCGACGCTGCGCTCGCCGATCGGCTGGTCGAGCTGCATCGCGGCATCACCACAGTGCTCGACGAGTTCGCACCGGACGAGGCCGCGGTCGAGGAGACGTTCGTTTCGGCCGGGGCGCGTTCGGCCCTGCAACTGGGCCAGGCGCGCGGGGTCGTGCTGATGACGCCGGCGCTGCGCGGCTTGCCAGTGGGCGAGTACGCGGCAAACCTCATCAAGAAGTCGGTAGTCGGCACCGGACACGCCGAAAAGGGCCAAATCCAGATGATGATCAAGATCCTGCTGCCGACCGCCAGCTTCAAGGGAGCCGACGCAGCGGATGCGCTCGCCATCGCCATCTGCCATGCGCACCACCGCGCCATCCGCAAGCTGAGCATCCCGGCATGATCGGCAAGCTCAAGGGTCTCGTCGACGGGTTCGGCGACGACTTCGTGCATGTCGATGTGAACGGAGTGGTCTACGAAGTTTTCTGCTCGGCCAAGACGATGGCCTCGATGCCCCAGGTCGGGCACGCCTCGGTCGTCCATATCGAGACCATCGTGCGCGAGGATATGATCCGGCTCTACGGCTTTTTCACCGAGGCCGAGAAGGCGTGGTTCACCACGCTCATGACGGTGCAGGGGGTGGGCAGCCGTGTCGCCCTCGCCATCCTGTCCGTGCTAACCCCATCCGAGCTCGCCAGCGCCATCGCTCTGCAGGACAAGGCCATGGTCGGTCGCGCCAACGGCGTCGGCCCCAAGCTCGCCGTCCGCATCATCACCGAGCTGAAGGGCAAGGCCCCAGCGCCGGGCGCCATAGATGCCGGCGTACTCGGGCTGCAGGCAGCACTCGGCGAAGGTGTCGCCTCGGGCAATGTCGCCGACGCTGTCTCGGCGCTGACCAACCTCGGCTACTCGAGCGCCCAGGCCTCGGCAGCGGTGGCACGCGTCGTGGGCAAGGAAGGCGAGAGCCTCGCGACGGACAAGCTGATCCGGCTGGGATTGCGGGAGCTGAGCAGTGGCTGACCTGACCTCCGCCACCGCCGGGCGCGACGATCCGCTGGACGTCTCGCTCCGCCCGTCCGGTTTCTCCGAGTTCATCGGACAGGCCGAAGCGCGGGCCAATCTCGAGGTGTTCATCCAGGCGGCGAAGCATCGCGGTGCGGCGCTCGACCATGTGCTGTTCGTGGGACCGCCCGGCCTGGGCAAGACGACCCTGGCCCAGATCGTGGCGCGCGAACTTGGCGTCGGCTTCCGCGCAACCTCGGGTCCAGTGATCGCCAAGGCGGGGGACCTCGCGGCCCTGCTGACCAATCTCGAAGAACGCGACGTGCTGTTCATCGACGAGATCCACCGGCTCAACCCGGCGATCGAAGAAGTGCTCTATCCGGCGATGGAGGACTATCAGCTCGACCTGATCATAGGCGAGGGTCCTGCGGCCCGCTCGGTGCGCATCGATCTTGCGAAGTTCACACTGGTCGGCGCCACTACCCGCGCGGGGCTGCTCACCACGCCGCTGCGCGATCGCTTCGGCATCCCGATCCGTCTGAACTTCTACACGCCGGAGGAACTGGTGAAGATCGTCGAGCGCGGTGCCCGCCTGCTCGGCACACCCATGGCGCCAGATGGGGCGATGGAAGTGGCGCGCCGGTCAAGAGGCACGCCCCGTATCGCAGGCCGGCTGTTGCGCCGGGTCACCGATTTCGCGCTGGTCGACGGTGCGAAGGAAATCACCCGCTCGGTCGCCGACAAGGCGCTGCTGCGGCTCGATGTCGACGCGCGCGGGCTCGACCAGCTCGATCGTCGCTACCTCAAGGTGATCGCCGACTTCTACGGCGGCGGCCCCGTCGGCATCGAGACCATCGCCGCCGCGCTAAGCGAGCCGCGCGATGCGCTCGAGGAAATCGTCGAGCCCTACCTGATCCAGCAGGGTTTCATTCAGCGCACCCCGCGTGGCCGCATGCTGACGGCGCTGGCCTTCCAGCACATGGGTGTCAGTGTCCCGCAAGGCTTCGTCGGCATGCAGGGGAGCCTGTTCGAGGAGCCGGGCGACGATACATGACGACGCCCCCTACCATCGATCGCAGGATGATCTCCTTTCCCGACGGTGATCGGTTGTTCACCTGCCGGGTCGGGGCGATCGTCCGGCGCAACGGTCACGTCCTCGTTCATCGCGTGGTGGGCGATGACTGGGTGGTGCTGCCGGGGGGGCGACTCGAGCTGGGCGAGGCAAGCGATGTCGCCGTCGTGCGCGAGATCGGGGAGGAACTGGGCGTCGCCGCCGAGGTCGGTCCGCTTCACTTCCTGTTGGAGGGCTTCTATCGCGACCGCGGCCGTACCGTGCACGAACTCGGCTTCTACTACGAGGTCTCGCTGCCGGATGCCTTTCCGTTCAGGGTTGGCGAGGTGTGCCACCGTATCGAGGATGGCGGAGTGATGCTCGAGTTTCTTTGGGTGCCGTCGGACGAGGCGGGCCTGAACGAGGCGAACCTCTATCCCGGCATCCTGCGCGACCGGCTGGCAGAGCCGCCGGCGACGACCACCCACCTGATCGTCAGCGAGCTATGAGCATCAGCCATTTCACCGCGCGGGTTTACTACGAGGACACGGATTTCTCGGGAAACGTGTACCACGCGGCGTACCTCCATTTCTTCGAGCGGGCTCGGACCGAGTTCCTGCGCGAGCGTGGCATCCATCATTCCGAGCTGGTGAAAGACGGGATCGCCTTTGCGGTGCGCTCGATGAGCATCGACTTCAAGGCCGCCGCGCATATCGACGACCTGCTCGAGGTGACGACCGAAGTTGCCTCGATGACGCCGGCCCGGCTGAATCTCGTTCAGTCGATCCATCGCGACGGGGTGGAAATCACGCGCGCCGAGGTGCAGGTGGTGGCGATCAAGACCAGCGGCGGTGCGGTGCGCATGCCGCGCGAGCTCGCCGCGCTGCTCAAGGCATAGCAGAGGCCGCCCAGGGGCGGCCTCTGGTCAATCGTGGCAGATGCTTGCCCTACATGGCGGCAGGTTTCACCTGACCGCGGATCTCGCCGTCAGGATGCGCGGCAGTGTGGATGTTGAAGTACCACTGGCCATTTTGCAGCTGGCTGATCTGCTCGTCGGTCAGCGTCGCGTTGCCGCTGATCGGGCTGGCGAGGGCGCCCTCGATGGGCACGACCGGGGCGGCATTGGCCCCTTCAGCTGCCGGGCCGTGGAAGTGGGCGGCGGTCGCCTCGCCACTCAGGCCTTCGTAATTGATGGTCCAGGTGAAGACCTTCGAGTCGGTGTCGAGCGAGGCCTCAACCTTGCCGGTTGCGGTCGTTTCCACGGGCGGGACTTCGGCGGCGCCGGTCAGGTCTGCGGTGAAGTTCTCCATCGCGGCCCAGGCGGGCAGGCACGACAGTGCGAGAAGGGCGGTCGCACCGAGCAGGGCAGGGGGCAGATAACGCATAGTACCTTCCTCCACATCTTGTTGGTGCCGGCAGCGATCCCCCTCTCTGCGGGCTGCCCCCACAACGCCAGCTCGCGTCGGCCAGTTGCGCCGCGCCGATCTGTCGCGATCACAGGAACGCGATGAATCCCTTTCTTAACACTTGCTTGACCATAACTAAGGCAGTGCATCCCGAGCGCTGCCAAAGGTCCGGAAATCCGGGCTTTTCTCTTAAATTTGACAAATTTGGACCGCATCGACCCGACGATCAGGATTCGGTCGTAGTGGCCGGACTGAGAAGGACCCTTACATGGAAGCCATGGATGCCGTTGGCACGGTCGCTCCGCATGCCGACCTTTCGATCTGGGCGCTGTTCTGGCAGGCCGACCTCGTCGTAAAATCAGTGATGATCGGGCTAGTCGCAGCCTCCGTATGGTGCTGGGCCATCATCGTCGACAAGTCGATGCTGTTCGGCCGCGTGCAGCGCGAGATGAACCAGTTCGAGCGCGTCTTCTGGTCCGGCCAGTCGCTGGAAGAGCTCTATCAGCAGATGAGCGAGCGTCCCTCCATCGGGTTGGGCGCGGTGTTCGTCGCGGCGATGAAGGAGTGGAAGCGCAGCCACGAGCAGAACGCGTCCTCGTTCATCGGCGTGCAGGGTCGTCTCGACAAGGTGCTCGACGTGGCCATCGCACGGGAAAGCGAAGCGCTGGAGAAGCGACTCGGATTCCTTGCTACTGTGGGCTCGGCTTCGCCCTTCATTGGCCTCTTTGGTACGGTATGGGGCATCATGAACGCATTCACGGCCATCTCGGCCGCTTCGAGCACCAACCTCAGCGTAGTCGCAGGGCCGATCGCCGAGGCGCTGTTCGCGACCGCGCTCGGACTGCTCGCCGCTATTCCGGCGGTTATCGCCTACAACAAGCTCTCGGGTGATGCGAACAAGCTGATCGGCCGGCTCGAAGGCTTCGCCGACGAGTTCTCCACTATCCTCAGCCGGCAGCTCGAAGCGCGGGGCGCCCGCTAATGGCAATGGCCGTATCGAGTGGGGGCAATGGGGGCGGTCGCCGTCGTGGGCGCCGTCGTGGCGGCGGTGCCAAGCCCATGAGCGAGATCAACATCACCCCGATGGTCGACGTGATGCTGGTGCTGCTGATCATCTTCATGGTGGCGGCGCCGCTGATGACGGTGGGCGTGCCGATCGAGCTGCCGCAGACGCAGGCCAAGCAGCTCGACACCGAGCAGAAGCCGATCACAATCTCGGTCACCAACGAGGGCGCAATCTTCCTCGATGACAATCCGGTGACGCTCGAGGACCTGACGAACCAGGTCGCGGCGGTTGCCGTCAACGGTACAGAGGACCGCATATACGTGCGTGGCGATCTCGCAGCCAACTATGGCTCGGTGATGCAGGTGATGGGCGCGCTGTCAGGCGCTGGCTATGCCAAGATCGGCCTCATCACGGAACAGGCCGCGCAGCAGCAGGGCCAGTGAGCTGATGCGCACCGGGTTCACGGTTTCCACCATCGGGCATGTCGGACTGATCGTTCTCGCGGTCGTCGGCATCGGCATGGGGCGGCCGATGGACGTATCGCCGGTGGAGTCGATCGCGGTCGATCTGGTGCCGATTACGGAGTTCGACAACATCCGAAGGGGCGTGCTCGATAGCGAGATCGTCGAGACCGAGGCGCCCTCGATCACGCAGTCGGAGGTGCCACCCGAACTGGCGCAGCCCACGGGCAATACGCAGGAAGACCAGCCGACGCCGGCCGACAACGAGAAGGTCACCCCTGCGCCGACAGAAAATGCGGCGCCCGCGCCCGAGGCAGCTCCGGAACCAACTCCCGAGCCGGAGCCGGTTGAAACGCCGCCGGAGCCGGCAGCACGTCCCGAGCCTGCGCCGCAGCCCGAACCGGAGCCCGCTCCAGAGCCGGAACCGGCGCCCGAGCCGGAACCGGCCCCCGTCGCAACACCGACCGAGACCCCTGATCCGGCCGAAGCCGCGCCCAAGCCACGCACGCATACTGCATCGCTCGAGCAGAAGCGCGCCGAGTTCAAGAAGCAGCAGGAAGCGCAGAAACAGAAGCAGGCCGAGGAGAAGGCGGCAGAGGCCGCGAAGAAGCAGGCCGAGGAAGAAAAGAAGCGCAAGGCCGCCGAAGAGCAGAAGCGCATCGAGCAGGCCAAGGCCGACGAAGCCAAGAGGCTCGCCGACGAGGTCGCCAACATCATCAACAACGAGGACTCGCGCGGCGCGACGACGGGGCAGGGTGGCCAGGCCACCCTCGGCAAGGAAACCGGCCGCTCCGCGACGCTCAGCCAGTCCGAGATCGGTGCCCTGGTTGCGCAGATCCGTTCCTGCATTACGATGCCGGCCGGCGCCGAGGACGCCGATGCACGGGCGGAGTTCACGTTCACGATTGGCAACGACGGTATGGTGGTCGGCAGGCCGCAGATGACCAGTTCGCCGGCCAGTCAGATTGAAGACGCCTATGCCCGTGCGGTGTCGCGCGCCCTGCAGCGCTGCGGCCCATACACGATGGCAATGGGCCAGGACATTCGAGCCCAATTCTTAGCGCGGGAATTCTGAGTGAGCCTTGCGCCAAAAAGACAGATGGAGACGTAAGATGCCCCTGATCACCCGGCGCAACGCGCTGAAACTCGGCCTCGCCGGCGGTGCCTTCGCGCTTGCTACACCATCGCAGGCGCTGGTCGAGATCGTCGTCACCGGTGGTAACTTCACCCCGCTGCCGATCGCCATTCCCGACTTCGCCTCGTCCGACCCGGCCTTCGGCGCCGAAATTGCCGAGATCGTGCGCGCCAACCTGCGCCGCTCCGGTCTGTTCGTGCCTCTCGATCCTGCAACCTTCCCGTCCCGCGTCGGCGATGTGCAGAACGAGCCCGATTTCGCAGCCTGGCGCGCGGCTACGGTCGATGCGCTGGTGATGGGTTCGGTGGAGCGCGGCGCGGAAGTATCGTCGCAGGTCCGCGTCTGGGACACCCAGGCTTCGGCGCAGGTGGTCGGCAAGTCCTATCGCACGGATGCGCAAAACTACCGCCGCATCGCGCACATCGTCTCAGATGCGATCTATTCCGCCCTTTCCGGCGGCACGGGCTACTTCGATACCCGCATCCTCTACGTTGCGGAGACCGGTCCCAAGGCCAACCGCGTGAAGCGCCTCGCCATCATGGACCAGGATGGCTTCAACGTGCAGTATCTGAGCTCGGGCAAGGCCCTGACGCTCACGCCGCGCCTGTCGCCGGATGGTGGCTCGGTTGCCTTCACCTCCTATGAGGACGGCAATCCGCAGGTTTACGTTGCAGGCCTCGGCGGGGCCTCGAGGAAGCTGATCAATGGCGCGCCGATGTCGTTCGCGCCACGCTTCTCGCCCGATGGCGGCTCGGTGGTGTTCTCGGTGTCGAACGGCGGCACGACCAACGTCTATGCGGCCGGTGTCGGCGGCGGCAATCCCACCCAGCTCACCAGCGGTGCGGCGATCGATACCTCGCCCTGCTATTCACCCGATGGCTCGCGCATCGTATTCGAGAGCGATCGGGGCGGCAGCCCGCAGCTCTACATCATGGGCGCGGGCGGCGGCGGGGCGCAGCGTGTCTCCTATGGCGAAGGCATCTATTCCACGCCGGTCTGGTCGCCGCAGGGCGATCTCATCGCCTATACACGCCAGTCGGGCGGCCAGTTCCACATCGGCATCATGAAGCCCGACGGGTCGGGCGAGCGTATCCTGTCGTCCTCGGGCCAGGTTCAGGAAGGTCCGACCTGGGCTCCGAACGGCCGCGTCATCGGTTTCTTCCGCGAACCTGGCGGCGATGCTGGCCCGAGCCTGCACTCGATCGACATCTGGGGCCGCAACGAGCAGAACCTCGCCACCGAATCCTTCGCGTCCGACCCGAGCTGGTCGCCGCTCAGGGGGTAACAGCCCCGGAAGTAACGGCATGGAGACTGGTGGCTGCTCGGCCGCCGGCTGCTGTGCAGCGCCTTCCCTCCAGACGGAATCATGAAGCCAGTCGCGGTGCGATCATCGCGGCTGCCAGGGGTGGTCTATTGAAGTCGACGGCCGGGCAACACGTACGAGAACGTTAGCATCCTCCACCGGCTCATCACCGATTTGTGGCCGTGTCCTCCTGGCAACACCCACGGAGAAGCCCGGAATCTGGTCACATTCGTGCCCCAATGACCAAGAATTAACCAAGCGCGACAACCCCGGCTTAACATTACCGGCGGTATAAATTCGCCAATCAAATTCGTCCGACTAGGAGACAAAACCGGATGCGTTCTGTAACGCCCCTTACTGCCGTATTGCGCGCTGCCGCGCTGGTGGTTCTCGTGGTCGCCGTAGCGGCCTGTTCGCGCAATGGTGCTGGCGGTACCGGCGTAGGTAACCTCGGCCCGGGCGGCGGTGCTCCCGGCAGCCAGCAGGAATTCCTCGTTTCCGTCGGCGATCGCGTGTTCTTCGAGACCGATTCCTCGAACCTCACGCCCACTGCCGTGGCCACCCTCGACAAGCAGGCGCAGTGGCTAAACCGTTATACCAACTACCGTATCATGATCGAAGGTCATGCCGACGAGCGTGGTACCCGCGAGTACAATATCGCGCTGGGCGCACGTCGCGGTTCGATCGTTGTGAACTACCTGGTGTCGAAGGGCGTCGACCAGCGCCGCATCACCACCAAGTCGTTCGGCAAGGAACGTCCTGTGGCCATCTGCAATGATATTTCGTGCTGGTCACAAAACCGCCGTGCTGTGACGGTCGTACAATAGGTCGAGCGGGCTTCGGGGCGGGGCGCTGCTCATTCAGCGGCGCATTTCCCGTGCGTAATCCCCGAAGTTTGTTCGCTGGAGGCAAGAGCGCCGGGCGCCGCGTTGTTGGGCCCGGCGCTTTCTTTTTGTCGAAATCTTGCGCTAATCCAATGCTGTGCAGAAATTGGCCTGCTCAGACCCCGATGGAGCATCGATGCTGAAACTCCCTCCCATCCGCGGATCGGCCGTCGTCCGGCCCGCGCTTTTGGCCACTTTGTTCACGGCCGTAGCGATGCCTGCGCTTGCCGCCGGCGGCGATTTTGCGCTCACCCCTGACGCATCGGCGTCGCGGCCGGTGGCGGAAACGCGCATCCATGTGGCGCAGAACCAGCAGAACACGGCCCAGCTGCTCGTGCGTATCCAGGATCTCGAGAACCTGATCCGCACGCTCACGGGTCGGATCGAGGGGCTGGAGTTCCAGCTCACCCAGATGCAGACGCAGCTCGCCAAGCAGGCCGAGGACAACGAATTCCGGTTCCAGGAACTGGAAGGCGGTGCTGGGGGAAAACGACAGGCGGCAGCGCCAACTGACGGCGCGACGCCGTCCGATACGCTGCCGCAGACCCCGGCCCAGCAAGCACCTGTCGTCGCCGCAACGCCGGAGCAGCCGGCCGCGGGAGCGCCGCAGGATGACCTTCCCCTCGTCGATCTCGGCGATGGCGAACCCATGGACGGCGAGCCCATGCACGGTGACGTGGGCGATTCGGCCGATCCCCTGCTCAGGGGCGGTGTCGACCAGCTCGGCGCCTTGCCGGACGACCTGAGCCTCGACAGCGGACGTCCGCTCGACCTGTCCCTCGATGGAGGCCCCATCTCCAGCGGCGATGCCAAGGCGCAGTACGATGCGGGCTATGACGCCATTACCCGTGGCGACTATGCCTTTGCCGAGGATCAGTTCGGCCAGTTCGTGGCGCTGTATCCCGACGATCCGCTTACGCCCGACGCGATCAACTGGCTCGGTGAAGCGCTGATCCAGCGTGGTGCCTTCACCGACGCCGCACAGGTCCTCGCGGACGGCTACACCAAGCATCGCGAGAGCAAGCGCGCACCGGACATGATGCTCAAACTGGGCGTGGCGCTGGTTGGTGCCGACCAGGTGGATGTCGGCTGCCGGACCTTCTTCACGCTCAAGCAGCGGTACCGCGATCTGTCCCCCGCCTTTCAGAAGCGGCTCGACGAGGAGCAGCAGAAGGCGAAATGTCCCGTGACCAACTGATCGACAGCGAGGCGGTCTTCGCCCCGCTGTCCCAGTTCCGCCGTATCGGGCTCGCCGTCTCCGGCGGGCCCGACAGCCTGGCCCTGATGCTGCTGGCCGCCGACTACGCGCGGACACACGACCAGCATGGTCGCTTCACGGTCTATTCCGTCGATCACGGTCTGCGACCGGAAGCGGCCGATGAGGTCAGGTTCGTCGTCGAGACCGCCGGTCGACTCGGTTTCGCCGCCCGGGGCCTGCGCTGGGAAGGCGAAAAGCCCACCACAGCCGGCCAGCAGGCGGCGCGTCAGGCGCGCTACGCCCTCATCGCGGCCGCCATGGCTGAGGATAGCGCCGAGATTCTCGTCACCGCCCACCACCTGGGCGACCAGTCCGAGACGGTGGTGATGCGGCTTGCCCATGGCAGCGGCGTCGAGGGCCTGCGTGGCATGGACTATTTCGCCAAGGTGGCGGGGTTGGCCATCTGCCGGCCGCTGCTCGGGGTCGATCCGGCCGATCTCGCGGCCCTCGTCGCCGCCGCCGGGCTTACACCGGTCTTCGATCCCAGCAACAAGGACACCGACTACGAGCGCGTGCGCTGGCGCCAGATGCTGCCGCAGCTGGCGGCACTCGGCCTCGATCCGCGGCGCCTCTCGCGCTTTGCCGATCGCATGCGAGATGCCGACGAGGCCATCACAGCCATGGCCACCACGATCGGGGTCGAGGAAACGCCTGGCGCGGCCAGCCTTCAGCGCCAGGCGCTCATCGACGCGCCCCGTGCTGTTGCGATCCGAGCCATGGCGAACCTGCTGCGGCAGGTTGGCGGAGCACGCAAGCCGCATGACCTCGCGCCAGTCGAGGCGCTCACAGATCGGTTACGAGCCGAGGTAGCCCTGAAGCGGACAAGTTTGCATGGTTGTCTGGTGTCCAGTGATGGCACGACAATCGTCGTGGCGCGGGAACCAGGCCGTTCAGGCAAGGTTCAAAGCCGCAGGGATACGGCGGCCCCGTGACGTGGAATTAACCGGAAGAGAGCAAGCTGGCTCGACTTTCCGGCCAAACCGCCGCACCAGTCTACCTTGTAAGGCACTAGGGCGACGCCTACATTCGCCCTAACTTCCCGGCCCCCTTCCGGCCGGCTTCAGGACAGGATGATGAACGTCAATTTCCGGAACTTCGCCATCTGGCTGGTGATCTTGTTCATGCTGATGGGCCTGTTCCAGGTCTTTCAGTCGTCGACCCGCTCCATCGCGGTGTCGGACAAGAGCTATAGCCAGTTCGTTTCCGACGTGGACGCAGGCAGCGTTAAGTCGGTGACCATTACCGACAATATCGTCTCAGGCGAGCTCAGCAACGGCAGCAAGTTTGAGACCGTGCTGCCGCAGGGCGCCGATATCATTTCGCGCCTCGAGGACCGCGGCGTGCAGATTACGGCCCACCAGCCGGAGTCGAGCCCCTTCTGGGGCATGCTCCTCACCTCGTGGCTGCCGTTCCTCGTGATCATCGGCGTGTGGTTCTTCTTCATCCGGCAGATGCAGGGTGGGGGCCGTGGCGGTGCCATGGGCTTCGGCAAGAGCCGCGCCAAGCTGCTGACCGAGTCGCAGGGCAAGATCACCTTCGAGGACGTCGCCGGTGTCGACGAGGCCAAGCAGGATCTCGAGGAGATCGTGGAGTTCCTCCGCGATCCCGGCAAGTTCCAGCGCCTGGGCGGCAAGATCCCGCGCGGCGTGCTGCTGGTCGGCCCGCCGGGTACCGGTAAGACGCTCATCGCGCGCGCCGTCGCCGGCGAAGCGAACGTGCCGTTCTTCACCATCTCGGGTTCGGACTTCGTTGAAATGTTCGTCGGCGTGGGCGCTTCGCGTGTCCGCGACATGTTCGAGCAGGCCAAGAAGAATGCCCCGTGCATCATCTTCATCGACGAGATCGACGCCGTCGGCCGTCACCGTGGCGCAGGCCTTGGCGGGGGCAACGACGAGCGTGAGCAGACCCTCAACCAGCTGCTGGTCGAGATGGACGGCTTCGAGGCGAACGAGGGCATCATCCTCATCGCGGCGACCAACCGTCCGGACGTGTTGGACCCGGCGCTTCTGCGTCCCGGCCGCTTCGACCGCCAGGTCGTGGTGCCGAACCCGGACGTGCAGGGCCGCGAGAAGATCCTCAAGGTTCACGTCCGCAAGGTTCCGCTCGCTCCCGATGTCGATCTCAAGGTTCTCGCGCGCGGTACTCCGGGCTTCTCCGGCGCCGACCTCATGAACCTCGTCAACGAGGGTGCCCTGCTTGCGGCTCGCCGCAACAAGCGCTTCGTCACCATGGCGGAGTTCGAGGACGCCAAGGACAAGCTGATGATGGGCGCCGAGCGCCGCACCCTCAGCATGACCGACGAGGACAAGAGGCTCACGGCTTATCATGAGGCCGGGCACGCGCTGCTCGCCATCAAGATGGAAGCCTCGGACCCGATCCATAAGGCCACCATCATCCCGCGCGGTCGCGCGCTGGGCATGGTGATGCGCCTGCCGGAGCGTGACCAGGTCTCGCTGACCCGCCGCAAGGCCTATGCCGACCTCGCAGTCGCCATGGGTGGGCGCGTCGCCGAAGAGGAAATCTTCGGCTACGAGAAGGTGACCTCGGGCGCCTCGGCCGACATCAAGATGGCCACGGGTCTCGCCCGCGCCATGGCGACCGAGTGGGGCATGTCCGACAAGCTCGGCCCGCTGCTCTACGGCGACGCGCAGGACGAGGTGTTCCTCGGCCGCTCGATGATGCAGCGCAACACCCACATGTCGGACGAGACCCAGCAGGTGGTCGATGCCGAGGTGAAGCGCTTCGTCGACGAAGGCTACCAGACGGCGCAGAAGGTCATTCGCGAGTACATCGACGACCTTCATGCCATTGCCAAGGCGCTGCTCGAGTACGAGACGCTGACCGGCGACGAGATCCGCGGGCTGCTCGAGGGCAAGATGCCCCTGCGCCCCGAGGATACCGATCCTCCGGTCAAGTCGACCGGCGTGCCGACGGCTGGCAAGACCGGCAAGAAGCGCCCCGACGCCGACCCGGGCACCGCGCCCGAGCCGCAGCCGGGCAGCTGACACCAGCCAAGATCCCACAAGGGCCGCTCCAAAAGAGCGGCCCTTTCGTTTAGCAGGCCCACGGCTGCCTACATGGCCTCAGTGATTGCCGGTGGCGCCGTCGCCACACTTGCGAGGTCGCCCGCAGGGTAGCCCCAATCCCGCCCGTATTTGCCGGTTAACGAAACGGCACTATCTCTTTCGTATGTTGGGACCTCGGCGCTAGAACTGTGCCTAGATCCATCTGAGGGCTCTCATGGCGCGCAAGTATTTCGGCACGGACGGCATTCGTGGGCTGGCGAATGGGGACAAGCTGACGCCGGAACTCGCCATGAAGGTCGGCATGGCCGCGGGCCTCAAGTTCGTCAACGGCGACCATCGCAACCGGGTGGTGATCGGCAAGGACACGCGGCGCTCGGGCTATATGCTGGAGAGCGCGCTTACCGCAGGCTTCACAGCGGTGGGGATGGACGTCTATCTCCTCGGGCCAATGCCGACGCCGGCCGTCGCCATGCTGACTCGCTCGCTGCGCGCAGACCTCGGCGTGATGATCTCGGCCTCGCACAATCCGTTCGAGGACAACGGGATCAAGCTGTTCCGCAGCGACGGCTACAAGCTCTCCGATGCGCTCGAGGATGATATCGAGCGTCTGATCGATTCCAACATGCTGAGTGCCCTGAGCAAGGGCCGGGACATCGGGCGCGCCCATCGCGACGAGGCGGCGCAGACGCGCTACATCGAATACGCCAAGCGCACGCTGCCCAAGAATGTCGACCTCACCGGCCTGCGCGTGGTGCTCGATTGCGCCAACGGCGCCGCCTACAAGGTTGCGCCTACGGCTCTGTGGGAGCTGGGCGCGGAGGTGTTCACCATCGGCGTCGAGCCGGATGGCTTCAACATCAACGACAAGGTCGGCTCGACTGCACCCGAGGCGCTGATCGCCAAGGTCAGGGAGCTGCGCGCCGATATCGGCATCGCTCTCGATGGTGACGCCGACCGGGTGATCATCGTCGACGAGAAGGGCGACATCGTCGATGGCGACCAGTTCATGGCGGTGATTGCACAGTCCTGGCACGCGCGCGGCGACCTGCGCGGGGGCGGGCTCGTTGCCACGGTGATGAGCAATCTGGGTCTCGAGCGTTACTTGGGCGGTATCGGGCTCAGCCTCGAGCGGACCCAGGTGGGTGACCGCTATGTGCTCGAAGCCATGCGGGCCAAGGGCTTCAATGTCGGCGGCGAACAGTCCGGCCACATCATCCTTTCCGATTTCACCACGACCGGCGACGGTCTCATTGCCGGGCTGCAGCTCCTGGCCGTGGCCAAGCAGGCGGGCAAGCCGGTGTCCGATGTCTGCCGCCGTTTCGACAAGGTGCCGCAACTGCTGCAGTCGGTGCGCTACAAGGACGGCAAACCCCTGGAGCACAAGCTGGTCCAGCAGGCGATCAAGGAGAGCGAGGCCCGGCTCGGTGGATCCGGCCGCCTCGTCATCCGCGCGTCGGGCACCGAGCCTGTGATCCGGGTGATGGCCGAGAGCGACGACGAGGGGCTGGTTGCGGCGATCGTCAGCGAGATCACGGCGACGATCAACAAAGTGGCCTGAGAGCAGTTTCTGCGTACTGCCAAGTTACTGACTTGGCTTGTATTACTCCCATCTGTGTGCGGTCTCGTACCAAGGCTGCCTAACGATGGCATCACGCTCCGGCAACGGACGGGCGCGCCTTGATGGGGCGTGTCTTCCAAGTCGGGGGCACGGAGGCAATGGGGCCCTGGCTGTCGCGACCACAGCTGGGGTTCTCCGCTTTTTGGGTCGGGCCAAGTAATCGTCGGCCAGGGTGCAAGAGTTCGTTAACACTCCCGCTTCAGCCCGTATTAGGGATATCCGTTAGGGTTAAACGTACTTTAAGAAGTACTACGCATAGTTGTCCGCACTCGACTGACGTCGACGTGGCAACAAGGACGTACTCATGCGCAAGATTTTTGCTTCAGTGGTGGTGGCAGGAGCCGCGCTGCTGACTGTTGGCTCCGCCGCTGCAGCCGACATGCCCGAATACCCCGACATCCCGGAAGTGGATTACGACATCGGTGGCTCGTTCTACCTGCGCGGCAGCGCGGCGCTGAACTGGCACTGGGGTGGGGAGCTGAACCATCCGCTCGCGAGCGAGACCTGGGAATACACCGAGTACGGCTACGGCTACAGCTGGGGCGCGGGCTTCGGCTACGAGACCGGCACTGGCCTCCGCTTCGACGGCACGATCGACTCGGTCGAGACCACCGGCCTCAAGATCACCAAGGCCGGCATGCCCGACCCGGATGCAAACGGCGACTACACGCTGATGCTGCGCTCGACGGTTGCACTCGCCAACGTCTACTACGATTTCGGCCTCGGCGGTGACTGGGGCTACTCGTCCGGCTCCGGCGGCGCCTTCGGCTATGTCGGCGCCGGTCTCGGCGCGGCCTGGAACCACTCCGAGGTCAACGCCCCCGTCAACAATCCGGTCCCCACCGGTACCAATGTCAGCGTTGCGGGCGCCCTCATGGCCGGCGTCGGCTACGACATGGGCACCTGGGTCGCCGATCTTGGCTACCGCGCCCTCTACATCGACCAGGTCAGCAACGCCCCCACCGCGGACGCCGACCTCTACTACGAGGCCGACAACAACTGGATCCATGAAGTTCGCGGCACCGTCCGCTATCGCTTCAACTAACCAGCCGCGATTGACAGCAGTCTTCATTGGAACGGCGCCCAGAAGGGCGCCGTTCTGCTTTGCGCCGCCAGGCCGGCTTGCTCACACGGGGGCACCTCGACCGACTCGGCCCGGGCAGCTACACCCACTGCATGCGTCCACCCGCCATCACCATCGAAGATCGTACGCTTGCTCGCGCCGATATCGTTGCCCTTCAAGGCGATGATCCGGTTCGTCTCGTCGGATGCGCCCTTGACGAAACCAAGCTCTCCGATCTCGATTTCACCGGCTGGGTATTCGAGCGCTGCAGCCTTGCGCGCGCGGACCTCGGCAACGCCGTGCTTGAGTTCAGCCGCTGGCTTAACTGCCGCGGGGCGTTCGCGCTGTTTCGCGGCGCCAATCTCGAGGATGCGGTGTTCCGGTCGTCGGACTTCAACAACGCGAGCTTTCGGGCGGCGACGCTCTCTTCGGCCGCATTCGAGGACTGCAAGCTCACGGGCTGCGATCTCACCGACGCCAAGTCGATGGATGTGCGCTTCACCAATACTCTGCTGGTCTCGGCCAAGCTCCCCGAGTTCAACTTCCGCAAGGACAAGCTGGTCGGCGTCGATCTCAGCTCGGCCGAACTCGTCAAATGTGATTTCCGCGAAGCGACGTTCGAGAACTGCAGTCTGCGCGAAGCCAATATCGATCAGGCGCGTTTTCAGGACGCGGACCTGCGCGGGGCCGATCTCGGCGGGTTGTCGATCCTCGCGCAGGCGGGCCGCTTCAAGGGTGCCGTCGTGTCGGCGGCTCAGGCCGAACTGATCCTCAGTCAGACGGGACTAAAGGTGCGAGCGCGGTAGCGCCCACCGATTTGTCGGACGAGGCGATATCCAGTGCGGGTGCGGTAGACTCGTTGCTGGCGAGCTGGAACCGCTCGAACCGGCCAAGTTCCTCCTCAACCATCGCCTTGTGCTCGGCGGCGTTGCCTTTGCCGACCCAGTGCCAGGACTGGATCAGCATCTTGCCGGCCGCACGGTCGGTCTTCAGGTCCTGCGCCGCAACGATCTCGTCCCCCGCCAGCACCGGCAGGGTGAAGTAGCCGAACTTGCGCTTGGCCTTGGGAACGTAGGCCTCGAACACATGGTCGTAGCCGAAGAACAGGCTCAGCCGGCGGCGCTGGATGATCAGCGGGTCGAACGGCGAGAGGATGTGGACGAGGGGAGGACCCTGCGGCTCGGGTGGCTCAAGTGCTTCGGGGCGGGCGTAGTGGATCGTCGGGTCATCGCCAACCGTCACCGGCACCAGCTTCTTCGTCCGCACCCGCGTCTCGATCAGTTTGGCGATGCCGGGAGTGAAGCGGAGCTTGGGGTGCATCACCGATGGGCCGCTGATCAGGCCCTGCGCGGTGAGGGCCCGATCGACCAGGTGCTCGTCGATCTGCCGCTCGGTAGCGGCGCGCGGGCGCGGAGGCCAGCCGAAATGGCGGTCGATCAGCTCGTAGGTCTTCACCATGCCGTTGCGCTCGGAAATGGTGAGTTCGCCCGAGTAGAACCCGTACTGGAGTACGCGCTTGGATGGCTTGCGACTGGCCCAGGGATGATCCTTCTCGACCAGTTCGTCGTCCTCGATATCGCGGATCGAGATGGCGCCGTCCTTCCTGATCTGGCGCAGGAGGCGTTTCAGGTCGTTGGGATCGGCATCGGCGTACCAGCGAAGCGGCTCGGAACGGTGCTGCCGCATCTCGTCGAGATAGAACGGCATGTCGCGCAGAGGCACGTAGGCGAGGGCGTGGGTCCAATACTCGAAGATGGACTTGTCCTTCGACTGCGCATGCGCGAGGTCGGCGCGGCGGTAGTTCGGGATGCGCGAGAACAGGATGTGGTGGTGGGCGCGCTCGATCACGTTGATCGTGTCGATCTGCACGTAGCCCAGGTGTTCGATCGCGGCCTGCGTCGCCGTCGGCCCGGCGCCGAAGGGCTGGCGTTCGTCGAGCCGCTGTGCGTGCAGCCAGACGCGGCGGGCGTGGGGGACTGTGAGGGCGACCGGTTTCTTCATGGTGACAAGCGTAACGCGGGACCCTGCCAAGGCGTGTCAGGCTTTGTCATTTCTTCCACATGGCAAGGAGGCCCGCACCGATATCGACGCGCGGTGCTGCGGGGGCGATGCCGCGGATCTCGGCCGGCTTCACTGCCGGCCAGAAGACGTCGTCAAACAGCGGGAGCATGGCCTTGGTGATGAAGCGGGTGCGCTGGGCGTAGACGTGCTTGTCGCCATAGGGCGTCTGCTGGTGGACGTAGAAGCGCTGCGGCACCATCAGGTGCAGCTCGTCCTTGGCGCGGGTCATCGCCACGTACAGCAGCCGCCGCTCTTCCTCCAGCTCGTGGGTCGAGCCGGTGCCGAGATCGGAGGGGATGGCGCCGTCGACGACGTTCAGCACGTGGACGTTCTTCCACTCCTGCCCCTTGGCCGAGTGGATAGTCGAGAGGATGAGGAAATCCTCATCGAGCATGGGGACGCCGGCCTGGTCGGACGTGGCGTCGGGCGGGTCCAGCGTCAGCTCGGTGAGGAAGCGCTCGCGGCTCGGGTAGCCCGATGCGATCTGCTCGAGCTGGTGGAGGTCTTCCTTCCTGACTTCGGCATCCTCGTAGACCGCTTCCATCAGCGGCTCGTACCACATCCGAGCGCGCAGGAGTTCCGACGGCCAGCCGCCTCCGCCTTCCCCCAGATGGCGCACTGCCTCGATGAAGCCGGGCCAACCCTCAGAACCGCGGGGCGGAGGCGGCGCGTTCAGCAGCTCCATTAGCGGATCGGCGCTCTCGGCCATGCGGTCGAGTAGCTTGCCGGCGGCGCCCGGGCCGACGCCGGGGAGAAGCTGCAGCACGCGGAAGCCGGCGACGCGGTCGCGCGGGTTGTCGACGAAGCGCAGCAGCGACAGCATGTCCTTGACGTGCGCGCTGTCGAGGAACTTAAGCCCGCCGTACTTCACGAACGGGATATTGCGGCGGGTGAGCTCGATCTCGAGTTCGGCCGAGTGCGAGGACGTCCGGAAGAGCACCGCCTGCTGCTTCAGCGTCGTGCCGCCCTCACGGCAGGCGAGGACGCTTTCCACGACGTAGCGGGCCTGGCTCGGCTCGTCCTTCACCGTCACGAGGTGTGGTTTCTCGACAGCGATACGGTCGGTCCAGAGGTTCTTGGTGAAGCGCTCGGCGCTTTCCGAGATCACGGCGTTGGCGGCCTCGAGGATCGGCTGGGTCGAGCGGTAGTTGCGGTCGAGCGTCACCATGCGCGCGGCCGGGCTGAACGACGCCGGGAAATCGAGGATGTTGCGCACGGTGGCGGCACGGAACGAGTAGATCGACTGGGCGTCGTCGCCCACGACCGTCAACCCTTCGCCGGCCGGCTTCATGGCGAGCAGGATCGAGGCCTGCAGACGGTTGGTGTCCTGGTACTCGTCGACCAGCACATGATCGAAGCGGGTGCCGATGTCCTCGGCGATCGAGGGTTCGCGCATCATGGCGGCCCAGTAGAGCAGCAGGTCGTCGTAATCGAGCACCTGCTGGCGTTGCTTCTGCTCAACATAGGCGGCGAAGAGGTCGCGCAGCTCGTTGGCCCACATGGCGACCCAGGGGAAATGGGTCTTAAGCACCGGCTCGAGTTCGTCCTGCGCGTTGACCACGCGCGAGTAGATAGCGAGGCAGGTGCCCTTGGTGGGGAAGCGCTTCTTGGCTTCCGAGAACCCCATCTCGTGGCGGATGATGTTGATGAGGTCGCCCGAGTCCTCGCGGTCGTGGATGGAGAAGCCGGGGGTGAGGCCGATCTGCTCGGCATGCTCGCGCAACAGGCGCGCGCCGATGCCGTGGAAGGTGCCGGCCCAACTCAGCGCATCGGTGACGACGCCGGCCTTGGCACCCAGCACCTGCGCAACGATGCGCTCGACGCGACGCTGCATCTCGCTCGAGGCGCGGCGCGAGAAGGTCATCAGCAGGATGCGACGCGGGTCGGCGCCGTTGACAATGAGGTGCGCGACGCGGTGCGCCAGCGTGTTGGTCTTGCCCGAGCCTGCACCGGCGATCACCAGCAGCGGCCCGCCCAGATGCTCCACGGCCAGCCGTTGCTCGGGGTTCAGCTTGTCGAGATAGGTCGGGGCAGTAGCAGGCAACACGCGAATCGATCCGGAAGAGAGATCGGATCAGGAAGCATCATTCCTGCTTTGTTCGCAATTCACGGTACGTGGGCGGCAGCTACGAGGCGGGGCGAAGGCGCTGCCCATACATGATCTCGCCGGTGCAGGTGTCGACGTCCAGCAGGTAGACCCAGTCACCCTGCGTTGCACGCACCTGGATACGATCGTCGTTTCGCACGTTGAGATAGATGTTGCTGAAGCCTTCGTTGGCGATGACCTGGCGTATGCGGTGGTCGGTCAGCTCGATGGGGCAGCCCGGCCAGTACCAGCTATCGTCGTCGTCCATGAACATGGTCTGGCCGTGCGCCGGTGCGGCAAGGGCAATCATTACGCCAACCAAGGCGGCACGGCAGAACGGAGCCGCAGGCATCTCATCCTCCAATCCTGGGCAGGGCCGCAGTTCGCGGTCCTGAAGCTTTATCAACGCGGTGGGGTCTCAAGCGTTGCCAGACGGCTTCGCGGCCCCTAGTCCCCGGCCTTGCCCAGCTCGCGCTGCTTCTTGAGGAAGGCGACACCGGCCGTGTAGCGGTCATGCATGCGGGCGAAGCGGCCAAGGGTATCGCTGGGCAGGCCCAGTTCGATCAGCTCGGCGTGGATGTCCTTCAGGCTGTTCTCCATCTCGTCCATCTCGACGAACATGCGGTCGATCTGCTCGCGGGACAGACGCACCATCGTTGCCATAGCCGTCTCCTCCGGGCCGTTGCAGATGTTGCCGGCTACGAGCTTGCCATGACTATCAGCAGTCGTCGATGTGTGCTGCTATGCATTTGTAATCATTGAACGATTCTGACGATGCTCTTGTCATGAGCGCCGACGCAGCTGATATTCTGGACAGGTCACATGCTGCTGGAGGTGAATTTCATGCCGTCAGTGACCAGGTTGGGCTCGGCTGTCCATGGTTATGGGCTGACGACCGCCCAGATCATCTACCACGTGCCCGACAACTACGCGCTGCTGCAGGATTTCCTCTGGCAGGAGTACGATGTGTTTCCGGAGTTCCCGACGCTGAGGAAGTTCCTCGCCTTCTGGGAAGATCAGATCGAGGGTCGGCTGCATTCCATAACCGTTGCGCACGCCTGCCTGATCCACCCGATCGAGCTCTACCCGTTGCAGAGCACCAGACTGCACTAGGCGGCCATGTTCCGGAGGTAGTGACGCCAGGCGTCGGACTCGACGAACTGCCAGTCGGGGGCAGGGCCGCGGCCGGCTGGCAGGGTTCGCAGATGCTCGATCAGGAGCAGTGCGTCGGCAGTCTTGGCCCCGATGCGCGCTTCGCGATAGGCGGCCCTCAGGTGGGGGAGACCGGCGGTGGAGACGATCTCGTCGACGGTACGGTCGGCGAAATAGATCGATTGCGCGGCCGCGAGCAGGTCCCTTGCCTCGGACTGTGTGGCGAGCCCGCGCCCTGCCATCGCCACGACAGTTGCTTCGACGTCGACCAACGGTTCGCTCAGCGGCATGAAGTCGAGCTCGCCCGGGGCGTGCGCCAGGCACACATCGGCATCCTCGATCCGGTGGCCGTCGCGATAGCTCCGCGCGATGGGACCGACGGCCTCCATGCCGAAGGGCGCGCATTCGGCAGCGCGCAGCGCACCGAGCGAGGCCGCGCCCAGCACCCGCACGCCCTGCTTGAGGGCGAAGAGGATTTCCTTGTGCCAGACCGACGGCACGAAGCCGAAGACCCCGTCGACGAGGCCGATCGCATCCGCGCCCTCGAGCACAGCGCGGTGGAGGTCGCCCTGCCGTGCCGGCGGGCGTACGTCGAGGCCGTAGGGGTCGTAGCTGACGCCCCAGAGCGAGGGGCCGACGAACAGGACCTTCACATGAACCCCAGCATGGCTGCGGCAGCCCGCGACCCGGGGCGCCAGTTGCGATTGGTGAGCCGGTCTTCGAGACCGGGGACGAAAACCTTGACGACGTGGATGCCCATCCGCTCGCCACCCACGGGGACGACGATGACCCGACGCAAGCCGGCGCGGGCCAGGCCGGCGCGCAGCGCTGCCAGCAGGCCCTCTTCACCGACCGGACTCGCGAGGCCGGTTGGGGCCGCCCGCGTCGCCGACGAGGCCTCGGTCAGCACGGCAATGGTGCGTCCCAGCGTCATGTCGTATTCGGTTTCGACAATATCGTCGCGGGCCCCGGCGATGTTGGTGATCCGGGTCTGCGCCGCCTCGACGATGGCGCGCCGCGCTGCCACGGCCCCCACGGGATGGCAGCTTGCTCCGGTCGCTACGTCGAAGTGCTTGTCGGCGCCGTCGGAGGGCCAGAGCACGGCATAGAGGGTCGGCAGTCCGGTATTGCTGGTTTGGTCGTAGAGGCGCAGTCGATAGCCGGCTTCAGTTATGCGGAAAACGAGGGCGTCGATGTCGGGATCGTCGAAGGCGGCGGGCTCGACCGCTGTCGCGCGGGCGGCCACATCGCTCTTATAGCCCCAGAGACAGACCGCATCACGCTCGATCGCTTCGCACAGCGCATGGACCAGCGCCCCGGAGTGGCTGATGCCTGCTGCTATGCCGTTGGTCGATTGCGCCAGGCCAGGGAGGTCAGCCGGCGGCGTTCCCAGCACCACCGCGTCGTAGGGTACCAGCACCGTGGTGCCGGTCTCCAGCGCGTAGCCCTCGAGCCAGCGGATCGGCCTGTGCTCGTCGAGCACGAAGTCGCGCGGCATCAGTGGGGCGATGTCCATGGTCTCGATGCCGGCAGACTGCGCCTCGGCGTGGCTCATGAGCCGCTGCGGTGTCTCCGGGGCCTCCGCAACCGCGTATTCGGCTGCCTCCATGACTGCCGAGATCTGGGCCGAGACATCGTCGATGCCCTTGCCCTGGTGGCTGGCGATGGTGGCCGAGTTTGGCCGGATTGCCGCGTAGCAGGGGATACCGATCCGATCGAGGCCGGTCTGGCGGGCGAGCCGGGTGATGCCAATTTCTCTAAAATGCAAAGACAAATCCCGCAGCAATGCCGCGGGATTCCTCTGCTCGCCGGTGGAACTGGCCGCCGGGCGGGTGCTGTCTTGGTGAAGCAAGGCTTACTTGGCGTGGAAGTGCCAGACGGCGCTGCCGTCTTCGCGCTGGCCAGCGGCCACTGCGATATCGATGCCGTCGACGATGGTGTTGCCCGCGGCGAGTGCAGAGCGGACGTTCGAGGGAACCACGGTTTCATGATCCACCGGGGTAACAGTCATCAGCTGAGTATCCACGACGAGCAGCTGAGAGGAATCTTTCTGACCAATAATGACGTAGCGCATAAGTATTTCTCCTTTTGCGGCCTACTTGAATCCGGCCTTTCGCAACGCCTCTATATACAGATCGACATCCGCAGGATCGCGCTGTGGCATTCGAGATACCCAACGAGCGGTTGTAAAATCCGGCTGCAATTTAAGCGCTTGCAACCGATAGCGTCGTGCCAGATCCATCTGGCCGGCCATCGCGGCAGCCGCCGCCATGAGGCGGAATGCGGGTTCCGGATTGCGCATCTGGTTGAGGTATCGGAGCGCCTCCTCCCAGCGTCCCCTGAAGAAATTGATGCCGCCCAGGGTCCACAGATACTCGTCCGGCGGGACCGGATTGAGCCGCACTGCGGCCTCGATCTTCTCCTGCGCGGCAGCGAAGTCGGAGTTGTGGACAAGTGTGTCTGCGAAGTCGGCCAGAACGTCGGCATGGTTCGGCGCGAGGTCGGCCGCCATCGCCATATGGGCAAGGCTCTGGTCGAGGTCACGGTCGAACAGCGCGACGCGGCCGAGCTCGCGATAGGCCGTGCCGTCATTGGGGTCGATCGACACGGCGCGCTCGGCGTGGAGCTTGGCCTTGTCGAGCAAGGCCCGGTCCGAACCGGCCCGCAGTACCCACTCAACCACGTAGGAACGGGCGAGGGCGCTCTCGATCGAGGCCTGGTCCGGATCGATGTCGCGGGCGATGCGCAGGGACTTCCTGCCGCGCCGGATCTTGGGCAGGTCGAAGGTGCGCAGGTTGTGGCGCCCGGCCAGATAATGGGAATAAGCGTCGGCATCGCGCTGGGTGCGCTCCTGCTGGAGCTCGGCCGTCTCGATCGAGTCGGCCAGCGCACGGGCGACGCCGTTGGTGAAATCCCAGTAGTGCTCGGGCGCCTTCAACGTCGAGAACGAGAACTTGTCGGCCCAGACGATTTCGCGCCCGGCGGCGCGAACGAGGCGGATCGCGAGCGACAGTCCATCACCCGAGAAGTGGGGGGCGATGCGGCTTTCGACGGCATAGTCGATCTGGTGCGAGCGGATCTCGTCGAGCGCCGAGAAGGGATCGAGCTGCCAAGCCGTGTGCGGAGCAATGACCGCGACAGACTTCAGTCGCGAGAGGCCTATGGTGACGTCCTCAACGAGCGCCGGGGCGAGATGCTTGGGCACCTCGGCGTGCTTGTAGTCCTGAAGCGGTGGCAGCAGCACGACGCGCGGCACGAAGCTCTGCCGCTGTTCGCCTTCGTCGGCGCCCCGCCGTGCGACGGCCCGCGCCTGGGCAGGGGAGGAGGCGGGGCTGTCCTCGGGGCCGAACATGTCCGCCGTCTCGGCGGAAGGCTCGAGGCCCAGGCCGTGGCGCAGCCGGTTGCGGAAGGCGGCGAAGGCCGCTCGGGCGCCGCTCTCGTTGTTCTCGGCACGGAACAGCTCGATCGTGGCGCGGCACACGACATCGGAATAGGGCAGGCGCTCGGTCAGGCGGCTCAGGGCCGAGTGGCCGGCGCGACCGCCGATCCGGAGCGCCGCTTCGGTCGCCTGCATGGCGAACTGGTTCTCTATCCGTGTGCGCTCGAGGGTGAGCCACTGGCTGAGCTCGGGACCGAGACCATCGACGGCGGCAAGCAGTTCGCCTCGGTACATGGAAATGAGCCGCTCCAGCTCGGCGCCATCAGCGGCGGTGCGGATGCGGCCGATCTCGCGCAGGTCGAGTTCGATGTTGCGCGCCAGCTCGATCTCGGTGGCGTCGGCATCGAACAGCTGGAAGCCGTGCTTGGATTCGAGCTCACGCGTATGCAGCAGGGTCTGGCGAAGGTTGGTCATCGCCTGCTCCGCCGTACTCGCCTCCCACACGCGCTCGGCGAGGGTTGAGCGGCGGGTCCGATTCGAGAACTCCAGGTAAAGAACGGCGGCGAGGGAGAACGCCTTCTGACGCAGCTTGACTGCCGAGCCGTCGGCCAACCGAAGGACTGGGTTGCCCAGAAGCTGCAGAGTGACGATTTCAGCCATGCAAAGCGTTCGACATTGTTAAGATATTCCTTGAATCCGAGGAAGTTTACTTGACGAAGTAAAGGCCAAAGCGTAGCCACGTAACGGCTGGATAACGCGTTGAAGTAAGCTAGGACTGTGCGGTAGGCCAGCGAAATAAAGGCGCGAAACTGCGAAGGTGGGTCGCAGTTTCTCGCGCATAGGACCCGAAACCTAGGCAACATTCCGAGGGAAGTATGGAATCTGGAACGTCGAACCTTGCCGCAGCAGCAGCGGTCTCGGAAGCGCGTAGTTCCCAACTGGTCGAACTGAGCGCTGATATCGTCAGCGCTTACGTGAGCCACAATGCACTCAGCGCAAGCGACTTGCCCAAGCTGATTGCCAGCGTGCATTCGGCCCTGACCGGGCTCGGCGGCGTCGTTGAGCCAGAGGTGGTCGTCGAGCTCAAACCGGCCGTGCCGGTGAAGAGGTCGATTACTCCCGAGTATTTGATCTGCCTGGAAGACGGCAAGAAATTCAAGTCCTTGAAGCGTCATCTCAGGACCGAGTACGACATGTCGCCCGAAGAGTACCGGGCCAAGTGGGGCCTGCCGCCTGACTATCCCATGGTGGCTCCGACCTATTCGGAGGCCCGCTCGCGTCTCGCCAAGACCATAGGCCTCGGACGCAAGCCAAAGGCGACCTCGTCGCGTGGCCGCGCCAAGGTCGTCGCCTGACACGACCGACAAACTGATTGATCCCTGCGCCCGCTCCGGCGCGAAGGGTCACGGGCGGCGTCCGCCGCCTTGGCAATGTGAAGCTGCTCCCTCGTCTGGTGGGGGAGGGAGCAGCCTAAGGGCACAGGACCCGAGTATCCTATGCACGCCCATGCTGTGCCATATCTCGTGATGTCCCCGTTATGCTCCGAACCGTTTGAGCCGCACGGGGGTGCGGAATCGTACACACCTCATACCAGAGCAGATCGAGGCAGCGGGCGATGCCCTCGGCCCGAAGGGTTGTGCCGGAGGTGTGGCGCTAAGTCATTGGATTGACACATGGCCCCCTGACGAGCCCGAGGCCCGGCCAACTCCTGATGCCGGCTTAAGCGAGCGAAATCCACAGCGGCACTTGACTCGCGGACATTTCGACGGAATTGTGAAACCGGTTTCAACGCGGGGCAATGAGCGGTTGCGGATTGATCTGACCATCCTCGGTCCTCATCTCGGCTTTCTTGCCGAGGGGGCATTGCTGACGGCGGAGGTCTGCGGGCTCGCGCTGATCGGTAGCGTCATCCTGGGCATGCTGGTCGCCATCGCGCGCACGTCGCAGGTCAAGTGGGTGAACGGGCTTGCGTTTGCCTATGTCGACCTCTTCCGCAACGTCCCCTTCATCGTCCAGCTCTTCTTCTTCTATTACGGGCTGCCAGAGATCGGCATCTATATCGACGCCTTCACCACCGGCGTCATCGCCCTCTCGATCTCAGGTGGCGCCTATGCTTCCGACGCCATCCGCGCGGGCATCCTTGCCATCGACAACGGCATCCTCGAAGCGGCCGAGGTCAGCGGGCTGCCGCGCCGCGTGACCTTCACGAAGATCGTGCTGCCGATTGCGCTGCGTACCTCGGTCCGGCCGCTGGGCTCGGTGCTGATCAACATGATCCTCACCTCGTCGGTGCTCTCGACCATCACTCTCAACGAGCTCACCGGCAATGCCAAGATCGTCGCCTCGGACACGTTCCGTCCGTTCGAGGTCTATGTCGTTCTGCTCGTGGTCTATGCCGCGCTCACCTACCTCGTCTCGATCGGCGTGAGCATGCTTCACCGCTGGCTCAACCGTGACATGCAGGAGCGGGTGAGCTGATGCGCTATACCGAGTTCACTCCCTTCGATCTGTGGTTGCTGGCTCAGGGGCTGGGCGTCACCATCGGGCTCTTCCTCGTCACCTCGCTGATCGGGCTCGCGATCGGCACGCTTTGGGGCGTTATCCGTTTCTATCGCGTGCCGGTGCTGACAGAGGTCGTGACGTTCGTTGCTGAAGTCCTCAAGAACTCGCCCGTTCTGGTGCAGCTGTTCCTGGTGTTCTTCGGCTTTCCGGCCTTCTTCAAGGTCAACATGACCCCGGTCGAGGCCGCGGTCATCACGCTCTCGGCCAACACGGCCGCCTTCGTCTACGTGATCGCGGTGTCGGCCATCGAGTCGATCGGCCGCGACCAGATCGAGGCAGCGCGCGTCTTCGGCCTCTCACGCTGGCAGGTGCTGCGCCATGTGATTGCGCCGCAGGCGGCCGCTTTCTCCATCGGGCCGCTGACGGCGCTGCTGGTCAACCAGCTGCAGGTCACCTCGCTGATCTCGGTGATCGGCGTGATGGATCTCGCCAAGATCGGCGCCAACCTCAACCTGAGGACGCTGAAGCCGTTCATCGTGTGGACCGTGGTTGGCATCCTCTACTACCTCACCGCCAAGCTCGTCGCGATGCTGGGCGCCAAACTCGAGAAGCGCCTCCGCGCGCACAGCGCATTCCGGGGCCTTTAAGCGATGCTCAAAGTCGAAAACGTCAAGAAGTCCTTCGGTGCCGCCACGGTGCTCGACGGCGTCAACCTCACGGTCAACCCGGGCGAGGTGGTGTCCATTCTCGGCTCGTCCGGCTCGGGCAAGTCCACGCTGATCCGCTGCATCAACGGGCTCGAAAAGCTCGATGGTGGCCGCATCACCGTCGACGAGTTCGACGTTGCCAAGCCCAAGGAACTGGCCGAGGCGCGCAAGCGCTCGGGCACGGTGTTCCAGCTGTTCAACCTCTACCCGCACATGACGGCGTTGCAGAACGTGGCGCTCGCGCCGGTCGAAGTACTCAAGCGCCCGCGCGCCGAGGTCGAAGCCGAGAGCCGCGCACTTCTCACCTCGGTGGGGCTCGGCGATCGTGCCGACGCCTATCCATCGCAGCTCTCGGGTGGCCAGCGCCAGCGCGTCGGCATCTGCCGGGCGCTCGCCATGAAGCCGCGCTACCTGCTTCTCGACGAGGTCACGTCGGCGCTCGATCCCGAGATGACGGCCGAAGTCCTGGCGATCCTCGCCAAGCTCGCGGGGAGTGGCACCACGATGGTGTTCGTGACGCACGAGATCGAATTCGCGCGGCAGATCTCGAACCGCATCGTCTTCCTCGAGAAGGGCAAGCTGATCGTCGACCTGCCCACAGAACAGTTCTTCGATTCCCAGGGCGGCCTGGCGCAACCGCGCGTCGCCCAGTTCCTCTCCAAAATGCGGAAAGACTAGTCGTTCCATGTTGTTGCTCGCCAATGCCGAGGCCTGGCCCGGCTTTCCCACCAGCGTCGAGATGCTGAAGGCCGGCGCTGACAGTCTCACCGCGATGGTCGAAGGGATCAGCAAGGTGGAGGCCGATCCGCGCGTCCGCAGCGTCGGATACGGCGGCTGGCCCAATATCCTTGGCTTCATGGAGTGCGATGCGGCCGTCATGGACGGCAACACGCGCGAAATCGGCTCGGTCGGCGCGGTGCCCAACACGATGCCGGTGGCAAGGCTCGCCCACGAGGTGATGAAGCGCCTGCCGCACGTCATGCTGACCGGCGACGGCGCGCGACGCTTTGCGACTGAAACCGGTTTCGCTGTCGACGACATGCTGCTCGACGACAGCAAGCGCGTGTGGTGGGAGCGGCTGGTCAAGGAAATGAGCCTCGAGGATGTCGAGCACTTCCCCAACGTGCCGCTGGCGCCGCTGCTCAAGACGATCACCGATCCCGAGCGCGTGCGCGACACTACGGTGTTCCTCAGCGCCGACGCGGGGCGCGGCATCCATGCGGCGACGTCGACGTCCGGCTGGGCCTGGAAGTATCCCGGCCGGCTGGGCGACAGCCCGATCCCCGGCGCCGGCTTTTATGCCGATAGCCGCTACGGCGCGGCCGCCTGCACACATACCGGCGAGATGACGATGCGCTGCGGCACGGCCCGCACGATCGTGCTCGCGATGAAGCTCGGCCACTCCCTTTCCGACGCGGTGAAACTCGCCGTGGAGGAACTGGACGAACTGGGCGGCGGGTTCCTCGGCGGGGTGGTCATCCACGCCGTCGACGCCAAGGGGAACCATGAGGTGGTGAATTTCCGGTGCGAGGGCGAGATCCGCTACTGGCTCTGGGATGACTCGATGGCGGAGCCTGAGCTCCGTCCTGCGAAGACTGCTTGATCCACAGGAGAGGAATGAAGATGAAGCGCATCCTGACTGCTATTGCCGCGCTGGCGCTGGTCGCCGGTACGGCTGTCCCGGCCATGGCCGGCATGATCGACGACATCCGCCAGCGCGGCGTGGTCCGCATCGGCGTGTCGCTGGGCGGCGAGCCGATCGGCTTCCGCGATGCCCAGAACAACCCGGTCGGCTACGACGTCGACGTCGCCACCATGCTGGCTGCCAAGCTCGGCGTGCCGGTCGAGTTCACCGACGTGTCGGGCGACGCCCGCGTCTCGATGCTGGTCTCGGGCCAGCTCGATATCGTCGTCGCCAACACCTCGGCGACGCTCGAGCGCGCCAAGTCCGTCAACTTCTCGATCCCGTACAACCGCGCTGGTCTGCGCGTGATCGTGCAGGCGGACTCGGGCATCACCACGCTCGAAGGCCTCGCCGGCAAGAAGGTCGTGGTTGGTCGCGGCACCACCGGTGAGACGTTCCTCAAGACCGCCGTGCCGACTGCCGAGCTCGTCTATGTCGACCAGTTCGCGCCCGATGGCGTGCTGCAGCTGCAGCAGAAGCGCGTCGATGCGGCCATCGAGGACTCGTCGCTGCTCGACTACCTCGCCACCCAGAACCCCACGCTGGTGACGATCCCGGGCCTCTATTCCAACGATCCGATCGGCATTGCCGTCGCCAAGGGCGACCCGGAATTCGTGCGCTGGATCGACATGTTCGTGTCCGACTACATCCAGTCGGGCGCCTACGCGGCGAACTACAAGAAGTGGTGGGGCGAGACCGCCAACCCGCCGCAGCTCAATCCCATCTGGTAATCGATCGCCAGACCTGAGCGTTCGGGGTCGCAGCAATGCGGCCCCGATCTCATTCAGCCGGCGCTGGCGCGAGACACGAAGCGTGTCGGCACCACTACCGGCGGACGACCGGGCGTGAAGTTCTCGGGGTCCGAGATCATCCGCACCATCTCCTGCACATAGACGGCCTTGTCGTAGCCGATCGAGGCGATGGGGTAGGCGTCGAAGTCGAGCAGCGAGAGATCGTCGAAGCCGTAGAGACGGAAGGCCCGTGGCTTGTTGTTGGCGAACTGCTCGCGGTACACGTCGAAGATACCCATGGCCATGGCATCGGACGTGCAGAACACGGCGTCTGGAAGTGCCTCGCCTGCGAACTCGGCCGCTGCGGCGTGCCCGCTGACATATGAGTAGTCGCCCTGGACAAGCTTCATCAGCTCGATGCCATGCCGCGTGAGCGCCTCGCGATAGGAGGCGACGCGCGTCTGCTCAATCAGCGACGTGGCGCGGCCGGTCACGAGGATCGCTGTCCTGACGCCCTTCCTGGCCGCGTCGGCCACCGCCTCGCCGATGCCCTGCGCCTCGTCGGGCATGATGGCGGGCGAGAGCCGGTCGTGCCGGGCGTTGAGCATGATGACGTGGTCGGTGCGGAACATCCGGCGCACCGTGGCGGCATCGGCAAAATCGGAAAACACCAGCGCGGCATCGACATGGTAGGCGACGCCCCGGCGCAGGAACTCATCGACCTTGTCGACCGAGCCGACGCGGATGAGGATCACCTGCTTGCCCACGGCCTGGATATCGGCCAGCAGCCGGTCGAAAAGGTCAAGATCGGACAGGTCGTGGATATGGTTCACCACCACGGCGACGAGGTTCACCGTCTTGGTGGTGAGGCTCTGCGCCAGGAGGTTGACGCGAAAGCCGAGGCTCTTGGCTGCAGCGAGCACACGCTCGCGCTTGTCGGCAGAGACCGGGCGCGGCTGGGGCGAGAGCGCGCGCGACGCAACGGCCTTGGACACACCGGCCACGCGCGCCACGTCGGCAATGGTGACCTTGGCTCCCGATGCCGCATCGTCGTTCATTGCAGCACCTTCACAACATCCACCGAACCGGGCGCCTCAAACGCATGATTACCTGCTTAGACATCGGCGGTTCGGGCATCAAGGGCGCCGTTGCGCGAAGCGCTGCCGACCTCCAGATGCTCGGCCGCCTGGGTACCCCGCTCAATGACTGGGAGGCCTTCGTGGCGGCAGTCGGCGAGGTCGTGGCCCTGAGCCCGGCACCAGCGGGCTCGCCCGTTTCGATCGCCATCACCGGTGTCATCGATCCGGTCACCGGCATCATCAAGTGCGCGAACATTCCCTGTATCGACGGCCGTAAACTGGCTTCCGAGCTCAGCGAGCGGCTGGGTCGGCCGGTGCTGGTCGCCAACGACGCCGATTGCTTCGCGCTCGCTGAAGCGGTGGTCGGGGCGGGCAGGGGGCATCGCATCGTCTTTGGCGCCATTCTGGGCACCGGGGTGGGTGGCGGGCTCGTCATCGAGGGCCGGATGATCGTCGGGGCCGGCGGTATCGCCGGGGAATGGGGCCACGGTCCCATTGCGGCGATGCGCGTCGGCGATCCGCCGGTCGATCTGCCGCGTCTCCCTTGCGGATGTGGACAGGTTGGTTGCCTCGATACGGTCGGCGCGGCGCGCGGCATCGAGCGGTTGCACCGGTATTTCCACGGCGAGACGCTCGATAGCGTTGCGATCATCGAGGCATGGGAGCGGGGCGACGCCCGCGCTGCCCGCACGGTTGCCTACTATCTCGAACTCGTCGCCGAGCCTCTGGCGCTGGTCGTCAACGTGGTCGGTGCGGATATCGTGCCGGTTGGCGGCGGCCTCTCGAAGGCCACGCGCCTGATCGCGCGCCTCGACGAGGAAGTGCGCAGGCGCATCCTGCGCAGGACCGACGCGCCGCTGGTAGTGCCCGGACAGCTGTCTATAGAACCCGGCCTGATCGGCGCCGCGACCCTTGGGGGACTCTCATGAAACTGGAAGTATGCGTGGCCGACCCCCGCAGCCTGATCGAGGCCGTCGCCGGCGGGGCCGACCGCATCGAGCTTTGCTCGGCGCTGGAACTGGGCGGGCTGACGCCGCTGCCCGGCGTGATGGCGCTCGCCGCGGCCTCGGGTGTACCGGCCTATGCCATGATCCGCCCGCGCTCCGGCGACTTCGTCTTCGACGAGGCCGATGTCGATGCGATGCTGCGCGACATCGATGCCGTTCGAGCGGCTGGCCTCGCCGGTGTGGTCATCGGGGCCAACCGGTCCAGTGGCGAGCTCGATGTACCGCTGCTCGAGAAGCTGCTGGCGCATTCGGCGGGTCTCGGCTCGACCCTCCATCGTGCCATCGACCTCGTGCCCGACTTTGCCGAGGCCACCGAAGCAGCGGTAGGGCTTGGCGTTGAGCGTATCCTCACCTCAGGCGGCGCGCACACAGCACTCGAGGGGATCGACCAGATCGCCGTCGCCCATGCGACGGCGCGCGGCCGCGTCGTCATCATGGCCGGCTCAGGCCTTCGCCCCGACAATGTCGCGCAGCTTCTCGCCGCGGCTCCGGTCGATGAGGTTCATTCTTCGTGCGCCGCCAGTGTTGGCGAGTCCGCGTCCGGTGCGGTTCGCCTGGGCTTTGCGGCGAAGACCCGTCGAGCCACCGACCGCGCGGTCGTCGGCGCGTTCAAGGCCGCACTGGCAGCCTCAGGTCGATAGCGCTTACTGGTTCGGCCGACTCACCGAGTTGCGGACGATGAGCTCGCTGCGCAGCAGGATCTCGTTGCGGTCCGGGCGGTTGCCCTCGAGCAGGCCCAGCAGCATGTCCATGGCGGCCTCTCCGATCCTGAGGCGGGGCTGCTTCATTGTGGTCAGCGAGGGCGTGACGAAGCTCGCGAACGAGATGTCGTCGAAGCCCATCACCGAGAACTGGCGGGGCAGGTCGTAGCGGCGCGTGTTGAGGGCGATGATGACACCCAGCGCCGTGGCGTCGTTGACGCAGAGAAAGGCGGTGGGCAGCACATCGCGCACGAACATGTGCTCGGCCGCCTGCCGGCCGCTCTCCGTCGTGCCGTCGCCATCGAGGATCAGCAGGGGGTCGACAGCAATCCCGGCGCCTTCGAGCGCTGCGCGGTAGCCGCGCTCGCGCAACTGGCTGACGGCGCGGCTGGTCGAGCGGCCGATGAAGGCGATGCGGCGATGTCCCTGCGAGATCAGGTGCTCGGCCGCGAGGCGCGCGCCCTCGAAATTGTCGACGCCGACGAAGGGTACGTCGCTGCCGGGCACCGGCTCGTTGACGGCCACCATCGGTGGCAGACGGGTTTCGGGCCCATGCTGGTGACCGAAGGGGAGGTGCCCGGTGAGCAGGATCAGCCCGTCCGCCTGGTTCGAGCTGATGAAGCGGAGATAGTCGGTCTCGCGCTCGGGGTCGTTCTGGGTATTGCCGATCAGCACGCCGTAGCCGCGCTTGCTCGCCTCGGTCTCGAGCCCGACGAGGATGTTGGAGAAGTTCGGGTCACCGACATCGGGCGCCAGAATCAGGATCATGTTGGATCGCCGCATGCGCAGCGACCGGGCCATGGCATTGGTGGTGTAGCCCGTCCGCGCAATGGCGTCGTTGACCTTGCGGCGGGTCTCGTCGGCGACCTTGGTGGGCTCGTTGATGGCGCGGCTGACCGTGGCGATGGAAACGCCGGCAATCGCCGCAACGTCTTCAATCGTAGCCAGTTTCTGGTGCTGCACGCGGCGCTCCGTCCACCGCCTCCAGGCGCGGTGGTCCCCTGAGTCGGGTTTATCAGAAGGCGTGGGTTTCGCCAGTCATCGCGCGCCGAAGCTACACGATTAGCCTGCCATGTAAACCTTTACATAGATCATGAAAACCTTTACATCGCTCGGTACGGAGGCAGAGCACGGGCAAACCGGCCGCTTTCGGGGGAGGGCTCACGACATGACGGATGCCGCTGACGCATCAGCGCCGCCAATCCTTGCGGCGAGCCGGATCTCGAAGTCGTTCAACGACGTCCCGGTGCTGTTCAGCGTCGATTTCGACGTGAAGCGCGGCGAGGTCCATGCACTCATCGGCGAGAACGGGGCCGGCAAGTCGACCCTCATCAAGATTCTCTCCGGCATCGAGCAGCCGAGCTCAGGCACGGTGATGTTCGACGGCAAGCCGGTCACGCTGCCGGCCGACGGGCAGGCGGAGGCGATGGGCATCGTGCTCATCCACCAGGAACTGAACCTCGCCGAGCACCTGACGGTGGCGGAGTCGATCTTCCTCGGCCGCGAGATCCGGCGCTTCGGCTTCCTCGACGTGCGCCAGATGCGCGACAAGGCGCGCGACATCATGGAAAGCCTGCATGTGCATGTCGATCCCGACGTGCGCATCAGCACGCTGTCGGTCGCCGACAAGCAGATGGTCGAGATCGCCAAGGCGATCAGCCGCGATGCGCGCGTGCTCATCATGGACGAGCCGACGGCGGTGCTGTCGGTGGGCGAGACGGAGACGCTGTTCGAGCAGATCCGTCGCCTTACGGCGCGAGGCGTCGCCGTCATCTTCATCTCCCACAAGCTCGACGAGGTCATGCAGCTGGCGCAGCGCGTCACCGTCCTCCGCGACGGCCAGCTGATCGCCACCGTGAGCGCAGCGGCGCTGACACCGGACTCGGCGGCGCAGATGATGGTCGGCCGTGAGCTCAATAACCTCTACCCGCCCAAGCGTGAGCCCGATGTCGATGCGCCGGTCGTGCTCGCAGTGCGCGAACTCCGCGCGCCTGGCGTCAAGGACATCTCGTTCGACCTGCGGAAGGGCGAGATTCTCGGCTTTGCCGGCCTCATCGGCTCGGGGCGCACGGCGGTAGCCGAGGCGATAGCGGGCCTCAGCCACAAGACGGGGGGCGAGGTCGAGATCAACGGCAAGCCCATCAGTTTCACCCGCGTGTCCCAGTCGGTTGCGGCCGGCCTCGCCTACATGACCAAGGACCGCAAGGGCAGGGGACTGCTGCTCAACATGGGCCTGCAGCCGAACCTCACGCTGCTGACGCTCAAGAAGCACCTCAAGTTCGGTTTCCTCGACAGCGCGAGCGAGGCGAGTGCGCTGGAGCGTGCGGTGCGCCGCTTCGATATCCGGGCCCGCGATCCCTCCGTCGCCGTGGGCCGCCTCTCCGGTGGCAACCAGCAGAAGCTGATGCTTGGCAAGACCATGGAGAGCGAGCCCGAGATCATCATCATGGATGAGCCGACGCGCGGCATCGACGTGGGCACCAAGCAGCAAATCTACCACATCATCGCGGCCCTTGCCGCCGAGGGGAAGTCGATCATCGTCATCTCGTCCGAGATGCAGGAGGTGATCGGGCTCAGCCACCGCGTGGTCGTCATGCGCGAAGGGCGCCTCGCCGGCCTGCTCGAGGGCGCCGAGATCACCGAAGCAGAAATCATGCGGTACGCCGCCGGCATCAAGCAGAGTGGAAATGATGAGCGCATCAGCGCCTGACATATCGGCCAAGCCGACCAAGGGCTTTCGCCTCGACCTCAAGACTGTCGGACCGCTGGTGGCGCTGCTGCTGCTGGTGATCCTCGGCATCTCACTCAACGAGAATTTCCTCAGCTACAACAACCTCACCAACGTTCTCGCGCGCTCGTCTTTCATCGGCATCATCGCCATCGGCGCCACGTTCGTCATCACCGCTGGCGGGCTCGACCTGTCGGTCGGTTCGATGGCTGCGGTGATCGCGGGCATCATGATCATCGTGATGAACTCGCTCATCCCCTCGATGGGCGTCACCTGGGGCGTCGTCCTCATCGGCATGGCGGCCGGGCTGCTGCTCGGTGGCACAGCCGGCGTCGGCAACGGGCTGATGATCACCCGCGGGCGCATCGAGGCGTTCATCGTGACGCTCGGCACCATGGGCATCTTCCGCTCGCTGGTGACCTTCCTCGCCGATGGCGGCACGCTCTCGCTGAACTTCCAGGTCGCCGACCTTTACCGCCCGGTCTATTACGATGGCCTGTTGGGCGTGCCGTGGCCGATCATCGTCTTCGCCCTCGTGGCGATCGGCGGCGAGATCGTCATGCGCCGCACCGCCTTCGGCCGCTACTGCGCCGCCATCGGCTCCAACGAGCAGGTCGCACGCTACTCCTCGATCAGCGTCGATAACGTACGGCTGCTGACCTACATCCTGCAGGGCGTCCTGGTCGCCGTCGCGGTGCTGCTCTACGTGCCGCGCCTCGGCTCGGCCTCGAGCACGACGGGCGTGTTGTGGGAGCTCGAGGCGATCGCTGCGGTGATCATCGGCGGCACCACGCTCAAGGGCGGCTATGGCCGGATCTGGGGCACCGTGGTGGGCGTCGTGATCCTGGGGCTCATCGGCAACATCCTCAACCTGCAGAGCTTCATCAGCCCGTACCTCAACGGGGCTTTCCAGGGCGTCATCATCATTCTCGCCGTGCTGCTGCAGCGGGGCCGCCGCAGCGCCTGAGCGACTGCGCGTTCGCATCGCCCATCAAAGGGCATTTTGGGAGGACTACGAATGAAACTGGTGAAATCCATGCTGGCCGCGGCAGTTATCGCCGGCAGCCTCGGCGGTGTCGCCGTCGCCCAGGACAAGGTGACCATCGGCGTCTCCGTGCCGGCGGCCGACCACGGCTGGACGGGCGGCGTCAACTACTTCGCCCAGCAGGCCATCGAGCGGCTCAAGACCACCTACCCGAACGTCGATTTCGTCTTCGCCTCGGCGCCCGACGCGCCCAAGCAGATCGCCGACATCGAGGACATGGTGTCGACCCGCAACATCGACGCGCTCGTCATCCTGCCGGGTGATCCGGACGCGATGACCTCGGCCATCAAGCAGGTCAAGGATGCCGGCAAGTTCGTCACCGTCGTCGACCGCCAGCTGTCGATCAACGGCGTCGAGAACCTCTATGTCGCCGGCGACAATCCGGGCCTCGGTGCCAACTCGGCCGAGTACTTCAAGCAGGCGCTGCCCGAGGGCGGCAACATCGTGATCCTGCGCGGCCTGCCGATCCCGATCGACCAGCAGCGCTTCGACGCCTTCGTTGCGGGCATCGAAGGCACCAACATCAAGGTGCTGGACGACGAGTTCGCCAACTGGAACCGCGATGACGGCTTCAAGGTGATGCAGGACTTCCTGACCCGCTTCCCCGACATCAAGGCGGTGTGGGCGCAGGACGACGACATCGCGCTGGGCGCCATCGAGGCGATCAAGCAGGCCGGCCGCGAGAACGACATGTTCATCGTCGGCGGCGCGGGCATGCAGCAGATGCTGCAGCGCGTGGCGGCAGGCGACAAGCTCGTCCCGGTCGACGTGAGCTACAGCCCGGCGATGATTGCCACGGCCATCGAGCTGACGACGTCGCACTTCACCGGCGGCATCCAGGTGGCGGGCCGCTACATCCTCGACTCGACGCTGATCACCAAGGAAAACGCGGCCGAGTACATCGACGCCGAGAGCCCGTTCTGAGGTAGTTCGACACCGGGAGGCGCAGTACCTGCGCCTCCCATGACCATGAGAGCGGGTCCCGTCATGGGGCCCGCTCCTTCGTTTGGCGGCCAGGCATCGATTGGCGCTCTGGTGCTGGCCACGATGGTGAAGTAGCGCTGCCTCGAACTCCTGGCGCCTGTCACTCCCGCGTTAACGATTTATCAACCACACGCATTGTGGCCGCATTTGTTCTGGTACGGAACTATGCGCCAGCGCCCCGTGTCCGACTGTGACTGCGCGGTTGCTGGCAACTGCAGCAGCATGAGGATCGATCGGACAGGTGAACTGGTTCAAGCGCAAGCTCAGCGACTGGGTGGTGGAAGCCCATACGCGCGACCTCGCCCAGTTTCTCGAAACCTTGCCGAGGGATGCGCGCACCCTTGGCGCGGCGGCTGCCGCCGCCAACGACCTGCGCCTGCGGATGCTCCATGGCCATGGCTGGGACCTTCGTGACCCTTCCGTCATGCGCAAGAGCCCCAAGGCAATGGCCGAGCTGGGTGCCTTCATCGAGAGGCTCCGCAAGGAAGGGCAGGACGCTCTCGCGGCCGTCGCCATGATCTGGCTGCACACGATCCGGGCAACGCAGTGGCCCGAGCTGCGTCCGCTGGCCCTCGAGATGTGGCAACTCATCGCCGAAGGCTTCGATCACATCGAGCAGGTGGAGGAGGAGCTGTTTGCCGCGACCGGCAGGCGGCACCTGCTCGACGACGCTACCGTGATCCCGCCCGTCCTCTTCCGCCTCCGCTAGCGGAGCAGCGCCGAAGGCAGGGGCAGCTGCGTCAGCGCTCCTAGCGGCTGCGCCAGTGGGCGACCGGCTCACTGAGCGTCTGCAGGATCTCGGGGGACTCGCCTTCGATGCGGCGGAGAAGCAGCCGGGTCAGTTCGAGCCCGGCCGCGTAAACGTCTTCCTCGATCGTGTCGACGCCCGGGAAGACGGTCGAGAGAATGTCCGAAGTCTGCTTGCAGATGAAGTTGAGATCGCGGCCCAGCAGGACGCCGCCATCCTCGAGGCCGCACAGCATCGAGATGGCGCGGGTCTCGCTGTCGCAGATGATGCCGTCGGGGCGATTGGGCTGGTCTGCGAGATCGCGGCCGAACTGGCGCATCTCCGCCGATGCCGGGCGGATGCCGTTCTGCACGACCACACGGCCGTTGAGACCGAACCGCGCCGTCATGCGATCGAAGGTCGTGATGATGTTGTGGTAATTGTTGGTGGTGTCGTCGCCGACCGACATCAGCACTTCGTGCGCGCCCTTTTCCGCCAGCCGCTCCACCGCCATTTCGATGAACGTCTCGGAATGGAAGTCGTGGAAGGGGTGGGGAGTGAAGAACTCCGTCCGCCCGTGGCAGACGAACGGGAAGTCGTGCTCCATCATCAGTTGCACCCGCCGATCCCGCGCGCCCGTGTGGGTGATGATCACCCCATCGGCGGTGCGGTTCTCTAGGATGTAGCGGATCGTCTCGACCGAGCGGGTCCGGTCGAACTCCGGCATCACGGTCAGGTGGTAGCGCGTGCCGCCGATCGCCTCGCCGATGCCGCGGATCATGTGGCGTGCGAAGTCGATGGCCTCGTCCGAGCCATCGAGCACCAGGGCGATCACGTTCGTCTTGCCGGTCCTGAGGCGCACGCCGGCGCGGTCCGGGATGTAGCCCACCGACGCCGCAGCCTCGGCCACCTTCCGCCGCGTCTCCTCCTTCAGCGCCGCGCCGCCCCGCAACGACAGGGAGACGGTGGAAAGGCTGAGGCCGGTGATCTCGGCAATGGTCTTGAGCGTCGCCCGCTTGCCATGCGGCCGCCGCGCTGCCTTCTCGCTCCGGTTGATTTTCTTCGTCATGTCCACGCCTGAGCCCGCCCCCTCATACACTGACGCCAGCCCGAACGGAACGGCAGAAAATTGCATCGATGCAAACGATTGCATGCTCTGGGTGTGGCTGCTCGGCGCCTAGTAATAGACTGAAGTATCAGCGAATCTTTCCACCACAGGTGCTCCGTTCCACATTCTACATCGCATGCATTGCAACGTTACAATAAATGCGCTTAGCTTTGCCCGCACTCAGGAGGTGCCGCGCAGCCGGCGCATGACGGTTGCGACGCCGAACATTGGAGGAGGGACACATGCTGAAGAGGACTTTGCTGTCGTCAGCCGCTGCGCTGACGATGCTGGCGGCTGCGGTGATGCCAGCGCAGGCGGTGAGCATCGCCTATGCCGAGTGGCTTGCCTCGCTGGTCGAGCCCGGCATCGCCGCCTACGAGGCGGCCACCGGTGAGAAGGTCGAGGCGATCAAGCTGCCCAACCAGGGCTTCGACACCCGCATCCCGCTCGATCTCGCCTCGGGCTCGGCAGCCGACGTGGTCGCCGTGGATAGCTTCATGGTCTCCGAGCTCGCCTCGTCGGGCTACCTCGAGCCGCTCGACGACATGGCCAAGGGCTGGGACCAGTACCAATACTACATGAAGGGCCTGCTCGATGTCGTCTCCTACGACGGCAAGGTCTACGCGCTGCCCACCGACACAGACGTGCGCATGCTGTGGTACAACAAGGCCAATCTCGAGAAGGCCGGCATCGCGCTGCCGTGGGAGCCCAAAAGCTGGGCCGAGGTGCTCGACGCCGCCCAGAAGGTGAAGGATGCCACCGGCATCGAGAACGCTTTCATCCTCCCTGCGGGCACCAAGCAGGGCGAAGCCGCCACCATGCAGGGCTTCTACATGGCTCTGCTCGGGGCCGACGTTCCGGAAGCTGGCCGCAACCGCCTGCGTGACTGGGCTGCCGGCAAGTGGGTGGGCGACAGCCCGGGCCTCCGCCGCACCGCCCAGCTTTATCACGACGTCTATGTCGACAAGAAGCTCGGTACCTCGGCCATCAACTATGCCACCGATATCGGCGCAGCCGTGCGTGAAGCCATCACCTCCGGCCAGGCCGGCATCGTCGCCTCGGGCTCGTGGGAGAACTCGTGCTTCTGGGATTGCTCGGGCGAAGGCATCCCGAGCCAGGACGAGCGTAACGCCATCGTCGGCTGGACGCCGTGGCCGGGCTCCGGCGAGCCGGGTACCCGCACGTCGACCAATATCTCGGGCGGCTGGGCCATCGCCCTGAACTCCAAGGCCGCAGACAAGGCCGCCGGCTTCAAGCTGCTGACCTCGATCTTCGACAAGGCCAACTTCATCGACTGGACGGTCCGCAACAAGCGCATGGCGGTCCGCACGGACATCTCGGAAGACCCGGCCTACACGTCGGATGCGTACCTCGCCAAGGCGACGGCGCTCGCCGCCGAAACGACCGGTCGCGACACCTATCCGGGCTACCAGAAGGTCTCGGCCCTGGTGCAGCAGATGACCGCTTCGATCCTCGATGGTGCCAGCGTCGATGACGCGATCAACGAGTATCACGCCTCGCTCGTCGACGAGTTCGGCGAAGAGAACGTCATCACCTACGAGTAGCAGTCCGACCTCCCGGCGGACGGCGGCACCCGGCGCATAAAGCGTCCGGTGCCGCCGCTTACCCGGCACGTACCAGCGAGACCCGAGCGCAATGAAAGCCAGCGCACCACCGTGGCTAGCCTCCGGGCGCGGCCTGACGATCGTCGCCATGCTGCCCGCCCTGATCCTCATCCTGGCGCTGATCTACTTCACCGTCTGGGTGATCGCGTTCAGCTTCACCAACCTCGAGCTGGTCGGCCCCAGGTCGATCAACTGGGAATGGATCGGGCTCGACAACTACGCCCGACTTTTCACCCGCAAGGGCTTCCTGGATTCGCTGTGGACCAGCATCCTGTTCACGTTCTTCTCCGCCATCGTCGGCCAGAGCGTGCTGGGCTTCCTGTTCGCTGTCGCGATGCGGAACAACTACTCCGGCCTCAAGACGGCCTTCGAAGTCGCGATCATGCTGGGCTGGCTGCTGCCCGATGTCGTCGCCGCGTTCCTGTGGTCCTCGACCCTGTCCGACAACGGCCTCGTCAACACGCTGGTCGTCAAGCCGCTGGGCCTGTCGTCCGTCAACTTCATCAACCAGTTCGCGCTCCCGGTGGTGATCATCGCCAATATCTGGAAGGGCGTCGCATGGTCCTACCTGCTGTTCTCGGCGGCCCTCGACTCCATTCCGCGCGAGACCATCGAGGCCGCCAAGGTGGACGGCGCGTCGGCGTTGCAGCGCACCTACCTCGTCATACTGCCGATGCTGCGGCACCACATCGCGACGAACCTGCTGTTCATCACGATCTGGACCTTCACCTACTTCCCGCTGATCTACGCCATGACGGGCGGCGGACCGGGACGGCAGACCGAGGTGCTGCCGGTGTTCATGTACAACCAGAGCTTCGGCATCGGTAAGCTCGGCTATGGCGCGGCCATCTCCGTCGCAATGCTCCTCGTCGTCGGGTTCCTCTCGATCTTCTACCTGCGCATGATGAAGGAGCCCAAGTGATGGCGAGCAATACCATGCACTCGCGGCTCACCTCGGTCGCGCTGGCCTTCGCGGCGGTTATCTGGGTCAGTCCATTCTCCTGGCTGATCCTCACCGCCTTCGACGACCGGGCCAAGAACCTGCTGCGCCTGCCCGAGCAGTTCGGCGTCGCCAACTTTGCGGAAGCGCTGAGCGGCATGGCCGGCCAGCAGCTGCTCAACTCGGTGTTCATTGCCGCCGCCACCGCGACGCTGACCACCCTCGTCGGAGCCGCCGCGGCCTATCCGCTGTCGCGCATCCGCGTCCCGGGCCGGAACGCGTTCCTCTGGACGCTGGTGCTGCTGCGCCTGCTACCGGCGGCTGGCGTGATCGTGCCGATCTACTTCACCGCGCGCTGGCTTGGTGGGCTGAACAACTTCGGCGTGGTCATCGCGCTGACCATCCTCAACCTGCCGTTCACGCTGCTGCTGCTGAAGAACTTCTTCGACACGGTGCCGATCGAGCTCGAGGAGGCCGCCTACGTCGAAGGCGCGACGCTCTGGCAGATCGTCACCCAGATCGTCGTGCCCCTGTCGCGGGCGGGCCTCGCCGTGGTGTGGTTCTTCTCCTTCACCGGCGCCTGGAACGAGTTCCTGCTGCCGCTGATCTTTTCGCGCACCGAGGCGGGGTTCCCGATGTCGGTCGGCCTCTATGCCGCCTTCGGCATCCAGGGCGCCATCGATTACGGCTTCCTCGCCGCCTTCTCCATCGTCTACGCCGCGCCGGCTATCGGCGTCTATTTCCTGCTCCGGCGGAACCTCAACACGGGGTTCGCGGGCGTGGGTGTAAAGGGATAGTTCAAATGAACGCGCTTTCTTCCAGGCTGGGCCTGCTCGATGACGACATCAAGCAGGAGGAGAAGCTCTTCCGCCTCTGCAGGGACCTGCATGCCAAGATCCTGACGCCGATCGCTGGTGATTTCGCCTGGCGCTACCAGCCGGCCGACATGGATGCCGCGGCAGCCCTCGCCGCCGACTGGTGCAGCTGGCCCGAGTTCACGCCAACCACTGTCTGGGCCAAGAAGCAGGGCCATACGTGGTTCGCCGCCGAGGTCACCGTGCCCGAGGCGGCGCGCGGCAGGACGTTCGTGTTGCGCTTCACCTCGCAGTGGCAGGATCGTCCCGGCACGACCGATCCGCAGTGCCTCGCCTATCTCGACGGCAGGATCGCGCAGGCGATCGACGGCAATCACAACGAGCTGGTTATCGCCCGTGACGCGGTTCCCGGCACCAAGCGGACACTCCTCGTCAACGCCTTCACCTTTTTCGATCGTCCGCTCGTCGGCTTCAAGGTTGAGCTGATGGTTCGGCACGCCCGCGCCGAAAAGCTCTACTTCGACCTGATGACGCCGCTCGAGGTCGCGAGCCGCCTGCCGCAGACCGATGCGCGCCGCCACGCGGTGCTCAACCTCGTCGAGAAGTCGCTGCGCGCCATGGACCGGCGCGACGGGGTGACGCCTGAGTTCGAGGCCTCCCTCGATGCGGCGGAGGCAATCGCCGGCCAAATCTACGAGCTCGTCGATACCGAGGTGCAGCCGACCATTTCCGCCGTCGGCCATACCCATCTCGATGTCGGCTGGCTGTGGCGGGTGATGCACACGCGCGACAAGACGGGCCGAAGCTTTGCCACCGTGCTCAACCTGATGGCCGAGTACCCGGACTTCGTCTTCATGTACAACCAGTCGGTGCTTTTCGACTTCCTCAAGCGCGACTATCCCGAGCTCTGGGAGGGCGTCGTCGCCCGGCAGAAGACCGGCCAGTTCGAGATCGAAGGCGCAATGTGGGTCGAGCCCGACGCGAACATAGTCTCGGGCGAGTCCATGGTCCGCCAGATCATGCGCGGGCGCCGCTTTCACATCGAGCACTTCGGCGTCACGCCCAAGACCGTGTGGCTGCCGGACACGTTCGGCTATTCCGCCAACATGCCTCAGATCCTCGAGCGCTCCGGCCTCGAGTATTTCGTCACATCGAAGCTCAGCTGGAACGACACCGACCGGCACCCGTACGACACGTTTTTCTGGCGCGGCATCGACGGCACCAGGACCAAGGCGCAACTGATCACCGCCCAGCGGTTCGAGAGCGACCGGATCTTCACCACCTATAACTCGGACCTCTCGGTGAGCGAGGTGATGGGGGCCTGGAAGCGCTACGAGCCGAAGGCGGTGAACGACGAAGTGCTGGTCTGCTACGGCTATGGTGACGGCGGCGGTGGCCCGACCCGGGCCATGATCGAGCGCGGCATGCGCCTCGAGCGCGGCATCCCCGGCGCCCCCAAGGTGAAGCTCGAGGGCATCGGTCCGTTCCTCGATCGGCTCGGCAAGCGCATGGACGAGAACGCCACGCGCTTTCCGACCTGGAACGGCGAGCTCTACCTGCAGTACCACCGCGGCACGCTCACCAATGTCGCCAAGAACAAGGCCAACAACCGCAAGGCCGAGCGGCTGCTGCGCGAGCTCGAGTTCCTCAGCGCCATGGCTATGCGGAGCGGCACGCCATATCCCAGCGAGAAGCTCAACGAGTTCTGGGAACTGGTGCTGATCAACCAGTTCCACGACATCCTGCCGGGCACCTCCATTCCCGAGGTCTACGAGGATTCCGACGCCGAGTACGGCATGCTGTTCTCGACGCTCGGCTCAAAGAACGGCCCCTGGCACAGCGCCGCAAGCGCCGTTGCTCCGACAGGCGCCGGGACGCTGCGGCTCTTCAACTTCACCGGCCATGCCCGAGACAAAGCTCTGGTCCGGATCGAGGGCGCAGCCGAAGGCGCGGCCCTCACCCAGGGCGGCGAGACGCTGCCGCTGCAGGCGCTCGTCTCCGCCGACGGCACAGCTACGCTGGGCGCGCCGGCCAGCGTTCCGGCGCTCGGCTGGGCCGCAGCCTCGCTCGTCGTCGGGGCGGGGGGCCCGAAGTCGACTCTCTCGGCCTCCACGGGCCATCTCGAGAACGAGTTCGTCCGCGTCACGTTCGACAAGAAGGGCGAGATCACCTCGGCCTTTGACAAGCGGCACGGGCGCGAACTCATCGCTGCGGGCGAAGCGGCGAACCGCCTCGTCGCCTATGAAGACAAGCCCCTCAACTGGGATGCGTGGGACATCGATCGCTACTTCGAGGAGCAATCCTGGCGACTATCGGCGGGCGAGGCGAAGATTGAGCTAGTCGAAACTGGCCCGTATCGCGCTGCCCTGCGCATCGAGCGCAGGTACCAGAAGTCGCGCATCGTGCAGGTGGTTTCGCTCGAGGCGGGCGCCCGCCAGGTCGAGTTCGATACGTTCGTCGACTGGCAGGAACGGCAGACTGTGCTCAAGGCGGAGTTCCCGTTCGATCTCAATGTCTCGGAGATCCGCTCGGAAATCCAGTTCGGGCATGTGACGCGCGCCACGCACCGCAACACCAGCTGGGATCGGGCCCGCTTCGAAGCCAGCATGCACCGCTGGGTCGACATCAGCGAGCCCGACTTCGGCGCGGCGCTGCTCAACGACTGCAAGTACGGCTATGACGCCGTCGAGCAACTGGTCCGGTTGACGCTGCTCCGTGGCGCCACCTTCCCGCACCCCGAGGCTGACCGCGGCGAGCACCGGCTGAAGTACGCACTCTTCGTCCACGACGGCCTCCGCGACTTTGCTGACGTTCCGGTCGCTGCGGAGCGCTTCAACAACCCGGTCGCAGTGTTCGGCGACGCGTCGGCCATCTCCGATGGCCCCGCCACTCCGGCAACCTTCTCCTTCGCGTCGGTCGACAAGCCGAACGTGACGCTCGAGACGGTGAAAAAGGCCGAGAAGAGCGACGCGCTGGTCCTTCGCGTGTTCGAGCACGCCAACGCCCGGGCCAACGCCTCCATTTCGTTCGGCGTGCCGATCCGCTCGGCCAAGCTGGTCAACCTGATGGAGGAGGGCGGAGAGCCGGTCGAGGTGACCGACAACACCATCACGCTCAACCTCAGGCCATTCGAGATCGCTACGGTGAGGCTCGAACCCGACTGAGCCGGTCCCACCTCTCTTAAGCACGGGGCGGCGCTGTGCGTCGCCCTTGTTCATCCCAGTCGCGATTGCGGTTCCAGTTTCAAGTATGTCCGGCGGACTGGAATGGCCGCATGAGTCATTCTCTGCTACGACAAGCGTGTCGATCTGATGTTTGGCGACTCATTGTGCGGTATGGTACGAAGTTGCTGTAATGAAATAAGTATTTACAGTCAGTCGGTGGCCGTTTAACCAATGTTTAGGGATTTTCTACCAAATATTAATGGGTCGTTGTAGCGTGCTGCTAGGCGATCGTCGCAAGTGCCTGATTTGGGTGCAGGAATGTCGAATCTCTGTCGGGTTGCGTTTGTAGATGACCATCCTGTCCTGCTCGATGGCATCGCGGTGCTTTTTGGCCGCAATCCCGCGTTTGAAGTCGTTGCGACAGGGAATTCCGCCGATGCAGCGCTCCGCATCGTCGAGAAGCACGCCCCGGAAATACTGTTCCTCGACCTGAGCATGCCGGGCAATGTATTCGGCGCGATCGCGGAGATCTCGCGCAGCCAGCCCAATGTCAAGACGGTCGTCTTCACTGCATTCTCCAGCGTCGACTCCGCACTGCGCGCCCTCGATGCTGGCGCCATGGGCTTTGTGCTGAAGGGCAGCACGCTGACCGAGATGTTCGAAGCAACCGAGGCGGTCCGGCACGGCGAGCTTTTCATCACCAAGCAGTACGCCAGCCAGGTGATGGGCGGCCTGAGAAACCGGGCGCGACAGGACGAGATCAACAGGGCGATCAAGCTCAGCGTGCGCGAGAAGCAGATACTCGAGCACCTGATGCACGGCAGGACCAATCGGGAGATTGCCGACAGCCTCCTGCTCAGCGAAAAAACGGTCAAGCACTACATGACCAACATGATGAGCAAGCTGCACGCCCGCAACCGGGTCGAGCTGGTCATCGAAGCGCAGAAGTCCGGCCAGCGCGAGCAGTTCGCACCTGCTAGGTACTGATCGGCAGCGTAACGCGGATCTTCCGGCCGCGCGGTCGCAGCGCCGTGATCTCGAGCGTTCCCTTCAGCGCGCCGACGCGGTTGCGCATTCCGGCAAGCCCGAGCTTGTGGCCCGCCTTGGGCGCCTCGTCGCTGGGGGCGGTCCCGCCTGTATCGGCAACTTCGATGATGAGGTCGGTCGCAATGCCCCGCGCGCTGACGGTCACCTCGGCCCCCGGTGCGTGCTTGAATGCGTTGGTGAGGCCCTCCTGCACGACCCTGTAAGCGCAGGTCTTGACGGCATCGGAGACTGTCTCCGGCAAGTCACTGAACGTCGCGAACACCTTGGAGCCCGTCAGGTCCTCGTGGCGGAAGACCGCGAGTTCCAGCGTCTCGCGGATGCCGATGTCGCCGATCTCCGGGAGGCTGAGGCCGGCCGAGTTGTTGCGCAGTTCGGCGAGGCACGTCTGGGTGATGGTGATGAGTTCGTCGACCTGACTGGCGGAGAGCCCTTCCGGTGGCACCGACGAGGTCCCCGCGGACAGGCGTAGCATTACGAGGCTCAGCAACTGCACCGGCCCATCGTGCAGGTCGGAGCCGATCCGGGCCAGCAGGTGCTCGTTCGCTTCGCTCGCATCCAGCCTGGCCCTGTCGGCGCTCAGCATCAACTCGCGGTTGAGCGATGCCAGCTGCTGGGCATCCTCGACGTGTTGCCGAAGGTCGGCCCGCTGGCGAGCAATCGTGAGCGTGCCGTGATGCACGATGAAGTAGAGCGCCCCGAGCATGAGGGCGGTCGTCAGGCTCACAGTCATGAAGGTCGTGGTCCGGCTGTTCGCGAGCTCCGAGACCAGGAGGTCGGCCTCCTCGTAGAGCTCTCCTACGGCAATGACCTCGCCGGTTCGCAGGTCGTGCAGAGGCGCGTAGACCTCGATCAGGGGAACGCCCAGGTCGTTCTCGTGCTCGCTTTCGGGCGTATCCGCGTCATCGAGCGCGACGACCGTCTTGCCGCTTGCCGCCGCCGGCACGTCGTCCACGTCGAAGACTTCGCCGACATTCTCCTTAAGGGTGCTGTAGAGCAGCTTGCCGTTGAGCGACCAGATCTTGATCGAGACAAGGCGTTCGCCGAGCGGCGTGTCTACGAACAGCGCGTCGAGCTCGCCCACTTCCTGCGCTGTAAGCGGACCTTCCGGCGCCATCTGCTGGATATGCGGCTCGAGAAACGCACCGAGGAATGCTGCCCATTCCTCGCCGGCCGTGCGCAGCGCCGTCTGCCTGATGAGGTCCCCCACCAGCGTTCCAAGGATCGCCATCGACAGGGTCAGGACGAGTCCGCCGACGGCAAGGAATTGTACCGACAGGCTGAGATTTCCCCACCTGGGGAGGGTGAAGGTTCGGGACTTTGGTCTGATCAGATCCGGCACCAAAGTCCTGCACCTCGGAAGGTCGAAGGGGGAAGCAGATCACCAGACCTTCTACGCTAACGCTCGACCACGAGAACCGGCAACCCTCAGGGTAAGGCAATCCCCCGTGTTCGGCGTGGGTTGCAGGGGCGCGCTCAGGTCCCCGTCAGCAGGAGGGTTACCATGGTTACCTACATCCGGTCGGATCTCGACTTCATCCTCGCGCAGATCAAGATCGCCGAGGACCACGCGCTTTATGTGCAGAGCGGCGGGACGCAGGGTAAGCCGCTCTACGGACCCGGCGGTTCGATCCCGACCTACAATCTCTCCTGGGGCCTGCGCTCCGTCGACGGGACCAACAACAACCTCCTCCATCCGACCTGGGGCTCGGCCGACCAGCCCTTCCCGGAGAACCTGGGCACGGTGTGGCGTCCGGGGCAGGTGATGAATTTCGGGCCCGCCGGCTCCACGGCTGCGACCTATCTGCCGATGTCGGGCACTCCGACTTCGTCGCAGGATCCGAACTTCCTAGTGGTCGACTCGAGCCTCCGAACGATTTCGAACCTGATCGTCGACCAGACCCTCGCCAACCCCTCCGCGATCCTCACCGCCCTGCAGCGCGCCGGCGTCGATGCCGGCCAGCAGATGGCCATCACCGCGCAGATCTCGGCTGCCTATGCACCGGTCCGCCCGCTCTATGAAGACCTGGGCGATGCGCAGCGCGCCTACGCCAACGCTTCCGCCGCCGCAGCCGCGAGCCCGAACAACGTCGCACTGCAACAGGCTGCCGCAACTGCCTTGGCGGCTGTCAACGCAGCCGAACAGGCAATCGCCGACTCTCCGGCAAATGCTGCGCTCCTCACCCTGCTCGAGGCCAACGGCATCGAGATGGACGGGCTCAACGTATCGATCCCGAACGTTGCGCCGGACGAGGGCCTGTCCGCGCCCTTCAACTCGTGGTTCACGCTGTTTGGCCAGTTCTTCGATCACGGCCTCGACCTCGTCGGCAAGGGCGGGAGCGGTACGGTCTACATCCCGCTCCTCCCCGACGACCCGCTCTTCAACGCCGCCACACCGGGGCTCAACTTCATGGTGCTCACCCGCGCCACGGTGCTGCCCGGCCCCGATGGCAATATGGGCACCGCCGACGACATCCGCCCAGTCAACACCACGACGCCGTTCGTCGACCAGAACCAGACCTACACCTCGCACCCCTCGCACCAGGTGTTCCTGCGCGAGTATGCGCTGAACGCGGCCGGCAAGCCGGTCTCGACGGGTGAGCTTATTCAGGGCGTGCACGGCGGCATGGCGACGTGGCTCGACGTCAAGATTCAGGCGGCCGATCTGCTCGGCATCCAACTCCTGGACTCCGACGTCGGCAACATTCCGCTATTGGCGACCGACGCCTATGGCGAGTTCATCCGTGGCGCCAACGGGTATCCGCAGATCGTCACCGGGACAGGTCTGATCGAAGGCAATCCGGCGGCCAATGGCGGCCTCGGCGTGCTGCTGCCGGCCAATACGGTCTACACCGGGCATGCATTCCTTGCCGATATCGCGCACAGCGCGGTGCCGACAGGCCTCGCTGACGGCGACATCGAGATCGGTCTCAACAATCCGGGCAACTTGCCGGGCGTCTATGACAACGAGTTGCTCGACGCGCACTACATCGCCGGCGATGGCCGCGCAAACGAGAACATCGGCCTGACCGCCGTGCACCACGTGTTCCATGCCGAGCACAACCGGCTGGTCGAGCACACCAAGGTTACGGTGCTCGAGTCGCGCGACGCGGCCTTCATCAACGAATGGCTGCTGACCGATCTGACCCAGGCACAGGTTGATGCACTGGTCATTCCGCCGGAGGGGCCGGCGCGTGACACGTTCCTCGCCACCTTCACCTGGGATGGCGAGCGGCTGTTCCAGACAGCCAAGTTCGGCACCGAGATGCAGTACCAGCATCTGGTGTTCGAGGAGTTCGCCCGCAAGATTCAGCCCAACATCAACGTCTTCCTCGTCCCGGACGGGTATGACGTGACGATCAACCCGGACATCGTCGCCGAGTTTGCGCACGTGGTCTACCGCTTCGGGCACTCGATGCTGACCGAGTCGATCGACCGGTACGACCCGACTTTCACCGATAGCGATATCGCCCTCGTCGAGGGCTTCCTCAACCCGGTTCAGTTCGAGACCAACGGGACCACCTCGCCGGTCGACGCCGAGATCGCGGCTGGCGCCATCATCCGCGGCATGACGCGGCAGGTCGGCAACCAGATCGACGAGTTCGTCACGAGCGCCCTCCGCAACAACCTGCTCGGGCTGCCACTCGACCTCGCGACCATCAACCTCGCCCGCGGCCGCGATACGGGCGTGCCCTCGCTCAATGCGACGCGCCGCGAGTTCTATGAGGCGACCAACGAGGAATCGCTGCTCAAGCCCTATGAGAGTTGGGTCGATTTCGCCGGACACCTCAAGAACGAAGCCTCGATCATCAACTTCATAGCGGCCTATGGCACGCACTCGCTGATCACCGGTGAGACCACCGTGGAGGGCAAGCGCGACGCCGCGCTGACCCTGATCACGGGCGTCGCCGTGGGCAAGTTCGCTCTGATCCCCGGTTTCGTCGTGCCGACGGACGCCGTGGACTTCCTCAACGCCACCGGCACCTATGCCGGCGGCGCGCTCGGCGGCCTCGAGAATGTCGACCTGTGGATCGGCGGCCTTGCCGAAGAGACCATGCCGTTCGGCGGCATGCTGGGCTCAACCTTCAACTTCGTCTTCGAGACGCAGATGGAGAAGCTGCAGAACGGCGACCGCTTCTACTACCTGCAGCGCCTTGATGGCCTGCACCTGTTCAGCGAGATGGAGGCCAATTCGTTTGCCGCCATGATCATGCGGAACACCGACGCCACGCACCTGCCTTCGGACGTGTTCTCGACCCCCGGCCTCATCCTCGAGGTTGACCGGACCAAGCAGTACAACGAGGGCCTGGGCGAAACGGCCGGCGCCGACGGCATCCTGCTCGATGACCCGAATACCGCGGTCAACGAAGCCGCCGACAACCTCGGCAACGACCCGACCGGCGGCGGCATCCTGACCCCGCTGGTGATCCGCAACAACCCGGCCACGGTCGGGCCGGACACCAACTACCTGCGCTATACCGGTGACGAGCACGTGCTGCTCGGCGGCACAGACCAGGCCGACATCCTGATCGGCAGCATCGGTGACGACACGTTCTTCGGCGATGGCGGCAATGATCGGATCGACGGCGGGTTCGGCAACGACATCATCAATGGCGGCGACGGCGACGACATCATCCGCGATGCCGGCGGCGACGACAACATCAAGGCCGGCAAGGGCAATGACGTGGTCAACGCCGGCAACGGTCTCGACCTGGTGCTCGCCGGCGACGGCCAGGACTTCGTGGTGCTGGGCACCGACATGGGTTCGGAGGTGTTCGGCGGCCTCGGCAACGACTTCATCCTGGGCAACAAGAACGCCGAGCGCATTCTCGGCAACGAGGGCGACGACTGGCTGGAGACCGGCACGTTCGACGGCGCGCCCGGCGACAACTTCGACGAGATCTTCGCCCGTGACGGCATCGACGGAAACGATGTGTTTCTCGGCGATGGCGGTTTCGACGAGTTCATCGGCGAGGGTGGTGACGACGTCTTCGTGGGCAGCCCCGGCCGCGGCAAGATGGCCGGCATGTCGGGCTTCGACTGGGCGACCTACAAGGACAACGCCGCCTTCGTGAATGCCGACCTGTCGGTGGGCATCGTGTTCGACGAGGCGCCCACCCTGCCGCAGAACTCCGCGCTCGACGAGTTCGAGTCCGTGGAGGGTCTCTCCGGCACCCAGTTCGACGACGTGCTCAAGGGCTCGAACGAAGACGCGACCACCATGCTGCCGCTCGCCCAGGGCGGCTCGACCGGGTACCTCGGCAGCGCACTCGACGCCCAGGGCATAGCGCTCATCAATGGCCTGCAGGCCGTACTCGGCGCCGGCGTCACCTCGTTCGCCTCGGGCGATATCATCCTTGGCGGTGACGGCAGCGATCGCATCTACGGCCAGGGTGGCGACGATATCATCGATGGCGACAAGTGGCTGAACGTTCGCATCAGCATCCGCCAGTTCGTCGTCGGGACCCCCGGCGGGATGGGTGCCGAACTCTATGGCGCCAACAACCTCAAGAGCATGACCAGCCCGGTCACCATCAACGGCGTCACCAAGCCGCTGACTGCCTGGATGCTCGAGGGCACCATCAATCCCGGCCAGTTGACGATCGTACGTGAAATCCTCTCGGACCCGACACCGGGCAACAGCATCGACACCGCTGTGTTCCTGGGCAATCGCTCGGAATACACATTCGCCGCGACCGCGGACGGGCAGGTGATCGTCACGCATGCGATCGAGAACCAGCTCGATGGTACCGACAAGCTGCGCAACATCGAAAAGGTCGAGTTTCTCGACGGCAACGCGCTGAACATCATCACCGGCACTCCGTACAACGATAACGGCGTTGCGCCGCTAGGCGCTCCGCCGCTGAACCAGCCGGTGCTCAACGGCACGGCAACCGGCGACCTGATCCTCGGCCTCGCGGGCACCGACGTGCTCAACGGCCTCGGCGGCAACGACGTCCTCGTCGGCGGCGCTGGCGGCAACACGGGGACCTTTGCAGACGACTTCAGCTCGACCAGCAACAACAATCGCTACAACGACTCCGACGGCACGCTGACCTGGGCATCGAACTGGAGCGAGTCGGGCGACGACAACAGTTCCACGTCCGCGAACGGCCAGATCCGTGTCACCGATGGGGTGCTACAGTTCGACTCCGGCGACGGCGCCTCGATACAGCGCACGTTCAACCTCACCGGCGCTACGGCCGTGAATCTGAGGTACTCCATCGCCGAACAGAACCTCGACCTGAACACCGACGACGCCATCAACGTGTGGTTCTCCCGCGACGGCACCGAGGCGAACTATGTCCTGATCGACACTATCAACAGTGCCACCAACACCGCCTCCCGCAACATCGACCTCTCCGGCTACGGGCCATTCGGGACGGCGTCCATCCGCTTCGTCGCTTCCGGACTTGAGGCAACGGCTGGCAGCTCCGACATCGTCAACATCGACAATCTCGTGGTGACGGCATCCATTCCCACTCTCCACATCGGAACGGACACGCTCAACGGTGGAGCCGGCGACGACACCTACTCGTTCACGATGGGGGATGGCGACGACGTCATCAACGAGCTCAACAACGAGGGCTCGGCCGACCTGATCTCGATCCTCGCCCCGACCACGGGCGTCGATCCGGCGACCGACCTGCCGATCCGGACATTGACGGCGTTGAATGCCGCCGACAATGACCAGGGTACCGCCAATGGCGACCTGGTGCTCAACTACAGCCTGACGGACGGCGCGACTACGGTCGCGCAGACCATCACCGTGGTGAACCACTTCGACGGTGCGAACAACACCCAGCAGGGCGTCGAGCGCATCAACTTCAACGGCGCCAGCTTTGCCGGCTACGCACTCGGCAGCGCGGACTACCTGATCAGCCGGACCGATCCGGCGAACCGGGACAGTGCCGCCAACGGCGTCAACCTCTCCACCTCGCTGGCCAACAATATGATCGTCGGCGAGAACGGGACCGCCGACGCGATTACCGGTGGTCTCGGCAATGACCTGATCTTCGGCGGCACCGGCGACAACGACCTGTTCGGCGGCGACGGCGACGACCTGCTCGTCGGCGGCTCGGGTAATGGCGACGATGACCTGATCGATGGCGGCCTCGGGGCAGACACGATGGTCGGCCTCGCCGGCAACGACGACTACGTGGTCGACGACGTGCTCGACGTCGTGGTGGAGGCCGCAGGTGGCGGCACCGACGAGGTGCTGACCGAAATGGCCGCGCTCTCCATCGAGCTCATGGCGAACGTCGAGAACCTCACCTACACCGGCATCGATGCCGACCAGTTCGTCGGTACCGGCAACAGCATCGCCAACGTCATCTCCGGCGGCGACCTGGCCGATACGCTGAACGGCCTTGCCGGCAACGACACGCTCAATGGCGGTCTGGGCGCCGATATCCTCAACGGCGGCGACGACAACGACACGCTGAACGGCGGCGACGACAACGACACATTGAACGGTGGCCTCGGCAACGACACTCTAGATGGCGACGCCGGAGCCGACACCATGACAGGCGGTGACGGCAATGATGTCTATATCGTCGACGATGCCGGCGACACGGTCAGCGAGACCAATGCGGCCGCGGCCGGCGGTATCGACCGGGTCGAGTCCTCGGTGAGCTTCGTCCTCGGAGCAAATGTCGAGAACCTGACGTTGACCGGCGGTACTGCCGCGATCAACGGCAGCGGTAATGCACTCGCCAACACGATCCTCGGCAACGACGGCAACAACCAGCTGTTCGGCGGGGACGGGGCCGACACCATCACCGGCGACGACGGCAACGACCTGATCGACGCCGGCCGGGGTGACGACAACATCATCGGCACCGACAACGACGACAACGACATAATCATCGGCGGTGCCGGCAACGATACGATCAACGTCGGCGGTGGCTTCAATACCCTCGTCTACAACGCGGGCGGTTTCGGCAACGACACCATCACCAGCTTCGACGCTGATGGCGGCCAGGCCACCAACCAGGACAAGATCGACCTGAGCGGCCTGGGTATCACATCGGTCAACTTCGCGGCCCGCGTGACTGAAACTGCAGTCACCGGACCGGCCGGCCGGCTGCTTACCATCAACGACGGCAACGGCAACGTGCTGGGCACGATCCGCATCAATGGCGTCACCGACGCCCAGATCGACATCAGCGACTTCACCCTCGCGACCGTCCCGACGACCACGATCAATGGCCTCCAGACCGCCCAGACCACGACCGGCGGAGCGGCCGCGGAGATCATCAACGCCAATGGCGGCAACGACACGGTCAACGCCAATGGCGGCAACGACGACGTCAGGGGCGGCGAGGGCGCCGACGTGCTCAATGGCGGCGACGGCAACGACACGCTGTCGGGCGGTATCGGTTCGAACACCGGCACCTACGCCGATACCTTCCAGACAGTCTCTTACAGCAACAGCAACGGTACGGTCCCGTGGGTGGGTGGCTGGACCGAGGGTGGTGGCGAAACGACAGATCCGAACGCTGGAGATATTCAGATCAACACCGCCAACGGCAGCCGGCTTCACTTCGAGGAAGGCATCGACGGTGGCGAGTTCATCCAGCGCTCGTTCAATCTGACCGGAGCGACATCGGCCTCGGTTCAGTTCACCTACGTGGGGGATAGCAGCCTCACGGGCACCGAGAACGTGACCGTCCAGGCCTGGAACCACACCACGAGCAGCTGGCAGACCTTGACCGGCGGCGTTCTGAGCACGGCGAGCGGCACCTTCAATGTCGCCTTGACGGCTGCTCAGATCGGGCCTCAGTCGGCCATACGCTTCCAGGCCAATGGCGCCTGGGATAATGGCGACAACTTCTTCGTCGACAACTTCACCGTCACCGTCACGGCTCCGAACCTCAACGCCGGAGTCGACACCATCAACGGCGATGCCGGCGACGACACGATCACCTGGGCCGCGAACGCGGCAGGCACGCCGACAGACGGCCGCGACGTCGTCAACGGTGGCACCGAGATCGCCCTCGGCGACACCTTCGCCATCACGGGTAATTCCGAATCCGAAACCTACCGCATCTACGCGATGACGGCCGGGCAGAACGCGACGCTTGCCGCAACGCTCGGAACAGTCTTCGCGGCGGGCACCGAGATCGTCATCACCCGCACCGTCGGTGCGACGACTTCGGTGGTGGCCGAGCTCTCCGAGATCGAGGAAATCCGTATCAACGGCGCGGATCCCTCCGGTAACGGCAGCTCGGGTGGCGACAGCTACGAGGTGTTCGGCGACTTCTCCTCGACCAGCCTGCGCCTCAACACCATCACCATCGATGGCGACGCCGGCAACGACACGATCGACATCACCGGGCTCGACTCGGCCCACCGCATCGTGTTCCGCTCCAATGGCGGGCACGACACCATCATCGGGACGCTGCGCCCCGAGGACGTGATCGAACTGCCGGGCGGAGCAAGCGCCTCCGGGTATCAGAGCACGACCGACCAGGACGGCGTCACGACCGTGACCAACGGCACCAACTCGGTCAGCTACAAGTCGACCGGCACCGGACCGCAGATTGGTGGTCCGGGTACTGGTGGCGAGCAAGAAGAAGCGCCGCCCAGCCCCGTGGTGTCAGAAGAAGAGGACGAGGTAGCTCTCGCACCCCGCACCGGCACCTCCCGCAGCGACATTCTCACCGGGACGAGCTCTGACGACCATCTGATCGGGCTTGAAGGCAACGACGTGATCATCGGCCGCGGCGGCGCGGACCTACTGCTGGCAGGAGCTGGCGCGGATTTCGTCGCGGGCTCGGCGGGCCAGGACACCATCTACGCCGACGCCGGCAATGACACCGCCATGGGTGGCGATGATGCCGACCTGATCTATGGCGGAGATGGTGACGATCGCCTCTTCGGCAACGATGGCAACGACACGATCGACGGTGGCAACGGCAACGACAAGGCCATCGGCGGACATGGCAACGATCGGTTCGTCGCCCAGGTGAACGACGGCAACGACTCGTACTTCGGCGACGACATGTCAGGCGGCAACGGCAACGATACGCTCGACATGGCCGCGATCACCGCCAACATCACCGTCGACCTGGGCACGGGTGCCCAGGGGCACGGCAGCGCAACGAGCTCCCAGTCGGGTTCGGATACGCTGTGGGGGATCGAGAACGTCGTTACCGGCTCGGGCGCCGACAGGATCATCGCCAGCGAAGCCGTCAACGTGATGAACGGCGGTGCAGGGAACGACACGTTTGTCTTCAAGTCGGTGGCTGCCGCCAATGGCGACACGATCGTCGGCTTCCAGGCGGGCGACAAGATCGACCTGAGCAACATCGACGCCAACACGACCGTCTCCGGCAACCAGGCCTTCGGCACCACCATCGTCAGTTCGGGCGTGGCCGCCGTCGGTCAGCTGCTCGTCACACATGAGACGATCAACGGCGTCGAACACACGGTGATCCAAGGCAATGTCGACGGCGACAACCCCGCCGAGTTCAAGCTGAACATCGTGGGGAACCACAACCTCACGGCCAGCGACTTCACGCTCTGATCTGTCGGGGCGGTGCCAATGGCACCGCCCCGTTTCGATAGCTGCAAGCGAGATCGTTGGGGACCCTTATGCGCATCAACAATACCAAGGCGCTGGCCGAAGAGCGCGTCAACGACGCGCTCAAGCGCGAGTTCCGGGGGATCGGGCTCTACCTGTTCTCCGTCTCGGGCATCATCAACATCCTCGCCCTCACCGGCGCGTTCTACATGCTGCAGATCTACGATCGGGCGCTCGCCAGCGGCAGCATCCCGACGCTGGTGGCCATTTCCGCCCTCGCCATCGGCCTCTATCTCTTCCAGGGGCTGTTCGACATCGTGCGCTCCCAGATCCTCGTGCGCGTCGGTGCGCGCCTCGATCGCAAGTTCGCCCCGATCGCCCACAAGGTTGCGATCGACATGCCGCGGTTCGGTTTCTCCACCGCCGAGTCGCTCGAGCGTGGCCGGGACGTCGATACCGTTCGCGGCTTCCTCGGCAGCCAGGGACCGATGGCGATCTTCGATATGCCATGGATGCCGGTCTACATGATCTTCGTGTACCTGCTGCACCCGCTGCTCGGTGCCATGACGCTCGGCGGCGCCGTGATCCTGACACTGCTGACGATCATCAACGAGCTGCTTTCGCGCCGCCTCGCCAATGCGACGCAGCAGGCCGTCGTCAGCCGCAACGCCGTCGCCGATTCCAATGCGCGCAACGCCGATATCCTGAAGGCCATGGGCTTTGCCGGCCGTGCCGTCGCCAGGTACGACAAAGCCAATCGCGAGCACCTGACGCTCCAGACCAGGGGCAACGACATCAGCGGCACGCTGGGCGCCATGTCCCGCGTGCTGCGCATGCTGCTGCAATCGGCGCTCTTGGGCCTCGGGGCCTATCTCACCATCATCGGCGATCTTTCCGCTGGTGCCATCATCGCCTCGTCAGTGGCTGCAACCAGAGCCCTTGCTCCCATCGACCTGGCCATCGGCAACTGGAAGAACGTCGTCGGGGCCCGCAACTCCATGCGCCGCCTGCGTGACACGCTGGTCTCCCTCGGCGACGCCAAGGAGCCGATGCCGCTGCCGGCGCCCGCGAAGTCCCTCAAGGTCGACAAGATCACCGTCTCGGCGCCCGCCAATGGCCGCGTCCTCCTGAGCGAGGTGAACTTCGAGCTCCAGGCCGGACAGGCCCTCGGGATCATCGGACCCAGCGCCGGCGGCAAGACGACTCTCGCCAAGGCCCTTACCGGCATCTGGCCGACGTTGCGCGGCAGCGTGCGGCTCGACGACGCCGACCTCGGCCAGTGGTCCGACGAAGCACTGGGCAGCCACGTCGGCTACCTACCGCAGGACGTTGGCCTGCTTGACGCGACGATCGCCGAGAACATCTCGCGGCTGGGCGTCACTCCCGATCCCGCCCGCATCGTGGCTGCGGCCAAGGCTGCCGGCGTCCACGACATGATCGTGCGGCTCGACGGCGGCTACGACACGCCGCTTGGCCCCCAGGGCAACGTCCTCTCGGCCGGTGAGCGCCAGCGCATCGGCCTCGCCCGCGCGCTCTATGGCGACCCCTTCCTCGTCGTGATGGACGAACCGAACTCCAACCTCGACGGCGAGGGCGAGCAGGCGCTGACGCGCGCCATCGAGGGGATCAGGGAGCGTGGGGGCATCGCGGTGATCATCGCCCACCGCCCCAGCGCCCTCGTCGCCGTCAACCTCGTTGCGGTGATCCAGAACGGCCGCATGACGGCATTCGGGCCCAAGGACGAAGTGCTGCAGCCGCAGCGCACGACCAGCAACGTGGCCCGGGCCGACTTCTCCAAGGGAGGGGCAGTCGCATGACGATCCAGGTAAAAGGCACCAAGGAAGCCGAAGCCGCCTCCCCGGCCGAACGCTACCGCTTCCGGCCGAGCCAGGCCGCGACCAGGCTTCCGTTGTTCTTCGGCGTCGTTCTCGCCGCAGTCCTCGGCTTCATCAAGACGGCGATGTCCTCGACGGAAGTGACGGTTCACAATGAACCCGAAGCGACGGCGGATCAACGACCGCGCGGCATGCCGTCCGCACCGTCCGATGACGCGAGCCAGTCGGCCAAATCGGCAGCCGCCGAAGATGGGGAGACAACCAAGTCCCCAGGGGTGCGCGATGATTTCGACAGCACCCGCTCGTTCCATCGCACCGACAATGTGGTGCCGTTCCCGGTCCGCAAGCACACGCTGGTCGACTCCCCGCCGATCGACAGTTCCAGCATCCTTGCCCCACAGGCACCGCCCCCGATTGAGGCCGAGCCCCAGGCCGGCGAGCGTGCTCGTGTCCAGGGCGGCTCCTCGACGCAGTCGCCAGGCAGCGGCGGAGGCGCGTCGTCCGGCGAGCCACAGCGGCGCAACCGTGCGCCCGATGTCCGCGATGGGCCGATCCTGCTGCAGGAGGCGTTTGCGGGGACCGCCGTCGTCATCGGCCTCGATCAGTTGCTGGCGCAGGCCGTCGATCGAGATGGGGATCAGCTCACGGTCAGGAACGTCACCGTCTCCTCGGGGGCGATCGTCCAGACGGAGGCGGGCTTCATCTACAACTCGGGCCCACAGGCCGCCGCAGGCCAGGTCCAGGTCAACTTCGAGATCAGCGACGGCACGACGAGCGTCCCCCGCACGGCCTTCATTCCGATTGTCCGCGGTCCCGTCAACGGGACCGAGGCCGCAGATCAGATCGCGGGCACCGAGGGACCCGACACGATCCATGCCCTCGCCGGCGCCGACCTTGTCAGCTCCCTGGGCGGAGACGACTTCATCGTCGGTGGAGACGGCGACGACAAGATTTCCGCAGGTGCCGGCAACGATGTGGTCTGGGCCGGCGCCGGCAATGACGTCGTCCTCGGCGGAGATGGCAAGGACACGCTGTCCGGCGGCGATGGCGATGATCGGCTGGCCGGCGAGGCAGGGAGCGACGTGCTGCTCGGCGAGGCGGGGAACGACATGCTCCTGGGCGGCGCCGATGACGATACGGTCGTCGGAGGGGAGGGCGCCGACATCATTGATGGTGGCGAAGGTGCCGATCTCCTGCAGGGAGACGCGGGCGCCGATGAAATCCACGACGGCGCTGGCGAAGACATCGTTTTCGGCGGTGAGGGCAACGACCTGGCCGTCGCCGCGATGGATGCAACCGTCGACTACCTCGAGGGCGGCGAGGGCTTCGACACCATCGACTATTCCGCCGCCAGCGCGCCGATCACCTTCGACCTCACTGCCGGCTCGATCATCAGCGACGAGGCCGGAGACGACAAGTTCAGCGGCTTCGAGGCCGTCGTCGGCGGCAGCGGTGCCGACATCTTCATGGTCGGCGACGCCGAGATGCAGCTGACCGGGGGCGACGGAGAAGACACCTTCATCTTCGCGCTGCCGGAGGACGTCGATCGACCGACGCTGGTCCACGACATCCTCGATTTCGTGGTCGGCGATCACATCCAGGTCGAGGCGTTCGAGTTCACGATGTCCCAGGACGAGGCCGCCGAGGATCGCTTTGGTCACTACTACCGTGACCGGGACGAGGATGATCCGAACGCCCTCAGGCTGCGCATCCGCTACGTCGATGACGATGATGGCAAGGAGCTAACGGTCTTCGAATTCGACACCGACGGCAACTTCGAGTTCGAGATGACCGTCACCGTTCAGGGCCATCAGCAGCCCTTCGTCTACGAAACCGCTGCGGTCTAGGGGAGCACGAGGATGGCTACGTTCGATATCCCGACGGGTGGCGCTGCCAGCTTCGAAAAGCGCAAGCCGGCCAAGCGTGTCCGCGAGAAGTCCTTCGGGCTTGGCGGGCATGTCGCCTTCGGCTTCGTGCTCGCCTTCGCCCTGATCGGTGGCTGCGGCTACTGGGTGTCCAATACCGTCATATCTGGCGCCATCATCGCGCCGGGACTCGTCAAGGTCGTCGAGGACGTCAAGACCGTCCAGCACCGCGACGGCGGTATCGTCGCCGAGATCGCGGTCCGCCAGGGCGATACGGTCGAGGCCGGCCAGTTGCTGATCCGGCTCGACGATGCGCAGACCCGCGCCGAGCTCGCGATCATCAACGGGCAGCTCGGCGAGCTGAACGGGCGCCGTATGCGCCTCGTCGCCGAGCGGGACGGCAGCACCGAGCTGGTGTTCCCGGATACGTTCGACGCCGCCGATCCGGCACTTGCCGACCTGATTGCCGGAGAGAGCAAGCTGTTTGCCGGCAACCTCCTGAACCGGACCCGGCTCAAGGCCCAGCTCGAACTGCAGCAGCAGCAGCTCGACCAGGAACTTGCCGGCCTGCAGTCGCAGCTCGACTCCCTCAACGACGAGATCTCGCTCGTTTCATCCGAACACCGGAACCTTGTGCTGCTCAAGGAGAACGGCCTCATCGAGGGGTCACGTGTTGCCGCCAGCAGCCGTGACCTCACCCGCATGGAAGGCCAGCTCGGCGAGATCAGCGCCTCGATGGCTCGCACCCAGTCGCGCATGGGCGAAGTTGCCCTGCAAATCCTCGCCGTCGATGAAACCGCCCGCAACGATGCGCAGCGCGAGCTCCGCCAGCTCGACGCCCTCCTCGCCGAGCTCGAAGAGCGCGGCATAGCGATCGAGGACCGGCTGTCGCGAACCGACATCCGGGCGCCGACAGCCGGCACGGTGAACGAGCTGCATGTCACGACCATCGGCGGCATTGTCACGCCCGCCGAGACGCTGGTCACCATCGTTCCCGCCGATGCCGAACTGCAGGTCGAGGTGCGCCTGCGCACCATCGACGTCGACCAGATCACCGTCGGTGGACCCGCACGGCTGCGGTTCTCTGCCTTCAACTCCCGCACCACCCCCGAGGTGAAGGGCGCAGTCCGCCGGGTCTCGGCCGCGGCGCAACGCGACCCCGCGACCGGCGAGACCTACTACCTCGCCGATATCTCCTTCGACCGCAACGAACTGGCCGACAGCCTCGATCTCCGCCCCGGCATGCCCGTCGAAGCTTTCGTCGAGACCGCGCAGATGACCCCGCTGGCCTACCTCGCCAAGCCGTTCACCGATCAGATCGCGAGGGCGTTCCGGGAGGAGTAAGGGCGAGGGCTGTTGGTGGTGCGACGGCGGGCTGGGGAGTGAACTCTCTCCTGCCAACTGGTGCGTTAACGTACCATCAACCACAAATCCGGCCATCTGAGGCGGGTATCGTCGCGATTCGTCTTGCTGTCGTTCCATCAGCGGAAAAGCTCGCCGGGCGAAGTGCAGTGCCCGGTTCGGTTCAATATTTCCTAGAGCAATTCCATGACGAAGATCCTGCCTGTCCTCATCGCGCTAGCCCTGCTGCCGTCGCTACAGCTTCCCGCCCTTGCGGGTACGCAGCTCGCCAATTCCGGCCTCAGCCCCTACTGTGGTCCCGATGGGGCCGCAAACTACAAAGCCCCGGGTGGCTTCTGCGACCAGCTCGACGACCTCAACACGCTGATGCCCAAGGGTGATGGCGAAGTGTGCGGCAACGTGGCCGAGACGCGCATCACCTTTGACGACAAGTCTGGCCGCCTCCTTGTTGCCGTGCCGGACTACGATCCCTGCTGCCACGTCACCTGGCTGAACAATGTTGACCTGCCGGTCGAAGCCATCCGCGTGGCCACGGCCTGCTGACAATCCTCGTCGGCGGTAACGCCGACATCGGATCACATATGTGAATGCCGGCTCCGCAGGCCGGCATTTCACTTCCGTGACTGTCGCTAGGCCTGTCAGGCGATGAGCGGCAATTTGCAACGGCGCAAGCGCCTTCCCCAGCGCATCGATCTTCGATACTCGTCCCGCCGCACGTGTAGATGGCCGGCTCCTCCGGGAGGCGGACTGGTTCGAGTTCGGAATAGCGCATGATCCGCCTGGAAAGTATCGGCAAGCAGAACGGCAAGCAGATCGTCTTCATCGAGGCGTCGGCCTCGCTGCTCAGAGGCGAGAAGGCCGGCCTCGTCGGTCCCAACGGGGCGGGCAAGACCACGCTGTTCCGCATGATCATCGGCGAGGAGCAGCCCGATGAGGGGCAGGTCTCCGTCGATCGCGGCACCAGCATCGGCTATTTCAGCCAGGATGTCGGCGAGATGAGCGGTCGCAGCGTCGTGGCCGAAGTGATGGACGGCGCCGGGCCGGTCAGCGAACTCATGGCCGAAATGGCTGTCCTCGAAGCCGCCATGGCCGATCCGGATCAGGCCGACGCCATGGACGACATCATCGTCCGCTATGGCGACGTGCAGGGCCGCTTCCAGGAGCTAGACGGCTATTCGCTCGATGGCCGCGCCCGCGAGGTGCTCGACGGCTTGGGCTTCTCGCAGGAGATGATGGAGGGCGATGTCGGCGCGCTGTCGGGCGGCTGGAAGATGCGCGTGGCGCTGGCCCGCATCCTGCTGATGGCGCCCGATGTGCTGCTGCTCGACGAGCCGAGCAACCACCTCGACCTCGAGAGCCTGATCTGGCTCGAGGCCTTCCTCAAGACCTATTCCGGCGCGATCCTTATGACCTCGCACGATCGCGAGTTCATGAACCGCATCGTCAACAAGATCGTCGAGATCGATGGGGGCGCGCTGACCTCCTACACCGGCGACTACGATTTCTATCAGCAGCAGCGCGCGCTGTCCGACAAGCAGCAGCAGGCCCAGTTCGAGCGCCAGCAGGCGATGCTCGCCAAGGAGATCGCCTTCATCGAGCGCTTCAAGGCGCGCGCCTCGCATGCCGCGCAGGTGCAGAGCCGGGTCAAGAAGCTGGACAAGATCGACCGGGTCGAGCCGCCAAAGCGCCGGCAGACCGTCAATTTCGAGTTCCGCCCTGCGCCGCGGTCCGGCGAAGACGTCGTGATGCTGAAGAACGTCGCCAAGCGCTATGGCAGCCGTACCATCTACGATGGCTTCAGTTTCCATATCCGCCGCCAGGAACGCTGGTGCATCATGGGCATCAACGGCGCCGGCAAGTCCACGCTGCTGAAGCTGGTCGCTGGCGCGGCCGATCCCGACGACGGGACGGTCAACCGCGGCCCCAGTGTCAAGATGGGCTATTTCGCCCAGCACGCAATGGACGTGCTGGATGGCGACCGCACGGTGTTCGAAACGCTGCAGGACAATTTCCCGCAGGCGAACCAGGCGCCGCTGAGGGCGCTGGCCGGCTGCTTCGGCTTTTCAGGCGACGAGATCGACAAGAAATGCCGGGTGCTGTCGGGTGGCGAGAAGGCCCGCCTCGTGATGGCGATCCTGCTGTTCGATCCGCCGAACCTGCTGGTGCTCGACGAGCCGACCAACCACCTCGACATCTCCACCAAGCAGATGCTGATCTCAGCGCTGTCGCAGTACGAAGGCACGATGCTCTTCGTCTCGCACGATCGGCACTTCCTCGCCGCGCTGTCCAACCGCGTGCTCGAACTGACGCCCGAGGGCATCCACACCTACGGTGGCGGCTATACCGAGTATGTGCAGAGCACCGGCCAGGAGGCGCCGGGCCTGCGCAGCTGAGCCGGAGCCACGCTCCCGGACGAGTTGGGCCCGCGTAATACCACTTCCTGGCCCTGCGGGTCGCCGTCGGCTCGGACCAGACAGGAAGTTCATGGATTCCCAATAGCTTGAGTCATCGCGCCCGGCTGTTCTGGAACCAGCACAAAAAGCCCGAAGCCGCAGAGTGGTCTTCTTGACTCCGACATGAGATCGATCTCAGCATGGGATCGGTCCCACATGGACCGGGGGAGAGTTCGGGGCGAATGGCGACCATCACTGATGTGTCGAAGCGGGCGGGGGTATCCCGTTCCACCGTCTCCCGGGTCGTTGCCGGCAACGGCTATGTCTCGGAGGCGAAGCGTCGCGACATCGAGAAAGCCATCGCCGAACTCGGCTACCGTCCGAACACGCTGGCCCGGTCCCTCCGTTCCAACCGCACGAACATGATCGGCGCGGTGATGGTGGACGTGGGTACGGCCTACTTCGCCAACATGGTCTATGGCCTGCAGCGGGCTACGCGCCGCGCCGGCAAGGCCCTGATGGTGAGTTCGGGCTATGCCGACCAGGACGAGGAAGCGCGCGCCATCATCGAACTTGTCGATCGCTCCTGCGACGGCATCCTGCTCTATGTCGAGCAGCCCGTACGTGCCGACGCGGCGGAAATCCTCCGCTCAGCCCGCATCCCCGTGGTGAACGTCGGCAGCAAGGGCGGCGAGGTGGCGCAGGGAACCGTGACGCTCGATAATTTCGGCGGCGCCCGCGATGCGCTCAACTTCCTGCTCGCACGCGGTCACCGCAAGATCGTCTACCTCTCCGGCCAACCCGATTTCGGCGACACCATCGCGCGCCGCCAGGGCATTGCCGCGGCGCTGGCCGAGCACGGGATGAGCATGGACGATATCTATGTCGTCGGTGGCGAGTTCAGCCAGGAGTTCGGGTACGCGGCCACCATCGCACTGATCGAGGAGGGCCGCGATTTCACGGCGATCTTCGCCGGCGACGACGACATGGCAGCCGGTGTCCTGCAGGCGCTGCGGCACAAGGGCAAGTCCGTACCGGACGAGATTTCGGTCATCGGTTTCGACGACACCTTTCACGCGCAACACCTGTGGCCGCCGCTGACGACGATCAGGCAGCCGGTCGATACGATCGGCGAGACAGCGGGCACGCTGCTTCTGAAGCTGCTGAGTGAGCCCGGTTCCGGACCGCTCAGGTCCGTCGTCGACACCGAACTCATCGTTCGCGAGAGCGTGGGGCCGGCACGAGATCAGTCGAGGGAGGCATAGGGAGCAAGGATCGAACCGCGTGTCCGGCGGAGGGAAGCCGGGCAGGGCGGGGACGTGACTGAGCCATCGGCACGGCCCCGCCGCGGCCGAGGCAGGGAGTTTATGGGATCGATCTCACACTCAGATGTGGGCGACCCGTCAACAGGAGGAAAGATTGCTTAGAACCAGTTGTTTGACGGTCCTGGCCGGCGTTCTGCTGACCACGAGCGCGTTTGCGCAGGACGAAGTGATCCTGCGGTTGTTGCCGTATCACACCGACGCAATGGTGGAGAATTTCAACCCGAACAATCCCACCGGCCCGCAGCAGCGGACGCGCGACTTCACCTACGAGCCGATGTGGATCGACAACCTGTGGCACCCGGGTGAGAACGAGGCGGCGCTCGCCGTGTCGTTCGAGATCCCCGAGGACCTCAAGAGCATCACCTACAAGCTGCGCGAAGGGGTGAAGTGGAGCGACGGCGAAGATTTCGACGCCGACGACGTGGTGTTCAGCTTCGAGTACGCCAAGGCGCACCCCGACTTCCCGATGGGCATCGACGTGTACAATGCCGAGGCCGGCACCGGTAACGTCGTCAGCGCCGAGAAGATCGACGACCACACCGTCAAGTTCAACCTCAACAAGCCCGATGCGCTGGCCCGCTATGGCCTTGCCGGCCTCTATCCGCTGCCCGAGCACATCTGGAAGTCGGTTGACGATCCGAAGAACTTCGCCAACCTCAATCCGGTGGCCACCGGTCCCTGGACCAAGGTACGCAACTTCTCGCGCAACGGCTACGAAATCTGCCGCAATGAGCTCAGCCGCTTCAACGCCGAAAATGCGATCGACTGCCTGAAATTCCCGCAGATGAACGGCAACGAGCAGACCGTGGCCGCTCTCTCAGCGGGCGAACTCGATTGGCTCGGCGACGGACTCACCGACCCCGACGTGACCTTCCTGCCGCAGTCCGAGTTCAACAATTACTGGCTGCCCGCCGGGTCGGACGTGAACCTGCAGCTCAACACCACCAAGGCGCCCTTCAACAACCTCGAGTTCCGCAAGGCCATGTCGGTCGCCATCGATCGCGACACGCTGGTCGAGATTTCGACCTTCGGGCTGACGACGCACACGAAGTTCCCGATCGGCACCGGTGAGATGTTCAACACCTGGTACAACGAGGCGGCGCTCGAGCCCTATACCTGGCTGATGAAGTACGATGCGGAGAAGGCCAAGGAACTGCTCGACACGGCCGGGTTCGTCGACAAGGACGGCGACGGCTGGCGCGACAATCCGGATGGCACGCCCATCGCCTTCGGTATCTCCATGCCGTCGGGCTGGACCGACTGGGTCAACACCGGGCAGACCGTGGCCGAGAACCTTCAGGACGTCGGCATCAACGCCAGCCTGAAGACGATGGACCAGGGCGCCTGGTTCGACGGCGTGCCGCAGGGCAACTTCGACGTCTACGTGATGTGGACCAATGGTGGCCCGACGCCGCACAGCCAGTATCACCCGATGTTCAATCCGCGCCAGATGGTGCCCGGCCAGATCGACTTCCAGGCCATGCACCAGATGCCGCTGCCGGCTGCCGAGGAGGCGCTCGTCCGCTTCCAAAGCACGTCCGACCGCGATGCGCAACTCGCGGCTCTGCTCGAGGTGCACAAGGCCGTGGCCGAGAACGTGCCGGTGGTGTCGCTGTTCGCCAACCCGACCTGGTTCGAGTACTCGACCCGCCGCTTCACCGGCTGGGTGACCAAGGAGAACCCGTTCGTCCGTCCGCAGGTGCATGACGGCACCCGCGAACGCGTCTTGCACGCCCTGGCATTGAAGCCGATCGCGCAGCACTAAGGCTCGAATCCGCGGGCGATCCCCAGGAGTCCCAACGCTCCTGTGTGGATCACCCCGGTGTAGCGGGCGGAGGCGGTCCATCCGGCTCCGCCCGGCACTGGCGAAGGAACAGGACGGATGATCTTTCTGCTGCGGCGGCTCGCCTTCTATCTGGCGGCGCTCCTTGTCGCGATCACGCTGAACTTCTTCATACCCCGGCTGATGCCGGGCGATCCCTCGGCACGCATCATTGCGTCGTTCCAGGGCCGGCTCAACGAGTCGCAGATCCAGGCGATCCGCCAGTCCTACGGCCTCACGGGTTCGCTGTGGGAGCAGTACCTCACCTATCTGGGAAGCGTCGCGCGGCTCGATTTCGGCATTTCGACGGTGCAGTTCCCCGAGCCGACGGCGTCGCTGCTGTTCTACGGCGCCGGCTGGACGCTGGTGCTGGTGGGCATCGCCATCTTCTTTGCCTTCATCATCGGTTCGCTGATGGGCATCCACGCCGCCTGGCACCGCGGCAGCTTCTTCGACAGCGTGTTCACGCCGATCAATGTGATCCTCAACGCCTTTACCCCCGCGATCGTGGCGCTGCTGCTGTTCTACGCCTTCTCGCTGGAGCTCAAGTGGTTCCCCCTGGGGCGGGCACATGATCCCAACCTGATGCCGGGCTGGTATCCTGAGTTCATCCTCAGCGTCCTCTACCACGCCACCCTGCCGGTGCTTTCGATCTTCCTCGTCAGTTTCGGCGGCTGGCATCTGGGCATGCGCAACGTGATGATCAACCTGCTCAACGAGGACTTCGTCGTGCTGGCGAGGGCCAAGGGCCTGTCGGACCAGCGCGTGCGCTACCGCTACGTGGCCCGGAACGCGATCCTGCCGCAAATCACCGCGCTGGCCCTGTCTATCGGGTTCCTCCTCGGCGGGGCGCTGGTGACCGAGCAGGTGTTCAACTACCCGGGCCTCGGCAAGTTCACCTTCACCGCCATCCAGAGCCGGGACTACTCCTTCATCCAGGGGCAGCTCCTGCTGCTCACCATGTCGGTGCTGGTGGCGAACCTCGTTTCCGACATCGCGAATGTCATCCTCGATCCCCGCCTGAGACGCTGAGAAGGCAAGCAGATGAGCGAACTCACTCAGTCGTCACCCCTTGCGCTCGGAGCGCAGCCGGACACGGGCGCGGCACTTGCTCCCACGCAGCTCGAGCTGATGCGCGAGCTGGGCGTCAAGCCCCGGCCGGGCTGGACCAGCCGACTGTCGCCCGGACTCGCAGCGTTCGTCACCAACGGCAAGGGGATGGCGGGCATCGTCATCCTGCTGATCCTGGTGCTGACCTCGCTGTGTGCACCGCTGCTCACCGATTTCGACCCCAAACGGCGCGCCGGCAAGCCGCATGTCGAGCCGGGCTACGAGCACGTCCTCGGCACCACGCGCATGGGAAAGGACGTGTTCACCCAGCTCGTCTATGGCGGCCGGGTAAGCCTCGCGGTGGGCTTTGGTGCCGGCATCGCAGCGGCGATGATCGGCCTCGCCATCGGCATCTCGGCCGGTTACTTCGGCGGCCGCGTCGACGATATCCTCAGCTTCTTCGTCAATGTGGTGCTGGTCCTGCCGGGGCTGCCACTCATCATCGTGATCGCGACAATGGTGGAGGAAGCCAGTCCGCTGGTCATCGGCCTGGTCCTTGCCCTGACCGGCTGGGGCTGGGCCGCGCGTACCATACGAACGCAGACGTTGGCCCTGCGAACACGTGAGTTCGTGCTCTCCGCGGAGCTGATGGGCGAGAAGAAGTGGCGGATCATCCTCGTCGAGATCTTCCCCAACATGCTGAGTTTCGTGATGGGCGGGTTCGTCCTGGGCACGATCGCGGCGATCCTTGCCGAAGCCGCACTCGAGTTCATCGGGTTGGGCGATCCCAACGCGGTGACCTGGGGCACGATGCTGTTCTGGGCGCAGAACAACCTCGCCCTGCAGAGTGGTGCCTGGTGGGAAATCTGGCCCCCGTGCATCGCGATCATGCTCACCGGCGCCGCGCTGGTGCTGGTCAACTTCGCAGTGGACGAGATCACCAACCCGCAGCTCAGGGCGAGCCGCCGGATCGGCGGCATCCGCCGCTTCCTCAATCGTCGCGGGAGGAGCGCCGATGTCTTCTAGTCCAGTCTCTCGTCCGCTGATGGAAGTGCGGGGCCTCACCGTCGACTACGTGGGCGAGACAAGCGTCGCCCGCGCCGTCAACGGCATCGACTTCGACATCCGCGAGGGCGAGGCGTTTGGCCTTGCCGGCGAAAGCGGCTGCGGCAAGTCCACCGTCGCCTTCGCGTTGGCTCGACTGACCCGGCTACCCGGCCTCGTCAGCGGCGGTTCGGTCCGGTTCGGCGGCGAGGAAGTGCTGAGCTTCGGTAAGGCCCGGCTCAAGGCCTATCGCTGGCGCGAGGTGAGCTTCGTGTTCCAGTCGGCGATGAACGCGCTGAACCCGGTGATCCCGGTGAGCGAGCAGATCATGGACGTGATCGAGACACACGAGCCGCGGCTCGGCGAGAAGGGCGCCCGCGCCCGCGCGGTCGAGATGTTCGAGCTCGTCGGCATCCCGCCGGCGCGGCTCGACGACTACCCGCACCAGTTCTCGGGCGGTATGCGCCAGCGCATCTGCATCGCCATCGCGCTCGCCCTGAAGCCGCGCCTCATCATCATGGACGAGCCGACCACCGCGCTCGACGTCGTGGTGCAGCGCGACATCATCGAACAGATCGTCGAGCTCAAGGCGCAGCTCGGCTTCTCGGTGCTGTTCATCACCCACGACCTCGGCCTGATGATCGAGTTCTGCGATCGCATCGGGGTCATGTACTCGGGCGAACTGGTGGAGGTGGCGCCGGCGAGTTCAATCCTCACCAACCCGCAGCACCCCTATACGAAGGCGCTCGGCAACAGCTTCCCGCCGCTCACCGGTCCGCGCCAGCGGCTGGAGGGCATCGCCGGATCGCCGCCCGACCTCAGGATGCTGCCCAAGGGCTGCCGCTTTGCGCCACGCTGCCCGCACGCGATGCAGGTCTGCGCCGACACGGCGCCCGAGCTGCGCTTCTACCCGGCCCAACAGAGCGAGGCGGCATGTCACTTGCTGAACTAGAACGGAGCGGGCCGGCCACCGCCCCCGGTCGTACGGTCGTCGAGATGGACGGCGTGGACAAGGATTTCGTCCTCGGTTCGCTGCTCAACCGCACCGTGCTGCGCGCTCTTTCGGGGATCTCGCTGAAGCTCGTCAGCGGTCGTGCTCTTGCGCTGGTCGGTGAATCCGGCTCGGGCAAATCCACCTGTGCGCGCATGGTGGCCCGGGTGTTCCAGCCGACGCGGGGCACCATCAGTTTCGAAGGCGAGAACATTGCCGGCTTCACCGGCCGGCGCCTCGATCGCTACCGGTCCGAAGTCCAGATGGTGTTCCAGGACCCCTTCGGCTCCCTCAACCCGACCCAGACCATCGGCTATCACCTCGAGCGGCCGTTGCGGCTGCACCGACCTGAGATATCCGGCAAGGCGGTCGAGGAGGAGATGCTGGCGCTGCTCGAGCGCGTCGGCCTGAGGCCGGCGGCGGACTATCTGAAGCGCCGCCCGCACGAACTCTCCGGCGGCCAGCGCCAGCGCGTCGCCATCGCCCGCGCCCTCTCGGTGCAGCCCGTGGTACTCCTGGCCGACGAGCCGACCTCGATGCTCGACGTGTCGGTGCGGCTGGGCATTCTCAACCTGCTCGAGGACATGAAGTCGCAACGCCAGCTGGCGGCGCTCTACATCACCCACGACATCGCCACGGCGCGCTATTTCGCCGAAGATACGGCGGTGCTTTATGCCGGCCATCTGCTGGAGCAGGGGCCGAGCGAAGAGATCACAGAGCGACCGCAGCACCCCTATACGCGGTTGCTCATCGAGGCCGTGCCCAACCCGGCGCGCAAGATCTCGACGACGCGATCCCGGCGCGCCACCGACATTCCGCTCTGGACCAACCAGAGCCGCGGCTGCCCGTTCGTCTCGCGCTGCCCGCGCGTCACTGCGATCTGCAAGGAAACCATGCCCGCCCCGACGCAGATCGGCTCATCCCATACGGTTCGCTGTCATAATCTTTAGCGCGGCGGACGCCAGCCGATCAGCCGGCATCCTCGAGGATCATGGTTGCTGCCTTCTCCGCGATCATGATGGTCGGCGCATTGGTGTTGCCCGAGGTGATGGTCGGCATCACCGAGGCGTCGGCGACGCGGAGGCCGGCAAGGCCGTTCAGCCTCAGTCGCGGGTCGACCACCGCGACGGGGTCGCTGCCCATGCGGCAGGTGCCAACGGGGTGGAAGATGGTGGTGCCGATGTCGCCCGCGGCTTGCTCCAGTTCGGCATCGCTGTTGAATCTGGCGCCCGGCCGGTACTCCTCCGGCCGGTGCGGCGCGAACGCCTGGCTCTCCAGCACGATCCGCCGCACCAGCCTGATACCCTCGACCGCCACCTCGCGATCGGCTGATGCCGAGAGATAGTTGGGCTGGATAAGCGGCGGCGTCGACGGATCGGCGCTGGCCAGGCGGATGTGGCCCCGGCTTTGCGGGCGAAGGTTGCAGACCGTGGCGGTGAACGCCGGGAAGCGGTGCAGCGGCTCGCCGAACTTGTCGAGGCTCAGCGGCTGGACATGGAACTGCAGGTCGGGCGTGGCGCGCTCCGGCGACGAGCGGGTGAAGCCGCCCATCTGCGAGGGCGCCATGGTCATCGGCCCGCGCCGCGCCAGCGCATACTGCATCGCCATGCCGGCCTTGCCCGCGAGGCTGTTGGCCGAGACGTTGAGCGTCGGCAGGCCACTGACCTTGAAGATCATGCGCAACTGCAGGTGATCCTGCAGGTTCTCTCCCACCTGCGGCAGCTCGTGCTTCGTGGCGATGCCGTGCTCGGCCAGCAGTCCCGGGTTACCGATGCCCGACAGCTGCAACAGTTGCGGCGAGTTCACCGCACCGGCGGAGAGCACGATCTCGCGGCCGGCGCGCAGGAGCTTGGTCTGGCCCTGGTGCCGGATCTCGATACCGGTGACGCGACGTCCTTCCACGACGAGGCGCAGCGCCTGCGCGCCGGTCCATAGGGTCAGGTTCGGCCGGCCGAGCGCCGGCTTCAGGAACGCCGAGGCCGCCGACCAGCGCAGGCCTTTGCGCTGATTGACCTCGAAATAGCCGACACCCTCGTTGTCGCCGCCGTTGAAATCACTGCTTGCGGGAATGCCCTGCTCGATCGCCGCGGCGCGGAACAGGTCGAGCACCTTCCAGCTGAGCCGCATCTGTTCGACCCGCAGTTCGCCATCCTGGCCGTGGTGCGGGCTCGGCGCGCCCTCGCGGCGCTCGCTCCTGAGGAAATGCGGCAGCACGTCGTCCCAGCCCCAGCCGGGATTGCCGAGCTGGCGCCAGTGGTCGTAGTCGGCGGCCTGGCCGCGCATGTAGATCATGCCGTTGATCGCCGACGAGCCGCCGATCACCTTGCCGCGCGGATAGCCCAGCGACCGCCCATTCAGTCCCGGTACCGGCTCGGTGCGATAGCACCAGTCGGCCCGCGGGTTGCCCATGGCGTAGAGGTAGCCGACGGGAATGTGGAACCAGATCCAGTCATCCTTGCCGCCGGCTTCGAGCAGCAGCACCGAATGCCGGCCGGACGCTGTCAGCCGGTTGGCGAGCGTGCAGCCGGCGCTGCCCGCCCCGACCACGATGTAGTCGAAGCGCGGCGCGCCCGTGTCGACGATCTCGGCGTTCAGCTCAGCCCCCTCTGCTCCCCGTCCGCACTGACCACGCGTTCGCCGAGATCGTCAACCTCCCAGCGCCTCATCGAGATTTCTGCAAATTTGCAATGAACTGTTGCAAGCATGATTTTGCGCTGCTAGCGTCCGGCACGATCCGATCCCGACGGTGCGGGGAAGTCAGCGAAGTCTGGCGCCAGCCGCGTGGGACGATCGGGGACCGAGGAATCCTGAGGAGGAAAAACTGGACAACACGGTAGGACGTTTGTTTGCGGCAACCGGGCGCCTGACGCGGCTCGCCCTTGCCACCACTGCACTCGCGACGCTCGCTACGGCCGCGTCGGCGTCGGAGCTGTCGGGCACCATCACGGTGTGGAGCTGGACGGCGCCGGCCGATGGCCTCGAAGCGGCGGTCGCCGGCTTCAACGAGCTGCATCCCGGAGTCACCGTGAAGGTGGAAGACGTCGGCAACCCGGCGATCTGGGACAAGATCACGACCGGTATGGCGGCCGGCGGGGCGGGGCTCGCCGACGTGCTCAACATCGGCATCGACTATATCGGCAACTACATCGAGACCTTCCCCACCGGCCTCGTCAACCTGAGCGAAGTGGGCGCGGACGACCTCGCGGCGCAGTTCCCGTCGGGCATGTGGGCCAGCGGTTCGTCAGCCGACGGCGCCGTCTACGGCATCCCCTACGAGGTCAACACCTCGGGCTTCTTCTACCGCAAGGACCTGTTCGATCAGGCCGGCATCGACATCAACTCGATTGTCACCTGGGACGACCTGATTGCGGCTGGGCCGAAGCTGAAGGAAGCCACGGGGGCGGACCTCATCGCCATGGACAAGGCGGCGACGGTCGCCGACTCCGCCGGGCTATGGCAGCTGCTGACCAACCTGCAGGGCGCATTCTACTTCAACGCCGCCGGCGAGATCACCATGAACGGGCCGGCCGGCCTGCGCTCGCTCGAACTGATCAAGAAAGCCAACGACGCGGGCATCGTCGCCGACATCCCGGGCGGCTGGGACAACTTCATGATGCAGATCAAGGGGCAGACCAACGTCGCGGTCATCCCGGCTGCCTCGTGGGCCGCCGGTGTGTTCGAGAACGAGGCGCCCGATATGGCCGGCAAGTGGCGCTTGCGCCTGCCTCCGTCGGTCGAGGCCGGTGGTCTGACCGCAGCTATCTCGGGCGGCACGTACCTGTCGGTGGCGGGCACCAGCCCGAACAAGGAAGCGGCCTGGGAGTTCGTGAAATACGCCCTGGGCACGCTCGAGGGCCAGCAGGCGACCTATGAAGGCGGCGGCATGTTCCCCGGCTTCAAGCCGATGCTGGAGAGCGACGGCTTCGTCAAGAAGAGCGACTACTTCGATGCCGAGGTGAACAAGTTCTTCATCGACGAACTGGGCCAGAACACCCCGGTGGTGAACTACACCACCGACTACGCCCGGGCGCTCAAGGCCTATACCGACGCGCAGACGCAGGTGCTGCTGAGCGGCGCCGATCCGAAGACCGTGCTCGACGAGGCCGCTGCGCTGGTCGCCGGCCAGACCGGCCGGACCATCGCCGCCAACTGATACGCTCCGCCTGAGCGTTACGGCGGCAGGATGCCGGGTTTCCTCCCCGTCCTGCCGCCACCCTTTCCCTTCGGTGGTCCAGATGACGTCGTCCAAGCTGCAGCCGGCCACGCGCCGGCGCTGGCGAGGCTCCGCGCCGCGCCTCACGCCCTACCTGTTCCTGCTCCCCGTGCTGGTGCTGTTCGCGGGCTTCAAGGTCTACCCGTACATCTATGCGGCCTGGCTGAGCCTCACCAAGATCATCAAGGGCCAGACAACCTTCGTCGGGCTGGGGAATTACGGGCGGCTCGCCACCGATCCGATCTTCTACAAGGCGCTGACCAACACGCTGATCATCCTCGTCACCCAGGTGCCGCTGATGCTGGGGTTGGCGCTGCTGCTGGCGGTCGCCTTCAACTCGACGTTGCTGCGCTTCCGCGCCTTCTGGCGCACCGCCTACTTCGTGCCGATCGTCATGGGGCTGGTCGCCTACGGCATCCTGTTCTCGACGCTGCTCAATAGCCACCACGGGCTGGTGAACTTCCTGCTCGAGTCGGTGGGGCTGCCACGCGTGCCGTGGCTCGCCGATCCCGTGTGGGCCAAGGTCTCCATCATCATCGCGCTGACCTGGCACTACACCGGCAACAGCGCGGTCATCTACCTCGCGCAGCTGCAGTCGATCCCCGGCGAGCTTTATGAAGCGGCCGAGATCGATGGCGCCACCGCGTGGCAACGCTTCTGGCACATCACCCTGCCGGGGCTCAGGCCGGCCATCACCCTCACCGTCGTGCTCTCGACCATCGGCACCCTGCAGCTCTTCGACGAGCCGTACGTCTTGACCAATGGCGGCCCTAACAACGCCACCCTGACCATCGGCATGTACCTCTACCAGAACGGCTTCAAGTACTTCGACTTCGGCTACGCCTCAGCCATCGGCTACGTGCTGACCGGCATCATCGGCGTGATCGCTCTCGTCCAGTTCCACTTCCTCAGGGAGAGGCAGGCATGAGGATCAATCGCAGCCCGCAAACTCGCGTTGCCAGTCTCGCAGTCAGCGCCGTCGTCGCCATCGGCGGCGCGCTGATGCTGGCGCCGTTCTACTGGCTGATCGTCGCCAGTACGCACCGGACGCGCGACATCTTCTCCAACCCGCCGAACCTCGTGCCCGGCGACCAGCTGTGGACCAACCTCGTCAACCTGTTCGTGGGCGAGGGGTTCGGCCACGCCGTGCTCAACTCGACGCTGGTCGCGACGATCTACGCGCTGCTCGGCGGCCTGGTGTGCACGGCGGCGGGCTACGCCTTCGCCAAATTCCGCTTCGCCGGGCAGGGTGTGCTGTTCGGCATCGTGCTGGTGATCCTCGCACTGCCCTCGCAGGTGACGCTGGTGCCGCTGTTCCAGATCATGGTGCAACTCAACTGGCTCAACACCTACCAGGCGTTGATCCTGCCCAACCTGGCGCTGCCCTTCGGCATCTTCCTGATGCGGCAGACCATGCAGTCAGTGCCGGATGAGCTGATCCAGGCGGCGCGCGTCGACGGAGCCGGCGAGTTCCGCATCTTCGCGCAGATCGTGTTGCCGACGATGCGGCCGGCACTCGCGGCGCTGGGCATCTTCCTGTTCCTCGCGCAGTGGAACGACTTCGTCTACCCGCTGATCGTGCTGCGCACGTCGGACGCCTACACCGTGCCCGTCGCCCTCGCCTCGCTGCAGGGCCTCAGCGACACCGATTACGGCCAGCTGCTGGCCGGCACGATGGTGTCGGTGCTGCCGGTACTCGGGCTGTTCCTGTTCCTGCAACGTCATTTCGTCGCCGGCATCCTCGCCGGGGCGGTCAAGCAATAGCATCTCAAGGAGACTGGCACCGTGTTGCTGGAAGACTACGTATCCGTCATGGCCCCCGCCGCCACCGGCATTCCCGGCGTCGAGGTGACGATCGGCACCGGCTGCCGTGTGGTAGGGAAACAGACCGTCGGCGCGCTGGAAATCACCACGATTGAGACCGATGGCGCGATCGTCCGGGTCTCGCTCGAGGTCCCCTTGGGCGACGTCGAGGGCTACTGGTACCCGAACGGCTCGATGCGCGCGCTGCCCGCCGACTGGAGCGGCCGCGACAAGACCAGCATCATTTCGTCGAGCCCGCTCGGTTGCGTCTACGACCGGCAGGGCAAGGCCATCCTTGCTTTCTGCTTCGACCAGCAGATCGAGGAGAGCCAGCTCCGCTTCGGCGTTTCCGAGGAGCACAAGAGCTTCGTCATCTACTACGAGCACGACCCCAAGGGTCCGCGCACTATCCGTCTCGCAACGGCACGCGCCGGCCTCGATCATGCCGAAGCGGTCGGGCTGCTGCGCGACTGGCTGCGCGACGATATCGGCAGCCCGCTGCCGGTGCCCTTCGCCGGGACCGTGCCGGTCTACTGCACCTGGTATGCCTATTCGCAGAACATCGACGCGCAAAAGGTCGAGCGCGATGCGGCGCTGGCGGCCGAACTCGGTTGCCGCGCGGTGATCATCGACGATGGCTGGCAGAAGCTGGCCACCGGTCGTTGGTATGCGGGATGCGGCGACTGGGTGGCCGATCCCCGGAAGTTCCCCGACATGCGCGGCCATGTCGAGAGGCTGCACGAACTCGGACTGTCGGTGATCCTCTGGGTCGCGCCGCTGCTGCTGGGCGAGAACAGCGACGTCTATCCGCGGCTGAAGCGCTTCGCGCCCTATCATAATGGTGACGGCTGGCGCGCCTCCGCGCTTGATCCGCGCTATCGCGAAGTGCGGGATCACTTCGTTCAGACCTGCATCCGGCTCGTCCGCGACTATGGCGTGGACGGGCTGAAGATCGACTTCCTCGATGGCGTCGTCGCCTACCAGGGCACGCCAACCGGCGGTGACATCCCCGATATCGGGCAGGCGCTCCACGCCACGCTGCAGCAGTTGCAGGCGGAGCTGAAGGAAGCCGGGCTCGACGAGGTGCTGATCGAGTTCCGGCAGGCCTATGTCGGGCCGGCAACAGCGCCCTATGGCAACCTGCTGCGGGTGGGCGATTGCCCGGTCGACGCCAACCAGAACCGCCGTGCCACGGTCAACATGCGGATGATCGCGGCCGGGCAGGTGATCCACTCCGATCCGACCGTGTGGGACCACCGCGCCGGCGCGGAGCCCGCGGCCCGGCAACTGCTCAACGCCTATTTCAGCGTGCCGCAGGTCTCGATGGACCTCACCAGCCTGCCGCAGGTGCAACGCGACGCGGTTCAGACGGTCCTGTCGCACTGGATGGAAGACCGCGAGACGGTGCTGTTCGGTCAGGTGCGCGCCGGGTTGCCGTCGGAAGGATATCCGGTCGTGCAGGCGCGGCATGAGGACCGGCTGGTCGTCGGGGTCTATCAGCCGCTGGTCGTCGAAATCGACCTCGATGGCGTCGACGAGTTGCGGCTGCTCAATGCGACTTCCCACGATCGGATCGTTGTGCGATGGACCGGCAGGCGCGTGCGGCTCCGGGGGATCGCCCATTCCGCCCGCGGCGACGCGGGTACGCAGATCGAACTTGCCCAGACGCAGGGGCTTACAGAGCTGCAGATTCCGGTGTCTGGTATTGCGACGCTGCATGTCTTGAACGAGTGACAACAGGGGAAACGTGGACAGGTCCGATGACAGCAATGGGCAGCGCAACCAGCGCGGTCGCACCGGCGGGACGGAAGGCGCGGCCCATCGGCCCCGCCCCCGTTCGCCAGCTGCCAATATCGGGCTCGCCACTGTCGCGGAGCTCGCCGGGGTCAGCGAAGCCACGGTCAGCCGCGTGCTCAACCGCAAATATGGCGTATCGGCCGCGACGCGCGAGGCGGTCGAGGCCGCCCTGCGCAAGTCGGGCTATGAGCGCCAGCTGAAGGGCGAGCTGGTGCTGCTGCTTGTGCCGGGCGTGGGCGAGCAGATCTTTGCCGACATGTGCGAAGCGATCGAGAACGAGATCGCGCCCTACGGCTTGCGCGCCGTGATCTGCCCCGGCACGCAGCGCGAGCGCGACTATGTCGAGGCGATGATCGACGCCGGTATCGCCGCCGTTGTGTTCCTGTCGTCGAGCAACACGGTGCGCAACGCCGATCCGGTAGCGCGCCAACTGCTGCAATCGCGCGGCATCCCGTTCCTCTGCGTCAACGGCGGCTTCCCGGATACGCCCTCGCCGGTGTTTTCGACCGACGACTGGCGCGCCGCCGAGATGGCGGTGGCGCATCTCTACGATCTCGGGCACCGGCGGATCGGCATGTGCGCCGGCCCGGTGGGCAACACCCCGGCCGACCGGCGCGTCGAGGGGTTCGTCCAGGCAATGGACCGGCGTGACCTGCCCAACTCCGAGGATTTCGTCGTTCGCCAGTACTACAACATCGAAGGCGGTCGGCATGCTGCCGAGGAACTGCTGCAGATGGGCGTCACCGCGATCGTCGCCTCCAGCGACGACATGGCGCTCGGCGCAATGCGCGCCATCCAGCGCGCCGGGCTCAAGATCCCCTCCGACATCTCGGTGATCGGCTACAACGATTCCTACATGCTGGATTTCACCGATCCGCCACTGACCGCGGTGCGTCAACCGGTCGAGCGCATCGCCGAGAACACTACCCGCGCCATCGTGGCGCTGACCGCCAACCGCTCCCTGCCGACGGCCGAAGTGCTGATCGAGCCGGAAATCCGCCTCCGCGGCTCAACCGCGCCGGTCTCAGCAAAGTAACGAACGCCGCCCAGCGGCCACACCGTGTATGGACATGGCCGGGCGCTCCGTTGGCCTCGCCGCTGCAGTGCGCGCCGCGTCACCCGCCCGGCCGCATTTGTCAATGACGATGACGGAATCGTACAAATGGTCCAGAAATCAACCAAAGGCGACCCAATTTTGCGCCTGAGTTCATCGGTTTCCCATGACAATGTCATGGTCATTGACAAATGTGGCCTGCCGGATAACCTGATGACGCTCCCGATGGTCGGGTATGCCATTGGCGCCCAGACCACCCACACCGCCGCCGTGGGACGTTGCGCGGCCTGTGACTGCCTAGCGGGACGCAACAGGGGGATTGAAAATGGGTTCGATTACGAGACGTCTGTTCCTGGGGACATCGGCTGCAGCCTTGGCTGTGGCAGCGAGCGGCATCCTGCCGGCACTGGCTGCCGCCGCCACGGGCGAAGCGCCGATGCTGAAGGCGCTGGTCGATGCCGGGACGCTTCCGCCGCTGGCCGATCGCCTGCCGGTCAACCCAATGGTGGTGACCCCGCTCAACGAGGTCGGCAAGTATGGCGGCACCTGGCGCAGCGCCATTGTCGGTGGTGGTTCGCTGTCGATGCTGTTCCGCTACCAGGCCTATGAGCCGCTGATGCGCTACAACCCCGAATGGACGGGCGTGATTCCGAACGTGGCTGAGTCCGTCGTCGCCAACGATGCCGCCACCGAGTTCACCTTCAAGCTGCGTGAGGGCCACAAGTGGTCCGACGGGCATCCCTACACCACCGATGATGTGATGTTCTGGTACGAGGACGTGTTCTCTAACCCCGAGATCGAGGTCACCAACCAGGACCACCTGATCATCGGCGAAGACAAGGCGGTGTTCACCAAGGTCGACGACGTCACGTTCACCGTGAGCTTCAAGAACTCCAACGGCCTGTTCCTGCTGCTGCTCGCCTGGGCCGATAGCGACCAGACGACGCGTTTCCCCAAGCACTACCTCAGCCAGTTCCTGCCCAAGTACAATCCGGACGCCGACAAGCTGGCGACCGAGCAGGGGCTGTCGGGCTGGTTGCAGTTGTTCCAGAAGAAGTCGGGCGCGGCGCTCGAGGATGATTTCTTCCTCAACAGCGAAATCCCGGTCCTGCATCCGTGGAAGATGAAGGTGGCGCCGGGCGAGAGCACCGAGTTGGCGGTTGCCGAGCGCAATCCGTTCTATTTCAAGGTCGACACCGCCGGGAACCAGCTGCCCTACCTCGATGCCATCAACTACGCGCTGGTCGCCGATGCGCAGGTGCTGCTGCTCAAGTGCCTGCAGGGCGAGATCGATCTGCTCGACCAGTACATCGGCACCCCGACCAACAAGTCGGTGCTGTTCGACGGCAAGGAACAGGGCGATTACGACTTCTACACCACGCTCTCGACCCAGCCCAACGAGATGGCGATCTGCCTCAACATGACCCACCCGGACGCGGTCAAGGCGGAGCTCTATTCGAACAAGGACTTCCGGATCGGCCTGTCGCACGCCATCGACCGCCAGGCGCTGATCGACTCCGTCTTCGTCGGCATCGGCTCGGCGTCGCAGCCGGCCATTGCCGAGGGTGACCCGCTCTACAACGAGCGGCTGGCCAAGCAATTCACCGAGTTCGATGTCGCCAAGGCCAACGAGTTCCTCGACAAGGCGGCGCCGAACAAGGATGCCGAGGGCTATCGCCTCGACAGCTCCGGCCGCCGGATCACCATCGTCTTCGAGCAGGACCAGAACCGGCTCGAAATGGTGGATATGATGCAGCTGATGATGCCGATGCTGAAGACCGTGGGCATCGACGGGCAGCTCAAGCTCATCGACCGCTCGCTCTGGGAAGTGCGCATTCGGCAGAACATGGACTACGACGCCACGACCAACCGCTTCGGCGGCGGCATCGGCCTCGCTGCCCTGCTCGATCCGCGCTACTTCGTGCCCTACAGCGGCAACGCCTTCTACGCCATGGGCTGGCAGATCTGGTACAACGACAAGACCGCCGCAAACGCCGTCGAGCCGCCCGCCCAGGTGAAGGAAGCGCTTGCCCTCTACGACGAGATGAAGAGCACGATCGACGACGCCAGGCGAGTCGAGGCGTTCAAGCAGATCCTCGAGATTGCTGCCGACCAGTTCTATTCGATCGGGATCAAGGTGCCCAACGACGCCTACGGCATCGTGCGCAACAACTTCCACAACGTGCCAGAGCGCATGCCGAACTCCTTCGGCTATCCCACTCCGGCACCGACCAACCCCGAGCAGTACTTCAAGGCCTAGAGCGTCCACCCCGCTCTAGTCTTCCGATGGGAGTGGGGCGCTTCGGCGCCCCCCGATCGTCGCGCCATTTTCCTATTTCTGCGGAACCACGATGAACGAGACTCTAAGGGTTACGGGCGGCTTGCGGTCGTCCACATGGTACGAGACGGCGACGCGCTGGACCCAGCTGACGCTGGTCGAAGACGACCCGCAGACCTACGACCTCGATTTCTGGCTCCGCATCTTCGACGAGACGGAATCCAACGCCACGTGCCTGTCGGCCGGCGGCTACGTCGCCTACTATCCCTCCAAGATCCCGTTGCAGCATGTCAGCCGCTCGATTGGCGACGCAGATCCGTTCGGAGATCTGGTTGCCGGGGCGCGGGCCCGCAACATGCATGTGGTGGCGCGGGTCGATCCGCATGCCGTGCATGCCGATGTCGCGGCGGCGCATCCCGAGTGGATTTCGGTCACCGCCGAGGGCGAACTGAGGAAGCACTGGTCGTTTCCCGACGCCTACATCACCTGTGCCTGGGGCGACTACAACCGCGGCTTCATGAGCGAGGTGATCCGCGAGGTCGCCGCCAACTACGACATCGACGCGGTGTTCGCCAACCGCTGGTCGGGGCATGGCGTCTGCTACTGCGCGCATTGCAGCGCCACCTTCAAGGCCGAGTCCGGCTACGACCTGCCGCGCCAGAAGGACCCGCATGACAAGGTCTGGCAGGCCTGGCTCAACTGGTCGCGCCGGGTGCTGACCGACCTCGTGGCGCACTGGAACGGCGTCGTCGCCAGCGAGCGTCCGCACGGCCGCTTCATCCCCAATATCGGCAATTCCTCGATGCTGGAGTTCGATCTCGACGAGATCGAGAAATACTGCCCGATCCTGTTCGTCGACCACCAGGGCCGCACCGGCGTGGTGCCGATCTGGTCGGCCGGCCGCGACGGCAAGCGCATGCGCGGCGCCATGGGTGACCGGCCGATCGGGCTGATCACCTCGACCTCGGTGGAGGAGAAGTGGCGCTGGAAGGACTCCGTTCAATCGCCCGAGGAAATCCGCATGTGGATGACCGACGGGTTGGCGCATGGGCTGCGCCCCTGGTTCACCAAGTTCAACGCCAAGGTGCCGGACAGCCGCTGGGTCAAGCCGATCGCGGAGAGCTTCCAGCTGCACGCGCGGCTGGAGCCGGAGCTCGGCCCGCTGCATCCGACGGCCGAGATCGCCATGCTCGATCCCTCGACCACGCTGCGCAGCTGGGATTCCGACGATCGCGAGAGCGCCGAGGCGCATGAGTTCGGGCTCTATCACGCGCTGGTCGAGGCGCGGCTGCCGTTCGAGCTGCATGCCGATCTCGATGTCGCCGACGCCAAGCTCGATCGCTACAAGCTGATCGCGGTGGCCAACGCCTCCTTCCTGTCCGAAGCGCAGTGCGACAGCCTCACCCGCTATGTCGAGCGAGGCGGTAGCCTCGTCACCAGTTTCGAAACCTCGCTCTATGACGAGTGGGGCGTGCCGCGGGCCGATTTCGGGTTGTCGAAACTGTTTGGCGCCAGTGTCGCCGGCCCGACGACTGCGCATGCCAAGAACACCTACGTGCAGCTGACCTCGGATCATCCGCTGACCGCCGGGTTTGGCGACGCGACGCGCATCATGGGCGGCACGCGGCAGATTCCGGTGCGGCTGCATGAGGGGGCCGGGTCGGAAATCCCGTTCCGCTTCATTCCGGCCTTCCCCGACCTGCCGATGGAAGAGATCTATCCGCGCGAGCCGGCGACGGCACCGGCGGCGATCGTCCGCACCTTCAAGGGCGGCGGCCGGCTGGTGTACTTCCCGTGGAATCTCGGCGAGACGTTCTGGGAGGTGCTGAACCTCGACCACTCGACGCTGATCGGCAATGCCGTGCGCTGGGCCCTCGGAGCACGGTCGCGTGTGGACGTATCTGGTCCGGGCGTACTCGATATCGCGACGCGCGAGGGGAAGGGCAGGCTTGCCGTGCAACTGGTCAATCTCACCAACCCGATGATGATGAAGGGGCCGATCCGCGAGATTATCCCTGTAGGGAAGCAAGTCGTCTCGGTGGCGCTGCCGGCCGGCGTGACAGGCGCGGCGGTGCGGCTGCTGGTGTCGGGCGTGTCGCCAATGGTGTCGGTTGGCGGCGGGCGGATCGATATCGAGGTGCCGCAGATCGTCACCAACGAGGTCGTCCTCATCGACTTCGCCCGCTAGGATCAACCGGATATGCTCAGCTTCATCCTCAAGCGCGTGCTCTACATGGTCCCGACTTTGATCGGGATGTCGCTGGTGTCGTTCTTCATCATCCAGCTGCCGCCGGGGGACTTTCTCACCTCGCTGATCTCGGCCATCGCCGATTCCGGGCAGAGCCTCGACTCGGCGACGGTGGCCGCACTCACAGCGCAGTACGGGCTCGATCAGCCGTTCTACGTCCAGTACTGGAAGTGGATCTCCGGCATCCTGTTCCGCGGCGATTTCGGCTGGTCGTTCGACTGGGGCCAGCCGGTGAGCAAGCTGATCTGGGACCGCATGGGCATCACCCTGTTCGTGTCGACGCTGAGCCTGATCCTGATCTGGGCCGTGGCACTGCCGATCGGCATTTACTCGGCGGTGAAGCGCTACTCGATCGGCGACCACATCTTCACGCTGCTGGGCTTCATCGGCCTCGCCATCCCGACCTTCATCATGGCGCTGGTGCTGATGTACGTGTCGTACAAGTTCCTCGGCCAGAGCGTCGGCGGGCTGTTCTCGCCCGAGTATCAGGATGCGCCATGGAGCTGGGCCAAGCTCTGGGATCTCTGCCTGCACCTCTGGATCCCCATCGTCGTCATCGCCACCAACTCGACCGCGGCGCTGATCCGGGTGATGCGGGCCAACCTCTCCGATGAGCTGAACAAGCCCTATGTGGTGACGGCGCGGGCCAAGGGGCTGAGCGAGTTCACGCTGATCATGCGCTACCCGGTGCGGATTGCCCTCAACCCGTTCATTTCGACCATCGGCTGGGTGCTGCCGGCGCTGATCTCCGGCGTCACCATCACCGCCATCGTCCTCAACCTGCCGATGGCCGGGCCGCTGCTGCTGCGCGCGCTGGTCAGCCAGGACATGTACCTGGCGGGCGCCTTCATCCTGCTGATGAGCGTCCTGACCCTGGTCGGCATGCTGATCTCCGACATCCTGCTCGCTGTGCTCGATCCGCGGATCCGGCTGCAATGAGCCTAGAACCCGACAAGGCCTTCATGTCTGCCGCCGACCTCACCGCCGACCTGCCGCCCGAAGAGGAGACGCAGTTCGTCGCCAGCGCCGGAGCGAGCGCCGCCGTCGCCGGGCAGTGGACGCTGATGCTGTGGAAGTTCCGCCGCCAGAAGGTTGCGATGGCCTCTCTGTTCATCGTGCTGCTGCTCTATCTGGTGGCGATCCTCGCCGAATTCCTCGCGCCCTACGGCGTCGACATGACCCGGCCGCAATATACCTACGCCCCGCCGCAGGGGATCAGCCTGTTCGTCACCGGCGCCGATGGCGGCTGGCAGTTCCTGCCGCATGCCTCGGGCTACAAGATCGTCGTCGACCAGGAGGCCATGCGGCGGACGTTCGAGGTCGATCCGGACAAGATCATCCCGATCGGACTGTTCGTTACCGGCGAGACCTACAAGCTGTGGGGGCTGTTCGAGAGCAATCTGCATTTCATCGGCCCGACCAACCCGGCCGACACGGTGTACTTCCTCGGCAGCGACCGGATCGGGCGCGACGTGCTCAGCCGGCTGATCTATGGCACCCGCATTTCGATGTCGATCGGCCTCGTCGGCGTGGTCATCAGCCTGGCGCTCGGCGTCTTTCTCGGCGGCATTTCCGGCTACTATGGCGGGGCGCTCGATACGGCGATCCAGCGTCTGGTCGAAGTGGTGAGCGCCATGCCGACCATCCCGCTCTGGATGGGACTGGCGGCGGCGATCCCGCTCGCCTGGCCACCGGCGCTGGTCTATTTCACCGTGACGGCGATCGTCTCGCTGCTGGGCTGGACCTCGCTGGCGCGCGAAGTGCGCGGACGGTTCTTCGCGCTGCGCGAGGAGGACTTCGTCACCGCGGCGCGGCTCGACGGGTCGAGCGAGATGCGGCTGATCTTCCGGCACATGCTGCCTTCGATCACCTCGCACCTGCTCGCCATGGTGACCCTCGCGGTGCCGGCGATGATCATCGCCGAGACCTCGTTGAGCTTCCTCGGCATCGGACTGAAGCCACCGGTGGTGAGCTGGGGCGTGCTGTTGCAGGATGCGCAGAATCTCCGCGCCATCGCCAATGCGCCGTGGCTGCTATTCTGGCCGGCGCTGGCGGTGATGGTGTCGGTGTTGAGTTTCAACTTCCTCGGCGATGGCCTGCGCGACGCGGCGGACCCCTATGACAACTGATCTCCCCACCACCGCCCCGACCGTGCTGGAAGTCCGCAGCCTCTCAGTCGAGTTCGCGCTGCGTGGCGGCACCTTCACTGCCGCCCGCGATGTCGGCTTCAAGCTGCAGGCGGGGCGGACCCTATGCCTCGTCGGCGAGAGCGGCTCTGGCAAGAGCGTCACGGCGCGGGCGATGATGCAACTGATCGATGCGCCCGGTCGCATTGCACGCGGCAACATCATGCTCGGCGGCGCGGGCGCGCCGGTCGATATCGCGACGCTCAATCCGCGCGGCGAGGCGATCCGCGCCATTCGCGGCCGGCGCATCGGCATGATCTTCCAGGAGCCGATGAGCTCGCTGTCGCCGGTGCACACCATCGGCGCGCAGATCGTCGAGGTACTGCGGCTGCACTTGAAGATGGACGCCAAGCAGGCCCGGGCGCGCACCATCGAGCTGCTGCGGCAGGTCGAGATTCCCGATCCCGAGCGCAATATCGACCGCTACACCTTCGAGTTCTCCGGTGGCATGCGGCAGCGGGCGATGATCGCCATGGCGCTCGCCTGCAACCCGCAGGTGCTGATCGCCGACGAGCCGACCACCGCGCTCGACGTGACCACCCAGGCCGAGGTCCTCGACCTGATCTCGCGCATGCAGCGCGAACTCGGCATGGCCATGCTGCTGATCACTCACGATATGGGCGTGGTGGCGGAAGTCGCCGACGACGTGGCGGTGATGTATCGCGGCAAGATCGTCGAGGCCGGGCCGGTGGACGAGGTGTTCCACAATGCCCGTCATCCCTACACGAGGCGGCTGCTGAGCTCGGTGCTGAAGCTCGAACGGACATCCGAACTGAAGCAGGCGCCGGCTGCCGCGGCGGCCGAGCCGATTCTCTCGGTGCGCGATCTCGGCAAGGTGTACCAGCCGCGCAAGAGCCTGCTGAGCCGCACGCCTAAGGTGGCCGTCAAGGCGGTCGATGGCGTTAGCTTCGACCTCATGGCCGGCGAAAGCCTCGGCATTGTCGGCGAAAGCGGGTCCGGCAAGACCACGCTCGGCCGGCTGATCCTCCGCATCGTCGAGCCGACCGATGGCGCGGTGACCTACCGGCCGCAGAGCGGCGCGCCGATCGATGTGCGCGGGCTGGACAAGCAGGGGCTGCGCAACCTGCACCAGCAGGTGAGGCTGATCTTCCAGGACCCGTTCGCCTCGCTCAATCCAAGGATGACCGTGCGCCAGATCATCGCCGATCCGCTGGTGGTGAACCGTATCGCCAGCGGCGCGGCGCTCGAGGCGCGGGTGTCGGAACTGCTCGGCATGGTCGGGCTCGACCCGGCGGTGATGGAGCGCTATCCGCACGCATTTTCCGGAGGACAGCGGCAGCGTATCGGCATCGCCCGGGCGCTGGCGCTCAACCCGCGCATCCTCATCGCCGACGAGGCGACCTCGGCGCTCGACGTCTCCATCCGCAGCCAGATGCTCGACCTGCTGCTGGAGCTGCAGCAGCGGCTCGGCCTCAGCTTCCTGTTCATCAGCCACGACATTGGCGTGGTGCGCTATTTCTGCGACCGGGTGGCGGTGATGCGGCGCGGCAAGATTGTCGAGATCGGAGCGGCCGAGACTATCTGCACGGCGCCCGAACACCCCTATACCAAGGCACTGATTTCGGCCGTGCCGCATCCCGATCCGCGGCACAAGCGCATGCGAACGCGCACCCACCTCGACGCCTGACAAGTACAACAAGGACAAACGACAAATGGTGAAAGCAGCATTCCTGGGCCTCGGCGTGATGGGCTACCCGATGGCGCGCCACCTCAAGGCCAAGGGCCACGACGTGACGGTTTACAACCGCACCACCGCCAAGGCCGAGAAGTGGGTGTCTGAGCACGGCGGCCGGCTGGCCAGGACCCCGGTTGAAGCTGCCGAAGGCCAGGACATCGTCTTTGCCTGCGTCGGCAACGACAACGACCTGCGTGAGGTGACGCTGGGCGAGCAGGGCGCGTTCAAGGGCGTGAGGAAGGGCGCGATCTTCGTCGACCACACCACCGCCTCGGCCGGCATCGCGCGCGAACTCCATGCTGCGGCGACTGCCGCCGGCTTCGGCTTCCTCGATGCGCCGGTTTCGGGCGGGCAGGCGGGCGCCGAGAATGGGCAGCTGACGGTGATGGTCGGCGGCGACCAGCCGGTGTTCGATGCGGCGCAGCCGACCATCATGAGCTTTGCCAAGGCGGCGCGGCTGTTGGGCGAGTCCGGCGCCGGCCAGCTGGCCAAGATGATGAACCAGATCTGCATCGCCGGTGTGGTGCAGGGTCTCGCCGAGGCTATCCATTTCGGCAAGGCGTCGGGTATGGACATCGAGGCGGTGATCGACGTCATTTCCAAGGGCGCCGCGCAATCGTGGCAGATGGAGAACCGCTACAAGACCATGAACGCCGGCAAGTTCGATTTCGGCTTCGCTGTCGACTGGATGCGCAAGGACCTCGGCATCGTGCTCGAGGAAGCGCGCTCGAATGGCGCCAAGCTCCCGCTGACCGCACTGGTCGACCAGTTCTATGCCGAGGTGCAGGGCATGGGCGGCCAGCGCTGGGACACGTCGAGCCTGCTCGCCCGGCTCGAGCGCTAGGTAACGCGCGCATGGCCAAGGCACAGTCTCCACCGGTCGCCCGCCAACTATCGGTGCGGGCGATCATGGAGGCGATTCTCCACAAGGGTCCGACCTCGCGCGCCATGCTGGCCAAGCTCACCGGCCTGTCACGGCAGACCACGACGCAAGTGGTATTGGAGCTGGAACGCGACGGCCTTCTGCAGGTCAGCGGGCGCATGCAGGGTCCGGTCGGACGCAGCGCCCCGACCTACGAACTCAATCCGCGTGCCGCGTACGTTCTGGGCATCCGCCTGGAAGGCAGCGCCGTGCAGATGGCGTTGGCCGATATCCGTGGCGACCTGGTGGCGGAGCTCTCGGAGCCGACCCATCCAAGTGGCGGCCTCGAGGTCGTGCGACAGCTTGGCCGGCTCTTTGTTGCCCTGCTCGCGACTGCGCATGTGGAACGTGATCGGGTCCGCTTCGGCGTCATGGGCAGCCCCGGCGTAGTAGATCCCAAATCGGGCCGCATCGATATCGCGCCGAGCATCCCGCATCTGGGCGACATAAACGTCGTGGAGTCGGTGCGCAGCGAGCTTGGCGTGGAGCTCACGATCGAGAACGGCGTCAAGCTCGCCGCGCTGGGCGAGCTCTGGCAGGGTGAGGCTCGAGGCGCCCGAAACTTTGTCTATTTCGGCATCGGCAGCGGTGTTGGCATGGGTATCGTCTCCGAGGGCAAGCTGTTGCGTGGCGCGCGAGGTGCAGCCGGCGAGATTGCCTATCTGCCCATCGGTGGCGACCCCTTCGATCCGGCCGGCTTCGCCAACGGCACGTTCGAAAGCTCCGTCGACAGCGCCGCCATCGTCCGCCGCTACGAAGGCTACGGCGGTGAACCCGACCAGGACGTAGCTGCCATCCTGGCGCGCCTCGATACCGGCGACCGGTTCGCGGCAGCGGCGATCGACGAGACGGCTCGCCTGCTTGTCCTGGCGATCAGCGCAGCATGCGCCGTCGTCGACCCCGAACTCATCGTGCTCGGAGGCAGCGTCGGCGCGCGGCCTGAGATCTCCCGACGGGTGGGCAACCTGTTGCCCCGCGCGATCCCCCGACCCTTGCCGGTAAGGTCCAGCGCCCTCGGCAACAGGGCGACACTGGTGGGTGCGCTGGGCCAAGCCCTGAACCGCCTCCACGCCAATCTCTTCGGCGTCGAGGCCGTGCGCGGCGAGTCGACGCCGACAACCAGCTTTGCAGCCCCGCCCGAGACCGCCAGGTCAAACGCACCCTAGCTGCCTTGCCGAATGTCCCCTGCGAGCAGCTGCAGCTTGCGGAAAGCGGCGAAGCGCCGGTGATGGAATGCCTGCAATCCTTCGTCGGGGGTAATCACTTCCGCGACCGATGACATTGCGGACATCGCCTCGATCAGAGAGGCGTACGCTCCGGCGGCGCTCGCGCCCAGCATGGCGGAGCCGAGCAGCACCGGCTCCGGCGATGCCGTAGCGACGACCGGCAGTCCGCTAGCATCGGCGAGTAGTTGCCGGACAAGACGCGACTTGCCGGCACCGCCCTGTTGTTGGTCGCGTAAGCGAACAGCCCCATTTGCAAGGTTTGCCGGCGCAAGCGAGTTTGGCAGGGGGCTACGCTCCGGCTGTGCCCGCCTCCGCTTCGATGCACATGGCAATACCCATGCCCCCGCCGATGCAAAGGGTGGCGAGGCCCTTGCGAAGGCCTGCCCTCCGCAAGGCATGGATGAGGGTGACGAGGATGCGCGCTCCCGAGGCGCCGATGGGGTGGCCGATCGCGATGGCCCCGCCATTGATGTTCACCTTGGCCGGATCCCAGCCCAGCCGGGCGTTGACCGCGAGCGCCTGCGCTGCGAAGGCCTCGTTGGCTTCGATGAGCTCGAGATCGTCGACTGACCATCCTGCCTTGCCGAGCGCCTTCAGGCTGGCCGGCACGGGCCCCAGGCCCATGATCTCAGGTTCCACCCCAGCGGTTGCCCAACTCGCGATCCGTGCGAGAGGCGAGAGGCCGCGTCGTGCGGCCTCCTGCTCGCCCATGAGCACCAGGGCAGCAGCACCATCGTTGAGTCCCGATGCGTTGCCGGCCGTTACGGTGCCGCCCTCGGCAAAGGCGGGCCATAGGCCCGCAAGGGCTTCCGCTGTCGTTTCGGGACGCAGGTGGTCGTCGGCGGTCACAAGACGCGTCCCGCCTCGCTGCGGCACCGAGACCGGCGCGATCTCGGCGTCGAACCTGCCGTCCGAGCGCGCCGTTGCCGCCTTCTGCTGGCTCGCGAGCGCGAAGGCGTCCTGCTGTTCGCGGGTGATGCCCAGGCGCGTTGCTACCGTCTCGGCAGTCACGCCCATGTGGTAGCCCCCGAATGCGTCGGTGAGCCCGTCGAGCACCATCGAGTCGGCGAACTCCAGTGGGCCGGGCCGCGTGCCGGCACGCAGTCTGGCGACGTGGGGGGCGCGCGACATCGATTCCTGGCCGCCCGCCACGACGATGTCGGCGTCTCCCGCGCTGATCTGCTGGACGCCAAGGGCTACTGCCCGCAATCCCGAGCCGCACACCTGGTTCAGTCCGAAAGCCGTCGCGGAGTCGGGTATGCCTGCACAGATCGCTGCTTGCCGGGCGGGGTTCTGGCCCGCTCCGGCGGTCAGCACCTGTCCCAGGATCACCTCGTCCACCCGCTCGCGCGGAAGTCCTGCCCGCTTCAGGGCGGCGCGGATCGCTGTGGCCCCCAGGTCGTGGGCAGGCACGCCCGCCAGCGGGCCGAGAAAGCTGCCCACGGGCGTGCGCGCTGCTCCAACGATCACCACATTGCTCAAGGTTTTCTCCTCACTTCTGGCCGTCAGGCTCTTGCCGTCCGTTGACTCACAGGATCGGGTATGCATATAACCGGCCGGCCGGTAAGTAATTATCCGCGGCGGTTGTGGCAAGCGTATCGTGATGCCAGATTGGCGCTGTTCGCAGGAAGCGGATGGCAGGTGAGGGGACGGACTGAACGATGAAGGCCCTGGTCGGCGTCAAGTGGGTGCTGGATTTCAGCGTCAAGGTTCGCCTCAAGAGCGACGGCACCGGCGCGGATCTTGCCGGCGCGCGCATGAGCATGAACCCCTTCGACGAGATCGCTCTCGAACAGGCGATCCGGCTCAAGGAAGCCGGAGCGGTCGATGAGATCGTTGTTGTCTCGGTCGGCCCACGGCCTGCAGCCGACATTCTGCGCCGCGCCCTCGCAATGGGTGCCGATCGCGCTGTGCTGGTGAGGTCCGACGCACCGGTCGAGCCACTCGGGGTCGCAAAGGCGCTCAAATCCCTGGTCGAGCGCGATGGCGCCGGTCTGGTCCTGCTGGGCAAGCAGGCCATCGACGACGACAACAACCAGACCGGACAGATGCTCGCCGCGCTTCTGGGCTGGCCGCAGGCGACCTATGCCGCCGAGCTGGCGGTCGAGGGCAACGTGGCGACCGTGACCTGCGAAAGCGACGATGGCCTCGAGACGGTCAGGCTCACCCTGCCGGCAGTGGTGACTGCGGATCTCCGCCTCAACACCCCGCGCCACATCTCGCTGCCAAACATCATGAAGGCCAAGAACAAGCCGCTCGAGGAGATCGCTCCGGAGGCCCTGAACGTCGACCTGCGGCCACGCCTGAAGGTCCTCAGGACCGATGAACCGGCAAAGCGCCGGGCCGGTGTCATGGTGGCCAGTGTCGATGAGCTGCTCGACAAGCTCCGGGGCGAGGCCAAGGTAATCTGAGGCAATGCAACAGATGTACGAGACGATGACGCGATGAGCATTCTGGTATTGGCCGATCACGCAGCAGGCGCCCTGCAGCCGTCGACGGCGCGGGTCGTTACGGCTGCACGGCAGATAGGTGGCGACGTCGTTCTGCTCGTCGCCGGCCAGAACTGCGCTGCCGTCGCCCGGGAGGCGAGCGCGATCGACGGAGTCGCCCGGGTTCTGCTCGCCGATGCCGACGCCCTCGCGCACCAGCTGCCCGAGGCGCTTGCAGCCCTCATCGCGGAGCTGGCGCCGGACTACGATGCCATCCTGGGGTCGTCCGGACTGGTTGCCAAGCGCTGCCTGCCCCGCGTTGCCGCGCTGCTCGATGTCATGCAGGTTTCCGAGATAATTGCCGTGGTGGCTCCGGACACATTCCGGCGCCCGACCTATGCGGGCAATGCGATCGAGACCGTCCAGTCGACCGACTCGAAGCGGGTCCTGACGGTCCGCACCACGGCCTTTGCGCCCGCTGGCGCTGGTGCATCTGCCCCGATCGAAACGATCTCGCCAGGACCATCCGGCGATACACGCTCGAGCTTCGTCGGTCGTTCGTCGACCGGCTCGGATCGTATCGAGCTCGGCTCGGCCCGTCGGGTCGTGTCGGGAGGGCGCGGGCTTGGCTCGCGCGAAAGCTTCGACAAGCTGGTCTATCCACTCGCCGACAAACTGCAGGCGGCGGTGGGGGCCTCGCGTGCGGCCGTTGATGCCGGTTACGTGCCCAGCGACTGCCAGGTCGGCCAGACCGGCAAGGTGGTGGCGCCCGAACTCTATCTGGCACTGGGCATTTCCGGTGCCATCCAGCATCTGGCGGGTATGCAGGACAGCAAGGTCATCGTGGCCATCAACAAGGATCCCGATGCACCGATCTTCTCGATTGCCGACTACGGCCTCGCGCAGGACCTCTTCGAGGCCGTGCCCGAGCTGATTGCCAAGATCGGCTGACTAGGGGAGGGCCGGGAGTGATGACAGAGCATTGCGATCATCGCCCCGTCCTTCAGCGTAACGGAGCCGGCGTTGCGGGCACTTGCGCCCCGGCTTCAAGTCAATCCGCGATGGTCGGGCGCCGATTGCGTCCGGCATCGCCGATCCGAACGGTCCAGGCGGAGTAGTCACAAGCCAAGGTCTAGTCGCTTAATACTCAGGGCCAATAGCGTCGGCCAACATTCTATATAATATGGAATGCGCCAGGACCGTGTTCACGTTCCTGAGCCAAAAAGGAGGAAAAGGTGGAGGAGTGCACGAAGAAGACTGTCACGGCGTGGGGCCCGTCGCTGATGCGGCTGACCGGTGCGGGCGTGGCGCTGACGACCGTATTGCTGGGGTCGGCCTGGGCGCAGGACCAGGTCGAGATTCGCATCATGGCCGTCGATTCCTATGCCAAGAGCTGGCAGGACAACCTTGTTCCCAAGTTCAACGAGGCATTCCCGAACATCAAGGTGACCATCGACGCCACGACCGGCGCGGAAATGCTCGCCAAGATGATGCTGGACGCGGTCGACCCCAACCCGGTCTACGACATCGTGCTGGCTGACGATCCGTGGGTGCCCCAGCTGGCCGAGATCGGCGCTCTCAAGGACCTCAAGGGGCCCGAGATCGCTGCCATGACTGATCCGGGCTACGACTGGGACGACTTCAACGCCACCCCGCTCGCCGCAGGCGAATGGAAGGGCGGCCAGTATGCCGTGCCGGTGCGCTCGAACATGCTGCTCATGTTCTACAACCGCGAACTCTACCAGAAGGCAGGCCTGCCCGAGCCGACCCCGGCACTCACCTGGGACGATTTCTTCGAGCAGTCCCCCAAGCTCTTCCTCGACACCGACGGGGACGGCAATGTCGACGCCTGGCCGTTCACCACCTTCTTCTCTCGTGACGTGCTGACGCCGACCATCTGGCAGACCATCCTCAATTCCAATGGTGGCCAGCTGCTCGACGAAAACGGCAAGCCGGCCTTCAACAACGAGGCAGGCGTCAAGGCCGCGGAAATGCAGAAGCGTCTGATCGAGATCGCCCCGCCGGGCGCGCTCGGCCACGGCTTCTCGGAATCGCTGCAGGCGTTCCGCCAGGGGCAGGCCGCTGTCATGTTCACCTGGGGTAGCGTCTACAAGGCGACCGCGCTCGATGCGACCATCAGCAAGGTGACCGATGGCAAGCTCGGTATGCAGACGCTGCCGGTCGGCTCCGTCAGCGGCGGCGCACATCGTGGCATCTGGAATGCCGGCATCATGGCCAAGACCCAGCATCTCGAGGAGGCCTGGACCTTCCTGCAGTGGCTGACGTCCAAGGAAGGCGAACAGGTCAACGTCTCGACCGTGGGCTCGTTCCCGGCGCGCAAGTCGACGCTCGCCGGCGAGCCGCCGCAGGAGTGGATGCGTCCGGTCTTTGCCACCCTGCAGCAGGCCTATGACGTGGCCGCAGAGGGCAAGATGTGGCGTATCCGGAGCCCCAAGTCGGACGCGACCCAGCAGATCCAGGCCGACGAGATCGCCCGCTTCCTCGCTGGTCAGGCGACGGCGGAAGAAGCTCTGAACTCGGCGGCCCAGCAGATCGAGGGCGTCCTCGAATAGGCAGTGCGCAGGCGTCGCGACGCCGTGCTGCCTCATCCCCACGAAGGCTGCGCCCGGACTTCCAAGTCCCCGGGCGCGGCCCAACCAGGCCCACACATGGCTGTTCGCGCCAGACGCTTGTCTGGCGTGGGAACAACCGAGGAACCCATGCGAAACAAAGCGATCATTGCCGAGGTTAAGACGCTCTCGGCCAACATCTCATTCCGTAACTATCAGTTCTTGAAGATCACGGCCGAGGACGGCACGGTCGGCTGGGCCGAGTTCGACGTCAACTTCGGCTCGCCCGGCGTCGCTCACATCATCAACGAGCTCAGCCATCGCCTGATCGGCCAGAGCGCGATGTACCACGAGTTCATCTTCGAGGATCTGCGCAACATGACTCGCCCCGGCTGGGGCGGCGTCATCGGCGAAGCGCTGGGCGCGATCGAGAATGCGCTGCTCGACCTCAAGGCCAAGTCGCTGGATGTGCCGGTCTACATGCTGCTGGGCGGCAAGGTTCGCGACAAGCTGCGGGTCTACTGGTCGCATTGCGTGTCCTATCGCCATGGACGGGCCAGTCACTACCCCGAGGACAAGCGCATCTACGACATAGACGGCGTGCGCAAGATCTCGCGCGAAGTGGTGGACCAGGGCTTCACCGCCCTCAAGACCAACATCTTCCAGTATGACGGCGAGGGCCGCATCTCGGGCTGGGGCCCGGGCATGGGCGCGCCCTACGAGCCGGGCCGCAACATAGAGCGCAAGACGATCCGCGACCTGCACCACCACCTGAGCACGATGCGGGAGGCCGCCGGTCCTGATGTCGACATCCTGATCGACCTCAACTTCAACATGCGCACCGAGGGCTACCTCAAGGTCGTCAAGGCGCTTGCCGACCTCGATCTGTTCTGGATCGAGATTGACACGATGGATCCCAAGTCGCTGGCCTACATCCGGTCGCAGAGCAAGCACCCGATCTCGTCGTGCGAGACCCTGATCGGACTGAACCAGTTCCTGCCCTATTTCGAGAATCAGGCAGTCGACGTCGCCATCGTGGATACCCCTTGGAACGGCGTCTGGCAGTCGATGAAGATCGCCGCGGCGGCCGCTGCCTACGACGTCAACGTCGCGCCGCACAATTTCTACGGGCATCTCGCGACAATGATGAATGCGCACTTCTCGGCGGCAGTGCCGAATTTCCGCATCATGGAAACCGACATCGACCGCATCGCGTGGGACCATGAACTCTTCACCCATGCGCCCGAGTACAAGGACGGCTACCTGATCGTTCCCGATCGGCCGGGTTGGGGCACCGAACCCAACGAAGCTGCGTTCGCCAAGTACCCGCCGAATCCCGCGCTGGGGCCGGCCAAGCGCACGACGCCCGGCTTCCTGACAATCTAGCTGGCCAACTGAAGTACCGAACGGACCGTCCGATGGTTGAAGTCAACGAAGCAGTCGATGTCGTCATAGTGGGTGCCGGAGCCTCCGCCGCAGCCTTTGCATGGAGTCTTGCCGAAACCGGTATGCGCATCCTCTGCGTCGAGCAGGGCGACTGGGTGAAGGCCGACTCCTTCCCCAGCGTCGGGCGGGATTGGGAAGAGCGCGCGGCAACCGACTTCGCCATCAGTCCCAACGTGCGGCGGCGACCGGAGGACTATCCGGTCAACGACGCGGACTCGCCCATCGCGGTGGCCAACTTCAACGGTGTCGGGGGAGGGACCATGCTCTATGCAGCGCACTTCCCCCGCCTTCATCCTTCCGACTTCCGCGTGAAAACGCTCGACGGGGTCGCCGACGACTGGCCTGTCGACTATGCGACGCTCGAGCCCTTCTTTGCGCTCAATGACGAGAAGATGGGCGTCTCCTCGCTGGCCGGCGATCCGGCCTATCCGCCCAAGCCGCAGGTCATGCCGCCCATTCCCATGGGCCGTTCCGGCGTGACCATCGGTCGGGCCATGAACAAGCTGGGCTGGCATTGGTGGCCCTCGGACGCGGCCATCACCACCCAGACCTATGCCGGGCGCGCACCCTGCATCAACCTGGGCCAATGCGGCTCGGGTTGCGCCCAGGGCGCCAAGGCCAGCACCGATGTGACCTACTGGCCCGAGGCCATGCGCGAGCGCGTCGAGGTGCGGACGCACTGCCGCGTCAGTCGCGTCGAGACCGATGAGAACAACCGGGCGACCGGGGTCTACTATTACGACGGCGACAACATCGAGCGCTTCCAGCCCGCCGAGATCGTGGTGATGGCTTCCAACGGCGTTGGCACGCCGCGGCTGCTGCTCAACTCGGCATCCGAGCGCTTCCCAAATGGGCTCGCCAACTCGAGCGGTCTCGTCGGCAAGAACCTGATGCTGCACCCCTATGCCCAGGTCCGCGGCTACTTCGACGAGCCGATGGATGGCTATCGCGGACCGCACATCTGCACCTGGAGCATGCAGTTCTACGAAACCGACCCGAGCCGCGATTTCGTGCGCGGCTACAGCTACCAGTTCTCGCGCGGCCACGGCCCGGTGACGGCTGCCGTCAACGGCATGGCTGACGGCCTCATTCCCTGGGGCGAGGGGCATCATGAGGCCTTTCGCTCAGTCTTCGATCACTCCGCCGGCATGGTCTCGATCTGCGAGGATCTGCCCGAGGAGATCAACTCGGTCACGCTCGATCCCAATCTGCGTGACAGCAACGGCATTCCGGCGCCGAAGCTGACCTATCGGCTGAGCGAAAACACGAGGCGCATGCTCGATCATTCGGTGGCGCGCGGTCGCGAGATACTGACGGCCGCCGGCGCGCGGCACATCACCTCGCGGTCGCCGCTGCCCTACGCGGGCTGGCACCTGATGGGAACGGCGCGCATGGGGACCGATCCCCGGCGCTCGGTGGTCAACGAATGGGGCCGCAGCCACGACGTCAAGAACCTCTTCGTCATTGACGGCAGCGTCTTCGTGACCAGCGGAGGGGTCAATCCGACTTCGACCATCCAGGCCCTGGCGCTCTACTTCGCCGACCAGGTGAAGTCGCGCATCTACGATCTGTTCGATTGAGGGGCCAGGCATGAGCACGAACGATCCATACGACTTTTCGGCCCGTGAGCGCGACATTCTGCGCATCGTCGTCGGGCATATCATTCCGGCCAGCGCCGCCTATGGCCTGCCCGGTGCCGACGATGGGGCGATCCTTGCCGACATCCTGCGCTCGGCCTGGCGCGAGGGGCGCAAACTCCATGAGGCCGCGGCCGAGATCGATGCGGCCTCGGGCGGCACGTTCGCGACGATCCCGACAGGGGAACAGGCGACCGTGCTGCAGCGCTTCCGCGAGCAGCATCCGGGTCTGGCCCGTGCCTGCGAGGTGGTCACGGCCCGCTGCTACTACCGCGACGACCGGGTCATGCGTTCGATCGGAATGGAAGTCCGGCCGCCGTTTCCGCTCGGCTTCGCGGTCGAGCCAAGCGAACTCGACCTGCTCGAGCCCGTCCGCCAACGCGGCAAAATCTACAGAGACGCGAACTAAGGGGAGAAGAATGGCGGACCTGACCGTTTCGTCAGCCAGACCGGCACGCACCGTTGCGACCTGGAACAAGCTGAGCGACCTGACATCGCGCTGGTCGTTCATGCTGCCAACGATCATCCTGCTGACTGCCGTACTGGCCTATCCACTGCTCTATGCAGTGCAGATCAGCTTCTCCAAGTTCGACCTCATGACCTTCGGTCCGGGCGACTGGGTCGGCTTCAGCAACTACATCAAGGTGCTGTCGGACTACCGGTTCTGGGACTCGATCCGCGTGACCCTGGTCTACCTGGCCTTCGCGCTGCCCATCCAGATCGCGCTCGGCTTCGGCATCGCCTATGTCATCAACGCACCCTGGTGGGGGCGCTCGGCTGTCCGCGCGCTCTTCATCATTCCGCTTGTGGTGGCCCCCGTCGTCGCCGGTGGCATCTGGCGCATGATCCTCGACCCGCTCTGGGGCCTGATGAACTGGGTGCTCGGGCTCGTCGGCATCCCGGCACTCGACTGGTTCGGCGATCCGAACCTCGCCATGGCGACGATCGTGATCATCGACGTCTGGCGGTGGACGCCCTTCGTCGTGCTCATCGCCACCGCGGCCCTGCTGTCGCTGCCCAAGGACGTGTTCGAGGCTGCCCGGATCGACGGCGCAAACTGGTGGCAGACCCTTTGGATGGTGGCGTTGCCACTGCTCGTGCCGGTGCTCGCCGCAACCTTCATCGTGCGCTGGCTCGGGGCGGTCAAGATGTTCGACATCGTCCTCGCGTCGACCTTTGGCGGACCGGGCAAGTCGACCGTGGTGGTCAACCTCTTCATCTACCAGGAGGCCTTCCGGTCCCTGCATTTCTCGGAATCGGCCGCCATGGCGATCATCGTCCTGGTGCTCACCATGATCATCACCGGAATCCTGCTCGGCCTCAGCCGCAAACTGGAGGACGTGCAGTGAGCACTCTTGTCCATCGACGTCGGTTTCGGCTGGGCCACACCGTGCGCGTGGTCTCGGGCGTCCTCATCGCCCTGCTGTTCCTGTTCCCGATCTTCTGGATGGTGCTGACCTCGTTCAAGCAGCAGGTCGATATCTTCGTCAGCCCTCCCAAGCTGATGTTCGAGGTGTCGTTCGATGCCTACATCAAGTACCTCGAACGACCCGACATCATCCACAAGCTGGTCAACACGATCATCGTAGCGGTCGGTTCGGCGCTGCTTTCGATCGTTGCCGGCTCGATGGCCGGCTATGCGCTGGCCCGGATCAAGCTCACGGGAGCCAACGCCATCGGCGTGCTGATCCTGCTGTCGCGCGGCGTTCCGCCGATCGCCCTGGCGGTGCCGATGTTCCTTGTGGCGCGCAAGCTCGGGCTCACCGACAAGCACATCACTCTCATCGTCGCCTATGCCACCTTCCTTATCCCCTACGTGATGTGGCTGATGCGCGGCTTCTTCCTCGCGCTTCCCAGGGAGCTCGAGGAAGCAGCGGTGATCGACGGCTGCTCGCGCTTCGGCGCCTTCATGCGGATCATCGTTCCGCTCTCGATGCCGGGCATCATCTCGACCTTCATCTTCTCGATGATCATGGCCTGGGAAGAGCTTCTGTTCGCCCTAGTGCTCACCAATCGTGACGCTACGACCATTCCCGTCGTCATCGCAGGTATCGCCGGAGATACAGATACCGGTGCGAACTGGGGTGCATTGACGGCGATGGGAACCATCACTGTGGTTCCGGTGGTGATAATTGCGCTACTAGTACAGAAGTGGCTTATCCAAGGCTTGGCAGACGGTACGACAAAATGACGGCCGGCGGACGAGTAACCGAAGACCTGAGCTGGCTCGACCTGATCAACAAGGAAAGCGTCGTCCTCACCAAGTCTCAACTGGCGCGGCGACACATCCAGAAGATGATCCTGTCGGGCGAGATTCGACCGGGCGATCGCCTGACCACGCGTGAGGTGTCGCAGGCACTCGGCATCAGCGAGACGCCGTGCCGCGAGGCGGTCAACAGCCTTGCGGCTGAGGGCTGGCTCGAGGTGCAGAGCCATGTGGGCGCGGTCGTTCAGGGGCTGCGCATCGACCAGATCAAGGAGATCAGCGCGCTGCGCGGGTTGATCTGCGAACTGGCGATCGAGCTCAACGCGTCGCGCTACGATGCCGACTTCCTCGGCCGGCTGGACGAGAATATCGAGCGCTCGTTCGCGGCGCTCGAGATCAACGACTTCGGCACGTTCGGGGCGCTCAACTATCAGTTCCACAAGATGCTCTGTGACGGCCCTGGCAGCCCCTACAGCTATCGCATCCTCGAGAACATGCTCGGGCTGATGTCGTCGCGACGACACGGGATTCCCGCCTACCGGGAGCGGCTTGAGGAGGCCATCCAGGAGCATTGCCAGATCCGGGATCGGCTCAAGTCCGGCGACTTCGAAGGCGCCGCCCGGATCGCCCGCCAGCACGAACTCAACACCGGCAAGTTCCTCATCCGCAAGATGGCCGAACTCGAGGAAGCCAAGGCCGGGACCTCGCCCTGACGTCATTCCCATGCCGCAGCGCTTCGCGGGGCAGCCCATCTGGTTGTCCGCGGTTGCGGGGTGGCCCTGTTGTTACGGAACAGAAACATGCGCAAGCTCGACAAGCACTATATCGGCGGCCAATGGGTGCCCTCCCGAGGCAAGCGGGAACACCCCATGGTCAATCCCTCCACCGAGGAGGTGATCGGCGCCGTGACCCTTGGCGATGCCGCCGATGTCGAGGCGGCCGTCGCGGCCGCCAGCAGCGCTTTCCCGAAATGGTCAGGGAGTCCCGTCGAGGAGCGTATCCGGCTGATCGAGCGGACGCGGGAGATCTACAAGCGGCGCCTCAACGAAATGGGTGCCGCCATCTCCGCAGAGATGGGGGCGCCCATCGACCTCGCTGGCGAGCGCCAGGCGCCGGCGGCCGCCAATCACATGACCAACTTCCTGCGCGTCATGGAGACGTTCTCGTTCTCCGAGCCCTTCGCCGACTACGCGCCTGACGATCGCATCCTGATGCAGCCGATCGGCGTCGTTGGCATGATCACGCCGTGGAACTGGCCGATGAGTCAGGTCGGCCTCAAGGTGGTCCCGGCCTTGCTCGCCGGTTGCACCATGGTGCTCAAGCCGTCCGAGTTCGCTCCGCTCTCATCGAACCTGCTTGCCGAAATCCTTGACGAAGCCGGTGTTCCGGCCGGCGTCTTCAATCTCGTGCACGGCGACGGCGCCGGCGTTGGAGCGAGCCTGTCGGCGCATCCGGGTGTCGCCATGATGAGCTTCACCGGCTCGACGGTCGCCGGGCGCGCTGTCATGAAGACCGCCGCCGACACGTTCAAGCGCGTGGCACTTGAACTCGGAGGCAAGGGCGCGAACCTCATCTTCGCCGATGCCGACGACAAGGCCGTCGAGCGCGGGGTGCGCCAGTGCTTCTCGAACAGCGGACAGAGCTGCAACGCGCCGACGCGCATGCTGGTCGAGCGATCCATCTATGCCCAGTCCGTCGAGCGTGCCCGTGAGGTGGCCGAGTCGGTCGTCGTCGGAAAGTCCGACGCTTCTGGCCCGCACATCGGCCCGGTGGTTTCCGGCCGGCAGTACGAACGCATCCAGGCCCTTATCGAGACCGCACTTGCGGAGGGGGCGAGGCTCGTCGCCGGTGGACCGGGCCGCCCGAGTGGCTTCAACAGCGGTTACTTCGTTCAGCCCACGGTCTTTGCCGACGTCACTCCCGACATGACGATTGCGCGCGAGGAGGTCTTCGGGCCGGTGCTTTCGATCATTCCGTTCGAGGACGAACGGCACGCCCTCGAAATCGCCAACGACACGCCTTACGGGCTCACCAACTATGTGCAGACCCAGGACCTCGAACGTCGGCGTCGCCTGGCGCGCCACCTGCATTCGGGCATGGTCGAGATGAATGGGCAGCCGCGCGGCGCGGGCGCACCGTTCGGGGGTGTCGGCTTCTCGGGCCTTGGCCGCGAGGGAGGCAAGTGGGGGCTCGAGGAGTACCTGGTAGTCAAGTCCGTTTCGGGCTGGAACTAGCGGGTCACCCGGTCACGTCTTCATGATGCCATGAGCCAGCATGTCGAAATAGTCGTCCGCGAACTCGACGGCGCGCCGCGCGCCCTTGGGATCGAACCAGCGCGTCATCCAGTTGAGCATCGAAAGCGCGCCCAGCGCCACCACGGCGGCATTGGCCTCGCGCAGTTCGCCGCTGGCGATGCCGCTGCTCACGATGCCGCGGAACAGGGTCTCGTACTTCTTGCGGATCGCCCGTTCCTCGTCGCTGACGACGCGATTGAGGCCGCCGAAGCCGTGCAGCAGCGTGACGTACTCGGTGTAGTTGCTTTCGAAGAACTCGGCATGGGCGCGCATCGCCGCCCGCAACCGCAGGGTTGCACTCTCTTCTTCGGGCGGCAACGCGGCGCCGACATGGTCGTGGAGTCGCTGCAACAGGTCGGTCACGATCGCTTCGTAGATCACCTGCTTGGTCGAAAAGTAGTGATAGACCGCCGCCTTGGAGACACCGACGGCGCTGGCAATGTCCATCAGCGAGGTTTCCGCGTAGCCGCGTTGGGCAAACAGGTTCGACGCAAGGCGCAGGATGGTCTCGCGCGGTGCATCCATCGAGGACGGTCGGCCAACTCGCCTGGGTTTCTGTGCCGACACGCCCTGTTCCTCCGTCGTCGTCCCGTCACCCCTGTTACACCAATCATCGTTGCGTCGAGAAGCATGCAAAGCCCCCTTGCCGGTAGGCCGCTAGCGGAAGTGGTTGAATCATGAACCTGCCGCTCGAAGGTGTCCGCGTGCTCGACCTGTCGCGGGTGTTGGCCGGCCCGCTCAGCGCCATGGTCCTCGCGGATCTCGGGGCCAACGTCATCAAGGTCGAACGCCCGGGCTCCGGGGACGGCACGCGCGACTGGGGCGTCGAGCTCGGTCCGCGTGAGAGCACCTATTTTCACGCGTTCAATCGCAGCAAGCGATCGGTTACGGCCGACCTGGGCAGCCCGGAAGGGCAGGGGCTGGTGCGTAGCCTCGTCGCGGAGGCGGACGTCGTGGTCGAGAACTACCTGCCCGGCACGCTCGAGCGGTTCGGGCTCGGCTATGAGGACCTGCGCGCGGTGAACCCACGCCTCGTCTATTGCGCCATCTCGGGCTACGACAGCGCCGGACCCGAGGCGGGACGCGCCGGCTATGACCTGGTGCTGCAGGGCGAAACCGGAGTCATGGCCACCAACGGCGAGGCAGACGGCGCGCCGCTCAAGCTCGGCCTGCCGGTCGTCGATCTGTTCACCGGGATGTACGCGGCGCAGGCCATGCTCGCGGCCCTGCTGCGCGCCCACCGGTCGGGCGCCGGCTGCCGGATCGATGTGTCCCTCGCCGATTGCGGCCTCGCCATGACGTCCTACTACGGCATCGAGGCCATGGTGCAGCGGGCCGAGATGCCGCGCTATGGGAACATGCATTCCTCGATCGTGCCCTATGGCGTCTTCAATGCCGCCGATGGGCCCTTCGTCCTGGCCGCCGGCACGACGGCGCAGTATTCCAAGCTCTGCATAGACATCCTTTGCCGTCCTGACCTGGCTGACGACGAGCGATTTGCCACCAACCTCAGTCGTGTCCGCCACCGCGCCGTTCTTCTCGATGAGCTCGGCCGGGCCTTCTCGGAGCGGGAACGCGATCGGCTGCTGGCACAGATGGCCGAATGCGGCGTGCCGGCGGGCCGGGTCGAGGGTCTGTTTGCGGCGCTGGACAGTGGTCGTGCCGAGGCGATGACGACTGTTCATCGCGAGCCGGGAAAGCCAGATGCCCCCGGCTTTCTGCCGCCCTGGCGCTTCGACGGTTCCCGCCCTCCGGCCCAGCGTCCTCCGCAACTCGGCGAGCATGATCACGACGTCCGGCAAGGGCTGTGGAAGACCTGAATCCAGGGGTCCAAGACACTGTGCGTGAACGAAAATAATTATTGACCGGCTGGCCGGTAAATATTAGATCGGTTGGACAGGCCAAGATGGAAAAGGTTGCCGCGATGTCGTTCGACTGGAGTGATCCCCTTCTGCTCGAGCACGAGCTGGATCAGGATGAGATCATGATGCGCGACGCCGCCCGGTCCTTCGCGCAGGATTGCCTCGCTCCACGCGTCAACCGCGCATACATGGACGAAGTGGTCGATCGCGACGTCTTCAACGAGTTCGGCGATCTTGGCCTCCTCGGCATCACCATCCCGGAGGCCTATGGCGGTCTGGGCGGCAGCTACGTGACCTACGGCCTTGTCGCCCGCGAGATCGAGCGCATCGACTCCGGCTATCGATCCATGCTGAGCGTCCAGTCCTCGCTGGTGATGTACCCGATCCATGCCTTTGGCACGGAGGAGCAGAAGACGCGCTATCTGCCGCTCCTCGCCCGCGGGGAGATGGTCGGCAGCTTCGGCCTCACCGAAGCCAATGCCGGCTCCGACCCTGGCGGCATGACGACGCGCGCGGTCAAGATCGAAGGCGGCTACCGCATCAGCGGCAGCAAGCTCTGGATCTCCAACGCGCCGATCGCCGACGTCTTTGTCATCTGGGCCAAGTCCGACGCACATGACGGCAAGATCCGCGGCTTCCTCGTCGAGAAGGGGACCAGGGGCCTGTCGGTCAACAAGATCGAGGGCAAGCTTTCGCTCCGCGTCTCGGTCACGGGCGAGGTCGTACTCGACAATGTCGAGGTCTCGGACGATGCCATCCTGCCTGGCGTCTCCGGCCTGCGTGGTCCGTTCGAGTGCCTCAATCGCGCTCGCTACGGGATATCGTGGGGCGTGATGGGGGCCGCCGAAGACTGCTGGCACCGGGCCCGGGCATATGGCCTGCAGCGGGTCCAGTTCGGCCGGCCGCTCGCTGCCACCCAACTCTTCCAGAAGAAGCTCGCCGACATGCAGACCGAGATCGCGCTCGGCCTTCAGGCCGGGCTCAGGGTCGGGCGCCTGATGGACGAAGGCAAGCTCGCGCCGGAAATGGTTTCGCTCATCAAGCGCAACAATGCCGGCAAGGCGCTCGATATCGCGCGCACGGCCCGTGACATGCTCGGCGGCAATGGCATCCAGATCGAGTACCACGTCATGCGGCATGCCCAGAACCTCGAGACGGTCAATACCTACGAGGGCACGCACGACATTCATGCCCTGATCCTGGGGCGCGCGCAGACTGGTCACCAGGCGTTCTACTGACGCAACCCGACAGGTGGATTCCGTCATGCCCAGCCCGAGCCATGTCCGCTGCTTCCGCGACGACGACATTGCCATCGTCGAGGTCGACAATCCGCCGGTCAACGCGCTCAGCCACGCCGTGCGGCGGGCGTTGTTCGACACACTGCAGGACCTCGAGGCCGACGCCAATGTCGCCGGCGTCGTGATCGCCTGCCGCGGCAAGACCTTCTTTGCCGGCGCCGACATCGCCGAATTCGACAAGCCGCCTGAAGCGCCGGTGCTCGGCGATCTCATCGCCCTGCTCGACCAGATGACGACCCCCACCGCTGCCGCGATGAAGGGCACGGTCCTGGGCGGCGGGCTGGAGTTTGCTCTGGCCTGCCGGATGCGTATTCTCGACAGGGACGCGGTGGTCGGACTTCCGGAGATCAAGCTGGGCCTCATCCCCGGTGCCGGGGGCACCGTACGCCTGCCGCGACTAGTCGGGCCCGATGTCGCGCTCGGGATGATTGCGACCGGCGAGACCCTCGATGCCTCCCAGGCGCTGGCGCACGGACTGGTCCACGCCACGGTCGACACCGATCTGACCGCGGCGACAATCGCCCATCTACGGGCACATCTGCACAGCCCGCCCGCGCGAGTGCGCGACATGGTCGTCCCGGCTTATCCCGCCGGCCTCGATGCCTTTGAAGACAGGGCCGGGGGCCTTGCTGAAAAGTCTCCGGGAGACGGAGCGCAGGCCGCAGCCATCAAGGCCGTACGCAACTCCCTCGCACTCGGCTTTGACGCTGCGCTTGCCGAGGAGCGGCTGCTGTTCGAGGCGCTGCGCGCCAGTCCTGCCTCCAGGGCGCAGCGCCATCTCTTCTTTGCCGAACGACGCACCCTTGTTCTTCCCGATCTCGACCTGCGCTCCATTACGCCGCGGCCGGTGCAGTGCGTCGGAGTTGTCGGGGCAGGGACGCTGGGAAGCGGTATCGCCGCCGCGCTCGCCGCGGCCGGCTACACGGTGAGGATACGTGAAACGTCCGAGGCGGCGCTCGAGGCTGGTCGCGAACGCGTCTGGCGCATCTTCGACAGCATGGCGAGGAAGGGCGGCCTTGATGCCGCGGCCGCCCGCGACCGCGTCATAGGCACACTCACGCTGTCCGATTTCGCCGACTGCGATCTCGTGATCGAGGCTGCCTTCGAGGACCTCGACGTCAAGCGCGCCATCTTTGCCGAGCTCGACCGGGTTACGAGACCCGGAGCGATCCTTGCGACCAATACATCCTATCTGGACGTCAACGTCATCGCCGAGGCCACCGTGAGAGTGGCGGACGTCGCCGGCATGCACTTCTTCTCGCCTGCGCATGTCATGAAGCTGGTCGAGGTGGTGCGGACCGGCCGAACCGCACCCGACGTGCTCGCGACCCTCGCCCGGGTCGCCAAGGTCATGGGCAAGGTGCCCGTGGTCGTCGGCGTCTGCCACGGCTTCGTCGGCAACCGCATGCTCGGCGCCCGTAATGCACAGATCCCCCGCCTGCTCATGGAAGGCGCCCTGCCACAGGACATTGATGGTGCCCTGCGTGACTTTGGCTGGCCCATGGGGCCGCTGCAGATGTGGGACATGGCCGGCCTCGACATTGCCTGGCGCAACCGCAGGTTTCTCGGAGAAGCCGAGCCCATCGGCGATGGTCTCTGTGCCCTTGGCCGCTTCGGTCAGAAGACCGGCCGCGGCTACTACTCCTATGTCGACGGACGCCGCGACCCGCTCCCCGACCCGGAGGTTGCAGATCTGATCAAGCGCCTTTCCAGTGAGGCCGGCATCACCCGTCGGCGCGTCTCCAGCGAGGAGATCATCGAGCGCACGCATCTCCCCATGATCAACGAGGCCTGCAGGATTCTCGAGGAGCGGATCGCGGTCCGGTCGGCCGACATCGATGTGATCTGGGCCAATGGCTACGGCTTCCCACGCGCGCTTGGCGGGCCGATGCACTGGGCCGAGCGCCTTGGCTGGCGACGGATCGTCGATGGTCTCTCCACTTGGCACCGCGAGACCGGCGACGACGTGTTCAGGCCGTCCGATCGTCTCCTCGCAATGTCCGCTGCTTGAAGGCAGAGCCATGACCAGCCGGGACCGCATTGATGTGGATGTCGTCATCGTCGGCGCAGGCCCGTCCGGGCTCGCCGCTGCGATACGGCTCAAGCAACTCGCCGACGCCGAGGGCCGACCGCTGTCGATCATGGTGCTCGAGAAGGCCGCTGATATCGGCGCGCATGTTCTGTCCGGCGCTGTGATGGATGTATCCGCCCTCGATGCACTCCTCCCTGATTGGCGCGAGCAGGGGGCGCCGCTCGGATCCGAGGTCACCTCCGATCATTTCGTCTATCTCACGCGCAGCGCCGCGATCGAAGTTCCGCACGCACTCTTTCCCCCGCAGCTCGACAACAGTGGTTGCCGGATCGTGAGCCTCGGTCTCGTCTGCAGGTGGCTGGGTGAGCGGGCGGCGGAGATGGGCATCGACATCTTCCCCGGCTTTGCCGCGTCCGAAGTGCTCTTCGACGACAGCGGCGCCGTCGCAGGAGTCGTCACCGGCGACACGGGTCTGGCCCGCGATGGCCAACCCAAGGGCAGTCATGCCCCCGGCATGGAAATCCGCGCCCGCTATACGCTGATCGCCGAGGGCGCGCGCGGATCGCTCGCCAAGCAGCTCATCGCCCGCTACCGGCTCGATGCCGATTGCGACCCCCAGCACTACGGGCTTGGCATCAAGGAGACCTGGGAGATCCGGCCCGACCGGCATCGTCCCGGTCTCGTCGAGCATCATTTGGGCTGGCCGCTGTCGGACGACACCGGCGGCGGTGGCTTCGTCTATCACACCGAGGGGAACCGGGTCTCGCTCGGCTATGTCGTTCACCTCAACTACACCAACCCCTGGCTCTCGCCATTCGACGAGATGCAGCGCTGGAAGACCCATCCCCGGCTGCGCGTGCTGCTCGAGGGTGGCCGGCGCATCGGCTACGGCGCCCGGGCCATGACTTCGGGCGGATGGCAGTCCATTCCCGAGCTGGCCTTTCCCGGAGGCGCTCTTGTCGGTTGCTCCGCCGGGTTGATGAACCTGCCGCGCATCAAGGGCATTCACAACGCCATGTGGTCGGGCATGCGGGTCGCCGAGGCCCTGTCCGAGGCGCTGCACGCCGGCCGAGGCAACGACCTGATCGAGGGCCTCAAGGATCAGGTGCTGCGCGGACCCATCGAAGCGGACCTGCGCCCGGTCCGCAACGCCAAGGCGCTGCTGTCGAAGCTGGGCACGCGGCTGGGCCTGCTCGTGACCGGCTTCGACCTCTGGTGCGCGGCACTTGCCGGCAGGTCGCTGCTCGGCACGCTGCGGCATCGCACGCCCGATCATGCCACCCTCGCGCCGGCCGCCCGAAGCCGGCCCATCGAGTATCCGCGGCCCGATGGCACGCTGACCTTCGACCGGGCCTCGTCGATCTTCCTTGCCAACCTCGCGCATGCCGAGGATCAGCCGGTCCATCTCCGCCTGCGCGATCCCGATCTGCCGCTGCGCATCAACCTTCCGCTCTACGCCGAGCCCGCCCAGCGCTATTGCCCCGCCGGGGTCTACGAGGTCGTGCGCGACGAGACAGGCCAGCCCTCCCTCCGGATCAACAGCGCCAACTGCGTGCACTGCAAGACCTGCGACATCAAGGATCCGCAGCAGAACATCGACTGGGTCCCGCCCGAAGGTGGCTCGGGGCCCAACTATGCTGGAATGTGAGAAGGCGTACCGGAGGTGTGAGTGATGGCCGAGGCATACATCTGCGCCTACCGGCGCACACCGATTGGCCGGTACGGCGGCGCCCTTGCTTCGATCCGCCCCGATGATCTCGGAGCGGTTCCGCTCAGGGCGTTGATCGCCGAGCATGCGAGCGTCGACTGGGAAGCGGTCGCCGACGTGATCCTCGGCAATGCCAATCAGGCCGGCGAAGACAACAGAAACGTGGCGCGCATGAGCCTGCTGTTAGCGGGCTTGCCCGAGAGCATCGCCGGCACGACGGTCAACCGGCTTTGTGGGTCCGGCATGGATGCGTTGATCGTGGCGGCCCGCGCAATCAGGTCGGGGGAGGCAGAACTGGTGATTGCCGGCGGCACGGAGTCCATGTCCCGTGCGCCCTTCGTGCTGTCCAAGGCCGACGCGGCATTCTCGCGGGCTGCGGAAATCCACGACACCACGATCGGATGGCGCTTCATCAATCCGCTGATGAAGGAGCAGTACGGCGTGGACCCGCTACCCCTGACGGCCGAGAACGTGGCCCGGGAAGCGGGGGTGGACAGGCAGACCCAGGATGCATTCGCCCTGCGCAGCCAGACGCGGGCCGTGGTGGCGCAACGGAACGGCAGGCTGGCGCGGGAGATCGTGCCGGTTGCGGTTCCGCAGCGCCGCGGCGGGCCGGTCACTGTCGAGCAGGACGAGCATCCCCGCGCCGATACCACCCTCGAGGCGCTCAGCAAACTCAAGCCGCTCTTTCCGGATGGGACCGTAACGGCGGGCAACGCCTCCGGGCTAAACGACGGCGCGGCCGCGTTGATCATCGCGTCCGAACAAGCGGCCGCAAGGCACGGCTTTACCCCTCTTGCCCGCATTCTCGGCGGCGCGGTGGCTGGGGTCGCCCCCCGGCTCATGGGCATGGGACCCGTTCCGGCGTTCCACAAGCTCAGTGCACGGCTCGGCCTTCCAATATCGGATTTCGACGTCATCGAGCTCAACGAGGCTTTTGCCAGCCAGGCCGTCGCAGTCCTGCGCGAGCTCGGCGTCGCCGAAGACGATCCACGCGTGAACCCGAATGGCGGGGCCATCGCCCTTGGCCATCCCCTTGGGATGAGTGGCGCCCGGATCTCCGGCACGGCCGCGCTGGAACTTGCCCTCACCGGAAGGAAGCTGGCCCTGGCGACGATGTGCATAGGGGTGGGGCAGGGCATCGCCGTCGCCCTTGAACGCCCGTGATGAAGCAGCCAGTGACCAAGGTGCTAGCTCGATAGCATGCCGGCAATAGCGATCAGTTCCTTCTCGCGTTCCTCGTTCCAGCGAGATGGAAAAAGATCAGCCTCGACACTCGTTCTCGATGATCGACTCCGGCTTCATCTCGATGGAGAAGCCCGGACGGACCGGCGGCATGCAGGCAGCGTTCCGGATCACACACGGGTCGACGAAATGTTCGTGCAGGTGATCGACATACTCGATGAAGCGCCCGTCCTTTGTACCCGACACGACCAGGTAGTCGATCATCGACAGGTGCTGGACGTATTCGCAGAGGCCGACGCCACCGGCGTGCGGCCAGAACGGCAGGCCGTACTTGGCCGCCATCAGCAGGACTAAAAGCACCTCATTGAGTCCGCCGATGCGGCAGGCATCGATCTGGACGATGTCGATGGCGCCTTCCCTGATGAACTGCTTGAACAGGATGCGGTTCTGGCACATCTCGCCGGTCGCGACCTTGACCGGGGCGATGCCGGCGCGGATTGCCTTGTGACCCATCACGTCATCGGGACTCGTGGGCTCCTCGATGAAGTAAGGGTTGAAGCGCTTGAGTTCGTTCACCCACGAGATCGCCTCGTGCCTACAGACCGACGCACCGGCAAGCCGCTAGGCAAGGCGGACATGGAGTGGTTCTTCAAGAACGTCTTGGTTCAACTGATGACGCTGCTGATCCGAAGGTCCCCTGCTCTCTCGCCGTTGCTGCCGCCTCGCCGATCATCGACGACCACACCAAGGCCGGCGAGGGCCGAGGGCCACTCGAAGCTGAAGGCAAGACCGCACCAGAGCCGGCGCTGAGCCCCAAGCACCAGAAACAGCTGGATGAACTCAACGCCGCCGACCGACAAGTTCGATACGCTTTATCTCGATATCCAGGCTCAGGCACACATGGAAGCGATCGCGCTCTTCCGCACCTTCGCCGGCTCAGGCGACGACCAGACGCTGGTCGGAATCGCCAAGGAAGCGCTGCCGACGCTGGAGACGCACATGGCACACGTAAAGAAGCTCATCGGATCGGACTGACCAATAGGAAGGGGCGAGTAAGTATCCGCCCATTCGAAGTTGAGGACATCGACCACATGCTTGGGCAACCCGCCGGCTGCGAATGCCTGCTGCGCCGATACGGCGAGGACGAGGGGAGCACTGGCGACGAGGGCTGCCGGTGCGGCCAGCGCGAGAACAGGTGGCGGCGGCTGGCGTCGATGCGCTCGCCAACGTCCTGGTCAATATCGTCGAAGATGAAGGTTTCATTGCTCATGATCGATCTCCCCAAGCGAGCGAGTTGGCGGTAGCAGCCGTGACGATGAACGGCGCCGCCTTCGGCAGCACATCCGATGGCAGCAGCGCTGCGTCGAGACCCTTGGAGTCGACCTTCTTGCCGCCGGCCGCATTGCTGCCGAAGCCGGACAGCAGGAGAGCGATGGTTGCGGCGTGGCGTGCCTCGACCGAGACGATCGAGCCCGCAGCGGCGAGGCAGTCGACGTTCTTGATCAGCTGGCCAGCACCGTCATATGCGGCGACGCCCAGGTTCTCGAACACGTCGGCGGTGCCCAGCACGCTCTTGCGGCTGGAGAAGTCCACGGCCGAGAAGTCGACCTTGAGCGCGGGGATGGCTTTGCGACCAAGGGCTCCCTTGAGGAACTTGGCGTGCGCCACCTCATGGTCACGGATGACCTTGAGGTTCGACAGCTCGGTGCTGGTTGCACCCTCGTAGGGTGTCTTGACCACCTGCGTGTAGAAGGCAGCCTCGAGCTGTTCGAGCGCGTAGGCGTAGTTCAGGACGCCCACGTCGCCCTCGCCAAGGTCGGCAGCCAAAGCGGCTGAGATGCCGAAATTAGGAAGGACGGCGCCGGCAATGGCGATGCCTGCTGCGGCACCGGACCATTTGAGGATGTGACGGCGGGATAGTCTTGGCATGTTGATCTCCCGATCCTAGTTGCGCGTGGAGCAACCGGATCGGCGGAATCTAGAGTTTCCGGCAAACCCCGATCAAATCTGCCCCTTGGCGAGAAACTATTGCAGCGAAGTGTAGTTCGCGCGTGCGGCTCTGGGCGCCAGTTCGGTATACGCAGGATTTTAAGGGCTTCTGGCTATGGTACTACCACCTAGTACGAGGTCGGCGATGACAGCGAACGGTGCGGTACACTTGTCCGAGGTTGTGGGCGCACTCAGCTATGCCCTCGACATTACCGAGGGCCAACCGGTCGGACACAGCATTCGTAGCTGTTGGCTTGGCATGCATGTCGCGCGACATATTGGTCTTTCTGAAACCGCGCAATCCGACCTCTATTACACTCTGCTCCTCAAGGACATCGGCTGCAGCTCGAACGCTGCGCGCATTTGCCGGCTCTATCTGGCCGATGATCTGAACTTCAAGCAGGCCTACAAATTCGTCGACAGCCGGTTGCCCGACGTTCTCCGTTTTCTCATCGCCAATACGGCGAGAGGCTCGGGCATGGTCGAGCGCTTGCAAACCCTGGTGCACATCGCGCGAAACGGCGGTGAAATCGCCCGGGAGCTGATCGAGACGCGTTGTCAGCGCGGAGCGGACATTGCCCGGACGATGCGCTTTGGCGAGGATGTCGCGCAGGGCATCCTCGATCTCGATGAGCATTGGGACGGATCAGGGCATCCGCTCGGCCGGACGGGCGAAGAGATTTCGCTCTTTTCTCGCATCGCGCTTCTTGCCCAGGTTGCCGATGTGTTTTTCATGCGCGGAGGACCTGATGCGGCCTTGGCCGAGGTAGAGTCCCGCAGCGGCAGATGGTTTGATCCAAGCATCGTCGATGCCTTCAAGGCCGTCGCCAACAATCCGCACATCTGGAACACGATGCGGTCCGACGACCTTCCCGCTCATGTCGTCGCGATGGAGCCGGTCACCCTCGTGCGTGAAGTCGACGAGGACTATCTCGACGATATCGCGGCAGGCTTCGCACAGGTGGTCGACGCCAAGAGCCCCTTCACTGCAGGCCACAGCGACCGCGTGGCGCTGTTCGCCGACCTCATCGCCGGAGAGCTAGGATATAGCGCCACCCGGCGTCGATGGTTGCGCCGCGCTGCGCTGCTCCACGACATTGGCAAACTCGGCGTTCCGAACTCGATCCTCGACAAGAATGGCAAGCCTGATCCCGAGGAGTGGGCGAGTATTCGCCGACATCCGGAACTTGGCCGCACTATTCTCGCCAAGATTGCTGCGCTCGAGGACACGGCCACCATTGCCGGCAGCCACCATGAGCGGCTTGACGGCGGAGGGTACCCTCGAGGCATCGGCGCGAACGAAATAGATCTCGACACTCGTATCGTCACAGTCGCCGATATCTTCGACGCTCTGACGGCCGATCGCCCATACCGCAAGGCGATGCCGCCGTTGCAGGCCTTCTCCGTGATGCAGGCCGATATCGGCACTGCAATCGACGAAGCCTGCTTTGCAGCCCTCCAGCGTGGCTTCGTTCGGATGAAGGACGTCACCAACGATGGTGAGAACCTTCGGCAAGCTTCTTAGCGACCGCTCTTGGCCATAGCGGTCGCTGTTGCTCGCTGCTCAAATAGCGGACATTCTTGCACCGAAGGCGGCGCCAGGATGTCAGGTGAAGCGGACCTGAGGCTTGAACCAGCAGCTTTTGGCAGACCAGCAGGGAGCTGAAGGCGTGCTCCGGGACGATGAGCGCCGACAAGAGTTTTTGTTCAGACTCACCGCCGTGATGGGAAAACTACCGAAAGCGCTCCTCGCGAAGGTCGAGGCGTTCATTGAACTAGCGCGAAACCACCTCAACCCAAGGCAGTTGAATGACCCAGATCTCGAAAAGCTTGCGATCGGGCTGAAGGCCAGGCCCCTTTCAAAGGGGTGGGTGACGCCTGAGGATTTCGTCGAGAAGATACTGATCTACGCCGATGATGCAGAAGGCTGTCAAGTATCATTTCCAACATCAACAACGCCACCAGCCTGAGCGATCTGCTTCAGCGTCACGACATCAAGTTTGACGGACTGACCGACCGCTAGATCTATAGCTGTCGGCCTCAGAGCCCTATCGCCTTCGCCAGAGTGTGTTCGATCACTAGATCCGACCGGCCGCCCCTCTACCGCAGCCCCTGGGCGCAGATGATCTTGGTGCCTTCGTGAGAGTGCTTCCAGTCGCGCGAGGCTGTGACCGCGATCAAGGTGTTGGTCTTGCCGCAGACACTGTCTTTGAACTGGCCGCCCCGATCGACGATCATGCTCGCGACAGCCTTCCGTGGGCCGATCTGGAACTTGCCCGTGAGGACAAACATGCGGCCGTCGAGGACGACCTTGGAGTGGTCCTAGACCGCGCCGTCGACGATAGGCGCCGCGTAACCCTCCGCGCATCGCGTGACGATGGCGTCCACCTCGGGGCGCAACTGGTCAGGACTGTCTTCGATCCGGATTGAGGACCTGCGCGATCAGCGCTTCACCGTAGGAAGGGCGTGGGCACCGCACGACCGGTGTTGGCAGCTCCACTCACAGTCCGGGTCACGGACCGCTAGGTTCGTGACTCAGCTGGCGCAGGGCACGGCTGACCAAGTGCGCGCCTGGGGACGCCTCCATGCCGACGCCACGGCGACAGCTTCTTGAACGTCTCGATCAGAGTGAGCCGCCCAATCTTGCGTCGGAACGCAATCTTGCCGTCAGTGCCAAAGCCCACAAGGTGCAAGACCTCCTTGCCAATGTCGATGCGAGGGGAGCGGTGGTTGTGTCCATGGCCTGTTTCTCCCACAGAAGCGGAGCAGTCTAGAACCGCGCCGCGGGGGAACAGCCGGTTCATCCCATCAACGGACCGCCTGCCCATCCGGCGAACATCTCGACGCGCGGCACGAAAGGCGCCGAGGAACGTTCACGGAGTACAAGGAGTGTCCCGATGCCGGACAACGCCGAAGAACGTCTCCCCGCCAGCAGCCTGCACGATACCGACGCAGTCGCCGAGGACGGTTTTGTACATGTACGTGGCGCTCGCGAGCACAACTTGAGAAATGTCGATGTCGATGTTCCGAGGAACGCCCTGGTGGTGTTCACCGGTGTGTCCGGATCGGGCAAATCATCGCTCGCGTTCAGCACGCTGTATGCCGAAGCACAGCGGCGATATCTCGAGTCTGTCTCACCTTATGCCCGTCGCCTTTTCCATCAGCTCGGTGTTCCCGATGTCGACCAGATTGGGGGGCTTCCCCCCGCGGTGGCGCTGCAGCAGCAGCGCGGGTCGCCCACTGCTCGGTCTTCGGTCGGAAGTGTCACCACACTCTCCAACCTCCTTCGGATGCTATACTCCCGCGCCGGGAAATATCCGCCGGAGCAGCCGCACCTCGATGCCGAGTACTTCTCGCCGAACACTCCAGAGGGTGCCTGCCCGAAGTGCCACGGGCTCGGCCGCATCCATGAGGTTACTGAGGCGTCGATGGTGCCTGATCCGTCGCTGACCATCCGCGAACGCGCGGTGGCAGCATGGCCCAGCGCGTGGGGTGGGCAGAACCTGCGCGACATCCTCATCACGCTCGGCATCGACGTCGACACTCCCTGGCGCGAGCTGCCCAGGAAGACGCGTGACTGGATTCTGTTCACCGACGAGCAGCCCGAGGTTCCCGTCTATCCCGGCTACACGACCGCTGAAGTCAAGCGGGCCATCCGCGGCAAGGTGCAACCGGCGTATATGGGCACATTTTCGAGCGCTCGCCGGCATGTGACGCACAGCTACGCCACCACGATGAGCGCGATGATGAAGCGACGCGCTGCGCGGTACATGGTGAGCCGCCCCTGCACGCTTTGCGGCGGGCAGCGCCTCAGGCGCGAGTCGCTGTCGGTCACCTTCGCGGGATTGAACATAGCCGAACTCGGCGACCTGCCGATGAGCCGGCTGGCGTCGATGTTCGCTTCCTACGCCAAGGGCGAGAAGCTACGGAGCCTGCGTGAGAAGTTTCCCGAGAAGGCGGTTGTCGTCGAACGCATCGCTTCCGACCTGTGCCGGCGGCTCGCCGTCCTTCTGGATCTTGGCCTCGGCTACCTCACCGTTGAGCGCTCGACGCCGACATTGTCCGTCGGTGAACTGCAGCGACTGCGGCTGGCAACGCAGGTCGTCTCGAACCTGTTCGGCGTGGTCTACGTGATGGACGAGCCTTCGGCTGGACTCCATCCGGCCGATACTGAGGCGCTGCTCCGTGCCCTCCGCCGATTGAAGGACGTCGGAAACTCGCTGTTCGTGGTCGAGCATGAACTCGACATCATCAAGCAGGCCGACTGGGTCGTCGATGTAGGTCCTGGCGCGGGGGAGATGGGTGGTCGGATAGTCTATAGCGGCCCGTTGGCTGGACTGACAGCAGTCGAGACATCGGAGACCGGTCGTCACCTTGCTCGAAACCATACTGAATCGAAACGGGCGCTGCGGGAACCGAAGGGCTGGTTGAAGCTGGAGGGGGTGACACGGAACAACCTGCGCGATCTGCATTGCGAATTTCCTCTAGGGGTCCTGACGACGGTGACGGGGATCTCCGGCTCCGGCAAATCGAGCCTGGTGGCACAGGCCTTGGTCGACCTTGTCAGTGATGCATTGGGAAAGGTGCCGCGGATCGAGGTCTCGACCGACACGGACACCCCAGAGGAGGATATCGTGCCCCCGACGGAGGGCAGGATCGTCGAGGGCATGGAGCAGATGCGCCGCCTTGTGGAAGTCGATCAGAAGGCGATCGGCCGCACTCCACGCTCGAACCTGGCGACCTATACCGGCCTCTTCGATCACGTACGCTCGCTTTTTGCCAGCACGCCGCTGGCCAGGCGCAGGGGCTACGATGCCGGACGGTTTTCCTTCAATGTGGCCAAGGGGCGCTGCCCGCGTTGTGACGGAGAGGGCTTTGTGATGGTCGAACTTCTGTTCCTGCCCAGCGTCTACACCCCTTGTCCCGTCTGCCACGGCTCGCGTTTCAACGAGAAGACCCTTGAGGTCGAATACCGGGGCAAGACCATCGCGCAGGTCCTCGAAATGACGGTGAACGCGGCCGCCGATTTCTTTGCGGAAACGGCGCCGATCAGCCGACCTCTACAGGTCCTCAAGGACGTAGGGCTGGGCTATCTGCGGCTCGGCCAGCCGGCGACCGAGCTTTCCGGCGGCGAGGCGCAACGGGTGAAACTGGCGACCGAGCTGCAGCGAGGCGGCAGGGGCGGCACGCTCTATATCCTCGATGAGCCGACCACCGGTCTCCACCCTAGCGATGTCGAGCGCCTGCTGACGCACCTGAACGCTTTGGTCGACGCGGGCAACACGGTGATCACCGTCGACCACGACATGGGCGTCGCCGCCGCCAGCGACTGGGTCATCGACCTTGGGCCGGGCGCTGGGGACGAGGGGGGGCGAATAGTGGCCAGCGGAACTCCAGCCCAGGTGGCTGCGAGTGAGAAGAGCAGGACGGCCCGCTATCTGAGAAACTACCTTTAGCGTTGGTGCCCTATCTTCGTATGCGGGCAAAGTTTCTGAGGAGAACCTGCGGCTGCGGCTGCTGGTTTTCGTCACCGAGACAGGACCGTTAGGCCCTGCCAAGGTCGCTTCGAGCCTAGGCGCCGCTCCTTATCCTGAATTCACAGCACAGTGCAAAATCGTCCCTGACGGTTACCCGCATGGACTTCGCAGGGCCGTCATCAGGCAGGATGTTGGAGGCGACCTCGGTCAAGACGGCGACGGCGTTGCGCGTCAAGGTCGGCCAGCTCCTGACCGACATCGTCGATCACCACCAAATTGGCTTTGAGCGGCCAGGCGCACTCTCTACTTTGCCGACTCGCCGTAAGCGATACGCCAGATGCTGCCATTGCCGTCCTCGCTGACGAATAGCGAGCCGTCCCGCCCGACGGCGACGCCGACCGGGCGGCCCCAGACATCGGTATCCGAAACCACCATTCCAGTCATGAAGTCCTCATAGGCGCCGGTCGGCTTGCCAGCCTCATCGAACAAGAGGCGGACAACCTTGTAACCGGTGCGCTTGCCGCGGTTCCAGGAGCCATGCATCGTAACGAAGGCGCTGCCCTTATATTCGGCCGGGAACATTTCTCCCTCGTAAAAGGCGATCTGCAGTGGCGCCGAATGGGCCTGCATCAGCACGTCTGGTATCGTCACCTTGTCCTTGAGGTCGGGACGCTCGCCGGCGTGACGCGGGTCTTCGTGTCCGCCGATATAGTACCAGGGCCATCCATAGGTCGTGCCCTGCTGCATCGCGGTGGCATACTCGAATGGTACGTCGTCGCCCAGCCCGTCCCGCTCATTGACGACGCACCAGGGACTGCCCGTCGCTGGTTGGATGGCGATGCCCGAGCAGTTGCGGAGCCCGGTTGCATAGACCTGCTGGTTCTTGCCGTCCGGATCATAGGCAAGGACCATGGCCCGCCCTTCCTCCGTGTCCCAGGTCGCGCCGAGCGGCAGGTTCTTGTTGACCGCGTCGATGCCACCCATGAACGAGACGGGGAACATGTCGAGCGCGACATTTGATCCCGACCCCACCGTGAGCAGCAAGGTCTTGCCATCGGGCGTAAAGGTGATGTCGCGGGTATAGTGGTGCGTCCACAGGATGCGTGGAACAATGACTTCAGGCTCGCCTTTCGCCCTGATGTCACCGCTCTGGTAAGGGTAGCGGATGACGCTGTCGCTATTGGCAATGTAGATCCACTTCGGGTCGGCGCCCGCCGGATAGAATGCTATGCCGTAAGGTTTGTTCAGGCCGTTGGCGAAGACTTCCGGCTGTGCCGTCTTGCCGTCTTCTCCCACGCGCAGCACCTTGACATCGTCCGACATGCTTTCGGCGATGAACAGGTCGCCATTGGGGGCAACGCGTATGGCTCGCGGTCCCTTGAGATTCAGCGCAATCGGTTCGACGGTGAAACCGTCTGGCACGAGCGGCCTGGCACCGTCCGGGATCGGAACGATCGTGCCAAAATTCTGCGTTTCGCTCGCGGTGGGCTGGGGCATATCCTCAACCGTGAACTGGCGGCCGACGCCCGGCTTGTCCTGCTCCCAGCCGCCGAAGGCGTCGGGGCCGGTCAAAACCTGGCCGCTGTCCTGCGCCTTGGCATGCTCAAGCCCGACACCTGCCAGTAATGTCAATGTCAGCATGACAGTCCTTGCAACGCCAAACATATGAATGCTCCTTTCGCGCGGATCGTCTCCGACGCCGGGCAGACTGCAATGGCTGGCGGGTTGGTACCCTGACGGCTGTCAACACGTGAAAGGCGTCCCGGCCATCACCCCACTGCCGCATTCACCCCGTCGACTATCGCGATATATGGCGAGTCCGAGGTGACGATCCGGGTCGTCAACGACACCGGTGAAACGTCTTTCGGGTCGTTGTCGATCAATTCGTTGCCGCCGCTACCAGATGGTCGGGAGTTCGTCAGCGGTCCACATATCCGCGACTGCGGGTCACTCGACGAACTGCCGTCCGGTTCCTCCTGCGAGATGACGGCAACTGTCATAGGATATAGCCTAGGCAGTCTTGACTGGCCGGGCATCGGCAGCGGTGAAGGCTATGGCCGCCCCGCTGGTCGTCTACATCCCACCAAAGAAGCTGAGCACCGGCTTCTCGGGCTTGGACGGCTCCGGCGCCCTTGGTTCCGTCGCCACCGGCCTCAGCTGGCAAAGCCCGGGCGCCCTGAGCCTTGACGGCGGGCTGCTGTTCAACATCGACGGTAGTGGGGAGACTTTCGTCGGGGCACGCGTCGGAAGTTCCACGCGCTTCTGACCAACATGACAGAACCTCAGTTCGCACCATCATTGAGGGCAAGTCGTCCATCTCCGCTGTGGTGTGGTCGGCTGCGTCGCCTCTCATCTTGAGTGGTGCATGCCACTGCATATTCGAGCTGCGTAGGTAGGTCAGCAAGGACACGACGCCCCTCGCGCTGCTCCAAGGCGACTGCTGGAGGCCGTCGCTGCGGCTGGATTGCATCTGGCTTGGGGCAACAGCCGCATCGCTTCCCCCATTGACGCCGTCCTGCCTTGGGGAGTATCTGCCCGTCTCAGGACACCTTGCCCTAACGCAAGGCTTTCGACCTGGGAGGGTCGCCATGGCTGATATGCCCCTGACTGCGCCGGCAGTGAAACCGGCTAACCCCAATTTTTCGTCGGGCCCCTGTGCCAAGCGTCCTGGTTGGACGGTGGATGTGCTTGCCAACGCGCTCGTTGGCCGCTCGCACCGCGCCAAGCCGGCAAAGCAGCGCATCGAGAAGGCCATCCAGCTCACCCGTGAGCTGCTGGAGGTCCCGGCCGACTATCTGATCGGCATCGTCCCCGCGTCCGATACCGGCGCCGTCGAGATGGCGCTGTGGTCGATGCTCGGCGCCCGCGGCGTCGACATGCTGGCCTGGGAATCGTTCGGCGAGGGCTGGGTCACCGACGTCCAGAAGCAGCTCAAGCTCGACAACGTCCGCACGCTCAAGGCTCCGTACGGCGAGCTGCCGGACCTCTCGACCGTCAACTTCGACAACGACGTGGTCTTCACCTGGAACGGCACAACCTCGGGCGTGCGCGTCCCGAATGCCGACTGGATCCCGGCCGACCGCAAGGGCCTCACCATCTGCGACGCGACTTCGGCCGCCTTCGCGCAGAACCTCGATTTTTCGAAGCTCGATGTCGTGACCTTCTCCTGGCAGAAGGCGCTCGGCGGTGAAGCCGCTCACGGCGTGCTGATCCTCTCGCCCCGCGCTGTCGAGCGGCTCGAGACCTACAAGCCGGCCTGGCCGCTGCCCAAGATCTTCCGCATGACCAAGGGCGGCAAGCTCATGGCCGATATCTTCGAGGGCGCCACCATCAACACCGTCTCGATGCTCTGCATCGAGGACGCGGTCGATGCGATGGAGTGGGGCAAGACCGTGGGTGGGCTCAAGGGCATGCAGGCCCGGGCCGACGCCAACTACAAGGTGCTGGCCGACTGGGTCGCCAAGTCCGACTGGGCGGCGTTCCTCGCCAAGAACGAAGCCGAGCGCTCGAACACCTCGATCTGCCTCGTCATCAAGGACCCGGCAATCACGGCGCTCAGCGACGACGCACAGGCGGCCTTCGCCAAGGCGATCGTCTCCCGCCTCGACAAGGCCGGCGTCGCCTATGACATCGGCGGCTATCGCGATGCTCCGACGGGCCTCAGGATCTGGGCCGGCTCCACGGTCGACACCGCGAACCTCGCGGCGCTGACCCCGTGGCTGGACTATGCCTTCGCCGCCGAGAAGGCCGCGCTGGCGCAGGCCGCCGCCTAAGCATCGATGCTTCAGCCGCCCCGGTGGGGCGGCTTCTTCCCCCACAGTTTCATGCGGTCTGAGGCCAAGCCCGGAGCCGCAACATCATGGAGGGCGACATGCCCAAGGTTCTCGTTTCGGACAAGCTGTCGAAGACCGCCGTCCAGATCTTCAAGGACAACAATATCGACGTCGACTACCTGCCCGATCTCGGCAAGGACAAGGACAAGCTGTTCGAGGTCATCGGCCAGTATGACGGCCTCGCGATCCGCTCGGCCACCAAGGTCACCGAGAAGATTCTCAGCGCTGCCAAGAACCTGAAGGTCATCGGCCGCGCCGGCATCGGCGTCGACAATGTCGATATCCCGGCCGCCACCAAGGCCGGCATCATCGTGATGAACACGCCGTTCGGCAACTCGATCACCACGGCCGAGCACGCCATTGCCATGATGATGGCGCTGGCCCGCCAGCTCCCCGAAGCCGACGCCTCGACCAAGGCGTCGAAGTGGGAAAAGAACCGCTTCATGGGCGTCGAGGTCACCAACAAGACTCTCGGCCTCATCGGCGCCGGCAATATCGGCTCGATCGTCGCCGACCGGGCGCAGGGCCTCAAGATGAAGGTCGTGGCGTTCGATCCGTTCCTGACGCCCGAGCGCGCCCAGGCGATCGGCGTGGAGAAGGTCGACCTCGACGAGCTCTTGAAGCGCGCCGACTTCATCACGCTGCACACGCCGCTGATCGATGCGACCCGCAACATCATCAATGCCGACGCCATCGCCAAGATGAAGGACGGCGTGCGCATCATCAACTGCGCCCGCGGTGGCCTCGTCGACGAAGCGGCGCTCTACGATGCGCTGAAGTCGGGCAAGGTCGCGGGCGCGGCGTTCGACGTCTTCGTCGAGGAACCGGCTGAGAACAACCCGCTGTTCGAGCTCGCCAACTTCATCGCCACCCCGCACCTCGGCGCCTCGACCACCGAAGCGCAGGAGAACGTGGCGCTGCAGGTAGCCGAGCAGATTTCGGCCTATCTCAACACCGGCGAGATCACCAACGCGCTGAACTTCCCCTCGATCACCGCCGAGGAAGCGCCGCGCCTCACCCCGTGGGTGCGCCTCGCCGAAGCGCTGGGCTCGTTCGCCGGCCAGCTGACCGAGACCTCGATCAAGGGTATCCGGATCGAGTACGAGGGCAATGTCGCCGCGCTCAACACCAAGCCGATGACGGCGGCCGCGATCAACGGCGTGCTGAAGCCGCAGGTGGCCGAGGTGAACATGGTTTCGGCCCCGCAGATCGCCAAGGATCGCGGCATCAATGTCGAGATCATCACCCGCGACCAGCAGGGCGCCTATGAAGGCTACATCCGCCTCACGGTGATCACCGAGCGGCAGGAGCGGGGCCTTGCCGGCACGATCTTTGCCAACGGCAAGCCGCGCATCATCCAGGTCAAGGGCATCAACATGGATGCCGAGCTGACCCCGGCGATGCTCTACGTCACCAACGAGGACAAGCCGGGCCATATCGGCCGCCTCGGCACTCTGCTCGGCAACCTCGGCATCAACATCGCCAACTTCAACCTCGGCCGGGCCGAGGTGGGTGGCGATGCCATCGCGCTGCTCTCGATCGACGGTTCGGTCACGGCCGATCAGCTCAACGAGATCGCGGCCCTGCCCGGCGTGCGCCAGGCCAAGGCACTGGCTTTCCAGTAAGCGAACGAGGCGCCGGCAGCAGCAATGCCGGCGCCTCTTCTCCTCTCGGGCAGGCTGGACGCTCGTCACGATCCCAGCGCGATTATGAGGTCCCCCGCCCAAGGGGAAACTCAGGCCGTGGTGCGCAGGCCGATCCTGCCGAGGCCGATCCACTGCATGGCTGCCAGCGCAGCCACCGCGACAGCCTGGACGATGACGAAGCCGACTCCGAACATGGTGAGAGGCAGCACGCCTGGCACCAGCACAATGGCACTGCCGATCACCCACACGCAGTTGATCAGGACGATCAGCATGGTGGGCCCGCGCGGCGTCTCGCGCTGAGCGGCAACCCAGGCAATGAAAGCGCCAAGTGCCAGCAGGAACAGCCCGAGAGGCATAGATATGGCGGCTGGGATGCCTGTGAGGCTGGCGACGAGTTCGCCGCCGGCGACAAGCAGCAGCCCGCCGGCAAGGCCTCCTGCAGCATCCACGACAAGGGCGAGGCGGGTGAGGTTCATTTCATTTCTCCGTCGGGTTCGTGATTGACGGCGACACATTTCTACCTCCCGCTTCCTCGTCTCAACTAACGCAGAGGTAATTGAACCGGCGGTGCGACCGGATAGGGTTCGGCTCATGACACATGCACAGGCCACAGCCTCCGACCGCTCCATCGGCGACTACATCCGCGACTGGCGGCAGCACCGGCGCTTCAGTCAGCTGGCGCTGGCACTCGAGATCGAGCTTAGCCAGAAGCACCTGAGCTTTATCGAAAGCGGCCGATCGATCCCGAGCCGCGAGGTGGTGCTGCGCATCGCCTCGGGCCTGTCGGTCCCGCTGCGCATACGCAACCTGATGCTGCTCGCCGCGGGCTACGCTCCCGTCTATCCCGAGCGGCGGCTCGATCACCCCGATCTCGCCCCGGCACGCGCCGCAGTCGACCTGGTGCTGAAGGCGTATGAGCCGTACCTGGCGATCGCCGTCGATCGCAGCTGGAACCTGGTGTCGGCGAACGCGGCGGTGGCGCCGTTTCTTGCGCAGGTCACCAATCCCGAGCTGCTGCAGGAGCCGATAAACGTACTTCGCCTCAGCCTTCATCCGGAGGGTCTGGGCCGGTTGATCGTCAACTACGACGAGTGGGCACGCGACCTGTTGCGGCGGGTTGCGGCACAACTCGAAGCAAGCGGCGATCCGGCGATCGCCGATCTGCTCGGCGAATTGCGCGATCTCTCCGGCATTGCCGCCGGCCATGAGGGTCGCGACGAGCATGGCGGCGTGTTCGTGCCGATGAAGGTGCGGTTCGGCGACGCGATCGCGAGCTTCATCTCCACCACGACCGTGTTCGGCACGCCCACCGAGATCACCCTCAGCGAGCTGGTGATCGAGGCGTTCCTCCCGGCGGATGCAGAGACGGCGGCGTTGCTAGCGGCAGTGGCGGGGTGATCAGGTTGCAGCATTCGGGCAGTGGCCACCCCCACCCTTACGCCGGCTTCCACTCGTAGTAAGCGATCGGATCACCGAAGATCGGGTGGAGTTCGTCCCGCAGGTGCATCAGCCCGTGCTTCTCGTAGAACCGTCGCGCCGGCATGTTGCCGGTGCGGGTGAACAGCGCGAAGCCGCCGGGCATCTGGGCCTTGGCGGCATCGAGCAGGACGAGGCCGAGGCCCATGCCGCGCGCTTCGGGATGCATGAACAACTGGTCGAGAACGCCGGCCGCCGGCTTGATGGCCAGGAAGCCGATGAGTTCCGCGCCGGCTAAAGCCACCGTCACCTGCCACCCGGCCTCGATCTCGACATCCACCCGTGCCCTCAACCGGTCGAGTGTCGGCATCGCAGCCGGGCCGACCCCCGGCAAGCTGGCACTCATGTGCCAGATCGCAGCGATCGCGTCGTAGTCGGTCGGTGTCGCCGGACGGAGCAGGATCTCAGTCATGCTGCGCGCCGTGCGCTCCACTCGGCCAGCACGATGCCGGCGGCGACCATTATCGCGGCAACGAGGTGGAAGGGCTGCAGCGCTTCGCCGAGCACGATCACCGATCCGACCGTGCCGAACAGCGGGATCAGGTTGACGAACAGGCTGGCGCGGTTGGAGCCGATCAGTTCGACGCCGCGGACATAGAGCATCTGCGAGATCACCGAGGGGAAGATCACCGTGTAGGCGGCAATCATCCAGCCCTGCATGTCGATGGCGGCGAGGTTGGCGGGGAGGTTCGCCGTGCCGTTGCCGAGTGTCCCCTGGTAGGCGAGCGAAGCGATGATCGCGCCGGTGCAGGTCGCGGCGAGAAAGCTCATCCAGTGGGTCTGTGGCCTCCAGCGCAGCGCGATCGAATAAATGGCGTAGGCGAAGCATGCGAGGATCACGAGGAGATCGCCGAAGTTCACCTCGAGCGTCAGTATGCGGCTGAGGTCGCCATGTGTCGCGATGATCGCAACGCCCAGAATGGTGACAAGAACGCCCAGCAACTGCAGGCTGCTGACGCGCGTGCGGAACAGCGCGAAGTTGAGGATGATGACGAAGATGTTGACCGCCACCTGCTCGAGCGAGGTGTTGACGCCCGACGTGTAGTAGGCGGCGACGTAGACGAGCACGTTGAAGGTGGCAAAGCCGACGGCGCCATAGAAGAGATAGAGCCACCACTTGGCGCGGATCACCGGCCAGTCGCGCTTCAGCGGTCCGATGGCGAAGGGCAGTACCAGCAGCAGCGCGCCGGTCCAGCGCAGGATCATCAGCGAGTGCGCATCGATGTGCCCGACGGCCAGCTTGCCGGCGACGACATTGCCGCCCCAGAAAAGGGTAGTGAGGACGAGGATGAGGTAGGGCCGGTCCATCAGCGCAAGCGAGGACTGCGCCGGAGCGGGGGAGGTGGTCATTGGCATCGTCTGGTATGAGGCCAGCCGCCACCGAAGCGGCGGCCGATCGAAAGCGCGACCTTATTCAGGCCGATCGGGTTCCGCCAGTCAGGCCGGTGGGATGTTCTGGTTCAGCCTGAACAGGTTCTGAGGGTCATACTGGCGCTTGACCTGTCTGAGCCGGTCCCATGTCGCACCGGGATAGGCGGCGCGAACGCGTTCCGGACCTTCGTCGCCGACGAAGTTCACGTACACACCGTCATCGCCCTGGTGCAGCGCCTCGGCGAAGTCGCCGACCCAGCGCTGCTTGACCGGTTTGTCGGCCTCGCCGGCATAGAAGGCCGCAACGTTGATCATGATCGGGCTCTTGCGGTGGGCGTAGGCCGTCGCGTCGGGGGAGACGCGGCTGAGGGCGCCGCCGAGCACCCGGATCTGGCAGACGCGGAGCGGCGCGTCCGACTCCTCGAGATAGCCGATGATCGTCTGCGCCTCGTCGCGGCCGATCTGCCTCGTCATCAGGTTCAGCGACACCGCCGTCGGGTGGTAGTCCGGGTCCTCCGGCGGATACATGCCGGCATAAGGCCCTGGCTTCACGAAGTCGGCGATCGGCGTCGCGAGGGCGCGGAACGGGGCGAGGGCGCGCTGGGCCGCGTCGTCGTCGCCGGCAAAGGCCATCATCCCCATGATCACCATCTTGCCGTGCGCCTCGGCGGGCAGGAACGGCATGGGTGGCGCGGGCATGACATTGGCGATGGTCGACAACTCCTCGGGGGCCTCGGCCGCCGCCTTGGCGAAGCCGGCGATGGTCTCCGGAGTTGCAGGTAGCAGCAGCATGCCACCGGTGAAGGCCGGGAGCGGGTGGAGCCTGAACTGCAGCTTCGTCACCACGCCGAAGTTGCCACCGCCACCGCGCAGCGCCCAGAACAGGTCCGGGTGGCTGGCTTCGTCGACCAGCAGCACCTCGCCGTTCGCGGTGACGATCTCCACCGCAAGCAGGGAGTCGATCGAAAGACCGTGCTTGCGGGAGAGGTAGCCGACACCCCCGCCCAGCGTGATGCCGCTGAGGCCTACGGTTCCGGCATCGCCGAAGCCGACGATGAGCTGGTGTTCGGCAAGGGCCTCGGTGAGTTCGACCGCCGTAGTGCCGGCCCCCGCCCATACGGTCCGTGCGGCTGGGTCGATGTCGATGCTCTTGAGGTTGCGCACATCGATGACGAGGCCGCCATCGGTGGTCGAGTGGCCGGCGGCGCTGTGGCCGCCGCTGCGGACAGCGAGTTCGAGCCCGTTGTCGCGGGCGTGGGCAATCGCTGCGATGACATCGTCGGTGTCGGCAACCCGCAGGATTGCGGCGGGGCGCTTGTCGAGGCCGCCGTACAAGACGGTCCGGGTTTTTTCGTAGTCCGGATGATCGGGTGCAATCACGGCGCCGGTGATGTCGGCAGGTAGTCGGGTGGTGGTCGCGGCAGTCGAGGTGAGGGGCATAGGAATAGCCTTGGTTCTCGGGTTGTCGCGCTGGGCTGCGGTAACATGGGTGTGACCATGTGTGATTTCAATGCGTGCGTCTTGACCTGCGATGTTTCACGTAACATATGAAGTTACATGAAACGAGACAGCCGCCTTTCCACCGTCCTCCACGTCCTCCTGCACATGGCCGATCCAAGCGGTCCGGTGCGGTCCGATGTCATGGCCAGGGCGGCGAACACCAATCCGGTGGTCATCCGCCGCACCATGGCCGGCCTCAAGCAAGCGGGCTTCGTGCGCTCGGAGAAGGGCCATGGTGGTGGTTGGGAGCTCAACTGCGACCTCGACAAGGTGACCTTGCGCGACATCTACCTCGCGCTGGGTTCGCCCACGTTGCTCGCCATGGGCAACCGCACGGAGTCGCCGGGCTGTCTCGTCGAGCAGGCCGTCAACCGCGCGCTGGGCCAAACCTTCGATGAGGCCGAGGCCCTGATCCTCGAACGCTTCGGCGGGGTGACCCTGGCCCAGCTGGCAGCCGATATCCGCGGCAACCACAAGCACCAGGAACACACACATGCTTCATGACGCCATCGTCATCGGCGGCAGCTTCGCCGGCCTCTCCGCCGCAACCTACATCGCCCGCGGACGACGGACGGTCGCCATCATCGACACCGGATTGCCGCGCAACCGGTTCGCTGCCCACTCACACGGCTTCCTCGGGCAGGACGGCAGCGAGCCGGGCGCCATCCTTGTCACGGCGCGGGCGCAGGTCGAAGCCTATCCGACCGTCAGCTTCATCAGCGGCGAGGCCATCTCCGTTTCAGGCGCGCGCGACGGCTTCGTCGTGAAGCTCGCCGACGGCACCGAGGTGGAAGGTCGGCGCATCGTTCTCGCCTTCGGCGTCTCCGACAGCCTGCCGGACCTGCCGGGTCTCCGCGAGCGCTGGGGCAACTCGGTGATCCACTGCCCCTATTGCCACGGCTTCGAGTTCAGCGGGCAGCAACTGGGCGTCCTCAACATGCACCCGCGCTCGAGCCATCAGGTGCAGTTGATCTCCGAATGGGGCCCGACGACGTTCTATCTCAACGGGGGCGAGATCGCCGACGATGCCCGCGGGGAACTCGAAAAGCGCGGCGTCGCGATCGAGTCGCGTCCCGTCACCGCACTCCACGGCGAGGGCAAGAGCCTCTCCGCCATCGAGTTCGCCGACGGCACGGAGCGGGCGATCGATGCGCTCTATATCGGCGCACCGACGCGCCTCAACAGCTCGATCGCAGCCGAACTCGGATGCGCGATGGAGGAGGGGCAGGTCGGCCCGTTCATCAGGACCGATGGCATGAAGATGACCAGCGTGCCGGGCGTCTACGCCGCCGGCGACATCACACGGGCCATGCACAATGTCACATTTGCGGCATCAGACGGAGTAATGGCGGGCGTCGCAGTGCACGCGTCCTTGATCTTCTAAGTGCCGGGCTGCGACGCATCGGCGTTTGTCATTCGCCCCCCTTTGCTCTAAAGCACGTCCGCAACTGCTGCGGACTGCCCTTTTGTTGCGTCCGCCGGCAGCTTGCAGCGACATCGGAGCAGAACCTTAGCAGCTCCCGGCAAGAGGCCGGCGGGCTGCCGATTCCTGAGGGGCATCAAGCGCATGGCAAATGTGATCGTCGTCGGCAGCCAGTGGGGTGACGAAGGCAAGGGCAAGATCGTCGACTGGCTGAGCGAACGGGCCGACGTGGTCGTGCGCTACCAGGGCGGGCACAATGCCGGCCACACGCTGGTGATCGACGGGACCAGCTACAAGCTGGCGCTGCTGCCCTCGGGCGTCGTGCGCGGCAAGCTCAGCGTCATCGGCAACGGTGTCGTCGTCGATCCGCACCACTTCGTCGCCGAGGTCGAGAAAATCGGCGCACAGGGCATCGAGATCACTCCCGAAGTGCTGAAGATCGCCGACAATGCGCCGCTGATCCTCAGCCTCCACCGCGAGCTCGACGCCGTGCGCGAGAGCGGCAATTCCGGGCTCAAGATCGGCACCACGCGCCGCGGCATCGGCCCGGCCTACGAGGACAAGGTGGGCCGCCGCGCCATCCGCGTCTGCGATCTGGCCGAGCCCGAGACGCTGATGCCCAAGATCGAGCGCCTCCTCTCCCACCACAACGCGCTGCGCCGCGGCATGGGCCTCGCCGAGCTGTCGGCGGAGTCCCTCTACAACGAGTTGACCGAGGTCGCCGGCAAGATCCTGCCCTATGTCGATCAGGTCTGGCGCCTGCTCGACGACAAGCGGCGCGCTGGCGCACGGATACTGTTCGAAGGCGCACAGGGGGCGCTGCTCGACAACGATCACGGCACCTATCCGTTCGTCACGTCGTCGAACACCGTCGCCGGCCAGGCGTCGGCCGGCTCGGGCCTTGGCCCTACGGCGATCGGCTATGTTCTCGGTATCACAAAGGCTTACACGACGCGCGTGGGCGAGGGGCCGTTCCCGTGCGAGCTCGATGACGAGATCGGACGGCACCTTTCGACCGTCGGCCGCGAGGTCGGCGTGAACACCGGACGGCCCCGGCGCTGCGGCTGGTTCGATTCCGTACTTGTCCGACAGACCGTGAGAACATCGGGGATAAACGGCATCGCGCTCACCAAACTGGATGTTCTCGATGGCCTCAAAGAGCTCAAAGTATGTGTGGGCTATGAGCTGGACGGTCAAAAAATTGACTACTTGCCTGCCTCAATGGGGGCACAAGCTGCTGTTAAGCCGATCTACGAAACCCTTGAGGGGTGGTCGGAGACAACAGCTGGGGCAAGAAGCTGGTCTGAACTCCCGGCCCAAGCGGTGAAGTACGTTCGGTACATCGAGGAACTGATCGGGGCACCGGTAGCCATGCTGTCCACGAGCCCCGAACGTCTGGATACCATTCTGGTGCAGGACCCGTTCCAAGACTGAGAATTTTTCGTTAGAACAGGCCCTAAAATTATGGATGTCGTTTAGCGAATGGCGGACTACAAAGAGCTGTTGCGCAGGGCCGTAGAGGCGCTGCCCGAGAATAACGGAGCGGCGCGTCGCGCGGTCTACGAGAAGGCACGCGCCGCGCTCGTGGGGCAGTTGCGCGCCATCAATCCGCCTCTCGCAGCTCGCGACATCACCGCGCACCGTCTCCAGCTCGAAGATTGCATCCGTCAGGTCGAGCAGGAAGCCAGCGAGGCCGTTATCGCCGGCCTCGGCTCGGGCAAGGAAGACAATCCGCCCCCGCCGCCGGTCTATTTCGAGCCCCCGGCCAAGAAGGCTGCGCCCGCCGTGGCGCGTCCTGTCGCCAAGGCGGCGCCGGCTCCCGTCAAGGAGCCGCCCAGGCCGCTGCCGCCGGGCGGCACGATCGAGGAGATCATCGCTGCGGCCAATGCCGAGCAGACCCAGCCCCAGGCCGACCAGTCGCGCCAGATCGTGCGCGCCGACGCCAAGCCGATGGGCAAGCCCGTGCCCAAGCTCGTCCCTTCGAGCCGGCCGCAGATTGCCGCTCCCGTCATCCACGCTGCACACGCAGAGGATGAGGTAGAGGAAGAGGCGCCGCGCGCGCCCGTTCGTCCGAACAGCGGCGGTCGTCCGCTGCCGTCGATCGTCGCACGCGCCGAAGCCGCCAAGAGCCGTACCGGTAACGCCGCCTTCGGCGCACCCATCGGTGGCCCGGCCCGTGGCCCGGTACTCGAGCCGCGCCGTGACATTGCCGCTCCCCGGCTTGAGCCGGCCGCCCGCAACGGTCAGGCAACCGCCCGCCAGCTCGAATCCGACCCGGTTGCCCTGTTCGAGGAGCCGCCGATCGCTGCCGCCATGTCGGCCGTGCGTGAAGTCGAAGTCGAGCCCGCTCCGGCGGATCCGCAGGGTGCGATCGATCGCGCCATCGCGACGCTCGACCGCGAGGCGCGTGGCGATGCTGATCTCGACGAGGGCCTGAATGCCTTCGACACCGAGGACGATGGTGACGAGGAGCCCGCGCACGTCAACGGTTTCGCGCCCTCCGTTCTCAAGGCCGACGCACCTTCGCGCCCGTTGCAGGGCAAGACGGCAAAGGCCACTGATTTCGCCCGCGATGCTCGTGCTCCGCGCAAGCGCGAGGCCGAGCCCCGGATCCCCCGTGCGCGCCAGGAAGATGACCGGCGCGGCCTCGGGGCCGTGACCATTTTCCTCATCGTGTTTGCGGTCCTGCTCGTTGGCGCCGGTGGCGCCGGCTTCTGGGCCTGGCGTGAGGGCTTTATCGATCTCGATGCCATGTTCGGGCGTGCGCCCACGACCGAGCAGGTTGCCACCGCTCCGGCTACTCCGGCCGAGACGACCGCCGAGGGTCCGGCGACGGGGCCGGGCAACACCGATACGCCCGCAGAAGCCGCGGCTCCGAAGGTCGAGCTCGAGCGCCTTGGCGCCGATCCTGCCGCTGCTGCCGCGCCTGCTGCCGAAACCGCGGCGCTGCCGCTGGTCGAACCCAGTTCCGAACGGCTCGGGGCCGAGCCCACTCCGGCTGCCGCCGCCTCTGCCGAGCAGGCGGTCGCGGCCGTCGATCCGGCTAACCTTGCCGGCAGCCAGTCGCTGCTGCTCGAGGCCTCCGACAGCGGTACCACGGGCGCCGTCCCGTTCTCGGGCACGGTCGAGTGGAGCCAGGGGACCGACGAGATGGGCCTGCCCACTCTGGTCGGCAAGGCAAACATCCCGGCGCGCAACCTCGCCGTTGACGTGCTCATCCGCAAGAACTCCGACAGCAGCCTGCCGGCCAGCCACCTGATGGAAGTCAACTTCCGGGTGACCGACAGCTTCATCGGCGGTTCGATCGCGGGGCTCCCGGGCGTTCTGCTCAAGAACGAAGAACTGGTGCAGGGCACGCCGCTGGTCGGTGCTTCGGCCCGGGTCGTCGGCAACTCGTTCCTGTTTGCGCTCAGTGCCACGCCGGCCGATATCACGGCCAACTCGGCCCTGCTTACCTCGCGCAAGTGGATGGACCTCGCCCTGATCTACGCGACGGGCAAGCGCGCCATCATCACGCTCGAGAAGGACGCGACCGCAGAGAAGATGTTCGCCGACGTGGTGGCCGAGTGGAACAAGCAGGTCGCCGCACAGGCCAACTGATCGCGTGAAACAGAATCATCGAAACGCCCGGGCCCCAGGTCCGGGCGTTTTTGCTTTGTGGGGACCGCTGTTCACCGGCTGTGCCACATCGCCCCCTCGCCCCTCTGGGGAGAGGGCCGGGGTGAGGGGCGCCAAGCGCACCGATGGCGGCCCCTCACCCAGACCTCACGCCTCTGGGAAGAGGCGACGCGCCTTGCACCGCCATACGCCCAACGACTAAAGCTGCTTCAACACCCGCGAAAGGCGTCGCGCAGGGCGTCGAGGTCGTCGAAGCCAATATCGCTGAGCCGCGCCGAGAGCCGGACGGCGCGCTGAACGTTCTCGAACATCTTCCGCCCCTCGGGGGAGCGGGCTGGGCTGGCTTCGGTCATAGCGCGGGTCCGGTGGAATCGATGGTAAGCCCATGCCGCCGGCTTGGCGTGCGCCTTATGTCTCGAACAGCATTCCGTCGCGCAGCTGGTAGCGCCGCGCTGCCAGTGCCTCGACGTCGTCCACGTGGTGGCTGACCAGCAGGGTGATCCAGCCGTGCCGCGCGGTGAGCGCCTTCACCAGCGAGCGGATGGTGGTTCGCGTCTCGTCGTCGAGAGCGGAGAACGGCTCGTCGAGCAGCAGCACCGGCCGGTCACGGAGCAGGGTGCGGGCGAGCGCGACGCGCTGCCTCTCGCCGCCCGACAGGGTATCGGCCCGTTGCCCGAGCACATCGGGGAGGCCCACTTCGGTGAGGGCGGCGCTGATGAGCTGGTGCTTTTCGTCCCGCGGCTTGCCGCGGGGCAGGCCGAGTTCGAGGTTGTGGCCGGCAGAGAGGTGGTCGAACAGGGTCTCGGACTGGAACAGGATGGAGACCGGCCGTTCCTCCGGCTGGAGGCGGAGGAGGTCGATGCCGTCCAGTGTCAGCGTGCCGGCCGAGGGTTCGAGGAAACCGGCGACGAGGTCCAGCAGCGTCGACTTGCCGGCGCCGCTCTGGCCGCTGATGGCGGTGACCTCGCCCGGACGCGCCGAGAAGCTCAGGTCGAAGCGGCGGGTCGCGCCGGGATGCGTATAGGTCAGGTGGGAGGCTTCAAGCATCGGTCAGCTTTCCAACCAGCTTCGGCAACAGCACGAAGGCGGTGATAGTGAGGACGAGCATCAGCGCGGCGATGGCGGCGGCGTCATTGCTGCGATAGGCGCCGAGGGCCCGGTACATGAGGAGCGGCAGCGTCGCGAAGTCCTCGGTGCCGAACAGGGCGATGACGCCGAGATCCCCAAGCGAGAAGCAGAAGCTCAGGGCGAGGACGACGCCGATATCGCGTCCGATCAGCGGCCACTCGACCGCACGGAACTGCTGCCAGCCCGTCAATCCGAGCGAACGGATCAGGCGGCCGCGCTTCTCCGCGATAGCGTCGAGCGGCGGAGCCAGGGTCGCGAGCGCGAAGGGCAGCGACAGCAGCGCGTTGGCGCAGAGCACCACGACCGGAGCCGCCGTCTCGGGCAGCAGTCCGGCGTTGCGGACGAGGAGGAACGCGCCGAGCGAGAGAACAACCGCGGGCACCGCGAGGTAGGCGTAGGCAGGAGCGCCGATGCTGATCCGCAGCAGCGGGGCCCGGGTGGCAGCCCGTCCAAGACCCACGCCAAGGGCGAGAGTCAGCGTCAGAAGCGCCGATCCGGTGCCGATAGCGAGACTGGTGCCGAGCGCCCGCCAGAAGCTGGCCCGGCTCATCACATCCGCGATGCCAGGACCGATACCATCGATCAGGATGGCGACGAGCGGCATGGCGAAACCGACGATACCGAATGCGAGCACCGCCCACTGCAATGCCCGGGTGAGGCCGTGGTCGCGCCAGCGCGGCGGCGCCGAGGCCCCTGTGCTGGCGGAGACGGGAGCGAAAGCTGCGGCAGCGAGAATGATGCTGCTGCAGATGCCGATCTGGACCAGCGCCAGCGTCACCGCGCCCTGGAGGTCGAAGTCGAGCCGGACGGCCGCATAGATCGCGACTTCGAGCGTCTGGTTCGCCGGACCGCCGCCGAGGAGGAGGACGATCGGGAAGCTCGTGAAGGCGAGGAGGAAAATGATGGCGGCGAGACCGGGGAGCGACGAGGCCAGCATCGGCCAGTCGATCACCCGGAAGCGCGTCCATGGGCTCAGCGCCAGGCTTTGTCCCGTCTTCAGCCGCCGCTCGGGAATGGCGTCGAGCCGCGCGAGGAGGATGCGGGCGGCAAAGGCGCCGTCGAGGATGACGTGGGCGGCAAGGATGCCGCCGAGGCCGAAGATGGGGACCTCGAACGAGTGACCGGTCAGCGCCAGCGCAGTCTGGTTGATCCAGCCGGAGCGGCCCCACACGGCGAGCAGTCCGAAAGCGACGATCAGTCCCGGCGTGACGATGGCCGAGGCGAAGAGCCCGACGATCAGGTCGCGGCCAGGGAAGCGCAGGCGGTTCAGCGCCCAGGCGATCGCCGTGCCGACGAGCAGCGACAGCACGGTGGTGAGCCCGGCCTGGATGCTGGTCATCCCGACGAGATGCAGGACGTCGACACGGGAGGATTGCGCCGCAGCACCCGCCGCGGTCGTGAAAATCGCGTAGAGCACCGCCACCACCAGAGTGGCGATGGCGGTGGCGATGGCCGCCCCGGCGAAAAGCCGGAGCGGGCGGTTGGGCAGGGTGCGGCTATTGAAGGGCGGCGAGAGCAGCATCGACCCAGGCCCGACCATTGGCAGCAAGCGTCGCTTCGTCGATCGGAAGCACCTTGTCGGGCGGCGTGCCGAACGCCGCCGGCAGCTCGTCGCCGATGTCGATGACCGGGTACATCCAGTTGGTGGTCGGGATGATCTTCTGCGCCTCAGGCGTCATGAGATAGGCGAGGAACGCCTTGCCGAGGTCGGGCTGGTCCGAGCTCTTGAGAATGCCGGCAACCTCGACCTGCGCCACGTAGCCCTCGGAGAAGGGGGCGTAGGCGTAGTTGTCCTTCTGCTCGGCAATGGCGTGGTAGGCGGGCGAGGTGGTGTAGCTCAGCACCATGTCGGCCTGGCCGTCGAGGAAGAGGCCATAGGCCTCGCTCCAGCCGCGCGTCATGGTCAGCACATGCGGCTTCAATCCCTTCCAGATCTCGGGGGCGCGATCGCCGTAGGCCGCTTGAATCCACAGCACGTGGCCGAGGCCGGGAGTGGACGAACGCGGGTCCTGGATCACGACCTTGAAGCTGTCGGGCAGTGCGATCAGTTCCTCGAACGAGGTCGGCGGATTTGGCGTCTTCGCCTTGTCATAGACATAGGCGAAATAGCCGTAGTCGAAGGGGATGAACTCGGGATCGCTCCAGGGCAGGACGAGGCCTTCGGGCGTCAGTCCGTGCGGCGCGAAGAGGCCGGTGGCGCGGGCCTCGCCGGAGGTTGCGGTATCGAGGCCGAGGACGACGTCTGCCTTGGTCGCTGTACCCTCGAGCTGCACCTTCCTCAAGTTCGAGATCGCGTCCTCGGAGGTCGTGAACGCGATGGTGCAGTTGCAGGTCTTTTCGAAGCCGGCCTTGAGTAGCGGCCCCGGGCCCCACTCGGAGGCAAAGCCGTCATAGGTGTAGACGTCGAGGACCGGCTTGTCCTCAGCGAGGGCAGGTGAAGCGGTGGCGCAGATAACTGCCGCCAACGCGAAGAGCTTGAACGAACGCATGTCGTTCCCTTCGGTTTGCGGCCATGTGGATTGAAGGGCACGTGCATGGATCGGACGCCTGGGCGCCCTTGCCATCTCGAACTTCCTCCGCCAGCATGACCTGGTTCAGGTTCAATGGGTAACTCTCAGCTCCGGATCAACCGGAACACCCCAGCGAGACGCCCTGAGACATAGACAGAGTTTCCCCTCCGTGCAAGCACATGCCCCTCAGCCTTCCGTCGCTGTGTTCGACGACCTTCTCGTCGTCGTGGGCGGTGGAACTGTCGACAACGACCTGATCCAGGAGCTCTACGCCTCGGGCGGGCATCTGGTGGGCGCCGATGGCGGCGCCGACCAGATCGTTGCGGCCGGGCTCAAGCCTGAACTGATCGTGGGCGATTTCGACTCGCTCAAGAACCCGCACTCGTGGCTGGGCAAGACGCGGCTCATGCAGATCAGCGAGCAGATGACCACCGACTTCGAGAAGGCGCTCTACTCGACCCGCGCCCCCGTGACGGTGGCGCTGGGCATGACCGGGCGGCGCTTCGACCATACGCTGGCCGCGCTCGACGCGGTCGCCAAGTACGCGCATCGCCGCCGCATCGTGCTGGTCGACGAGCAGGACATCGCGCTGGGCCTGACCGAGACGTTTTCGTTCAAGGTCGAGCCGGGCGAGCGCGTGTCGCTCCATCCGCTGATGCCGGTGACCTTCTGGCGCTCGGACGGGCTCAAGTACCCGCTGGATGCGGTCAAGCTCGCGCCCGGCGTGCGCACCGGAACTTCGAACGAAGCCCTGAGCGGCCCGTTCACCGTGGTGCCGGAAGAGGGGGTGCATGCGCCCTATCTGCTCATCCTGCCGCGCAAGTACCTGGCGTCGCTGATCGCCAAGCTGCTGCTCGAAAAGCGGTAGCTGTTCGTCGCGGTCACACTGCAGATGAATCCGGCAAGTAACTGCGGGGCCATCCAAATTCCGCCAACATCGTTCTTCATCCCCGCCGGCATAACTTGGGGCATATCGTGAAAGCATTGTTTTTGGCGCTGGTGCTGGCGCTTGCCGGTGTTTCGGCGGGCCGGGCCGAGGTGGTTTGTACGCTCATGGTGGATGCGGGCAGCGGTGCGGTCCGCCTGCAGGAGGGCGGCGGGTGCGAGGTGCCAGCCGCGCCGGCCTCGACCTTCAAGGTGCCGCTGGCGGTGATGGGGTTCGACGCCGGCGTGCTCGCCTCGCGCACCGAGCCGGCCTGGCCGTACAAGGAGGAGTATCGAGCCCAGCGGCCGCGGTGGCGGGTGACCATAACGCCCGAGAGCTGGGTGCATGAATCGGTGCTGTGGTACTCGCGCGAGCTGGTGCAGCGCCTGGGGGCCAGCAAGTTCGCCCGCTATGTCGCAGCCTTCGACTATGGCAATGCCGATGTCAGCGGCGACCCGCGCCGCAACAACGGCCTGACCCATTCGTGGCTCAACTCGTCGCTGAAAATCACGCCGGCCGGGCAGGTGCAGTTCTTCCGCCGGATGCTGGCGGGCGAGCTACCGGTCACGGCCGAGGCGCATCGGCTGACCATGGACGTCATGCCGAAGTTCCTCGCCGGGCGCTGGATGGTCTGGGGCAAGACCGGCACGTACTACGAGCGCCACGGCGATGGTTCGACCAACACCAATCGCCAGTACGGCTGGTTCGTGGGCTGGGCGGAGCAGGGCAAGGAGCGACTGGTCTTTGCCTACCTGATCCACGACACCAAGAAGATCGGCACCCCCGCGGGCCCGCGGGCGCGCGACGCGCTGCTGGCGCGCTTTTCCAAGCTCGGCTGAGCCCGGAAACAAAAAGGCCGCCCGGAGGCGGCCTTTCTTTATCGTGCTGACAATCGCTACAGCGCCGCTTCGCGGGTCTTGGCGTGGGCGGCCTTCTGAACGGCCTCCTGCACCTTCTCGAACGCGCGCACCTCGATCTGGCGGATGCGCTCGCGGCTGACATTGTATTCCTGAGCCAGCTGTTCGAGCGTGGCCGGATCGTCGCGCAGGCGGCGGGCCTGGAAGATGGCCTTCTCGCGCTCGTTCAGGTCCTGCATGGCGTTGTTGAGCAACCCCATGCGCTCGCTGAACTCCTCGGACTCGCCGAGCGTCGTCTCCTGGTCAGGCGAGTCGTCGGTAAGCCAGTCCTGCCACTCGGAGGCGCCTTCGTCGGCGCGCATCGGCGCGTTGAGCGAAGCGTCGCCGGAGAGCCGCTGGTTCATCGACACGACGTCGGCTTCGGTGACGTTGAGCGTGGTCGCGATCTGCTTGATCTGGTCGGGGTGCAGGTTGCCGTCATCGAGGGCGGCGATCTGCCCCTTGATCTTGCGCAGGTTGAAGAACAGGCGCTTCTGCGCGGCCGTGGTGCCGATCTTCACGAGGCTCCACGAGCGCAGCACATATTCCTGGATGGCAGCGCGAATCCACCACATCGCGTAGGTCGCGAGGCGGAATCCCTTCTCGGGCTCGAAGCGCTTGACCGCGTGCATGAGGCCGACATTGCCCTCCGAGATCACCTCGGAGATGGGCAGGCCATAGCCACGGTAGCCCATGGCAATCTTGGCCACGAGCCGCAGATGGGACGTGATAAGTCTCTGGGCCGCAGAAGGATCCTCATGCTCGCGATAGCGCTTGGCGAGCATGTATTCTTCGTTGGGCTCCAGCATCGGAAACTTGCGAATTTCCTGGAGATAGCGGCTGAGGCCACCCTCGGCCGACAGCACAGGCAGATTAGTCTGGGCCATGATGCACCCTCGTCTTTCCCCCGTCGTCACGGGCAGATGTCAGCCCGCATCCAGTCCGGCATGTGGGCTGACTGTCTTGATTATATAGGTCGAAAACGAGCTTTGATAAGACCCACTTCGACCCCACCGGAATGCACGAAGTCGCATTACGGTTGCATGACATGAACCTTACATTTTCGTCAGGTCGGTATCCGGGCGACGACACGGTCGAAGGGCTCGATGGCGTCCTGCAGGGCTTCGAGGTCCGGCGGCAGGGGAGCCTCGAAGGCCATCTCCTCGCCCGTCGTGGGGTGCTCGAAGCCGAGTTCGGCGGCGTGCAAGGCCTGGCGGCCCAGCGCCACAACGGCAGCCTTGGCCGCCTCGGGAAGGCGATTGACCTTGGTGGCAAAGCCGGGGGCATAGAGCTGATCGGCGACCAGGGGATGGCCGATATGGGCCATGTGGACGCGGATCTGGTGGGTGCGCCCGGTTTCTAGTTCGCAGCGGATGCGCGTGATGTCCCAGCCTTCGTCGCCGTAGCGCGCCTCGACGGCATAGTGGGTGATGGCCTCCCGGCCGTCGCGGCGCACCGCCTGCTTCAGCCGGTTGCCGGGATCTCGGCCCAACGGGGCCTCGACCGTTCCGGCCGCCTGCTGGGTGCGTCCCCAGGCATAGGCGATGTAGGCGCGGTGCAGCGGTCCGGTGCGGCCGTGATCGGCGAACTGGGCGGCCAGGTGGTTGTGCGCGGTCTCGGTCTTGGCAGCGACCATGACCCCCGAGGTGTCCTTGTCGAGCCGGTGGACGATGCCCGGGCGCTTGACGCCGCCGATGCCCTTGAGGCTGTCGCCGCAGTGGTAGAGCAGGGCGTTGACGAGCGTGCCGTCGGGATTGCCGGCGGCGGGATGGACCACCATGCCCACCGGCTTGTTGATGACGATCAGGTCGTCATCCTCATAGAGAATGTCGAGCGGGATGTCCTGGGGGACCGGCTCGGCTTCGACCGGCTCGGGGGCGACGAGGAGGATCTCCTCGCCTTCGCGGAGCTTGTATTTTGGCTCCGCGACGGGTCGTCCATTGATCGAGACGCTTCCGGCAAGTATCAGGTCCTTGATCCGGTTGCGCGAGAAGACCGGCACAGCCCGGGCCAGCGCCGCATCGAGACGGCTGCCGGCGTCGGTCGCGTCGACCGTCACCAGCCATTCCTGTTCCTCGCCGGAAAAGTCCTGCATGAGCGATCCTCAAGAGAAAGACAAGAACACCGCGGAGCTGACGCCAGAGGTCAAGACGGTGCTGAACCGCGCCCGGAAGAGCTTCTTCGTGTCTATCGGGCTGCTGGTGGTTGGCCTTATGGCCGTAGGGGCGGCGCTTGTCTACCGCTCTTCGCAGAACGAAGCCAAGACCGGCGGCGACTATGTGATCACGGCGCTGAAAATTCCCGAGGGCGGGGAAGTCGTCTCGGCGGTTGCCGCCGACGGGCGCGTGACGGTGACCTACAAGCTCGGGCCGATGACGAGCGTACGCGTGTTCGACGGCAAGTCCGGCGAGATGATCCGCGAAATCCCGGTGGTCAGCGAGTAGCTTCCCCGAGGTCAGCGAGCAGCTTCCCTGGGGTCAGCGAGTAGCCTCCCTGAGGTCAGCTCAGCGAGCAAGCTGACGTCCCGTCAGTTGCCGTCCCGCATTTCGCGCAGCGCCTGCAGGCGGTCGGAGACGGTGTTGCCTTCCGGCACATTGCCGTTGCGGACAGCGGGGCCACGCACCGGCGCCTTGGCTGCGGCCTCCTCGGCATCGACGAACTTCTGCATGCGTGCGGCGAGGCTCTCCTCCTCGTCGATCGGCTCGTTGCCTTCGAGGGCATAGACCAGTCGGCTGACATCCGAGGCGATGTCGTTGAGCTTCTCGCGCAGGTGCGACTGCTCGATGCGGTCGCTGTCCCAATCGGCCATGACGGTCTGCTCGACGCCGGCAATCTTCACGCGGAGCTTTTCCATCTCGTCCTCGAGGCTAAGCTTTTCGGCGAGCAGCATGTCGCGCTTCACATCGCCATCCTCGACCAGCTTGGTGGTTTCGGCGAGGAGGGTCGAAACCCGGCTCTCGGCGTCGGCGATGCGGGCCTCTGCCTCGGCCAGCTCGCTCTGGGTGGCGGTGGCGGAGTCATCGCTGCGGCTAAGCTGCTGGCGCAGTTCGGCGGCTGCCGACTGGGCGGCGGCGAGGCCCGAGTTGGCGCTCTCGAGCTGGGCGATCAGGTTGCCATTCTGCGTCTCGAGGAACGAAGCGCGCTTCTTTTCGATCTCGAGGTAGCTCAGGAGTTCGTCGATATCGGCGTTGTAGTCGCCGCTGAGCGTCTTGCCGTCGATCTTGCGGGGCTTGGGGCCGCTGCCGCGCAGGCTCTCGCGCGCTGCCTCGAGCTGGCTCGATTTCTCGCCGAGCTCGCGATCGCGCATCCTCAGCTTCTGGGCGAGGTCGGCGCCTTCCTTCTCGAGTTCGAGGATGCGCCGGCGGGCTTCCGCCTCGCGCTCTTCGAGCTCGCGGACGACCTGCAGGTGACTGTCGCGCTCGCCCTTGATGCCCCCGAGCTCGTTGCGCTTGCGGTTGATGTCGCGGAGCTGGTCGGCGAGCCGGCGGCGCAGGGCCTCGACGTTCATCTCGAGACGGCGGGTGGAAAGGGCGAATTCGGCGCGCAACTGATCCTTGTCGGCGCGGAACTCCGCCATGGTCATGGGCGTCGCCGCCTCGATGCGCTTCTTGGTGAGGCGCACGGCGCGGCGCCAGACGGCAGGCAGGATGATCAATGCCAGGAGCCCGGACATGAGAAGCCCGAGCACGAAGTACATGATGTTCTCAATGACCATTATTCAACTCCGCCAGCGCACGGGGCGGCCCTGCGCCCTCAGATTAGCGGAAGTCGAGAGCCCGGTCACGGCACGGTTCCGTAAACCGGGCCGTGACCCACATCTATCTGATGTATGCGGAGGCTGAGTGACGCCTGAACCGTCCCGCGGTCAGAACGGGTTCCAGGTCGGTTCCTGGGTGAACTTGAGATAGCCCACGTTGACGCCGAGCCGCGCGCCCACGCCGGAGCGGATCGGGACCATGACGACGTCGCCGTACTTGATCACGGTCATGCCGAGCCCGCCGACCACATAGGCGGAACCGTCGACGCCGGGGTAGCGGCCATAGACGTCGGAGACCGAGGCGAGGTTGTAGACCAGCATCATGACCTTGGAGCCATCGCCGCCGAAATCGAGCCCGACGGTCGGTCCCTGCCAGAAGAGGGGGTGTTCGCCCTGGTTGCGCGTGTACATGGTGCCTTCGCCGTAGCGGGCGCCGGCAAAGATAGCGCCCCCGGCTTCCTCGCCCAGCACATAGGCATTGGGCAGGCCGAACTGGCTCACTGCCCGCTCGACCAGCGAAGCGAGGCCCTGCGCGACCGAGCCGAAGAATTCATGGCCGGTGTTGACCAGTTCCTCGCCCGAGAAGGTGTCGGAGAGCGAGCCCTGCTGCTGGGCTTGGGTGAGGGTGGGGGTGAGAACGAGCGTCGCTGCGGTCAGTGCGAGGAACGCAGCGAGGATCAGGTAGACCATGCGATTGAGCATGTGGGCGCTCCCGGGGGGCTTAGTTCGAGCGGCGGACCATTTACGCGGTACTTACCGTGTGACGCTAAGGTTCAGCGCATCCGGTCTGCCTGAGGGGCCCTCAAGCTAGGCCTTCATGGCGGCAATGATGCGGCAAAAGCGTAAACAAAACTTAACCATAAGCGGGTTTTTTGCAGCACTAACGGTGCTCTACGCACTGGCCGGTATGCCGGCTGTGGCGGCCTCGCTCGTCAACGCGATCGTCACCGATCCGCTGACCGGGGTGGCGCTCGAGGGCTACGATCCGGTGAGCTACTTCACCGACCCGGAGCCGGTCGCAGGCTCATCCGAGCATGGCTACGAGTGGGCGGGCGTACACTGGTACTTCAGCTCGCCCGCCAACCGCGACGTGTTCATGCGGAACCCCGAGATCTATGCGCCTCAGTATGGCGGGCATTGCCTCGTCAGCCTGTCGCGCGGGTTTCTGTCGGACGGCAACCCGCGCCTGCATGCAATCAAGGGCGGCAAGCTCTATCTCTTCTACTCGGTGGCCAACCGCGAGGCCTTCTTCCGGAGCCAGGACGGAGTCGTGGAGAGCGCCGACAGCAACTGGCCGGGGCTCAGGAAAGGGCTGACCGGGGAAGAGGAAAGCACCGTCGACGCCCTGGCGCCGCCGGCAGGACACTAGACCGCCTAGGGCAGGTAGCCCGTTGCGGGTACTGTTACGCAAACTGATTCGAAGGCAAGGACTCCATCAATGTCGGATATCATCGAGCTCAAGGCGACCGACCTGGCGGCCATGCTGTGCTCCCGCGTTTGCCATGACCTCATCAATCCGGTGGGCGCGATCGGCAATGGTCTCGAAGTGCTCGCCGATCCGAGCCAGACGGCGATGGCCGAGGGTGCGCAGGAGCTGATCGCCAATTCGGCCAAGCAGGCCCGCGCCAAGCTCGAGTTCGCCCGGCTCGCCTTTGGCGCCTCCTCGACTGCCGGCACCGATTTCGACACCCGTGAGTGCGAGCGCGTCGCCCAGCTCTATTTCGAGATCGAGAAGGCCGACCTCGACTGGCAGGTGCCGCTGATCCTCTTGCCCAAGCACAAGGCCAAGCTGCTGATGAACATGCTGCTCATCGCGGCGATGTCAGTGCCGCGCGGCGGTGTCGTGACGGTCAAGGTCGAAGGGCCGGCCGGTCAGGAGCGCTTCACGATCACCTCGAAATCCGATCCGGAGAAGCGGCAGAAGACCCTGATGCCGCAAGGCACCGAAGGGCTGCTGGCGGGCAATCCCGAAGGCGGCGTCGATGCGCGCGGCATCCAGCCGTTCTACACGGGCATCCTCGCCCGCATGACCGACATGGAACTCAAGGTCGGCATCGAGAACGACGTGTTCGAGTTCACGGCGACGCCCAAGGCCGTAGCGGCGGCGGCCTGACGGCCGCCACTGGGTCCGGCGTCAGCGAAGTCGACGTACTCGACCCGCAGGTCGCCTGCGCTGCCGGAGACCGACGCGGGCCTGAGGCCCGTTCGGCGGGAAAAATAAGGACATAGCTGCCCAGGAAATGGGCAGCCGACAATGGCCAGCCGTTCGGAATGGTGGCTGCCGCGCAAGCGCGCAGCGGCCTCAGCTGATCTCCGGCATCGGGCGAGTCCCCGACAGCAGCAAGGTCAGTTCGGCCTGCCGCCGCGTGCCGGTCTTGTTCAGTACCGCGTTGAGCTGGTTGCGGATCGTCGCCGGCGACAGGTTCAGCAGTTCGGCGAGGCCCTCGACGTTGAGACCGGACGCGATGCCGCGCGCCACCTTGGCCTCGGCCGGCGTCAGGTCGAAGAGCCCGGTGAGGATATGGGTGAGCGGCGCCTCGGGCATGGTGACCGGGGTGACCACGATCAGGCCCTCGGCGCGGGTGAAGACGTCACCGGCGGCGCGGCGGATCGGCACCAGGTGGACGACCAGGGCGGACTCGGCCTCGGTCGCGCGCACCGGTATGGAGCGGATGATGGGGTTGAGCTCGTAGCGCAACTGCCCCATGGCGGCGGCCACCAGTTTCTGCGCGTCGGTATCGGCAAAGGCGAGCCCGCCATGGGCGGTGAAGACGATCCGCGGCGCCAGTTCCTCGAACGGGGAGTTGACCGCGAGGAGCTTGCCCATCCGGCCAACGACGGCGCAGGGCAAGCCGACGTGCTGCAGTGCTTCTGCCTGGCTCGAGGCGGCCCGCATGCCCAGGCGGTGCGACACCAGGGCGGCCCGGGCGAGGTGCGGGCGATATCCGTCGAGCAGGCCCATGATCTCGCGGCTGAAAGGGTCCGCCCCGCGCCGACGGGCGAAATCGAAGACAATGAGGTCGCCGGTCGGCGTGGGAACGGCCGTGCCGGCCGTCCAGTCGAAGCCATGCTTGCGCACGAACGAGGTGTAGATGGGGTCGGCATCGAGTTCGGCCGCCGTACAGAGCTCGAGGTCGGTCGAGAAGGCGCTGGGGTAGCGTTCGAGCGAGCGCGCGAAACGGACGTTGGGATACTCGCGGCCGTTGGCGACATAGTCGGCATAGCCGTCGCGATAGGCCTCCGTCGCGATGTAGCGGCCATAACCGTCGTTGTCGGCTGAGAGCAGGGCGGCCGCATCGGCGCCGGCGAGCAGGTTGAGGCGCTCAAGTACGCGCGGCCAGAGCTCGGGTATGGCGGCCGCCTCGTAGATGGAGTCTGGCAGACTGTCCGGCTCGTTCACCGCAGTCTCTCCACATGTTGTCGAGAGCGCGGCTGGGTCGAGTAAGTCACGTATGAGCCCCTGGATACGCACGATAAGATTAAGTTCGAATTCAGTAGTAACACGGATGCCGCTATCCGACAAACCGCGTTCCGAACGAATTGGTGCGTACTCGGTTGCCCCCGAACACCCCCGTCATTGCGTCGCGCATCTTCATTCAGTCGACGCGAAAACATCGCGGGAGGCGAATCTAGTGGATTTCGCACGCCGTGCCGACAAAAATGTTGGTCAGGTGCCGTCTGTTGCCAAAAAAGTTCGTGAACAGACGGTCGAGTGGCGTTGCGATCACGCAGTGCCATTCGCCGCATCCGTAATTGGGCGCTAACCATTCATAGGCAGATTTGAAGGATAGGAGATGCGAGCGGCCACCCGCCGCCGTCGGAGAAGCGTCATGAAGTCCTGCCTGGTGGTCGATGATTCCAGCGTGGTCCGGAAAGTCGCGCGCCGTATCCTCGAGGATCTCGACTTCATCGTCGACGAGGCCGAGGACGGGCAGGAAGCCTTCGACAAGTGCCGTCAGGAGATGCCCGACGCAATCCTTCTTGACTGGCAGATGCCGATCATGAGCGGGCTCGAGTTCCTCAAGCTGCTGCGCGGCTATGTCGGTGGGCATGTCCCCCGCGTCGTCTACATGGTCACCGAGAACGACATCGGCCAGATCGCGATCGCGCTGAAGGCGGGCGTCGACGACTACATGATGAAGCCGTTCGAGCGCGACCACCTCGAGTCCAAGTTCACCGAGATGCAGAAGGGGCGCGTTAGCGTCGCTTGAGCGTAGGCGGCTTACAACGCCGTTCGCTCAGTTGCCTGCCCACCACGGTCGTTTCCCGATCCCATTGCCGAAACACCCAGCCGTCAGTCCCGCGGAAGCGGGAACCTGGTGCGGTATCCTGGGTGCTGGCGGGTGTTGCAGGCATCCCCCTTGGTTTAGCGGGAATGACGACGGGGGTTGGTGCCCAAAACAGAAACCCCGCGCCTCTCGGCACGGGGTCTCAGGTCCGCCGCAAGCAGACGTAGAAATCAGGCGACGCTGGATTCCGCGAAGCTCTCGTTCTCGTCGGGCTCGCGCAACACGTAGCCGCGGCCCCAGACTGTCTCGATGTAATTCTTGCCACCCGTGGCGACGGAGAGCTTCTTCCTGAGCTTGCAGATGAAGACGTCGATGATCTTCAGCTCGGGCTCATCCATGCCGCCGTAGAGGTGGTTGAGGAACATTTCCTTGGTGAGGGTCGTGCCCTTGCGGAGCGAGAGGAGCTCCAGCATCTGGTATTCCTTGCCGGTGAGGTGCACGCGCTGCGACTGCACTTCCACGGTCTTTGTATCGAGATTGACGCTCAGGTCGCCGGTATTGATGACCGACTGGGCATGGCCCTTGGACCGGCGTACGATGGCGTGGATACGTGCGACCAGTTCGTCCTTGTGGAAGGGCTTGGTCATGTAGTCGTCGGCGCCGAAGCCGAGGCCGCGCACCTTGTCCTCGATGCCGGCGAGGCCGGAAAGGATCAGGATGGGGGTCTGCACCTTGGCTACGCGCAGGGTGCGCAGCACTTCGTAGCCCGACATGTCGGGCAGGTTCAGGTCCAGCAGGATAATGTCGTAGTCGTAGAGTTTGCCGAGATCGACACCCTCTTCGCCCAAGTCCGTCGTATAGACGTTAAAGCTCTCAGACTTGAGCATCAGTTCGATGCTCTGCGCCGTTGCGCTGTCGTCCTCGATCAAGAGCACACGCATGCCGTCAATCCCCTTAAACCGTTCCTGCTGGAACCATGGATGAAGCGCCCTGCGCCTTCACCCTTAACCGAACCCTACTGGATATGACCCAAACCTAAGCGCAATTAGTTAACAAAGTTTAATTCTGATCCGCAAGATGCAAACCTTATCTCGCTAACGATATATTAAATCGTTGAAAATGCTGAATAATTTGGCGCTCCGTAACTTAATTTTTTAGGTTAAGAAAGCTCTTCAATCGACTCTCGTGACTCATGGAAACCGGGCCCCGGATGTGGAAATCCCGGAGGGGCGCAAAATGGGCGGAGGTCGGATGAGAACGCCATGGTTAACGCTTTTTGCTTAACGTTCGGTTACCCTCAAAACCTAGCGATTCGTTAGCCCCGATCGAGGTCTATGCAGTCCCTAAAAGCCTCAATCGATGCCATCGAGGACGTGGAAGTCTTCGGACGGGTGAAAACCGTGCAGGGTCTGCTCGTCGAGATCGTCGGGCCGGTGCGCGAGCTTCGCGTCGGCGGGCGGGTGGAGATCGAAACCAGCGCTGGAGCCATGCTCGGGGCCGAGATCATCGGCTTCCGCGACGGCCATGCGCTCTGCCTCCCGTTCGGGGCTCTCACGGGCGTGCGGCTGGGGTGCCGGGCGCTGTTCAAGAAGCATGACGGGGCCGTGCAGCCCTCCGAGCACTGGCTCGGACGGGTGATCAACGCCGATGGCCAGCCCATCGACGGCAAGGGTCCGCTGCTGGCGGGAACCACGGCCTACCCCCTGCGCCAGGTGCCGCTGCCGGCGCACGAGAGGGTGCGCGTGGGTGACCCGCTCGACATGGGGGTGAGGACGCTCAACACCTTCACCACCATGTGCGAAGGCCAGCGCATGGGTATCTTCGCCGGTTCGGGCGTGGGCAAATCGGTACTGATGTCGATGCTGGCGCGTAATGCGCAGGTCGACGTGGCGGTGATCGGGCTCATCGGCGAGCGCGGCCGCGAGGTGCAGGAGTTCGTCACCGACTATCTGGGCGAAGTCGGCATCCAGCAGGCGGTGGTCGTCGTCGCGACGAGCGACGAGGCGGCGCTGATGCGCCGGCAGGCGGCCTATCTTACTCTGGCGCTTTCGGAATTCTTCCGCGACCAGGGCAAGCGCGTGCTGTGCATGATGGACAGCCTCACCCGTTTTGCGCAGGCGCAGCGCGAGATCGGGCTGGCGATCGGCGAGCCGCCAACCGCCAAGGGTTACCCCCCGACAGTGTTCACCGAGCTGCCGCGGCTGCTCGAGCGGGCAGGACCTGGGTTAAAGGACTCAGGCTCCATTACCGGACTGTTTACCGTTTTGGTGGAAGGTGATGACCACAATGAGCCCATTGCGGACGCCGTACGCGGCATCCTCGACGGGCACATCGTAATGGAGCGCTCGATCGCGGAACGGGGAAGATACCCGGCGGTCAACGTGCTCCGGTCCATCTCGCGTACCATGCCGGGATGCGTGCCGGTGAATATCCGGCCCATGCTGCAGAAGGCGCGAGAGCTCATGTCGACATTTGCCGACATGGAGGAACTGATCCGGCTGGGGGCATACCGCAAGGGATCGGATCCGGGTGTGGACCGTGCCATCGCAATCAACCCGGCGCTGGAGTCGTTTCTCACCCAGCAGCGGGAAGAGCGCACCTCGATCGCCGACGGCTATGTGATGCTGCAGGCAATCCTGGACAAGGTGGGCGGGGAATCCGCACCAGTGAAGTGAATGACTTGAGTGTGTAAGGAGTACAAGTCATGAAGTCGCGCAGCGAAAGCCTGATCCGGCTCAAGAAGTTTCAGGTGGACGAGAAGCGCCGGCAGCTGACGCAGATCGAGATGATGATCGCCGATTTCGAGCGCATGGCGTCCGAACTGGACCAGCAGATCGAGATCGAGCAGCAGAAGACCGGTATCTCGGACGTCGCCCATTTCGCCTATTCGACCTTTGCCAAGGCCGCCATCGCGCGCCGTGACAACCTGCTTGCCTCGGCCCGCGACATGAAGGGCCAGCTCGAGGCCGCCCAGGATGCGCTGGCCGAAGCGGTGGAAGACCTCAAGAAGGTCGAACTGCTCGATCAGCGCGAGCACAGCCGCGAGGCTGCGGCGGAGGCGAAGGCCGAGCAGTCCGAATACGACGAGATTGGCCGTCTGCGCCACATCCGGCGGTAGTCAAAGCCAGCCGTGAACAGGGAAAGGCCCGCTTGCGCGGGCCTTTGGCGTTTGTACCTCAGTTTGCAGGAACTGTTGCGCCGTCCGCCGCCGGGGCGCCGGCGTCGGTCGTCTCGAACCCGGGGGCGGCTTCGAGGGCCTCCTTGGTGGTGGGGAGGACGAAGCGCTCCGTGCCATCCTCGGCCGTGACCCACTCGAGCTCGGCGTAGTTCACCGCGACGTTCTTCTCGCCGATGCCGAGGAAACCACCGACACCGATGACAACGGCGCCGATCTGGCCGTTCTCGCCGACCACCAGGTTGTTGACGTCGCCGATATGCTCGGCGTCGGCCGCGGTGGAGGAATAGACCTGCTTGCCGATGATCTCGGTGGCGAGGTTATCCTTGTCGGTGACGGTGTATCCGGTCGCGAGGATGGAGGTCGGAGCGGTCACCGCGGTCGTCGCCGCCGGAGCCTCGGTGGTGGCCGGCGTATCCTGGGCCATGGCGCCAGTCGTCAGCAGGGCGGCAAGCGCGGTCGTGGTCAGCAATGTGCGGAACATTGTATCGTCCTCTCGTTCGTGTCTGTCAAAAACAAGGCCGTGCGGCACACGCTTGGCTGTTGCGTGCTGCACGGCCCGATGCAGACTGAACGTGACGGAGTGCGAGTTGTTCCCCGTCGCGGACGGTCAAAAGGCCGGCCCCGTTTTCCGAGGTCCGGCCTTTCACGCCTCCCAGCGTGGGTGTGAGGCGGCATGTCGCCTCTCATCACTACAAATAACGCAAAATTGTCGGCAACGGGCGGATCGCCGGGTTAACGGGTGAACGAGCCGTTAACGGGCGGGCCGATCAGTAGGTCTTCATCGACCGGTGCAGGATCCCCGAACCGTCGTCGAAAGGCTCGCCGAAGGCCGCAAAGCCGAGCTTTTCGTACACTGCCAGCTTGTCGTGCTGGGCGGCGAGATAGAAGCGGGCTCCGCCTCTCGCCCGCACCAGTTCCATCGCGTGGTGGAGAAGCCTCGTCGAAATGCCGTGGCCGCGCCAGTGCCGGGCGACGACCACGCGGCCGATCTTGGCGTGCTCCGGCGTGTCGATGATCCTCAAGGTGCCGACGACGGCGCCTGCCGCGATTGCGACCACATGGGTCGCGGTCAGGTCGTCCGCGTCGAACTCCTCGGATTCCGGGATGCGCTGCTCGAGGATGAACACCTCCCGCCGGAGCGCGAAGGCGGCGTTCGCGAGTGGGGAGAACACGGGAACCGTGAGGATTGTGATGTCGTCGGCCATGGCCGGGAGACAATCATATCGATGGCGCCGGCGCTACGGTCACTGCGTGATGGGAACGTTGATCGGGATCGGCCCCGAGGGCCCGGGGACGGTCCACAGCGATGTCCCCGCTTCATGGATGATGCGGAGCACGAAGCCGAGCTTGTCGATCACCTCAGGCGTCAGGACGAACGGATAGGCGTCGTGCTGGCCGACCGCGCGATTGAGGTTGTTGATCAGCGAGGACAGCGGGACCCAGTTCTCGACCAGCTCGGCGATGTCAGGCTCGTCATAGGGCTGGTAGTCGAGGTCGACGGTGAGCTGGCCGGACTTGTCCACCTTGGGCTTCAGCTGCACGCCGAACGCCGCCGCCATTTCCGTAGTGTCCACCAGATGGAGATAGTGTGCAAAGGTCTCGGCGAAGTCCTCCCAGGGGTGGGCGGTGGCATAGGCCGAGATGTAGCGCTGCTGCCATTCGGCGGGCGCTCCGCGCTCGTAATAGTCCTTCAGCCCGTCCGCATAGCTCGGATCGTTCTCGTCGCCGAACAGACGCCTGAACTCGGCGTGGGAGGGGCGGCCGTTGACGAGGACGCTCCAGTAGTAGTGGCCGATCTCGTGGCGGAAGTGGCCGAGCAGGGTCCGGTACGGCTCCTTGAACTGCGTACGCCGATACTCGCGCGCCGCATCGTCCGCTTCCTTCAGCGCAATCGTGATGATGCCGCTCGCATGTCCGGTGAGGACCGGCGTCGACGACAAGTCCTCGTTGGGAAAGCGGAAGCCGAGGCCATGCACCGGATCCTCGACACGATTGGCGAGCGGCAGGTGCAGCCGCAGCAGCGAATACACGAGCCGCTTCTTGGCCCGCTCGATGGATTGCCAGCGCATGAGGTCGACCGGCTGGTCGATGTCGGGCACCAGCTCGTTGTGCCGGCAGGCACGACAGTAGGGGCCCGCGCCCGGTGAATGGATGATGAGCCAGTTGCAGGCGCCATGGGCGGCATTGGCGCAGAAGACGAACTGCATGTTGTCGACGAAGGGTGCCGTCCATACGTCGGGACCGCCTTCGAGCGAGAGCATGCGGTTCAGCAGCGGCGCATAGCCAAGCCGCCGGCCGCAGCGTTCGCAGCGGGTGTTCTCGAAGTAGAGCAGGTTGCCGCAGTGATCGCAGCGGAAGAGCTTCATGGCCGGAGTCCGGGACGCCCGCTGACAATGCCTCATGGTGTTGGACAGTTCCTGTGCGGGAGGCCGAAAAATTAAGGCTAAACCGGCAGGATCGGCCGCGAGAGGGCCCGGATGCACACCAGACTCGAACAGCTCCCGCAGCCGATGCGATGGGCGCCCGTCGCCGTCGCGGCTGCCGCAATCCTGCTGCTGCTCTGGCTGCTGGCCATGCCGGGGTCGGCGCCGGATGCAGGGGCGGCCGCGGTGCCCGGGGAGGGCGACCTCGTCAGCTACCAGCGCATCGTCGAGCGGATGAAGTCCGGGGCCGACTACTATGACGCGGCCCACGGGGTGCTGGTGGCGGACGGCTACGGCACTCGCTCGGTGTTCAACTGGCGGACGCCGGCCTGGCCGATGCTGCTCTCGACGCTTCCCCTGGCGGCGGTTCAGGGCCTCGTCGGGGCACTGGCGGTTGCAGGGCTGGCCCTGACCTACTGGGTCCTGCGCCGCGATGCCGGCGTCGCGGTCGCGGCGCTCGGGCTCGTTGCCGTCGGCGGCAGCCTCGGAGCGATCGTCTCGCCGGCCAGCCTCTATTTCTCGGAAGTCCCGGCGGGCACGCTGATCCTGCTGTCGGTGGTGGCCTATGCCAATGGCTGGCGCCGGGGCGGGCTCGTCGCGGCTCTTGCGGCGCTGTTCCTGCGCGAGTTCGCCGCGCCCTATGTCGTGATTGCCGCCATCCTCGCCCTGCGCGAGCGGCGCTGGGGCGAGGTCGCAGGCTGGACCGCGGGCGCGATCGCGTACGCCGCCTATTTCGGCTGGCACTGGTGGCAAGTTACCCAGCAGCTTGGGCCGATGGATCGTGCCGACCCCGAGAGCTGGCTGCAGTTCGGCGGCATCGGGTTCGTGCTGAAGACCGTGGGCTTCAATGGCCTGTGGAGCCTCGGCCCCGAGTGGCTCGCGGCAATCTTCCTCCCGCTCGGGCTGCTGGGGCTCTGGGCCTGGCGCGGCGGCACGCTGGCGCTCGCCGCGGTCGTGGCCTATGCCGTGCTGTTCGCGGCGGTGGGCAAGCCATTCAACTCCTATTGGGGGGCAGTCTACACGCCGCTGCTGATGCTAGGAGTGGGGTGGGGGATCGGCGCGCTTGCCGGCCTCAGACCCAGGTTGACCGAGAGCCCGCAGCCGTGACCAAACGCATGTCGAAGACCCTCGCCACCGAGATCGCGGACCGGACGCTCAAGGTGGTAAACCCGGCAAACCGGCCGCTCGCCCTCGGCGAGGCACTCCGTCGGCACGGCTTCGGCTCCGCCATCCTGCCGCCGGACGGGCTGCCTGCGGACCGGGCGGCGCTGGTCGCGTGGCTGCTGGCGACCTACGCCGACTGACCGCGGCGCTTCGGGAGCTAGATGCTCCCGATCGTCTTCAGCCGCACGCGCGGATGCACTTCGTTCTGGCTCATGACCACCGTCTGCGGGCGGAAGCGCTCGATGATGGCGCGGACATGCGGGCGGATACCTGGCGAGGTGATAAGCACCGGGATCTCGCCCATCTGGGCCGCGTTCTCGAAACCCTGCTGGATGCCGACGATGAACTGCTGCAGGCGCGAAGGTGCCATGGCGAGGTGGCGCTCGTTGCCATCCCCGATCATGGCCTCGGCGAAATCGCGCTCCCACTGCGGTGACAGCGTCAGCAGCGGCAGGTTGCCGTCTGGCCCGAGGTTAGCGGCGCAGAGCTGGCGCGACAGGCGCGAGCGGACGTGCTCGGCGATCGACTGGGCCGTGCGGCCCGGGCCGGCGATCTCGGCGATGCCCTCGAGGATGGTGGGCAGGTCGCGGATCGAGATGCGTTCGGTGAGCAGGGTCTGCAGCACGCGCTGGATGCCCGACACCGAGATCTGGCCGGGCACGATGTCCTCGACGAGCTTCTGCTGGTCCTTGGGCAGGCCCGAAAGCAGCGACTGGACGTTGGCGTAGCTCAGGAGGTCCGAGACGTTGGCCTTCAGCACCTCGGTGAGGTGGGTCGAGATAACCGTCGAGGGATCGATGATCGAATAGCCGCGCAGCTCCGCCTCGTCGCGCAGGGCCGGCTCGATCCAGGTGGCGGGCAGGCCGAAGGTCGGCTCGGTGGTGTGGATGCCGGGCAGGTTGATCTCCTTGCCCATCGGGTCCATCACCATCAGCTGGTGCGCGAAGATCTGGCCGCGGCCGGCATCGACCTCCTTGATCTTGACCCTGTAGTCGTTGGGCTCGAGCTGCATGTTGTCGAGGATGCGGACCGGCGGCATGATGAAGCCGAGTTCGGTCGCGAGCTGGCGCCGCAGCGCCTTGATCTGCTCTGTGAGCCGGTCGGTGCCGGTGTCGTCTTCCTTGACCAGCGACAAGAGGCCATAGCCCAGCTCGAGCTTGAGTTCGTCGATGCGCAGGCTGTCGGTGATCGGCGCTTCCTCGGACGGCTTCAGCTGCTGCGCCTCGGCCATGGCGGTCTCGATGATCGCCTTGTCGGCAGCGACGGATTTCCGCTTGCCGGACTTGAAGGCGAGCCAGCCGACGCCACCGGCGAGGGCGAGGAACGGGATGATCGGCATGCCAGGCAGCAGGGCGAGGCCGCCGATGACGGCCGCCGACATGCCGAGGGCCTTCGGATAGTGGGTGAACTGGGTGACCAGCGCCTTGTCGGCCGAGCCGGTGACGCCGGACTTCGACACGAGGATACCGGCGGCGGTCGAAACGATGAGCGCCGGGATCTGGCTGACGAGGCCGTCGCCGATGGTAAGCAGGGTGTAGACGCCGCCAGCTTCCTGGAAGCTCAGGCCTTCCTGCAGCATGCCGATGACCATGCCGGCGATGATGTTGATGAAGGTGATGAGCAGGCCCGCGATGGCGTCGCCGCGCACGAACTTGCTCGCACCGTCCATGTTGCCGAAGAAGGCGCTCTCGGCTTCGAGATTGGCGCGGCGTGTCTTGGCGGTCGTCTCGTCGATGAGCCCGGCCGACAGGTCGGCGTCGATGGCCATCTGCTTGCCCGGCATCGCGTCGAGGTTGAAGCGCGCCGCGACTTCGGCAATGCGGCCCGAACCCTTGGTGATGACGATGAAGTTCACGATCAGGAGGATCGCGAAGACGACCACGCCGATGACGAAGTTGCCGCGCGTGACGAACTGGCCGAAGGCCTCGATGACGTGGCCGGCGGCATCGGTGCCGTTATGGCCCTCCGACAGAATCAGTCGGGTGGTCGCGAGGTTGAGTGCCAGGCGGAGCAGCGCCGAGATCAGCAGCACCGTCGGGAAGGACGAGAACTCGAGCGGCGTCTGAATGAACAGCGCCGTCATCAGGATCAGGACCGAGAACACGATCGAGATGGCAAGCAGCAGGTCGAGCAGCAGCGGCGGCAGCGGCACGATCAGGACGAGGATGATCCCCATCACGCCTGCGGCAAGACCGATCTCGGACGTGCCGATCGCCTTCATCAACCCCTTCAGTGAGAAGGCAGGGAGCTTCATGCCACGGTCGGGGCCGGGGGCGGAAAGATCAGCCACGGACGGCCTCGAAAGTCAGTGCCTCAAGGTACTCCCCACCCTGTCCCTCCCCCGCAAGGGGGGAGGTGACCTGCGCTCGCAAGTCGTCGCGGGCCACGGGCAGGTGTGATGACGTCTCCCTCCCCCTTGCGGGGAAGGAACAGGGGTGGGGGTACGTTTCGAGCACCAGACTATCCATCCTCACGCCGCCGAGTTCCGCTGTTCACCCGGGCCGGGCACGGGGATGCCTTCGTCCATGTACTGGTTGAGCTTGTTGCGCAGGGTGCGGATCGAGATGCCGAGGATGTTGGCGGCGTGGGTGCGGTTGCCGAGCACGTGATCGAGCGTGTCGAGGATGAGGTCGCGCTCGACGTCGGCGACGGTGCGGCCGACCATGGAGCGGGCGATGGTCTCGGCGGTCTGCGCGGCCTGGGCGGCGAGCGACGCGGTGGCGACCACCTCGGAGAGGCCCGTGCCGTCGGGCATGGCGATGGCATCGGGGCCGATGACCTCGCCACCGGAAAGCAGCACCGCGCGATGGAGCGTGTTCTCGAGTTCACGCACGTTGCCCGGCCACGGGGCCTTGAGCAGAGCGGCGCGGGCCTCCTCGGAGAGGGTGCGCTGGCCGAGGCCGTTCGCCTTGGCATACTTCTCGACGAAGTGGTCGGAGAGGGCGGCGACGTCGGCCGGGCGTTCGCGCAGCGACGGGAGCTTCAGGTTCACGACGTTGAGCCGGAACAGCAGGTCTTCGCGGAAGCTGCCCTCTTTCACCGCCTCGGCGAGGTTACGGTTCGAGGTGGCGATGATGCGGATATCCACCGGCACGGGCTTGGTGCCGCCGACGCGGTCGATGAGGCGTTCCTGGATGGCGCGGAGGAGCTTGGCCTGCAGCCGCACGTCCATCTCGCTGATTTCATCGAGCAGCAGCGTGCCGCCCGAGGCTTCCTCGAACTTGCCGATACGGCGGGCGATGGCGCCGGTGAAGGCGCCCTTCTCGTGGCCGAACAGTTCGCTCTCGAGCAGCGCCTCGGGGATGGCGGCGCAGTTGATCGAGATGAACGGGCGCGAGGCGCGCTTGGAACGGGAGTGGAGGTACTTGGCCATCACCTCCTTGCCGGTGCCGCTCTCGCCGGTGATCAGCACAGAGGCGTCGGACGGGGCGACCTGGTCGGCGAGCTTCACCACGCGAGACATGGCCGGGTCGCGATAGAGGAAGTCGGTCGACTCGCGGGCAACGGCGGCGATCACCGCGGCGATCAGCTCGGCGTCGGGGGGCAGGGGGATGTATTCCTTGGCGCCGGCGCGGATGGCGTTCACGGCCGCCGCGGCGTTGCTCTCGGTGCCGCAGGCGACCACGGGAATGACGAAGCGCTCGGCCTCGAGCCCGGCGATCAGCCCGGCAATGTCCATCATCACATCGACCAGCATCAGGTCGGCGCCGCGCCCGGCGCGGAGCGAGGCGAGCGCGATCTCGATGGAGGGAGCGTGGGCAACCTTGGCGCCGCCATCCATGGCGAGCTTGGTGGCGGTGGTGAGCTGGCCTTCGAGGGCGCCGACGATCAGTAGCCGCATGGTGCGCTCCTACGCTGCCTTGATAATTTCAGTCATGGTGACGCCGAGCCGGTTCTCGACGAGGATGATCTCGCCGCGCGCGACCAGTCGGTCGTTGACGTAGATCTCGACGGCTTCGCCCACCTGGCGATCGAGCTCGACGACGCTGCCGACATCCATCTTGAGCAGGTTGGCAACGGGGACCTTGGCGCGCCCGAGGACGACCGAGATGCGGACGGGGACGTCGAAGACCGCTTCGAGGTCGGCGGCCGTCTTCTCGCCGGCGGCCATCTGGCCGTCGCGGCCCGGGGCCGTCATTTCCTCGAACTCGACCCCGGGGTTAATGCCGCCGGTGCTCATTGTTCGGTCTCCTGGTTGCGGATGCCGCGGGCGGCAAAGTATTCGGCGATCTTCAAGTCGATCTCGGTGCTGAGTTTGCGGATGTCGCGAACCACCCCGCCATCGGCCCATTCGATGCGCGCATCGCCGATGGCGACATCGGGGTCGCCGAGGACGACGAGGCGGCCGGTGAAGCCGGAAGTGGTCATCTTGCCGGTGGCGATATCGCGCACGGCGTCGGCAAGCATGGGCTCGCAGCGGATGACGAGATGGGGCACGCCGTCGAGCGTCGCCATGCACTCGGCAACCAGGGTCTCGATCTCGACGGTCGGTTCGCGGGCGATGAGGCCGCCGGCAAGCTTGCGCGCAATCGAGAGCGAGAGCTCCACGCCGTCGGCGACGGCCTGCTTGCGGGCATCGTCCATGGCGGCGGCCATGGCGGCGACGCGCGATCCGAGAGCTTCGGCTGCGGCGGCCTGGGCCTTGGCGGCATTGGCGAGGGCGGTGCGCTCACCTTCGGCCCTGCCGGCGGCGACGCCTTCGGCGCGCGCGGCGGCCAGCAGCTCGACCATGGCGGTCTCGGGGACCATCGAGTGGCTGTCCTCGTTGCGGCCGAGGTCGAGGTCGAAGGTGAAACGGGCGGGAGAGGCGGTCATCAGCCGATCATCTCCTCATCGGCCTTGCCCTTGGTGATGACGATCTCGCCCCGGGCGGCGAGGTCCTTGGCGGTGGCGACCATGCGGCCCTGCGCCTCGTCCACGTCCTTGAGGCGCACCGGGCCCATGGCCTGCATGTCTTCCTTGAGCATCTTGCCGGCGCGAGCCGACATGTTGGCGAAGAACACGTCCTTGACCATGTCGTTGGCGCCCTTGAGCGCAAGCGCCAGCTCCTTCTTGTCGAGCTTCTGGACCAGGGTCTGGATGGCGCCGGCTTCGAGGCGGGCCAGGTCCTCGAAGGTGAACATCAGGGCCTTGATGCGATCGGAGCCGTCGCGGTCGCGGTCCTCGAGCGTCGTCAGGAAGCGTGCTTCGGTCTGGCGGTCGAAGGCGTTGAAGATCTCGGCCATCTGCTCGTGGCTGTCGCGGCGCTTGGTGGTCGAGAGCGTCGACATGAACTCGGTGCGCAGCGTCGTCTCGATCTTCTCGAGGATTTCCTTCTGCACCGGGTCGAGCGCCAGCATGCGCTGGACCACTTCCATCGCCAGCTCCTCGGGCAGCGAGGCCAGCACCTTGGCGGCGTGGTCGGTGGCGAGCTTGGAGAGGACGACGGCGATGGTCTGCGGGTACTCGTTCTTGAGGTAGCTCGCGAGCACGTCTTCCTGAACGTTCGAGAGCTTCTCCCACATGTTGCGGCCGGCCGGCCCGCGGATCTCCTCCATGATGGAATCGACCCGGTCCGCCGGCAGGAACGAGAGCAGCAGGCGCTCGGTGGTATCGGTGTTGCCCGAGAGCGAGCCGTTCGAAGAGATCGTTGTCACGAACTCGATGAACAGTGTGTCGAGCATCTCCTGGGTGATGGGGCCGAGCTTGACCATGGCGCGGGAGAGCTGGCGGATCTCCATCTCGTCCAGCTCCTCGAGGATCGGCTTGCCGAAATCCGGACCGAGCGCCAGCAGCAGGACGGCGGCCTTCTCGTCGCCCTTGAGGGTGCGCTGCTTGGCATCGGCGCCGACCACCAGCTGGGTGGTGAGCGCCTGTTGAGTATCGTTTTGTGCGAGGGAGTTGGGGGGCATCTAGTTCATCCTCACGCGGCGCTGGCGAGCCAGTCGCGCACGATCAGCGCGGCCTGCTTGGGATGCTCTTCGACGAGGTTGCCGACGGTGCGAAGCGTGTTGGCCTGGGTTTCACCCATCGACTTGGCGTTCTTCATCCAGGCGGGGTCGCGCGGCGTGCTGGGGCCGTCCTCGTCCTCGAACTCGCCGTTGAGGCTGGGAAGCGATGAGGGGGAGCCATCGGGGCCGAAGCCGCCGGCGCCGGGAATGGCGCCAAGCTCGGCGCTCGGCGGCAGGGCCAGGGTCTTGGGCTCGGGCGCCAGCACGCGCTTCAGCAGCGGACGCAGCACGAAGAAGACCAGCGCCAGCGCGATCAGCAGCGTAACCGCCATCTCGGCGCCGTTCATCAGGTCGTCGCGGGTGAAGTCGAAGAGGCCGGCTTCCGCGGTGCCCACGGCCGCGAGCTCCGGGCGATCGGCGAACTGCAGGTTCGCGACTTCCACCTGGTCGCCGCGGCCTTCGCTGTAGCCGGAGGCCGACTTCACCAGCGCGATGATCTGGTCGATCTCGGCCTGCGAGCGCGGCGTGTAGGTGGAGGTGCCGCTGGCGTCGGCAACATAGGTGCCATCGACCACGACCGCGATCGAGAGCCGCTTGATGCCGCCGGCTTCGGTCATCTCGGTCTGGGTGACCTTGGAGATTTCGAAGTTCGTCGTCTCTTCGGTGGTGGTCGAGTCTTCGGCGGCGCCGCTGGCCGAGCCGGTATTGGTCGAGGCGCCGGGAAGCTCGTTCGAGACGCTGACCTGGCCGCTGTTGCCGTTGGTGGACGAGTTGGCGAGGTCGCGCGTCTGGGTCGAGCGGACGACCTGGCTGTTCGGGTCGAACGTCTCCGACGTCTTGCTCAACCGGTTGAGGTCGAGCTCGGCGTTCACCTGCACGCGGGCGCGGCCGGGTCCAACGACATTGGCGAGCAGGTCCTCGAGGCGGGCGCGGAGGCGATTCTCGAGATTGAGCGTGCGCTCCTCGGTCTCGCCGGCGATCATGTCTTCCGCGCCGTTCCCGGCGCCGGAGGCGAGGAGGCGACCGGTGTCGTCGACCACCGATACGCGCGAGGGGGTCAGTCCTTCGATGGCGGACGCGGCGAGGTGCTGGATGGCCCGAATCTCTCCGGCGCTCAGTTCGCCGCGGACGGAGAGGACGATCGAAGCCGTGGGGTCCTTCTGCTCGCGGCTGAACAGGGCCCGCTCGGGCAGCACGAGGTGGACACGGGCGCTCTTGATGCGGGCGAGGGATGAGATGGTGCGGGCGAGCTCGCCCTCGAGCGCGCGGACGTTATTGATGTTCTGAACGAAGCTCGTCGCGCCCAGTGTCGACTGCTGGTCGAAGATCTCGTAGCCGACCTGGCCGCGGGTGGGCAGGCCGTCCTGGGCGAGCGACATGCGAATCGTGGTGATCTGGTCGCGCGGCACCAGTATGGTGTCGCCCTCACCACGGATTTCGTAGGTGACGTTCTGGGTCTGCAGCTCGCTGACGATTGCCGCCGAGTCCTCGAAGGACAGCCCTGAGTAGAGCGGCGCCAGCGGAGGGGTCGAAGCGCGCATGATGAGGAAGGCGAAAAAGCCCAGCATCACCACAGCGATCACGCCCATGGCGGCGACCCGCGCCAAACCAAGGCGGTTGAAGAACGTTACCAACCCGTCCACGCGGGATCACCCCTACCTAGTCGTGGGTGCGCGTGAACGCACCGAGCCCATAGGCAAAAATTACCGACCTGATGGTAAACAAGGCGTTAACTCGGTATCGCAAAATGCGAAAAGCGGCAGGGTTTGCCCAGTGACAGTTAAGGAGAAGTGAGTATGGGGGACCTTCGAATCCTGGGACGGGTTACGTCGATCAACATGCGCAAGGTGTTGTGGACGGCGGACCTTATCGGCACCGAGTACGTGACGGAGCTCTGGGGGCTGCCCCACCGCGACCCGCATGAGCCGGAATACCTGGCGCTCAACCCCAATGCGCTGGTGCCCGTCATCATCGACGACGGGTTCGTCCTGTGGGAGAGCAACGCCATCATGCGTTATCTCGCCGACACGCGGCGAAGCGGGCTCTGGCCGGTCGGCGCCAAGGAGCGGGCACTGGTCGACCAGTGGCTGACCTGGCAGGTGGCCGAACTCAATGCGCAATGGGGCTATGCCGTGCAGGCGCTGATGCGCCGCAACCCCGCCTTCACCGACGAGGGGCGGATCGCCGAGTCGATCAGGAAGTGGACGGCGGCGATGCAGATTCTCGAGAACCAGTTGATCAAGGGCGGCGGATATGTCGCCAACCACCGGATGAGCATCGCGGACCTCGCGGTGGCCCTATCGGCGCACCGCTGGTTTTCGACCCCGTTCGAGCACCCGGACTTTCCGGCGATCAGGGACCACTACGAAAAGCTGAAGGCGACGCCCGAAGGGCAGAAGTACATGAGCGCGGAAACGCCGTAGCCGCCAAGCTCGCGGGTTGTCGCCCCGGCGGAAAGCACCGCACTCGCCACTCCATCCACCGTCATCCCCGGGCTTGACCCGGGGACCCAGCGATCTCTCAGCGCACTCCGCCGCTCATCACCGGGCACCGATCGCGAAAAGCCCGCCCAAAGCAACAAGCCCGCCGCGGCCTTGCCGGGCGGGCTCGAAACTCATGGGCGAAGGGCTCAGCCTTCGCGGTAGTGCTGAATCCAGGTCGTACGGAGCCCGGCAAGGCCATGCTTGTCGATGGCGGCCTGCCAATTGAGGAACTCGTCGACGGACAGCGTATAACGTTGACAGGCCTCCTCGAGGCTCAGCAGCCCTCCGCGAACGGCGGCGACGACCTCAGCCTTGCGGCGGATGACCCAGCGGCGGGTGTCCTTGGGGGGTAGGTCCGCAATCGTCAACGGACTCCCATCCGGACCGATTACGTACTTTACACGGGGACGCATTTGGACGGTCATTGTACTCACTTACTCAACCTGACCACGCCGCAGAAGCTACCGGATCGCGCTTAAAATTCGCCTAAGGCATTACTTAAAATGCGTTAAGAGCGGATGCCCTGTGGATATGCGGTCGCTTGTGAAGTCGAGGTAGGCGAGAGGTAGTTCCTGCGCAAGATTTGGTCGCAAGTTGTATCGAATGTGACGGGTCGGGGTGCCAGTCGACTGTTGAAAGGGGCTCTGCATGGCCAAGGACTTTCCCGCGCTGAACGCGCACCACCGCGACTTCATCGGCCGCCAGCATTTCTTCTTCACCGCGACGGCGGCGGCGGGCGCGCGCATCAATATCTCGCCGCGCTCGACTGACCTGTTTCGGGTCATGGGCGACAATTCGGCCTGCTACCTCGATCGCACCGGGAGCGGCAACGAGACCGCGGCGCACCTCAAGGCGGACGGTCGGATGACGATCATGTTCTGTGCCGTTGACGGGCCGCCGCTGATCCTGAGGCTCTACGGACGCGGGCGGATTATCCCGCGGGGTGGCGAAGAATATGCGCGCCTGCTGGCCGAGCAGTTCGCCGGCACCGAGCCGCTCGGCGCACGGCAGATCACCTGGCTCGACTTCGACCTGGTGAAGACCTCATGCGGCTACGGTGTGCCGCTGATGGACTATGTCGGGGAGCGTGACACCATGGATCGCTGGGCCGAGGCCAAGGGGCCGCAGGGGATCGTCGACTACTGGGCCGAAAAGAACATGGTCAGCCAGGATGGGCTGCCGACGGGGTTCGGGGAGTAGGGGCCGGTCTCCTCCCTTCTGGGAGGTTCTTCTCCTTCTGGAGAAACTGACCAGCGACCGAGAACGGGCTAGGCCGGCGTCTCGGCCGGTTTGTCGTCCGCCGCCGTCTTGGCGCGTACCGAAAGGATGGCCGACATGTTGATGCGGGCGCCGCCGACGATGAGCACCGGTTCGGATCCCGTAAAATCGATGCCGGTGACTTCGCCGGTCATCTCGGTGGCGACGCCGACCAGCTTGCCGGTCGCGGTGTCGCGCGCCTCGATGCTGACAGTATAGCTGCCGTCGGGCTTCTCCTTGCCGTCATTGCCGATGCCGTCCCAGGTGAAGACGCTCTCGCCCTTATTCACCGTGCCGGTCTTGGTGTAGACGACGTTGCCCTTGGCATCCTTCACCGTGGCGACGATGTCGGCCTTGCTGTCGACGGCGAAGTGCCAGGTCGCCTTGCCGTCCACCAGCTCGGCCTTCGTGCCGGACGCGGTGACGATCTTGCCGACGTAGCTCACGGCCTGCGAGTTGTTGGCGGTCTGGGTCGAGGTCATCATGGCCTCGAGGAATTCGTTCGTCTTGAGCTGCTGCTCGACGCCGGTGAACTGCACCAGCTGCTGGGTGAACTGGTTGGTATCGAGCGGATCGAGCGGGTTCTGGTTCCTGAGCTGCGTGGTGAGCAGTTGCAGGAACGTGTCGAAGTTCTGCGCGATGGTCTGGCGGCTCGTCGAGGCGGCGCTACCGCCAGGGGAACCGACTCCGGAAACGGCCATCTTTGTCTCCTCTGGGCGGGATCAGGAAAAGTTGCAGACTTTTCCGGTTCGATCCCGCGACAAGCAAAAAGCTAGGGCAGCACGCCCTAGACGAACAGGTTGACGCCGCCGGCCGAAGCCGTGCCGCGGTAGGTGGATGTAGCGATCTCGGATGCCAGGGGCTCTTCGCCGCCCAGGCCGGAGCCGTTGCCGGCAAAGCCCGGCTGCTGGCCTTGGCCCTCGCCCATGCCACCCTGGCCGGCGAAGGGGTTCTGGCGCAGCGAGAACTCGAGGTTGGTCTTGCTGGCATCGAGGCCCGCCTGCTGCAGGGCCTGCTGCAGGGCGCGCTGGTCGCGCTGCATGAGATCGAGCGTTTCGGGGCGTTCGACTGTCATGCGCGCGTTGACCGTGCCGGACTTGTCGACCTCGAGCTTCACGTCGATACGGCCAAGATCGGGCGGATCGAGCCTGATCTGGAACCGCGAGTTGCCGGCCTCGAACTGGCGCACGACCTCGAAGGCCACCTGCGGCAGGTTCACCTGCTGGAGCGGCGTCTGGTAGGCGGCATGGACAGTACGGGCGGCTTGCACCGCGGCGGGCTGGGTCGGCTGGGCGGCGGTGCTCGAAGCATCTGCGGCAGTCGACTGCGGTGTCGAAGCCTGAGCGGGCGCCGGGGCGGGCTTGGCTTCGGCCGTGTCCGGCTTCTCCGGTCGGGCCGTGGTCGACGCCGCGACGGGGCGGGCGATCTCGGGCTCGGTGGCTTCGAGCTTGGGCGCCGGATCCGACACGGCGGGAGCGGCGGCAACCGGCTCATCCTTTTTCGCCGGGGCAATGACGGCCTGGGGCAGTTCGAGCGACGGCGCAGCAAAGGTCTTGGCTTCCACCGTCTTGGTGGCGGTGGGCTTCGGCGCAGCGAGGGCCTCGAGGATCCGCCCGAGCTCAGGCTCGGCTCCGGCATCATCGAGCCCGAGGGCGGTTACGAGTTCGTCTGGCAGGGTGCCCGACTTCAGCGTCTCGGCCAGCGCGTCGAGCTTCTTGGCGAGCTCGGGGTCCTGGGCAGCCAGCTTTTCGCTGAGCTTGCCGATGTAGAGCCCCATCTGACGCAGGGCCGGCGGCGCCTCATCGAGCGTCGTCGCACCCTTGGCCGGCGCCGGCGCAGCGGCGGTGCCCGGGGGTTCCTCGGCAGCGGCCGGATCGACACCGGCCACGAGCCTGGCGAACTCGGCGGGTATCTCGGGCAGATCGGCGGCTGGCGCAGGCGGCGCCGGCTGGGGCGCAGTCGCGGCGGCCTCTGGCCGATCAGTGGTTGGCGAAGCAGCGGTCGGCGGTGCCGGTGCGGGCGGCGGGGCTTCCGTTACACTCGGCAGCACGCCCTCGCCGCTCGCGAGCGCGCTGATGCGCGGGTCGACGCTGGGCGGCGGGCTGACGGTGCCGAGGTAGATGGCGAGGGCGTCCATCGCCTCGTTGAGCTTTTTCTCCAGCGCCGGGTCGACGGGCTGGCCGGACTCGACCGCATCGCTCAGCGCAACGAGAGCGTCCCCGAGGTCCTTGAGCAGCGACTTGCCCTGCGTCTTCTGCAGGTCCTTGAGCTGGGTGCCGACGGCCGTCGATGCTTCTGCCGAGTTCTCGGCATCATCGACCTCGTCCGGCTGGCCGTCCTTCTCGGGTTCCTTGGCAGGGGAGGTGGCTTCCGCTGCAAGGGTCTGGATCAATGCGCCGAACTCGACCGAGGTGATCTTGTCGGTTGCGGCCTCGTCCGGCGTCTGGCCGGGAGCGAGCATGGCGAGGAGCGCTGCGAAGAGACCCTCGGATGCCCCCTCATCGGCGGCAGCCGTCGTCCCTCCGGTAACCAGACCGGGAGTAGTCGCAGGTGCAAATCCGACCGTAACCGTCACGAACGCCTCGCGGGACACAATGCTCCAGCCAGAGCAATGCAAGGCGCGTGCCGGATGGAAGAGTTATGTATTTCAATCGGTTAAAGCTGGATCAGCGCCGACCGGATCGGCAAAGCCTGCGCGGGGCGGCAAAATGTGCCCAGCAGCCTGTCGCTTGCTCCCGCGGCCGTTCCCTCTTATACCGCGCCGCATCCGTCGGACCTTGAACCCTTCTGGATGAGAGATATGGACCTGAATTCGCTTGATCTGCCCAAGCGTCCCGAGGACACGCGCGTCGTCGTCGCGATGTCGGGGGGCGTCGATAGCTCCGTAGTCGCCGGGCTGCTGGCCCGCCAGGGCTACGATGTCGTGGGCGTCACCCTCCAGCTTTACGACCACGGCGAAGCGACGCACCGCAAGGGCGCGTGCTGCGCCGGGCAGGATATCCATGACGCGCGGCGGGTGGCGCAGGCGCTTGATATCCCGCACTACGTGCTCGACTACGAAGAGCGCTTCAAGAACTCGGTGATGAAGCCGTTCGCCAACGCCTACCGGCAGGGCGAGACGCCGGTGCCGTGCATCGCGTGCAACCAGAGCGTCAAGTTCGTCGACCTGATGGAAGTCGCCAAGGACCTCGGCGCCGACGTGCTGGCGACCGGTCACTATGTGCAGAGCAAGCTCGTCGACGGCCGCCGCCGGCTGTTCCGGCCGGTCGATGACAGCCGCGACCAGAGCTATTTCCTCTTCGCCACGACGCAGGATCAGCTCGACTTCCTGCGCTTCCCGCTCGGTGGCATGACCAAGCCGGCGGTACGCGAACTCGCCCGCGAGTTCGGGCTCGAGGTCGCCGAAAAGCACGACAGCCAGGACATCTGCTTCGTGCCGCAGGGCAAGTACACGGACGTGATCCGCAAGATGCACCCCGAGGCGCTCGAGAAGGGCGAGATCGTCCATCTCGACGGGCGCGTGCTCGGGCAGCATGACGGGATCATCAACTACACGATCGGCCAGCGTAAGGGTCTCGGCGTCGCCGCGGGCGAGCCGCTCTACGTGGTCAAGCTCGACCACCGCACGGGCCGGGTCATCGTCGGCCCGCGCGAAGCGCTCATGACCAGGACGGTGCGCCTCCGGGACGTGAACTGGCTCGGCGATCGCGCGCTGGAGTCGCTTGCCTCGGGCAACGGCATGCCGGTCGAAGTGAAGGTCCGTTCGACCCGGCCGCCGCAGGCCGGCGCCGTGCACATGGAAGATGGGCAGGTTTTCGTGACTTTGTTCGCGGGCGAATATGGAATTTCACCAGGCCAAGCCTGCGTGTTCTATGCCGATCCAACGGACACGACCGAGGTCCTGGGCGGCGGCTTCATCGCCGAAGCCGTGCCAAGGGCGCTGGTGGCGTAGCCTCAGTTCCCGGCCGGCGCCGGCTCGGCCGGTGCCTCTGTCCCGGCCTTGGCGGCCTGCGTAGCCTCCTTCAGCTCCTGGTAGTTCGTGAGACCACCGAACAGGGCGGAGATGAAGTAAACCACGAGCAATCCGCCAAGAACCAGCAGCACGACGCGGCTCGAGTTGAGCTTCCAGGGGCTCTGAGGCTTGTTCGCGTCTTCGCTCATGGCGGTGGGGTACGCCTTGCGCGGGCCCGGTGCAAGGCGGAGGGTTGTCGCGGGGCCTTCGCGAAAAAGTGCACCGCCAACCCAAGGATCAGCTGGCGTTCATCGTCTCACTTCTAGAGTGCCGCGCGAAAGCTCCTGAAGGTGCTGAGATCCTTGACGTCTGAGTTCATCGACACCGGGGTGATGGATGCCCCAACCGCCGACGAGGCGCTGATCGCTCGCGCGGTTGGCGGCGATCGCGTTGCCTTTGGCGAACTGATCGAGCGGCACTACGACTTCGTCTTCCGCACCGCCTGCAAATGGTGCGGCAAGGTGTCGGACGCCGAGGACGTGGCGCAGGAGGTCTGCATCAAGCTTGCCTCGACGCTGCGGAGCTTCGATGGTCGCTCGGCGTTCACCAGCTGGCTCTACCGCATCACGCTCAATGCGGTGCGCGACATGCAGCGGGCGCGTACCAGGCACGGGCGTCGCCTCGACCGCTATGCCGAGGTGGCGCCGGACGAATACCTGCCCGAGCAGGAAGATGCCGCCGCAAGCCGCGAACTGTGGGAGGCGGTCCGCCGCCTGCCCGAGCAACAGCGCGACGCGGTGCTGCTGATCTACTCCGAGGGGATGAGCCACGCCGAGGCCGGCGCGGTCATGGGCTGCAAGGAGGCAACCGTTTCGTGGCACGTCCACGAGGCCAGGAAGACGCTGAGGGGGCTCCTATGAGCAACCACATGAACGACAAGCTCAATTCCCTGCGCGGCGCGCCGACGCCCGGCCCATCCGAGGCGGCGCGACGCCGTGCGCTCGATGCGGCAATGCTCGCGTTCGATGCCGAGCAGGAGAAGACCAGGAATCCTGCCCAAGGAAATCCGTTGATCGAACGTCTCAGGTCCATTCTCGCCAATGCGAAAGGGATCTGGACCATGGACAACCGCCTCTCCTACGGCCTCGGCACTGCGGCCGTTGCACTGCTGCTTCTGCCGCTCGGCTACCAGCTCTACACGTCGACGGCGATCACGCCCATGGGCGTGCCGCCGGTGGTGGTCAGCACCACTGACGCGGACAGGCCGGTGGCACAGCCCGAGCCGGCGCCGTTGGAAATCGGTCGTGCCGACGAGCTGAAGAAAGAAGCGGCCGGCAACGCGGCTGCCGCGACCGCTGCGCAGGAAGTTCCGGCAGCTGTCGGGGCCGATGCCAGCACTTCAAACCTTGCGGCAGCCATGCCGGAAGGCGAGGCCGACCTTGCGCTGCGCGACGAAGCTGCACCGCAGAGCAGCATGGCCATGGATGCTTCACCGCCAATGGTGGCGCCGGCGCCGATGGCCGAGATGCGGATGGCAGCTCCCAAGCAGATGGCCGCGCCCGGCGTGTTGCAGGTCGAGTCGTTCGCCTCGACCCCAGCTCCGATGACGAGGCAGGAAAGGATCGTGGTCCTGCCCACTGAGCCGAGCGGCGACGCGTTCACCGGGTTCACGGAGTCGCCGGTCAAGGTGGTGAAGACCGATCCGGTCTCAACCTTCTCGATCGACGTCGACACGGCCTCCTACGGCTATGTGCGGCGCTCGCTGACCGAGGGCTGGGTGCCGGAGCCCGATACGGTGCGGCTCGAGGAGCTGATTAACTACTTCGACTACAACTACCCGCTGCCGACCGACGCTGCGGCGCCGTTCAAGCCGACATTCTCGGTGTATCCGACGCCGTGGAACGGCAAGACGCAGATCGTCCAGATCGGCATCAAGGGCTACGTCCCGCCGGTCACCGAAGACAAGGCGTCGAACCTCGTGTTCCTGATCGACACCTCTGGGTCGATGGACGAGCCGGACAAGCTGCCGCTGCTGAAGCGGGCGTTTGCTCTCCTGGTCGAGCAGCTCGGCGCCAACGACACGATCTCGATCGTTGCCTATGCCGGCTCGGCCGGCGTGGTGCTGGAGCCGACCAAGGGCAGCGAGAAGGCCAAGATCCTTGGGGCGCTCGAGAACCTATCGGCGGGCGGCTCGACTGCGGGCGCGGAGGGGATCGAGCTCGCGTATCGGCTGGCCGAGCAGAGCAAGGTGTCCGGCGGCGTCAACCGGGTGATCCTCGCGACCGACGGCGATTTCAATGTCGGCATCGACGATCCGGAAGACCTCAAGACCTTCATCAAGGGCAAGCGCGACACCGGCGTGTTCCTGTCGGTGCTCGGCTTCGGCCAGGGGAACCTGGGCGACGACACGATGCAGGCGCTGGCGCAGAACGGTAACGGCAATGCCAGTTACATCGACAGCTTCAAGGAAGCGCAGAAGGTGCTGGTCGAGGATGCCGGTGGCACGCTCGAAACCATTGCCAAGGACGTGAAGATCCAGGTCGAGTTCAACCCGGCGGTGGTCAGCGAGTACCGGCTGATCGGCTACGAAACACGGGCGCTGAACCGCGAGGACTTCAACAACGACAAGGTCGATGCCGGCGAGATCGGGGCCGGGACTACGGTCACCGCGCTCTACGAGATCACCCCAGTCGGCTCGGGCGCCGAGTTCAGTGACCCGCTGCGCTACGAACAGGGTGGAACGGCCGGTGCCGCGGCCGTGCCCGCCAGTACAGGCGAGATCGGCTATCTCAAGCTACGCTACAAGTTGCCCGAGGGTGACAGCTCAACGCTGGTCGAGCAGCCGATCGGCCGGGACCTCGCGGTGACTGACCTCGGCCAGGTCTCGGACGACTACCGCTTCGCCGCCGCGGTCGCCGCCTTCGGGCAGAAGCTCAAGGGCTCGAACTATGGCGAGATGAGCTGGAACGACATCCGCACCCTTGCCCAGGGTGCTCGCGGTGCCGACGAAAAGGGCTACCGGGCCGAGTTCATGCAGTTGGTGGACATGGCCAAGGTCCTCGCGCCGGATGACCGGCAGTAACAAGCGTTGGCCGTCAGCCAGGGTGGTTTGTGAGCAGCGAGGTCGCACCGCCACAACTTCGCAGTTGTGGCGGTGCATGGATGACTAGGCCAACGGCTTCAGGCCTGCCTCGATTTCGGTCCGACGACCTTCGAGGAAGGGCGGGAGCGCGAGACGTTCGCCCAGGGTCTCGAGGGGCTCGTCGGCGGTGAAGCCTGGGCCGTCCGTGGCGATCTCGAACAGGATCCCGTTCGGCTCGCGGAAGTAGAGCGACTTGAAGTAGAAGCGCTCGACCTCGCCGGAACTGCGGATGCCGAACTCGGCAGTGCGCTTCACCCACTCGTCGAATTCGCCCTTGTTGGGGGTGCGGAAGGCGACATGGTGGACGCCGCCGGCGCCCTGGCGGGCCATCGGCAGGTCGGGGTTCACCTCGACATGAAGCTCGGACGGTGCGCCACCGGGGCCCATTTCGAAGACGTGGATCTCGCCGCTCTTCTCACGCGCCGGGTAGGAGCGGACCTCGCGCATGTTCATGACGCGGGTCAGCACCGGCTCGGTGCGGCGCAGGTCGGGGACAGCCAGGGTGATAGGGCCGAGGCCAAGAATCTGGCGTTGGGCGGGGATGGGGCTCTGGTCCCAGGGATGGCCGTCGGCTGCCTTGGGGTCGGCAACGAGGCGGAAGCGCTGGCCTTCGAAGTCCTCGAAGTCGAGCGACAGGTGGCCGGCACGTTCCTTGATGTTGCCCGACGCGATGTCCTGCTCGGCCAAATGCTCCTTCCACCACTGGAGATCGGATTCGGAGCGGACGCGCAGGCCAGTGCGGGAGACCTCGTGATTGCCGCGCTTGGCCGGGGCTGCGGGCCAATCGAAGAAGGTCAGGTCAGCGCCCGGGGAGGCGACCGCGTCGCCATAGAACAGGTGATAGGCGCTGACGTCGTCCTGGTTCACCGTCTTCTTGATGAGCCGTAGGCCCAGGGTACGGGTGTAGAAATCGACATTGCGCTGCGCCTGCGCCGTGATGGCGGTGAGGTGGTGGATGCCGGTGAGCTCGAGGGTCATCGTGACCTCCCTGGGTTGATCGTTGCCCATACTTAGTCGCCACGGGCGGCGGAACAGAGCCCCGCGGAGCATGACGCGCCGTCAACGCAGAGTGAACAATCGTCGTTCCAATGGGAGGCACAAACGAAAATGGGGCACCTCGAGTGCCCCATCCGGTATTCACTGGGTCCGTATCGGACCGCTTTTGCAGGACCGATCAGTCCTTGGCGCGCTCGACGTAGCTGCCGTCTTCGGTCATCACGACGACGCGGGTGCCGACACCGATGTGCGGCGGGACCATGGTCTTGACGCCGTTGTTGAGCGTCGCGGGCTTAAACGAGGAAGAGGCGGTCTGGCCCTTCACCACCGGCTCGGTATCGACGATCTCGAGGGTGACGCGCTGGGGCAGTTCGATCGACAGGGCGACGCCTTCGAAGGTACGGATGTAGACTTCCATACCGTCGACGAGATAGGCGGCCTGGTCGCCGATGACGTCGTCCCGTACGGCGATCTGCTCGTAGGTGGTGGGCTCCATGAAGTGGAAGCCTTCGCCGTCGTGGTAGAGGAACTGGTAGGCGCGCTCGTCGACGTCGGCCTTCTCGACCATCTCGACCGTACGCCAGCTGGCGGCGACTTTCACGCCATCCGAGATGCGGCGCATGTCGACCTTGGTCACCGAGTTGCCCTTGCCGGGATGGATATTTTCGGCGACCAGCACGATGTAGAGCTTGCCGTCGTCGTGCTCCACAACGTTGCCCTTGCGCAGCGACGAGGCGATGACCTTGACCATTAGTTCTTCCTTGTTCAACGGTTGGCGAGGGCCTAGAGAGCGGCAGCAAAAGGCCGGGCCGAACGCGCTAATCTGATGTATCGGTGCCGCCGATACCCTAATTCCGCGAAAACCGCCAGTCCCGAGCCGAAAGACGCGCCTTGCCCGCTCCCTCATCAGTCCCGCCGGTCTCCCCGTGGTGGACGCCCTCGGTGCATGCCGACCGGCGCCCGGTGCTGCTGGCGCGCAACCGGATCGAACTGGCGGTACGCAAGTACCTGGCCGAACGGGATTTTCTGATGGTCGATCCGCCGGGATTGCAGCGCAGCCCGGGCAACGAAACCCACCTCCATGCCTTTGCCACGACGGCCATCGGCAATGACGGGGTGGGTGAGACGCTCTATCTCCATACCTCGCCGGAATTCTCGATGAAGAAGCTCCTGGCGGCGGGGGAGCGGCGGATCGCGAGCCTCGGGCATGTCTGGCGGAATCGGGAGCGGAGTGCGCTGCACCATCCCGAGTTCACGATGCTGGAGTGGTATCGGGCGGGGGAGCCGTATGACGCGGTGATCGCCGACTGCGTGGCGCTGCTGCGGATCGCGGCGGAGACGGCCGGGGTGACGGCGCTGCGGTTCCGGGGGCGGGAGTGCGATCCGTTTGCGGAGCCGGAGCGGCTGGGAGTTGTCGAGGCATTTCAACGGTTTGCGGGGATCGACCTGTTCGCGACGATGGATGCGGATGGGGTGACCGACGCGGAGGCTCTGGCTGCCGAGATGCGGCGGGTGGGGCTGGAGGTGCCGCGGGAGTACACCTGGTCGTACCTGTTCAGCCGCGTGCTAGTGGAAAAAGTCGAGCCAAATCTGGGGCTTGGGCGGGTGACGGTGCTGGATAGGTATCCGGCGGCGGAGGCCGCACTTGCTCGTCGCACGGCGGGCGACCGGCGGCTGGCGGAGCGGTTCGAGCTCTATGCGTGCGGGGTGGAACTGGCGAACGGGTTCGGCGAACTCACGGATGCGCCCGAGCAGCGGCGGCGGTTTGCCGATGAGATGAACGAGAAACAGCGGCTTTATGGCGAGCGTTATCCGATCGATGAAGAGTTGCTGGCAGCGCTGCCGCTGATGGATGACACCAGTGGTGTGGCACTCGGGTTTGACCGGCTGGTAATGCTGGCGGTCGGCGCACGGCGGATAGAAGACGTGCTGTGGGTGCCGGTGGTCGGAGGCGACAGATGAAGCAGGATCGCGCGATACGGACGGCCAAGGAGCTGGTGTCAGCGGGGCTGCTGGATGCCGGGCGGCTTGATGATGCCGAGGCGGTAGCCAAGCAGTATGCCATTGCCATCACGCCGACGGTGGCGGGGCTGATCGATCGGGAGGATCCGGCTGATCCGATTGCGCGGCAGTTCGTGCCGGACCTGGCTGAGCTGGCGACGACGCCGGAGGAGCGGGCGGACCCGATCGGGGATCAGACTCACTCGCCGGTTGAGGGTATCGTCCACCGTTATCCCGACAGAGTTCTGCTCAAAGCAGTGCATGTTTGCCCGGTGTATTGCCGCTTCTGTTTCCGGCGCGAGATGGTGGGGCCGGAGGGGCTCGGGACGCTGTCGCCGGAGGCGATGGACAGGGCTATCGGCTACATCGAGACGCATCCCGAGATCTGGGAAGTGATCCTCACGGGCGGCGATCCCCTGGTGCTGTCGGCGCGGCGGCTTGCCGAGATGATGGCGCGGCTCGCGCATATCCCGCATGTGAAGATCGTGCGCTTCCACACGCGTGTGCCGGTGGTCGAGCCGGAGCGGGTGGACGACAAGCTGATCGCGGCGCTGAAGGCGAGCGGCAAGACGACGTACCTCGCGCTCCACGCCAACCACCCGCGTGAGCTCACGGAGGCGGCCCGCGCTGCCTGCGGGCGGCTGGCGGATGCGGGCGTCGTGCTGCTGAGCCAGTCGGTGCTGCTGCGTGGCATCAACGACGATGCCGATGTGCTCGCGGCGCTGATGCGCGGGTTCGTCGAGGCGCGGGTGAAGCCCTACTACCTGCACCATCCCGATCTGGCTCCGGGGACGGCGCATTTCCGGCTCTCGATCGCCGAAGGGCAGGCGCTGGTCGCGGCGCTGCGTGGGCGGGTGTCGGGGCTGTGCCAGCCGACCTATGTGCTCGATATCCCGGGTGGCTACGGCAAGGCGCCGATCGCTGCGAGCAATGCCGAGGCGACCGGTGAGGGGACCTACGCAGTGTCGGACTGGCAGGGCGGGGTGCACCAGTATCCACCGGCCGGGAGCAACGAGGCGCCATGAGCGACAAACGCTGGCCATTCCCGTGGCCCGAGGACAGCATCGCACACTACACGGCCTATCGGGTGCCCGAGCCGCCGGCGATCGACGGCAGGCTCGACGAGGCAGCCTGGGGGCTGGCGCCGCGTTCGCCGCGGTTTGTCGACCTGATCACCGGCAAGCCGACGGTGCACGACACGCGGGCTGCGGTGCTGTGGGACGACACCCATCTCTATGTCGGGTTCTGGGTGGAGGAGCCGTTCGTCGAGGCGAAGCTGACCGAGCGGGACTCGCTGATCTGGAGCGAGAACGACATCGAGGTATTCGTCGCGGGCGCCGACGCCTATTACGAGCTCGAGCTCAATGCGCTGGGGACGATCTACGAGGCCCTGTTCGTGTGGGAAGACGCCTACGAGCGGGCCGGCTTCAGCAAGGCGCCGGAGTTTTCACGAACGGCGCCGGGGGCAAAGCCGTGGAACGGGGTGGGGTTCGACAAGCACCCGCGCGGGCCGCGGCTGGGGCTGTTCAACTGGGATATGCCGGGGCTGCGGGCTGCCGCTGCCGTAGACGGGACGATCAACGACAATGCCGACCGCGACCGCGGCTGGACGGCCGAGATCGCCATTCCGTGGGCCAGCATGGGGTGGCTTGCGACCGACGGACGGGCGCTGCCGCCGCGCGACGGCGACACCTGGCGGATGGATTTCTCGCGCTTCAACACCTATCGCGGGGCAAAGCCCGCCGAGGATTCCGGCGGCTGGGCGTGGAGCGCGCACGGGGTGTGGGATTCGCACGTGCCCGAGCTGTTCCCGCATGTGCATTTTTCGACGAAGGTGGTCGGCGGGGAGGGGTAGGGCCGCACACGTCTACGTCGGTGGATATGTCGGGAGCAGCGCTCGGCAACCCACTCGATGTCATCCCAGCGAAAGCTCGGACCCATCTATCCGCTGGTGCGGGCTGGGAGTTGGGTCCCAGCTTTCGCTGGGATGACATCCGGTGGCGTGGTGTGCTCCGGTTATCCCCTGACGCCGCTCAGTTCCCCCAATAGTTCGGGTCGAGCAGCTTGCCGTGGGCCCAGGCTTCGATCAGGGCGCCGGCGATGGCGCCGGGGCGGGGGCGGTTGATATCGGGGTGGGTGCCAGCGAGGATATCGAGCACTTCGGCACGGCTGACCCAGCGGGCGTCGGAGAGTTCGACCGGATCGATGGTGATGGCTTCACTCAAGGCATCGCCCTGGCAGCCGAACATCAGCGACATCGGGAACGGCCAGGGCTGCGAGGAGACATAGCGCACCGGGCCGACCTTGATGGCGCTCTCCTCCAGCGTCTCGCGGCGGACGGCGGCCTCGATGGTCTCGCCCGGTTCGACGAAGCCGGCGAGCAGCGAATACATGCGCTCGGGCCAGCTCGGGCTGCGGCCGAGCAGCAGCAGGTCGCCGCGGGTGATGGCCATGATCACCACGGGGTCGGTGCGGGGGAAATGCTGGGTGCCGCATTGCGGGCACTTGCGGACCCAGCCGCTGCTCTCGACGCCACTCGGCGCGCCGCAATTGGCGCAGAAGCGGTGGGTGGAGTGCCAGCTGATCAGTGCGCGACCGGTGGCGACGGTCTCGCCCTCCAGCCGCGTCAGCGTCGGCATCAGGCCGCGGATCTCCATGAACTTCATGTCCGGGAAGCCGGGGTGGATCTGCTGGGTCTGGTCGATGAACTGACCGATGGTGGTGGCGTCCTCGGGCGGCGACCAGAGCGGCAGGTCGGCCGCAAAGCGTGGGCCGTCGGGGGTCAGGCCGACGAAGAGCGGCGCTTCGCGGCTATCGGAGAGGGCGGGGTGATCGAGCGGCACGGCGGCGGGGCGGCCATCGGCATCGGCGAGGAGCTTGCCGCGCCAGAGCACCAGCGTACGGGCCCGGGCGTCATCACGCGCCTCGGTGGTGGTGCGCAGGTGCGCGACGCGATCGAGCTCGCCCGGCTTGAATGCAAATGAGTAGTCCACGACCCGCCCCTCCAGATGGTCGGGAGGGTGTAGGGGGATGCGGGGCGAGCCGCAAGCGGGTGCCGTGTCAGAAATTCCACTTCATACCCGTGCTGATGCCGCCGTCGGCGGGTCATCGAGCATCCGGGCGGGGGGAGATTGTAGGATCGCCTGCCCGACGACCCTACAACCCCCTGATCCGCGATTGCCACCGGCGGATCATTTCTTCTGCAGCCGCTTCCGCGCCCTGCATGTTGGCACTCTGGTAGACATCGACTTCCACGCCGCCAGCCGCGAGCTTGTCGACGGCTTCGGCGACGACGGTATTGAGGATGAAGACCCCGGCAATGGTCGAGGTCGGTCCCATGCGTCGCTCGTGGCCGACGACGAGGGCGGCATCGCCATACTCGCCGCCGTTGTCGAGCACGAGGTCGGTCACCTGATAGAGGAGCTTGCCCGAGCCGTGCCGGGAGGTGATGGCGGCGGCGTGGCGCATCGAGGTGAGCGCGATCGTCGTGGCGCCGCGCGCCCTGCAGGCGAGAGCCATCTCGATGGGGTAGGCGTTGCGGCCGGAATTGGAGGCGATGAAGACGACGTCGCCGGGCCCGACGGGGTAGTCGGCCAGGACGCGCTCGGCGCGGCCTTCCTCCCGTTCGAGCAGGGTGGAGCGTTCGGCTCCCAGGTGCAGCATGAGGTCGGGATCGAGGATGGCCTGGGCAGCGGCGATACCGCCGGCGCGGTAGAAGACTTCTTCGGCGATCAGGTGCGAATGTCCGGAGCCGGCCACGTAGATGAGCCGGTCGGCGGCGAGCGCGGCGGCGACGGCGTCGCGGGCAGCGTCGAGCGAGGCGACCTGCTCTGTCAGCACGCGGTCGATGATGCCGACAACCTGGTTGCGGTAGCGCTGGCGGGGGGTGTCGATCATGACGTTAGCCCCTGATTTCGCCGACATACTTGTAACGGTCCCCGCGGTACCAGGTCATTGCATCCTCGACGACCGTGCCGGTCTGGCCATAGCCGAGCTGCGCGACCTCGAGCACGGCGGCGCCCGGGCGGATGCCCAGGTGGGCGGCGAGCGCTTCGTCTGCCTCGGTGGCAGAAAGGCTCTGCAGCACGCGGTGGGGGCGGGCGTTGCGCGCATCCATCCGCTCGTAGAGGGAGCCCGAGCCGTCGTAATCGGCGCCGACGGCCTCGACCGGAACCACGGCGCGCTCCAGCGCGATTGCCTCGCCGCCGGCGAGGCGCAGGCGAACGAGCGTGAGGATGGGCGAGCCAAGCGGCAGGCCCGTGCGGAAAGCGGCATCGGCGCCGATCCGGCCGATGGAGCACTCGAGCACCCGGGACGTCGGTTCGAGCCCGCGCAGGCGCATGTCTTCGGTGAAGCCGGAGAGGCGCGAAAGGGCCTTGGGGATACGACCGACAACCACAGTGCCGGCGCCCGGCCGCGTGGCGACGATGCCCTGTTGTGCGAGCTCCTTCAGCCCCTGCCGGAGAGTGGAACGCGACACGTTCAGTTCATCGGCCATCTCGCGCTCAGAAGGGAGCGATTCGCCGGGCGCAATGGCGCCCGAGTCGAGCACGGCGGTCAGCGCATGGCGTAGCCGCTCGCCCAGAGGGCCGTGCTGTGCCGCCATCCTTTCGAGTACCGCTGCGTAGAAGTCCAAGAGTCCTCCGGACACTGGTTGGGTGCCTGATCTTTTGGCAACTGGTATGATTTTGGATTGGTGTTTGCAAGCCTGTTGCGCGGAATGTCGCTGTTATTATCGGTGCTAGACAAACTGGTTTAAACCAATAACATACCAGTTTGGCAGGGGAGATAGCTGCCGAGGGATTTGGGGCGAAAACAGGGTGTTACCTAGGATGGCCAAGAGATTCACGCTGGCGACAGCCACCGCATTGCTGCTGCTGACCACGGCGGCGATCGCGCAGACCGAGGTGCGGTTCACGCACTCCATTACCGGCGGCGCGAGCCGCGAGGCGCTCGATGCGATCATTGCCGATTTCGAGGCGGCCAACCCCGACATCAAGATCAAGGAAATCGTCTTCGACGACGATCAGTATTCCAACCAGGGCCTGATCACGCAGCTCAAGAGCAACGAGGTCCCGGACATCTTCTTCGAATGGGCCGGCTATCCGGTGCAGCGCGATGTCGAGGCGGGTTATGCCTATGACCTCAGCGAAGCCATGGCCACCGACGGCTGGAAGGAAAGCTTCTCCGACGCGGTGTGGACTGATGGCGCCGGGACCATGGTCGACGGCAAGCCGTACCTCGTGCCGCTGTCGCTCGATCTGACCAACACCATCTGGTACAACAAGAAGATCTTCGCCGAGCACAACCTGACGCCGCCCAGGACCTGGGACGAGTTCGTCGCGCTCAACAAGACGCTGGCCGAGGCTGGCGAGACGCCGATCGTCGAGGGCAACAACGAATTCTGGCCGCTGGGCAACTGGGCCGGCCACATCGCCGCCATGGTGGTTCCGCCCGACGCCTATGTCGCCGCCTTCAAGCAGGAAGCGCCGTTCAATACGCCGGAGTTCGAGAAGGCGCTGAACCTGCTCGTCGGCCTGCACGAGGTCGGTGCGTTCAACAAGGACATGCAGGCGCTGGGCGCCGATCCGGCGATGGCGACGTTCTTCCAGGAAGGTGCCGTGATGCACCCGATCGGATCGTGGCTGGTGTCGGAGACGGGCAACCTCGCCGACGAAGGCTTCGAATACAGCCAGTTCAACACGCCGCCGATCGATCCGGCTCACCCGCTGGCCAACAGCGTCATCGGCACGATCACCGGGCTCGTCGTCCACAAGAACGCGCAGCATCCGGCTGAGGCGATCAAGTTCCTCAAGTTCCTCACCTCCGAAGCCAGCCAGGTCAAGTGGGCCGAGAGCGGGCAGATGAGCCCGGTGCAAGGCGTGAGCGACAAGGCCAAGCTCGACGAGCAGACGCAGGCGATGCTGGCGCTGATGAGCGGCGCTTCGGGCATCGTGCCGCCGCCGGACAACAAGTACCCGGTGCCGGTCGCCGAGGCCTTCTACCAGGCCGCCGCGTTTGCGGCGTCGGGCGAAAAGAGCGCCAAGGACGCGCTGGTCTGGCTCGACGAGACGCTTGCCGCGATGGGCAAGCAGTAAGCCGGCGCCGTATTTTGCAAGACCGTTCGGCCCCAATCAGCACCGGCGCCGCGAACATGTTGTTCGCGGCGCCAGCGATGCTCCTGTTCGCGACCTTCGTGCTGCTGCCGCTGGGCGCGTCGGTCTATTATGCTTTCACGTTCTGGGACGGGTTCAGCGCGCCGCGGTGGGCCGGGTTCGCCAACTTCGCCCGGGCGCTGACCGATCCGACGTTCCTCATGTCGTTCGTCCACGTCGTCTTCTACATCGCCGCGACGCTCATCTTCGAGGTGACGTTCGGGCTGGTGATGGCGGTGCTGCTGAACTCGGACCGGCGTGGCTTTTCGCTGATGCGCGGGATGTTCTTCGCGCCGGTGGTGCTCTCGATGTCGGCGGCGGGCGTGTTGTGGAAGTTCGTGCTCGACTACCGCACCGGGCTGCTCAACTCGACGCTGAGGTCGGTGGGGCTGGGTGACTGGGCGCAGCCGTGGCTGGCGCAGCCGGAGACGGCGCTGCTCTTCATCTGCATCGTCTCGGGCTGGAAATATGCCGGTTTCTACATGGTGATCTTCTTTGCGGCGCTCAGGCGCATTCCGCGCAACCTCTACGAGGCGGCGCGGCTCGATGGGGCCAATGGCGTGCAGCAGTTCACCGCGATCACGCTGCCGATGCTGAAACAGAACGTCATCGTCTGCATCCTCCTCGCGGTGACCGGCGGCTTTGCCGGGTTCGACCTGTTCTTCACCATGACTAACGGGCAGCCGTTCGGGGCGACGGAAGTCCCGGCGACCTGGATCATCAAGCAGGCCTTCGACCAGAACCAGATCGGCTATGGCGTGGCGCTCACGGTGGTGCTGACGGTGGTCGTGTCGCTGATCTCGATCGCGTACCTCAAGATTTCGGAGCGCGGCAATGTCACGCGCTACTGAACGGCGACGCAACGCAGCCGAGTGGCTGCAGTTCGGCACCGCCGGCGTCATCGTGCTGGTGATGTTCTATCCGGCGATCTGGATGGTCTATTCGTCGTTCAAGTCGAACCGCGAGATCTTCCGGGCGCCGTTCGCCCTGCCGTCGCAGTGGCGCTGGGAGAACCTCATCGAAGCCTGGAATGTCGGCGGGCTCGGGACGCTCTACCTCAACTCGGTGTTCGTGACGCTCGTTGCCGTCAGCATGTGCGTGCTGTTCGCGACGGCGGCGGCGTTCGCGTTCACGCGGCTCGAGTTTCCGGGGCGGAAGCTCATGTACCGGATCCTGCTGATCGGGTTGCTGCTGCCGCCGCCTTCGGTCGCGATCGCGCTGTTCACGCAGTTGCGCGACATGCACCTGCTCAACACGCCGTGGGCGCTGATCCTGCCCGGGGCGGCGTGGCAGCTGGCGTTCACCGTGTTCCTGATGCGGGCCTATTTCATCTCGATCCGACCCGACATGGAGGAAGCGGCGCGGCTCGATGGCGCCAACACCTGGGAGATCTTCTGGCACGTGTCGGTGCCGATGGTCTGGCCGGCCATGCTGACGATGGTGGTGCTCAACACGATCAGCGTCTGGAACGAGCTGCTGTTCGCGCTGCTGTTCATCACCGACGACGCGCAGCGCACCCTGCCGGTCGGGCTGGTGCGATTCTCGGGTTACCACAGCACCGACTATTCGCTGGTGTTCGCGGCGCTGACCATCACCACGGTGCCGATCCTCATCCTCTACTTCATCCTGCAACGGCATGTGATCGCCGGGCTGACCGCAACAGCGATGGACTGACCCATGGGAACTGTTCACGACTTTCCGAATGTCACGGCATCGCCGCCCGGCCTTTCCGGCTGGTCGCTCGAGGTGCTGCTGGATCAACCCGAGCGGCGAGGCAGCGGGGCCGTCAAGGCGACGCCGGCGTTTCTTTCGGGCGTGATCGAGGGCTTCTACGGCCGCGCCTGGACGCATCCGCAGCGGGTCGAGATGCTCGACTGGATCGCCAATGCCGGGATGAACAGCTTCGTCTACGGACCCAAGGACGACATCAAGATCCGAGCGCGCTGGCGCGAACTCTACAACGCGGCGGAAGCCGCAGCACTCCGGGAGCTGGTCGAGGCGGCACGTGCGCGCAAGCTCAACTTCATGGTGGCGATCGCCCCATGTCTCGATGTCGTCTATTCGGACGCAAGCGACCTCGAGGCGCTGAAGCGCAGGCTCGACCAGCTCCTGGACCTCGGCATCACGCATTTCGCACTGCTGTTCGACGACATCCCGCCGACCATGATGCCGAGCGACGAGAGGGCCTTCCCGTCGTTCGCGGCGGCGCAGAGCTATTTCGCCAACGAGGCGTTCCGGCATGTGCGGGCGCGGGCGCCACAGGCGACGGTGCTGTTCTGCCCGACCGAGTATTGCGGGGCGTTCGCAGGGCACGACGTGCCGGGCTCGAAGTATCTCAATACCATCGGCGCCGAGCTCGATCCCGAGATCGGGGTGTTCTGGACGGGGCCGGATATCGTCTCGAAGACGATCAGCGCCGAGAGCCTGCGCGAGGTCGGCCGGGTGCTGAGGCGCAAGCCCGTGATCTGGGAGAACTTCCACGCCAACGACTACGACATCCGCCGCATCTATGCGGGCCCGCTCGGCGGGCGGCATGCCGACATCCTGCCGCTGATCGGCGGGATCATCACCAACCCCAACAACGAGTTCGAGGCGAACTTCGTGCCGGTGCAATCGACCGGGGCGTTCGCGTCCGGCTCGCATGACGAGGCGGCGGTATTCGCGGTGGCGCTGAAGGCCTGGCAGCCGCGGTTCCGGCTGGCCTTCACCGGGCAGACCGAGACGCTGACTGAGGAGGAAATCCGGCTGCTCTGCGAGCTGTTCTACCAGCCGTTCCGGTGCGGGCCGCAGGTCGAGGGGCTGCTGCAGACGGCGCGCCGGCTGATGAGCGAGTGGCGGCCGGACGTGCGCAGCGAGAGCTGGCAGCAGGGACACGACGCGCTGGTGGGGCTGCGCGACCGCGTTCGCGAGCTGTTCAACCGCATGACCGAACTCGAGAACCGCGACCTGTTCTATGCCTTCCACCCCTATCTATGGGAGGCGCGGGAGGAGATGACGCATCTGGTCACCTATCTCGACTGGCTGGCGGGCGATCCGCCTGATCATGCCGAGTTTCCCGATCGCGACCGAATCTATAACTTCTACCGCCTTGGGTTCACCGTCGCCGTGCAGGAGCTGCTGCCGCGCGATGCGCGAGGGCGATATAGGCATGGACGTTGATCTTGGTGACGGCTACCGGCTGAGGAACGCGACTGAAGCGGACCGGCCGGCGCTGGAGATGGTCTGTCTCAAGACGGGCGACTCCGGGAAGGACGCGACGGCGCGGGAAGACGATCCCCGGCTGCTCGGGCTGATCTATGCCGTGCCCTACCAGGTATTCGCGCCCGAGTTCGCCTTCGTCATCGACGGGCCGGACGGGGTCGTCGGCTATGTGCTGGGGGTGAGCGACACCGAGGCCTACGACAAGTGGGCGACGGAGGAGTGGTTCCCCGAGGTGGCGCGGACGCTCGACGATCCTGGGCCGGACAAGGCGAAGTGGCAGGGCAGCGACTGGGCCCGCCGCGCCATCCACTACCCGAGCTTCACGCATCTGGAGGCGCTGCGTCCCTATCCGGCGCACGGGCATATCGACCTGCTGGAGACGGTGCAGGGCAGGGGCTTCGGGCGCAAGGCGCTGGATCACCTGACGGCGGCGATCGCCGCGTCCGGCGCCAAGGGACTGCACCTGGCGGTCAGCCCGACCAATACGGGCGCGCTGGCGTTCTACGAACGGGTCGGGTTCAGGCGGCTGACGGGCGGGGATGTTCCGCGCGGTGCGGTGTACATGGTGAAGGAGCTCTAGGAGCTCCTTCTGCCTATGGCCTGTCCGGCATGATGCGGAAGTCGGCGCCTTCGGGCAGCAGTTGGCCGCCGTCGACGACGATGGTGGTGCCGGTGATGTAGGCCGCTTCGTCCGAGGCGAGGAACAGGAAGGCGTTGGCGACGTCGCGCGAGCTGCCGAGGCGGCCGAGCGGGATGGCGTCCTCCATGCCCTTGATGAACTCGGGCGAGCGATGGAACTGCATGGCCTCGGTCATGATGTTGCCGGGCTCGACGCCGTTGACGGTGATGCCGTAGCCGGAGAACTCGAGGGCGGCGGCGCGGATCAGGCCGTTGATGCCGGCCTTGGTGGCCGAGTAGTGGCCGTGGCCGGGGCTCGTGACGTGCGGCCCGGTGATCGACGAGGTGAAGAGGATGCGGCCCGAGCGCTGGCGCTTCATCGGCTCGAGGGCGGCGCGGGCGGCGATGAAGCTGCCGCGCAGGTTCACGCCCATGACGCGATCCCAGTCGTCGACCGAGGTGTCTTCGAGCAGCTGCCAGGGATAGATGCCGGCGTTCTGGACCATGATGTCGAGCCGGCCGAAACGCTCGACGGCGAGGGCGACGGCGGCTTCGGCGTCGGCGAGCTTCGAGATATCGACATAGGCGAAGGTGGCGCCGAGTTCGGCGGCGGTGGCGGCACCGGCCTCGCGCTCGGTATCGGCGACGATCACGCGGGCGCCTTCCTCGACGAAGCGGAGGGCGGTGGCCTTGCCGATGCCGCGCGCCGCGCCGATGACGATGGCGACCTTGCCTTCAAGACGTCCGGTCATGCGAGTTTCTGCCTCAGTCTGAGTTTCAGGGCATCGAGCAGCACCGCGGCGAGGACGAGCAGGCCATGGATCACCTGGGTGAAATTGGCCTGGACCCCCATCAGGTTGATGGCGGTGTTGATCGAGGAAAGAAGGAGCACGCCGGCATAGACGCCGGGCAGGGCGCCGACGCCGCCCTTGAGGCTCACGCCGCCGATGACGACGGCGGCGAAGGCGTTGAACAGCATGCCGGTGCCGAGGTTGGCGGTGGCGCCGGAGGTGCGGATGGCGAGCAGCCAGCCCGAGAGGCCGGCGATGGCGCCGGCGAGGATGAAGGTGATGACGAGGATGCGGTTCACCTTGATGCCGGCGCGATAGGTGGCGTTCTCGTTGCCACCGATCATGATGAGATGGCGGCCGAACGGGGTCTTGGCCATCACGAACGAGAAAGCCACGAAGCAGAAGATGGCGATCCACGCGGTCAGCGGCAGGCCGAGCAGGCGCTGGATGCCGAACCAGCGGATGGCGGGGGCGAGGTCCTGGGCCGAGCGCCCGCCCGACACGGCGAGCACGATGCCGCGCACCCAGATGTAGCTCGCCAGCGTGACGATGAAGGCGTTCATCCGCAGCTTGACGATGAGGAAGCCGTTGATGGCGCCGACGATGCCGCCGGCCAGCATGCCGAGGAACAGCGAGACCGGGACCATGATCCAGGCGGGCTCGAGCGTGATGCCCATGCCGATGCCGGCCGAGCAGAAGAGAATGCCCACAGTCATGGCGCTGAGCGCGGCGACGGACTCGACCGAGAGGTCCATGTGTCCGGCGATGATGACGAGCGCGAGCCCGATCGACATGACGCCGAGGACGCTCGAGGCCTCGATGATGTTGGCGAATATGCCGAGCTGGAAGTAGTTCGGGATGAACAGCGAGAATGCCGCAAGGATGGCGAGCAGCATGAACCAGACGAGGTTATCGAGGATGAACTCGAGAGTGCGGCGGGTGCGTGGGGTCATGCTCGTGGATGGCTCGGTTGCGATGTCTCAGTCGGTCTCCCTCCCCTTGATGGGGAGGGGTAGCGTAGCTTGGTCGCATCGCGACCTAGCGAAGCTGGGTGGGGTGGGCGGCAGGTCGGATCGAGTGTGAGTCTACCCCCACCCTAGTTCCGCTACGTCGCTACCGCTCCCAGCTCCACTACCCTCCCCACAAGGGGGAGGGAGGGGCGGTGTGCTTGGCGCCCCCTCACCCTGACCCTCTCCCCCAAGGGGAGAGGGGACGATGTGGCACCAGCAGTGGCTACTCGATCGACTTCACCGTGTCGGTCGGCGGCTTGAGGTTGCCCCAGAACTTGGGGTCATCGACGTTGGATTTGTCGATGGCGGCGCCCGGGAGCTTGATGTTGGGGCCCCAGGCTTCGGTGGTGACGGTGCCGTCGAGGCCGATGATGTCGTACTGGCCGGGTGCGATCTCGGCCTTGTTGACGATCTTGTCCATGAAGGCGGCGACGGCGGCGGCCTGGGCGTAGAGCGGCTGCTCGACTTCGACGTTGAGCCAGCCCTTGCGGATCAGGTCGAGGCCGACCGGGGCGCCGTTCGAGCTCATCAGCATGATGTCGCCAGGCTGCTTGCCGGCCGCTTCGAGCGCGGCGACGACCGCGACCGAGAGGTGGGCGGCGTGGCTGAAGATGAGGTCGATGTCGGGATTGGCGACGAGCTGGTCAGCGGCGATGGTGCCGGCGTTGCTGGCTTCCCACTGCATGGCCGGCACGGAGATGATCTTCACGTCCGGGAACGCGGCCATCTTCTCCTCGAAGCCCTTCTGGATGTCGAGCGTGTACGGGTCGCCCGGATCGCCGAGGATCTGCAGGATCTTGCCCTTGGGCGAGCCGTGCTTCGCAGTCAGCAGCTTTTCGGCCTGCTCGGCGGCGATGTAGCCAATCTCGACGGTGCCGGCGACCGAAGTGAAGGCCGAGGGGGTCGAGGTGATCTGGCGGTCAAACTCGACCACCGGGATGCCGGCGGCCATTGCCGCCTCGATCGAGGGCTTGAGGGCGTTGAAGTCGACGGCGGCGAGGACGATCGCAGCGGGCTTGAGCGCGATGACGTCGTTCATCTGGCTCTGCTGCATGTCGGTCTTGTTGTCGGCGTTGAGCGTCTTCACCTCGTAGCCGACCTGCTTGAGGAAGGTCTCGAGGGCCGAGACCGAGCCGGTCTGGAATTCGTCGAGCAGCGTCGGCACGAGGTAGTAGACCGTGCCCTTGGTCTGGGCGAAGGCCGGCGTCAGCATGGCAAAGGCCACCGCCAGAACGCCGAAGACGGATAGGAGTATTCGCTTCATTTCGTTCGCTCCTGTTTGCCGGATTCCCTGTTACTGCCCCTCAGCCTGCCGCTCCGGCAGCGGCGAGGGTTTCCCCGGTGATCATCCTGACCACCGCATCGGGGCTCGTATCCTTTCGGGCAACGTCGCCGGCCACGACGCCCTGGCGGATCACCACGATCCGGTCGGCGACCTGGAAGGCCTGCTGCATGATGTGGGTGATGATGACGACGCCGATGCCCTGGTTGGCGACGGCGCGGATCATGTCGAGGCCGCGGCGCGTCTGTTCGACGCCGAGGGCGGCGAAGGGCTCGTCGAGCAGGACGAGCTTGCCGCCCCAGTGGACGAACCGGTTGAGCTCGATGGCCTGGCGCTGGCCGCCCGAGAGATGCTCGACCTTGGTGCGCAGCGAGGGGATCCTCGTTCCGGCATTGGCGAGCGCCTTGGCCACCACGGCCTCCATGGCCTTCTCGTCGAGGACGGGGATGCCGAGCACCCGGCGCGTCAGTTCGCGGCCCATGAAGAAGTTGGCGACGACGTCGACATTGGTGGCGAGCGAGAGGTCCTGGTAGACGGTCTCGATACCCGCCGCCTTGGCCTCGGCCGGCGATTTGGCGAGGAACTCGCGGCCCTCGAAGAGCATGCGGCCGGAGGTGGGTTCGAGGCCGCCCGAAATGATCTTCACCAGCGTCGACTTGCCGGCGCCGTTGTCGCCGAGGAGCGCCACTACCTCGCCCTTGCCGATGGTAAAGCTGATGCCTTTCAGCGCTTCGATGGCGCCGAAGTTCTTCCGGATATCCTCGAGGACGAGCAGGGGCGCGAAGCTGGTCATGCGGCGATGCCCTTTGTCTGGTCGCGGCCTGGTGCGAAGAGTTGGCCGAAGCGGGGGGAGAGGACGCCGGTGACGGCGAGCGCAGCGGCGCCGCGCAGCACGGTGTGCGGGCCGCCCTTCGAAACGATGAGCCGCGGCACCTTGCGGTCGCTGCGGGCGGAGACGGAGTTGGGCAGATCGGTTGCGGCGCGCACCAGTTCGTCGACGAGGCCGGCATGGGCGAGGCCGCCCAGGATCACCGTTTCCGGATCGAACAGGTTCTCGATGGTGATGAGCGCGGCGTGCAGCAGCGGGCGGATCTCGTTGACCCAGTCGGCCTCGCCGAGCCCGCGGCGGGCGAAGGCATCGAGCGAGATGTAGCGCTCGAGGCAGCCGCGATTACCGCAGGGGCAGAGTTCGCCGCCTGGGACCAAGGGGATATGGCTGATCTCGCTGGCATTGCCCCAGGCGCCGCGCAGCGCCACGCCATCATGCACCATGATGCCGCCGAGCCCGACGCCGATGAACAGGTAGTAGAAATCGGCGAACTCGGCGCCCCGGCCGTAGAGCCGCTCGCCGAGCGCGGCGGCAGCCATGTCGGACTCGATGAAGGCGGGCAGCCCGGTGACTTCGGCAAGCCGCTCACGCAGCTGCACGTTGCCCCAGCCGACCATGGTGGTGGGGCCGACGAAGCTCATCGACGCGACACCGAACGGGCCGGGCAGCGACAGGCCGACGCCGAGCATGCGGGCGCCGTGCCGCATTGCGCGCAGCTCGTCGACCATGGCGCGGATCAGGGTGAAGGCCTCGTCCGGCGTGGCGCGGGTGGCGCTGCGATGCGTGCTGCCGATGACGTCGCCGGCGAGGTTGATCAGTGCCGCATCGATGCCCAGCGGGGTGATGTAGACGCCGATGGCGTAGCCACCCTCGGGATTGATGCGCAGCGTCGTGGGTGGCAGGCCGCGGCCGCGCGGTTCCTCGCGATTGGCGAGGATATAGCCCTGTTCCTCGAGCTCGCGGATGATGGTGGAGACGGTCTGGACAGTGAGCCCGACCTCGGCTGCGATGCGGCCGCGCGTGGTGGGGCCACCCGAGCGGATCGCTTCGAGCACGATGCGCCGGTTGTATGGCCGGCCGAATTCCTGGTTCGTCCCTCTCAGGCCCAAGGCGTCCCTCCCGAGCGGGGGCAGACTGAACCCGCGGATTTATTAAGTCAAATGGAATTCAAAAATGGCCCGCGACTGCGATGCTGGGTTGCAGGCGACAGTGCTTGCGTACGCCTTCGGAACGTGGCGATTAGTCGGTCATGCCGGCAGCAGACCTCTCGATCCTCGTCATCGACGAAAACCGCATCCGCGCCACGATCATCGAGGAGGGGCTGCGCGAGGCGGGGCATACGCGCGTCACCGTGGTGCACGAGATCAACGAGGTGGCGCGCGTGATCGAGCGCGAGGCGCCCGACGTGGTGGTGATCGACCTCGAGAACCCCAATCGCGACCGGCTCGAACATTTCTTCACGCTGAGCCGCGCGCTCAAGAAGCCGATCGCCATGTTCGTCGACCGGTCCGACTCCGCCCAGATCGAGGCGGCAGTCGAGGCGGGGGTTTCCGCCTATGTCGTCGACGGCCTGAAGAAGGAGCGGGTGAAGCCCATCCTCGACATGGCCGTCAGCCGCTTCAATGCCTTCGCCCGGCTCACGCGCGAGCTGGAGCAGGCGCGCAGCGAGCTCGAGGATCGCAAGGTCATCGAGCAGGCCAAGGCGATCCTGATCAGGACGCGCGGGCTGCAGGAGGCCGAGGCCTATGCGCTGCTGCGCAAGACGGCCATGAACCAGGGCCGCCGCATCATCGAAATTGCCCAGAACCTCGTTACGGCCGACAGCCTGCTCGGCCCGAAGGAATAAGCCATGTCCCTTACGCCACTGACCGCCGGTTTCCTGCCCCTCTTCGACAGCGTGCTGCTGGTACTGGCGCGGGAGAAGGGGTTTGCGGCAAACGAGGGGATGGACCTGCTGCTGATGCGCGAGACCTCCTGGGCGAACATTCGTGACCGGGCGGCGCTGGGGCATTTCGATTTCGCCCAGATGCTGGCGCCCATGCCGATCGCGGCGACGCTGGGGCTCAACCCGCTGTCGGCGCCGATGATCGCGCCGATGACGCTGGGGCTGGGCGGCAACGGCGTGACGGTGAGCGCCGACCTCTGGGCGCGGATGGCCGAAGCGGGAGCGCCGGCGACGCTCGAGGCGGGGCCGGTGGGAGCCGCGCTGGCGAAAGTGGTGCGTTCGCATGAACGCAAGCTGCGCTTCGGCGTGGTGCACCAGACCTCGCCGCACAATTACGAGTTGCGCTACTGGCTGTCGGCGAGCGGCATCGTGCCAGACCGGGACGTCGAGATCGTGGTGCTGCCGCCGCCCTACCTGCCGGACGCGCTGGGGGCAGGCGGGATCGACGGCTATTGCGTGGGCGAGCCCTGGAACACGGTGGGGGTGAAGCGCGAAGGCGGACACATCGCGACGGTGAAGGCTGCCATCTGGCGCAACAGCCCGGACAAGGTGATCGGCATGCGGGCGGCCTGGGCGGAGGCCAACAGCGAACTCGTCGCCGGGTTGATCCGTGCTGTGCATCACGCGGCGCGCTGGTGCGGCGAGCCGGCCAACCATGCGGAGGCGGCCGCGATCCTGTCGGCGCCGCAGTACCTGGACCTGCCGGGGGAGGTGATCAGCCCCTCGCTTACCGGCCGGTTCGATGTCGGTGCCGGCGTGGCGGTGACCGTGCCGAACAGCTTCGTGCCCTATGCGGGGGCGGCCAACTTCCCGTGGACCAGCCAGGCGCTGTGGTTCTACAGCCAGATGGTGCGCTGGGGCGAGGTCGAGCACAGCGCCGATCGGGCGCGGGCGGCGGCGGCGACGTTCCGGCCGGATGTGTACCGCTCGGCGCTGGTCCCGCTTGGGGTGCCGACACCGGTGGCCGACAGCAAGATCGAGGGGCTGTTGGCGGAGCCGACCGAGGTGGCGGCGACGGGCGGGACGCTGGTCATCGGGCCGGATGGGTTCTTCGACGGGCAGGTGTTCGATCCGGCGGCGTTGGATGCGTACATCGCGGCGCAGCGCCGGTAGCGGCGTCCCGGCTCGGGGCGGCCGGGTGACGCTTCGTTAAGCTACTGACAGGCCTTCATTCATTTGTTGTTCAGGCCCGTTCATCTTAGGGTAGGACAGCGTCCAGGACAGATTCAGGGGTGAGGGTTATGAAGCGGCTTGTTCGGTCCGCCTTTTGGCTTGTGGCGACCGCGTTTCTCTCCCTCAGTCCGGTAGCGGCCCAGGAGCGCAGCATCACGCTGCTGCCCGGGACGGACCTGCCCGGCTTCGACTATTCGGTGAAGAAGGACGTATCGCTCGACGCCTGCGAGGCGGCGTGCACGGAGGACCGGCTGTGCCGGGCCTTCACCTTCAACGAGAGCGCCAAGTGGTGCTTCCTCAAGGGCGATGTCGGCACCGAGGCGGCCTTCGAGGGCGCGACCTCGGGTCGTGTCGAGTTCACGCCGACGCGTGACGAAATCAACCAGCAGCGGCTGGGGGAGCTGCCGTTCCCGGCGCAGGACCTGCTCGACTCGGCGCGCTACTACGCCAATGGCCTGCCGCAGACCGATGCGCCCCCGCCGGGCGTAACCTATGACGACCTGGTCGCTTCGGGCGACGAGGCATCGGCACAGTCGAATCCGTCCGCGGCGATGGTGTCGTACCGCCAGGCGCTGGCGATCAACCGCAACGATCCGGCGCTGTGGCTGAAGCTTGCGGCCGAGGGCGAAGCGCGGGCCGATATCGAGGCGGCGGCTGGCAACGGCACGTATGATCTGGCGGTGAACGGCTCGTACGCGGCGCTCAATGCCTTTATGCTGTCCGAGACGCCGCAGGAGAAGGCGGCAGCGCTCGGGGTGCTGGGCAAGGCGCTCGAACGGCGCGAGATGTGGCGCGAGTCGATCGCTGCTTATCGCGCCAGCGTCGGGCTCATCGACGATACCGTGCTGCAGGCCCGTCTCGACAAGGTGGTGGCTGAGCACGGCTTCCGCGTGACCTCGAACCAGGTGGATGCCGAGGCGGCCGAGCCGCGGATCTGCGCGGTATTCTCCGATCCGCTGCCGGCCGGTGACACGGACCTGTCGAGCTATGTCGTGGTCGACAACGCGCCGACCGTCGCCATCGAGAGCGACCAGAGCCAGATCTGCGTGACCGGCGTCGAGCACGGCCGGCGCTACCATATCCGGCTGCGTGCCGGGCTGCCCTCGGCCAATGGCGAGCAGCTGCGTTCGGACGTGGAGCTCGATCTCTATGTGCCCGATCGCGCGCCTTTCGTCGGCTTTGCCAACAACGCATACGTCATGCCGGCCGGGCTCGGTGGCGGGCTGCCGATCACCTCGATCAATGCCAAGAGCGCCGACGTAGTGATCTACCGGATCGGCGATCGCAACATTGCGACGGCTGTGCGCAACGGCATCTTCCAGCGCACGCTCGACGGCTATTCGGCCGAGGACGTGGCCAACAGCTATGGCGAGAAGACCTGGGAGGGGTCGGTCGACCTCGCGCAGGGCGCGCCCAATGCGATGACGGTGACGGCCATTCCGGTCAGCGAGGCGATCCAGCAGCTGCAGCCGGGTGCCTACGTGGTGACCGCCAAGGTGAGCAGCAGCCAGCAGGAATACTGGCGCGAGATGGCGACGCAGTGGTTCATCGTCACCGATCTCGGGCTGACGACGGTGTCGGGAGACGACGGCGTCCATGCCTTCGTGCGCTCGCTGACGAGCGCGCAGCCGGTGGCGAATGCCAAGGTCCGGCTCGTTGCGGTGAACAACGAGATCCTCGGCGAAGCGACGACCGACGCCGAAGGGCGGGCCGACTTTGCGCCGGGCCTCGCCCGCGGCGAGGGCGGACGTGCGCCGCAGCTGGTCGTGGCCGAGACGGGTGGTGGCGACTACGCCTTCCTCGATGTGTCGAAGTCGGCGTTCGACCTCACCGATCGCGGCGTCGAAGGGCGTCCGTCACCCGGGCCGCTCGATGTCTTCGCGACCACCGAGCGCGGTGTATACCGGCCGGGCGAGACCGTGTTCCTGACGGCGATCCTGCGCGACATCAAGGCCAAGGCGGTCACGGACCTGCCGTTGACCATGCAGGTGCAGCGGCCGGACGCGGTGATCGACGAGACGCAGGTGATCAATGACGGTGGCGCGGGCGGCTATTTCCAGGCCATCGACCTTGCGCCCGAGGCGATGCGCGGCTCGTGGTCGATCCGGCTCTATGCCGATCCCAAGGCTTCGGCGCTGACCACGGTCGGCTTCCTCGTCGAGGACTTCGAGCCGGAGCGCCTGGCCTTCGAGATCAGTGCTGCGGACGAGCCGATCGTCACCGGCGAGGTGACCCCGGTCACGGTTGCAGCCAAGTATCTCTATGGCGCGACGGCGCCGGATCTTGCGATCGAGGCCGACGCAGTGCTGCGTCCGGTGAGCTCGCTGCCGGGCTTTGCGGGCTATACGTTCGGCCGGCTCGATGATCCGTTCCAGACGTCGCGTGAGCCGCTGGGCGTGGTCGGTACGACCGATGCGGACGGCAATGCCACTGCCGAAGTGGTGGTGAGCGAGCCGCAGGCGACGACCAAGCCGCTCGAGGCCCAGCTCATCATGCGGCTGGTCGACTCCAATGGCCGCGCCGTCGAGCGCAGCCTCAGCCGACCGGTGCTGGCGACGACCGATCGTATCGGCGTCAAGCCGCGCTTCGAGTCGGCGGACGGGCTGACCGAGGGCAGCCAGGCGGTCTTTGACGTGATCGCGGTGGCGCCTGACGGCGCCCAGATCGACAAGGCCGGGCTCGAGTGGAGCCTGTCGCGCGTCGAGACCAACTACCAGTGGTATCGCAACAGCGGCGTGTGGAAGTGGGAAGCCATCACCACGACGCGCGAGGTGGCGAACGGGACGGTGGACACGACCGCTTCCGGGCCCGCGGCCATCTCCGCGGCTGTCGACTGGGGTCTCTACCGGCTCGAAGTGTCGAGCACGGGCGAGGGCGCCACGTCGACGAGCTACGAGTTCTATGCGGGCTACTACTACCCGCAGGTGGGTTCGGACACGCCGGATACGCTGTCGGTTGCGCTCGACAAGCCGGCCTATCGCTCGGGCGAGACGGCGGTGCTGAAACTCGATCCGCAGTTTGCGGGCACTGCGCTGGTGATGGTGGTCGACGACCGCATCATCGACATGAAGGCGGTCGAAGTGCCGGAGGGCGGGGCCTCGGTCGAGCTGCCGGTCACCGATGACTGGGGGCCGGGCGCCTATGTGACGGCCATGCTCTACCGGCCGGCGAGCGCTGAAGCCAAGCGCATGCCGGCGCGGGCGCTCGGTGTCGCCTTTGCCGATGTGGATCCGGGTGACCTCAAGCTCGACATGGCGCTCGAGGCCCCTGAGACGGCATTGCCGCGGCAGGCCTTCAGCACCACGGTGAAGCTGGCCAACGTGCAGCCGGGCGACAAGGCCTATGTGGCCGTCGCGGCGGTGGACCTCGGCATCCTCAACCTCACCAAGTTCCAGGTGCCGGATCCCGACGGCTACTTCTTCGGCCAGCGCCAGCTCGGCATGGAGTTCCGCGACCTCTACGGCCAGTTGATCGATCCGATGCAGGGCACGCCCGGCGCGTTGCGCGTCGGTGGTGACGAAGGCGCGTCGCGCCTCGGCACGCCGCCGGCGACGACCGTACTGGTGGCGCTCCATTCGGGCATCGTGGAAGTTGGTCCGGACGGCACGGCCACAGTCAGCTTCGACATGCCGGACTTCAACGGCACCGTCCGGCTGATGGCCATGGCCTGGTCGGCGAAGGCCGTCGGCCATGCTTCGGCCGACGTTGTCGTCCGTGATCCGGTGGTGGTGAACCTGAGCCCGCCGCGGTTCCTCCGCTATGGGGATACGTCGCGGCTGCTCGTCGAGGTGACCAATATCGCCGGCCAACCGGGCACCTATACGGTGTCGCTCGATACCGGGGAGGGGCTCTCGACGGATGCGCTTGAGAGCACGATCGAGCTTGGCGTCGGCGACAGGGCGGGGCTCGACCTCAAGCTCACCGGCACGGGGATCGGCGACAACAAGCTCACCGTGACCGTGCGGGCGCCGAACGGCGATGCGCAGGTGAAGGAACTGACGCTCGGCGTCCGCGCGGCAAGTGCCCCGCAGACGACGAGCCAGCTGATCCCGCTCGCCGTGGGCGAGACAGTGACGCTCGACGGCAGCCTGTTCGACGGCATGGTGCCGCACACAGGCGAAGTAACGCTGGCGCTGGGCCCGATCGCACGTCTCGACGTGCCGGGCATCCTGCTGGCGCTCGACCGTTACCCCTATGGCTGTGCCGAGCAGATTTCGAGCCGGGCACTGCCACTACTCTATCTCAACGAGGTCGCCTCGATGGTGGGGATCGGCACCGATGCCGAACTCGACCAGCGCATCCGCGATGCCATCAGGAACCTGCTCAGCAAGCAGACGTCGAGTGGCGGCTTCGGGCTGTGGGATCCGTATTCGACGACCGACCTGTGGCTCGACTCCTATGTCAGCGAGTTCCTGATCCGCGCCAAGGCGGCCGGGTACGAGGTGCCGGAGCTGGCGATGTCGCGGGCGCTGGACAACCTGAGCAACCAGGTGTCCTACGCGGCCGACTTCTCGCTGGGCGGCGAGGACGTGGCGTTCGCGCTCTACGATCTCGCCCGGGCCGGCCGGGCCGCCATCGGCGACCTGCGCTACTATCTCGAGGCACGGCTGAACAACTTCGGCTCGCCGCTGGCCAAGGCCCAGCTAGGTGCGGCGCTCGCCCTCTATGGCGACCGGACGCGCGCGGCGACCGCCTTTGCGGCGGCGGTCGAGGGCCTCGGCGTGGCCGAGGAGCGCTACAAGTACCGTGGCGACTACGGCAGCCTGCTGCGTGATACGGCCGGCGTGCTGGCGCTTGCGGCGGAGTTCAAGCCGTCGGGCGTGGACATCGCGGAGCTGACGACCAAGCTCGCCAATATGCGTGATCGCGAGCGTTGGACGTCGACCCAGGAAGACGCCTGGACGCTGGTTGCCGCTTCGGCACTCGGCCAGTCGGCCGCAGATGGGTCCCTCGCCATCGACGGCGAGGCGCTGACCGGTTCGCCGTACCGCCGGTATGACCAGGAGCATTTCGACGGGCTGACCGTCGAGGTGACCAACAACGGCAACCAGCCGACCGACATGAAGGTGACCACCACGGCCATCCCGGCCGAACCGCCGACGCCGAGCGAGAACGGCTTCACGCTCACGCGGGACTACTACACCGTGACCGGCGAGCCGGCCGACTTCTCGGCGGTGCGCCAGAACGACCGGTTCGTGGTGGTGCTGACGGCGCAGCCGACGCGGCTGGGTTCGGGCCAGTACGTGATCGCCGATCCGCTGCCGGCCGGGTTCGAGATCGAGAACCCCAACCTGCTGCAGGGTTCGGGGGTTGCCGATCTCAGCTGGCTGACGGTGGACCAGCCGACGCACGTGGAGTCGCGGACCGACCAGTTCGTCGCGGCCTATCGGTTCACGTCGGATATCTCGAGCGTCACCGCGGCCTACCTGGTCCGCGCCGTGTCGCCGGGGACGTTCGTGATGCCGGGAGCGACGGTCGAGGACATGTATCGTCCTGATCTGCGCGCCAACACCAGTGCGGGCTCGATCGAGATCGGCCCGACCGGGCCGTGACGATGGGCGGCAAAGCCGGTGCGGAGGGCTCCCCCGCACCCCAGCCCTCTCTCCAGCGAGGAGAGGGGGCGCGACGCCGGCGACTTGTGCCGGGGTTCCTCGCTGCGGGGTTGGTGCTCCTCGCATGGAGCGGGCTGATGGCGGGCCAGTACGGTCTCGCCGTGCTGCGCGACATCCGGGAGACCATTCCGGCGCCGCCGGCGATCGCGACGCTGCCGGTATCGAAGGCGGTGGTCGACAAGGCGGGACTGCTGTTGCGGCCCTTCACCACCGATGGCGGGCGCTGGCGGCTGCCGGTGACGATTGCGGACGTCGACCGGCGCTTCCTCGACATGCTGCTGGCCTATGAGGACCAGCATTTCGCCGAGCACCACGGGATCGAGTGGAGCGCCATGGTGCGCGCCGCGCTGCAATATGCGGGCGCTGGCGGGCAGATCGTTTCGGGCGGTTCGACGCTGACGATGCAGGTGGCGCGCCTCCTGGAGCGTGAGCCGACGCGGAACCTGGGCGGCAAGATCCGGCAGATGGTGCATGCCGACATGCTGGAAGGGCGGCTCAGCAAGGACGAGATCCTGACGCTCTACCTGACGCTGGCGCCCTATGGCGGCAATATCGAGGGTATCCGGGCGGCGAGCCTCGCCTATTTCGGCAAGGAGCCGAACCGGCTGACGACGGCCGAGAGCGCCCTGCTGGTGGCTCTGCCGCAATCGCCCGAAGCGCGGCGGCCGGATCGCGACTCCAAGGCAGCGCTGGCGGCGCGCGACCGGGTACTCGACCGGATGGTGGCGCAGGGCGTGATCAGCGCCGAGGAAGCCGAGATTTCGCGGCTCGAGCCGGTGCCGACGATGCGGCGCGAGTTTCCGATGCATGCCGCCCATCTCGCCGAGCAGGCCGTGAAGGCGCGGCCCAATGCGCGCGAGATCGAGTTGACCGTCGACCGGCGACTGCAGGCGGCGCTCGAAAAGCTCGGGGCGGACCGGGCGGCGCAGCTGGGCTCGAAGCTTTCGGTGGCGATCGTGGTTGCCGATCAGGCGAGCGGGAACATTCTTGCTTCGGTGGGATCGGCCGGGCTGTTCAACAGCGAGAGCGACGGCTTCGTCGACATGACGTCGGCGGTGCGCTCGCCCGGCTCGACGCTGAAACCGCTGATCTACGGGCTGGCGTTCGAACTGGGGATGGCGCATCCCGAGAGCCTGATCGAGGACCGGCCGACGGCGTTCAACGGCTACGTGCCGGTCAATTTCGACGGCTTCAACCGAGGCACGGTGACGATCCGGCAGGCGCTGACGGAGTCGCTCAACATCCCGGCGATCGTGGTGCTCGACGCGGTCGGGCCGGCCCGGCTCGTGGCCCGGATGAAGCGGGCGCATGCCAAGCCGCTGCTGCCGGTGGATACGGCGCCGAGCCTTGCGGTCGGCCTCGGCGGCGTGGGCGTGACGTTGCGCGACCTGGTCTCGATCTATGCGGCGATCGCGCGTGGCGGCTCGCCGGTGGTGCTGCGCGACGGCGTGCAGCCGCCGCCCACGGAGGAGGCCGTGCCGGCGCCGGTGCTCGACCCGGTGGCGGCCTGGTATGTGGCCAATGTTCTCGCCGACGTGCCGCCGCCGCTCAATGGCTCGGCGGGGCGGATCGCCTACAAGACGGGGACGTCCTACGGCTATCGCGACGCCTGGGCCGTCGGCTTCGACGGCAAGACCGTGATCGGGGTGTGGGTCGGGCGGCCGGACAATTCGGCGGTGCCGGGGATCACCGGCATTTCGGCGGCGGCGCCGATCCTGTTCGAGAGCTTCGACCGGCTGAGCCGCACCACGGTGCCGCTCCGCGAGGCGCCGCGCGGGGTGATCTTTGCCTCGAACTCGGAGCTGCCCAATCCGCTGAAGCGTTTCCGGCACCCCGACGAGCAGAAGGTGAAGCGCGATGCGGCGCCGGAAATCGCCTATCCCGAGGACGGCGTGGACGTCGATCTCGGCATCGCGTCGGGCGACAGCGTGCCGCTGATCGTCAAGGTGCGCAACGGCGTGCCGCCCTTCACCTTCTTTGCCAACGGGGCGCCGTTCGGACGCTCGGCCTTTGCCCGGCAGGAGAGCTGGCGGCCCGATGGGCCGGGCTTCGTGACGCTTTCGGTGGTGGACGCCGAGGGGCGCTCGGACAGCGTGAAGGTGTTCCTCGACTAGCCGTCCGGCGGCTACTCGTATTTGGCGCGCAATCTATTCGAATCCGCCGCGCGGGGCTCAGCATTCGGCAAGCTCTGGCGGTCAGTGTCGGCACTGCCTCACACCACTTCTGCCGCCGCGCCCCCGCGTGGCGGATCAAACGGGTGAGCATTCATGCACAGACCAACATCCAATCCGGCGCTTGCCCTATCGCGGGTGACGCCCGTTTCGATGTTCGGCCGACTGGCTGTCCTGGGAGTTGCCCTGGCGCTGTCCCCGATGCTTCCCGTTCCGGCGGGGCAGGTGGCGGTTCGGGACGATGCCAGGATCGTGCAGGTCGCGTGCCTCGTCACCGACTACCGCAAGGGACAGTGCGACCGCCCGACAAGGGGCTGAGGCCGCACGACAGGGTGTTACCGTTCCGGCTTCCTCACGGCCACCTCGAGAGGACTCTCGCCATGCCTTGGTTCCACGACAAGTTCACGGCCCTTATCCGGGGCTCGAAGCCCGACCGCGCGCCCGTACGCATCACCAAGGCGTGGCTAGGGATACCCGACGCCCGCGGTGGGCTGTTCGGAGCGCAGGCGCCGGCCTATCGGCCCGTGCGCGTGCGGCGAGACCGCTGATGCTGGCCTGCTGCTCGGTCCCCGACTATCGCGAACTGATGCGCATGGCCGCTGCCGGCCGCGACCGAGGCCGCAAGGCAGAAGAGCGGGTGGCGGCCTCAACTGACGAGCGAGGGCAGGGCGCCCCGGCGGAAACGACGCCAGCGGCCGACAGACCCAGCGAACTCGATCGCGCGACCAACTGAGGAGGAACCGATGGCCAAGACCGACAAGCCAAACATCCTGATCATCTGGGGCGACGACATCGGCTGGTTCAACATCAGCGCCTACAATCACGGGATCATGGGGTACCGGACCCCGAACATCGACCGCGTGGCCAAGGAAGGCGTAATGTTCACCGACTGGTATGGACAGCAGAGCTGCACCGCCGGCCGGGCCGCCTTCATCACGGGCCAGAACCCGATCCGCACCGGCCTTACCAAGGTGGGGCTGCCGGGCGCCGACCTGGGGCTGAGGCCCGAGGATCCGACGATCGCGGAGCTGCTGAAGCCGCTGGGCTATGTGACCGGCCAGTTCGGCAAGAACCACCTGGGCGATCGCGACGAGTTCCTGCCTACGGTGCATGGGTTCGACGAGTTCTTCGGCAATCTCTACCACCTCAACGCGGAGGAAGAGCCGGAGAACCCGGATTACCCCAAGGACCCGGAGTTCAAGAAGAAGTTCGGGCCGCGCGGGGTGCTCCATTCGTGGGCCAACGCGGACGGCTCGCAGAAGATCGAGGATACCGGGCCGCTGAACACCAAGCGGATGGAAACGGTGGACGAGGAGTTCCTCGACGCGAGCCTCAAGTTCATGAAGAAGGCGAATGCCGACGGCAAACCTTTCTTCTGCTGGTGGAACTCCACCCGCATGCACGTGTGGACGCACCTGAAGAAGGAGTCCCAGGGCAAGACCGGCCTCGGGACCTATCCGGACGGCATGGTGGAGCATGACGGGCATGTCGGGCGGCTGCTCGACTTCCTCGATGAGCTCGGCATCGCCGACAACACGATCGTCATGTACTCCACCGACAACGGCGCCGAGGTGATGAGCTGGCCCGACGGCGGGAGCACACCGTTCCGCGGCGAGAAGGACACGAACTGGGAGGGCGGCTGGCGCGTGCCCTGCGCGATCCGCTGGCCCGGCGTGCTGCCCAAGGGTGTCGTCTCCAACGAGATCTTCGCGCACATGGACATGTTGCCCACGCTGGTCGCGGCCGCGGGGGACCCCGACATCGTCGCCAAGTGCAGGAAGGGGCACAAGGTCGGCAGCAAGACCTTCAAGGTCCATCTCGACGGCTACAACATGCTGCCCCTGATCAAGGGCGAGGCGAAGGAAAATCCGCGCAAGGGCATCATGTACTGGAGCGATGATGGTGACCTCATGGCCATCCGCATCGGCCCGTGGAAGGTGCATTTCATGCTTCAGGAGGCGGAAGGCTTCGGTGCCTGGGAGCGGCCGTTCGTGAACCTCAGGTTCCCGGACCTCTACAACCTGCGGTCCGATCCGTTCGAGCGGGCCGACACCTCGATCTTTTATGGCAAGTGGAAGGGCGACCGCATGTTCGTGGTCGTGCCGGCCCAGGCGATCGTCGCGGACTTCCTCAAGACGTTCCAGGAGTTCCCGATCCGGCAGAAGCCCTCGAGTTTCTCGCTCGACGACGTCATGGCCCAGGCAGAACGAGCCCACAAGCAACTCGAAGGCGCGACCGGCGGCGGACCGAAGTAAGCGCCCTCTCGGAGCGGCGGGTAGGCCTCCGCCGCTCCTCCCCATTACGGAGGACCCTCACTCCTCGCGGACGACATCAAGGAGTGAGACGACATGGCAAAGACCGACAAACCCAACATTCTCGTCATCTGGGGCGACGATATCGGCCAGTCCAACCTGAGCTGCTACACGCACGGGCTCATGGGTTACCGGACGCCCAATATCGACCGGATCGCCAGGGAGGGGATGCTCTTCACCGACAGCTACGGCGAGCAGAGCTGTACGGCCGGGCGGTCGGCGTTCATCACCGGACAGAGCGTCTATCGTACCGGTCTCAGCAAGGTCGGCGTCCCGGCGGCACCGCAGGGGATGATGGACAGCATCGTTACCATCGCCCAGCTGCTGCGCGACCAGGGCTATGCAACGGGCCAGTTCGGCAAGAACCACCTCGGCGACCTCAACAAGCACCTGCCGACGGTGCACGGGTTCGACGAGTTCTTCGGCAACCTCTATCACCTCAACGCCGAGGAAGAGCCGGAGATGTACAACTACCCCACGGAAGAGGAGATCCCCAACTTCCGCGAGCGGTTCGGTCCGCGCGGCGTCATCCATTCGTGGGCGACTGACAAAGACGATACGACCGTGCAGGAGCGCTGGGGCAAGGTCGGCAAGCAGAAGATCGAAGATACCGGCCCCTTGACCACGAAGCGGATGGAGACCTGCGACGACGACTTCGCCGCTGCAGCAACGGACTTCATCAAGCGCGCCGAGAAAGCCGGCAAGCCCTGGTTCGTGTGGCTCAACACGACCCACATGCACCTGTTCACGCACACCAAGAAATCGAGCCTCGGGCAGGCGGGCCGCTGGCAGTCGCCGTACCACGACACGATGATCGACCACGACAAGCTGGTCGGGCAGGTGCTCGATCTACTGGATGATCTGGGGATCGCCGAGAACACCTTCGTGCAGTACTCGACGGACAATGGTCCGCACCGAAACTCGTGGCCGGATGGTGGAATGACGCCGTTCCGCTCGGAGAAGAACACCAACTGGGAAGGTGCCTTCAGGGTGCCGCTGCTGATCCGTTGGCCGGGCCATGTGGCAGCGGGCTCGGTGGCGAACGGCATCGTGCAACACCACGACTGGCTGCCGACGTTCCTCGCCATGGCTGGTGCCCCCGACATCATCGACAAACTCAAGAAGGGCTACAAGTCCGGTGATGGCAGGACCTACAAGAACCACATCGACGGGTTCGACCTGGGCGATTACATCGCAGGCAAGTCCAAGGAGAGTCCACGCAACGTCTACTTCTACTTCTCGGACGATGGCGACGTGCTGGCCATGCGCTACGACAACTGGAAGATGGTGTTCATGGAGCAACGGGCCAAGGGCACGATGCAGGTCTGGGCAGAGCCCTTCACCAAGCTCAGGTTGCCCAAGCTCTTCAACCTGCGGACGGACCCCTACGAGTTCGCCGATATCACTTCGAACACCTATTACGACTGGTTCATACACAACGCCTACTTCATCTATGCGGCGCAGGCGGCGGTGCAGAAGTTCCTCGATACGTTCAAGGAGTTTCCACCGGCACAGCATCCCGGCAGCTTCACCGTCGAGGATGCACATCAGGCTGTCGTCTCGTCCGCGAGCGGCAACTGAGCGATACCTCCGGGGCGGCGCTCGCAACGCCGCCCCGTACCATCAGGGCAGAAACAGAAGACTGACCGGAGCCCCCCGATGGAACGTGACGACAATACCCACACGGCAATGGCGACCACGCCGCTTGCTTCGTGGAACGAAGGCCCAGCCAAGCAGGCGATCATGGATTTCGTCGAGCGCGTGACGGTGCCGATCAGCCCCGATTTCGTGCCGGTAGCCCAGAGGATTGCGACCTTCGACAATGACGGAACTCTGTGGTGCGAGCAGCCGATGCAGGTGCAACTGTACTTTGCCGGTGAGCGCCTCGATCAACTGGCGAAGAGAGATCCGTCGCTAAGGGATCGCGAGCCGTTCAAGTCGTACCTGGCCCGGGACATCGAGAGCATGAAGCGTTTCGGCAAGCGTGGCCTGCTCGAGGTTGGCCTCGCGGCGCATGCCGGCGATACAGAGGAAGAGTTCGAGGTTGAGGCGCGCGCCTGGCTGGACCGGGCGCGGCACCCGAAGCTCGGGGTGCTGTTCAAGGAACTGACCTACCAGCCGCAGCGTGAGCTACTCGACTATCTCAAGGCACATGGATTCAAGAACTTCATCGTGACCGGCGGCGGGATCGATGTGGTAAGGGCGCTGGCCGAGGACGCCTATGGCATCCCGCCGGAGCAGGTCGTGGGATCGAGCAACAAGACGAGCTTCGAGATCCGCGACGGCAAGGCGGTGGTGGTCAAGCAGGCCGAGCTCGGCAGCTTCGATGACCGCGAGGTGAAGCCGCAGAACATTGCGCTCCACATCGGGCGGCGGCCGATCCTCGCCTTCGGCAACTCGGACGGCGACCTCGCCATGCTGCGCTACACGCTGACCGGCGGCGGGCCGCGTCTCGGGCTGCTGCTGCATCACGACGATGACGAGCGCGAGTTCGCATACGATCGCGAGTTTCAGCTGAGCCCCCTGGTAGAGGCCCTCGACCATGCCGATGAGTACGGCATCACGGTCGTGAGCATGAAGAGCGACTGGCGGACGGTGTTTGGCGCCGACGTCAAGCAGGCCGCGGCATGAGGGGGAGGCGGGCCATGCAATTCTCTATCCGGGTTCTCCTCCTGTGCGGCAGCGCCGTCGCGTCCCTCGCCATCTTCACCTTTGCCGCGGCGCAGGTGCCGGAGACGAGCCGGCCGGTGGTCGAGGTCGACAGGGTGGCGTGGCCGATCTGCCTTGCAGATGCGGCGATCGTGGCGAGCGATGGCCTGCTGCCATGGACGATGGACGCGAGTCCGAAGCAGTCCAGGGGCAGCCGCGCGAACGAATGAACTCATTCTCCAGGGCCAAGCAACGCAAGTAACCGGCCAAGGAGCAGGCGATGACGACCGCGACGTTCAAGGGCAAGATCAGCCTCGATATCCGGGACTCCAAGCCCGATTGGACGCCGTTCCTCGCCAAGAAGGCGCCAAAGGATTCACCCAACGTTCTGGTCGTACTCTACGACGACACGGGCCTGGCGGCCTGGGAGCCGTTCGGCGGGCGCATCGAGATGCCGACGCTCAAGAAGCTGGCGGATCGTGGGCTGCGGTTCTCGCAGTGGCACACGACAGCGCTCTGCTCGCCGACGCGCTCGTGCTTCCTGACCGGGCGTAACCACCACCAGAACGGCTTCGCCACCATCTCGGAGGCGGCAAGCGGGTTCCCCGGCTACAACTCGCACATCCCGCCGCAATGCGCTTCGATGGCGACAGTGCTGCGCGAGGCCGGATGGAGCACGTTCTGGGTCGGCAAGAACCACAACATCCCGGTCGACGAGTGGACCATGGGCGCCTCGAAGAAACGCTGGCCGCTCGCCCAGGGCTATGACCGGTACTACGGCTTCGTCGGCGGCGAGACCAACAACTGGTACCCGGACCTCGCCGAGGACAATCACTACATCGACCAGCCCTACCTGCCGGAGCAGGGCTATCACCTCAGCAAGGACCTCGCCGACAAGGCGCTCGAATTCATCCGCGACAGCCGGCAGACCGAGCCGGACAAGCCCTGGTACCTGTGGTTCTGCCCGGGCGCCAACCACGCGCCGCACCACGCTCCCAGCGAGTTCATCGACAAGTACCGGGGACGGTTCGACGACGGATACGAGGCCTATCGCGAGTGGGCGCTGCCGCGGATGATCGAGCGCGGCATCATGCCCAAGGGAACGCAACTGACCCCGCTCAATCCGATGGCCGAGGGCACGTTCAGCCCGGCCGACGCGGTGCGGCCGTGGGACACGCTGTCGGCCGACGAGAAGCGCCTCTTCTCGCGCATGGCGGAGGTCTATGCCGGCTTCTCCGAGTACACCGACAGCCAGGTGGGGCGCATCGTCGAGTATCTCGAGGAATCCGGCCAGCTCGACAACACGCTGGTGATCTACTGCGCCGACAACGGCGCTTCCGGGGAGGGGTCACCGAACGGTTCGGTGAACGAGGGCAAGTTCGCGAACGGCTATCCGGACGACATCGAGCAGAACCTGATGCTGATCGACAAGCTCGGTTCGCCCGACACCTACAACCACTATCCCACGGGCTGGGCCGCGGCGTTCTCGACCCCCTTCCGCATGTTCAAGCGCTACTCGTACCAGGGCGGCGTGGCCGACCCGCTGGTGATCAGCTGGCCGCGCGGGATGAGGGCGCGCGGGCAGGTGCGCAGCCAGTACCACCACTGCACCGACATCGTGCCCACGATCCTCGATTGCTGCGGCGTGAGCTTCCCCAAGACGGTCGACGGCTACGAGCAGGTGCCGTTGCCGGGGGTGTCGATGCGCTACAGTTTCGACCAGCCGCACGCGCCGACACGCAAGGAAACGCAGTACTACGAGATGCTGGGCACGCGCGGGATCTGGCATCGCGGCTGGAAGGCCGTGACCGAGCACGGGCCGATGACCGACCTGGGGCACTTCGACAAGGATCGCTGGCAGCTCTTTCATACCGAAGTCGACCGTTCGGAGGCCCGCGACCTTACCGAGCAGTATCCCGACCGGCTGAAGAAGCTGATCGCCCTCTGGACGACGGAAGCCGAGAAATACAACGTCCTGCCGCTGTCCGACCTGGGGCTGATGGGACTGCTCAAGATGGAGTTCAAGCCGCCGGTGCCGGAGAGCGGGCAGTTCGTCTACTATCCGGGAACGAGCGAAGTTCCCGAGCGCTCGGCCGCCAATACGCACGGCGTTTCGTTCAAGGTGCTGGCCGACATCGAGTTCACCCCAAGGACCCAGGGCGTGATCTTTGCCCATGGCTCGCGCTTTGGCGGTCACTCGCTGTTCGTGAAGGACGGTAAGGTCTACTACTCCTACAACTTCCTCGGCATCGCGCCCGAGCAGAAGCTGGTGGGCGAGGCGCCCAAATCCGGCGAGCACGTGGTGGGCGTCGAGTTCACCAAGGAGCGCTCGGGCTCGTTCCAGGAGTCCTACGGGCCGGCCAAGCTGTATATCGACGACAAGGTGGTGGCCCAGAGCGAGATCCGGACGATGACCGGGCACTTCGCCATCACCGGGGAGGGGCTGTGCATCGGCCGTGACGGCGGCGACGCCGTCTCGAGCGAGTACGAGCCCAATTTCGACTTCACCGACGGAAAGCTGGGACGCGTCGTCTTCGACGTGGGCAAGGATGCCTACATCGATGTCGAGGCGCACCTGGCGGCCGCCATCGCACGCGACTAGCGGAGGGCAGCATGACCGTAGCGCAAATGCTGCTGATCGTCCTCAACGTGAGCATCGCAATCGTCGTCCTCGGCCTGGGGCTGGGGGCGAGCCTCAACGATGCCGCCTACCTGGTCCGTCGTCCCGGGGCGCTGCTGCGGTCGGTGTTCTCGATGCATATCGTAATGCCGGTGGTCGCGGTCGTGCTGGTGATCGCGTTCGGTATGCGGGGGCCGATCGGTGTTGCACTGCTGGCGCTCTCGCTGTCGCCGATGCCGCCCTTCCTGCCGCTGACCCAGACCAGGGGAGGGGGAACCCATGCCTATGCCATCTCGCTGCTCGTGATCACGGCACTCCTCGCCGTCGCCGTGGTCCCGCTGGGTCTCATGGCCATCAGCGTGGTCGCCGGCGCCAAGGCCGATGCTCCCGAGATCGCCGGAACGCTGGCGCTCACCGTGACACTGCCACTCGTCACCGGCATGGTCGTGCACGACCTCTATCCCGGTCTCGCGCGGCGCCTGGTGAAGCCGATATCGACGCTCGGCCTCGTGCTGCTCGTCCTCGCGTTCATCCCTGTCGCTGCATTCGAGTGGGGCAGGATGTGGTCGATGGTCGGGAACGGGGTGCTCGGGGCGCTCGTGATCTTTGCCCTCGTGGGGATTGTGGTGGGCCATTTCCTGGGAGGGCCGACCTCCGCTGACAGGCTCGTCCTCGCCACGGCCACCGCCGCCCGGCATCCGGGCATCGCAATCGCCGTGGCCGCGGCGAACTCCGAACAGGTGACGCTGGTTGCCGCGGTGGTCATCTGGCATCTGCTTGTGGGGGCGGTAATGGCCATGCCGTACACGCGGTGGATGCACCTGCTGCCGACGCCGGAACCTCAACAAAAAGCGGACAAAACCCCCCGGCATTTCCCGCCAATTAGATAAGACTGCGGGCTTCTGCCTTCATCAGAACGGAAGGCCGCTCTCCCGATACTGATAGCGCCTCACTCAAGCCGCTCGGCAGACTATCGGCCGGGCGGCCTTTCTAGCGGACTCGTTCCGCCTTGAGTGAGGACGGACGATGGCCCTCCCCCTTCAGCAGCCGCCAGTGCGGCCCGAGCGCTTCAAGGCGCCGCCGCTGCCGGCGATGCCCGTGGTGGACCTCAGCAAGCCGGACGTAGCCTCAGTCGAATACTCCCAGCACCGCACCGGCCTCAGCCGGCACCGCACGGAACTATCGGAACACCGCACGGACCTCTCGGAGTTCCGCACCGATCTTTCGGGCGAGCGCACCGAGATGTCGATGCGGCGGACCGGCATGTCGTTCCAGCGCACACGGCTGAGCGCGGAGCGGACCCTGATGTCGGTGATCCGCACGTCCCTGTCGCTCATCAGCTTCGGCTTTACGATCTTCCAGTTGATCCGGGGACTGGCCCAGACGGGCACGATTGAAGTGGGCCAGCATGCGGCGCGGAACTTCGGCGTGACCCTGGTCGGACTCGGCATCCTGCTTCTGATCGTCGGGATCATCTACCACATCCAGTTCATGCTCGGGCTGCGCTACGAGCGCGACGACATGCAGAGGGAAGGGCTGGTCTACGCCCAGAGCCACTTCCCCATCTCGTTCACATTGATCACGGCCTTCGTCCTGCTGGCGATCGGCGTTTCCGCCATTACCAGCATGGTCTTCCAGGTCGGCCCCTTCTTCTGAGCAGGCGGGACAGATAATGACATCGGCAGCAGCGAAGGAGCGCGTGAGATCCAAGGGCGCCCCTCCGACGGAGAGCCTGGTCTGGATCCCGGGCGGCACCTTCACCATGGGTTCCGACGTGCACTATCCCGAGGAGGCGCCGGCGCATCGGGTGACGGTCGACGGGTTCTGGATCGATCGGTACACGGTGACCAACCGCGAGTTCGAAGCGTTCGTCGCGGCAACGCGCTACGTGACGCTTGCCGAGCGGCCGGCCAATCCCGACGACTACCCGGGCGCGCTGCCGGAGTTGCTCGAGCCAGCGTCGACCGTATTCAGCCGGCCGCTCGGTCCGGTCGACATGCGCAACCACTACAACTGGTGGAGCTATGTGCGGGGCGCCAACTGGCGACACCCGGGCGGGCCGCATACCAGCATAGACAGGCTGGCCGAGCATCCGGTGGTGCATGTGGCGCTCGAGGATGTCGAGGCCTATACGCGCTGGATCGGCAAGGAGCTGCCGACCGAAGCCGAATGGGAGTTCGCGGCGCGCGGCGGGCTCGACCATGCGGAATTCGTGTGGGGCGACGAGATGGCGCCCGACGGACGCCACATGGCCAACACCTGGCAGGGGACGTTCCCCTATCTCAACACGGCCGAGGACGGGTTCGAAGGCACGGCGCCGGTCGGGAGCTATCCGGCCAACGGGTACGGGCTCTACGACATGGCCGGCAATGTCTGGCAGTGGACGCAGGACTGGTACACGCCGCAGCACATGCCGCACCTGGCCATCAATCCCCACGGGGGCACGCGCGAGGGCAGCTTCGATGGCCGACAGCCGGGTGTGCAGCTGCCGCGCCGGGTGACCAAGGGCGGCTCGCACCTGTGCGCCCCGAACTATTGCCGGCGGTACCGGCCGGCAGCACGGATGGCGCAGCCGGTCGACACGTCCACTTCGCACCTGGGTTTCCGTTGCGTGGTGCGGCCGGGCAGGTAACCGGCCGGCGCCGTCCTTAGGAACCCAGCAGGACAGGGCCCGCCGATCTGGCGAGCACCAGGGTGGAGGAAACAAAGGCGATCACCAGGGCGACGGCGATGACCGCCACCATGGTTCGAAATGTGGAACGCCCGGGAAGGACTGGCATGCAGATACTCCTCGCTCCGGCATCGGGCGGCTACGTCGCCCTGACCGAATGGCGCCATCCGGTGGCGCGGGGCCGTCGCGCACGGAGGGCGGATCGTCAGCCGGCCTGTGCCGGGTGTGGAGTGAGGCAGCTCACTATGGGGCCGCCGGCCCGGAGCTCAAGTCCAAACGCCATGCAATATTTCCACATAATTGACGGCCTGGCGGAACTTGCCGCCAATCCGGTGGTGCCGGCGAAAGTAATCGACCGAGCCGGCGCCGTTGTCCGGCGATGCATACAAGATCGGAGGAACGAATGACTGCCAGTCGTCTCGCGTCGCTTGTCGGGCTTGTTGTAATCCTATGGACGCCGTCCGCCTTTGCCGGACAGGTCGAGCGAGGTTGCAGGTTTGCCTGCTACGAGTATCTGCACGTGGAGCAGATCGGGTATGATCGCTACCATGTGTGCCGTAGTGGCAGGTGCATCGACTTCTCGGATCCCTGCTTCCGCAGGAGCAAGCCGTCGTTCGACGGGTGGACCCGGGACGTTCCCGACCCCAGTGTGTACGGGCTGTACTAGCAGTTCGATCCCTGTGGCCGCTTCCGCGCTGCCAACGTGCGCTTGGACACTGAGCGCCGGCGGCTGGTTGACTCTCCATCGCTTCGCCGAACACGCTGAAGAACTGCCCGCCCCACCGCTTTGCCACGTGCCGAAATCTTCGTGATCCCAGTGGCTTAGTGACAGCATCAGATATCGGCGCGTCGGGCCTGCGCTCCGGAAATCGTAATTTTCGCTGCCCGTTCCCGCGAGAGGAGCGAGCGCGACGACGTTCCAGGTCCTCTTTACGTGGACCCTGGAGAGCGCTGCGAGGCCGCAGCGAGTGGAGACAACTCCTCCCCCTCCCTCGGGCGGTCTCGCAGCGCAGTTTTTCCGATGATAGGTAGTAATACTCTCGAGATATTTCACATTGTGCGGTATCGAACAAAGAACAACAAAGGTTAGTTCAAGCTTGTTTGATCTGTGCTATGATAGATATACGCGTCCGGTACCGCACACCATCGTCTGAAAATTGATTGAACAACAGGTACACTTATACCATCTTGGTTTCTGTTTTCATTAAGACTTGGAAATAGGGTGGTTCATGTCGAACGAGGTTGAGATGTGAGGCCTCGGCTTCGTTCGGTTCGACCTCGTGCCCATGTTTCCAGGTGGCTCCCCATCGCTGACTCGCGAGCCCCCAAGGCCACCAGTGACCGACGCAACCCTCGGTCGGAAACTGCATAGGGTCGATAGGCCATCCGGGCGGAGGCCCTGCCGTCCGGATGGCCACCCCTCAAGCCGCCATCGCGGGCCATACTGCCTGGCGGCGGATCCAACCACCGAGCTGGAGATACGTTGATGCGTAGGATGCTTGTTGGCTTGTCGGCAGTGCCAGCCCGGACATTGGCGCAGGGGACGTCAAGGCAGGCGCTCGGGCAGGGCGCCTACCTTTGCGGGCTCGACGCACTCGCCCTCACCAGTTCGCTTGAGCCGGAGCTTTGGGTGCTCCAGGGCAATCAGGCCGCCGGCATAGTGGTCCCAGAACCACGCTAGGCGACAGCGAGAGATCGCCAGGGCCCCCGACACCGCGCAACTCCGGCGGCGTCCACAAATCCGGCACCCAGGTGCCCGCCTCACATCTGAATTCTCCGGCACGTTTCGGGCTGGAGCTTATGGATCGGATGCGCGGCGGCATCATTCCTTTCGTCCGTTCGTCCGGTAGCCAAGGCCTCGAATTGAGGCCGCTCGAGCGCAGCTGCAGCTCCACACCGGGGCTCGGCGCACTCGCAGAGATGGGTCCTGAAGTGGGCCACCTAGTGAGGCATGAAAGGAACTGGACTATGACTTCTCGTCTGAAAGTTGCGGCCGCCGGCGTCATCGTCGCGGCCTCGCTGGGGGGCATACCCCCGGCCATGGCACAGACCTACCTGGGAGCACCGGTTGTCGTAGACGTTGCCCCCTTCCAGGTCGCAGAGCGGCTTTGCCTGAGGTTCGACAACAAGTCGCTCATCGACAGGGATGATGAAGGACAGGACGCCTATGACCGCGCTGCGGCCCTGGGCAACCGGTGCTTCAGCAACATCCGCCGGCTGAACTACGGCGTGACCATCCTGCCGTTCCCGCGTAGCGACACGCTCAACGATCGTGACTTCTACTTCCTGACGCGTGAGCAGCGTCGCGCTCTCGGGATTGGCGATCCTCCGTGAGCCATTCTACGGCCGCCGCTGCTTCGGCAGCGGCGGCTCCTTCGTGCCACCGGCGCCCACTGGAGCGCCGGAGTACCCGGCGGTGACCGGCACCGGAGGCAGTTTCCAATGCTCCCCTCAAGTCTGAGACCAATGCTCTTCGCGGCGCTGGCCGCGCTGCCCGCAATTGCCTACCCCGTCGCGCCCCCAGCTATGGCCACGAGCCTCCTCAGCGACGACGACGATGATGATGACGACCACCCGTGCATGACTTCAAACCGCATGCGGCAGTTCCTCGCCAGCAAGGGTTACCAGAACATCCGGTTGAACAGTCCGATCGGAAGCCGGTGGCAGGCCAAGGTGGAAAGCCATGGCCAGACGCTTCTGGTCGTGGTCGATACCTGCAGGGGCGTCATTGTCGGGCGCCAGGTCCTGGGCACCAACTAGCGGCAGTCAAGACCTTCTTCAACGACCGATCCACTCGATCGACCGGAGCAGATTTGCTTGCGGGCGACAGGACTTACGACGGTCGTGATGGGTGTCCGCAAAACTGTTCCAGCCGTGGAAACGACGAGCGACAGTTGGTGTCGAAGGCATAGTAATTCATTTCATGTTGGTCGTAACGGTGTGCTTGATCTGAATAGGCTTGTGTTATAGCGTACGGACTAGTCGGCATGACTAGTCATATGTGCGCAAGCGCACGTATCGGCGAAGTACTTGTGTACAATTGGGTGTGACTTGCAGGGTGATACCCTGCAGCCCCAGGGCCATAGTGCGGAGCAGCGTAACCGCCCCGCCGCCGACTTGGTACCGAGACGGCAGAAAGCCGTCAGTGCTTCGACATGGCTACGTGCCATGTGGCGCCGGAGCACGTGGGAACTGCGTGGGGGGCAGATTCTCCTGATCGTAGGTTTGGCATGAGCGGTTACCCGAAACCGTTCTGACGCGTGTACGCGTTGGCCGCTGTCCTGCGGACGGCAAAGGGTGGTCGCTCCACGACAGGGAGCGCATGTTGTCGATTATTTCCCCTCGGTTCGAAAACGGGCTGTTGGCGAGGCTTCCAGATTTCGATCTGGACCTGCTTGGGCCCTTGCAACGGATTGATCTGGCCCCACACAACGCACTCGAAGTAGCAAATCGGGAAGTGGATTCGATCTACTTCATCGAGAGAGGCTTTGCTTCGGTTGTCGCAGACGATGCTGACGGCGGCATCATCGAAGTGGGGCTCATCGGCCCGGAAGGCATGACAGGTCTTGCGGTCGTCCACGGTGCTGAACACAGCCCGTTCTCGACCTTCGTGCAAGGCGCTGGCAGTGCCATCCGAATAGACCCCGACAATCTTCGGGAAGCCATGCGGGCAAGCCCGTCGCTACACAACCTGTTCATGCGTTATGCGCAGGCGTTCGCGATCCAGGTGGCGTCGACCGCGTCGGCGAACGGGTTGCTGCTGCTTGAGCAGCGGGTGGCGCGCTGGCTGCTGATGGTCGGTGACCGGCTCGGCGAGTCCTTCCAGATCACGCACGAGTTCCTGTCCGTCATGCTGGCGGTACGGCGGGCGGGTGTTACCCGCGCGCTGCAGGATCTCGAGGCCCGCGGGCTCATCCGGACGATGCGTGGCGTGGTTTCCATCGTCAACCGCAACGGCCTCGCGCAGTTCACGAATGGCGCCTATGGCGTCGCCGAGCGCGAGTACGAGGCGTTGATGGGCGACTACCACCCGCAGCCGGTCGAAGAGATCAGGCACGCGAGCCACAAGGTCGGCTAGTTCGCGCGCCTCAAAGCAAAAGGGCTCCCGACGAGGGAGCCCTTCATTGCCCGGATCTGCCGATTAGTTCTGGATGACCATCTTTTCGAGGGCCGCAAGGTCGGTCGGGAGTTCGGCGTCGCCCACGGGCAGGCCATTCACCTGCAGGATGTAGGCCACGAGGTCGGCATAAGTTCCGTCGCCCAGTTGTCCCGGGCGGGACGGCGGCATGCGATCGTGCGCGTGCGTGTAGAGAGCCGCCGCAGTCTTTCCCATCCACTTGCCATCGAAATAGGCGCCTGCCAGGGGCGGGCCGTAGTTGGCGCTGATCAGGTCCGGGCCGTGGCACGAGACGCAGTTGGCGTCGTAGGCAGTCTTGCCGCGGGCGGCCTGCTCGGCGGTGAAGCTTACGGGCTCGCCGGATGCGCCGACGGTGGCAGCGTCGCCGGCGGCGGGGGTTTGTTCCGTCGTTGCCGCGGCGGCGCCATCGCCCTCACCGGTATAGGTGTAGACGAGGATGGCGCCGGGGTTCTGGAGGGTCGTGCCGGCGCCGCCATCCATGGTGCCCACGAGGCCGCTGACGTCGGTCGCCACGTACATGGTCTTCATGTCGGGGCTGAGGGCCATGTCGCGCAGGCGGTTCTCGGACTGGAAGTAGCGCTCGATCGGGCCGGCGACCGTCTTGCCGTCGGCGTCGAGCGGGATGCGGTAGATCGAGCCGCGCTTCAGCGTCGTGACCAGCAGGGAGTTTTCCCAGCCCGGGATGCCTTCGCCGGCTGCGGGGAAATAGGCCTGCATCGACGAGGTGGCGACGGTCGGCCAGCAGATGAAGTCGATGCCGCCGCAAGCCGGGTCGGTGAAGTCCCAGTCGCTGGGCACGGTGAACAGGGTCGCGACGGGATCCTGCATCTCGTTGGGCCAGCTGGTCTCGTCCTCGACCGGCACCGAGGGATCGATCTTGATGTCCGAGAAGGTCAGCTGGGCGCAGGGCGTGGTGGCGTCGACCCAGCGGGCGCGCTGATAGGCGCTGTCGTCCCTGAAGCCGACGACGTGCGGCCAGCCGTAGTTCCCCCCGGCGACGAGGGCGTTGACTTCGTCATCGGTCTTGGGGCCCTGCTCGGACGCGTAGAGGGTGCCGTCGGGGCCGAAGTCGATGCCCTGCATGTTGCGGTGGCCGTAGGTGAAGACGTGGCTCCTGACGCCCTCGATCTCCGGGTTGTCCTCGGGGATCGAGCCATCGATGTTGAGCCGCAGCGACTTGCCCTGGTAGGCGATCCAGTTGCTGGCGCCCACCTCGTCCGCGGTCGGCAGGCGCTGGGCCTCGATGGGGATGCACCAGTTGCCGAGCTGGTCCTTACCGCCGTCGCCGATGGTGTAGTAAAGCTTGCCGTCGGGGCCGAGCTTGAGGCGGCCGGAATTGTGGTCGTTGAAGGCGGGAAGGCCGGCGATCACTTCCTTCGCCTCGCCGAGGGTGCCCGCGTCCTTGTCGAAAGTGAAGCGCACGATCTTGGTGAAGAGGTCGTGGTAGGGACTGGCGGGGTCGGTGACCCACGGCACGCCGCCGCGCGCGGTATCCACGTAGGTGTAGGCGGCATAGACGTGGTCGTTGCCGGTGTCCTGCAGCAGGCCTGGATCAAGCGCCAGACCGAGCAGACCGTCCTGTCCGCCGGGTGCCGAGACTTCCTCTATGTCGATCGCTACCTGTTTGGTCCCGTCCTCGGGATTGACGCGGGTGATCTTGCCGCCGGTTCGTTCGGTGACCCAGAGCCAGTTGTCCGGACCCCAGGTAACCTCCCACGGGCCCTCGAGGCCATTGGTGAGCTCCCTGACCTCGAACTGCTTGGTGCCGGTGACGGCCGAGTCCGGAGGGTTCTGGGCGAAGGAGGGGGCGACGGCTCCTGCGATGAGCAGGATGGAGGCAAAGGCTAACGTTGCGGAAAGTCTCATGCGTTCCTCCAATGGCAATTGATCAAAATAATACCTGAACCGACCGCTCCGTTCCGTGGGACCGGCAGCCATCGGACGCAGGAGGACGCGGGCATGAAAACGCCCGCGACCAGCTGGGACTAAGCGTCGTGCTTCCAGCCGAGGATGCGTTCGGCCTTGGTGGAGTTGAAGAAGCTCTTGCGGCCGCTCATGTCGCCCTTGATCGCGACGCCCGGGAAGAAACGCTGGGCGATCTCGAGGCTGGGGACGTTGGCCGTTGTATCGGGTGCCACGATGTAGAAGGCCTCGTGGCCCTTGAACCGGCCCTCAAGGCTCAGCAGGCACGCCCGCGCCGCCGCATCGAAGCGGGTGTAGGCGAACAGGTGCTTGCCGGGCGCCGGGGCGTCGAGGGTGAAGTTCCTCGCCGCGAGTTCCCGCTCGGGCACCACCCAGTGGAAGCGCATCGAGGCGATCGAGATGTCTTCCCAGCGACGGGCGAAGGCATCGGCCTGCGCCTCGCAGATCCACTTCGACAGGCTGTAGGGCTCCTCCGAGTAGTTCGGATGCTCTTCGTCGATGGGGAAGTAGTCGTAGCGCGGGTCACGGCTGTAGGAGTGGCCGATGGCGTTGACGCTCGACGCCTGGCAGATGCGCATGATGCCGTTTTCGACAGCGGCCTGGAGCGCGTTGTAGCTACCCACGACGTTGTTGTTGTGGACGACATGGTCGGGGTGCCGGCCGGGGGAGGGAATGGCCGCCATGTGAATGACGGCATCGCATCCCGCGAAGGCGGCGACGAGCTTGTCGTACTCGTCCATGTCGGCCTGGATGAAATGCAGGCCCTTGGTCTCTTCGGTCTCGGGCGCGGCGACACGGTCGATGCAGACGAGGTCGTGACCCTGGCGGCGGGCTTCCGTGATGATGGCGCGGCCGACGCCGCCGGATGACCCGGTGAGTGCAATCTTCATTTTTGAAATCTCAGCCCTTATAGACGGCTTCGTGGAGGCCGCGGATGTAGCCGATGGCGTAGAGGCGGCCAAAGGCGGAATAGCCGGCGTGTTCGTTGCTGTCGCCTTCGACGGTAGGGACGTGATCGGGACGGAGGACGCCGTCGAAATCGATGTCCTTATACGCCTTCATTGTTGCGAGCATGTCGGTCTTGCCGGCGTCGTGCCAGGTCTCGTGGAAGTTGGTCGGCACACCCGCGACGTCACGGAAGTGGACGAAGCTGATGTTCTTCTTGCCGAAGCCGCGGATGACCTTGGGCAGGTCGTCCGTCATCAGGGTGAAGTTGCCCTGGCAGAGCGTGATGGTGTTGTAGTCGGACGGCAGCATGTCGACGAGTCGCTGGAAGTTCGGCACTGTGCGCATAATGCGGGAAACGCCCTTGATCGGGGTGATCGGCGGATCATCGGGGTGCATCGAGAGCTTCACGCCGGCCTTCTCGGCGACGGGGAGCACGCGGCGGAGGAAATACTCCAGCGTCTCCCAGAGCTTTTCTTCCGAGATCGGCGGGTTCGAGGTGATCGAATCCGGCACGTCGTCGACGTTGAAGGCGGTGACCACGGAGCCGCCGCGGCTCGGGAGCGCCATGTTGGTGCGGACCCAGTTGAAATCGGTCATCCACTCGTAGCACCAGACCGGGATGCCGAGCTTGCCCATGTTGGTGATGAGCTCGCAGACGACATCGATCTCGGCGTCGCGCCCCTCGAGGCCACGCTTGGCGAGGTTGAGCGGCGGACGGCTCTCGATGACGCGGATCTCGTAGCCACCCTTTTCGTACTCGTCCTTCATGCGCTGCAGCGCGCTGAGCGACGAGACGCGCTCGTTGGCCTGCAGGCTGTCGAAGGGCAGGCCGGCTACGGCGAGGTCGACGCCGCACTGCTTGGCGAGCTTCCAGACGGGGGAGTATTTTGGAGGGATGACCTCGGCGATCTCGAGCATTTTCTATCCTGGGGCGGAGATGCGGGCCGCGCACAGGCGGCTCGGGAAATGAATGGCGGCCGTTCGGCCGTTACAACGTCAGTTGATGGCAGTGCTGAACCGGGCGGGTCGGCCGCCCGATGCAAAGGAGGTCGAGCGCCTGCACCGGCCTCAGGTCGTCTCGCTGTGGAACTCGGCCTGCGATTCCTTGGACCGGATCGAGTGCTGGCCCCACTTCTGGTCGAGATTGGGCCACGGGATCGAGTCGACGAGCAGGCGTGTGTAGGCGTGCTGCGGGTTGCGGATAACCGTCTCCACGTCGCCCTTTTCCACCACGTCGCCGCGGTAGAGCACAGTGATCGAGTCCGCCACGTGATAGGCCGTGGTCAGGTCGTGCGTGATGTAGATGATGGTGACGCCGTGCTGGGTGTGCAGGTTCTTGAGCGACTCGAGGATGTTGGCGCGCAGCGAGGCGTCCACCATCGATACCGGTTCGTCGGCGATCAGGAGGCGCGGCTTCAGCAGCAGGGCGCGGGCGACGTTGATGCGCTGGCGCTGGCCGCCCGAGAGCTGGTGCGGGAAGCGGCCGAGCACGTCCTCGGGGCGAAGGCCGACGGCTGTCAGCGCCTCATCCATCTTGTTACGCGCGTCCTTGCCGGATTTGGCCAGCTTGAACTGCTTGATCGGGACCGTGAGCAGGTGATCGACCGTGTAGAACGGGTTGAACACCGCAAACGGATCTTGGAACACGGCCTGCACTTCGCGGCGATAGGCCATGCGATCCGGGCCGCGCAGTGAGACGATGTTCTGACCCTTGTAGAGGATCTCGCCTGTCGTTGGCGTGATGAAGCCGAGCAGCAGCATGGCGAGCGTCGTCTTGCCCGAGCCGGATTCGCCGGCGACGGTCAGGATGGTCGGCTCGTCTTCCATAAGGGTGAGCGAAAACTCCTTGAGCGCGATCTTGGCATGCGAGGACAACAGGCCGCGCTGGTAGACCTTGGTGACGTTCTTGATTTCCAGGAGAGGGGTCTTGGACATCGGATCAGGACTCCTGGTCGTAGAGATGGCAGGCCACGAGACGGCCGCCGGGAAGCACGTTCACCTTCGGCTTTTCCGCCCTGGAGCGATCCGAGGCGAAGGGGCAGCGCGGGTGGAAGGCGCAGCCCGAAGGCAGACGGAGCAGGGACGGGGCGAGGCCCGGGATGCCCTTGAACTGGCCGCGGTTGTCGAGCGTGGGCAGGCTGGAGATGAGAGCCTGCGAGTAGGGGTGCTTGGGGTCGGTGAACATTTCACGGACCGTCGCGACCTCGACGAGGCGGCCGGCATACATCACCGCCACCTGGTCCATGGTCTGGGCCATCAGGCCCATGTCGTGGCCGATCAGGATGACGGCGGCGTTGAGCTCGTCCTGCACCCGGTCGATGGTTTCCATGACCTGGCGCTGGGTGACCACGTCGAGCGCGCTGGTGGGCTCGTCGGCGATGATCACCTGCGGCTTCAGCAGCACGCCGATGGCGATGCAGACGCGCTGCTTCATGCCACCCGACAGCTCGTGCGGGTACATGCGGGAGACGCCGGGGTCGAGATCGACGGAGCGCAGCGCGTGGGCGATGCGATCATCGATCGAGGAACGGCTTTCGCCCCGCGTGTGCGACTTGATGGCGTCGACCATCTGGGCACCGATGCGCATCACCGGGTTGAGCGAGTTCATCGCGCCCTGCGGGATGTAGGCGATCTTGGAAAGACGCGCCTTGCGCATGCCCTCTTCGTCGAGGGATTGCAGGTCGGTGCCGCCGACCCAGACGTTTCCGCCTTCGATGCGCCCCGGCGGCTTGATCATGCGCATCATGGCAAGGGCAAGGGTGGACTTGCCCGAGCCGGATTCGCCGACCATGCCCATCTTCTGGCCCGCGTGGAGCGTGAAGCTGACATTGTCGAGCGCGCGGGCGCGGCCGAGATCGGTGTAGTACGTGACGACGAGATCGTCGACGCGCAGGACAGGTTCGGCCGTACCGGGACGCGCGTTTCGGCCGGCGGCGGCTTCGGTGGTTGCGAGATTCATGGTCATTACTCCGTCCGCCGCACGCGCGGATTGGCCAGTTCGTCGAGACCCATGTTGATCAGGGCAAGCGAGCCCAGGATCAGGATCATGGCGACCGAGGGGGCAATGGGCCACCACCACCAGCCGTTGAAGAAGGCGCCCTGCAACTGGGCGGCCCAGATTATGTTGCCGAGCAGCGGTTCGCGCAGCGGGCCGAGGCCGAGCACGGCGAGGTAGAAGGACGCGAACACCGCAGAGAACACCTGGCCGACGAAGGCCGCCGCGATGAACGGCAACAGGTTAGGCAGGATTTCCTTGAAGATGATCGACAGGTCACCGACGCCACTGAGCTTGGCGACGGACACGAACTGCCGCTCCTTCATGGTGAGCACCTGGGCGCGGACGACGAGCGTCGGTCCCATCCAGGCGAGCATCACGACGATGAGCGCCATGGTGATGATGGTGACGTCGCGCTTGTCGAGCGAGCCGGCCACGACGACCTGGATCAGGAGAACCGGGATCGGTGTCAGGATCTGGCAGATGGTGCGGATGGTCGAATCTACCCAGCCGCCGAAATAGGCCGAGATGAAGCCGAGCACGACGCCGATGAAGGTGCCGATGCCGCCGGCGATGAGGCCGATGATGGCGGTTTGCCACATGCCCACCACCATGGCGGCGAGCAGGTTGCGGCCGAAGAAGTCGGTACCGAACGGGTATTGCAGGCTCGGTGGCTTCTTGGTGGCCACCGACAGGGGATAGGCCTGCTTGGGGTTGATCGTCAGCATGCCGATGACGGTGAACAGGATCAGCGCAAGCAGGATGGCGAGACCGATGGCGAGACCCTTGTTGCGCTTCAAATACCGCAGGATGAGGGTCAGGCGGCTCGGCTGCTGGATGTCGGCTTCAGGCGCCGCGGTTGCAATCACGGTGGTCAATTGTCCGGGCTCCTACTGGTTACGCACGCGCGGGTCGAGCAGCGGGTAGATGAACTCGAGGACGGCCATCAGCACGGCGATAGCGATCGTGATGAAGAGCACGATGCCGTAGATTGTGGGGAAGTCGTTCGAGCGGATGGCGTTGTTGAGCACCGTGCCAAGGCCGGGGAGGCCGAAGATGCCTTCCACGATAATGGCCGAGGTGACGACGGTGCCTAGCGCGAGTGCGAGGCCGGTAACCTGCGGCAGCAGCGTGTTGCGCAGGTAGTAGTCGCGGAAGATGCGTCCGCCAGTGAGCCCCTTGTGCTCGGCGTAGTTCACGTAGTCCTCGCCTTGGATGGTGACACCCATGCCACGCATCGAGAGCACCCATCCGCCGACGGAGCCGAGGATCAGTGACAGGGCCGGCAGCAGTTGGTGGCGCAGCAGGTCGAAGGCAAATTCCCACGACCAGTTCGGCACCACGCCGATGGAGTAGGCGCCGCCCAGAGGCAGCATCTTGAGACGGAAGCCGATGAAGAACAGGAGCAGCACGCCCATGATCACGGGCGGCACGCCGGTCAGCAGCACGAAGGGCGTGGCGACCGAGCGGACCCAGCGGGGGGCCTTCGGCCAGGCCGAGAGCGCACCGAGCAGGTTGCCGATGACGAAGCTGAGGATGGTGGTGACCAGCAGCAGGAAGAAGGTCCAGGGCAGGGCCTGGGCGATGATGTCGGTAACCGTCGACGGATAGCGGTTCAGCGAGTAGCCGAAATCCATCCGGATCACGTTGCCGAGGTAGTTCCAGTATTGCTCGAGCAGCGGCTTATCGAGGCCGAACTGCTGGTTCATGCTGGCGATTATGGCTTCGAGGTCGCCCGGCGAGAAGCCGCCGGAACGGGCGAGCTCGGCGAAACGCTCACGAATGGCGTTACGCGGGCTCAGGCGGGGAATGAAGAATACGATCGTCGACGCGGCCCAAATGACCAGTACCAGGAAAGACAGGCGCTTTGCGATCAGCTTGAAGTTCACTTGGGCAACTCCGGCACCATGAAGAGGGGGAGTGCGCGCGAACGCGCACTCCGATGTCGGGACGACTTACTGCGCGCCGGTCGGCTGCAGGGACGTGATGACCAGCAGGCCGGTATGAGCCCAGAAGGCACCGTTCGTGCCCATTGCCGGGTTCTCGGCGGTCGGCCAGTTCTTCCAGTAGTGCTGGTTGTAGGCGATGCGGTGCAGCCACTGGATGATCGGGATATCGATCTGGTCACGCCAGTAGATGCCCAGGGCCTTGGCAGCGCCTTCCTGGAAGGCCGGATCGTCCGACGAAAGCGGGGCGATCGAGTCCAGGATCTGGTCGTACTCGGGGTTCGAGTAGCGCGAGAAGCGGTTGTTGCCGGCCGAGGTGCCGATGGCTTCGCTGTACTTGCCGTGGAAGAGGTTCAGAGCCTCGAACGGGTCGTAGAGCGATGCGCCGTGGCCGAACATGTACAGGCCGGCCTTGCCGTCTGCCATGTTCTGGTAGGAGTCGGGACCGAAGTTGATGGCGGCGTCGAAGCCGGCCTGGCGGAGCATTTCCACGAGGATCGGAACGATGTCGCTATGGATGCCTTCGAAGCCCTGGATGGTGGCGTCGACGGTGTTGCCGTCCTTTTCCCACAGGCCGTCGCCGTTCATGGTGAAACCGGCTTCGGTCATGAGGGCCGCGCTCTGCTCGGGGTCGAACAGGCGGGGCTGGTACTGCTCCTCGAGCGCCTTGACGGCGGGCGAGTCAGCAAAAGCCTGCAGGTTCGGATAGAGCGGGAACGGGTAGATGGTGGCGATCTGGGCACCCTCGTACAGGATGTCGTTGATCACGTCGCGGTTGATGACCAGGGCCATGGCGCGGCGGACGCGGACGTCGTTGTACGGCTCGAGCTGGGTGTTCATCCAGAGCGAGTTCGGCCACCAGTCGAGATAGCCGAAGGGCGACTCGGAACCGGTGTGGGTGGTGATCTCCGGGTTCTGGGCAAGGATGTTGCCGATAACCGAGGAGCGCATGTCGAGGGCGGAGTCGAACTCGTTGTTCACGACGCGCTGGGCGACGGTGTCCATCGAGACGCCAGTGATGTTGGCAATGATGACGCGCTTGACGGCCGGCTCGGCGATACGGCCGGCCTTAACGGCCCACCAGTCCGGACGGTAGTCGAAGATCTTCTGGTTGGCGTTCCACGCCACCAGGTCATACGGACCCGAGTGCGGGATTTCGGTCGAGCCGGGTTCCATGTTCACGTCCGGCTTGGACGACAGGAATGCCGAGGGAACGATCGGGATACCGGTATCGAACTTTTCGGTCAGCACTTCGAACTTGAAGCGCGGAGCCGGGGCCTTGAAGTTCACCTTCACGGTCAGGTCGTCGACGATGTCGGTCGAAGCGACGAACTGGGTGAAGTGGGCGTTGTAGGGCAGCTTGGAATTGTTCAGCTGGCCATCGAACGTGAACTTGACGTCGGCGGAGGTGACGGGCGTGCCGTCGGACCACTTGGCGTCCTTGTTCAGCTTGATCTCAAGCGCGGTGAACGTGTCGTCGGTGTATTCCATGCTGTCGGCCAGCCACGGAACATACTCGCCCTTGAAAATGGCGAAGTACATCAGCGGCTCCCACATGAAGGCATTGCCTTCCTGGTGGGTGTAGCCCGGCAGGGCCCACGGGTTGGTCACGCCGATCGGCGAGGACAGAGCCACGCCCCAGCCGAGGACAACCGTCTGGTTGCGCGGCACGTCGGGCAGCGGTGTGGCCGGCACGATTTCCTTGGGCGCAGTTGCGGCGAGCGGGCTTTGCGCCAGCGCTGCCATAGGCATCGACATGACGCCGAGCGCCAGCAATGCAGCTGTTACTATTCTACGTTTGACCATGTGACTGGTTCTCCCTTGACCGTCGAATGGATGGGCATTGGTCGCCTTATCGGCTGACCTTCTTCTGTCGGGGGTAGCGTTTGCCCCGAACGTCCTCCTCACCTCCAAGACAAGCTCGTTATCTTGTTCTCTTGCTCGGTGGGGACGGGCCCTGCCAGCAGCGGACCAATGAACGGTCCGCGCATGCCGCGAGACGACTAGGCTGGTTCGACCGGCCCAAAGGGGCCGTGCGGCATTTCCGGACTTTGGCTGAAGTCGCTGCGGTCCATGGTGGACCAGGAGCGAAGAAATCACCGACCGCCATCGGGGCGGCCGCGTTTCACTTATGCGGTCTGTCCGTCCTGCCCATCGGACGACCTAGTTCATACCCTGCTGCATTTGGCCTGGCGTCTCCCCCACCAATTCTGCCGTCCGACCCCTCCTGGGCCCGCCCGGCGATTTCTCCCAATAATTCAAGCGTTAGCCAGCGGAATCGAGTGAGTCAACAGCTGGAATGGTAGGCTACCAGACAAGGGTGCTCCCGCTCGGGGCCAGCGCCCCGCAAAGCGCTTTGAACTTACGGTGTTTTTTCCGTTTGGTTCGTGGAGTGTACTAAATCAGAAAAATCATGTGCGATGATCACGCAGACGTGCATCGTTGCAGGCAGGCTGACGCAGAATGGGTGCGAAGCTGTCGCTCCGCACCCTCGGGATTTCACGATGTCGGGCTCGTCAGCCCTTGATGCCGGCCGAAAGCATGATCGCTTCGGTGACGCGCCGCTGGAAGATCAGGTACACGATCGCCACCGGCAGGCCGGCGAGGATGGCGCTGCCGAGGTCGCGGGCATACTTCACGCCGAAGGCGTCGGTGACCTGCGTGATGCCGACCGTCACGTTCATCATCTGCTCGTTGGTGACCGAGAGGAAGGGCCACAGGAACTGGTTCCAGGCACCGATGAAGGTGATGATGGCGAGCGCGGTGGTGATGCCCCAGTTCATCGGCAGGTAGAGCCGGAAGAACATCTGGAACTCGTTGGCGTTGTCGAGCTTGGCGGCCTCGCGCAGTTCCCTGGGCACGGAGTCGAAGAACTGCTTGTAGATGATCACCGTCACCGGCCCGTAGACGAGCTGGGGCAGGATCACGCCGAGCCAGCTGTTGAACAGCTTGAACTGGCTGATCAGCACGAAGTGGTTCACGATCAGCGCCGGAATGGGGATCATGAAGCTGGCGAGGATGATCCACCAAAGGATGCGGCGACCGGGGAAGTTGAGCTGGCTGATGGCATAGCCGGCGAGCGACGAGATCAGCACGACACCGACCGTGACCGAGGCCGCCGTCACCAGCGAGTTGATGTACCAGGTGCCGATCTTGGTGTTGAACAGCACGTGGGTGTAGGCGTCGAGCGTGAACCGCTGCGGCCAGAGCTGGATGCCGGGCTGCACGATGTCGTTCTCGACCTTGAGGGTCGTCACGACCGCCCAGTAGAGCGGGAAGGCCCAGAAGATCGCGCCGAGAACCGTGATGACGGTGGCGATCAGGCCGAAGACGTCGAGCGCCTTGATGACCTTGCGCTTGCGCGGGCTGAGGCCGGCGATCTCCCCGGCTGCGGGAGTGGTAGCGACCGAGCTCATTTGTTACCTCGCGCGCGGAGCATCTGGAACTGCAGTACCGAGAAGACGACGATCACGAGGAACAGGACCACCGCGACGGTGGCGCCGTAGCCGCCGTTGTTCTTCTGGAAGGCGCTGCGATAGATGAGCTGGACGAGGCCCATCGTGGCGTCCGAGCGGCCGCCGTTGCCGAACAGGTAGACCTGGTCGAAGATCTTGAACTGCGCGATTAGCTGGATGGTCAGCACCAGCACCGTGATCGGCCAGATCAGCGGCCAGGTGATGCGGGTGAACTGGCGCCAGCGCGGCGTGCCGTCGAGCGCGGCAGCCTCGTAGATCTCGGGTGAGATGTTCCGCAGGCCGGCGATGAAAAGCAGGATGTTGAAGCCGATCGTCCACCAGACGGTGATGAAGGCGACCGTCGGCATGAACAGCGGCAGGGTGCGGAACACTGGCACGTTGTCGCCGGCGACGAGGGCGATCAGCGGCTGCAGGATGCCGAACTGGCTGTCGAACATCCAGCCCCAGACGCGGAACACCACAGAGACCGGCAGGATGTACGGAATAAAGAAGCAGGCGAGGATCAGCGACTGCATCCAGCCCTTCAGCCGGTTGACACCGACGGCGATGGCGAGCGCCACCATGGTGGCGGGGACCACCGTCAGGATCACGAAGTAGACCGTGTTCCACAGCGCCACGCCGAACAGCTTGTCCTTGAACAGCTTCAGATAGTTGTCGAAGCCGATGAAGGTGCCCGGGCCGATCAGCGGCGCCTTGTGGAAGCTGAGCCAGATCATCTGCAGCGTCGGGTAGATGAACAGCACGGCGTAGACGACGACGAAGGGCAGAACGAAGATCAGCGCCGCCAGCACCTCGTTGCGGTTGAAGCGTTTCTTGCGTGCCGGCAACGGCACGTCGGCGGCAGTATCTGCGGCTGACATTGGTTCTGGCCTCCCCTTCCAGTCAAAAAAAGTCCGGCCGGCGCCCGGAGAGCGCCAGCCGGTCGGAGATTACTCCACCTGACCTTGAAGGTCGTCGCGCATCTGCTCCATGGCAGACTGCGGATCGATTTCGCCGTTGACGGCGGGCATCAGGTAGTTGCCGGCCGCGTCGTAGACGGGGGAGGCAACGCCAGCGAGCACCGACGACGGATCGAACACGGCGGTATCAGCGAGCACCGAGTAGGTGGCGTTCGGCTGCTTGGTCTTGAACTCTTCGCTGTCGCGGACCGGCGAGTAGGCCGGGATGTGGCCGGCATCGGCCCAGGCGAGGGAGTTCTTGTTCATCCAGGCGATGACCTGGAGAACGGCGGCGCGCTTTTCGGGCGAGACTTCGTTGCCGACGCGGTTCGGGATGGCGAAGGCGTGCGAGTCAGCCCAGGTGGCCGGGTGGTCGAAGAAGGTCGGGAGCGCGATCGCGCCCCAGTCGAACAGCTCGCCCTTGGCGTTGAGGTCGGTCATGGTGGGGACTTCCCACACACCATTGATGTGCATGGCCGCCTTGCCGCCCGTGAACAGGGCGATCGAGGCCGGGTACTCGGTGGCGGCCGGTGCGAGACCGTCCTTCACCCAGTCGGCAACCACGGTGGTGGCCTTGACGGCCTTGTCGAGGTTGTCGCCCGACAGGAAGTTACCGTCGGCGTCGAGGAACTGACCGTCCTGCTGGCCGAGCAGCGAGTAGAAAATGCGCCACTGGCTGTCGCCGGCGGCGGAGTGGATCGACACGCCGTACTCGGCGCCGCCGTCCTTGAGCTTCTGCAGCGCGGCCTTGAAGTTGTCGACGCCATCGAGGCCGGTCGGCAGGCCGTTATCGCCGAGCAGGCCAGCGGCCTTCAGCATGTCCTTGTTGTAGTAGAGGACGATCGAATGGATATCGAACGGGATGGCGTACTGCTTGCCATCGACCTGGGCGGCCTTCCAGTTCGAGTCCGCGTAGTCCGAACCGGCGAGGCCTGCAGCGGCGATCTCGTCGGCGGTGATCTCGCTGAGCGCACCCGAGGAGACGCCGAGCGGCAGGCGCGAGAGGTGATAGGTCATCACGTCCGGGCCTTCGCCGATGGCGGCCGAGGTCTGGACCTTGGTGTAGAACGGGGTACCCCACTCGAGGGTGGTGCCCTGGATCTCTATCTTGCCGGCGTTCTCGGCGTTGAACTTCTCGATCAGCGCCTTCATGCGGACGCCGTCACCGCCGCCGAGGAAGTCCCACCAGGTCACGACTTCCTGGGCATGCACAAGGCCGGTGGTCGACAGCAGACCTGCCGACAGCACTGCCATTTTCAGAAACGACTTCATCACTTCATTTCCTCCCAAAGGATGAGCTCCATGCGTCTTTGCTTCACCTGGGCCGGCGACCCTCGCCGGTCCTGTCCCGCTGGCCACGCATTGAGCAGTGGCGGCCATTCGGGACATCATCTCTGACCTATCTACCGATACGGATCAGGAATGCTGATATATAAGGGCGTATTTCCACTTTATCCGGATATGCTTGGTCAGGCGGCGCTGTACGCCACATCCTTCGCGTCGAAGAGATGCGCCGCGGCGCCGTCGATATCGAGCCGCACCTGGTCGCCGACATTGAGCCTGGACTGGCCCTCGTCCTCTGCGATCACCACCGAGTTGTCGGCCAGGCGCACATAGGCCAGGGTCCGCTCGCCGAGACGCTCGACGACGTCGGCCTTGCCGGAAATGGCGCCCGTCGCCGAGACCTTCACGGACTCGGGCCGGATGCCAAAGGTCACGTTGCCATCGCCGGGCAGGCGGGCCGCGGCGATACCGGTCTGGATCTCGGAGTTGTCAGGGAGCTTCACCAGCACCTTGCCGTCGCGATCGGAGATCTTCTGCACCGGCAGGAAGTTCATCGAGGGCGAACCGACGAAGGCGGCGACGAAGCGCGACGCAGGCCGGTTGTAGATCTCCATCGGCGTGCCGATCTGCTCGATCTTCCTATTGTTCATCACCACGATGCGGTCGGCGAGCGTCATGGCCTCGATCTGGTCGTGCGTCACGAAGATCATCGTGGTCTTCATGCGCTGATGCAGCTGGGCGAACTCGATGCGGGTGCGCACGCGGAGGCCTGCGTCGAGGTTCGAAAGGGGCTCGTCGAAGAGGAAGGCCTTGGGATCGCGGACGATGGCGCGGCCGATGGCGACGCGCTGGCGCTGGCCACCCGAGAGCTGGCCGGGCTTGCGGTCGATCAGATGTTCAAGCTCAAGGGTTTTCGCTGCGGCGGCGACGCGACGGGCGATCTCGTCCTTGGGCATGCGGATGTTCTGCAGGCCGAACGACATGTTCTCACGCACACTCATGTGCGGGTAGAGCGCGTAGTTCTGGAAGACCATCGCGATCTGGCGGTCGGAGGGCGGCAGCTGGTCGACGCGACGATCGCCGATGTGGATTTCACCACCGTCGATGTCCTCGAGGCCGGCGATCATGCGCAGCAGGGTGGACTTGCCGCAGCCGGACGGCCCCAGGAAAACCATGAACTCACCAGACTCGATGGTCATCGAGACGTTCTCGATGACGCGCACCTGTCCGAAATGCTTGCTGACGTTTACGAGCCTGATATCGGCCAAGTCGCGTACCTCCCCGGTAGTCTACCGGCCCGAGTGTCCCTTGGGGATCTACCGAGCCGGGCTGATGCTATTGCGGCTGACAATATTGTCAATCCTGTATCAAATGGAAGCGGAAAATTCTGCTGACAATACAAGTAGTTAGCGTGCGTCGATATCCGCCGGAAGGCGTTCGACATGCTTCCTAACCCGAAAATCTGATTCAGTTTTGCCGCTCAATCGACCTCCAGATTTGAGGTGGTCGCCACAAGACCGTCGAACAGAGCCGTGGCGACAGGATCGCTCCCCGGTGCGTCGTTCGTGAGGCGGAAGGTGGTGACGACCATGGCGCCCTTGCCGATGGGACGGCGGGCGATGGTGGCGGCGGGCTTGTTGACCCAGCCGATCACCACACCTGCATCGACGAGCCCCTCGTATTCCCAGGAGCGGAAGCCCGTGAGCACGTGGTGCGGCACGACGCGGTCGAAGGACACGTCGAGCAGAGGACCACCCGGCAGGTCGGCGAAGACGCCGGAGCGCTTGATCCACGAGAAGTTCGCGATCCAGTCGCCGCGCCACAGCGTGCCGTCGCGCAGGACGAGCCCGATATTGGGCAACTGCGTTTCCGAGCCGAGATGGCGCGCGCGCTCCTTGCTGGCCGGCATGGTGGGCGGCTCGGCGCGGGGCTGGTCGACGCGCAGGTTGCGATGGGTCGCGACCGAGCCGTCGGCGAGGACGAGGTAGCGGGCGCCGTGGCGCATGGCCTCGATGTCGGCCTCGTCCAGTGCGTGGGTGAGGACGAGGTCGGCGGAAGCGGCGTCGGTGACGGTGTAGCCGAGGCCACGGGCGAAGGCGGCGAGGCCAGCATCGGCAGCTGCGATCCGGGCTGGGCCGGCGCTGCGCTTCGCATAGACCGAGACTTCGATCTGGTTCTTCGCCAGTTCCTGGCCGCCTGCTTCGAGCTTGAGAACGATGCTCGCAACGCGGCTCGCGCCATCCAGCTTGATGTCGGTGGTGCCGAGATCGACGACCGAGAGGCCAGCCGTGGCTGGCACGTCAATTCTGCCGCTCTGGCCGTCGACCGACCAGGTCAGCGTTGCACCGGCTGGCACGGACCTGCCACCGGTTGCGACCTTGAGCTTCAGAGCGACGCTATCACCGGACCACACGGCATGGTGCTCGATCTGCGGCACGATGACGATGTCGTTGTTGACCTCAGCAAAGCGATCGTGGAAGGCGCGCGGGTTGCGGTTGATGTCGAGCAGGCCGTTGGCTTCCCAGTGCACGTCCGTCATCTCGGTGATGACGTAGCCCTGGATCGGCGCGTGGGCGCGCATCGACTCGATCTCGTATTTGAGATTGGCGAACTGGTACCACTGCACCTTGTCGATGAAGCTGTCGAAGCTGCCGAAGACGTTCTGCAGGTGGTAAGTCGCGAAGCGGTTGCGGATGCCGTGCGGATAGGCAGCGCCGTCGCCCCAGTTGCTGCCGGTCTCGGCCCACCACGGCTCTTCGCCGGCGGGAGTCTTGACCTGATCGGGGTGGGGCAGGCCCCAGACGCCGAACTCGGAGACGACCAGCGGCTCGTCGCCGCGGCGCTCGCCATCGCCGTGGGGCGTCCACGTCCAGTCGGACGCGTCGGCGAATTCCTGCGTGAGCTTTTCCCACTCGGCGCGGCGTTCGGGGACCGAGCGGTAGTAGTGGTAGTCGTTGATGTCGGTCTTGACGTGGAAGTTCGGGATGCACGCCGAATTGTCGACGACGAGGCGGCGCGGATCCTTGGCCTTCAGCCAGTCATAGGTGTCCTTGAGCCACTGGCGGTGGTCGGCATTCTCGACGAGGCGGGTGCCCCAATCCTCGTTGATGATGGTCCAGGTGACGATCGAGGGGTGGTTGCCGTCGCGGGCGAGGATGCCCTCCATCGTCTCGCGCATGCGCTGGGCTGCGGCGCTGGTGAAGTACTGGACGTTGGGGATTTCGGTCCACACCAGCAGGCCGAGGCGGTCGGCGACCTCGTAGTAGCGCGGGTCGGCCACCTTGATGTGGCAGCGCAGCATGTTGAGGCCGAGGTGCTTGGCCTTCCTCGCCTGGTCCTCGAGGAACTCGAGGGAGGGCGGGGTGCAGATGCCTTCGGGGTAGTAGTCCTGGTCGAGGGCGCCGCGGATGTAGAGCGGCTCGCCGTTGAGGTAGAACTTGCCGTCGCGGGTCTCGATGGTGCGGACGCCGAAGGTGTGCGTGGTGGTGTCGACGACGGCGCCGCCCGCGATGAGCTCGAGCTTTGCGGTATAGAGATTGGGGTGCTCGGGCGACCAGAGGCGGGGCGAATTCAGCTTGAGTTTCAGGCTGTTGCCGGTGGTCTCGGCGGTGACGCCGTCGATGGTGGCGCGGATGGTGGCGCCGGCTGCGGCAGCGGAGCGCTGGAAGGCGAAGGTCACTTCGCCGGAGATGTCGGCGTCGATGGCGACGTGGGGGAGGTGGCGCTTGTCGCGGGCGATGAGCCTGACCGACTGCCAGATGCCGCCGAGCGGACCGTACCAGCTCTGCTTGCCATGCGGGATCTCACCGAAGGGGAAGTCAGGGTATTCGGTCACATCTGCGCTGGGCAAAGTGACGTGAACTTCCAGTGCACTTTCGGCCGGAGTCCCCTCGGGGACGACGAACTCGAAGGGGAGGTAGCCGCCCTCGTGGGTGCCGAGGGTTTTGCCGTCGAGGCGGACCTCGGCGAAGTAGTTCACCGCGCCGAAATGGAGCGCGAGCTCGCGACCCTGCCAGTTGGCCGGGATGGAGAGCTGGCGGGCGTAGATGGCCTTGCCGGTCGAGTGGCGCAGGTCGGCGAATTCGGCTTGCCAGGGGCCCGGCACGGTTGCCGTGCGCCAGTCGCCGTGGCCCTCCAGACGAAAGCGCCAGGCGCCGTCGAGCGAGATTTCCTCGCGTGCGGATGCGCCGGCCCTGGTGGCCGTAGTCTCGCCGATCATGCAGTCCTCCCTAGCAGCTAATATTTATTAGCATTTGGCATATGGCTAGCGTCTTTCCCCACACTACGCAAGCCTTCGGCTGCTAATGGAGTTTAGCAGGGGCAGTTGCGCATGGCCCCTCGCGGCTGATAGTGCTGGCCCTGGAGGACGTTGGAGGTACGGTTGGCGAAGCGGCCGACGATGATCGACATTGGGGAGCGCGCCGGGGTCTCGCAGGCCACGGTGTCGCTCGTGCTCAATCGCGTGTCCAACGCGCGCGTCGCCGAGGCGACCCGGCAGCGCGTGCTCGAGGCAGCGGATGCGCTCGGCTATCGCAAGGGCACCCAGCACCACGTTCCCGACAACAAGACGCGGGTGATTGGCCTCCTCATCGACGAGGTCACGACGACGCCGTTCGCGACGCCCTTCATCGAGGGGGCGCGCGAAGAGGCGGCGCTGCAGGACGTGGTGGTCGCGACGTTCTGCACGCGCGGCGATGCCAAGCTCGAGGGGCTGGCGCTCGATATGCTGCTGCAGCACGATGCGATCGGCGTGCTCTACACGAGCCTGATCACGCGGCCGGCCGAGCCGCCCGAGCGGCTGCGCGACGTGCCGACGGTGATGGTCAACTGCTACGACCGGAACCGGCTCTACCCCTCGGTGGTGCCCGCCGATGTGACCGGTGGGTTTGCGGCCACGGAAGCGCTGCTCAAGGCGGGGCACAGGCGCATTGCCCACCTCGCCGGCGAGAACTGGATCGAGGCGTCCGAGGATCGCGAGCGCGGCTACCGGCAGGCGCTGGCCTCATGGGACGTGCCGATCGACGAGAGCCTGATCCTGCGCGGCGGCTGGACGATTCCCGGCGGACGGGAACTGGCGTTGCAACTGCTCGACCTGCCGAGCCCGCCGACGGCGATCTTTGCCTTCAACGATCGCATGGCGGTGGGGGCCTATGACGCGCTGCGCAGCCGGGGCCTGAGCGTGCCGCATGACATATCGGTGGTGGGGTTCGACAACGAGGACACCAGCGCCTATCTCGAGCCGCCGCTGACCACGGTGGTGCTGCCGCACGAGGAGATGGCGCGCTGGGCGGTCGGCACGCTGCTCGACGAGCATTTGCCCGTCGCGTCGCCGCGGCGGATCAAGATCGAGTGCCCGCTGATCGAGCGCGGCTCTATTGGGCCGGTGCCGGTGCGGGTTGCTGCGGAGTAGGTCGCTTCCCTTTTTCACAGGTGCTGAGGGGTGGTCGAGGCAGGGCTGCGCTGATCGCGACCTGCTGAGACGCTGACCCCGGCCCTCTCCCCTCAGGGGAGAGGGGGCGATGTGGCTCGGACGCCGGCTCGCCATTCCGGCCGGGCTTTCCCGAACCGCTCCCAGGCGTACCAGCCAAGCGACAGGACGACGAGAATTGTGACGGTCACGATGGCCGCGACCAGTGTCGTGCGCACCGGCTTGCCCATGAGGTGCCGGGTGAGGAAGAAGCCAAGATTGGTGAGGACGAGGAAGCTCAGCACGTGCCGCCCCGGCGTCAGCAGGATGTCGGGGATGCGAACGCGGCTGGCGACCCAGCGGCTGAGGGCGAGATAGGCGAGGAGGATCGCTGCGGGCCCGACGATCCAGAGGATGGTGGGCGGGAAGCGCTGCGGGAAGCCGCCCGTCTCGTAGGTGACCCAGAACAGGTAGCCGGTGATCGCCAGCGCCGGGACGAAGTGCCAGCCCCGAACCGGATGGCTGCCGTACCAGATGCCGAGCAGGAACCAGGGCAGGTAGGGCAGAAGCGGGAAGTTGGCGAAACCGGTGTGGCTGACGAGGGTCGGCAACAGCGGGAAGATCGCGCCCGTCGTGTAGAAGGTCGTGAGCAGGCAGGCGGCGCTGACGCCGGCGAGCAGCCAGGGGTTGCGGCCGATGGCGAGCAGGGCGGGGCGCGCGAACAGTTGCACCACTGCCAGCACGAAGAAGGTGGCGAGGAACTCGCTCCAGCCGAACAGGCGCTGCATGGTCAGGACGTCGAGCGCGAGCTCGAGGTTGAGCGGCTTGCGATCGACCCAGATGGCGAAGGCGAAGGACGAGGCATAGACGGCAAGCAGCAGGAGCAGCACCGGCCGCAGCCGTTCGAACCAGGTGCGCTTGCGTCCCTCGGGCTTGGGCAGGCCGAGGCCGAGGCCGAAGGCGAAGATAAAGCCCGAAAAGCTCACGAGGTTTGCGTATTCGGCAAAGATCGCGGCGTCCGGCTTGGGCCGGAAGGTGACGAGCTGGATGACGTGCGCGCCGACCATGGCGACGACCAGCAGGGTCTTGATGAGGTCGAGGTCCTGCGCGCGGGAGGCGCTGGTGCCTGGTCGGGGTTCAGGGGAGCGGGTCGAGTTCGGGCCAGCCATCTGCAGTCCATCGGAGGGGCGAGAACTGGAGCTTGGACACTCCGAGGTCGTCACCGTCGTAATAGTGGTAGGCGAGCATGTCGCCCCTGGTGGTGCGGATCGCTTCCTGCCCGCCGGGGCCGATGAAGCGGCCGGTCTTGCCGAGGAGCAGCGTGCCGCCGCCCTCGAGCATCGGCTTGCCGTCCTTGTCGAGGTAGGGGCCGGTGACGCTGTCGGCGCGGCCGATGCGCATGTTGTAGGTGCTGTCGAGCTGCTTGCAGCACTGGTCGAAGGAGACGAAGAGGTAGAACCGGCCGTCGTGCTCGAGAATGCTCGTCGCCTCGATGCCGGCGCCCTGGCGGGAGGCGAGGTCGTAGGTCGGGGTGTCCTCGGCGAGGAGCTTGCCGGTGACGGGATCGAGCTCGCGCATCTTGATGCCGTTCCAGAACGAGCCGTAGGCGAGGTAGGCGCGGCCGTCAGTCGTGTCGATCCGCCAGGGGTCGATGGCGTTCCAGTCGTCCTTGCCGTTGGACTTCAGCACGAGGCCCTGATCCTGCCAGCCCTCGCCGGGCTTGTCGGGATCGAGCGCCGTGCTGGTCATGAGGCCAATGGCGCTGGTGTTGATGCCGAAGGACGAGACCGAATAGTAGAGGTACCAGGTGTCGCCGTGCTTGCTGACCGAGGGCGCCCAGATGTTGAGCGACTGGTAGCCGAGCTCCTTGCGCTGCCACTTGGGGACACCCTTGCCGATCGAGCCGGCGTCGGTCCAGGCAATGCCATCGGGTGACGTCTTCGCCCGGATCGCACCGCGATAGAGGCCGCCTTCCTGGCCGGTCTGGAAGGCGACGTAGCGGCCATCGACCTCGATGATGCTCGGATCGTGGATGCGGACATCGCCGGTGAGGGCGGGCTGGGCTTGCTCCGCGACGGCGGGAGCTGCGCATAGCAGCAGGGCCGCCACGAGGGCGGCGCGGACCAGACGCATCGCTCTCCTCCAGCGCGATGAATGGGGCTGCAGGCATCCCAGAGTTGGGGGCGGGATGTCAACCGATCACGCAATCGGGAACGCAGGCTTAACGCGATCTTAAGTCCGATCCGCAAAATCGTCATGAAAACCGGGCACGTGCGCCCAGTCAGTTGCCGCGTTTCCGGCGAGTCGTTTGTGCCGAGGCTTTCATGTACCGCGTTAACAAGCCCCTCTCCTCCATTTCCCGTCGTTCGTTCGCGCTGGGTGCCGCCGCCCTCGTGGCGTCGTCTGCTTTCACGCCGGCTTTTGCCAGTGTCGACAGCTTTGTCGACGGCGTGTGGAAGCGGGCCAAGGCCCGTGGCGTTTCCAAGCGCGTCTTCGATATCGCGATGGGCGAGTTCTCGCCGTCCGGCAAGGTGATGGAACTGAGCCGCAAGCAGCCCGAGTTCGTGAGCACGGCCGCCGACTATGTCGGCAAGCGCGTGACCGAGACGCAGGTCGGCAAGGGCCAGGGCATGAGCGGCGAGTGGGAGCAGACGCTTGCCGCCGTCAGCTCGCGCTACGGCGTACAGGCCGAAGTCATCCTCGCCATCTGGGGCATCGAAACCAACTATGGCGGCTATATGGGCGGCACCAACTCGGTGCATGCCCTGGCAACGCTCGCCTACGGCGGCTATCGCGCCGACTATTTCGGCAGCGAGCTGATCACGGCGCTCGAGATCCTCGAGGGTGGGCACGTCCGGGCCAAGAACATGGTCGGCTCATGGGCCGGCGCCATGGGGCATCCGCAGTTCATGCCGTCGAGCTTCATGAAGTACGCCGTCGACTTCAAGGGCGACGGACACAAGGACATCTGGGGCTCGGTGCCCGACGCGATGGCCTCGATCGGGAACTACCTGCGCTCGTTCGGCTGGCGGCCCGGCGAGACATGGGGTTACGAGGTAAAGCTCCCACGCGACTTCAACTACCAGAACGTCTGGAGCGGCATCAACGCGACGCTCGGCGACTGGAACGGCGTGGGCGTGAAGCGCGCGAACGGCAAGGCGTTTCCGCGGGCCAGCGATGTGGCGCGGCTCTACATGCCGATGGGCGGCAACGGGCCGGTCTTTGCGGTGCTCGAGAACTTCGGCGTCATCAAGCGCTACAACAACTCCGACAGCTATGCCCTTGCAGTTGGCCATCTTGCCGACCGGATCATCGGCAGCCGCGGCTTCGTTTCGACCTGGCCCAAGGACACGGCGCTGACCAAGGACGACCGCAAGCAGTTGCAGGCCAAGCTGATCAAGCGCGGCTACGAGCTGGGCACACCGGACGGCGTCATCGGTCCGAAGACCCGGGCGGCCGTGATCGACTGGCAGAGCCGGTCCGGACTGCTGCCGGACGGCCATGTGTCGGGCAATTTGCTGCGGGCGCTGAGCTAAGTCTCAGCCGCTGCTGTCGCGGGTAAGTGAAATCAGTAAAAATGCGTGGCGGCATAAGGGTACGTCCTTAATGCCGCCCCAACTACTCTCGGCTGTGTTCAGCGGACGAGAAGACCATGCAGAAGCGTGGCGTGCCTATATCTCCAGACAAGAGATCGACACTGCGTCTGGCGGAGGTGGCGTGGCCGTTCATCGCCATTATCATCCTGCAGGCCGCCCTCGCTACTTTCAGTCTCCAGGTGGTGACTTCGCTGCGAGCCTATGTTGCCGGCGAGAGCTTGTGGTCCAAGGGCCAGCATGACGCGATCTACTTCCTCAACCGTCATATAGACACGACCAATCCCGCCTATCTCGTGCGCTACAAGACGGCGCTCGACGTGCCCATGGGAGATCGCGACGGGCGGCTGGCGCTCGAACGGCAACCGTCCGATCGGTCCGCGGCGGCTGCCGGATTCGCGAGGGGCGGTCATCACCCCGCTGACATCCCCGGGATCATCTGGGGTTATGAGAACTTCACCTGGTTCCCCTACATGCGGGTGGCGATGGAGCATTGGCGCAATGCCGAGCCCTCGCTGTTCCAGCTACAGGAACTGGCCGACGAAGTGTCGACGACCGAACAGGCTTCGGGCGCGCAGCGGCAGGCCTGGAAGGCGCGCCTCGACGGGATCTACGATATCGTACGGCCACTTGCCCTCGCATACTCAAGTACTCTGGGAGAGGGGACCCGCTTCGTCCAGAGCTTGCTGCTGGCCGCCAACCTCGCCATGGCGGCGGGGTTCGTGGCGCTGACCATGTGGCGGCTCAGCAAGTTCGTGCGGCACCGGCGGGCCATCGAAGATGAGCTGGCCTGGCTTGCCTCGCACGACGACCTGACGAAGCTGCCGAACCGCTCGGCATTCGAGCGCGCGGTGAGCGCGACGCTGGCCGACGGAACAGCGCGGGCGGTGATGTTCATCGACCTCGACCAGTTCAAGGTGGTCAACGATACCGGCGGGCACGCGGCGGGCGACAGGCTGCTCCGCACCATCGCGGAACAGGTGCCGGGGACGCTGGGGAACCACGCGCTGCTGGCCCGGCTCGGAGGCGACGAGTTCGGCGTGCTGCTGACCACGCCGACCGATCGGGAGGTCACCGCCATCGCCAACCGGCTGCGCCACACGCTGGCCGAGCTGCCCTTCATCTGGGAGGGGCAGCATTTTGTCGTCAGCGCCAGCATCGGCCTCGTGCGGCTGGGGCGGGAGAAGCACACGCTCGAATCCGCCATGCGCGCCGCCGACATCGCCTGCTACATGGCCAAGGAGAAGGGGCGGAACCGCGTCCATGTCTACGCGGCCGACGATACCGAGCAGGCGGAACTGGCGGGCAACATGGGGTGGGTGCAGCGGCTGCAGGCCGGGCTCGACGAGGATCGGTTCGTACTCTACGCGCAGGAGATCGTGCCCATCAGCGCACAGGCCGGTCACGGTTATTGCGAGATCCTGATGCGCCTCAGCGAACGGGGCGAACTGGTGTCGCCGGGCCGGTTCATCCCCGCGGCCGAGCGCTTCGGGCTGATGCCGCAGCTCGACCGGTGGGTGGTGCGCAAGGCGCTCGAGACCATCGCGGCACGGCTGGCGCGGGGTGTGGGTGGCGATGCCACGTACTCGATCAACATTAGTGCGCTGACCCTGTCGGACGAGGCTTTCGTGCCGTTCGTGCGGCAGCAGCTGAAGCGCACGCAGGTGCCGGCGCAATCGCTGTGCTTCGAGATCACCGAGACGGCGGCGGTCGCCAATCTCGAGCGGGCCAATGCGTTCATCAGCGCGCTGCGGCAGATGGGTTGCCGGTTCGCGCTCGACGATTTCGGCGCGGGCATGTCGTCGTTCCACTACCTCAAGCGGCTGCCGGTCGACTGGATCAAGATCGATGGCGGGTTCGTGCGCAACATGCTGCGCGACCGCACCGACCTCGCGGTGGTGGAGATGATCAACCACCTGGGGCACGTGACGGGGATGAAGACGGTTGCCGAATTCGTGGAGTCGGCCGAGATCCTCGTCGCGCTGAGGGGGATCGGGGTCGACTACGCGCAGGGCTACCACGTGGCGAGGCCGCAGCCGTTCCTGGCCGACCCTGTGGTCGAGGAAGAGCAGCGGCTCACCGCGTAGGTGGGGTGACGCCGGCTCAAGCCGGCGTCGGGGCCTCGGGATCGATCAGGCCGGCCGAGGTCAGGTCGGACCAGAATGCGGCCGGTATCGCCTCCTGCACGAAACCGACGTTGGCCGTGACCTCCTCGGGCCTGGCGCCGCCGGGGATCACGGAGACCACGGCGGGATGGGCGAGGGGGAACTGCAGCGCCGCGGCCTGGAGCGAGACGCCGTGGCCGGCGCAGACCGCCTGGATGCGGCGGGTCTTGTCGAGGATATCGGGCTCGGCGATGCCGTAGGCGTAGCGCGCGCCGGGGATGGGGCCGGTAGCGAGGATGCCCGAGGCATAGGGGGCGCCGACGATGACCGAGATGTTCTCGTCGACGCACCGCTTCAGCCCGGTCCGCAGCGCCGACTGGTTGAGCAGGGTGTAGGGCATCGCCACGATGCAGAAATCGAGCTGCACGCGCGGGGCGATGGTATCGAGCGAGTCGGCGTGGTTGAGGCCCATGCCGATGGCCTTGATGTGGCCGGTGCGCTTCAGTTCCTCGAGGGCGCGGATGCCGCTCGCCTCGAGATCCTCGAGCTTCGGGCCGCCGGGGCTGGCAGCTGCTTCGGGATCGTGGATGAGGAGCGCGTCGATGGTGTCGAGGCCGAGGCGGAGCAGGCTCTGCTCGTAGGAGCGCATGATGCCGTCATAGGAATAGTCCCAGACGATCTCCATGTTCAGTCCGCCGCCCCAGGGGGTGCGGTCGAAGGTGCGGGGATCGGCGGGGCGCTTGAAGTAGCGGCCGACCTTGGTGGTGATGACGAACTCGTCGCGGGGCTTGTCGATGAGGAAGGTGCCGGTGCGCAGCTCGCTCAGACCCCGGCCGTAGAACGGGGCCGTGTCGTAGTAGCGGACGCCGCCATCCCAGGCGGCCGCCAGCGTGGCGTTGGCCGTGTCGCCCGAGACGCGGTTGTACATCCCGCCCAGGTGCGCCGCGCCGAAGCCCAGCGGCGGCAGCGACAGGGAGGTTGCGGCGACCTGGCCGCGATCGGAAAGCTTGATAGTCACAGAGTCATCTCCTCGGGGGCGTAGGTGAAGTGCTGGTTCAAAAGGAGATCTCCTCCGTGTCGTCGTATTCCGTGACCGATCCGGGCCGGTCGCGCCTTGATCAGGCGGGGATGCGGTAGAACTTGCGGGCGTTGTCGCGGAACAGGCCGGCCCGCTCGGTTTCCGAGAAACCGGCGGTGATGTTGTCGAAGGCGCGCCAGACCGTGCGGAAGTCCGAGTAGAGCTTGTCGACCGGGAAGTTGGACGCAAACATCGCGCGCTCCGGGCCGAAGGCCTCGATGGCCTCGAGGACGAGCGGGCGGATGCTCTCGGTGGTCCAGCCGTGGTCGAGCATTCCCAGCCCGCTGACCTTGGCGACGATGTTGGGCTGGGCGGCGAGGGTGCGAAGGCCGGCCTTGTACTGCTTCCAGCCGGCCAGATCGCGATCGGCCCACATACCGGTGTGGTTGAGGATGATGCGGGTGTCGGGTGCCGCGGCTGCGAGGGCGGCGGCCGCGTCCATCTGGTGGGGGTAAAGCTGCAGGTCGAAGCTCAGGCCGCGCCGGCCCAGTTCACGCAGTCCTTCAAGAAACTGCGGCACCGCCATCAGGTCGCGCGAGACGTAGCTGCGGGCCGGGTTGGCGTGCATGTTCACCACTTGCCGGATGCCGCGGAAGATGGGGAACGCCTGGTGCCGGTCGAGCAGGGCAGGGAATTCCGGCGAAGTCAGGTCGCCGTTGCCGACGATGACCAGCGGCAGCGGGTTCGCGTCGGCGACCTTCTGCAGGGTCTCCGTTTCCTTGATCGGGTCGGTCGGGAAGGCCTCGACGTGGACGGCGCCGACGATCTCGAACTCGTCGCCGCCTTCCTCGAGGTATTCGTCGATCAGGTAGCTGCGGCAGATGGCGGCGTTGGCGCCGCCTTTGCCGGGCTTTTCGAAGTGCGGGTAGATGCGCGTCCAGAGATCCCACAAATGGATATGCGGGTCGACGATCTGCAGTCTGCTCATGGTCCCCTCCGGTCCGGTGTCGCAGCCGGAGGTGGCAGTGCCTCCGCTGCTGTTCGCTGCGGCTTTCCCCGGGCCGCAGAACGGCCGGGATGTCAGTTGACCGGACGAGTCAAGTCAACCGGGCGGGGCTAAGACTTTCGGGCGGGTCAATGCGAACGCCCGATCAACCGCGAGCGCAAGGCGTTGGAGATGTTGTCGAAAATGAACACCACGGCGAGGATCAGCAGCACCATGTAGGCGACCTTGTCCCAGTCGGAATTGGTGCCCATCGCCTCGAGCAGCTTGAGGCCGATGCCGCCTGCGCCGACCGCGCCGATCACGGTGGCCGACCGGGTGTTGCTCTCCCAGAAATACAGCGACTGCGAGATGAAGACCGGCAGCACCTGCGGCACCACGCCGAAGCGGTTGACGACGCTGGGCGCCGCGCCCACCGACTTGACGCCCTCGCGCTGCCGGTCGTCGACGTTCTCCAGCGCTTCGGCATAGACCTTCCCGAGTGCGCCGGCGTCGGTGAAGAAGATCGCGGCGATCCCGGGGATCGGGCCCGGGCCGAAGCCGCGGGTGAAGAACAGCGCCCAGATCAGCATGTCGATCGAGCGCAGGAAGTCGAAGGTGCGCTTCATCAGCCAGTTGACCGGCCGGGACCGTGTGATGTTGCGCGCGGCGATGAAGGCGAGCGGGAAGGCGAACAGAGTCGCGAGCAGCGTGCCGACGAAGGCCATCACCAGCGTCTGGAGGAGTTTTGAGAGGATGTCGCCGTGCTGCCAGACGCCGTTGCCGAGGAAGTTCTGCACGGCCGTATCGAAGTTGGAGCGCGTGGGGTCGATGCGCTCGGAGCTGAGCATGAGCTGGATCACTTCGAGGGGGTTGAGGCCCCAATAGGCAGAGCGGGTATCGAACCAGAAGTTGGACCAGCCGAGGAAACGGCGCTGCACATAGACCTGGTTGGTGCGCACCTCGGCCTGACCGGCAAAGCCGTAGTCGACGATGACCTTGGTGCCGTCCTGCCGGACTGCGCCCGGTGCATCCGGCGGCGCGGTGACTGTGTCGGTGCCGATCGTGATCTCGTGCGGTTCGCCGCCGACATAGGCGGTGACGAGGCTCGGCGTGACCTCCAGCCGGTCGGCCTCGCTGCCGAAGGTCACGGTCATCGAGCCGTCATCGTGCAGCGTCAGCCAGTCGATAATTGCATCAGCGGGATATTGCCCGCGGCTCGACCAGGTGGCGGTGACCTTGCCGTCGGCGAACTTCAGTCGGGGCTGGGCGCGCCACGAGTACCAGTCCTGCAGGTAGAGCGCCGCGCGGTCCCACTTGCCGTTCTCGAAGGCCGGGCCGACGTTGAAGAACACGTAGCAGAAACCGAGGTAGAGCACTGTGGCCACGAGCCCGATCGGCAGCGCCCAGCGCTTCCACCATGGCTTGTGCAGCACGGCGGCATGCGACGACTTCAGTCGGGCGCGTTCGGTTTCATCGATTGCGAGCACGTTCGACATCACGCCGCTCCCCGTCCGAATTCGAAGGCCTGGTTGCCGACCAGTCGCCGGCGCAGCCAGCCCGAGAACTGGTCGACCGCGATGATCGTCACCAGCAGCAGGATGATGATGGCGTAGGTCTTGGCGGCGTGATTGTTGCCGATCGACAGGCGGAACGCCTCACCGATGCCGCCGCCGCCGACAGCGCCGATGATGGTCGAGGCGCGCACATTGATCTCGGTGCGCAGCAATGTGTAGGACACGAAATTGGGCAGCACCTGTGGCAGCATGCCGTAGCGCACGCGCTCGAGCCAGGTGGCGCCGACGGCGCGCAGACCTTCGTCCGGCTTCATGTCGGCATTCTCGACGACTTCGAAGAACAGCTTGCCGAGCGCCCCGATGGTGTGGAGCGAGATGGCGAAGATCGCCGCGATCGGCCCGATCGAGAGGATGGCCGTGAGGAGGCCCGCGATCACGATCTCGGGGAAGGCGCGCAGCACCTCCATGATGCGGCGCACCACGAAGCGGACGACCCCCGCACCGACGAGGTTGGTCGCCGCAAAGAAGCACAGCACGAACGCCAGGCCGCCACCGATGATCGTGGAGACGATCGCGATGTTCACCGTGATGATCAGTTCGTAGATGAAGTGCGGGATGTAGAGCGTCTCGGTCAGATAGAAGCGCTGCGAGGTGAAATCGTACTTCATCGAGCCGTCGGCATAGGGTGACGGCAGGTCGAACATGGCGCGGAAGATCTCGAGCGGATCGTTCGGCACGAAGCTGCGCAGAAAATCGAACAGGTAGGGCAGGCGCTCGAAGAACTTGCCCGAGTTCGCCGCGTTGGCGAAGTTGAGCGACATGGCCAGCACGATGGCGAACACGACCAGCGCGATGATGGAATAGACGCGCCGGGTGCGGATCTGCTGGCGATAGTGACCGAAGACGGTCTTCGTCGCGTCGCTGATGCCGCCGGTCGCCGGATCGTGGGCGAGATGCGCCATGCCCTGCTCCTGATGTCGGAACGGCGGCACCTGAGAGGAGAGGCACCGCCGTTCGCGTTCATTCGTTGGTGGATCAGTCGCCGATCACGGACTTACGGGCGGCGACAATGGTGTCGTAGAAGGACGGCTCGACTTCGACATAGGCGGTGTTCTCGCCCTGGGTGAAGCCCTGGAAGCAGGCGAGGTCCTTGGTCGGCAGCTCGAGGAAGAAGGCCTGGACCTTCGCCTTCAGATCTTCCGGCAGCTTGTTGGAGACCATCAGCGGGCCGTTCGGGATCTGCGGCGAGCGCCACAGCTCGACGATATCGTCGGTGTCGAGGATGCCCTTTTCGACCATGGTGTGGAGGTTGCCGGTGGTGTAGCCCTCGGCCCACTCGCCGACGCCCGAACCGAAGGTGGTGCCAGCGTCCCAGGTGCCGTCGAGCACGCCGAGAACGAGGTTCTCATGGCCGCCGCCGAAGCCGGTCTCGCCGAAGAACTCGGCCACCGGGCCGCCGATATCGGCCGGGAGCGACACGTTCGGGACGAGGTAGCCCGAGGTCGAATCCGGGTCGGCGAAGCCGAGCTTCTTGCCCTTGAGATCGGCCAGCGAGGCGAAGCCCTTGTCCTTGCGGGCAACGAGCAGCGAGTAGTAGCCGGTCGAGCCGTCGGCGCCGGCAGTGGTCAGGATCGGATCGACCGCGGCCGGGTCCTGCAGCACGATGGCGGCATAGGACGAAGCGCCCATCTGGGCGATGTCGATGGTGCCGCCGAGCAGGCCCTGGATGACGCCGTTGTAGTCGGGCGACGGGAAGATCTGCACTTCCGGCACGCCGGTCGCGGCCTTGAGGCCCTCGGCGACGCATTCGGTCTTGCGGATCTGGTCGGCTTCGTTCTCCGAGCCGTCGAGGCCGATGCGGAGGACCGAGACATCCTGCGCGAAGGCAGTGCTGGTCATGGTGAGGGCGAGGGTCGCCATCAGGACGTTGCGGATCGCGGACATGGATGTCTCCTTTAGTGACGCGATTGGCTTTCCGCCACCTGCCGTGCCGCGCGAGCAGGCGGCTAACCGGCAGGCGCGAAAACTGGGGATGTCAGTTGGGAAGGCCGGCCGGAGCGAGCGGAGCCTCGAGGGCACCCGCCGCGAGATCGGCATGCTTCTTCTTTTTCTTCTTGGGGACGATGGCCTCGAGGCTGGTCGAGGTCATTTCCTCCGAGAACGCTTCTTCGAGGCCGTCGGCGCCGTAGAGTTCACGGGCCACTTCGGTGGTCAGCTGCTCGGGCGTGCCGTCGAACACCACGCGGCCCGCCGACATGCCGATGATCCGCTCGCAATAGGCGCGGGCGGTATCGAGGGTGTGGAGGTTGGTGATCACCGTGATCCCCTGCTCCTCATTGATGGCCTGCAGCGAGTCCATCACGATCTTGGCGTTGCGCGGATCGAGCGAGGCGATCGGCTCGTCGGCGAGGATCACCTTGGGCTCCTGCATCAGGGCGCGGGCGATGGCGACGCGCTGTTGCTGGCCACCCGAGAGGGTCTGCGCCCACTGGCTGGCGGTCTGGGCGATATCGAGACGCTCCAGCGCCTTGAGCGCCATCAACTGCTCGTCTTCGGAGAAGATCTGGAGCAGGCTCATGATGGTGTTGCGGCGGTTGAGCCGGCCGAGCATCACGTTGGTGATGACGTCGAGGCGCGGCACGAGGTTGAACTGCTGGAAGATCATGGCGCAGTCGCGCTGCCAATCGCGCAGGGCCTGGCCACGCAGCGACGACACTTCAAGACCGCCGAACTCGACGCTGCCCTCGGAAACGTCGATCAGCCGGTTGAGCATACGCAGCAGGGTCGACTTGCCGGCGCCGGAGCGGCCGATGACGCCGACCATCTGGCCGGCGGGGATTTCGAGGTTGACGTTGTCGACTGCCACCTTGGCGCCGAAGCGACGTGTAACCTGAGAAATCTTCAGCATGCGGGGACCCCGTCCAATCGACGGGGCCAACTCGTAAGGCGGCTACAAGAAGCGTGGATGAAGGTAGGGTGACGTCTTCATGACAGTGGAAGAGCCCGGCCGGAGCGGCGGCAGGCTCACATGAAGAGGCGCGCGATGAAGAACGCGGCGCTGCCGAACAGCAGCAGCGCCGTCACCAGCAGGGCGCCATCGCGCACGGTGATGGCGAGCCCGAGCGTGGCGATGATCACCCCGGCGGTGGTCGAGGCGCCGGGGAGGAGCTCGAGCGGGGGCATGGTGAGGGCGACAAGGATGCAGACGAGCGCGGCGAGGCGTACGCCGATGCTGTCGACCAGCCAGGCGAGCCGCGGCTTGATGGCCTTGTCGACCCATTTCACGCCGGGCCGCATGAAGGTGATGACCTTGTGCGCGCGCTCGGCGGAGAGCTTGGCTTCGCGGAATTTTCTCGGCAGCCAGACGGTGCGGCGGCCGGCCAGCACCTGCACCGCGATGAGGATCACGGTAATGGCCACCATGGTTGGCAGGGTCGGGATCAGGCTCAGCGGCGACACCACGATCATCGCCGGAAAGAACAGGAGCGGGCCGGCGAAGCGCTTGCCGGCGACCTCCTCGATGGTCCCGACCGAGATGCCTTCGCCGTTGCCCGAGCGCTCGGCGATCCTGTCGATGAGGTGAGCCAGGGTCAGGTCGGGTGCTTCGGCCAATCAGTGATCCGTCGGTGGCACGGGGGAATCCGTCCCTAGCGGCACCGACCGGCCGAGGCAACCACATGACAAAGCTGTTAGCGCAACCGGCTATTCATATTTCTCGAGGAACGCCTCGATCTCGAGTGCGCGGAAATCCGGCAGCGCCTGGTGGAGCCTGTCGTGGCTCCAGTCCCACCAGCCGAGCGCGAGGAGGCGATCGGCGATGGGGGCGTGGAAGCGCTGGCGGATGGGCTTGGCGGGGACGCCGACGGCGATGGCGAAATCAGCCACGTCCTTGGTGACGACGGCGTTGGAGCCGACGATGGCGCCGTGCCCGACCTTCACGCCCGGCATGATCACCGCGCCGTGGCCGATCCAGGTGTCGTGGCCGATCTCGATGCCGTTGTCGGCGCGCCAATCGAAGAAGGCGTCGTCGTCTTCTTCGCCGTCGAAGTACCAGCTCGAGCGGTAGGTGAAGTGATGCAGCGAGGCGCGCTGCATCGGGTGCTTGCTGGCGTAGATGCGAACGTTCGCCGCGATGTTGGCGAACTTGCCGATCTCGGCGTAGGCCACCTGCGTGCCGTCGACGAGATAGGAGTAGTCGCCCAGCGTCGAGCGGTTGACGTGACAGTTGGCGCCGATCTCGGTGTACCGGCCGAGGACGGAGTCATGCACCTCCGCCGTGGGGTGGACGACGGGCGTTTCCGAGAGCTTCAAGCGGCCTTCCTCGCGGCGAACAGGGTGACGTCGACGATGCGGTCGGCGACCTGGGCACGGACTTCCTCGTCGTGGAAGATGCCGAGCAGGGCGACACCGGCCTGCTTCTTTTCGGCGATCATCTCGACCACCACGGCGCGATTGGTGGCATCGAGCGACGCCGTCGGTTCGTCGAGCAGCAGAACCGGATGCGGGGTGATGAAGCCGCGGGCGATGTTCACGCGCTGCTGCTCGCCGCCCGAGAAGGTGGCCGGCGGCAGCGACCACAGCCGCTCCGGCAGGTTCAGGCGGGCGAGGAGTTCGCGGGCCTTGGCCGTGGCTTCGTCGCGGGAGGTGCCGCGGCTGACCAGCGGCTCGGCCACCACGTCGACCGTGGTGACGCGCGGCACGGTGCGGAGGAACTGGCTGACATAGCCGATGGTGTCGCGGCGGAGATCCAGCACGGTGCGCGGGCTGGCGGTTGCGAGATCGACGGGTCGGCCGTGATGGATCAGCGAGATGGAGCCGGCATCGACGCCATAGTTGCCGTAGACCATCTTGAGCAGGCTCGACTTGCCGGCGCCGGAAGGGCCGCCGAGCACGACGCACTCTCCGGCGTTCACCTCGAAGGCGACGTCGGAGACGACGGGGAGGATGATCCCGTCGCGGAGGTGCATGGTGAAGGATTTGGCGACGTCGGAAACTGAGAGAAGGGTGGTCATGCGGCTGCCCTTTCGTTGACTGAGAGAGACGGTCCCCTCCCATCCTCCCCCATAAAGGGGGAGGTGAAGAGAGGCCGGTGCTTGGGCGAGATCGTGCCACATACTCGATGCGGCACCTCCCCCTTCATGGGGGAGGATGGGAGGGGGCCGTCCGCCGGTAATTCCCCCATCGTCACACCTGCAAGATCGAGGAAACGAGCAACTGCGTATACGGCTCGCGCGGATCGTCGAGCACCCGGTCGGTGAGGCCCTGCTCGATCACGTGACCGTCCTTCATCACCATCATCCGGTGCGACAAGAGCCGCGCCACCGCCAGATCGTGCGTGACGATGATGGCCGAGAGACCGAGATCGGCGACGAGGCCGCGGATGAGGTCGAGGAGGCGCGCCTGCACCGAGACGTCGAGGCCGCCGGTGGGCTCGTCCATGAAGACGAGGCGCGGGTGGGTGACGAGGTTGCGGGCGATCTGCAGCCGCTGCCGCATGCCGCCAGAGAAGGCGCGGGGCTCATCGTCGACGCGGTCCTCGGCGATCTCGACGCGGCCCAGCCACTCGATGGCGGTCGAGCGGATGTTGGCGTAGTGGCGGTTGCCGACGGCCATCATGCGCTCGCCGACATTGGCGCCGGCCGAGACGGTCATGCGAAGGCCATCGGCCGGATTCTGGTGGACGAACCCCCAGTCGGTGCGCATCAGAAAGCGGCGTTCGGCTTCGCTGAGGTCGTAGAGATTGCGCCAGACTTCATCGCGCATGCGGTACTCGGCGAGGCCGGAGGTCGGCTCCAGCCTGGTCGAGAGGCAGTTGAGCAGTGTCGTCTTGCCCGAGCCGGATTCGCCGACGATGGCCAGCACTTCGCCGGGCCAGAGTTCGAACGAGACGTCGGCGCAACCCATGCGGCTGCCGTAGAACTTGCTGAGCTGGTTGACGCGGAGGAGGGGCTGGTCAGACATTGGCGTCTCCACTGGCGCGGGGGGTAGGCTCCCCTCCCCCTTGAGGGGTGGGGGTGGGGGTCCATCGGTGGCCCACCGAACCACCCCCTCCCTCAATCCCTCCCCTCAAGGGGGAGGGAGGCGCAAGACCGCAGGACTCGGGCATCATTCTGCTGCCTCCAGGGCGTGGCCGGCGAGCTTGCCGCGGTGGCCGTGCGCGCCGCGATCTTCGCAATTGTCGGTGTCGGAGCAGACGAACATGCGCCCGCCCTTGTCGTCGAGGATGACCTCGTCGAGATAGACCCCGGTCGCGCCGCAGAGCGCGCACGGTTCCTCGAAGTGCTGGATCTCGAACGGGTGGTCCTCGAAATCGAGGCTCACCACTTCGGTGTAGGGCGGCACGGCGTAGATGCGCTTCTCGCGGCCGGCGCCGAACAGCTGCAGCGCTTCCGACATGTGCATCTTGGGGTTGTCGAACTTCGGCGTCGGCGAGGGGTCCATGACGTAGCGGCCCTCGACTTTCACCGGGTAGGCGTAGGTGGTGGCGATGCGGCCATGCTTGGCGATGTCCTCGTAGAGCTTCACATGCATCAGCCCGTATTCCTCGAGCGCATGCATTTTCCGCGTCTCGGTCTCGCGCGGCTCGAGGAAGCGCAGCGGCTCCGGGATCGGCACCTGATAGACCAGCACCTGGCCCTCGGTGAGCCTGGCCTCCGGGATCCGGTGGCGGGTCTGGATGATGCTCGCTTCGGCGGTGTGCGTGGTCACCGCGACATTGGCGACCTTGGCGAAGAAGGCGCGGATGGACACCGCGTTCGTCGTGTCGTCGGCACCCTGGTCGATAACCTTGAGCACATCTGATGGACCGATGATCGCGGCGGTGACCTGCACGCCGCCAGTGCCCCAGCCGTAGGGCATCGGCATCTCGCGGCTGGCGAACGGCACCTGGTAGCCGGGGACGGCGATGGCCTTGAGGATGGCCCGGCGGATCATCCGCTTGGTCTGCTCGTCGAGATAGGCGAAGTTGTACTTGGCGATGTTCATTCTGCCGCCTCCGCGGGTGAGGTGTCCTCGATGCTTCCGGGCACTTCCCCCCTTGCGGGGGAGGCTGGGAGGGGGGAAGCGGCATGCTCGGAGTGTGGGGCTCCCCCCACCCCAGCCCTCCCCGCGGGGGGGAGGGTGCTGGCCGGTGCATCCGTCTCGTGCTCGGCGCGCATTTCGCGCAGCAGCCCGAGTTCGCCCTGGAAATCGACGTAGTGCGGCAGCTTCAGGTGTTCGACGAAGCCGGTCGACTGCACGTTGTCGGAGTGCGAGATGACGAATTCCTCGTCCTGCGCGGGATGGTTCACATCCTCGCCGAGCTCGCCGGCGCGCAGCGAGCGATCGACCAGCGACATCGCCATGGCCTTGCGCTCGGCCTGCCCGAACACGAGGCCGTAGCCGCGGGTGAACTGCGGCGGCACCTTGGCGTTGCCCTTGAACTTGTTGACCATCTGGCACTCGGTGACCCGGATGCGCCCGAGGTTCACGGCAAAGCCGAGTTCCGGGATATCCAGTTCGACTTCGACCTCGCCGATGCGGATTTCGCCGACGAACGGGTGCGAGCGGCCATAGCCGCGCTGCGTCGAGTAGCCCAGCGCGAGGAGGAAGCCCTCGTCGCCGCGGGCCAGCGCCTGGAGACGCCGGTCGCGGTTGAGCGGGAACTCGAGGGGCTCGCGGGTGAGGTCGCCGATCTCGTCCTGCACCTCGGAGACGTCGGGCTCGATCAGGCCCTGGTGGTCGAGCAGGTCGGTGACCCGCGGTGCGGGCTCGTCGTCGCTGAGCCGGATGACCGCCTCATCGACATCGGCGCCCTCGGCAATGCTCGGATCGAGCAGACGGTGCGTGTAGTCGAAGGTGGGGCCGAGCAGCTGGCCGCCCGGCAGGTCCTTGAACGTCGCCGAAACGCGCCGCTCGATCTTCATCGCGGCGGTGTCGATCGGCTTGGAGTAGCCGAAGCGCGGCAGCGTGGTGCGATAGGCGCGGACGAGGAAGATCGCCTCGATCAGGTCGCCGCGCGACTGGATGATGGCGAGCGCCGCCAGCTCGCGGTCATAGAGCGAGCCCTCGCCCATGGCGCGATCGACCGCAAGGCCGAGCTGCTCGATGATCTGGTCGAGGCGCAGCGCCGGCACCGAACGATCGCCACGGCGGCGATCGGCAAGCAGCCGGTGGGCATTGGCAATGGCGGCCTCGCCGCCCTTTACGGCAACATACATATCAGGCCTCCGAAATGCGGGTGGTGCGGGGCAGACCGACGACCGTGCCAGCGCGGACGAGCAAGAGGTCGACGCCGCGCGGGAAGCGGGCGCGGTTCTCCGCCCACTGGTCGATGAAGTCGCCGCCGGGGAGGGGCAGCTCGGTGGTGAGCTGGTCCTTGATGCCTGGCCCCTTCAGCGTGACGGCACGCGGGGCGGCAGCGGCGGCGAGCACCACGGTGGTCGAACGGTCGGGGTACTCGTCGGTGCCCTGGCCGAAGCAGTCGAGGCTGGGGAGCAGAGCGACATCGCTGACCAGTGCGAACGCCGCCGCGCCGATATCTGCGGTGACCGGGGCGCCGCAGTGGAACGCCAGCCACAAGGTCACCGCCTCGTTCGCAGCGAGCACCGGATCGAGCCAAACCAGCGTGTCGTGATCGCAGAGCGTCAGCGCAACGGCGCCGAGTTCGGGCGTCAGCGGCGCCGGCGGCGCGGCATCGGACGCGATCGACTGCACCGTGCCGGGACGGGCCAGCGCATCCATCACGGCGCGGAAGACGTTCTGCGCGCCCAGCACCAGATCGGCGAAGCCGCCTTCGATTGTCGTGTCCATCAATCGTCTCCGCGGACCATGGTGAAGAAGTCGACCTTGGTGGCCGCCGTCTCGTCGCGGAGCCTGGCATCGGCCGCGGCCTGCTCTTCGCGCAGCGGCTTCAGCACCAGCGTTTCGACCGCTTCGGCGTCACGCTGCAGCAGCGCATCGAACAGCGCCGACTGCACCGCCTTGTCGCCGTCGCGGCCGAGGCAATAGGCGTGCCCGACTTCGCCGGTTTCGAGCCGCACCGTGGCGCGGGTCACCGTCGCTTCGCCGAGGTTGAAGGCGTTGCCGCCGCCACCGGCGCGGCCGCGTACCATGACCAGCCCGGTCTCGGGACCACGCACCTTGTGATACGCGGGCTTGTCGGACCAGGCGGCCCAGAGCTCGCCGAGCCGCTTCGGCGTGGCGTGACTCAACACCGCCATCGCCTCCTGCCGGGGGGTGTTCGCAGGCAGTTCGGACATTGCCTCTTCGCTCCAACTTGTATAGTAAAATAGACAAGTAATGTCGTTTCGCCCCGCTATAGGCCGACCGTGTGAAGATGCAATGACAATCTTGAGCCGTACCGAGATCGAACCCGCCGGAGGGGTGGCGCTGTGGCGCCAGATCGCCGACGCCATCCGTCTCGACATCGTGGGCGGCAAGCTCGAGAGCGGCGATCGGCTCGATGGCGAGCTGCCGCTGGCCGAGCGCTTCGGGGTCAACCGGCACACGGTGCGGCGGGCCATCGCGGTGCTGGTGGAGGAGGGGGTGCTGCGGGCCGAGCATGGTCGCGGCACGTTCGTCGCCGAGGCGCGGCGGCTGAGCTATCCCATCGGGCGGCGCACGCGCTTTTCGGAAGGGCTTGCCGGGCAGGTGCGGGAGCGGCGCGGACAGCTGCTGTCGAGCCGGATCGAGCGGGCGAGCGCACGGCTGGCGGCAGCGCTGCAGGTGAAGCCGGGAACGCGGCTACTCCGGCAGGAGACGATCTCGTTCGCCGACGGGCGGCCGCTGGCGCGTGCTACCGGTTGGTTGCCGGAGGCGCGGTTCAGCGGGTTCGATGCGGCCTATCTCGAGGCGGGATCGGTGACGCTGGCGCTCAGGCGCTATGGCATCGAGGACTACTCGCGCGGCTCGACGCGGATTTCGGCGCGGCATGCGACGCTCGACGAGGCGCAGGCGCTGAAGCTGGCGCCGGGCTCGGTCGTGCTCGTTTCAGATGCGGTGGACCTCGACATGGATGGCACGCCCATCCACGCGATGCTGACGCGGTTTCCGGCCGATCGGCTGGAGCTGGTGGTGTAGCCGGCCGCCGTTCGGCAGCCGGCCAGCCGGGTATCAGTCGAGGCGCGACAGGTCGCGCACGGCGCCCCTGGCGGCGCTGGTGGCGAAGGCGGCGTAGGCCTTGAGCGCGGTCGAGACGTTGCGCTTGCGCGGCTGGGCCGGCTTCCAGCCGAGCTTGTCCTGCTCGGCGCGGCGCGCGGCGAGCTCGGCGTCGGAGATCTTGAGGTTGATGGTGCGGCCGGGGATGTCGATCTCGATGATGTCGCCTTCGCGCACGAGGCCGATGGTGCCGCCCTCGGCCGCCTCGGGCGAGACGTGGCCGATCGAGAGACCCGAGGTGCCGCCCGAGAAGCGGCCGTCGGTCAGGAGGGCGCAGGCTTTGCCGAGGCCCTTCGACTTGAGGTAGCTCGTCGGGTAGAGCATTTCCTGCATGCCGGGGCCGCCGCGTGGGCCCTCGTAGCGGATCACCACGACATCGCCGGCCTTGATCTCGTTGGAGAGGATGGCCTTGACGGTAGCATCCTGGCTCTCGAACACGCGGGCGGGGCCGGTGAACTTGAGGATCGACTCGTCGACGCCGGCGGTCTTCACGATGCAGCCGTCGAGCGCGACGTTGCCCTTGAGCACGGCGAGGCCGCCATCGCGCGAGAAGGCATGCTCGGTGCTGCGGATGACGCCGTTGGCGCGGTCGAGGTCGAGATCCTTCCAGCGGGCGCTCTGGCTGAAGGCCTCGGTGGTGCGGACGCCCCCGGGGGCAGCCATGAAGAAGTTGCGCACGCCATCGGAGTTGGTGCGGGAAATGTCCCAGCGGTCGAGGGCATCGCCGAGGGTGGCGGCGTGGACGGTCGGCTCGCCGCGGTTGATGAGACCGCCACGATCGAGCTGGCCGAGGATGGACATGATGCCGCCGGCGCGGTGCACGTCTTCCATGTGCACGTCCGACTTGGCCGGGGCGACCTTGCAGAGCACAGGCACCTTGCGGCTCAGCGCGTCGATGTCGTCCATGGTGAAGTCGATCTCGCCTTCGGCGGCGGCGGCGAGGATGTGGAGCACGGTGTTGGTCGAGCCGCCCATGGCGATATCGAGCGCCATGGCGTTCTCGAAGGCGGCCTTGGTGGCGATTGAGCGCGGCAGGACCGAGGCGTCATCCTGCTCGTAGTAGCGGCGCGCGAGATCGACGATCAGGTGGCCGGCTTCCTGGAACAGGCGCTTGCGGTCGGAGTGGGTGGCGAGCGTCGAGCCGTTGCCCGGGAGCGACAGGCCGAGCGCCTCGGTGAGGCAGTTCATCGAATTGGCGGTGAACATGCCCGAGCACGAGCCGCAGGTCGGACAGGCGGCTTCCTCGATGGCCTTGAGGTCGCTGTCGGAGATCTTGTCGTCGGCGGCGGCGACCATGGCGTCGACGAGGTCGAGCGCCTGGAGTTGGCCGGCGAGCACGACCTTGCCCGCTTCCATCGGGCCGCCGGAGACGAAGACCACGGGGATGTTGATGCGGAGCGCCGCCATCAGCATGCCGGGGGTGATCTTGTCGCAGTTGGAGATGCAGACCATGGCGTCGGCGCAGTGGGCGTTGACCATGTACTCGACGCTGTCGGCGATGAGCTCGCGCGAGGGCAGGGAATAGAGCATTCCGTCATGGCCCATGGCGATGCCGTCATCGACGGCGATGGTGTTGAATTCCTTGGCGACGCCGCCGGCTGCCTCGATCTCGCGCGCGACGAGCTGGCCGAGATCCTTGAGGTGCACGTGGCCGGGAACGAACTGGGTGAACGAGTTGACCACGGCGATGATCGGCTTGCCGAAATCGCTGTCCTTCATGCCCGTGGCGCGCCATAGGCCGCGGGCACCTGCCATGTTGCGGCCGTGGGTGGTGGTGCGGGAACGGTACTGGGGCATGAGCTGATTTCCTCGTCGGACGTCACACTGCCATTCCACAACCGATATGGAACTGCAAGGCGACCTGAGGCCGATGCGTCCACTCGGTGGTCAGGTCTGGGGTCGCGGCGACAGCGGCCTGGCGTCGCCGCTCTGGCCAACAGCGCGAAACCTGGTTCGGGCTTTCGCGAAATGCGCTATGTGCCTCGGCACAACACCCGCATGACTCGACTGGTCATGGGCAATCCTTCGGAACCACCTTGAGCCGACCCAGCTATCCATTCGAGGTCAAGTCTCGCGACATCTGGCGCATCGCGCTGCCGGCCTCCGTTGCCTTCATCACCGAGCCGCTGGCCGGGCTGAATGACATCACGGTCATCGGGCGGCTGGGCGATGCGGCGCTGCTGGGCGGGCTCGTCCTCGGCGCGCTGGCCTTCGATTTCATCTTCTCGATGGCCTATTTCCTCAGGACGGGGACGGCGGGGCTCACGGCGCAATCGATCGGCTCCCGCGACCCGCAGGATGGACTGATCCATCTCAGCCGGGCGGTGGTGGCCTCGCTGATCATCGGCCTCGCCATGATCATCCTCAGCGGGCCGCTCCTTTACGTCGCGGGGTTGGCGCTGGCTCCGCCCACGCCGGGGGTGGCCGACGCGATGGCGGCCTATTTCCACGTGCGCATCTGGTCGGCGCCGTTCTCGCTGATCAACTACGCCCTGCTCGGGTGGTACTACGGCCGCGGCAATGCCCGCACCGGCATGATGCTGCAGTTCATCATCCACCTCGTCGACATCTTCCTGTCGGTCTACTTTGTCTATGGCCTCGGCTGGGGCATTTTCGGCGCGGCCCTGGGCACGGTGCTGGGGCAGGTGGTCGCTGCCTTGGTGGGCCTCGTGCTCGTGGTCCGGCACTTTGGCGGACTGCGCAGGCTCGCGCCCCTTATCCACCCGACCGAACTCTTCGATCCGACGGGACTCCGCCGCATGATCGGTCTCTCGCGCGACCTGATGCTGCGTTCGATGGCGCTGATGGGCACCTACCTGATCTTCGCCGCGCAGGGATCGCGCATGGGCGAGATCGCCCTGTCGGCCAACGCCATCCTGCTCAACCTGCTGATGATCTCGGGGTATTTCCTCGATGGCATGGCCCAGGCTGCGGAGGCGCTCTGCGGCAAGGCGGTCGGCGCAAACTACCGGCCGGCCTACGAGCGCGCCTATGCCCTCTCCATGCGATGGGGACTGGCTGTGTCGGCCGGCCTCGCGGCATTCTGGCTGCTGGGCGGACCGTTCGTGGTCGACTTCATGACCACGAGCGAGCCGGTGCGGGCATATGCACGGGAGTTCCTGTGGCTCGCGGCCCTGTGCTCGCTGACCGGCATGCCGGCCTTCGTCTACGACGGGATACTGGTCGGCTCGACGCTCAACATCACCATGCGCAACGGCATGATCGTGGCGCTGCTCGCGTTCCTCATCGGGATCTTCGCGTTCCAGCCGCTTGCCGGAAACATCGGCCTGTGGCTGGCGATACACGTCTTCTATCTCGCCCGCGCCGCCTATTACTGGCAGGCGCTCGATCGCAGGAAGCCGTCGCTGTTCTCCCAGCCATCAGCCGCCGGCAGCTGATCGATCGAGGCCGGGTGTTGGCGCACCCTGCGCGCCCAATGACCGGGTCAGCAGCAGGCCGGCGAGGAAGGTTGGCAGCGCGGCAGCCAGGCTCCCAAGGCGAGCGCCTGGAAGAAGAGCGACGACATGATAAGGTGTTGCGGCTTAATCATTTTTTCGCGGTTGCCTGCCTCGCTGCGTTCGGCCACTGTGGCGGGCGAACGAGGGGAAGCGATCGAAATGACAAGGCTGGGTGAGGCACGTTCGCTGGTCTGGCAGCATGGCGTGGTCAGCGTCGAAAGCCTGGGTGGCATGATCGGGCCGACGCTGTTCGTGCTCGATGGCGGCAGGCAGGTGGCGCCGTTCCAGGTCGCGCCCTGGGCCACCGAGACGGTGGACGCCGAGGTCCCGGGAATCCTCAAGCGGCTGCGGGGTGAGTGGCCCTGCGTGCCCTTCGGATCGGACGCCGATCGTGCGCCGGCCGGCGGGTGGCCGGGGTCCGTGGCGGCGCCGACAGTCGATCCGTTCCCGCATGGCTATTCGTCCAACCACGCGTGGCGCTTCGAGGCAGGGGAGGCGGGCAGCATCGTACTCGCCATCGACTATCCGGAGGACCATCCGGTGCGGGGCTTGAAGCGGACCGTGACGCCGGACCCAAATGCGAGCGCGATGGATTTCGAGCTCGAGATCGACGTGCGGCGCGATTGCACGCTGCCGATGGGCCTCCACCCGTCGTTCCGGTTGCCGGCGAAGGCGGGGGCGATGCGGATCGAGGTCGGTTCCGAGGTCGCGGGGATGACGTTCCCGGGGCCGGTCGATGCGTCCTCGATCTTCAGGCAGGGGGAACTGCTCGAGCCGTGGCACGATGTGCCGCTGCTCGCCGGCGGGCGGCTCGATGTGCGGCAGGTGCCGTTGCCCCAGGCGACCGAGGAAGTGCTGCAACTGCTCGAGATGCCGGGCAGGGCCGCTCTGTGGAACACGGCGGAGGGCTATCGCGTCAAGCTGGCGTGGGAGGCCGAGCACTTTCCGAGTGCGCTGTTGTGGTTTTCCAACCGGGGGCGGCAGTTCGCGCCCTGGAACGGGCGGCACCTGGCGCTGGGGCTCGAGCCGGTCTGTTCGGCGTTCGACCTGGGCCAGCAGGTTTCGTCGGCCGACAACCCGATCTCGCGACGGGGGACGCCGACGGCGCGGACGTTCCGCGCCGGTGAGCGGTTCGTGACCCAGTACCGGATCGAGGTGGAGGCGGCGGAGATCGAGCAGGGTTGAACTGCCCCTCACCCCGGCCCTCTCCCTAGCGGGGAGAGGGGGCGATGGGGCAGCGGTCGTGCGGTGAGCGTCCCCTCTCCCCAATGGGGAGAGGGTCAGGGTGAGGGCTGCCTGCTCGTGGTCAGTTCGCGAACCGTACGAGGACCGTGCGGATCTCGAGCGGGGCGAGGTCGACGCTCAGCGTCTTGCCGTCGAGCTTGAGGGCCTGGCCCGGGTGCTCGATGGGGTCGGCGCTGCGGGCGGCGGCAGGCCGGCCGGTGAAGGTCACCGTCTGGGACTGCCTGTCACCCGAGAGGTTCTGCAGGCGCAGCACCACCCAGCCGTCATCCTCGCCCGGCTTGGTGGTCACCAGCACGGGGGCCTTGCCGGTCGAGAGGTAGCTGTCCGAGCGCTTGCCGGTCGGGGCGATGTCACGCATGGCGACCGGCGGAACGGCGACTTCGGCGGCGAACTTGGCCGATGCGGCGGCGTCAGTCGGGCCCTTGCCGGTGGTCAGGCGATAGCGCAGCGGGATGCGTCCGCTCTGGGCCGACTTGAAGTTGACCAGCCAGTGGTTGTTGAGCGCCCAGCTCATGATGGTCGGGCCCTCGGGCTGGAGCGTGCGGTTCCACTTGCCGGTGGTGATGCCACCCAGGTGGGCGAGCGGCGTATCGAGCGGAACGACGGTGACGTTGCGATCGCCGTCGCTCACCGAGGCCCAGCGGCCGAGCGGATACCAGTCCTTGGCGGCGCCATCGAGCTGGTCCTTGTTGGGCACGGAGGGCACGCCGTTGAGATCGAGCAGGAAGTCGGCGCGCTTCAAGTTGAACGGGAAGGCGATGAACACCGCCTCGGCCTCCGGATGCTCGAGCTTGTCGATGCTCCAGTCGACGACGACGCATTTGGTATCGGCATCGAGGGCATAGACGACGGTCGCGGCCGAGACGCCGGGGGCTTCGATGCGGACGGTGATCGAGGCGCGGCCTTCGTAGATGCTGGCATCCTCGAGCGTCACGCTGCTGGCGGTTTCGCGCCGCCACGGCGTGTCCTTGTGGCCGGTGAAGAACTCCGGCTTGTCGAAGCTGATGTCGGCGATGGCCAGCCGGTCGTCGGGCGAGTCCACGGTCTCGTAGACATACTCGCCGGGGCCCCAGCCCTGGTACTTGCCGGCGAAATCGTGGTTCTGCTCCTTGTCGAAGAGCTCGGCGATGGCGCCGGTCTTCCTGCCGATCCGCACCCGGTAGTGCCTGTTCTCGATGGTATCGCCGCTGGCCTTGAGGTCAGCAGAGGGGACGCCGTCCTCGAGGTTGAGGAAGGCGTAGCCCATGGGCGGAATGGTGCCGGCGACGCGCCGGATCTCCGGGTAGGGGCGGGGGCCGCCCCAGGTGCTGCGGCGGTTGAAGAAGGTATCGAGCATGCCGACCGGGGCGGCGCCGCCGCGCGGCTCAGGCTCCTCGACGATGACCTTGCGCTCCCAGGGCAGGGTGTTGAAGACGAGCACATCCCGGATGCCTGAATCCTTGAAGGCCTCCTTGGGGTCGAGATTGCCGAGGTTGAAGATGCCTTCCGGGCCCTTGGTGCCGAGGGGTGCGGCGAGCGCGTTGGCCGCTTTCGCCACCGCGTTGTGACCTTCCATGGCGGCGGTGTAGGCGAAGCCGGCCTTGCGGTTCCATTGCGCCTGGCTGAACAGCGAATGTGGCGCCTCGACGGATGAGTAGGCGCCCCAGGTGTGCTCGTCGAAGAGCGTCATCGACTCGTAGGTGCGATCGGCCAGCTCGGCGTTCCAGTCGGTCGCGCCCTGGCTGCGGCGCCAGCTTTCCAGCGTTTCGCCGATGCCGACGATCTCGTGCGCGGCGCGGTTCACCGCGACCTCGAAGGCCGAGGAGCCGACGCCGTCGGCCCAGTGGTCGGTCCAGTCGCCGCGCTGGGTGCCTATGACGCCGGCGTACTTCTCCTCCAGCAGGCGACCGAAATCGGTGACCGTGATGAACTCCATCCGGTACGGACGGCCTTCCTCATTCCAGCGCTTCACGAACTCGGGCATGCGCGCGTCGGGCGGGCCGTTGTCGACGCGGACCGGGTGGGTGGACTCGCAGTAGAGGAAATCGAAGGGGTAGCTGTCGTCGTTCTCGAGTTCGTCGATCCAGCGCGGCAGCAGGCGATCGACCAGATCCCAGTTGCCGAGGCCGGCCTGGCTGCGGCCGAAGAGGTAGTGGTAGCCGTTCCAGGCCAGCACCTGCTTGCCGCTCGGGCCTTCCCAGCGGAACGCGCCGGGGAAGGGCTTGGGGCGGGCGCCGCGGATCGGGTTGATGGCGGCGGTGTAGAACTTGATGCCGAGGTCCGCCAGCAGGTCGGCATAGAGCCAGGAGACGCCGTTGACGTCGTCCTGCATCGCCGCCTCGACCGAGAAGCCGAACTCGTCGCGGATGGCGCGGAGCGGGTAGAGCGAGCGGTGCATCTGCTCGATGTTGAGCAGCGGCGTCATGTTGTACTGCATGCCGGCGATATCGATGCGGCCCTGCTCGTGCCAGTGGCGGAACCGGCTGATCTCGCCGGGACTGGCCTGGCGCAGGTACTTGAGGAAGGGACCGGTGGTCTCCACCGTCCAGCGATACTGTGCTTCGACGGGGTAGCTGTCGGTCTTCTCGATCAGGTCGAGGGCCTGGCCGACGAACTCGCCGTGCTGGCGCAGCGCCAGCTCCTGGTAATCGGTGAACCCGATATCGGTATGGGCATGGTTGCAGACGTATATCGTCTTGATCTTGCTCATGGTTTCTTCTCCTCCCAGTATCTGCTCAGGTCAGTGCAATGCGGGTCCAGGCGCGGGGCGCGACGGTGAAGCTGACGGCGCCCGCGCTCAGCGGCAGGGGTTCGATCTCGTCGCCGGAGAGCGAGGTGCGGCTGGCCTTGGTGGGCTTGAAGCTGCCGGCCCCGACCTTCGCCGCCACCGGTTCGTCGCCGGGGTTGAGGATGGTTAGGGCGACGCCATTGCCGGACTGCTCGAGCCGGGTGAGCAGCGCCGTGCCGAGCTCGGGCTTGAGCAGGCTTGCCTCGCCCGTCCGCACCGCGCCGCGTTCGGCAAAGAGGTGGGCCGCCAGAGGCTGGGCGTAGGCGAGGGCGGCCTGGGCCGATGCGCCGATCTCGCGGCGGGTCGAGGGGACGACGACGAAGCGGAACTTGGTCTGCCCGCCCTGATCGGCCTGGAAGTTGGTGCTCCAGTAGTTGTTGGTGAGCCAGGCGATGAGCGTTGGGCGCTCGCGGACGACGCGGCCGTCGGGGTCGCCGAAGCGGCCGAAGGTGAAGCCGCCGACCTGCCAGAGCGGCGCATCGGGGCAGGCGACGGTCAGCTCGTGCTGGTTGTCGCCGATGCGGATGAAGCGCTGTGCCGTGATGTAGTGCCGGCTGGCGTAGGGGAGCTGCTCGTCGTCGAGCCTGGTCACTGCGCCGCCGGTTTCGTAGTGGCAATCCCAGTTGGCGCCGAGGGCGGCGGGCATGGGCAGGTAGAGCGCATGCGGCTCGGCGAGCGGCTGTTTCGTGACGGTCGCTTCGACATGGAGCGCGCCTTCGTCGCCGACGAGGCGGTAGAGCACATCGACCTTGTCGCCGTTGGGCAGCTCGAAGGACTGGGTGACCTGGGCGCTGCCGCGCTCGACGCTTTCAGTCGTGCCGGTGAGCGAACCGGAATGGCGCTCGGCCTTCCAGTCCCGGTGCCAGGCCCGGTTCCAGTCGGGGGACTCGATCTCGACATTATCGAACATGTCGGTGCGGATGCCCGAAGCGATCTGCTCGAGCACCGGCACGCCGAACTTCAGGTGCTCTGCCGCTTCGCCGGCATACTCGGTGCCGTCGAGCTTGAGCGAAGTGACGCCGCCGGTCCTGCGGTCGACGGTGACGCTGATCCGGCCGTTGGAGAGCACGCCATCGCGGGCCGTGAGCTTGGCGGCGTCGGCGATGCGCACCTTGGCGGCGGGAATGGTGACGTAGGAGAGGGGCGGCACGTCGACCGGAGCGATCCAGTAGGCGCGGTCGTCAGCGAGGTCGGACATGACGACGTCCTGGCGCTGGATGCGGTGCGAGGAGGGGCCGGTAGGGATCAGGTCCTCGAGGCCGAAGCCGCGCCTGGGATCGGGCGCTCCGCCCATGGGCGGCAGGTAGGGCAGGCGGACCGACTGCTTCACCGCGAAGGCGTGCGGGTTGTAGAGCAGCAGGGTCGGCTCCTCGCCGCCGGCGTCGATGGCGAGGCGCTCGAGGCCGTCGCGGCGCAGCATGCGGGCGATGCTGGCGCCGTCGGCGACGGTGGCGAGCTTGAGCAGCTGCTGGGTGCGGGTTTCGGGCGACCAGGGCTGGCTGATCGAGCGGTCGGCGCCCCAGGTGTGCTCGGCGTAGAGCGCGAGGCCCTTGCGCGCGGTGTCGTGCAGCATGGCGCGACGGCGCGGCTCTTCGGTCGGGTGCCAGGCGTCGAGGCCGGTGGCGGCGTCGAGGTCGCGCTGGCCGCGCATGGCCTGCGCCGTCTCGTGCGCGGTCGAACCGGCGCCGAAGTTCCACCAGTCGGTCCAGTCGCCGCGCATGGTGCTCATGGTATCGGCCGGCTGCTGGCGGACGCGATCGAAGAACTCGGTGATGGTGCCGATGCGCAGCTTCACGCCGCCGGTCGAGGCGTTGCCCTCGTTGAAGCGGCGGACGAAATCGGGCAGGGCGGCCTGCGGCGAGCCGTTGTCGTGATAGCGGATGTTGGTGATCTGCATCATGAGGAACGGATGCGGATAGCCGCCGTCCTCCCAGCGCTTCGTCCACTTGGGCACGCGGTGGCGGGCCTGCTCCATGTCGACCGGGATCATCAGGCTGCGGTCGGACGTGGCGCCGTAGATGAAGCCGTTATAGGCGGTGATGGTGCGACCGCCCGGCGCCTGCCAGTTGAAGGCGCGCGGCCAGGGTGCGAGCGCGTGGCCGTAGTGCTCGTTGATGGCCATGGATATGCCGGTGATGCCGTGGTCGAGCAGCGCATCGACAACGCCCCAGGGCAGGCCGTTGACGTCGGTGTTCATGGCCGATCGTACGGTGATGCCGAGGTCGCGGAAGAACCGGAGCGGCTTCAGCACGTCGAGGACCATCGAGTGGTCCATGAGCGGAGTCATATGCCAGCCCATGCCGGCGACATCGATCTGGCCGCGCTTGACGGCGGCGAGGAAGCGGTCGCGGTCGGTGTTGGTGGCGTTCACCCACCAGTCCATCGTTCCGCCGGTGATCTCGCAGGTCCAGCGGAAGCGGGCGTCGTCGGGGTAGTCCGCCGTCGCTTCGGCGATATCGAGCGCCTCGTCGATGAAGCGGCGGTGGAGTTCCATCACCACCGGCTGGGGGTGGGTATAGCCGATGTCGGTATGGCTGTGATGGACGAAGAGGATCTCGTTGATCATGGGTGGCCCGCTGGCGGTAGAGGTGGGTGAGGGATAGCGCCGGCCTAGAAGGCGGCGAGCTTGACCGACATCGGCGTGCCGATCTCGAGATGCTGGATGGGTTCCGAAAGTGTCCCGCTGGCGTGGTCGACGCGGAAGACGGTGAGGCGGTCGGAATCCTGGTTGGCGACGACGAGGTGCTTGCCCGAGGGCGAGAAGGCGAGGTCGCGTGGAGTGTTGCCGCCGCTCTTGACGCGCGCGGTCCGGGTCAGCCTGCCGTCGGCTTCGATGCGGAGGACGAGGATTTCGTCGCAGACGCGCAGCGAGACGAAGAGGTGCCGGTTGTCGGGGGCGAGGAGGATGCCGGCCGACTGCACGATGCCGCCGTCGAGCGAGGGGATGCGGAAGGCGTCGCGCTGGCTCAGTGCGCCGGTCGTGGGATCGACTGCGAGACTGACGACCGTCGCGATCAGCTCGCTGACGACGAAGAGCGCGCTGCCGTCGGGATGGAAGACGAGGTGGCGCGGGCCGAGCCCGGGCGGGAAGGCGAAGTCCTTGTCCGGTGCGCGGGTCAGGCTGCCATCGTTACCGAAGTCGTAGGCGACGAGCTTGTCGATGCCGAGATCGGCGACATAGACGACGTCGCCGGCGGGAGATGAAACCACGCAGTGCGCGTGGGCGCTCAACTGGCGGTCGCGGTTCGGGCCGCTGCCCGTGTGGCGCACGCTGGCGATGGGATCGCCGAGCGATCCATCGGTTCCGATGGGGAAGACCGTGAGGGCGGCGTCGGGGTAACCCTCGGGGTTGGCGCCGTTGTAGTTGGCGACCAGGAGGAAACGGCCGTCGCGCGAGAGGCTGGCGTGGCAGGCCTCGTTGCCGAGCGTGGGCTGGCGGCCGATGAGCCGCAGGCCTTCCGCCTCGACGGCATAGGCGGCGATGGCGCTCTGGTTCGTGCCGGTGATCTCGCAGGTCGAATAGAGCCGCCCGCGTGCCGGGTCGGTCACCAGCCAGGCCGTGTCGTCCACGCCGCCGGTGAAGTCGGCGAGGCGAAGCTCACCCGTGTCGTCGTTGAAGACCAGCCGCCCGATGCCCTGGCCGTTGGCAGCCCCGTACTGGGGCATCGGGCGCGTGAGGCTCCCGGTGAACGCATAAATGGGCACGTCGCCCTCCCCTTTGCCCTGCTTCGTGCCGCTTTCGTGCGGCTTCGCGCTGCCCCCCTCGGGCACCGCGGAAGTCGATTGACACGACTAGTATGGTAGAACTACAAGTATTTGACAAGGGAGGGAGCTGGCGTTGAGCGATCAAGTCAACAATGCGGGCGACACGGTGCTGGTGACCGGCGCGGCCATGGGCATCGGCCGCGGCGTCGCCGAAGTGCTGACGGCCGAGGGCAAGAATCTCGTGCTGTTCGACAAGGACGGCGAGGCGCTCGAGGCGACCGCGAAGGCGCTGGGCGGCAAGCATGCCATCAAAGTCGGCTCGGTGACGGACCTGAGCGATTGCGAGGCTGCGGTGCAGCTCGCGGTCGACCGCTTCGGCGGGCTCGGCGGCGTCTCCCACAATGCCGGCATCCAGACCTATGGCGACGCGGTGACGACGACGCCCGAACTCTGGGCGAAGACGCTCGATGTGAATCTCACCGGCGGCTTCTATGTCGCCAAGGCAGCGATGCCGGAGCTGCGCCGGAACAAGGGCGCCATCGTTCTTACGGCCTCGGTGCAGGGCATGGCCGCGCAGAAGGGGGCGCTCGCCTATGTCGTCTCCAAGCACGGCCTTATCGGGCTGGTCACCGGAATGGCGATGGACGAAGCCGCGAACGGCGTGCGCGTCCTCGGCGTCGCACCGGGTTCGGTGGAAACGCCGATGCTGCGCTGGGCCATCAATCTCGATCCCAATCCCAAGGCGCTCGATGACGAAATCGACGCCATGCATCCCATCGGCCGGCGTGGCCAGCCAAGGGAGATCGGGGAGGTCATCGCATTCCTCCTCTCGGACAAAGCGTCGTTCATGACCGGCGAAACGGTGCGCGTCGACGGGGGCATGCTCGCACGCATCCCCGGCGCGCCCCGCAAGGCCGATCAGTAGTCAGAGCTCGGTATTCATGAAGATCGTAGACATCAAAGCCACTACAGTCGCAGTGCCCCTCGAGGCACCGTTGCGCCATGCTTCGGGCGCCCACTGGGGCCGGTTCGTGCGCACCCTCGTCGAAGTGGTGACGGACGAGGGCATCTCCGGCTGGGGCGAACTCGGCGGCGGCGGCGAGAGCGCCGAGAACGCAGTGCGCGGCCTGCTGCCATATCTCAAGGGGCATGATCCGCTGCAGCTCGAACAGCTGCGCTGGAAGATCATGAATCCGGTGGCGAGCCTCTACAACTCGCGCATGCAGGTCCACGCGGCCATCGAGATGGCCTGCATGGACGTGGCCGGCAAGGCACTCGGTGTCCGCGCCTGCGACTTCATCGGCGGGGCGCTGCGCGAGTCGATCCCGTTCGCGAGCTATCTCTTCTATCGCTATGCCAGCCCCGAGAACGGGTTCGGCGACGAGTTCGGCGCCGATGAACTGGTGGCCGAGGCCAAGCGGCAGAAGCAGTTGCACGGCTTCAAGTCGCACAAGCTCAAGGGCGGGGTGTTCAAGCCCGAGCACGACGTCGAGGTGTTCTCGGCAATTGCAGAAGCGCTGCCGGGCGACAGGTTCCGGCTCGACCCCAACAGCGTCTGGTCGGTCGAGGAGTCGATCTGGGTCGCCAAGGAGATCGAGCACATCCGCAACGACTATTTCGAGGACCCGTGCTTCGGTCTCGAAGGGATGCGGCGGCTGCGCGACCGCATCTCGATCCCGACGGCGACCAACACCGTGGTGGTGAACTTCGAGCAGCTGGCCACGTGCATCAAGCATGATGCCATCGACGTGATCCTGCTCGATACGACCTTCTGGGGCGGGTTGCGCCAGGCCTACAAGGCCGGGCAGGTGCTCGAGACGTTCCAGTTCGGGGCCAGCGTCCACTCGTCGGGGGAACTCGGCATCCAGCTCGCGAGCATGCTGCACCTCGGTGCAGCGCTGCCCAACATGAGCTTTGCGGCCGACGCGCATTACCACCACCTGCTCGACGACATCATCGTGGGCGGCAAGATGAAATATGTCGACGGCGAGATCGCAGTGCCCAAGGGGCCGGGCCTCGGCGTCGAGGTCGATCGCGAGGCAGTGGCGAAGTACGCGGCCTATTACCGCGAGGTCGGCGGGTACACCTACGACCGCGATCCGGGCAGGCCCGGGTGGTACTCGGTGCAGCCCGAGAGCCGTTACGCCAATCCGGCAGAGCACTGAGGGACCGCGGAATGGCAACAGTAACCCTGCGCGATATCGTCAAGATCTACGGCGAGTTCGTCGCCATCAAGGGCATCGACCTCGATATCGAGGATGGCACGTTCGTCGTTCTCGTCGGCCCGTCGGGCTGCGGCAAGTCCACCCTGCTGCGCATGATCGCGGGCCTCGAAACCATCTCGCATGGCGAGCTCAGGATCGGCAGCAAGCTGGTCAACGACCTGCCGTCGCGTGAGCGCGGCATCTCCATGGTGTTCCAGTCCTATGCGCTCTATCCGCATATGAGCGTGCGCGACAACCTGGGGTTCGGGCTCAAGATCAGCGGCGTGGCCAAGCCGGAGATCGAGCGGCGTCGGACCGAGGCGGCCTCGATGCTGGGCCTCAACCCGTACATGGATCGCCGTCCCTCGCAGCTGTCGGGCGGGCAGCGGCAGCGCGTCGCCATCGGCCGCGCCATGGTGCGCGAGCCGCAGGTGTTCCTGTTCGACGAGCCGCTGTCGAACCTCGATGCGAAGCTCAGGAACCAGACGCGCGTCGAGATCAAGCGGCTGCAGCGCCAGCTGGGCGCGACCGTGGTGTTCGTGACCCATGACCAGGTCGAGGCGATGACGCTCGCCGACAAGATCGTGGTGCTCCACGACGGCGAGGTGGCGCAGATCGGCTCGCCGCTCGACGTGTTCGAGCGGCCGCGCAACCAGTTCGTCGCCGGCTTCATGGGCGCGCCGTCAATGAACTTCATCCCGGCGACGGTCGGCGAAGGTTCGACCATCAGCGCAGGGGGCATCGAGATCGCGGTTCCCGCCGATCGGTTCCACCTGCCGGCAGCGGGCACCGAGGTCACGCTCGGGGTGCGGCCGGAGGACGTCGTGCCGGAGGGGCACGGCACCCGCCCGAACCTGGGTGCCGACTTCACGGGGCAGGTCGAGTTCGCCGAGATGCTCGGCGACCAGAGCCTGCTCTTTACCAGCCTGGGCGGGTCGGAGGTCGTCGCACGCATGCAGCATCCGCGTGCGCTCGAGCCCAACGAGGCCGTGCGCTTCAGGATCGATGGCGGCCGCGTGCACATCTTCGACCGCCAGACGGAGAATTCGCTGCTGCGCTAGCGGCAGCGAGAACGACAGAACCAAAAAGGGAGAGAACGTTATGTCGTTACTTAGGAAAATCGGAGCAGTAGGCCTCGCGACCGCGCTGACAGTCGGCACGGCAGCGGCGGCCGACCTCGCACTCTACTCGGACAAGACGCCGTGGAACGCCGGCATGACCGGTCTCGCCGAAGCGGCGAGCGCGGCATCGGGCGCCACCGTCAAGCTGCAGGAAATCACGCCGACGGACAAATACCAGGCGTTCATGCAGACCTCGATCGCCGGCAACAACGTGCCTGCGTTCTTTACCTGGTGGAACGGCCAGCAGCTGAACGACCTCGTCGCGACGGGCGTCGCGGCCGACCTCACGCCGTATTGGGAAGCGGCGATCGCCAACGGCGATTTCTCGGCCGACCAGCAGGCGCTGGTGAATGTCGACGGCAAGCCGTACGGCATCCTGCTCAACGTCGCCAACTGGGTGATGTTCTACAACAAGAACCACTTCGAGAAGGCCGGCATCGCCGGTCCGCCGACCAACTGGGCCGAGTTCGTCGAGGCCTGCGACAAGCTGAAGGCCGCCGGCTTCACCCCGATCAACGGGCCTGCCTCGGGTGGCTGGATGCCGTTCATCTGGTTCAGCCAGCTCGTCCTGGGCACCAACCCCGACTCCTTCGTCGGTCTCACCGACGGCTCGGTCGCCTATGACAGCCCCGACGTCCAGAACGCCTTCAAGGTGTGGGGCGACATGTATGCCAAGGGCTACTTCACCAACCCGCAGGAGAGCGGCCAGGACGACCAGAAGCTGTTCGTCGACGGCACGTCCTCGATGTTCCTCGTGGGTGACTGGCACTCGGGCTCGTTCGTCGAGGCCGGCATGAAGGCAGGCGAGGATTTCGGCACCTTCCTCATGCCCGCGCTCAGCCCCGACGTGCAGCAGTCCGTGATCGTCGAAGCCTCGCCGATCGTCGTCTCGAAGGCCGCGCTCGAGGCCAATCCGGACCTCGGCAAGGGCGTCCAGGCGATGATGGGCGTCGATGCCGCCAACATCCTCGGCTCCACGGTCCAGGTCTACAACGGCAACCTCAAGGCGCAGGCGCCGAACGTGATCATCGAGGCGAACAAGGAACTCGTCGCGAACGCCAAGCCGCGCGCACTCGTGCGCTGGTGGGAAGCGGTTCCGTCGCAGATCCAGGGCGACCTCGTGGCCGCCATGGGCGAGTTCATGTTCAACCCGACGCCGGAGCAGGCGACGGAGTCCATGAGCACCATGCAGTCGATCAACGCCGATTACTGGGCTAGCAAGTAAGCTGCCTTCCGCCGGTCGCGCTCATCCGGGCGCGGCCGGCCCTCTTGTTTCGGAGCCCCGCGAATGATCCCAGCCTCCGCCATACTGAGCCCCGAAGTGCTCAGGGAAGCGCGCCACCGCGAGCGCCGTGTCGCCTGGCAGCAGACCCGCATCGCGTGGCTGTTCATCGCCCCGGCGGTGATCATGGTCACCGTCTTCCTGCTGGCGCCGGTCGTCTTCAACGTCGTGCTCAGTTTCACCAAGTGGCAGAAGTTCACCGGGCTCGACCAGTTCGCCGGCTTCAACAACTACGCGCGCCTGTTCCGCGTGCCCTACTTCTCCGAAGCGCTGGGCAATACCGCGTTCTGGGTCGTGGGCGCCGTCATCTTTCCGCTCGCCGTCGGCCTCGGGCTGGCGCTGCTGCTGCGCAACATCCCGTTCCAGGAAACGTTCAAGAGCCTCTATTTCCTGCCGCGCGTGCTGGCGCCGACCGCGGTGGGCGCCATCTGGTACTACGTCTACACGCCGCATGGGGTGCTGAACTCGGTCATCTCGGGCGTCACCGGTTCGCCCTTCGATTTCGGCTGGCTCTACTCGTCCGATACCGTCACCGGCTCGGTGATCGTCACCTTCGTGTGGCAGACGCTCGGCATCACCATGGTGCTGCTGCTGCTTGGACTTGCCGCCATTCCGCGCGACCCGATCGAGGCGGCGCGCGTCGACGGGGCGTCTTCGGGGCAGATCTTCCGCCACATCATCTGGCCGCTGCTGCTGCCGACGGTGCTCGTCGTCACCATCCTCAATGTCGCGGCGGGTTTCACCACCTTCGACCTGCTGTGGGTGATGGCCGGCGACTATCCGGGCAAGCGCACGCTCTCCCTGGCGGTGTACATGTACTACGAGTCCTTCTCCAACGGGGCCTGGGCCTATGGCTCCGCCGTGGCGGTCGTGCTCGGCGCGATGGTGATCACCGTCAGCGCGTTGCTGGCAGTCGTCCAGTCGCGCGTCTCCAAGAACATTCGCTGAGGTCTAGAGATGGCCGTTGATATCACCGACCGGCAGTTCATCGCGGATCTCATCGAGAAGGAGCGGCGCGCGCAGCGCAGCGGCGGCCGGTGGCTGGTCGTGCCGATCCTCGCGATGACGATCGCCTACCTGACGCCGCTCTACTACCTGTTCGTCACGGTGTTCAAGACGAGCGAGGAATACGCCCGGAAGGGCGTGCTCGAGCTGCCGGACTCGTTCGCGCCGATCATCGACAACGCCGTGCAGGCGTGGACGATCGCGCATCTGGGCGAAGCGGCGATGAATTCGTTCAGCTACGCACTGGTCGGCGCCGTGCTGGCGGTCGCCTTTGCCGCCGCGGCGGCCTATGGCATGACGCGGCTCAACCTGCTCGGCGCCAACGGCTGGTTCATGCTGATCTTCACCGGCACGCTGTTCCCGTTCCAGATGTACCTGGTGCCGCTGCTGTTCGGCTATCAGCGGGTGGGGCTGGTGAACACCTGGTTCGGCATGCTGCTCGTCTATGTGGCGATCTGCATCCCGTTCCCGCTGCTGGTGCTGCGGAACTCGTTCTCGTCCATCACCCGCGAGGTGGACGAAGCGGCGCGCATCGAGGGGGCGAGCGAGTGGCGCGTGTTCATCTCGATGATCGTGCCCAACGCGGTCGGCCCGATGATCGCGCTGTTCCTGTTGCAGTTCACTTTCATCTGGAACGACCTGCTGTTTTCCTCGATCCTCGCCAACGGAATCGAGGTGCGCTCGGTGATGGTGGCGCTCCAGTCGCTGCAAGGCACCTATTCGGCGCTGGGCCCCAATGTGGTGATTACGGCCACGCTGATTTCGAGTATCCCCACGGTGCTTCTGTTCATCGCGCTGAGAAAGTACTTCATGGCCGGCCTCCAACTCGGGACGAAATGAGCATCAACGTGGCAAGGGGATCCAGGGGAACGCTTCTGGGAGACGACAGCAAGGCTGAGCGGCAGGAAAGCAGCTCGATTGCCGCGCAGGTCCATGACGTACTGATGGAGCGCATCCTGGACATGGAGCTTCCGCCCTTCCAGGAACTGTCGGAAGCCCGTCTCGCCGCGGAGTTCGGCGTCAGTCGCACGCCGGTTCGCGAGGCCCTGGCGCGCCTCGCCCGCCGCGGCCTCGTCGAAATCCTGCCGCAGCGCGGCACGATCGTCTCGCCGCTGAGCGAGGAGCTGATCGCCAAGTCCCGCTTCATCCGCGAGGCGCTGGAGCGGCCGCTCGCCCGGCTCGCCGCCGAGAAGCTGACGCCGGAGATCGCCGCGCTGCTGATGCGCGAGATCGCGCTCCAGAATACCTTCGCGAACCTCTCGGACGACCAGAGCTTCCTCGAGTCCGACGAGCGCTTCCATGCGCTGATCGCCAAGGCGGCCGGCTTCGAGTCGATCTGGGACGACGTGCGCGAGGCCAAGTTCCACATGGACCGGGTGCGCCGCCTGTCGCTGTTCAGCCAGGAGCACATGTTCTTCATCGTGCGCGAGCACGAGGAGATCCTCGAGCGGCTTAAGGATCACGACGTCGAAGGTGCCGATCGCAGCATTTCGGTGCACCTGTTCTCGGTGATGCGCGAGCTGGACCACATCCGCTCCGACCATCCCGAGTACTTCACGCGCGATGCCAAGCCGCCGGGCTGACGGCCGAGCCGACAGCGCCGTGCGGGGGGCTTGCAGCGCTTCTGTACTGGAAGTCGCTAGAATCGGGAACGGCGGTTGGCCGCTTCAGCCGGACGTGTCTCCGGAACCATCCCGCGGGTCCCCGAGCCGGTGCTCGGCGTCGTTGTTCTCGCCGGGGCGCTTCTGGGGCAGGGCGGCGGCGGTGATGCGGTCGTAGCAGTCGCAGGCGTGGTCACGCAGGACCTTGCGGTCGAGCACCGCGACGGAGCCGCGGGAGTAGCTGATGGCTGCCGAGCGCATCAGCGACGACCAGGTTTCGCTGACGGTCGCCCGTCTCAGCCCGAGCGCCAGACCCAGCGATTCCTGGGTGAGCATGAAGGGCTGCTGCTCCATGCGGTCATGGGCCTGCAGCAGCCAGCGGCTGATGCGCTGTTCGGCCGTATGGGTGCTGTTGCAGTAGACTGTCTCCATGAGCTGCGAGATCAGCGCCACCGAGTAGCGCAGCATGGCTTCGCGCACGCACACGAAGCGCTCCATGGCCTCGTCGAGATCGTCCATCGAGACCCAGGAGGCGTAGCCGGGCACCTGCACGACAGTACGGCTGATCGCCCCGCTGGCCCCCATCAGGTAGGTGAAGCCGAGAAAGCCCTCGTTGCCAATGGAGGCCTTCTCGAGCGACTTGCCGTCGGGCGTGGCCGCCAGAAGAGACAGTACCCCGGTGTGCGGAAACACTGCATGGGTGAAGGTCTGGCCTTCCTCATACAGCACCTCGCCCAGTTCCAGCGGTCGCGTCTCCCATCGTTCGGCCAGGAACTCCTGGGCGACTAGGCGCGTCGAGCGGATTACGCGGTTGAACGTCGAATAGGGAGAGATGTCCTGCATGTCGTGCTGACTACTACTATGACCACATCATCGTGGGGAATTGGCGTTAATCACTCATTAACGATTCTATATGTACGGTGGCGTACATAAGAACTCGGGGGTGGGTTCCGGTCAGGACGGTCGTCGCGTCACCCGCATCCCGGTCTCCTATCAGGTATTCATATCCGTATTCCCCCAGGTGACACATGTCGAACAATGGCGTTCGAAATGGCGGCGGAGCTTTGTCCGGAGAACCGCTGGAGACGCAGTCCCCGAGCTGGGGCCTGAGCCCTGCCGATGAGCTGAGCGCGTATCGCCGGGCGCTCGAACACCAGGTCATCGTCGCCGCCACCGACCGCGCCGGTCGCATCACCTACGTCAACGAGAAGTTCTGCGAGACGAGCAAGTACTCCAGTGCGGAACTGATCGGTCGCAAGCACAGCGTCGTCAACTCGGGCTACCACCCGCGCAGCTTCTTCGTTTCGATGTGGAAGACGATCGCCAGCGGGGCGTCCTGGCAGGGCGAGATCTGCAACCGCGCCAAGGACGGCAGCATCTACTGGGTCGACACGACCGTCGTGCCGCTCTTCGATGCGGCCGGCAAGATCAACGGCTATCTGTCGATCCGCTACGAGATCACCGCCCGCAAGCGCGCCGATGCCGCCCTGCATGAGGAAGTCATGCGGCGGCGCGAGGCCGAGACGCTGCTGCTCGAGGTGATCGAGGCGCTGCCCGACGGCGTGGCGGCCTATGACCACGACGACAGGCTGATCCTGTTCAACTCCGCCTATCGCGATTTCTACGACCGGTCGGGGGGCGCCATCCAGAACGGGGTGAAGTTCGAGACGGTGCTGCGCAAGAGCTTCGACAACGGCCAGTTCCAGTTTTCTTCCACCGATCCGGTGGCGCGGCAGCGCTGGTTCGATCGCAAGGTGAAGGAACATCGCAGCCCCGGCCGGCCGCATCTCCAGCATTTGTGGGACGGGCGCTGGCTGCAGGTGCAGGAGCGGCGCTCGCCGGTCGGCTATGTCGTGGGGGTTCGCACCGACATAACCGCGCTCAAGCAGGCCGAACGCCAGATCAAGGACCAGGCCGAACGCGATCCGCTGACCGGGCTCTACAACCGGCGCGTGTTGCTCGACCGGCTGGACCGGCTGCGCACGCGGCAGCGCAAGGGCGACCCCCCGGTGGCGCTGGTCCTGCTGGACCTCGACAACTTCAAGGACATCAACGACACGCTGGGCCATGGCGCAGGCGACGAACTGCTCAGGATTGCCGCCGATCGCATCCGGGAGTCGATCCGCTCCACCGACACGGTGGCGCGACTGGGCGGTGACGAGTTCGCGGTCATCCTCAACGACGTGCGCGACGACGAAGTCGTTCGCCGCCTCGTCGCGAGGCTGACGACGCGGCTGGCGCAGCCGGTGCGCCTCGCCGACCGCAACGTGAACCCGGGAGCAACCCTGGGCGTCAGCGTCTATCCCCGCGACAGCAGCGATGCCGGGGAGCTGCTGAAGTTCGCCGATATCGCGCTGTATCACGCCAAGGCCCGGGGGCGCGGCAGTTTCTGCTTCTTCGATGCGCAACTGCGCGCCGAACTGCAGCGCCGCGAGGCGATCGCGGCAGGCCTGCGCACGGCCATCGAGCGGCGGACGGTCGGCATCGCGCTCCAGCCCCAGTTCGCCCTGGGCAGCCAGCGCCACGAGGGCTTCGAGGTCCTGGCGCGCTGGAGCAATACCCTCAAGGCAACACCATCCGAATTCATCGCGGTGGCGGAGCAGGGCGGGATCATCGGGGAACTGGGTCTCCTGGTGCTCGACAAGGCCCTGGCTGCGGTCGCGCAGCTGCGGCGGTCGGGCTACGATCCGGGCCGGCTGGCGGTCAACGTCGCGGCGGCGCAGCTCAAGGATCCGGGTTTCCCACGTGACGTTGCGGCGCTGCTGCACCGTCACGGCGTCGAGGCCTCATCACTCGAGATCGAGGTCACCGAGAACGTGTTGATCGACCGGTCGGCCGCAGTTCTCAGGCAGGCGCTGACGGAGCTTCATGCGCTCGGCGTGCAGATCGCGCTCGACGACTTCGGCACGGGCCACGCCTCGCTGACGCACCTCAAGAGCATGCCGGTCGACCGACTGAAGATCGATCGCAGCTTTGTCTCCGGCGTCGGGAGCAATGCCGGCGACGAGGCCATCGTGCGGACCATCGTCACGCTGGCGCACAGCCTCGGCAAGCAGGTGGTCGCCGAGGGGATCGAGACCGAGCGGCAGCTGCAGTTCCTGCGCGAGCTGCGCTGCGACACCGGGCAGGGCTACATCGTCAGCAAGCCGCTGCTCGAGGCAGAACTCGAGCTGTACCTCGCGGCCCAATCGGCGCCGGCGGCCCGGAGAGCCGGCTAGTCTACGCCCACCAGAACTATCATCCAGGAACCCATTCAGGCATCAGCGAAACGAGGCCGACCATGCACACGACCACGCCGTCCGAACTGCAATCTCGCCTCGACTTCATCAAGCTGGACCAGGAAGCCCTCGATGGTGTCGCCTCGATTACCCCTATAATCGAGCGACACCTCGATCTGGCGCTGACGCGCTTCTATGAGCGGCTGATGGCTGCCCCCGAGGTCGCCCGCCACTTCTCCGGGCCCGAGCAGGCCACGCGGGCCAAGTCCAACCAGTCCAAGCACTGGCGCGCCATAGCCGGCGGCAAGCTCGATGGCGAGTACATCAAGAGCGCGACGATCATCGGCAATGTCCATGCGCGCATCGGGCTCGAGCCGCGCTGGTACATCGGCGGCTATGGCCTGATCGTCGAGACGCTGATCGAAGGCGTGCTGGCCGACGCGCTGAGCGAGCGCCTTCCCAAATCGCGCCTCGGTTTCGATCGACGGTTCAGCCGCCGGGAGGTGCTGGCGGCGACCAACCAGGTCGGCAGGCTGATTACGTCCCTCGTGAAGGCGACGTTGGTCGATGTCGACATTGCCGTCAGCACCTATTTCGAGCGCAAGACTGCCGAGGCCGCCGAGCTCAACCAGCAGATCGGCCGGGTAGCGGAAGCGGCCGAGAACGGGGACCTTGCGGCCCGCGTCGAATGTGGATCCACCGATCCCGCGATCCTCGGCCTCGCCCAGGGGGTCAATGCCCTGCTGGCGACCGTCGAGAAGGGCATCGGCGCTACCGCTGCAACGATGGCCCGGTTTGCCGAGGCCGATCTCACCGGGCGCATGGATGGCGTGTTCAGCGGCGCCTTCGCGGAGCTGCAGTCCGATGTGAACTCCGTGGGCGACAAGCTCACCACGATCATCCGCCAGTTGCGGGAGACGACGGGGGCGTTGCGGACGGCAACCGGCGAGATCCTCGCCGGCGCCAACGACCTCAGCGAGCGGACGACGCGGCAGGCGGCGACGATCGAGGAGACCTCCGCGGCGATGGAGCAGCTGGCCGACACCGTCGCCGAAAACGCCGCGCGGGCGGAGACGGGGGCCGGTAAGGCAAGAACCGTGGCCGCGGCGGCCGTGACGGGGGGCGAGGCGATGCAGCGCGCGCATTCGGCGATGGAGCGGATCAGCCTCTCGTCGGGGAAGATCGCCAGCATCATCGGCTTGATCGACGACATTGCCTTCCAGACGAACCTTCTCGCCCTCAATGCATCCGTCGAGGCGGCGCGAGCGGGCGAATCCGGCAAGGGGTTTGCCGTCGTGGCGGTCGAAGTCCGCCGGCTGGCGCAATCGGCGGCCGAGGCTTCCTCCGACATCAAGTCGCTCATCGACGTCAGCATGGCCGATGTCGCCGACGGATCGAAGCTGGTCGAGGAGGCGGCGAAGCGGCTCAAGGACATGGTCGGTCCGATCGAAGAGAACACCGCCCTGATGGAAGCCATCGCCGGCGCCACCAGCCAGCAGGCCTCCGCCATCAGCGAAATGCACGTCGCGGTGCGTCAGCTCGACGAAATGACCCAGCACAATGCGGCCCTCGTCGAAGAGACGAACGCCGCCATCGAGCAGACCGAAGGACGCGCGGGGGAACTCGATCGGCTCGTCGATGTGTTCCACATCGGTCGACAGGATGCCGCCCCGACAGTCGTGCGGCCTGCGGCGCGCAGCCAGTCACCCAGGTCCGCCGCGAACCAGCCGCATCAACCACGCAAGGTTGTGGGCAGCAACTGGAACGAGTTCTAGGCCGAGCCCGCCCCGGTGTGTGAAGTCTCCATTTCTCCAAAATGGATCCTGCGAAGCACGATTTGCTCACATGTTGACGGAGTCGGCAAAAACATGCCCTAATGACGAAGATTTGTAGAACGTGAGTGAGCCGTGTCAGTCGAGGTGGAGTCGGATCGTGCCTGGCGCACGCGGGCGATAGCGCTGCTGGAAGCGGAGGGCAGGCGCTCGGCCGATACGCACCTTGTTGCCCTCAATGTGCCGGGACTGCCGGACATCGACATCTACCTCAAGGATGAGTCTTCCCATCCAACGGGCAGCCTGAAGCATCGGCTGGCACGCTCGCTGTTCCTCTATGGGATCTGCAACGGCAAGATCCGCGAGGGCATGACGCTGACCGAGGCTTCGTCCGGCTCGACAGCCGTCAGCGAAGCCTACTATGCGCGCCTTCTCGGGCTCGATTTCTGCGCCGTGCTGCCGCGCTCGACCAGTTCCAGCAAGGTCGAGGCGATCGCGCGGCAGGGCGGGCGGTGCCATTTCGTGGATCGGCCCGGGGCCATCTACGAGGCGGCGGCGGAACTCGCGGCGCAGTGCAGGGGGTACTACCTCGACCAGTTCACTTTCGCCGAGCGGGCGACCGACTGGCGAGGCAACAACAACATCGCGGAGTCGATGTTCACGCAGCTCGAGAACGAGCGGCATCCGGTGCCGAGCTGGATCGTGATGAGCGCCGGAACCGGCGGCACTTCGGCGACCATCGGGCGCTATATCCGCTATCGGGGGTTGGCGACGCGGCTCTGCGTGCCGGATGTCGAGTACTCGGCGTTCTACGAGGGCTGGCGCAGCGGCGATCGCAGCGCGGTCGCCGAGCGCGGCTCGCGCATCGAGGGCATCGGCCGGCCTCGGGTCGAGGAGTCGTTCATCCCCGAGGTGCTGGATGAGATGATCCGCGTGCCCGATGCGGCCTCGCTGGGCGGCATGCGGGTGCTCTCCGGCCTCCTGGGCCGACGCGTCGGCGCCTCGACCGGGACCAATTTCGTGGGGCTGTGCTGGGCCGTGGACCGGATGCGCCACCACGGCGAGCCCGGCTCGGTCGTCTCGCTGATCTGCGATAGCGGCGAGCGCTACGCCGACACCTATTTCAACGAGACCTGGCTTGCAGCGCAGCAGCTCGATCCGGCACCTTATGTCGCGATGATCGAGTCGTTCCTTGCCGGCGGCGCGTTCGCGCCGGAGCTCCTGATGGCAGCCCGGCAGTCACCCACCAGCAACGCTGCCTGAAGGAGTGCCCTCATGGGCGAAATCAAGACTGATCGTGCGCCCGCGGCCATTGGGCCCTACGCGCAGGCCCGCACCCATGGCGGCTTGCTGTTCATCTCCGGCCAGCTGCCGATCGATCCCGCAACCGGGCAGATCCCGGCCGATCCGGTGGAGCAGATGCATCAGGTGCTCCGCAACCTCAGTGCCGTCGCCGAGGCGGCCGGCACCGACATCCGCAAGGCGATCAAGACGACAGTGTTCGTCACCGATCTCAGCATCTTCAAGGACCTGAACTCGGCCTATGCGACGGCTTTCGTCGCGCCGTTCCCCGCCCGCGCCACAGTGCAGGTCGCGGCCCTGCCCATGGGGGCGAAGGTCGAAGTGGAAGCCGTGGTCGAGCTCTGAACTCGATATCGCGGCAGGCATGGCGGCCTTCGGGCCGCCTGTGCTTCCGGCTGCGGCTGCCTAGGCGGGCTGTGGCGGCAGGAAGAGGCCGGCGCCGGCATTCCATGAGTGCGACATGCCCATGAAGGCCTGGGCGTACATGGTGCCGCGGAGGCAGCCGCGGAGGCGGTAGAGCGCGCTGTAGTAGTCGAGATAGGGGAAGCTCGAGAGGCCGCGCGCCAGCTCGTAGGTGGAGGCGGCTTCGCGCCAGGGCTCGAAGCCCGAGGAGACATCGACGAGATAGGTCGGCGTGAAGCCTTCGTCGTCTTCCCAGTTCTCGCCGAACAGAAGCAGCGAGGGACTGAAGGCGGGGGACTCGCGCTCGAGCGTGGGCAGCGCGGCGTAGAACACGCCGGTCTTGGTCAGTTCTGAGGCGGCACGGTGGTCCTTGTGCCAGCTGCCGTGCCAGTGGGTGATGACGACGTTGGGGCGGATGCGCCGGATGACGTCGCAGACGGCGAGGGCGGTCTGCTCGTCATTGGGGAGGAAGGCGTCCGGGAAATCGAGGGTCAGCCACTTGGCGCCGAGGCGCGAGGCGGCATCGGCGGCTTCCTTGCGCTTCTGTTCGGCATAGAGCGAGGTCGAGAGGCACCGGTGGCCCTGCTCGCCCATGGTGAGGTGGAGGAACGTCACCTCGATGCCGCGCGACGCGGCGACGAAGGCCAGCGGCCCGGCGATCATCTCGCCGTCGAAGGCGTGGGCGCCGACGATCAGGATGCGCTCGGCGCCGAAGATCTGCTGCTCGATCATGACCGGGTTCCGCTGCTGAGTGAGGCGAAGGTGGCGCGCCAGCCGGCGAAGCCGGCGAGATGCATGCTGGCGGCCGCGAGCGCCGCGTCAACCGTGGGAAAGCGCACGTCGTACCCCGGCAGGTGCGCGAGGATCGCCTCGCTCACGACCGGATGCAGCTTCAGCACGCCGCCGATGAAGCCGATGGGCCTAGCCTCGGTCCGTGCGACCAGCGCCGAGGCGAGGGCCGCAAGCTCGCGTCCCGCGTCGCCGAGGATGCGGAGGGCGAGCGCGTCGCCGGCCGCTGCGGCCTTGGCCACGCCCGTCGCGAGCGCGCCGATCTCGCCCCGGTCGCCGCCATAGACGAACTGGCGGACACTCTGCCACTCGCTGCCGCCGGTGATGGCGAAGATGGCGTCGGCAAGCGCCTGGATGCCGGTGAAGTCGCCGTGGCGATCGAGGTGACGGAAGGCCTCGTCGAGCGCCCGCAGCGCGATCCAGCTGCCCGAGCCGGCATCGTCGATGAGGATGCCGCGCCCACCGACCCTGACATAGCCGGCCTCGAGCCCGACGTGCAGGCCGATGGAGCCGGTGCCGGCGGAGACCAGGTGGCCTTCCCCGGGCGCGAAGGCGGCGGCGTAGGCGAGCATGATGTCGTCGACGACGATGAGGTTGTCCTGTGCGACGCCAAAGGTGGTGGCGAGCATCTGCTTCACCTCTGCCTCGACGACATTGCCGAAGCCTGTGATGCCGGCCGCGACGCCGTTCACCGCGGGCGTCGCCTTGCGGACGTCGGTGGCGATCGCCGTCAGGGCATTCTGCAGCCGCTCGCGCGCCACGGGATTGAAGACGTGGCCGGTTGCGCCGGAGGTGGCGCCGCGCGCCAGCTCATGGCCGGAAGCATCGCACAGCACCCAACGGCTGGCCGTGCCGCCGATATCGATGCCGAGCTGGTGGAAGCTCAAGCCGGTACGCCTTCGCTGACGAAGCGGCGGGTGATCTCGCGCGGGTTGGTGATCATGGTGCCGACGACGACGGCGTAGGCGCCGGCCTCGAAGCCCTGCCGGACATGGTCGGGCGTGTTGAACCGGCCCTCGGCGACAACGGGCACGCTCGTGCGGGACACCAGTTGCTCGATCAGGGCCAGGTCGGGCTCCTTGGGCTTGGACTGCGTTGCCTCGGTATAGCCGGAGAGCGTGGTGGCGAGATAGGTGGCGCCCCAGTCGGCGGCGGCGAGGCCCTCGTCGAGGGTCGAGATGTCGGCGAACACTTCGGCGCCCAGTTCCTCGCGGATGCGGCGGACGATCAGGGCAGGGGACTCGCCATCGCGCGGGCGCATGGTGCAGTCGAGCCCGACGATCTCGGCGCCGGCAGCGACGATCGCCTCGGCGGCGGCGAAGCTGGGGGTGATGTAGACCGGATGGTCGCCGAAGATCTTGTGGATGCCGATCACCGGCAGCCCGGCGGCCTTCACGGCGCGAATGTCGTCAGGGCCGTTGGCGCGGATCGCACCGGCACCGCCGTCGCGGGCAGCGAGGGCCATCGCGCCCATGAAGACGGGACCGTGCAGCGGGTTGTCGGCCCGCGCCTGGCACGAGACGATGAGCCGATTGGCCGGTAGGGCGAGCGTCACTTCACGGCTCCGGAGGTCATGCCGTTGATGAACTGCTTGGACAGCAGGATGTAGATGATGATGATCGGCAGCACCGAGAGCGTCAGGCCGGAGAACAGCACGCCCCAGTCGGTGTTGTACTCGCCCATGAAGGACGCGAGGCCCTGCGGCAGCGTCTTCAGCCCATCGGACTGGATGAAGACGAGCGGGAAGAAGAAGTCGTTCCAGATCGGCACGACGTTCTGGATGCCGGCGATGACCATGGCCGGCCGGACCAGCGGCAGCATGATCTTCCACATGATCAGCGCTTCGCTTGCGCCATCCATGCGCGCCGCATCCTCGAGCTCGCTCGGAAGCGTGCGGATGAAGCCGGTCATGATGAACACGGTCGTGGGCAGGCCGGTGGCGACATAGACCACGATCAGGGCGGCGTGGGAGTTGAGGATCCCCAGGTCGCGCATGAGGATGAACAGCGGGATGATCGCCAGCTTCAGGGGCAGCGTGAGCCCGGCGACGAAGAACATCAGGATGAAGCCCGACCCGGTGAAGCGATAGCGGGCGATCGCATACGCCGCCATGGTGCCCAGCGTGAGGATGAGCAGCATCGAGACGCCGGTGACGAAGAACGAGTTGCCGAGGTAGCGCAGGAAGTTCGTCTGCGTCCAGATCTTGGTCAGGTTCGTCAGGTTGGTGAAGTCGGGGATCGAGAACGGCGACTGGAAGATCTGCACGTTCGTCTTGAACGCGGAGAACACCATGATCACGATCGGCACCAGCATCACCAGCGTGTTGGCGATCAGCACGACCTGGACCAGCGCATCGAGCGTCCACACCGTGGAGCGGTTCGACGAGACGGTGGGGACGGACGATACGGAACGGGCGGAGGCGGTCACAGCTCGATCTCCCGGCGGCGCATGCGGATGGTGAGTGTCCCCGCCACAATGGCGATGAACAGGAAGATCAGCACGGCGAGCGCACTGCCCGCGCCGAAGTCCGGCGGCGCACCAGACTGGTTGCCGAAGGCGGTGCGGTAGAAATAGAGGCCGAGCACGTCGGTCGAACCATGCGGCGAGCCTTCAAGGCCGACCATGATGTAGGGCAGCTCGAACCAGTTGAACGCGCCGACGAACAGCAGCGTGAAGACCACGGTGGCGCTCGGGGCGACGAGCGGCCAGACGATCTTGGTGATCTTGACCCATTCGCTCTGGGTTTCCATGCGCACGGCGTCGAGCACCTCGCCGGGAATGCGCTGCATGCCCGCGAGGAAGACGAGGGTGGGGAAGCCCACCATGTGCCAGGCATTGGCAAAGACGATGGACCACAGGGCGGTCGTATCCTGGCCGAGCCAGGGCTGCGTGAGGAAGCCGAGGCCGAGGGCCTTGAGGCCGGCATTCACCGGTCCGAACAGCGGATGGAAGAACAGCCGCCAGAGGAAGCCGACGACGATCGTCGAGAGCACCACCGGCAGGAACACCGCGATGCGGTGGAAGCGGAAGCCGGGCAGTTCGCGCCAGAGGAAGTAGGCGAGGACGAACCCCAGCCCGTTCTGGAACACCATCAGCGCGAAGAACACGAAGACGTTGTGACTGAACGCGTTGACCGTGCGGCTCGCGAAGGGCTCGACGAACAGGACCTTGTGGAAATTCTCGAACCAGACGAAGTCCCCGCGCGCCAGCCCGCTCCACTCGAAGAACGCGTAGGCGAAGGCGGAGATGATCGGATAGACGATGAACAGGCACACGAAGACGAGCGGCGGCATGATCAGTGCGGCGATCCAGAGCCGGCGGCCCGTCAGCTGTTTTGTGAACATGCACCTGATCCAGTCGATTGTCGGCAGTCGCGGGTAGAGAGGTCCGGGCGCCGTGCGCCCGGACCGGAATTGAGCTTACTTCTGGAAGGGCTCGTACCAGGCGGCCACACCCTCGGTGATGACCTTGCCGATACCTTCGGGGGTCTGCTGGCCAGCCGACATCTTCTGGATCTCGGCCTGCAGCAGCGCCGAACCCGACGGCTCGGCATAACGGAAGTGCACGAACATGATGTACGGGATCGCCGTCTTGTTCATCTCCGAGACTTCCTGCAGCAGCTCGCTCTCGAAGGTCACGCCGGGGATCGGCGAGATGTTCTTGAGGCCGTTGGCGAACGCCTGGCCGAACTCGAGGCTGGCGAGGTAGTTGGCGAACTTGAGCGCAGCTTCCGGATGCTTGCTGGTGGCGTTCACCGCATAGCCGCCGTCGAAGTAGATGCTGCCCAGCTTCTCGTCCTCGGCAGTGGCGCCGGGAGCAGCGAAGATGCCCATGTTGAGGCTCGGGTTCTGCGTGGCGAACGAGGCCAGCTCGAACGAACCGCCAGCGAACATGCCAGCGAGGCCCGAGATGAACAGCTGCTGGGCCGACGGGTAGTCGAGGCCGACGAAGCCCTCGGGGAAGTACTTGGTCGAGATCTCGTCGTACTTGGTCAGCGCCTCGATGTAGCGCGGATCGGTGAAGTCGGCCTTGCCGGCGATCATGTCTTCGTAGAAGGCACGGCCGAAGGTCGAGGCGGTGAGCGCGTGGAACGTGGATTCGTTCTGCCAGGCGGTCGCGGTGCCGTTGGCGAACGGCATGACGCCGGCGGCCTTCAGCTTCTCGGAAGCGGCGAGCAGTTCGTCCCAGGTCTGCGGCTCGGTGATGCCGTGCTGGTCGAACAGATCCTTGTTGTAGATCACCAGCATGGTCTGGCTGGCGAACGGAATGGCGTAGGTCTTGCCGTCGGTGCGCGAGGTTTCCGACGCGATGGCGGCGGGGGAGAACCCGGCCAGGGCCGGCACGTTCGTCTCGTCGAGCGGCAGCAGGAAGCCGCCGTTCGAGATCGTCTCGAGGCCGCCGTAGGAGCGGACCATCATGACGTCGGGGCCGGTGCCGCCGGTCAGCGAGGTCGAGAGCGCTGAGAAGTAGTTGGTGCTCTCATAGGACGAGAACGTGACGGTGATGCCCGGGTTGGCCGCCTCGAAGGTGTCGATGTACTGCTCGTACTGGGCCTTGTCCTCGGCACGCCACGTCCAGAAGTTCAACTCCTGGGCCATTGCGCCGAACGTAGACAGTGCGGTGCCGGCGAGCACTGCCGCCCCTAACACGAAATGCTTCATTGAAATCCCTCTCTGGTCCCTGTTGCAGTGGGTCTTGTCGCCGCCCTCAGGCAGGCAGGCGCTGCTTTGTTGCGCTGCTGAAGAAATGGGCCTTGTTGGGCAAGAGCCCGACGCGAACCGGCGCATCGATCGCGAATTCGGTGTCCGGAGTGCAACGCACGCTGATGAGCTGGCCGTTGGCGAGCCGCACATAGGTGAAGGCGTTGTCTCCGAGATATTCGGTGTAGACGACCCGGGCGGAGAGGCCCTCGCCATCCTCGCCCGGGGTGATCACGACGGCATCGGGCCGCACGCCGACGATCACCTGCCGCTCGTCCGCCGCCGGCAGCCTGCCGGGCACGACGCTGCCGGTGCCGGCGATGCCGATGCGATCGCCGTCGCGCTCCATTTCGAGCAGCGACATCTGCGGCGAGCCGATGAAGGTGGCGACGAATGTGTTGGCGGGCGTCTCGTAGAGCTCGCGCGGGGAGCCGAACTGTTCGACGCGCCCCTGGTTCATCACCACGATCCGGTCGGCGAGCGTCATGGCCTCGACCTGGTCGTGCGTGACGTAGATGGTGGTGCCGCCGATATCACGGTGGAGCTTGGCGATCTCGAGGCGCACTTCGGAGCGGAGCGCTGCGTCGAGGTTGGACAGCGGTTCGTCCAGCAGCAGCAGCTCGGGCTTGCGCACGAGGGCGCGGCCGATGGCGACGCGCTGGCGCTGGCCGCCCGAGAGTTCCTTGGGCCGGCGCTTCAGCAGCGCGTCGAGGCGCAGCATGCGGGCAGCCTCGGCGATGCGCCGCTCGACCTCGGCATTGTCGAGGCCCATCAGGCGGGCGCCGAACGTCATGTTCTCGTAGACGTCCATATGCGGGTAGAGCGCGTAGGACTGGAACACCATGGCGATGCCGCGGCGCGAGGGCGCCACGTCGTTCATCTTGGTGCCGGCCATCCAGAACTCGCCGTCCGTGATCGGATCGAGACCGGCGACCAGCCGCAGCAGCGTCGATTTTCCGCAGCCGGACGGGCCGACGAAAACGACGAGTTCCTTGTCCTTGATCTCGAGGTCGATGCCATGCAGCACGTCGACGGTGCGGAAGCGCTTCTTGATGCCGCGCAGGGATAGATCAACCAAGTCAGACTCTCCGCTCGCTGGCGTCGTGGGAAACCGGAGCGGAATGGATGGCCGCCCGCGTGACCGAAACGGCCCGCGCATGCGCTGTTGTCCGAATGAAGACTTCCACTACCAACGCGCCCCCACCGGCAATGCCTCGCCCCCTCGGCAGCGACGCTGGCCGGGTCACGATGGAATATTAAATTCCAGAAAACGCTCGTGTCAAGAATATGGTATTACGACGAAGGCATGACTATGCAAGCGCATTTCGTTCATTCCTTGAGCACGTTCACCGCTGCCTCGCTGCGGTGGATGAAGTCGTTGGCATGCGGCTGGCGCCTGAGCAGCAGGATGAACAGCATATCGGTCAGCATCAGTTGCGCGTCGCGCGAGGTGATGGCCGATGAGCGCACGCGTTCCTCGTCGGCGATGGTGTAGAGCTGGATGTTCGACAACTCGAGCAGGGGGTTGGGCTGCATGCCCGTGATCGAGATGACGGTCGCGCCCCGCGCGCGCGCCAGTTCGGCAATGCGCAGGGTCTCGAGGCTGGCGCCGGTATAGGAGAGCGCGATCAGCACGTCCTCGTGGTTGAGGGTCGAGGCGTTCGAGATCTGGATGTGGCTGTCATTGTCGAGCAGCACGGTTCGCCCGATCTTGAGCAGCTTGTAGGAGAAGTCCCGCGCTACCAGTGATGAGGCGCCAACCCCCGCCAGCTGGACCCGGCGGGCGCCGACGAGCGCCCGCAGTGTCGCCTCGATCGTCTCCTCGGTGTTGGCGGCCATGGTCTCGCGCATCGAGAGCAGCTTGCTGCCGATCATCTTCTGCAGGATCGTCATGTAGCTGTCGTTGGCGCCGATCGAGCCGTGGATCACGCCGGCGGGCGCCTGCCACTCCTGGGCCTTGGCCTTGTTCACCGCGAGCTTGAGCTGCTGGTAGCCTTCGTAGCCCTGCTTCTGGCTGAACTTGACGACGCTCGACTGGCTGCGGCCAGTCTGTTTGGCCAGCGCGGCCGACGACAGGCCCATCATCCGCTCGGGATCGTCGAGGATGAACTGGGCGATCTGCCGATCGGCCTCGGTCATGGTATCGAGCTTGGCGGCGAGTAGCTTGAGAACGGACATGGCGCTGCATCTCGTCTGCAGGAAGGGTGGTGCGCGCCGGCCTGGGAGAACGCAAGCCTGACCGTCGGCGCTCCTATGCACTTGGAATAGTCTATTCCAAGTATCGTTGACAGATGGAATAGACACTTTTACCACTGCTGCGCAGAAACAAGGCAGGGCGGATATGGTGAAAGACAGCTTGATCGCGGAGCTCGGGCAGCTCGTCTCCGAGGCCCGCAATCCTCGTACCATGCAGATCGACCTGATGGGAGCCGCCGACATCGTTGCGGCCATGAATCGCGAGGATCGCGACGTGGCGGTGGCGGTCGAGCAGGTGCTGCCGGCCGTGGCGGCGGCAGTCGAGCGCATCGTCGAGGCCTTCCGGTCCGGTGGGAGGCTCATCTATTTCGGTGCCGGCACGAGCGGCCGGCTCGGCGTGCTCGACGCTTCGGAATGCCCGCCGACATTCGGCGTGCCCGACACCATGGTGGTGGGCATCATCGCCGGCGGCGATCGCGCCCTGCGCCATCCGATCGAGGGCGCCGAGGACAGTCCGCAGCAGGGGCGTGACGATCTCGCCGCCCGTTCCCTTTCAGCCAAGGATGTCGTGGTCGGAATCGCGGTCAGCGGCCGTACGCCCTATGTCATCGGCGGGCTGGAGTATGCGCGCCAGGTCGGCGCCACCACCGTCGCCCTCTCGTGCAACCCCGACTCGACCATCGCGAAGATAGCCGACATTGCCATCTCGCCGCTGGTCGGTCCGGAAGTCCTCACCGGCTCGACGCGGCTCAAGTCCGGCACGGCGCAGAAGCTCGTCCTCAACATGCTGTCGACCGCCAGCATGATCCGCATCGGCAAGTCCTACGAGAACCTGATGGTCGACGTGTCGGTGAGCAACGAGAAGCTCGCGGCGCGGGCCACACGCATCATTGTCGAAGCCGTCGGCTGCCCGAACGCTCAGGCAGAAGAGTTGCTGGCGCAGAGCGGAAACGACGTGAAGCTCGCCATCCTCATGGGTCTCACCGGCATGCCGCAGGCCGAAGCGGAAGCGGCGCTCAGGCGCGAGGACGGCTTCCTGCGCCGCGCGCTGATCGCGCATCCCGGGGCGGCCGGGTAACGACACGGGGGAGGGGGAGCATGGCGGATCCAGAGTTGCAGAAGCGGTTCGATGCCGCCTACGCGCCTCTCGAGCAGGCGATCGACAGCGGCCGCGTGCCGGGCGGGGTGCTCGGCATCATCGACCTGAAGCACGGCCGGATCGTCGACGCGAAAGGCTCGGCCTGGGTCGTGCCGGAGCGGCGGCCGATGACGGTCGATACGTGGTTCGACCTCGCCTCGCTCACCAAGGTGCTGTTCACCACGCCGCGCATCCTGGCGCTCCACGCGGCCGGGCGGCTCGACCTCGATGCGCCGCTGACCTCGGTCATCCCCGACTTCAGGCAGTTCACGCCGGAGGCCTGGGAGCGGAAGGTGACGTTCCGGCAGTGCCTCGGCCACCAGACCGCATTCCCCAACGACGTCGCCATCTTCACCTATGGCGAGAACCCGCGGCTGCTGCGCAACTTCGTGCTGCAGCACCGGTGGGAGGCCGTGCCCTCGATCTATACCTGCGTCAACTTCATCCTGCTCGGCATCGCACTCGAGCGCCTCGAAGGCAGGATGATCCGCGAGATGGATCCCGGCCCGGGTTTCGCCTTCTCCGCGGCGCCCGAGCAGGCGGCAGCCACCGAGTTCTGCACCTGGCGCGACCGGATCGTGGTGGGCGAGGTGCATGACGAGAACTGCGCCGCTTTGCAGGGCGCGGGCAATGCCGGGCTGTTCGGCACGGTCCACTCGGTGCTCGACGCGGCAGAGGCGCTGCTGCGCGGCGACGCCGCCGGTGATCCGCTGGTGAAGCTGCAACGCGCCCCGCTCGGCGCGACCCGCACGCATGGCTGGGAACGTCCCTATGTCGGCTGGACCGGCGGCGATGTGGCCAATGCCTCAACCATCGGCCACACCGGCTTCACCGGCACCGGCCTCTGGATCGATTTCGACAATCAGCGGGCGTGGACGCTGCTGACCAACCGCGTGCACCCGAGCCGCTATTCCGACAGCGGCATCCTGCAACTCCGCCGCGCGGTCGGCGACGCCGTCAACGCGTAGGTCATAGCACTCACCGGCGGTGCTCGAGGCGGGGCCAGTCGGCCTCGCATAGCGCCTGTTCTGCGTCTTTCCCGAGCGTCCGAGGCTGCCCTCCGTCCAATTTATTCAAAGGAGCATTCCTCCCAGAACGCTTTCTGAAGGGGTGCGTGCGATAGCTGCCACCCGCCTCACGGAGATGAGGGAACCGCTGCGGTCCCCGTCCACGCCAAGAGCAACCTGGAGGCGGCATTATGACATCGAAACCACTGGCCCGGAGCCTTGCGGCTCTGACGGCCACTGCCATGCTGACGGCAGCCGTGATGCCGGCATCGGCGCAAACCACGCCTGACAGAGCCCCGTCGGCCGAACGGCCGAACATCCTGTTCATCATGGGCGATGACATCGGCTACATGCAGCCGAGCATCTATCACCGCGGCCTGATGGTTGGGGAGACGCCGAACATCGATCGCATCGGCAACGAGGGCGCGCTGTTCACCGATTACTACGCCGAGCAGAGCTGCACCGCCGGGCGCAATGCCTTCATCACCGGCATGCACCCGTTGCGCACCGGCATGATCCCGCCGCAGCTGCCGGGCAGCCCCTCCTATCTCCGGCCGGGAACGCCGACGATTTCGAAGTTCCTGCACGACCTCGGCTACAACACCGGCGAGTTCGGCAAGAACCACCTCGGCGACCACACCGATGCGCTGCCGACGGCGCATGGATTCCAGGAATTCTGGGGCTATCTCTATCACCTCGATGCCATGCAGGGGGTGAGCTTCCCCGACATCAACAAGAGCCCGACCGAGCAGACGGTCGCTCCGCCGTGCAAGAACACCCCGGTTCCGGGGATGACGGAAGTGGCCGGCGCCGTCGATCCGGCGACGACCATCTGCCTGATGCCGCCGCGACCCGTGATGTTCTGCACGTCCTCGGACGGCACGGCCGCCAACCAGACCTGCAAGGATGAGGGTCCGCTGACGCTCGAGCGCTCCAAGACCATCGACGAGGAGATCTCGGCCAAGGTCATCGACTTCCTCGACCGGAACGATCCGTCCACGACCAACAAGCCGTTCTTCGTCTGGTACAACCCGGCCCGCATGCACATCACCACCGTGCTGTCGGACAAGTACTACAACATGGTCGGCGAGATCGGCGGCAAGGACTGGGGTGTCAACGAAGCCGGCATGAAGCAGATGGACGACAATATCGGGCTCGTCCTCGACAAGCTCGAGGCGATGGGCCAGCTCGACAACACCATCGTCGTCTTCACCACCGACAACGGCGCCGAGACGCTCAGCTTCCCGGATGGCGGAACGACTCCGTTCAAGGGCGGCAAGCTCACCACCTGGGAAGGCGGCATGCGCGCGCCGATGGTCATCCGGTGGCCCGGGCACATCGAGCCGGGCACGGTGAAGAACCAGATGTTCGCTTCGCTCGACTGGTTGCCGACCTTGGTCGAAATCGCCGGCGGTCCGAAGGGGAACGACCTGAAGGCCCAGATCGAGAAAGGCGAGTATCCCGGTATCGTCAAGACCACGCTCGACGGCGTCAACCAGCTCGCCTTCCTCGAAGGAGATGCCGACTCCGCCCGCAACACGTTCTTCTACTACTCGGGCAAGGACCCGTCGGCGGTTCGCTACAAGAACTGGAAGATGTACTTCGCCATGGTGTCGGACAGTCCGGAAGGCTTCCTGACCGGCGTGATCCCCTATCACTGGACGCAGGTGGTCAACATCAAGCGCGACCCGTTCGAGACCTCGGTCGGATCGCAGCTCAAGACCCTGTTCGGTCAGGCCGGCGCCCTTGCCGGGCCGCTGACCGCCTATGTCTATGACTGGAACATGCTGCCCATCGGCCAGGCCCTGTGGCTCAAGGAACTCGAGAGCTACAACACCTACCCGCCGATGCAGGACCCGGCCAGCTACAACCTGGACCAGGTGCTGGCCCAGGTGAAGGCCATGAACTCGGCGCACCGCGCCGGCGAGTAGCGCCTGCTCCTGAAACGGGGAGGCTGGCACACCGCACGCCTCCCCCACCGGAGACTCCAATCATGCCTAGATCGCTTGACGGACGGGAAGGCACGTCCATGCCCATCCAGATGAAGTTGGTCGCCGTGCTCGTCGTCTGCCTCGGCTTCCTGGCCGCCCTGGCGGGCGTTACGCAGGCAGCCGACAACCCGGTCACCGCCATCGACATCGCGCTCGAGCCGGATGCGACGATGATGAAGCATGCCGAGGCGGCGAATGCGCAACTGCGCGAGGTCAATCCCAAGGGCTACGCCCTCGATGCGTCGCACGCGCCGCACATCACGATGCTGCAGCGCTTCGTCAATACGGCCGACCTCGACAAGGTCTATGCCGCGGTCGGCGACGTTCTCGCCGGCGAGCAGCCGGCCGGATGGTCCCTCGATGCCTACAAGTATGACGGCGCCGTCTGGAACGGCGAGGGGCTCACCGTCATCCTCGTCAAGCCGACGCCCGAACTCATCGCGTTCCAGCAGAAGCTGATCGACGCGGTCGCCCCCTTCACGGTCGAGACCGGCACCGCCGCGGCCTTCTTCACGACGCCGGAGGAGCCGGACATCAACCAGCAGACGATCGACTACGTGACCACGTACGTGCCGGAGTCGAGCGGCGACAAGCTCGCGCCCCATGTCACGGTCGGCGTGGTTCCCCCCGACTACATGAAGAAGCTGATCGCCGAGCCCTTCGACGCGTTCACGTTCTCGCCCTCGGCGCTGTCGGTCTACCAGGTCGGCAATTTCGGCACGGCCCGGAAGAAGCTCAACGCGTGGGAGTTCTAGCAGATGAGAAAGCCGACAAAGGTGCAGCATCACTGGGCGTTCGGATGGGCTGCGCGGCTCGCATTCGCCGCCATCCTCGCGACAGTCGCGGCGACTTCGGCCTATGCGCAGACCGATCCGTTGCCGTCCTGGAACGAAGGCGTCGCCAAGACGGCCATCATCGACTTCGTGAAGGACACGACCGATCCCGCGAGTGCCGAACTCGTGCCTCCGGAGGAGCGGATCGCCACCTTCGACCAGGACGGCACGCTCTGGGTCGAGCATCCGATGTACAGCCAGATCGTCTACGTCCTCGACAGCGTGCCGGCGCTGGTCAAGGCCAAGCCGGAACTCGCGGAGAAGGAGCCGTTCAAGACCGTCCTCACCGGAGACCTGGAGGCGATCGCCAAGCTTCCCAAGGAGCAACTCGAGGACCTTCTCTCCGAAACGCTGACCGGCATGACGGTGGACGTGTTCCAGCAGAACGCCGCCGCGTGGATGGCACAAGCCAGAGATCATCGTTGGAAGCGGCCGTACAACGAACTGACCTACCAGCCGATGCAGGAGGTGCTGCAGTACCTGCGCGACAATGGCTACAAGACCTACATCGTCACCGGCGGGGGCCAGGACTTCGTCCGCAGCTACGCCGAAAAGACCTATGGCATCCCGCCCGAACAGGTGATCGGCAGTGCCAGCGGGGTCACCTACGGCTACGACAAGGACGGCAAGCCGATCCTCACCAAGGATCCCAAGCTCCTCATCAACGACAATGACGCCGGCAAGCCCGAGAGCATCCACCTGATGATCGGGCGCCGTCCGCATGCCTCGTTCGGCAACACCGCCGGCGACCAGCAGATGCTGGAATACACCGCCGCAGGCGATGGCCGGCGCCTTGCCATGCTGATCCTCCATGACGATGCGGAGCGTGAGTACGCCTACGGCCCGGCCCAGGGCCTGCCCGACACCAACATCGGCGCCTTCTCGCAGGCCCTCTACGACGAGGCGATCAAGGACGGCTGGATCGTGACCAGCATGAAGAACGACTGGAACCGCATCTTCTCGTTCGAGTGAGCTCGCTTCGGCGGCGCCGGGATCCCTGAGGAGCGATGACCGGTTCGATTCTGGTGCAGATCGTCTGGGCTGGTGCCGCGATCGCGGTGGCGATCGCCATCCAGTTCACCGGCCTCGTCCTCATCGCCCGGGTGCTCAGGCGGTGGCAGGCGTTCGGCCAGTCAGCACGCCCCCACTGGCGCGTCATAGCGCTGGGCGTGGTCACCTACCTGCTGTTCATGCTGCACCTCATACAGATCGTCGCCTATGCGCTCGTCTACTATGCGATCGGCGCCATCCCCACGCTGCGGTCGGCGCTCTACTTCTCTGCAGCGACCTTCACGACGATCGGCGGCACGCAGGTGCGGACGGAAGAGCCCTGGCAACTGTTCGCCGCCCTCCAGGGATTGAGCGGCATCGTGCTGGTCGGCGCCTCTGTCTCGTTCCTCGTCGCCATTGTCCACCGCATGCATTTCTGGGCCGACGATTAGCTCGCGAGTTGAAGGGCGCGCCTGCTGTGTCAGCCCTTCGATCAGTTCGGTCACGGCGGCTATCTATATCGGGCGATACGCAGGTAGGCTGGCTGAATTGTCTTTGATTCGCAGTCGTTAGGCACTCGCCGATACTGCGGGTGGTCGTAGTCGTTCCGTTCATTTTTCAAGCCGTTACGCATCGACTGCCGATGCGCTCAAAGTTGGTCAGCGCGATGTCTCCCAAAGCCCCGATCCGATGCGCCCATGGCGCCTTCGTACTTGCCTTGGCATGCCTTGCCACGGGGAATGCTGCTGCGGCGACGTTCACCGTCACGTCCAGCACGGACGACGCGACAGGGGCGGTGGTGGGGACGCTTAGTTGGGCGATCACCCAGGCCAATACCGGGTCGGGCCACACCATCGTTGTACATGACAGCGTTACCAGCATTACTGTCAGTGGAACGCTGCCCGCCTTGAGCCAGGCGAGCACTGTCGTCACCGATGGCAGCGTCGCCCTCATCGGGAGCGGGCTATCCGGAACAGGTTCGGTGGTTATTGCATCGGGCAGCACGCTCAGCGGCGAGACCGGAGCGGACTACGGGAACTTTGCAAACTGGACCCAGCCAATGGGCGGGGCCAGCGGCGGTATCGTGCTTGGTTCCGGACTGAGCGTCAGCAACCTTGGTACCGTGACCGGCGGCAAGGGCGGCGATGGCGGCGATAACGTAACCCCGTCCGATTGGTATTCCCTCGGCGCGCATGGCGGCCCGGGCGCGGACGGGAGCACGGCCCTGTCCGGCACCGGTTTCGTGCTCGACAATGCCGGCCAGATCGTCGGAGGCGAAGGCGGCGAAGGTGGACACGGGGCCGGCGGGACGACGATGCCGGGCAGTGGAGACTACGGTGGCGCAGCCGGCGCCGGTGTCGGCGGCGACGGCTTCGTTCTCTACAATTCGGGAAGCATCACAGGGGGACTCGGTGGCATCGGCGGCCTTGCCGGGACGACGCCCTATGCCGGCCCGCCCGCGACCGACGGCGCCAACGGAGTGGGCGTGCTGTCGTCGGGTGGCGCGACCATCTTCAATAGCGGCACCATCGCGGGCGGTGGGACGGGACCGACGCGTGCCAACGCCATGGCCTTGTCCGGTGGCGGCAATACGCTGGTGATCGAGGCCGGCGGAAGCTTTGTCGGCAACGTGGTGAGCACGAGCGGCGCAGGCGCCGATGGCGACGCGCTGGTGCTGGGAGGCGATGTCGATGCGATCGGCGGGAACTGGTTCGATCTTGGCAGCATCGGCGCCGCGGCGACGTTCCGAGGGTTTGCCAGTTTCGGAAAGTCGGGTGCGAGCACCTGGACGCTGACCGGAAGCGGGCAGCAGGACTGGAGCGTCGGTTCCGGCACGTTGCTTGTCGATGGCACTGCGGGCAGTGCGCTTGTCTATTCCGGTGCGACCCTGGGGGGCAGCGGCCAGCTTGCCGATATCGTGGTGCGGAGCGGCGGCATCCTGGCGCCGGGCAATTCGATCGGGACGCTCCAGGCATCGGGCAATGTCAGTTTCGCCGCCGGCTCGACCTACGAGGTCGAAATCGCCGGCGACGGCACGAGCGATCGCGTTCTGGCCGATACCGTCACCATCGATGGCGGAACGGTGGAGGTTGCGGCTCTCGACGCCAGCACAAGCTATCTGGACGGCACCACCTATCGCATCGTCGACACGACCGATGGGCGCACGGGCCGCTTCTCCGGCGTCTCCACGCGATCGGCCTTCATCGTGCCGGTCCTCGTCTATGACGATGCCAACGCAGTCGACCTGAGCATCTTCCTCGCGCCGGTGCTGTTCCGGCCGGTGGCCCAGTCCGCCAACCAGCGCGGTACCGCGGCGGCATTCGAGGATTTCGACCAGACTTCCGGCTCGGACGCGCTTGCCGTGTTCAACCAATTGCTGCTGTCGTCGTCCGACGAGGCGCAGCGAGCCTTCGATCTTGCCTCGGGCGAAGTGCATGCCGACGGCCAGCATGTCATCGACCAGACGTTCTCGCTGTTCTCGGCGACGCTGGGTGCGCCCAGGAGCGCCGGATCGACGCAGACCGCGACCCTGAGCTATGGCCCGGAGCCGGGGACGGCCGTGGCCAGCCTGCTGGCGATCGATGCGGCGGACGTCGCGCCCGAGTCGCGCCAGTTGCTGTGGCTGACGCCGATGGCCGGCCGGGGCATGGTCAGTGCCGATGGCAATGGCGGCGATCTCGCATGGCAGTCAGCGGGCCTCGGCGGCGGCTACGAAGGCTGGACGCAACTGGGGGGCGGCGACGCCCGGTTCGGGGTCGGCCTGGGCTACCTTGCCTCGCACGGCTCGGCACTCGGAGGCCTGTCCGTCATGGATGGCCGCGGCGGCAATGCCGGTCTTTACGGCGACTGGGCCAACGGTCCGCTGTCGCTTGGCGGAACGCTGTCCTATGGCGCCGCCCACGTCGCGACCAGCCGTGACATCGTGATTGGCGGCCTCAGCCGCACGGCGGTGGCCGACTACTGGACGCAGGCGCTCGGCGGAACGCTGGAGGCCGGCTACGACCTGCCGCTCGGGGACAGGTTCGTCCTGACCCCCACGGGCACGGCCGAGGCCGGATGGTCGCACAGCGGCGGCGCCACCGAGACCGGGGCAGGGTCCCTGAACGCCACGATCGAAGCATCCGACGCCTGGCAGCTGGACGTCGGGATCGGCGCCGCCCTGGCGCACCGGGTCGTGCTCGACGAGGCCGGCGAACTGACGCTGCGCGGCAAGGCGCTGTGGATGCACGGCTTCGGCGACACCGCCGGCGAGCGGACGGTGTCCCTCGCCGGAGGCGGTGATCCGTTTGCCGTGCGCAGCGCGGCGACCGATCGCAATAAAGTGCGGCTCGGCATCGGCGCGGACCTGCTGGTCGGGGGGACGTCGACCGTCTCGCTGGACTATACGGGCCAGTTCTCGCGAGACCAGCACAGCCACATCGGCCAGTTGGGGCTCAAGGCGGCGTTCTAGTGCTGCCAGGCCAGGAGCTCAGGAGAGGCCCAGTCCTGCACGCAGTCCGTCGTGTAGGCTACGGCGCGACCGCGGCCGTAAGCGCCGAGCACGATCAGCGGGTCGCCCATCGCGGTGTAAGCGATGATTGGGCGTGACGCGGCTGCAGCGAAGACATGCGGGATGCGCAGGGTTGCGCGCGGCGGAGCTAAGGGCTCAATTGCCTGCGACGGGGCGGTCGGCCTCGTCGTGGAACGGCCAGCTCTTCCCCCGCCCGGCGGTGGAGCCTGCCGCGGCTGTCGCCCTGAAGCACGCGGCCTGAGGCGCCGCTCTTCCGTTCGCGGTCAGGGCTCGCGGTGGGCGAGCCAGGGCATCTGGGTGGCGAACTTGCCGCCCGAGCAATCGATCATCGTGCCCGTGATGTAGGACGCGAGGTCGGACGCGAGGAAGCAGATGAGATTGGCGACGTCCCTCGGGCTGCCCCAGCGGCGCAGCGTGAGGGTATCGAGGAGCCGGCCCTTCTCCGCCTCCGTCCGATCGGCGAAGCGGTTCATGCCGGTCGGGATCATGCCCGGGGCGTAGCAGTTGACGGTGATCTCGTGGGCGCCCAGCTCGCCGGCCAGGACGCGCGTAAACGCCTCGACCCCGTACTTGGAAGCCGCATAGGCGGCCCCTCCGATCGAGGGAACGATGGCGGCGAACGATGCGGCATTGAGGATGCGTCCCGAGCGCTGGCGCTTCATCACCGGGATCACCGCCTGGCACATCAGGAACGTGCCCTTGAGGTTGACGTCCATGTTGAGGTCCCAGGTCTCCTCGGCCAGTTCCTCGACCCGTGCGCCGCTGGCCACGCCCGCATTGTTGATGAGGATATCGATGCGGCCGAAGGCCTTCTCCACCGCCTCGACGACCGCCTTGTTGTCGCTGGACTCGCGCACGTCGCAAAGGAGCTGCAGGCCATTCCAGCCGTTGCGCTTCCATTCGGCGCCGGCTTCGTCGAGCAGCTCCTGCCGGATGTCGGTGATGACGACGATGGCGCCTTCGCCCGCGAGCGTCCTGGCGATTTCATTGCCGATGCCGCGGCCCGCGCCGGTGACGATGGCAACCTTGTTCCTGAGATCGATCTGCATTTCAGAGCACCTGGTGACTGGAAGACTAGTTTGCTGGAATCAGGGAGGGCGCAGATTTCGAACCGCACTCGATCCTGACTTCCGTGAGGTCGGAGGCACGAAGCCGCACTGTCGCCGCTCCATCGGAACGGACGAAGACAACGAGGCGGCCGTCGTGCGTGCGGCGTTGTTGCGTCGCGTATGGCGTGTTGTCGCTGAGGTCGCCATTCTCGATGCCGAGCAGGTCGCCGCCTTCCACTTCGGCCGATATGTCTCGCTCGTCGCCCGCCACCCGGCCGAGCGCGTCGCGCAACCTGCACTCGATCTGGATGATGCCGTCGGCGGGGAGGCCGGCGTCGGTGCAGCGGCGCAGGGCGTCGGCGGGGGCTGCCCACGCGGTCGCCTCGAGGCGCACCGCTTCTCCTCGGGGCCCCAGTTCATCCCGCGCCACAACCTGGCCGCTGCGGCGAGCTTCGAGCACCAAAGGCGCCGACCGCGGCGCCGTCACGGCAACCCAGTAGCCGTGCTGCTCGTCGCGCGTCAGCGGGATCTCCTCGCCGCCGCAGGTCAGCCGTGGATCGCCGCTGGCAAAGCAGAGGATTTCGATCGCCTGCTCGCCGGTGCCGTCCCAGCGGCGTGCGATCGGGTGCGACCAGAAGTTCTTGTCGGCAGCTTCGACATGCGGGCGGGTGACAATGTAGGCGACCGGCTCGTCGGTCCACCAGCTGCGGCGCAGGTGGAAGGTGTGCTTCTCGAAGCCGGCGATATCAAGCAGACCTGCGCCCGAGCCGTGGATCGGCCAGCCATAGGCCTCGCCGAGATAGTCGATGCCGGTCCACAGGAACTGGCCGGCGATGTAGGGCTTCTGCTCGACATGAAGCCAGTCGGTGTAGCGGTGGCCATTCTCGCTGCCGAGCAGTGGCTTGTCGGGCAGGTGGCGATGGTCCGCCTCGTACAGGTACTCCTTGTAGTTGTAGCCAACCACGTCGACGCGGTCGAAGAAGCCGGTGTGGCGGGACAGCTCCGGGAACGCGACCCCGAGCGTCACGGGGCGCGTTGCGTCCGCCTGCCTGACGATGTCCACAAGCCGGCTCGCGATGGTTGGTAGCCGCCGCGCATCGGGTCGGTTGGGGTCGTAGGCGCGCTGCTTGGCCGACTTGTTGGCGTCGTTGTTGCCGGTCATCGCCTCGAACCGGGCGCTGGCATAGGGGTCGTTCGGGTAGTCGATCTCGTTGCCGATGCTCCAGGCGATGATCGAGGGGTGGTTGCGGTGGGCGTCGACCATGGCGACGAGGTCGCGCTCGTGCCAGGCGTGGAAGTCCCTGGCGTAACCCTGGTGCCGCGGCGGGTAGACGTTGTGGCCCTGCCACCACTTGTTCTTGGCGTTCTCCCACTCGTCGAACGCCTCGTCGATGACGAAGAAGCCGAGCGCGTCGCAGAGCCGGTAGAGTTCGGGCGCGTGCGGGTTGTGCGCCATGCGCACCCCGTTGCAGCCCATGTCCTTGAGCTTGAGCAGCCGGCGCAGCCAGACTTCGGTCGGCACGGCGGTGCCGAGGGGGCCGGCATCCTCGTGCAGGCACACGCCCTTGAGGGTGCGGGGCTCGCCGTTGATGAAGAAGCCGTGGTCGGCGTCGAAGCGGAAGGTGCGGATGCCGACCGTCTCCTCGTAGCGGGCGTGCTGATCTCCGCCCCAGCTCAGCGTCGTCGTGAGGCGGTAGAGGTGCGGCGTGGTGTCCGACCACAGCTCCGGCTGCGGCACCTGTCCCACGATCTCGGCGCTGGCGGACGCACCCGCGGGCATGTCGACGTCGATGGCGAAGGTGTGGACGCGGCCAGAAGACAGTGAACGCAGTTCATGCCGCGCGCGGACGGTAACCGCCTCGGTCGTATCGTTGACGAGCACCTGGGCGATCCGGATCGTCGCTTCCGTTGCATCGGCCGTCAGCGTCGTGAACGTGGTCCCGTGCTCGGCGACGCGCACCGGCTCGTGCACCTCGAGCTCGACGCGGCGGGTGATGCCCGAGCCGTTGTACCAGCGGCTGTCGGAGATGTCGGTGTGCTCGACGCGCACGGTGACGACGAGGTCGTCGCTGTTGGCGTAGGAGAGGATTTCGGTGAGGTCGTGGGAGAACTCGGCATAGCCCGAAGGCCGGACGCCGAAATGGTAGCCGTTCACCCAGACCTGGGCGTTCTTGTAGACGCCGTGGAAGACCAGCCGCACGTGCTTGCCGGCGATCTCGCCGACCTCGCGCAGCGAGACGTGCGCCCTGTACCAGCCGATACCGCCCGGCAGATAGCCGGTGCCGCTCGAATGGCTCTGCGAGAAGGGCTGCTCGACGCTCCAGTCGTGCGGCACGGTGACCATGCGCCATGACGAGTCATCGAAGCCCTTCGCCCAGGCGTCGGGTTCGTCCCCGAGCGTGAAGGCCCAGCGGCGGATATCGAAAGTATGCATGAAGCCCGAGCCCTATCTCTCGCCGGATGCTGCGGCGATGTATTTTTGGAAGACGCCTGCGAACAGGCGGCCGTTGATGGTGGCGATGCCGGCGAAGCCGACGAGGAACCAGAAGAGGCCGAAGCCGGTCACATGCGGATAGAAGACGGTAGCGGCAGCGCAGAGCCCGATGACGGCCAGCGCGGCGATCGCCGTGACCGGATGCTTCCACGACAGCAGCCGTGCATTGCGCAGCACGTCGCGCGTCCTGCCTTCGAAGCTGGCGAGATACGGGAAGGCGAACAGCGCGGTCGTGACGAGCGTGAACGCCAACACGTACCAGACCGCCAGCAACAGCAGCTCGGCGAGAGTGCCGAACGCGAGGTTGGTGACGACGACGAACCACGCCGCGAGCACACCGGCCATTAGCGCGAGCACCAGCCCGATGATCGTCGCCTGGCGGAAGTTCCGGCGGAACGAGCGCAGGTAGTCGCCGGTGACGGAGTTGCACTCACCGGTCGCGATCCGCATGGCGGTGAAGTTGAGCGCGGTAAGGGATGCGCCCAGCGTTACGACCGGGAGCGATGTCGCGATGAATATCAGGTTCAGCAGCATCAGGTCGGCGACCGTGCTCAGGCCGCGCATCAGCGTGGAATCGGGCGAGAACAGGGTGTTCATCGGCAGCTCCTCGGGGAAAGCCGGGCGGAGTGCGCGCTCCGCCCGGTCATGGTCCGGGGCCTAGAGGCCGCGGGCTGCCTTCCAGGCGTCCATGTCCGCCTGGATGGAGGCGCGGGCGTCCTCGTAGCCGACGTCCTTGAGCTTCTGGCGCATTTCGGCGACGGCTGCGGCCGGGTCGTCGAACTTGCCGTACTGCAGTTGCGGGATGTACTCGGAGAGCACGCCGCTCATGGCCGCCAGCGTCGGATCGATCGCCTGCTTGTTGATGAGCAGCGTCGAGTAGGGGTACTCCTTCGCCGTCGCATCGAGTTCGGCGATGATCTCGGCCCGGTTCGGTGCCTGTGTGGTCCGCGGCAGTTCGAACTCGTCCGTACGGCCCCACCAGTAGTCGGTGCCGAGGTCCATGGTCGACTGGTCCCAGCCCTCAGGACGGCCCAGCTTGCCGTCGGCGGTGATGACGTAGTCGGTGCCCTCGATGCCGAAGTTGAAGAGCATGTAGATTTCTTTGTCGTTGCGGATCAGGTCGTAGACCTGAAGCGCCTTCTCGGGGTTCTTCGAATAGGCGCTCACGGCCATGGCGCCGTGCGTGAAGATGTCCTTGAAGAAATTGCCGTTCTCCTTGCCCCAGTAGAAGAACTTGGGGTCGGATCCCGGCTGCTTGGTGTTCATGTTGTTGACGATATCGTTGATGAACGTCTGCGTATGGTGCTGGTCCGTCCCCGACAGGGCGGCGTAGAGCTCCTCGCGGGTTTCGCCGTCGAAGTTGAGCGCGTCTTCGCGCCACACGCCGATCTCGTTCCACTGCTTGGCCAGCTTGGCAGCTTCCACCAGAGCGTCGCCTTCCATGTACCAGGAGGTGACGGTGTAGGGAGCGGCCGCGGAGGTGTGGAACGGGAAGTAGTTGCCAGCACTGAGGCCCCAGATCGGGTGCATGTCCGTGTGACCCTGGATGTAGCCGGTCAGCGCCGCCTCGTTGGCACCGGCGACGTCCCACGGATAGGCGTCGGGCTTGTTGGCCTTCACCCACTCGAAGTACTTGGTGAAGTCCTCGAACCTGGTGATCTCGCCGTTCTCGAAGCCGGCTTCCCTGGCCCAGTCGCCGCGGTAGAAGAAGCCGTGGTTGGTGTACTGGGTGTAGTTGTCCTCGGGCATGAAGTAGATCTTGCCGTCGGCGAGCTTGGTGAGGTCCCAGTGGCCGTCGGCTTCGACCTGTGCCCAGGTCTTGGGGGCGTTGGCCTGCAGCATTTCGGGGGGCAGCGGCAGGAACGCACCCTTCTCGGCGTTCTCCCACGCGTAGAGCCAGTCCGTGGCGGTACCGATCAGGTCGACATTGTCGTCGCCCGAGAGCAGCTGGACGTTGTACTGGGTCTGCCAGTCGGCCCACTCGATGTAGAACAGGTCGAGCTTGGCGTTCGCCTTCGCCACCAGCAGCTCGTTGAGTTTCTCGAGCATCGCCTCGAGGCGGCCGTTGGTGGGCTTGTTGCCCATCGTCAGCATGGTGATCTCGACGGGCGCATCCTGGGCGAGCGCACCCGCGGTCAGCGCGGGCATGCTCATGCCGAGCGCGAGCAGCGCCGCACCGGCCCGTACGATGTTCCTTCTATGCATGTCATACTCCTCCTCTGAGTATTGTTGCTTTCGTTCTCGCGGCCGGTCCCTCAACCGGCCGCCTACCTGGTCAGGCGATCATCCTTTCACCGCGCCGATGGTGATGCCGCTGACGAAGTATTTCTGGATGAAGGGGTAGAGCAGCAGGATCGGGCCGATGGCCACGATGGCGCTCGCCATCTTCAACGTGTTGCTGGGCAGGTTGGTGATGCTGACATTGGACCCGGCGACCGAGTTCCTGAGCGCATTGGCCGTGTTGATGATGTTGTAGAGGTGGTACTGGAGCGGTTTGAACTCGACCGTGCTGCCGAGGTACAGCGAGCTCAGATACCACTCGTTCCAGTAGCTCAGCGCGAGGAACAGCCCGATCGTCGCCAGCGCCGGCTTCATCATCGGCAGGCACAGCTGGGCGAAGATGCGGAAGTCGCCGGCGCCGTCGACCTTGCCGGACTCGATGATCTCGTAGGGCACGGTGCGCATAAAGTTCTTCATCAGGATGATCAGCCACGGCGTCATCAGCAGCTGCAGGAACACCGCGAAGTAGCTGCCGCGCAGGCCGAGGTCGCGCGCAATCCAGAGGAAGGTCGGCGCGAGGCCGGCCGAGAACAGCGTGGTGAAGTAGATGAAGAACGACACGTGGTTGCGGAAGGGGAAGTCCTTCCGGTTGAGCGCGTAGCCCGTCATCGCGATGATGAAGAGGCCGATCGCGGTGCCGAACACGGTCATCGTGATGGTGACGATGTACGAACCGATGATCTGCCGCGGCGCCTTGAAGATCCACTCGTAGGCCGCGAGCGAGAAGTCCTTGGGCAGGAGGCCGAAGCCGGTCTTCATGATCGTCGCCTCGCTCGAGAACGAGGCCGAGAGGATGAGGACGAACGGCAGCAGGCAGAACAGCGCGAACAGGGTGATCGTGACGTAGGAGATCGCCTGGACCACCACGTCGCTGCGGTCGAGCCTGATCGCGCGCGGCTTGGCCGGACCCATGCCGACGCCCTCGACCTCGACGATGATGTTGCTCTCGGAGGCGGTGCGATCGGTCATCAGAACAGCGCGTAGTCCTTGTTGATCCTGCGGACGATCCAGTTCGCCGTCATGACGAGGGCGAAGCCGAACAGCGACTGGTAGAGGCCCACGGCCGTCGAGGTGGTGAAGTTGTTCTGCGAGAGCACCATCCGGTAGACCGAGGTCTCGATGATGTCGGTGGTCTGGAACAGCGAGGCATTGTTGCCCACGAGGTTCCAGAACAGGCCGAAATTGCCGTGCATGATGCCGCCCAGCGAGAACAGCACCAGGATGATGAAGGTCGGCTTGAGGCTGGGCAGCGTCACGTAGCGGATGCGCTGCCAGGCGGAGGCGCCATCGACGGTTGCCGCCTCATAGAGGCTCCGGTCGATGCCCATGATCGCCGCGAAGTAGACGATCGAGCCGTAGCCGGTCGACTGCCACAGGTGCACCATGATGATGATGAGCGGCCAGGCTCCGGCGGTCGAATAGATCTTTATCGGGTCGCCGCCGGTCTGCCGGATCAGCGCGTTGATGGCGCCGGTGTCGTAGTTCAGCAGGTTAAAGGCGATGACGCCGACGAGCACCGCCGAGATGAAGAACGGCAGGAACATCGCGGCCTGGCTGATCTTCTTGAAGAAGGTCGAGCGGATCTCGTTGAGCATGATCGCGATGGCGATCTGCAGGATGTTGCCCAGGATGATGAAGGCGAGGTTGTAGAGGATGGTGTTCCGCGTCAGCAGCCAGAGCTGGCCGGACTTGATGAGGAACTCGAAGTTCCGCAACCCGACGAACGGGCTGCCGAAGATCCCGTCGCGGTAGTTGAAGTTGGTGAAGGCGATCCACGCTCCGGGGAGCGGGGCGTAGTTGAAGATGACGAAGAAGACGATCGCCGGGACGCACATGAGCAAGAGAACCTTGCTGTCCGCCAACTGCCTGAGCAGGGACTTGCGTGCCTGTGACGTACCGTTCCGTGACATCTTCCCCCTCTCTGCGGCCGGCGCGGCGTCCCTCCAGACGCTGCCACCAGAGCGAGGCTGACCGTCGATACGCGGCAGCTCCCCGGGCGGCTCGCAACCAACCGCGCCCGAGCTATGGCCCCGGGTCGGTCTAAGCGAAGTCGGCGACGTTCAGCGAACGTCGGGATAGTCTTGGCGTCGTTCGGCTATGCGGGACGTCCCGGCGGACGCCGGGTCACGTGATGAGCCATTGATTCCCCTCCCGGATCGGCGCGGGTCTCCCGTCCCGCGCCATCATTGTTAGCGAGGGTAATGTCGGTGCGCAAGTTTTCAGTAAATATTTAGCTGGCGGGTCCCGGAGGGAGGGGACGCGTGCTTCCGCGCCAGCGGATGCTGGTGGCGAGGGTGACCCGCTTGGGCAGTTCGCGCCCGCCCATCCGCTCGAGCAGGAGCTCGACGGCGCTCTCGCCGATCTCCTCGGTGGCAAGGTGCACCGTGGTCAGCGGCGGGCTCATGAACTGCGCCACGGAGATGTCGTTGAAGCTGGCGACGGCAATGTCGTCGGGGATGCTGAGGCCCATCTCGTGGATGGCGCGATAGGCGCCGACGGCCATGTTGTCATTGGCGGTGATGAGCGCGTCCGGCCGGTTTGGCTCCGACAGGATCTGGCGCGTCAGCTTGTAGCCGCTCTCTTCGGTCTTGTTGCCGGTGAGGCAGATGCGCTCGTCGAAGACGCCGGCCTCGCGCGCCCACTCGATGTAGGCACGGCAGCGCTTCTCCGGCTGCGTGCGGGCAACGCCGTCGTAGATGTCGACCCATCCGGCAAAGGCGATCCGCCGATAGCCGGCCTGCGTCAGGGACTGCAGGAGTTTCCTCGTCGCAAGCATCAGGTCCGACTCCACGGAGTCGAGCTCATCGGTCGGCGGCGAGAAATCGGCGAAGACGAGGTTGCGGTTGTGTCGCCTGAGCCAGGCAATCTCGTTGTCGTCATGCCGGCCGATGGCGATGATCCCCGAGGCGCTACGCAGCAGCGAGGCCTCCGGCAGGCTGTCGGTGTGGTAGACCTTGACCGTCTCGATCTTCAGCGCCTGGCAGCGGCTCTCGATCCCCAGGCGCAGCCCGACATAGTAGGGATCGACCAGTTCCTGCTCGGGCCTCAGGTAGTGAACAAGCGCGACCTTGCTGAGCCCCTGCTGATAGGCGCGATTGCGCGCGCGGGGCGTCTCGTACTTCATCACCTCGGCGGTTTCGATGATGGCCTGCCGCGTCTTGGCAGTGACGGAGAGCGTCTGGTCGAAATTGAGCACACGCGACACCGTCGCGGGTGACACACCTACCGCGTTGGCGATTTCCTTGAGCGTAGCCACAAGAGTTCCCCAGCAACTGGAGCCTTGCTTAGGCAAAAAAACCGGCCCTGCGCAAGCGGCAAGGACAGATGGCGCAGTCGACACGGACCGGGGTGGCTCGAAAGCACCAACAAACAGCAGGTCCCGGCCGCCACTCGCTGCCGGGACCTGGAGGTCGGTCATTCACGCCGCCAGCCGCAGGGCGGGGCGCTTGTCGGCGGCATGCTCGACGGCCCAGTTCAGCGCGAGGTCGGCGACGGCTTCCCAGCCCTTGTCCATCAGGGTCCAGTGCGAGCGATCATCGAAGATCTTGAGCTCGGTGGTCGAGGCGGCCTTCTTCTGCTGGCGATAGATCGCGTCGGTCATCGAGGCGTCGGCGATCAGGTCCTTGCCGCCACCGATGAGCAGCAACGGGGCGCGGTTCTGCTTGGCCCAGTCGATCTTCATCGGGTTGATCACGCCGTCCCAGTAGGCCTTGCCGGGGGTCGGCACGATGTAGCGGTCATACTTGGCTTCCGGGTTGGGTTCCGTCTGGGCGAAGCGGGTCGAGAAGAACTTCAGCGACATGTGCTTGACCTTCTTCCAGCTGAGCAGGTCGCTGAACACCGGCAGGGCCGAGACGAGGGCCTGGGGCCCGAGCGGCACGCCGGGGGTCGGTGCCGGGTTGATGGCAACACCCGCTACACCGAGGCCGCGGGCCAGCAGCTGCTGCACGACGACGCCACCGAGCGAGTGGCCGATCAGGATGGGCCGTTCCGGCAGGGCCCGGATGATCCTTTCGAAGTGATCGACGATCTCGCGCTGGCCGACCTTGGCCAGTTCGGGCGCCGGGTCGGCCCGCAGCGCAGACGGGGCACGATCATCGAACGGCCAGGCGGGGGTGAGCACGGTGTAGCCCTGGGCTTCGTAGCGGGCCTTCACGTTTTCCCAGCTGAGGCTGTTGAGCCAGGCGCCGTGGATCAGAACGATTGTCTTGGTCATTTTGGGTCTCTCCTTGTTTGGGCGAACCCTTGTCCGCCGCGATGTGATGACCCTAAGCTCAGCCCAGACGGGCGACGATTGCCGCAACTGACATAGTCGGGGCCAGAAGTGACAAAGACGACTGACGCACTCAGACACACCGAAATCGGCCTGCTGCTCTATCCCGGCTGCGCCATGGCCTCGGTGCATGGGCTCACCGATGCGTTCCAGGTGGCCAACGACTATGCCCGCCAGCACGGCGGCGTGGACCGCATCCGAACCAGCCACTGGAAGCTGGGCGAGACCGGCTTCGCGCGCAGTCACGACAGCGATCCCGGCGCCGCCGGACAGCCCGACTACATCGTCATCCCCGGCCGGCTGGCCGATCCGCTGACCGCCGACGAGACGGCGGACTTCACGGGCTGGCTGCGCGAGCGTCACGGCACCGGAGCCACCATCGCCTCGATCTGCGGCGGGGCGTTCATGCTGGGCCATAGCGGACTGCTGTCGGGCCGCCGGGCGACAACGCACTGGCTCTACGCCGATGCGTTCGCCACCGCTTTCCCCGATGTGGAGGTCACCGCCGGTGACATGATCGTCGAGGACGGCGACATCATCACCGCCGGCGGCATGCTGGCCTGGACCGACCTGGGCCTGCGGCTCATCCACCGCGTGCTCGGCCCGACGGTCGTCGGCGACACCGCCAAGTTCCTGCTCGTTGATCCCGCGGGCCGGGAACAGCGGCACTACAGCACGTTCGCGCCGCGTCTCTCACACGGCGACGATGCGGTACTGAGGGTTCAGCACTGGCTGCAATCGCACGGCAGCGAGGAGATCAACATCGGAGCGCTGGCGGAGCGTGCCGGGCTCGAGACGCGCACCTTCCTCCGCCGCTTCCAGAAAGCGACGGGACTGCGGCCGACCGAGTATGTGCAGGCGCTGCGCATCGGCCTCGCGCGTGAGCGGCTGGAGTTCAGCCGCGACACGGTCGAGCGGATAGCCTGGAACGTCGGCTACAAGGACCCATCGGCGTTCCGGCGCGTGTTCCAGAAGATGACCGGTCTCTCCGCCAGCGCCTACCGCGAGCGCTTCAGCGCTGCGGTGCGGACTTAGGTCAGCATCATCAGTCCTCGGCGCCCTGGCGCGAAGGGCTTTGCCTGTCGGCGTAGACGGCGGCTGTCGAGAGGCCGAAGGGTTCGCCGTCAAGGTTGGCGAAGGCCAGTTCGATGGCCTGGCGCAGGTAGTCATGCATCGTCGGAGCCCTCAACGCGCGCCGGCTGCGAGAAGGATCTTCTCGATTTCGGAGTAGCCCCTGCTGCGGGCGTGTGCGAGGGGCGGTATGCCATCGCCATCGGTAAGGTTCACGTTGGCGCCGGCATCGACGAGAAGCTGGACGATGGCGGTGTGACGCGCTCCACCGTCGCCGAGGATGATCGCCTCGAGCAGGGCCGTCCAGTTGAGGTCGTTGATATGGTCGAGATCGGTGCCGGCCTCGATGAGGGCGCGCACGGTTTCGATATGGCCGCGCTCGGCGGCGGGGATCAGGGCCGTGCCGCCGTAGCGGTTGGTGCTGCGCAGGTCGGCGCCATGGGCGAGCGTCATCCCGAGGATTTCCAGATGCCCTCGGGCGCCGGCAAACAGATAGGGACTGTCGTTGATGCGATCCTTGGCGTTGACGTCGGCGCCGGCTTCGATGAGGACGCGGGCGGCATCGATATTGTTGGCACGGGTGGCGACCAGCAGCGCGGTCTCGCCGTCGGCGTTGCGTGCATCGATCTCCGCACCGGCGGCAAGGAGCGAGGTGATGGCCGCAACATCGTTGCCGGCCGCAGCGGAATGCAGTTCGTTCATTTCCTGACCCTGGACGGGAAAGGCGAGCGTCACGATCGCTGCAACCATCGAGACAATTCGGAACATTCTTGCCTCCCCTGTCGGTTGGCGCCAGCTTTGCCGGAGACTACCTGAGCCTGGTTGCAGCCTGGTTGATGGCAGCTGCACAAGCCTCATCAAAGTCCCCGCAGGAAGCGCCGCAGATGGTGCAGGACAGCGCCGTTGGAACGGCAGCAGTCGGCACGACAGCCTGTGCTGCGCAATCGGGTCCCCTTTGCGGCAGGCCCGCCTGCATCTATGACTTTGCGGCTTTGATGGAGGGGACATCGTGCAGGGCATCGAACTGTCGCGCCGTTTCTACGCCGAGGTTGTGCGGCCCTGGCTGAGCACGACAGCGCCCGGACTGCAGCATGCGGCCGCGCTGGTCGGCTATGGCTCGGAACTGCTTGGGTTCGACGACGAGCTCTCCAAGGACCACAACTGGGGGCCCCGGGTTCATGTCTTTCTCGGGCGCGAGAGTTTCGACCAGCGGGCTCACGGGCTGGTGGACGAGTTCCGGCGGATCGCGCCGACGCAATTTCTCGGTGAGCCGATCGGCTGGCGCAACCGGCCGCATCCTCCGGCTGGTGGCAGCGAGGCGGTCGGCGCCATGGACCACGGCCTCGAGATCCACACCGTCGAGGGCACGCTCGATCGGATACTGGGCGTTCGCTCCGTCGACGGCCTCACCCCGCTGCAGTGGCTGGCCTTCCCGGAACAGCGGCTGCTTGCCTTCACGGGAGGCGGGGTCTTTCACGATGACGACGACCGGCTGACTCGGGCCAGGTCGGCACTGGCCTACTTTCCCGACGACGTCTGGCTCTACAAGATCGCCTGCCAGTGGCGCCGCATCGCCGAGGAGCAGGCTTTCGTCGGTCGGGCAGGGCAGGTCGGCGACGATCTGGGCTCACGCGTGGTCGCGAGCCGGCTCGCGCGCGACGTCATGCGGATGGCATTCCTCCTGTCCCGCCGCTACGCGCCGTACTCGAAATGGTTCGGCAGCGGGTTCGCCAGGCTGCCGCTCGCGGACGCGCTCACACCAATTCTGCGGCAGGTCCTCGTGGCCGAGCATTGGCAGGAGCGCGGCGAGGCACTGGCGTCGGCCTATCTCGTGCTGGCCCGTCGCCAACAGGCGGATGGCATCGGGGGCAAGGTCGAGCCGGTGATCGGCCCCTACCACGAACGTCCGTTCACGACGATCAACGCCGACGACCTGGTTGCAGCAACGCTCACGGGCGTTGAGGCCCCCTCCATCCGCTTCCTGCCGGTGGTCGGCTCCATCGACCACGTGAGCGACCTCACTCCCGTGCTCGAGAATCCGCCGGCGACGCAGCGGATGATGCACGCGCTGCTCGGCTGACGGGGAAGGTGCTCACGCGCGTCGTCGTCGTGACTTGGCGAAGGTGTCGAAGGCGACGGCGAGCACGATGATGACGCCGATGATGATCTGCTGGATGTAGGACGAGACGTTGAGGATCACGAGGCCGTTGATCAGGACGCCGATGAGCAGCGAGCCGATGACGGTGCCGAAGATAGTGCCGACGCCGCCGAACAGGCTCGTGCCGCCGATCACCACCGAGGCGATGACGGTGAGCTCGTAACCGGTGCCGGCGACGGCCTCGGCCGAGTTGAGGCGCGCGGCGAGGACGAATGCCGAGAGCCCGGCGAAGAAGCCCATGATCACGTAGACCGAGCAGATGATCCAGTTGACGTTGAGGCCCGAGAGGCGCGCCGCCTCGGGGTTGCCGCCCACGGCATAGACGCGGCGGCCGTAGCGCGTGTAGCTGAGCACGATGTGGGCGAGGACGGCGGCGATCACGAAGATGATCACCGGGACCGGCACCTCGAACACCTTGCCCTGGCCCCACCAGGCGAAATCCTTGTCGAAACCCGAGATCGGACCACCGGCCGCGAACAGCAGCGCTGCCCCGCGGAAGACCGACATGCCGCCGAGGGTGACGACGAACGGGGGCACCTTGAACCGGGTGATGGCGAAGCCCTGCACATAGCCGCCGATGAGGCCGATGGCGATGGCGCCGAGCGCGGCAAGCTGCCAGCCATAGCCGATGGCGTCGTCGCCGACGGTGAAGCGGTCCGACAGTCCGCCCTTGGCGATGGCCGCCGCAACGAGCCCGGCAAAGGCGAGGAGCGAGCCGATCGAGAGGTCGATGCCGGCGGTGAGGATGACGAACGTCATGCCGATGGCGAGAAGGCCGGTGATCGACACCTGCCGCGCCACGTTGAACAGGTTCACCGAGGTGAAGAAGCGCGGCTCGAGCAGCGCGAACACGGCCATCAGCACGATGAGGAAGATGAGCGGCGCGAAACGCGCGGCGAAGCCGAATGGGTCGAAGCCTGCGGATTTTTCTGGAGTTGCTCTGAGTTCGGTCACCTGATCCCCCTCGGTGCGCTCATGCCGCCTCGCCGACACTGAGCGTCATCATCGTCATCAGCTTTTCCTGGTCGGCGTCGTCGCGCCGGATTTCGCCGGTCACCACGCCCTCGCGCATCGTGACGATGCGGTCGGAGATGGCGAGAATTTCGGGGAGCTCGGAGGAGATGGCGATCACGGCGATGCCGGCATTGGCCATCTCGAACAGCAGGTTGTGGACCTCGACCTTGGCACCGACGTCGATGCCGCGGGTCGGCTCGTCGACGATCAGTACTCGGGGGCCAAGCGCCAGCCAGCGCGCCAGCACCACCTTCTGCTGGTTGCCGCCCGAGAGGTTGCCGACCAGCTGGTCGGGCCCGGCCATGCGGATGTTGAGCTTCCGGCGGTACTCGTCGACCAGCCCGAGTTCCTTGTCGGCGGAGACGAAGGAGAGGGCATTGCTGATCCGGTCGAGCACGGTGATCGACAGGTTCGTGCGGATGGCGAGGGCGAGGAACAGCGCCTGCTGCTTCCGATCCTCGGGCACGAGGCCGATGCCGTGGCGGATCGCCTCCTGCGGCGTGCGGATGCTGACCGGTTCGCCGTCGACGAGGATGCGGCCGGAATCGAAGGGGTCTGCACCAAAGATGGCGCGTGCGGTCTCGGTGCGACCGGCGCCGACGAGTCCGGCAAGGCCGAGGATCTCGCCGCTCCGCACCTTGAACGATACGTTGCGCAGCTCGATGGCATGGGGCGAGGTAGGCGTGCGGAGCCGGACGAGGTCCTCGACCGCGAGCGCCACGGGACCGACCAGGCCGGCGCTGCGGCGGGCGAGCAACCCGCTGAGCTCGCGGCCGACCATCAGGCGGATGATGCCTTCGATGCTTGTCTCGGCAACCGCGCCGGCGCCGGCATTCCGGCCGTCGCGCAGCACGGTGTAGTTGTCGCAGATCTCGAACACTTCCTCGAGCCGGTGTGTGACGAAGATGGTCGAGATGCCTTCCGACTTGAGGGTGCGGACGAGGCGGAAGAGCTTTTCGACTTCGGCGCGGCTCAGAGCGGAGGTCGGCTCGTCCATGACGATGAGCTTGCTCTGCATCGACAATGCGCGGGCGATCTCGACCAGCTGCTGCTCGGCCACCGAGAGGTCGCGCACGAGCGTGCGGACGCTGCGATCGAGTCCCAGCCGCCGGGTGAGGGCGGAGGTGGCCGACTCCAGCTCGGCGCGATTGATGAACAGGCGGGATCCCGGCTCGCGCCCGATGAACACATTGTCGGCGATCGACATGTTCGGGGCGAGGGTGAACTCCTGGTAGATGGTGACGATGCCGCGCTGCTGCGCCTCGTGCGGATTGGCGAGGACCACCGCCTTGCCGTCGATCTCGATCGTGCCGGCATTGGCCGACTGGGCCCCGGCAAGGATCTTGAGCAGGGTGGATTTGCCGGCGCCGTTCTCGCCGAGGAGCGCGTGCACCTCGCCGGCGGCGACGGTGAACGAGACGTCGTCCAGCGCCTTGACGCCGGGAAACGACTTGGAGATGCCGCTCATCCTGAGCAGGGGTGGGGCAGTGTCCATCGTGGCGTTGCTCGCGTGGCGATGGCCGGGCCGCCCGGAAGCGGCCCGTACCGGATGGGCGGTTACTTTACCTCGCCCAGGCGCTCGCCGACATCGAGGTTGTCCTTGGTGATGGCGACAGGCGTCAGCAGCGTCACCTGCTCGGCGGGCTTGGTGCCGTTCTTGACGAAATCCATGAGGATCTGGACGCCGGTGGAGCTCTGCTTGCCGGGGAACTGCTCGATGGTCGCGGTGAGCCCGCCGTCGCGCACCTGCGCCAGCGCTTCGGGCAGCGCGTCGAAGCCGATGATGGCGATGCCGGTGAGGCCGCGGCCCTTGACCGCTTCCATGGCGCCCAGCGCCATGTCGTCATTGGCGGCGACGATCACCTGCGGCGGTTCGGCGAGGCCGGACAGCGCGGCTTCGGTCACGGACAGGCCCTTGGCGCGGTCGAAGCCGGCGGTCTGCTCGAAGACGATCTTGTACTTGTCGCCGGCGGCGTCGAGCACGTTGTGAAGACCCTTGTTCCGGTCGATGGCCGGCGAGGCGCCGGACTGTCCCTGCAGGTTGATGATGGTCGCACCCTGGGGGAACATCTGGACGATCAGGTTGCCCTGCGCTTCGCCGCCCTTGACGTTATCGGCGCCGACATGGGCGAGGATGCCGTCAACCGAGGCGACGCGGCGGTCGACGGTGACGACGGGAATGTTGGCTTCGATCGCCTGCTGGATGGCCGGGGCCATGGCATCGACCTCGTTGGGGCTGATGATGATGCCCTTGACGCCGCGTGCGATGGCCGCCTCGACGTCAGCCGTCTGCTTGGGAGAGGACACCTGGCCGTCGCTCTCGATCGGCGTGCCACCCTGTGCCTCAACGGCGGTCTTCATGGCGTTCATCATGTGCACGAAGAACGGAAACGTCAGGCCCGGAACGGATGTCAGGATCTCGGGTTTGTCCTGGGCCATGGCGGCGCCGTTCAAGACGAGCGCAAGGCTGCCGGCGACGGCTATCGACTTGATCAAACGATGCATAGTTTCCTCCCACGCTCTTTCTGCAGAGCGTTCGACAGAGTGCCGCAGCGGAGGCGAAAGTCAATGAGCCTGAAGTCGTTGTCGATAGGAGTACTTTCCGTATCGGCGGGTACGACTGCGCTATAGGTGACGCGAAAGACCGTGGTGAATGTACGATACTGTACAAATCCATGAGCACCTGGGCGTCTGCTGGTCATTCATCAAGCGCGGCGTCGTCGGGTGCATACAATTGACATTAATGCGCGCAATAGAGTAATTGCGTAAAATTGTCCAGTTTAACTCGGACGATGTGTAGTAATTGCGCAGATGCGTACTGATGTACGCGTAAACGCTACGTAGTAACATGGGAGTAACGCATGACAACGGAACATGAAGGACATGCGAAAGTCGGGTTCGCAGTGAGCGAGAAGGAATTCGAAGTTGCCCGCCTCGACAGCCAGCCCAAGGATTTCTCGTGGCCAAGGCTGTTCGCGGGGGATTGCACCCTGAGCGGGAACAATCTGCGCGTCTTCGACAATGGAACGGCCGAGTGGCGCGCAAGCGTCATGTCGCAGGATGACGGCGAGGATTCCTGGGGATGCCGGTTCCAGTTCCAGGACGACCACGGGGTCGTCATCTGGCAGCACGGCTGGATATGGTCCCCGACGCTTCACCCGACCCCGGTCGACTGGGTGAGCCTGAACCAGATCTTCTTCCCCTCGTACATCTTCCAGAGCCTCTCGAGGGTCGTGATGGAATATCACTGCTGAGCGGCGGTCCCGGCGCATAGTCGAGGACAACTCGACCGCGTGCGATAGGAGTCATGAGACGAACCGCTTCGGCGCATGTCGGCTTCTGCATCAACGTGCTGGCGAGCCTCTTCAGGCCGTCGTCAGCACGCGATCGAGGCTGGACAGCATGCGGTAGGCGCCGTGCCAGTAGAGCAGGGGCTCGGCGCGGTCGCGGATCACCACCGACTTCGGACGGCCGATGAGGATGGTGTGCGAGTGGCGGTCGATGGCCTCCTCGAGCTCGCAGTCGATCAGGGCGAGGGCGCCCGGATTGCCGAGCGCGCCCGATGGCATCTGCTGCCAGGTGGCGTCGCGGTAACGCGCGGCGCCGCGGCTGCCGTCGCGGCCGGTGAAGTGCTCGGCAATGTGCAGTTGGTCGCTCGCCAGCACGTTGATGCAGAAGGCGCCATGCTCGAGCAGGACCGACGACACCGAGGACTGCCGGTTGAGGCAGACCAGCAGTGCCGGCGGATCCATGCTGAGCGAGGTCACCGAGGTGGCGGTGAGACCGGTGCGGCTTTCGCCGCGACCGGTCGTCACCACGCTGACCGCGGCCGCGAGGTGGCGCATGGCGGTCTTGAAGCCCCGCGTCTCGTCGGTGGGATCGGGGATCACCTCGGCAACGGTCATGGTCAGGCTGCGGCCGGGGTCGGTTCGCCGATCGACAGCATCAGCCGGTTGGCCCAGTTGAAGAAGGCGGCGGCCTGGATCAGGTCGGCGATGGCGAGATCGTCGAGGCCCTGCTGGCGCAGCGCGGCGATCTCGTTTGGTCCGAATTCCGACGGGGTCGCGGTGAGCTTCACCGAGGCATCGACCAGCGTATTCCAGCGCGGATCGAGATCGGCTTCGACGCCCTCGGCGAGCAGCTTGTCGACGTCATCCGGGCGCTTCGAGTAGGTCGCGGCGAAACGGGCGTGGACCGAGGCGCAGAAGATGCAGCCGTTGTAGCGCGAGGTTGCGGCCGCGGCGAGTTCGCGCTCGGCGCGGGGCAGGCCCGCGTCGGGATTGTAGAAGATGTCCTTGTCGGTGCGGGTGCGGGCGCCGAGGATGTCGGGGTCGCGGGCCAGCAGCATGAAATAGGGCGACTTGGCGCGGCTCGCTTCGGTGAGCCCGTCCCAGTGGCGCTGGGTCAGGTTCTCTTCCTGCAGCGGCTCGAGCCAGGGGGCCCAGCCGATGTTGTCGCGGGTGAAGGCGACGGGGCGGTTTGGATCGGAATAGGAGATGGCGGTTTCGGTCATGGTTCTGAACCTTACTCGGCGGCAACGGACTGCTGCTCGCTCTGGGCGAGCGCGCGGAGGCCGGTGACGACACGGATCTGGAAGGAGAGGAAGGCAACGAGCTGGCTGAGCGTGACGATGTCGTCGGTGGACCAGCCGGCGTTCAGCAGGGCCTCGAGGGCTGCCGAACTCGCGTCGCGCGGGCGGAAGACGAGCAGGTGGGCATGCACCAATGCTGCGCCGAGGCGGCCGAGCACGGCACGGTTGGCCGAGTCCGGAGCATAGACGAGGCCGGGCTTGTCTTCGTCGCTCAGCGGGCCTTCGGGGTAGTTGCCGTAGGGGCCGGAGGTTTCGCCGCGACGGATCTCGCTGCTGATGGCGCCGAGCAGGCCCGGGCGATCATGGTGGCCTAGGGCTTCGCGATAGAAGGCGGCCACGGACTCGTCGCGGTGTAGGCCGGCGACGAAATAGGCGATGGCGTAGCGCTCCTCGATCAGCACGGTGCCGGGCGCGGCGGGCTCGAACAGTGCCTCGTAGCTCAGCTGGGCATTGTCGCGCGCGGCCTGGCGGTTGGAGCGGACGCGGTCAAGCGACGAGCCGGGTACGATCCCGACGAGCTTGTCGATGACGTCGATCTTGGTGGTCATGGTGGTTGGCTCCTTGTTCGTTCAGCGCACGACGCTGAGGCGCGGTGCGGGCTTTGCGGATCGTGCCCAGCCCAGTTGCGGGGCGACGTGGGCGGCGATCAGCTCGATCGAGCGCAGCGTGAGTTCGTGCGGCGGATCGACCGAGTGGACCTGGAAGACGATGTCGGTGACGCGCGGCAGCGTGCTGTCGCGGGAAAGGCTCTCGAGCACGTCGTCGACGGTGCCGACATGGGTGTCGGTGGCGGCGATGAGGTAGTCGAGATCGTCGCTCTCGAACTTGTGGCCGCTCTTGGCGAGGCCGATCGCGGCCTTGCGCAGCCCGATGCCGGCGTAGTGGCGCGCCTCGTCGCGGCTGTCGGCGACGAACAGGGTGCGCGAGGCGGTGATGCGCGGTGCGATCTCGCCTGGCAGATTTTCGAGATAGGCGTCGATGATCGGATGCTGCAGGTCGGCCAGCGAGGCCCCGAGGTTCTCCGCCGGGCGAGGCTGCGTGCGCGACAGCATCAGGCCGTCGCCGGCCTTGCCGGCGCGGGCGCCGCCGGCCACCGAGAAGGTGGCCTGCCAGAACCGTTCCAGCAGTTGCGGAGCGGCGGGGTAGAGCCGGGTATCACCGGCCAGGGGAGAGCCCGACAGCGCCGTGCGGAAGGTCTCGAGATGCTTGTCGTAGATGGTCGCCTTGTCCTTCACGTCGTAGCCGAAGGCGGTGAAGGACGAGGGGGTGCCGCCGGAGCCGAGGCCGAGCTCGAGCCGGCCGCCCGAGAGCAGGTCGAGCACCGCGGCATCTTCGGCGGCGCGGATCGGGTGTTCGAGCGGCAACGTGATGATGCCGGTACCCAGCCTGATGCGCTCGGTGCGCGCCGCGACATGGGCCAGGAACACCAGGGGCGAGGGCAGGCCGCCCTCGTCGCGGTGGAAATGGTGCTGGGCGATCCAGGCGCTGTCGAAGCCATTGGCTTCGGCGTGGACGATCTGCTCGGTGGCGAAGCGGTAGCGGTCGCCGGGCGAGGCATCTTCGAGCAGCCGGGTGAAGAAACCGAGGCGCTTGGGGAGGATCGTATCAGGCAAGAGCGTGGCTCCTTTTTCCGGGAATGGCGTCGATGAGTTCGCGCGTGTAGTCGCTCTGGGGGCGAAGGAAGACGTCCTCGACGCTCCCGGCTTCGACCTGCTGGCCGTTGTGAAGCACCGACACGGTGTCGGAGATCTGCCGGACTACGGCGAGGTCGTGCGAAACGAAGAGGTAGGTGAGCCCGCGCTCCTTCTGCAGCTCGTCGAGCAGCTTCAGGATCTGGGCCTGCACGGTGACGTCGAGGGCGGAGACCGCCTCGTCGAGCACCAGCACCTTGGGATCGAGGATCAGCGCGCGGGCAATGGCGACGCGCTGGCGCTGTCCGCCGGACAGGGCGCGCGGGCGGCGCTTGCGCAGCGCCTCGGGCAGGCCGACGCGTTCGAGCAGGGCGTTGACCTTCTGGGCGCGGACGGCAGCGTCGCGTTCGCCGAAGTTGATCAGCGGCTCCTCGACGATGCCGAACACGGTCTGGCGCGGATCGAGCGAGGAGAAGGGGTTCTGGTAGACGAGCTGGATCGTCTGCCGGAATTTCCGCAGCGCCTCGCCCTTCAGTGCGGAGATGTCGGTGCCCGCGATGCGGATGGCGCCGGCCGTGGGGCGGCCGAAACCGACGATGTCGCGGACCGTGGTGGTCTTGCCCGAGCCGGATTCGCCGACGATGGCGTGGGTGGTGCCGGCGCGGACGGTGAAGGAGACGCTGTCGACGGCGCGGAAGGGTTCCCGGCCGCTGGACTGGTACTCGTGAACGAGGTTGTCGACGATGATGGCGTCCTCGCCCGGGGCGGGCGCGGCGCGGAAGGTCCTGGCGGAAAGCGACGGGGCGTCCGCCAGCAGGCGCCGGGCGTAGGGGCTGCGAGGCGACGCCAGCAGCGACGCCGTTTCGCCGGTCTCCTGGATGCGGCCGCCCTGCAGCACGACGATGCGGTCGGCGCGGTCCGCGGCGACGCCGAGGTCGTGCGTCACCAGCAACACGGCGGTGCCGTTCTCGCGGCGCAGCTCGTCGATGAGATCGAGAATGCGGCGCTGCACGGTGACGTCGAGGGCGCTGGTCGGCTCGTCGGCGATGATCAACTGCGGCTTCAGGGCGATGGCGGTGGCGATGAGCACGCGCTGCTTCATGCCGCCCGAGAGTTCGTGCGGATATTGCCTCGCGCGCAGTTCGGGATCGGAGAGGCCGACGCGGCCGAGGAGTTCGATCACCCTAGCCTCGATCAGACTGCGGTCACGTTCGCCGTGGATGCGAAGGATTTCGCCGACCTGCGCGCCGACGGTCCTCACCGGGTTGAGGGAACTCGTGGGGTCCTGCGGGATGAGGCTGATCTGGCGCCCGCGGATGACGTCGAGGCGCTTGCCGCTCCAGCGCGAGATATCCTCGCCGTTGAGGCGGATGGCGCCGGTTTCGATGCGGCCGTTTTCGGGCAGCAGGCCAATTACCGCCTGCGCGGTGGTGGTCTTGCCCGAGCCGGATTCACCGACGAGCGCGACCACCTCGCCGGGGGCGATGGCGAAGCTCACCTCGTGGGTCACCCGCGCGGTGTGGTCGCCTTCGCGATAGGCGACCGAGAGGTTTTCGACCGAGAGCAGGGGCGTGGTCACTTGCGGCCTCCGAGCGACTGGCTGATGCGGTTGGCGGAGAGGACGACGAGCACGACGACGATGCCAGGCGCCGTGGTGAGCCACCAGGCGGTCCCGATGTAGTTGCGGCCCTCGGCGATCAGCAGGCCCCATTCGGGGGTCGGCGGCGGGGCGCCGTAGCCGAGAAAGCCGAGGGTGGAGATGGCAAGGATCGCGCCGCCGAACTGCAGCGCCGCGAAGCCGAGCACCGAGACCAGCGAGTTGGGCAGCACATGGCGCCACAGCACGGCGAGGAAGGTGCCGCCCGAGCCGAAGGCGGCCTCGACATACTCTGAGCGCCGGACACGCACCACTTCGGAGCGGGAGAGGCGGGCGAAGGCTGCAACCGAGGTGATGCCGACCGCGATGGCGGCGTTCACCGTGCCGAAGCCGAGAAGGATGATGATCGAGAGCATCAGCAGCAGGCCCGGGATCGACAGCAGCACGTCGACGAGCCGCATGATGCCGTCCTCGACGATGCCGCCGGTCGAGCCGGCGATGACGCCGAACGCGGTACCGACAACGAGGCCGACGGCGACCGCGACGAAGGCGCCGGTCAGCGAATGCACCGCGCCGTAGACGATGCGGGTGAACAGGTCGCGGCCGAGCGCGTCGGTGCCGAGGATATGGAGTGCGCTCGGTGCCTTCAGCTTTTCCACCGGCACGCCCTGCACGGGGCTGTAGCTGGTGAAGAGCTGCGGGAAGAGCGCGAACAGCACCACGATGGCGATGACGATCCAGGCGAGGACGAGCCCCGGCTGCAGGCGCCTGAGGCGCGCGCCGAGGCCGCTGGCGGTGCGGCCGTGCGAGGCGGAGGCGAGGCCGTCCACTGTACCGATGCTGCTCATGCGAGAACTCCCTTGGCCTTGCGGAGGCGCGGATCGAAGACGGGGTAGAGAAGGTCGACGGCGAGGTTCACCAGCACGAAGGCGGCGGCCGAGAACACCACCACGGCCTGGATGACGCTGGTGTCCTGGAAGCGGACCGAGCGCTCCGTGAGCCCGCCGATGCCGTTGAGGCCGAACACCGTCTCGGTGATGACGGCGCCGGCGAGGAGTTCGCCGAACAGGATGCCGGCGATGGTGAGGGTCGGGAGCAGCGCGTTCCTCGCCACATGCTTCCACAGCACCCAGGTGGGCGAGGCACCCTTGGCGCGGGCGACCGCGACGTAGCCCTGCGTCGAGGCCTCATCGATGTTGCGCAGCAGGATCTGCGCCAGCGGCGCCGAGATCGGCACGGCGAGGGTGATGACGGGGAGGATCAGGCCCTCGATCTCGCCGGGGTTGATGACGGAGATCCACTTCAGCCGGAACGAGAAGATCTGGATCAGCATGATGCCGAGCCAGAACACCGGGATGGAGACGAACAGCGCCGGGATCGACTGCAGCGCGCCGCGCAGCCAGGCAAAGGGCGCCAGCGTGGCGAGGAACGCGATGGCGAGCGCCAGAGCCGTCGCGAGAATGAGGCCGAGACTGGCGAGGCGCGCCGTGGCCGGCAGGTTGGCGAGCAGTTCATGCGCCACCGGCACCGAGCCGACCACCGAGTAGCCGAACTGGCCGGTGAGGAAGTTGCCGAGCGTGTGCAGGTATTGCTGCCAGAGCGGGCTGTCGACGCCGTAGGCCTCGCGCAGGGCCGCGATCTGCTCGGGGCCGAGGCCGAGCTCGGGGTTCTGGAACTTGATGAGGATGGCGTCGCCGGGCAGCGCCTGCAGCAGCAGGTACGACACCGTGAAGGCGATCCAGAGGACGAGCAGGGCCTGTCCGAGGCGGCTCAGGATGTAGCGCGACATTGGCGGCGCTCCGGCAAGGAAAGGGGCGGGGTAGCCCCGGGCATCGCTGCCCGGGACCGGGGGAGTACGATCAGTGGGCTGCCAGCCAGGTGTTGTAGAAGCTCGGCCGGCCGACGGCCTCGAACTCGAGCCCGTTCACGTAGGGGGCCGTGGCGAAAGCCTGCGGCTCTTCGAAGAACGGGATCGTGTAGGCCTGGTCGAGAACGTGGTTCTGGATCTCGCCGGAGATGGCGAGGCGCTTCTCGCGATTGGTCTCGGCGGCGAGGCCTTCGAGCAGGGCGTTCAGCTTCTCGTCGACGAAGTTGGTCTTGTCGGACGAGCCGCCCTTCTGCAGCAGCCAGTCGCGGTTCTTGGGGTAGTAGGCCGACTTGATCACGTCGGGATCGGCGCGGCCGACCATGGTCACGTTGACCGGGGTCTTCAGCGGATCGAGCAGGTCGAGCGTGCGGCTGCCCGCATCACCGGCCAGCACGTTGAGCTTCACGCCCACCTGGGCCCACTGCTGGGCGAGCAGTTGCAGCACGCCCTCGTTCTGCGGCTGCGGCAGCGAGACGTAGACGGTGAGGTCGAGCTTGCTGCCATCCTTTTCGAGGATGCCGTCGGCGCCCGGCGTCCAGCCGGCTTCGGCGAACAGGGCCTTGGCCTTGTCCTGGTCGAAGACCAGCTTGTCGCTCAGATCGACATAGCCGGCCGCCTGCGAGGAGAGGATCGACGTCGCGAGCGGGTAGTTCGCCGAGAACAGGGTGTCGACGATCTCCTTGCGGTTGGTCGCAAGGAGCAGGGCCTGGCGGACCCTCAGGTCGGCGACCAGCGGATTGTCCGGGCGGAAGCTGATGGCGTTGTTGAGGCCACGGGTGCCCGGTGCATAGATCGGGAAGCCGGCGTCCACCACCTGCGGCTCGTCATAGGCCTGGATCTGCCGGATGGCGTCGGCCTGGCCGGCGAGCAGGGCGCCGATGCGCACGCTGTCCTCGGGGGTGATGATGTACTTGATGCCGTCGAGATAGGCGCGGCCCTGGTGCGCAAACTTGACCGGACCCCAAGTGTAGTCCTCGCGGGCCTTGAGGTTCAGCTCCTTGCCGAGCGTCTCGCTCTCGACCACGAACGGGCCGGTGCCGATGATCTTGGTGGCATCGCCGAGCTCGTCATAGGGCCGGGCGAGCGTGGACGCCGCGACGATGCCCGACCCGATCACGGCAGTCCCCTGCAGGAAGCCCGGCGAAGGCGCCTTGAAGTGGAACCTGACGGTCAGGTCGTCGATGACCTCGGCGCGGTCGTAGTTGTTGATGACTTCCGAGACCGGGTACTTCAGGTCCTTATTGCCGAGGCCGAAGGTGTCGTAGTTGAGCGCTACGGTCTTGGCGTCGAGGGGCGTGCCGTCCGAGAAGGTGACGCCCGGACGGAGCTTGAAAGTGTACTCGGTGGCGGTGTCGTTGACTTCCCAGCTCTCGGCCAGCCACGGCTCGATCTCGAGCGTCTGGGGGTTCTGGTAGGTCAGCTTGTCTGTGATCTGGTTGAGCACGCCGCCGTTCGGATAGAACCCGCCGGCCGGGGGGTAGAGGTTCGTGTGAGCCTGCTGCTCGAGATAGATCAGCGTGCCGCCGGTGACGGGCGCATCCTGCGCGAATGCGGGCATTGCCATGCCGGCGAGGAGCGCTCCGGCGAGACCCTTCAGCGCCGTGCGGCGGTCGAGTGTGAGAATGGAGCGTACCAACGCTGCCTCCTTGAATTGCACCATCCGGCCCTCGCCGGACGTCACAGAAGGGTAGCGCGCGCCCCGAGATGCACAACTAACTCTATCGAAATAGTAGTCTTAATTGTCGCCCGCCGATGGACGTGAATTCTCCGAGTTTTCCGTTCGGGAGAACCGTACGCTGCGAGCGTGGCCCCGGCGCAGGGCGGACACCGGAGGGCAATTGGCTGGGCAACGGCGAGGCCCCCCGCGGACCTCCATCGCTCTGCCGTGCTACAGAATCTCTCTCATCCGCTGGTCGACGATCTCGCTTTGCCTGATCCGCCGGAGCCAGCCCTGGGATGCCGAGGGCGCACCCAGGCAGGGGAGCTCGCCGTTGTCAGAAGCCTGCCCGAACAAGCTACCGGCCTGGGTCGGGAGCGGGCATTCCCGGATGTTTCGAGGAGTGTCCGCAACTGGGCGCATAGCGGCCTTTAGCGGCTCCTCCGATTACTGCCAGATGTTGATGGTCGCCAGGATTCGCATCAGGTGGTCGGAGACCAGCTCCTCCGCCCGCTTGGCGTTGCGGTCGGCGATGGCATCGACGATGGCCTTGAGGTCCTTGTGCGTCTGCTGCTTGACCGGATCGGGGGCTGGTTTGTCGGTGTCGTGGCCGTCGAACAGCACGGCGCGGCGGTCGTCGAGGATCGAACTCATGATCTGCACCAGGAACTTGTTCTTGGTGGCCGCGAACATGGCCCGGTGCAGCGCGTAGATGCTCTCCTTGAAGTCTTCCCAGGTTGGCGCCGAGACGATTTCGTCGAGCACCCGGCGCATTTCAGCGATCTCGGCTTCCTGCACCCGGTTGACCACCAGATGCATCATCGCCGGCTCGAACAGCAACCGGCCTTCGACGATCTCGGCGAACGACGGCACGCCGTCATGCGGGGTGGCGCTCGTCTGGTCCATGCGATCGAAGACGTTCTGCGCATCGTCGGTGAGGAAGGTGCCCGAACCGACGCGCCGGTGGACGAGACCTTGACGCTCCATCATCGCCAGCGCCGAACGCACCGCCGTGCGGCTGGTGTTGAGCTGCAGTGCCAGTTCGCGCTCATTGGGCAGCTTGGCGCCCGGCACCATCAGCCCATCGCGAATTGAGCGCAGGAGCGAGCGATAAACCAGGGATGGCGTGGCCCGCTCGTTGGTAGAGATGGAGGCGAGCTGCGGCGTCGCGCCGTTGGTATTCATTGCGGATGGTCCTCGAAGCGGTCAGCAATGAGCAGAATCAGTCTGTCATTGTCAACCATTGCAGTCCCATCGGACTGTCATGGCTTGGGCGGTTCCGGAATGCGCCAACCGCGAAAATCCTCGATGAAGGATGCGAGCGCCGCCACCGAACCATCGAAAAAGGCCTGTCCCGCCTCCGCGCTCGCCAGGGACGGATCGCCGAGGGTCCCGGTGGGCGAGAGATCCGCGAAATCGTGGTAGACCCGCACCGCCTGGCTGCCGATGAGGTCCGTGGTCAGGTAGCGAGAGCCCGGATCGGGATAGATGGTCTTGGCGCGGTCGATCTTTACCAGCTCGGGCCGCAGGTGCTGGACCAGCGACGTCTCGAACTCGCAGGCATGCCCCATGCCACCGGACTCGGAGTGCCGTAGTTCTGCGATCGAGTCGCGGGCCAGCGCGAAATAGGTGAGAGTCACGATCCGCGCGGTACCATAGTGCTTGTGCCCCAGCGTCGAGGCCAGCACGTCAATCACCCCGCCATTGCCGCCGTGGCCGTTGACCACGAGAATGCGGCGGAAGCCGTGCCTGACCACCGAGGCTACCACGTCCTCGGCCACCCCCATCAGCGTCTCTGCACGCAGCGTCACCGACCCGGGAAAGCGCATGTGGTGGGCCGAAAAGCCGTACCATGGCGGCGGCAGTACCACGACATTGCCGGCCCTGCCTGCCGCCGCCAGCGAGATTTCATGCGCCAGGATGGTGTCCGTGCCCAGCGGCATGTGGTCGCCGTGCTGCTCCACCGAGCCGATGGGGAAGACCACGACGGTCTTCTCCCGGTCGAGGGCGCCGATCTCCGGCGAAGTCAGTTCGTCCCAACGCATCAGCGCACCGTGAATGTTGCAGTCTTGAGATCGCACATGGCGGTGAGTGCATGCTTGCCGCCGACGCGGCCCATGCCGCTGTCCTTGCCGCTTGCGCCGCCGAAGGGGATGTGGAGTTCCCAGTAGTTGGAGGTGTCGTTGATGTTGACGATGCCGGTCGGCATCTCCTCGATATAGCGGAACGCCCGGTTGATATCCTGGGTGAAGACCGACGAGACGAGACCGTAGCGATTGTCACGCGCCAGCTCGAAGGCCTGCTCGTCGTTGTCGATCACCAGCAGCGGCGCTACCGGCCCGAATGTCTCCTCGGTGTTGATCAGCGCCTCGCGGGAAACGTTGGTCAACACGGTCGGTTCGAAGAACAATGGACTCAGCGCGTCGTCCGGCCGCTTGCCGCCGGTGATGGCCTGGGCGCCGCGGTTGAGGGCGTCGCCGACATGCTCGGCCACCTTCCTGGCCACGGCCGGATTATTGAGCGGCCCCATGGTCGTGCCAGCCTTCCGCGGGTCGCCCAGCACCACCTCGCGCGCCTTGTGCGCCATGCGCTCGGCGAACTCGTCATAAACCTTGCGGTGCACGAGGATGCGCTCGGACGACGAGCAGACCTGCCCGGCATTGACGAACGAGCCCGAAGCCGTGGCCGCCGCTGCGAGGTCCAGGTCGGCATCCTCGAGGATCACCACCGGACCATTGCCCCCGAGTTCCATGAGCTGCGGCTTGCCGGCGGCGCGCTGGCTTATCAGCTTGCCGGTCGCGGCGCTGCCTGTGAAGCCGACGGCGTCGGTGCCGGGGTTCGAGACGATCTCGTCGCCCACCACCGCGCCGGCGCCCGTGACAAGGTTGAGGATGCCCGGCGGCAAGTCGGCGTCTTCGATCGCTTCGACCAGCGCCACCGCGACCAGCGCTGTCGTAGGGGCAGGGGCCCAGACGATGGTGTTGCCGGCCGCGAGGCCCGGCGCAATGTACTCGACCGGGATGTTGACAGGGAAGTTCCACGGCGTGACCACCGCATAAACGCCACGCGGCCGGTAGAAAGTCATCACCCGCTTGGTGGGATCTTCGGTTGGGATGGTCGCTCCCTCGAGATACTTCACGAGGTCAGCGGCGAGGTTGAAGCCGTCCACTGACTTGCCGACTTCGAAGAACGCTTCGGCATAGGGCTTGCCCTGTTCCAGCGTCAGCAGCGTCGCCAGCTGTTCGCGCCGCCTCGCGATGGCGTCGCCAATCCGACGCATGGACCTTGCCCGGTCCCAGGTCGAAACCTTGCGCCATTCGCCTTGGGCCGTGCGTGCAGCGGCGATCGCTTCCTGAGCAAGTACGCGAGAACTCCAGGTCAGCTGACCGATCTCGCTCTCATCGATGGGCGAGCGCTGCGTCCTGATTTCGCCCCGAGGGTCACCCCGCCATGCGCCGCCGACATAATTGGTTTGAGCGTTTTCGGCCATGCGTGCCTATTTCATAAAAGTGGTTGCAAATGATCACAAGTGGTTCATATAGTCCAACCAGCGGGCGGGGTGTCAACGGGAAATGGGGCCTCCGCCGTCGAGCACGGTTCGCCACCAGAGCGAACCGCTAGAGGACAGAGAGGATGGACCCAAAATGCAGCTCAGGAAACTCCTGACCGCCTCGGCTATTGCCGTTGGCCTCGCCGCCCAGCCTACGATAGCGCAGGACATCACGCTTGAATTCGTCGTCTGGAACTATTCCCTCGAGACCGTTCAGGACAACGTCGCCAAGTTCGAGGCAGAAAATCCCGGCATCAAGGTCAACGTCACCGACTATGCTTGGCCGGACTACAACGACAGTCTGATCCTGCGCATTCGAGGCAATACGCCCACCGACGTTGTCTACGGTGGTCAGGATTGGTTGCCTGCATGGGGTGCGGCGGGCTTCATCGCGCCGCTCGACTCCGTCGCCCCGGCCGGCGCCATCGACGAGCTGACCAAGGACATTGCCGGCTTCGCTCTGACCGACGTCACCTACGACGGCAAGGTCTATGGTCTGCCTTACTACTCGGACACCATCAGCTTCATCTACAACAAGAAGATACTTGAGGATAACGGCATCCCCGTACCCACGACCTGGGAAGAGGTCACTGCCGCGGCCGAAAAGCTCAAGGCCGGCGGCATGGATAAGCCGATCATCTACGAATACGACCAGGAACTGCCCAACTTCTACGACGCCTTCGTGGCCCAGTCCTATGGCCGTGGCGCCGAGATGTTCGATGCCGACCTGAACCCGCTCTTCGCCGATCCCGGGAATGGAGCCTACAAGCAGTTGCAGTGGCTCGCGGATGCCTGGTCCAAGGGCCTCGTGCAGCCCGACTCGCATGAGTCGACCATCATCCCGGCGATGAACACGGGCAATCACGCCTTCACGGTCGTGTTCACCTACGTGCTTGCCGCGCTCAACGATGCCGCAACCCAGCCGCTCGCCGGCCAGTTCGCAATCGCCCCGATGCCGGGCGAGACGCATTCGACGCTCGGCTTTGCCAAGTCCTACGTCATCACCGCCAAGACTGCGGCCGATCCAGCCCGCGCCGAGGCGGCGTGGAAGTTCGTGAACTTCATGGCCGGCAAGCCCTATACGGTCGCCAAACGGTGGGCTGTCGAAAAGGGCCTCGGCTTCGGCCAGCTGCCGCTGTTCGAAGACCAGGACGTGATCACGGCCTGGGGCAAGTGGGCTGACGTCGCCGCACTTGGCAAGCAGGCGTCCATCGCCAAGGCCGGCACCTATACCGAGTTCTCCTCGGTCTGGTCCGCTTACTTCCGCCCGCTGCTCGCCCAGGCCATGGTCGGCGAAACGCCGGTGGACGAGGTGATGAAGGCGGGCGCGCAGCGCTGGACCGAGCTCAAACAGCAGTTCGCCTCACGCTGACTAAGCAGCTTGCTCCTCCCGAGGCCGGTGGGCGGCCAAAGCCGCCCATCATCTCCCCCTGAGGCGACCATGTGGACCATCAATCGCTATCCGGGCGCGTGGCTGTTGCCGGCGTTGCTGCCCGTCATCCTGCTGACCGTCTATCCGATCGGTCACGCGCTGTGGACCTCGCTGCACGAGGTGATGATCCTGTTTCCCGGCGAGCCCTTCGTCGGCCTCAAGAACTATCAGCGGGTCATCGTCGGTGATTATTTCGGCGTCGCCCTCCGCAACTCACTGGTCTTCACGCTGATCGCTGCGCCCTCGGTGGTGGTGTTCGGCACGCTGATCGCGCTGTTCCTGCAGAAGCGCTTCTTTGGCTCGCAGGTGCTCCGCTCCGTCGTGCTGCTACCCTGGGTACTGCCCGGCGCCATCTCCGCGGTGCTCTGGGTCTGGGTGTTTCATCCGAGCTTCGGCTTCCTCAATGGTCTGATGATCGACCTCGGGGTGATCGACACTCCCATCGGCTGGCTCACCAATCCGCGCACTGCGCTCGGCGCCGTCATCGTCGCCCATGTCTGGACGCAAATCCCCTTCGCCGTCGTGCTGATGATGGCCGCGCTCTCGACCATCAATGGCGAGACCCTTGAAGCCGCCGCCATCGATTGCCGGAGCGCGTGGAAGCGCTTCCGCTACGTCATCCTTCCCGAGATCAAGTCGATGATCGTGGTGCTACTGGTCTACAACGCGCTAACTGCCTTCACGAGCTACGACATCGTCTATGCGATGACCGGCGGCGGACCGGGCACCGCGACGACGCTGCTCAGCTTCCAGATCTGGCGCGAGAGTTTCTCCATGTACGATTTCGGCGCCGGGTCGGCGGTGGCCTTCATCGTCGTGCTCATCAGCGCAATGCTGATCGTCGCGATCACCAGGGCGCTCCCCTCCGACCTCTTCGCGGGGGAATGAGATGGCGGGCCGCCTGCATCCGCTACTCACCTTCGCCTTCGGCGCGCTGATCCTGCTGTTCAGTGGTGGCCCCGTGCTGCTGTCGCTCTATGGCAGTCTGGTGCCCGACAAGGTTTTGCTGAGCCCCGATAAAAGCCTCTTCACCGAAGGGCCGAACTTCGACACTTATCGCTACGTCTTCACCGGCCAGTTGCCCGACAGCTACAATGCCGAAGGCACCAATCGCGCCATGATCTCGGATGCTGCCCGCCAGGTACCGCAGGCCCTGGTCAACTCCTCGCTCAACGCGCTCGCCGCCATGGTGCTGAACCTCATCCTCGGCGCCCCCGCCGCATTCGTCTTTGCGCGCTACATCTTCCCCGGCAAGAAGGTGAGCTTCCTCTATCTCATCCTCTCGCCGCTGGTGCCGGCCGTTGCGCTGGTAACGCCCATCTACATGATGCTGCAGGCCATGAACCTGGTCGGCACCCAGCTCGGCATCATCCTCGTCCATACGGCCAAGGCGCTGCCCTTTACCGTGCTGATCCTTTCCGTCTTCTTCCGCAAGATCCCGGCCGAGATCTTCGAGGCTGCCGTGCTCGATCATTGCGACCGCTTCCAGACCTTCTGGCGCGTCGCCGTACCGCTGGCGCTGCCCTCCATTGGCGCCACCGGCCTGTTCGCGTTCATGTTGAGTTATTCGGAGTTCATGTTTGCGATGATCCTGTCCGGAAGCAGCGAAACGCGCCCCGCTTCCGTGGTGATGGCGGCCCTCGCGCGCAACACGGACGTGAGCTGGAGCCTCCTCAACACCGCGATCTTCATCGCCATCGTCCCCACCCTGGTATTGGTCATCCTCGTCTGGCGCTTCGTCGTCGAAGGCCTCCTCTCCGGCGCGGTAAAGGGTTGAAACAGTGAGCGATTTCCACCCCCTCAAGACCCGTCCCGGGAACGCACGCCAGCACGTGACCGCCGGCCCCTATTCACCGGTGCTCGAAGTCGATGCCCGCCACCTCGTGGTGCTCTCCGGTCAGGTCGCGGTCGACCTCGAAGGCCATGTCATCGGCACCACCATCGAAGAGCAGACCACCGCCACTTTGCGCAATTGCGCCGTGCAGTTGGCGACTGCCGGCTGCTCGCTGGCCGACGTGTTCAAGGTGAACATCTACCTTACCGACCTCGTCGACTGGGCGCGCTTCAACAGCATCTACGAAGAGCTCATGCCCGAGCCGTTGCCGGTACGCACCGCAGTGCAGGCGATCCTGCTCCCGGGCTATCTCGTCGAAATCGAAATGTGGGCCGTAAAGGCGAAAGGCTGAACCGTGGCGTCGATCGATCTCCAGAACATCCGGAAGACCTTCGGCAAGGTCGAGGTCGTGCACGATCTCAGCCTCGCGGTCCGCGACCGCGAACTGCTCGTCTTCGTCGGCCCCTCGGGCTGCGGCAAGTCGACGTTGCTGCGCATGATCGCCGGCCTCGAGGAAATCTCGTCGGGCGAGCTGCGGATCGGAGGCAAGGCCATGAACAGGGTGCCGGCCGCCGATCGCGGCATCGCCATGGTGTTCCAGAGCTACGCGCTCTACCCACACATGACAGTGGCCGAGAACATGGGCTTCGCCCTCAAGATGATGGGCGTTGGCAAGGCCGAGATGGAGGACAAGGTGCGCGCGGCCGCGCGCATCCTGCAGCTCGAAGCTCTCCTTGATCGCAAGCCGCGGCAGCTTTCCGGCGGCCAGCGCCAACGCGTCGCCATCGGTCGCGCCATCACCCGCTCGCCCGATGTCTTCCTCTTCGACGAACCGCTCTCGAACCTCGATGCGGACCTCCGCGCCCAGATGAGGGTCGAGATCGCGCGGCTGCACGACGAACTCAAGACGACCATGATCTACGTTACCCATGACCAGATCGAAGCGATGACCCTGGCCGACCGCATTGTCATCCTCAACAACGGTCGCATCGAACAGGAGGGCGCGCCGCTCGATCTCTATCAGCAGCCGGCCAGCCGCTTCGTCGCAGGCTTCCTCGGTCAGCCCAGGATGAATTTCGTGCCCGTGGTCAGCGATGGCGCCGATCTCCGGCTGGGGGCAGGGGGCCCGGTCCTGGTCAGCCGCCCGCTCGCTGCCGGCAAGCCGCTGGAACTGGGTATCCGCCCCGATGCCATCGCGATCGCCGAAACCGGTATTCCCGCGCACATCGTCCTGGTGGAACGCCTCGGCGGTTCGAGCCTCGTTCACACCCGCGTCGAGGGACTGGAACCGCTCCTCACCATAGAGCTGCCCGGCACCTTCGAGGCCGCGACCGGCACCGCGTTGAAACTCGCTTTCGACCCATCCCGCGCCCATGTTTTCGACAGTGCGGGACACGCCGTATGATGCCGCCTCTGCACCATGGGAGGACAATGAGATGGACATGCTGATCGACGGCAACTGGACCAGCGCATCTGATGGCGCAGTCGATCCGGTGCTCAATCCAGCCGATGACTCCGAGATCGGCACGGTGCCGCGTGCGACCGCCGCCGATGTCGAACGCTCCGTCGCCGCCGCGCAGCGGGGCGCCAGGGCCATGGCGGCCATGCCGGCCTGGCGCCGCTACGAGATCCTCGAAGCGGTAGCGCGCCGCATCGAAGAGAACCAGACGCGGCTCGGCGAACTGCTGTGCCGCGAGAACGGCAAGCGTATTGGCGAGACGACAAGCGAAGTCGGGGTCGCCGCCCGGATCTTCCGCGGCTATGCCGAAGAGGCCAAGCGCCTGTTCGGCAGGTCCGTGCCGCTCCACGCCATTCCGGGTCGCGAGAAGTCGCTGGCCATAACCACGCGCTACCCGCTGGGCGTGATCGCAGCTATTGTGCCGTTCAACTATCCGGTCGAACTCTGGAGCCACAAGGTCGCAGGTGGTCTCGCAGCCGGCAACGCCGTGATCACCAAGACGCCCGAGGATTGTCCGCTCGCCATCCTCGACGTCGCCCGCTTCATGGAAGAGGCGGGCCTGCCCGCTGGCGCCCATCAGGTCCTGACCGGTGGTCGCGAAGTGGGCGAGGCGCTGGTGCGCTCGCCCGGCGTGCAGATGATCGCCATGACCGGCTCCACCGCTGCTGGCAGGCGGATCCTCGAAGTCGCCGCCCAGACCCTCAAGAAGGTGCACCTCGAACTCGGCGGCAACGACGCCACGATCGTGTGCGACGACGCCGATGTGGAGGCGACCGCTGATGCGCTGATCGCTGGCCGCTTCACGTCCGGCAACGGTCAGATCTGCTGCGCAGTCAAGCGCGTGCTGGTGGCGCGTCCGGTCTATGACCGGCTGCTCGCCGCCGTCACCGATCGCACCCGGGCGTTGCGCATCGGCGACCCGATGGACCCGGCGACCAATGTCGGTCCTCTGATCAACCGGCGCGGTGCCGAGCGCGTCGAGGCTCAGGTGGCGAAGGCCGTCGCCGATGGTGCCACCATCGTCATCGGCGGCAAGCGCCGCGACAATTTCTTCGAGCCCACAATCCTGACCGGCGTCACCCCCGGTACGCCTGCCTTCGCCGAGGAAACCTTCGGCCCGGTTCTGCCGCTGATCCCCTACGATGATTTCGAGGCGGCGCTGGGGCTCGCCAATGACAGCCCGTTTGGGCTGCAGGCCGCGATCTTCAGCCATGACATCCGCCGCGTCATGCGCGCCTATGAAGTGCTCGATGTGGGCACGGTGGTGGTCAATCACACCACCGCCGTGCGCGTCGAGACGCTGCCCTTCGGCGGCAACAAGGGATCGGGCAACGGACGCGAGGGCATCCACGACACGCTGCACGAGATGAGCAAGGAAAAGACCCTGCTCCTGCACGAAATCTTCGGTGGCCTCTGATGGCAGCGCTTGCGCTCTCGCACATCCGCAAGAGTTTCGACGGCAACCCGGCAGTCCGCGACATCTCCTTCGCGGTCGGCGCCGGCAAGGTACTCGCGCTCGTGGGCGAGAACGGCGCCGGCAAGTCGACGCTGATGCGCGTGCTCTCGGGCGCGGTGATCCCCGATGGCGGCACCATCGAGCTCGACGGCAAGCCGGCGAGGATTACCGGCCCGGCCGATGCAATGGCTCACGGCATCCGCATCGTCTACCAGGAGTTGAGCCTGCTGCCGCATCTGAGCGTGGCCGAGAACATCCTGCTCGGCCGCCTTCCGACGCGCGGCCTGCCCGTCATAGTGGATTGGGCGAAGGCCAACCGCATCGCCACCGAAACGCTGGCGGCTTTCGGCTTCTCCGACATCGACCCGCGCGCTCTGGTGCGGACGCTGAGCGTCGCCCGCCAGCAACTGGTCGAGATCGCCAAGGCGCTGGTAACCGAGCCGAAGATCCTCGTCCTTGACGAACCCACCGCCGTACTCTCGGCCGCCGAGGCGACGCTGCTCTTCGCCAAGGTCCGCGCGCTCGCCGCAGCCGGCACCACGGTCATCTACATCTCGCACCGGCTCGAGGAGATCTTCGATATCGCCGACGAGGTTGTCGTGCTCAAGGACGGGCAGTCTGTGCTGCATGGCGATATCGGTACGCTCGACCAGGCGAGCGTTATCGAAGCCATGGTCGGCCGCCCGCTCGAGGCAATCTATCCCGCTCGCGATCGCGTGCGTGGCAAGGTCGTTCTCGATGTCGAAAAGCTGACCGACGGTGCCGTCTTCTCCGATATCGGCTTCTCTGTGCGTGCCGGCGAGATCGTGGGCATGTTCGGCCTCGTTGGCTCGGGCCGCACCGAGATCGCCAAGACACTCTTTGGTGCCCATCATTTCGAGAGCGGTCACATCAGTCTCGATGGGGCGCCGGTCCGTTTCGATACGCCCGCGGCGGCGGTCGGCGCGGGTCTTGCTCTCATCACCGAGGATCGCAAAGGCGACGGGCTCGCGCTCGATGCCAGCATCCTCGACAATGCCGGCCTCGCGAGCCTTGGACGCAGCGCGCGGGCGGGGATCATCAACGATCGGGAGCAGCGTCGCATCGTCGATGCCAAGCTTCGCGAACTTTCCACCCGCATGCGCAGTGTCGACCAGCCGGTGCGCCAGCTTTCGGGCGGAAACCAGCAGAAGGTGGTGTTGGCCAAGTGGCTGCTGGTCGAGGGCGCGCGGCTCTACATCTTCGACGAACCGACGCGGGGCGTCGACATTGCCACCAAGGTAGAAATCTACCAGCTGATTGCCAACTTGGCGCGTGCCGGTGCGGCCGTGCTGCTGATCTCCTCGGAGATGCCGGAGGTGCTGGGTCTTTCCGATCGCCTTCTCGTGCTGCGTGAGGGGCGCATAGCCGCCGAACTCGTGCCCGACGGTTTCAAGCCCGAATTGGTCTTTGCCCACGCGGCGGGTCTTCATCCCGGAACGGATACACTGCAATGACGGACACGGCGCATGCCGCGGCTCGCCCCGCTCCCTGGCAACGGCTCTCGCGGGCCGACTTGATCTTTGCCGTCGCCATCGTGGCGCTGGTGATCTTCGCGTCCTTCGCTTCCGAGGCGTTCCTCACGCAGCGCAACCTCGTCAACATCTCGCGCCAGATGGTGACCAACGGCTTTCTTGCGCTCGGCATGCTGATGGTCGTCCGCACTGGCGGCATCGACCTCTCCGTCGGCTCGGTGCTGGCCTTTGCCGGTCTGCTGGCGACCGGCCTGCAGGAGCAGATGCATTTCTCTGCCGCCATTGCCATCGCGCTCGCCATGGGTGTCGCTGTCGGCTGGATCAACGGCTTGCTCGTTGCCCGTTTCAACCTGCAGGCGTTCATCGTCACCCTCGCTACCATGGGCTCACTGCGCGGCCTGCTCTATGTCTATGCGCCGACGCCGCGCTACCCGGCCGACGAGATGTTCCGCGCCATTCTCGGCGGTGCCTTCGTTGGGCCGATTCCAGTCAACTTCATCCTCTTCGCCATCGCCGTGCCGGCGGTGTGGTTCTATCTCAACCACACTGTCTCAGGCCGTGCCGCCTTCGCCATCGGCGTCAACAAGGAGGCCGTGCGTTTGGCCGGCGTCAATGTCGGCCGCCACATCATCTTTGCCTACGTCGCCTGCGGCCTGTTCGCCGCCATCGCCGGCGTGCTGCTCGCCAGCCGGCTCGGCATCGCCCAGCCCAGCGTCGGCGTCGGTTACGAACTCGACGCCATCGCCGCAGTGGTGATTGGTGGCGGCCTGCTCGGCGGCGGGGGTGGCACGGCCATCGGTGTGCTCGGCGGCGTTGTCGCGCTCGCCGTCGTCGACAACGTGCTCAACCTCTTCAACGTCGATTCTTACTACCAGCAGCTTCTCAAGGGCCTGATCATCCTCGTCGCGGTTCTCGCCCGGCGAAAGAAGGCCTGATCAAAAGGCTGGGCGGGGACCCGGCCGCATTACAGGAGGACGCAGTGACCATCGTCTCAAGACTGAAGACTCTCGGCCTCGCGGCAGCCGCCGCGACCCTCATCTCCGGTGCTGCCCTGGCGCAGGAGACGATCAAGATCGGCATGGTGAACCTCTCGCTCTGTTGCGCCTATTTCGTCGGCATGGACGCCGCCGTGAAGGATGCCGCCAAGGTCTATTCAAACGTGGAAATCCTCTCGACCGACGCCAATGGCGATGTCGAGAAGCTGACCTCGGACGTCGACGACCTGCTCAACCAGGGTGTCAAGGGCCTGATCGTTTCGGGTGCCTGGATCGAAGCCGCTCCCGCGGCGCTCGAAGCCATCAACCAGGCCGGCGTGCCGGTGGTGATGGTGGACCGCCTGCTCAAGGGCGGCGATCATACCAGCTGGGTCGGCCCCGATAACCGCGCTATCGGCGAAGGGATCGGTGACTACATCGTCAAACGTCTCGGCGCTGAAGGCGGCAAGGTCGCTATCATCCGCGGTGGCCCGGCCGACAACACCATCGGTTCGAACCGTTCCGAGGGCGTGCAGTCGAAGTTCGCCGGCTCGAAGGTCGAGGCGGTCATCGCTTCCGATTGGGGCAACTGGAGCGCCGACGGCGGTTTCACCCAGATGGAAGACCTGCTCGCTCAGCACAGCGATCTCAAGGGCGTGTTCTGCGAGAACGACTCCATGTGCCTGGGGGCGCAGAAGGCTATCTCCGATGCGGGCCTGTCGGACCAGATATTCATCACCTCCGTCGATGGTGAAAAGGGTGCGCTCGCCGAGATCATGAAGGCGGGCGGCAACTATGCCGCGACCGGTCTCAACAACTCCGACCAGATCGGGCGGGCCGGCTTCTACCGCCTGATGGCGATCCTCGCCGGCGCCGTCGCCGAAAAGGAAACGGCTCTTCCGTCGCCGATCATCACCTCTGACAACGTGGCAAAGTTCTACGACGAGAATAGCCTGTTCTAGGGTGGCAGTGGCGTGGCGCTCGCGTCACGCCCCCAAAATACGCGCCGCTGGCCGGGCCCCGGGGGAAAGTTCGCAGGGCCCGGTCATTGGTGAATGCCTAGAGGGGGATGGCCTCCAGGGTCCGCAGGGCCTCGAGGCAGGCGGCGGCGGCTTCCCGGCCTTTGTTTTGCTCGTCATTCCGGCTGCGCTGGATCGCCTGTTCGTCGGTATAGGTGGTCAGGATGCCGAAGGTGATGGGTTTGCCGGTTTCGAGCCCGGCCTGCATCAACCCATGAGCGGCAGCCTCGCTGATATACTCAAAATGTGCCGTGTCGCCCTTGATGACGCAGCCCAGGCAGATCACGCCGTCGAAGCCGGACTGCGCCAGGCGTTTGGCGATGAGCGGGATTTCGAAGGCGCCGGGCGCTGCATAGATATTGGCGGAAGCGACCGAGACACCATTTTCGCTGAGATAGGCCAGTGCCCCGTCGCGCAGACCATGGGTGACCTCGGGGTTGAACTGGCTGACCACAAGGGCAAGGCGGGGTGCGGTTTCAGGCATTCTGGTTCTCGTGGTTCTGGTGGGTGAACGTGTGGCCGAACTTGTCCCGCTTGGTAGCGAGATAGCGCCAGTTGTGGGGATTGGCCGGAATTTCTAGCGGCACGCGCTCGGCGACCTGGATGCCGTATTGCTCGAGCGACAGGGCCTTGTCCGGATTGTTCGACAACAGCCGCAGACGCGCGATGCCGAGCGCCCGCAGAATTTGCCCGGCAATGCCGTAATCGCGGGCATCGGGGGCAAAACCCAGCGCGGTATTGGCTTCCACTGTGTCGTGGCCCTGGTCCTGCAGGGCGTAGGCGCGGATCTTGTTGGCAAGGCCAATGCCACGGCCTTCCTGCCCGCGCATATATATCACCGCCCCGCCGTCACCGGTGGCGATCTGGCGCAGGGCCTCCTGCAATTGCGGCCCGCAATCGCAGCGCAGCGACCCCAGTGCATCCCCGGTCAGGCACTCGGAATGCAAACGCACCAGCGGGGTGCGCCCGAGCGGGTTGCGGATCAACGCCAGATGCTCGGTGCCGTCCAGCCGGCTGCGGAAGGCGCGAACCTGCAAGGGGACCGGTGAATGCTCGGTGGGCAGCTCAGACGTTGCAACCTCATCGACCAGTGTTTCGTGCGCGAGGCGATGGGCGATGATGTCCCTTATGGCGAGGATGGGCAGCTTTTGCTCCCGGGCGAAGATTTCGAGATCGGGCCGCCGCGCCATGTGCCCGTCGTCTCGCATGACCTCGCAGATGACACCGGCGGGCCGCAGCCCGGCCAGCCGCATGAGGTCGATGGCGCCTTCTGTGTGTCCGTTGCGCGCCAGCACGCCATCGTCGGCCGCCCTGAGCGGAAAGACATGCCCCGGGGACGCAATGTCGGAAGGCCCGGCTTGGGGGGCGGCCGCAACCTCGATTGTCCGGGCCCGGTCATGCGCCGAAATGCCGGTGGTGATCCCTTCAGCGGCCTCGATGGAAACGGTGAAGGCGGTGGAACGCCGGGCCCGGTTATTGGCCACCATCGGGGGCAGGCCAAGCCGGTCCACCTGTTCGCCGGTGAGCGCCAGGCAGATCAGGCCGCGGCCATGGCGGGCCATGAAGTTGATCGCTTCCGGGGTCGCAAATTCGGCGGCAATGACAAGATCGCCTTCGTTCTCGCGATCCTCGTCATCGACCAGGATCACCATGCCGCCGTTGCGCAACTGGGTCAGGGCTTGAGATAGGGCAGACATAGCCGCTCCACATATTTGGCCATGACGTCGATCTCGACATTGAGGGCGTCGCCGATGGGGAGGGCATTGAGATTGGTGTGCTCCCAGGTGTGCGGGATGATGGTCACCAGCACGGCAACACCCTCGTCCCGATCCTCGAGGCCATTGATGGTGAGGCTGATGCCGTTGAGGGCGATGGAGCCCTTCTCGACGCAATAGCGTCCCAGAGCTTCGGGCAACAGGAAGACGTGTCGCCAGGCGCCGTCGGCCTCGACCCGCTCAACCAGTCGGGCCAGCCCATCGATATGGCCCTGCACCAGATGGCCGGAGAGTCTCGTCTCGAGGGTGACGGCCCGTTCCAGATTGGCGAATTGGCCGACGGCCAAGCCGCCAAGATTGGTGCGTGCCAGGGTTTCTGGGCTGATGAAGAAGCGGGCGAGGCCGGTCTCATCGAATTGGGTGACTGTCAGGCACACGCCGTTGACGGCAATGCTTTCGCCCAGCGCCAGGTCGGGCCAGCCGCTTTGAAGTTCGATTTCCAGCGACCCGCCGCGGGACGCGACCAGAGTCACCCTCGCCAGTTTTTCAATGATGCCCGAGAACATCTCGATCCTTTCCTTGCAAGTGAAATTGGGGAGCCGGATTCCGGCGAAGGGTCACCCGGTCGGTGCCGTCCGTGTTGGCGGCCTGCTCGATCAGCACGTGCTCGTCCCACAGGCCTGCCGAGAGCATGTGCGTCGTCAGGGTCGGACCGGCTTCGACGAGCACTTCCATGCCGGCGGCAGCGCCGATCGTTTGCAGCGCTTCATGCACATCATCAGCCAGATAGACGGCAAAGCCGCGCGTGCGGGCAGCGGCCAGCCAGGGTTCAGGAATGCGCCTGCGGCGGTCGAGCAGGACCAGCATGCGCTGCTTGTCCGGGTGGTCAGGGACCAGGCGCACGGTGAACTGCGGATCGTCGGCCAACACGGTCCCGGAGCCCGTGAGGATGGCGTCGGCCCGGCGCCTCAGGCGATGGGCCAGTTCCAGCGACGACGCGTTGGTAAAGGTCTTTTGTCCATTCGGAGGGACCATGCTGCCGGACGTCGAGATGGCCTGCTTGACTGTGACGAAGGGCAGTCCCGTCTGAACGCGCCTGGAGAACGGTGCGACGAGCCGCTCCGCCTCGGCAAGGACCGCAGCGGCCGACGGGTGGTCCAGATCGGACAGGAAGTTCACGCTGAGTCCGGCCGCCCTCAGCCGCTCGGCGCCGCCACCCGCAACACCGGGATTGGAATCGCGGCAGGCAATCCAGACACGGCGCGCACCTGTGGTCAGGATTGCCTCCGCGCAGGGCGGCGTGCGGCCGTGATGATTGCAGGGTTCGAGCGTCACCAGAACAGTATCGATCCTGTCGGCAAGGCCGGCGGCACGGGCCAGGGCGATGGCCTCGGCTTCGGCATGGGGCTGCCCCGCCCGCCGATGCGCACCGGCGGTCAGTTCCCGTCCTTCGGCATCGAGCAGGATGCAGCCGACCGGCGGGTTGGGCGCGGTGGCCCCTTCATGGGCCCGAGCCAGCTCCAGAGCGCGCGCGAACGCGCGCAGGATCACCTGCGCCGAAGGTTCTGGATTGATACTGCCTGTGGTCTTGTCCATGCCCGTCTCGTCTTCACTTCAGACGAGTTCCAGGGCAAATGACGACAGACACGAGCTCTCCGGTGAACGGAAAGCGCGCGTCAACGATCATCGGTTCTCTTCCATCCGGACTATACCGTCGGCCCCGGAATTACACCGGGTCTGCTGACCCCACCCCGAAGGATGGGCGCTCGCGGGCTGATGTGCCGATAGACACAATTACCGCCGGTGGGGAATTGCACCCCGCCCTGAGAACTCGGGGCTATGAATAGGGAGCCAGGTCATGCAGATCAAGTGGGCACAAGGGCGTAACTTGCGCGGGTAGTGAGTGGACCTTCCATCGCGAGCCTGGCGGAACCCTTGAGCCCGGCTACCGCAAGACCTGTCGAGGCGCAGTGGAAACCTGGTCGCGACCGCAGGGTTGCCGAGCCTATCGATGCCCGGCTCAAGGGATGGCGCAGCCTACTTGTCCTGTGCGGTGATCGTCGGCCGCACGCTGTCGATAATGGCCTTGGGTGCGGGCGAGTGCCAGATCACCTGATAGGCCTCGATGACATCGGATTGCGTGACCTTCCGACCGGACAGCGCCACCCATGGAGGCACCGGTAGCCCGAGCAGGGCGGCCAGCGTCACGCGCGCGGCGGCGCTGCCTTGGTCATACGGCAAACTGGGCCCCAATTCCCTTGATCATGCCCCGGCGCGCCATATCGAGGGCAACCTCGTTGCCCAGGTCCACCGTGGTGAATGGGAGCTCGATGCCATTTTGGGCAAGCGCCCGGACCGCCTTCATCGCGGGGACGTCCCAGACTGCGAAAATTCCGGAGAGACCGGGCGTCTTCTGCACCATTTCCAACGCGGCCGGGCCCGCGCCTTCCAGTTCGGCAAACCGCTCCCGCACAAGCGTGACGTCGGGCCGATGACTGCCCATCCATTTGCGGAATGCGATCTCACGTTCGTGGGTGGCGAAGAAGTCGATGCCATAGCCGAGAATCCCGGCGGCACCATTTGGGGGAATGTGGGCCGACAGCATCGCGGCGCAACTCTGCCCGAGACCAAAATTGTCGGTGGAGACGACGCTCGCGTAGTCGGTGCCCGGGAGCATGCCGGTGGGGGCGTTGTCGAGCAGCACCAGCTTGCGTCCGCTCAGCGTCAGGTCCCGATGGGCTGCCGCCACGCGCGCGTTGCCAATGGGGATCGAGATGACCGCGTCTACCGGTTCGCGTGCCAGCCGGGTCAAGGCAGCGACCTGCAGATCGACGTCGAAATTGCAGTCGACCACTTCGACCAGGGCGGCCGAATAGAGGCCCAGGGTCGCGGCGATTCCGGCCAGTTCCTGCTTGGACCAGTCGCTGGTGGTTGTGTGCAGAACCAATGCCACGGAAAACCGACGGGTCAGGGCCTGCGCGGCGTCAGCCGGGGTCAACTGGATCTGGTCGGCGGGAACGGCGCGCTCCCCATGTGGGCCGAGGCCTGCAATCGACATGGCGGTATCCCCCGGTGTCTTGCTGTTCATGGCGCAACGCGCCCCGCCGGTGGTGCAGCCTCGGCTGCAGCCGATGCCGACATGCGCTCGAGGCGCTTCTGGAAATCGGGATGGCGGACGGGCGAGCCCAGCCCAATCCAGCCCTGCAGTGTGGCGGGCGCGAAGAGTTCCTCCACCACTACCTGGGCGGCACCGACCAGGCCGGAGGAGGCGCCCATCTGCGAGCGAATGATCTGCAAGTCACGCGACACCATGGGATGGGACTGACGATAGACCGCCTCGCGAATGCCGGCGAGGAGGCTGTCGCCGCCCGACTCGGCAACTACGCCACCGACAACTATCAGTGCCGGATTGACCAGGTTGGTCAGCGGCGCGAGTGCCTCGCCCACCATGCGGCCGCAGCGGCCAAGCAGGTCCACGCAGAACAGGTCGCCCAGTTGCGCCGCATGCCCGATATCGACCACGGACAGTTCGCCCTGTCGGGCGAGCGCCTGCGCTAGGTATGGACTGCGGCCATCCTCGGCTGCAGCCATGCCTTCCCGGGCGATGACGTCGGCACCGGCCACGGCCTCGAGCAGATCCTCGCCGACGCGGCTGTGCCCGATCATGCCGGCAGCGCCCTGGGCGCCGCGGTGAAGCCGGCCCTCGGAAATGAGGCCTGCACTGATCGAACGGCCCAGCTTGACGTAAATTATGTCGCTCAGCCCGCGGCCGCCGCCGGACTTGGCCTCGCCCATGGTCATCGTCTGGACGCCGCTGCGCGCGAAAATCGGCACGCCGAACCGCATCGAAAGACGCTCGAGGAACGGGAAGCCCTGCCATGTTTGCACGGTCTGCAAGACCGGCACGGTTTCGAAGTCCGTCGGCGGCTTCTCGATCGGTCCCGGCAGCGCAAGTCCGATTCCCCATGGCGCCGGCTTCTCGGTTTCCCTGAGCAGCCAGTCGAAGATGGTCGCCAGCCGATCCAGAATGACCTCGGGGCCCGAGTCGAGCTGGGCAGCTTCGTGATGCTCCACCAGTAGTTGGCCGTTCAGGTCGGCAATACCGAGCGCGATGGAGCTCTGGTCGATCGCCGAAACCAGCAATGAGCCGGCATCTTGGCGGAACTGCATCTGCCGGGGCGCGCGGCCGCCGGTAGCCTGGCCCAGTTCGCCCTCCTTGAGCAGGCCCAGTTCGATCATCGTCGCCAGCCGGTCGGCGACGACCGCCCGGCCCAGTTCGGACCTGCGTTCGAGTTCCTGCCGTGTCGTGGCGGCTCCGGTCCGTACCAGGTTGAGCAGCAGGGCCAGACTCGCCTGGGCCGCATCGACACTGCGCGGTCGGCCAACCGACCGCAGCGTTGCCTTCTCCTGCGCCACGACTCCATCCCTTCACTCGGCTTCACAATCAACCTAGACCGCCGGGTTCTTCCCTTCAAGCTATCGCTTTTGCTCTTTTTTCAGCAGAAGTCTGGCTGCTTATGTCGATTTAGCGTTGACTTGCTGTTTTTGTGCCGCGTAACCTCTGCTCAACAACGGGCAGCGGCAGCGCCAGCCCAATTCCCGGCAAAGCCGGATCTGCTTGAGGAGGACTGCATGGCCGTCAGACTGGCCTATCACGCCAACTGCTGGGGACCGCTCGGCGGCAATGCCGTGGGGGTGACGTCCGTCACCCAACTGACCTACCGGACCTTTGCCGACATGGACCGTGCCTTCGCTGACATCGCGCGGGCGGGCTATGAGGGCCTGGAAATCTTCGACGGCAATCTGCTCGACGAAGCGCCGGCGGATCTTCGCCGCAAGCTCGCCGATGTCGGCCTTGAGCTGGTCTCGACCTATTCGGGCGGCAACTTCATCTTTCCGGACATCCTCCCCGAGGAACTGGCGCGGATCGAGCGGGTCGCCGCTGCCGCGGCCGAGGCCGGCGCCAGCCACTATGTCATCGGCGGCGGCGCCAAGCGCGCCAGCGGCATTCAGGACGACGACTACAAGCGGCTGGGCGAGGCGCTCGACAAGGCCGGAGAAATCGCCCGGCGCGCCGGATTGCGGCCTCACTATCATCCGCACCTCTCCACAATCGTGGAGGGTCCGGCCGAGGTCACCAGGATCTTCGGGCTCACGGGGCTCGATTTCTGCCCCGATACGGCGCACCTGGCGGCAGCCGGTGGCGATCCCGCGGCCCAGGTCCGCGAATTCGCCGGACGCATTGGCCTCGTGCACCTGAAGGGCCTGCAGCGCGAGCCGTTCGGCTTCACCCCGCTCGACGCGGGCGACCTCGACAACGGCGCGGTCATCCAGGCGCTCAAGGACATCGATTATTCGGGTTGGGTCATGGCCGAACTCGATAGCTGGCCCGATCCCCATGAGGGAGCGGTGCGCAGCCACGCATTCCTGAGACGGCACTTCGCCTGATCAGGCCAACACCAGAGTCACCAAAGGGAGGAAACCATGGGACACTTGAAGACGGCGGGGCTGCTGACCGCAGCGTTGCTGGCCGGCACGATGGCCGGGGCAGCTTTTGCACAGAGCCCTGACGAAGCGCTGGCCGGTCTCGCCAACCAGACACTGAGCACCGGCCCGGGCGGCGAGCGGCCGGTCTCGGCATCCGAAGTCAACCTGAACGATGACGAACTGGCCCGGATCAAGGCCATGGGTGCCACGGCCGCCATCGTCATGCACTATGGTGGCGACGACTGGAGCCAGGCTCAGATCAATGGGCTCGAGACCCAGTTCGAGGCCATGGGCATCAAGGTGATCGCCACTACCGACGCCGGGTTCAACGCCGCCAAGCAGGTCTCCGACATCGAGACAATCCTGGCGCAGAAGCCAGACATCATCATCTCGATCCCGACCGATCCGACCGCTACCGCAAGTGCCTACCGCCAGGCCGCCGAGGCCGGCGTCAAGCTGGTGTTCATGGACAACGTCCCGGCCGGATTCGTTGCGGGCAAGGACTATGTCAGCGTCGTCTCCGCCGACAACTACGGCAACGGCGTCGCATCGGCGCATCTCATGGCCAAGGCGCTCGACGGCAAAGGCCAGATCGGCATCGTGTTCCACGCCGCGGACTTCTTCGTGACTCGCCAGCGCTACGATGCGTTCAAGGCCACCATCGAACAGAACTACCCCGACATCGAGATCGTCGCAGAGCAGGGGATTGGCGGACCCGACTTCACCGGTGACGCCGACCGCGCCGCTTCGGCCATGATGGTGGGCAATGCCGGTATCGACGGCATCTGGGCCGTCTGGGACGTGCCGGCCGAGGGCGTGATCGCCGCGGCTCGCGCCAATGGCCGCGACGACCTGGTCATTACCACGATCGACCTGGGTGAGAACGTCGCCATCGACATGGCACGCGGCGGCTTCATCAAGGGCCTGGGCGCACAGCGGCCGTTCGACCAGGGCGTGACCGAGGCAAAGCTCGCCGGCTACGGCCTGCTCGGCAAGGATGCCCCTGCCTATGTGGCCCTGCCGGCCCTGCCGGTCGAAAAGGCCAACCTGCTGGATGCCTGGCAGGCGGTTTACTCCAAAGAAGCACCTGCCACCATCCGTGACTCCATGAACTAGGCGCGCCTCCCGGCGCCTATGCGGGGGCGGATTCCCTCTTCCGTCCCCGCTTCATCCCCAAAAGCGAGACAGCAAATGCAGAAGCTCAATGTCGCCATGATCGGCGGTGGTTTCATGGGCAAGGCCCACGCCATGGCCTATGCCGCCATGCCGATGTTCTTCTGGCCGGCGCCGGCCATTCCGGTGCGCAAGGTGGTCGTGGACGTGAACCAGGAGATGGCCGAGACGGCCCGCGACCGCTTCGGCTTCGAGGAAGGCTCTGCCGACTGGCGCGCCGTGATCGCGCGGCCCGACATCGACATCATCGACATCTGCACGCCCAACAACTCCCATGCCGAGATCGCCATCGCGGCGGCCAGGGCGGGCAAGCACATCATCTGCGAGAAGCCGCTGGCGCGGACCGGCGCGGAATCCAGGACCATGCTCGACGCGGTCCAGGCTTCCGGGTCCATCCACATGGTGGCCTTCAACTACCGCCGCACCCCGGCAGTGGCGCTGGCCAGGAAGCTGATCGAGGAAGGCCGCATCGGCGACATTCTCAATTTCCGCGGCACCTATCTCCAGGACTGGTCCGCCGATCCCGACAGCCCGCTGTCGTGGCGCTTCCAGAAGTCGGTCGCAGGCTCCGGCACCGTGGGCGATATCGGCACGCATGTGGTCGACTTTGCCCGCTACCTCGTCGGCGAAATCGCTTCCGTCAACGCGCTGGTCAAGACCCACATTCCCACGCGCCCCAAACAGTCGGGCGGCGTCGACAAGCTTGGCGTTGGCGGCGGCGACAAGAACGCCGAACGCGCTCCCGTCGATGTCGACGACGAAATGCTGACCATGCTCAAGTTTGCCAACGGCGCGATCGGCTCGATCGAAGCCACGCGCAACGCCTATGGCCGCAACAACTTCCTCACCTTCGAGATCCACGGCACCAAGGGGTCGCTGGCCTTCAACTACGAGCGGCGAGACGAGCTCCAGGTCATGTTCGCCGATGACGTGGGCGATGCCCGAGGCTTCCGCACGGTCTATACTGGCCCCGCCCATCCATACGGATCGGGGCTCTGGCCCATCCCGGCGCTCGGCATCGGCTATGGCGAGACCAAGATTGTGGAATGCTACGATCTGTGCACCGCCATCGTCACCGGCAAGCAGCCATCGCCCAACTTCGAGGATGGGTATCGCATTGCCCTGATCGCCGATGCCATCCTGGCGTCGGGCGAAAGCGGCCAGTGGGTGGACATTCCGTGACCGACATGGCGGCTCAGCCGACCGCGGTGGAGATGAATGCCATCTCCAAGCGCTTTGGCGGCGTCCATGCGCTGCGGGAGGTGAGCCTGAGCGTGCGGCGTGGCGAAATCCACGCCCTGCTCGGCGAGAACGGTGCGGGCAAGTCCACCATTCTCAAGATCCTGCGGGGTGTCCAGGCGCCCGATAGCGGCAGCATCGCCATAGGGGGAGAGGCGTTTGACCGCCTCTCGCCGCAACTGGCCCGGCAAAAGGGCATCGGCATGATCTTCCAGGAAATGAGCCTGGTGCCGACGCTGAGCGTGGCGCAGAACGTCTTTCTCGCCAGCGAACCGCTGACCCCGGCAGGGCTGATCGACGATCGCGCCATGGAGCGGCGTAGCGCGGAGATCTTCGCTTCGATGGGCGTGAGCGTCGATCCCGCTGCGATGGTGGCGGACCTCTCCACCGGCCAGCAGCAACTGACCGAAATCGCCAAGACGCTGTCGCAGAATGCCGAAGTGCTGGTGCTCGACGAGCCGACCTCGGCCCTGACCGCGAGCGAAGTGGATATTCTGTTCGACCTGCTGCGGCGACTCAAGAGCGAAGGCAAGGCGATCATCTATGTCAGCCACCGCATGGACGAGATCTTTCGCATTGCCGACCATGCGACAGTGCTGCGCGACGGGCGGCTGATCGACAGCCGTCCCATCGCAAATTACACCCTGGCGACGCTGATTGCCGACATCATGGGCAAGGAAACCCGTGACCTGTCGGAATTTACGACCGAAACCACGGCGCAGGATGACGTGATCCTGAGGGTCGAGAACCTTGCGAGCAAGCTGCGGCAGGGCGGAGACGTCAGTTTTTCGCTGCGACGCGGCGAGGTGCTGGGGATTGCGGGTCTGCTCGGGGCCGGTCGCAGCCGGCTCGCGCGCATGCTGTTCGGACTCGAGCCGATCGCCCGCGGCACCATCACCCTGCGGGGGCAAGCCGTGTCCATCGGTTCGGCGCGCCAGGCGACCGAACTTGGCCTTGCCCTCGTGCCGGAGGACCGGCGCCGGCAGGGGCTGGTGCTGACCCATTCCATCCAGGACAATATCGAGCTGCCGATCCTCAAGCGGCTCGGTGCGACGCCGTTTGTCGATCGGGTGAAATCGCGCAGGACGACGGATGAGCTGATCAAGCGCCTTGCCATCAAGACGGCATCGCGGGAAGCGGCGGCCAATTCCCTCTCGGGCGGCAATCAGCAGAAGATCGTCATCGGCAAGTGGCTGGCGACCGATCCCGATATTCTCATCATGGACGAACCCACGGCCGGCATCGATATCGGCTCCAAGGGGGAAGTGCTGCGCCTCGTGCGCGCGCTGGCCGGGGAGGGCAAGTCCATCATCTTCATTTCGTCCGAACTTGCCGAACTTGCGGCGGTCAGCGACCGCATCGCGGTGATGTCGGGCGGGCGCCTCGTCGAAACGATCGAGAAGGCGGACCTGTTGACCACGACCGGCGACGCAGCCGAATTGCGCGCCGAACAGAAGCTGCAGCTGATCGTGCAGCGAGGAGGAAACTATGGCTGACACCATGGCGGTGGCAGGCCGCGAAACGCCGCTCGGCTATTTCAAGCGCACGTGGCGGCAGAACATCATCTATATCGGCTTCGTCGTCGTGTTCCTGTTCTTTGCCCTCACCCTCCACGACAAGGGGTTCCTGGAGCCCAACAACATCCTCAACATCGCCCGCCAGACCGCGATGATCGCGGTGATGGCGGTGGCGATGACGCTGGTCTTGTCCTCGGGCGAGATCGACCTGTCGGTCGGTGCGGTGGCGGGGCTGGCCTCGGTCACGACGGCCATGGCCGTCGCCTGGGGCGGGCTGCCTGCTGGCATCGCAGCGGGCATCATGACCGGCGTAACCGTCGGGCTGATCAACGGCTTGCTGTCGACGCGGCTGATGATTCCGACCTTCCTCACGACCCTCGCCATGATGGGTATCGCCAAGGGCACGGCCATGTGGATTTCCGGCACTGCCGCCATTCCCGTACTGGACCGGACCTATCCGGCCATTTTTGGCGGCGGCAATATCGGGCCGATCCCCACGCTGCTGCTCTGGATGCTGGTGATCGGTGTCATCGGCCATATCGTGCTGCGGCGCACCAAGTTCGGCCGGCAGGTCCTGGCCGTCGGCGGCAATGTCGTGGCGGCGCGCTATAGCGGCATCAATACCGGCCGGATAAAGCTCTGGGTCATCGTCATTTCCGCCGTCACCGCCTCGCTTGCCGGCATGCTCTATGCCGGCCGGTTGCAGACTGGGCGCTTCCAGCTCGGCGAAGGAGACGAATTGTCGGTGATCGCGGCCGTGGTGCTCGGCGGAACGAGCCTTTTCGGCGGCAAGGGCACCGTCGTGGGCTCGATCATCGGCGCGCTGATGATCGGCGTCATCAACAATGGCCTGATCCTGATGGGTCTTGAATATTCCCAGCAACTCATCGCACGCGGCGGAATCATCATCCTCGCCGTGGCCCTGAGCCAGGCGGGCACTCGGCCCACCTGACGCCCGGGCGACAGATTGAACGGTCGGCCAAAGATCTTCCCGTTTTGGTTGTGTGAAGGCGGCAGGCTGGAAACGGCGGTCTGGCGGCGATAGTGTTCCCGCGCGATGGGGGAGCCTGATGCCGAAAGACGAGATAGCCGACCAGATCATGGCGGACCTGGAAAAGCTGAACCGCCGTCCCCTGACCCCCTCCGCGCCCTCCTGGATACGCTGCGACATCGTTGTGGTGGAGGAGATAGAGGAGCGCCCACAAGGCCACGTTGCCTACTTCCTGGCGCCACCTCGCGTCGGTGAGCACGTAGGCGAATTTGGCACCGTCGTGTCAGTCACCCACGGCCCAATGCTTCCCGAGGGCTCGTCTCTTCCCTACCCTTACATCACGGTGTTCGTATCGCGGACGGGAGCCTGATGTGACGCTGGCGTGACAGCAATGTCACGCCCGGCACGGCCGTCGCGGTGCCTGCATTCGTGGAGCTCTGGATGTGAACGCCCGGTCGGCTGGACGGCCTCTGTGACGTCGGCGTGACCGAAGGCCAACGCGTGCGCCTGTGGGCCTGCTACCCAATGGGCAGCCGGTGGTAGTGGCCTCATCTTCGTCCCCGCCCAAAGCCAAAGGCGAGAGCCTCCCGGAAGGCCACGAACTGCCGCCATGCAAAGGACGGCTTTCGCCCCAGCTTGGCCGGTGATGCTTCGTGCGGAGGGGAAACCTCGGCGATATAGTCCCGGATGCGCTCACGCTGATCGGTCGAAAAGCCGAAGGCTGCACTCCAGTGTTTTGTGAACAGCCATGGAGTTCCTTCTCGATCAAAGTGTTCGACCAAGGTGTGCCCGTTTCCTGCAGGAATGGTACGGACATGTCGTAGACCGTACGGCTCTGCGAACAGCCTGATGGACTTGAGACCGGGAGCAACCACAGCGCGTACCGCGTAATGGCGAACCAGCTCTAAGTTTACCTCAGCGCAAAACGGCAGATGCGGTGAGCGCTGGATTGGTACTGTGAACTTTTCCGTGAAGGCCGCATCGCTGTTCACGGAACTCCAGAGAAAGAACTCCGACATAACCACATTGGTGGTGCCGCAGAAATACTCCACGAGCGAACGCCATCGCTCGGAGGCTGGTGGCCTGCGCCCCAACCGCTCTCTGAAATCAAAGAGGCTGGTTTCCTCAGTCGGCTTCGGCCAGGCTTCCCAGTCGCCCTTTTGCTCTCCGGGATTGATCCCCATCACAAGGAACTCGAAAGTCTGCGATGATCGGTCTAGTGGCAGGTCGTAGAGAAAGTGGTGGGCCCTGAGCAGGTCGTTGTTGGCCTGCGTGTATGATCTGATGCGCTCAATCTGACGATGTAGCATTGCTTCCCGTTCCGTTGCCCATGAACTAACAGATGTCAAGCAAATATCTACCTCGGGCTGGCCGATCGCAAATACAAAACCAATTCGCCATCGCCGATGTCCGAGCTGAACGTTGTGCCGTCCTGAAAGAACCCGTTATTCCCAAGTATGTGGGTCATTGGGGCGTTGGTTGTCTGCGTCGTCGAGAAGATGCCCTTTTGTCCGGCACGGACGATCAAATCCCTAGAGAGGGGGGAGATCAGCTTCGCGTTGCGATGCTCCTGGGTCATGAAAACCCAACCGAACTCGTATGGGTAGCCCGCTGCTACCGCTTGCGAACTCCCGCACCGACCCTACCGCCTCTCTGTACGCACGCTGCAAACGCGTCGAGGTCGGCGACGGTAAAGTCGGCAGGCGAGCGTATTTCGCGCATGTAGTGGAGTTGGTCCATGCTCGACACTAATCACGAACGGCCTTGTTCTGTAACCGCTCCCCGCAGGTTGGATTTCTTGGCAACAGTGGGGATGGATGATGGGATATGAGCTTTCCCGTTCGCAAATTGCGATATGTTTCAAAGTCATACTGAAAAACGGTGGTAGCGGAGGAGGGATTTGAACCCCCGACACACGGATTATGATTCCGCTGCTCTAACCAACTGAGCTACTCCGCCCCGTAGTGCGGGCGGGCTGGGCCGCCGCGGGGCGCTATGCGCGGCGCCTTATTAGGTTTGGTGGGGGTGGGTGTCAAGCGGGCGTGGCGGGGTGGGCCGCGCATTGCAGTGAAAAGCAGGCGTATCGACCTGCGGCCCCCTTCACCGCCTTGCCTCCCGCCGGGGCGGGACCCTGGGGCAAAGCGGGTCGGGGCCTTGAGGCGATCGGTACCCGGGTCGGCCTTGAGGCCTTGCACCGGGGATCGCCTCCCTCGCGTCCCCGGTTTTCGCCGGGGAAACTGGTCGTCGCTTCAGCGGCTCGCGGGTTTCACGTCCCGGGCGCTGCGCGGCGTCGGGATGTCTTAGTTGGCCGCGACGGGACTGGAAACCGGAAGGTTACTTTAGTGTTAACGCAGGCGGTTCAGCTGTGCCGTCGCGGCACAGCCGTGGCCCCATAGGGCAGCCTCGTCCCGGCCCAGCCTCTTTACCATGCGGGAAGGGGGCGTGCGGCACGGCTTGCTTCGACATGAAGGTGGCGGTTTTGTCGTCCACGTCGCATCATCTGGCGCCCTCTCAGCCGAAAGCCCGCACGTGTTCCTTCGCCTGCTTCCTGTCCTCGCCTGGCTGTTGCTCGCCGCCGTTGCCTTCGTCACGCTGGCGCCCATCGGCTTCCGGCCGGTCAGCGGGTTCTCGCCCAATCTCGAGCGGTTCGCGACCTTCGGGCTCCTGGGCTTCGTGTTCGCGCTCGCCTATCCGCGCCGGGTCTGGCTCATCCTTGCGATCGTCATCGCGTCGGCGGTGGCCTTCGAGGCGCTGCAACTGATGGCCCACGGCCGGCACGGGCGCCTGCTCGATCTGGGCGTCAAGATCGCCGGCGGCGTCATCGGGGTAGGGGCGGGGCGCCTCGTCCGGCTCGCCATGGGGCGGCCCGCCCGCTAGTCGCGGTTGCCGTCGGGGTCGTCCTTCAGCCAATCGTCGTACTTGCGGTTGCGCCGGTGCTGCTCGAGCGCCTGCAGATAGTATTCCTGGTGCCGGCCATGGGGGCGGCCGGCCTGCTCCCACAGGAAGTAGGCGGTGCGGCGAACGGCTTCGCGGAAGACGTCGTCCTCGGCCGGTTCGTCGCGGTCAGGATTGCTCATCGGGGGGTCTTCGCGCGCCATGGCCACGCAACGTTGCCGCTCGCACTAGGTTGCATTCCTGCAACGCTACACGAGCCAATGTGTCAGTCATACGAAAGACGGCCCCCGCGCTTGCATATCTGCCTTGAACCGAACGCAAATCGGCGCGAAGAGAAAGGCCTTCCTCAGGTTCTTCCTGGCCGAATCCGACCGCCAATATTCCGGCGGAAGGCGGCCCTGCTGTATAATGTCTGGACCCGCAAATTGAGCTCGAATGCTCCGCGCAGCGCCTATTCACCTGGCGATGCAATGTCACATGTCGTCGCCACGCAGGCCGGCAAGGGACTGACCACGCTATGGCGCATCATGGTCCTCACCTGGCGCCATCCCTGGATGGTCATCATTACCCTCGCCTCCACCATCATCATGTGCGTGCTGCAGCTGTGGGTGCCTCGGCTGCTTGGCCAGGCGGTGGATCAGGCCGAGGGCGTGCTCGATGGGGCAGGGGCGGTGGATGCGCTGTGGACCACGGCGTGGATCCTGCTGGTTGTCTCGATCGGCCGCGGCATCTTCACGATGACCATGAACTACTTTGGCGAAGCGGTCGGCCATCACACGGCCTATGAGCTCCGCCTCGCGGTCTACGAGAAGATCCAGCGGCTGAGCTTCTCGTACCACGACAAGGTCCATACCGGCGACCTGATCACCGTGGGCATGCTCGATCTCGAGGGCGTGCGCATGTTCTTTGCCACGGGCGTGCTGCGCGTCGTGCTGCTCGGCATCCTGATCGGCGTCGGCGCCTACATGATGATGTCGACCGACCTGCTGCTCGGCTGCCTTGCCCTCAGCTTCGCGCCGTTCGTTGCCTGGAACTCGTCCAAGACCCAGCTGACGCTGCGCGCCACCTGGCTGAAGCTGCAGGAAATGCTGCAGAACCTTTCCCGCGTCATGGAAGAGAACCTCGGCGGCATCCGCGTGGTCCGCGCCTTTGCCGGCCAGGACCACGAGCTGAAGAAGTATGACGAGGCCTCGGACGCGGCGCTGGCGCTGGCCCACAGGCGCGTCGATATCCGCGTTTCCAGCACCTCGCTGATGAACATCAGCTTCCTGCTGTCGATGGGCCTGGTGCTCTGGGTCGGCGGCGAGAAGGTGCTGGCCGGCGAGATGACCGTCGGTACGCTCGCGACCTTCCTCACCTTCATGACGATCCTGCAGATGCCGGTGCGTCAGCTCGGCCTGCTCGTCAACTCGTTCGCCCGCGCCTCGACCTGTGGCAATCGCCTGTTCGCCTTCCTCGACCTCGATATCGAGATCAAGGACAAGCCGGGCGCCAAGCCGCTGGTGGTCACCGAAGGCACCGTGCGGTTCGAGAATGTCGATTTCGCCTATCCGAGCGCCCCCGCCCGCAAGGTGCTGCAGGGTGTCAGCTTCGAAGGCAAGAAGGGCGAGACCATCGGCATCGTCGGCCGCCCCGGTTCGGGCAAGTCGACCATCGCCCACCTGATCCCGCGCTTCTACGACGTGGATGGCGGCAAGGTCACCATCGACGGGCAGGATGTCCGCGACGTGACGCTCGGCAGCCTCCGCCAGTCGGTGGCCGTGGTGCAGCAGGACTCGTTCCTGTTCACCACCAACATCGAGAACAACATCGCCTATGGCGATCCGTGGGCGAAGGAGGGCCGCATCGCGCGCGCTTCCGAGTTCGCGCAGCTGCACAACTACATCATCGGGCTGCCCACCGGTTACGAGACCATCGTGGGCGAGCGCGGCGTGTCGCTGTCGGGCGGCCAGCGCCAGCGTCTCAACATCGCGCGCTCGCTGATGCTGCGCCCCTCGGTGATGGTGTTCGACGACTCGACCGCCGCGGTCGATGCCGGCACCGAGCAGCGCATCCGCACGGCGATGAAGCGGTTCGCCAAGGACCGCGTCACCCTCATCATCTCGCACCGCCTCAGCTCGCTGATGCACGCCGACCAGATCCTCTTCATCGAGGACGGCGCCATCGTCGAGCGTGGCACGCATGAAGAACTGCTCGCGCTCGGGGGCCGCTACCGTGCCCTCTACGACCTCCAGGTCAAGCCTGGCGACGACGCCCTGGAGGCCGCAGAATGACCGACGTGACCGTCAACGACGACGAGAGCGAAGACCGCCGCCAGCGTCCGCCACGCGCCGTGGTGGGCTCCAGCCTCGACCGCGAGGAAGAGGTGTTCGGCAAGGCTTACGATCCCAGGATCGTCCGCCGCATCTGGGCCTTCGTGAAGCCGTACCAGAAGCAGATCTACATCTCGGTCGCCGCGGTGCTGGTGTTCACGCTGACGCAGCTGGCGCTGCCGCTGATCATCCGCTTCGCCATCGACGCCGGCATGGCGGCGGGCGGCGGCGGGCGCGTGGTGCTGCTCTGGGCCATGGTCGGCTTCGCCATCACCATCGCCTTCAATTTCGTCGCCAGCTGGATCCAGGAATCCGTCGTCGGCAAGGCGGCGGAGAACGTGCTGTTCGACATGCGCCGCGCCATGTTCGAGCACCTGCAGCGCGTCTCGCTCAGCTGGATGGACAAGACCGAAGTCGGCCGCCTGATGTCGCGCCTGATGGGCGACGTGAACTCGATGCAGGAGTTCCTCGAGACCTCGGTGCTGTCGGTGGGCGACATTGTCCTGCTCTTCGGCATCGTCGGCGTGCTGCTGTGGCTCGATCCGCTGCTCGGGCTGGTCACCATGGCCACCATGCCGGTGCTGTTCATCGTGCGCCTGTTCTGGCTGCCGCCGGCCAAGGTCAGCTTCATGGCGGCGCACCACACCAACTCGTCGGCCAACGGCGCCCTCGCCGAGGGCATCAACGGCGTGCGCACGGTGCAGAGCCTCGACCGGCAGAAGGTCAATTTCGACCTCTACGAGGAAAAGGCCCGCGCCAACCTTCGGGCGCACCTCCGCGCTGCCAAGTTCGCCCAGGTGATGGTGCCGATCGTCGATACCCTCACCGGCATCTCGATGGCGACGGTGATCGTCCTCGGCGGCCAGATGGTGCTCGGCCATCAGGTCGAGGTCGGCGTCATGGTCGCGTTCCTGTTCTACATCCAGCGCTTCTTCGATCCGATCCGCTCGCTCACCATGCAGTATTCGGTGTTCCAGCGCGCCATGAGCTCGGGCACCCGCATCACTGAAGTGCTCGACGTCCCCGTCAACATCGAGGACAAGCCGGATGCCGTGGCGCTCACCGGCCAGATGGATGGCTCGGTCGAGTTCAAGAACGTCACCTTCGGCTATCGCAAGAACCAGCCGGTGCTGAAGAACGTCAGCTTCCGGGTGAACCCGGGCGAGACGGTCGCCATCGTCGGCCCCACCGGCTCGGGCAAGTCGAGCTGCATGTCGCTGGTCCATCGCTTCTACGACGTGTGGGACGGTTCCGTGACGGTCGGCGGCACCGACGTGCGCGACGTGACCCAGGACTCGCTCGGCGAGCAGGTCGCCATGGTGCTGCAGGAGCCGTTCCTGTTCACCGGCACGGTGATCGAGAACATCCGCTACAACAAGCAATCGGCCACCCGCGAACAGGTGATCGACGCGGCCAAGGCCGTCGGCGCGCACGATTTCATCATGTCGCTCGCCGATGGCTACGACACCAAGCTCGAGCAGCGCGGTGGCAACCTGTCGCTTGGCCAGCGCCAGCTCATCAGCTTCGCGCGTGCGCTCGTCGCCGACGCCAAGATCCTCGTCCTCGACGAGGCCACGGCGAACATCGACAGCTACACCGAGATGCTGATCCAGCGCGCGCTGAAGCGCCTGCTCGAAGGCCGCACCGGCCTCGTCATCGCCCACCGCCTCGCGACGATCCGCGGCGCCGACCGCATCATCGTCCTGCAGAACGGCGAGCTCTTGGAATCGGGCAACCACGAGCAGCTGATGAAGAAGCAGGGCCTCTACGCCAAGCTCTACACCATGAACTACTCGAGCTTCGACGACATGCCCGAAAACGGCGACGAAGCCCCACCGACGGGGAAGGCGACCTGAGTCTCCGCGCACGGTGTTTAGTTTGTGTCCCTCATCACCGGGCTTGTCCCGGTGATCCAGCTACGCGGCGTCTGCCGCGTGAGAAGAGTCCTTTCGCAGCGCCGACGCGCGGCGGCTGGATTGCCGGGACAAGCCCGGCAATGAGGGGCCGATAGCAGCAACAGTTCTTGATCACCCGGAACCATCACATGTCCCTTCCGCACCACACCCTGAACGACGGCACCACGCTCCCGGCCGTCGGCCTCGGCACCTACGCGCTCCGCGGCATCCCCGGCGCCGAGGGCATGGCCGAAGCGCTGCGCCAGGGCTACCGCCTGCTCGACTCCGCCGTGAACTACGAGAACGAGGGCGCCGTCGGCAAAGCCGTCCGCATGTCCGGCGTGCCGCGCGAGGAAATCCGCGTCACCTCCAAGCTCCCCGGCCGCCATCACAAGAAGCCGAACGTCACCTGGGCCATCGAGGAGTCGCTGCTCCGCTCCGGTCTCGACTATCTCGACCTCTACCTGATCCACTGGCCCAACCCGAGCCAGCAGCTGTTCGTCGAAGCCTGGGAGGGCATGATCGAAGCCCGCGAGCGCGGTCTCGTCCGCTCGATCGGCGTCTCGAACTTCCTCCCCGAGCACCTCGACCAGCTGATCGCCAGGACCGGCGTCGCCCCGAGCGTCAACCAGGTCGAGCTGCACCCCTATTTCAACCAGCCCGAACAGCGCGCCGCCGACAGGCAGCGCGGCATCCTCACCCAGGCCTGGACCCCGATCGGCAAGGGCACGGGCCTCCTCGCCGAACCGCAGGTGGTCGCGGCGGCCAAGAAGCACAACCGCACCCCGGCGCAGGTCGTCCTCCGCTGGCACACCCAGCTCGGCGTCCTGCCGATCCCCAAGTCCGCCACTCCGTCGCGTCGCGCCGAGAACCTCGACATCGCCGGCTTCCAGCTCGACGATGCCGACATGGCTTCGATCGACACGCTCTCGCGCCCCGACGGCCGCCTGTTCGACGGCGATCCGCGCACGCACGAGGAGTTCTGATCGGCACTCGCCGAGGCTCAGCCGCTCCGCCAATTGCCCATGGCCGGGCCTGTCCCGGCCATTCCTGCCCCGAGCGCTCCCGCCGCGCCGACCGCAGTATCCCTCTCTTCCGCTCCTCACGGCATTGGGAGATGATGACGGCGAGCGGGTAGACATCACCGCCAGGCAATGACGGGGATAGTGTCGATGCGCAAACTCATCGTCTGCAACATCATATCTCTCGACGGTTTCTTCACCGGGCCCGATGGCAACGTGATGGTCATGCCATTCGACAAGGGCTTTTCGGAGTACAACGTGGAGCGGCTGCGCGAGGCGGACACGCTTCTGCTTGGTCGCAAGTCGTTCGAGGGCTTTCGCCAGTACTGGCCGTCCGTTGCCGACGACGCCAGCCAACCGCCGCTGGAACGCGAAATCTCGCGGCTGAACACCGCCGCCGAGAAGGTCGTCGTGACCGACAGTCTCGGCAACGGCGACCTCGATGGCTGGGGCCCGGCGCGTGCCGTCCGCCGTTCCGATGCGATCGATGCAGTCGCGGCGCTGAAGCAGAAGCCCGGCCGCGACATCGTGGTGTTCGGCAGCCGCACCCTGTGGAACCACCTGCTCGCCAACGGCCTCGTCGACGAGCTGCACTTCATGATCGGCGCCGGCCTCGTCGGTGAAGGCCTGCGCGCCTTCGAAGGCAAGCCGCCGGTCGGCCTCAGGCTCCTCGACGCCGGCCCGGTCGAAGACTCGAGCCTCGTTCTCGTCCGCTACGCAGTGACGTAAGTCCCGCGCCTCGACCCCAGGACGCGGCGCGCCTAGTGCGCGCCGGTCTTCGAGACGAGATTGACCACCAGCACGCCGGCAATGATCAGGGCGAGGCCGATGATGCCGGCGAGGTCGAGCTTCTGGCCCAGGAAGAACTGGCCGATACCTGCAATCAGCACGATACCGAGGCCCGACCAGGTGGCGTAGGCGATACCCACCGGAATGGTCTTGAGGGTCAGCGACAGGAAGTAGAACGCCGCAGCGTAGCCGATGACGGTGATGATGCTCGGCACCAGCTGCGTAAAGCCATCGGCCGCCTTCAGGGCAGTCGTTGCGGCGGCCTCGCAGATGATGGCGATCAGCAGGAAGACGAAGTTGTTCATGGAAAGCTCCGGGTTTTGACCGGTCTCTCCCAGATCACCGGAATTGAGCGCCGTCACGCTCACTTTCCCGTGATCGAGGTTGTCAGGTGACCTTCGCCTCAGCCTCGGCGATGACCCGCCGGATCGCCGATCCCAGTGTCGCCGGCTCTGCTGCTGCCTCGCCTGTCGCCCATGGCGAGCCCTCCACCACATGTGTGCCGCGCGCAGACAGCGAGATGCCTGCCGGCGTCGTCTCGAGCATGACCGACATGCTCCGGCTCGCGAACGAGCGCACCGACGCGGCGCCGCTCACCTGGTACGCGCGCCAATCGGTCAGCTTGTGGTCGCGCTGGCTCGGTGGCCGGCGCTTCACCATTGCGGCGAGGTGGTGCAGCGCGACCTGGCCGAGTTCCGCATCCGTGGTGCCGATCGGCAGTACGGTCGGTTCGCCGGTCTCGACCATCATCTCCCACGGCGCCGTCATGATCGAAGTCACGATGTAGTGCCGGTTCGCGTAGCAGTAGAGAGTGGCCGAGAGCTCCATGCCCAGCCGTCGGCGCAACGCCGCGACGGTGGATGCGTCGCGGTCACCCAGCAAAGATCCCAACAGCCTGCCGAGCATTCGAGCCCCCTTGTCGGCCGCGACAATAGACAAGGCGGCGGCCAGGCAAATCGCCACCTTCCAACCTGGTTTCGCTTCGCTTAAGGGACCCTCCTCGGCGAAACCTGTTCACGGCGACGCCCGTCTCCCCAAGTCTCTTTAGCGACACTAAAAACCCACGCGTCCCACCACATTTTCCCCACACAAATCAGCGAGCCGTGCCACACTATGGACACGGGGGCAGCAATGGCCGAACTCGACGAAATCCGCAGCCGCATTCGGGCTGCGATCCTCGCTGATGAGGAGGAGACGGTAACGCGTCTCGTCGAGGAGGCATCGCTGAGCGGCGCGGACCGCGCTGCGATCGGCAACCGCGCGCTGAAACTCGTCGAGAAGGTGCGGGCCGGGCAGTCGGCCGGCATGCTCGAGTCCTTCCTTGCCGAATACTCGCTGTCCACCCACGAGGGCATCGCGCTGATGTGCCTCGCCGAGGCGCTGCTGCGCGTCCCCGACACGGCGACCATGGACGACCTGATCGAGGACAAGATCGCGCCATCGCGCTGGCACGAGCATCTCGATCGCGCCAACTCGGCGCTGGTCAACGTCTCGACCCTGGCGCTCACGCTCACCGGCCAGGTGCTGCGCGATCGCGAAGGCATTGCCGGCATGATCCAGGGGTTCGTGCAGCGCATCGGCGAGCCGGTGATCCGCGCCTCGGTAATGCAGGCGATGAAGATCCTCGGGAGCCAGTTCGTGCTCGGCCGCGACATCGAGGAAGCGACCCGCATCGCGCGCAAGGCCGAGGCCAACGGCTTCACCTATTCCTACGACATGCTGGGCGAGGCGGCCCGCACCGAGGCTGATGCGAAGCGCTATCGCGCCGCCTATGCCGAGGCCATCGCCGTGCTCGCCACGCGTTCCACTGCAGGCTCGGTGCGCGACAATCCCGGCGTCTCGGTGAAGCTCTCGGCGCTGCATCCACGCTACGAGTTCATGAAGCGCGAGCGGGTGATGGACGAGCTGGTCGAGCGCACGCTCGCCCTCGCCATGATGGCGCGCGGCGCCAACATGGGCTTCAACATCGATGCCGAGGAGGCCGACCGGCTCGACCTCTCGCTCGACGTCATCGCCGCCGTGCTGGCCGACGAGCGCCTCGCCGGCTGGGACGGGTTCGGCATCGTGGTGCAGGCCTATGGCCAGCGTGCCAGCTATGTCATCGACTGGATCGAGGCGCTGGCCGAAAAGCTCGACCGGCGCGTCATGGTCCGGCTGGTCAAGGGCGCCTACTGGGACAGCGAGATCAAGCGGGCGCAGGTGCTGGGCCTCAAGGGCTTCCCGGTCTTTGCGCGCAAGCCCGCGACCGACATCAGCTACATCTCCAACGCCCGCCGGCTGCTCTCCAAGACCAGGCGCATCTACCCGCAGTTTGCGACGCACAACGCGCACAGCGTGTCGGCTGTGCTGCGCATCGCCGAGGTGCTGAAGGTCGGCAAGGCCGAGTACGAATTCCAGCGCCTGCATGGCATGGGCGAGCGGCTGCACCAGACCCTGCATGACGAGCAGGGGACGCGCACCCGCATCTATGCGCCGGTAGGGCGCCATTCCGACCTGCTCGCCTATCTCGTCCGGCGGCTGCTCGAGAACGGCGCCAACGGCTCGTTCGTCAACATGATCGCCGATCGCGACGTGCCGGCCGCCGACGTGGTGCAGGATCCCTTCGAAGCCATCGCCACGGCCAGGAGCCGCGTCACCGCTCCGCACGACCTGTTCCTGCCCGAGCGCGACAACTCGCGCGGCCACGACCTCACCGATCCGGTCGAGGTCGCCTACATCCTCGCCGATCGCAACCGCTTCCGCCCGAGCGAGAAGCGCTGGCACGCCGTGCCCGGTTCGCTCGTCGCGGGCAGCCAGTCCGAGCAGCACACCATCACCAACCCGGCGACTGGCGAGACCGTCGGCGATGCCATCGGCGCCGGCCCCGAGACGATAGAGCTCGCCATCGCTTCGGCCCGCGATGCCGCCCCGGCCTGGGGCGATCGTCAGGTCGGCGAGCGCGCGCTGCTGCTGCGCCAGGTGGCCGATCTCTATGAGGCCAACGCGGCTGAGTTCTTCGCGCTCTGCGCCCGCGAGGCGGGCAAGACGCTCGCAGATTCCGTCAGTGAAGTGCGCGAAGCCGTTGATTTCCTGCGCTATTACGCCTCTCAGGCGGAAGCGTCCGAGCCGCGCCACCCGCTCGGTGTGTTCGCCTGCATCTCGCCGTGGAACTTCCCGCTGGCGATCTTCACCGGCCAGATTGCGGCCGCGCTCGTTGCCGGCAACACCGTGCTGGCCAAGCCCGCCGAAGCGACACCGCTGATCGCCGCGCTCGCCGTCCGCCTCATGCATCAGGCCGGCATCCCCGAGGATGTGGTGCAACTGGTGCCCGGCTCGGGCAGCACCGTCGGCGCCGCGCTCACCTCCGACCGGCGCATCGACGGGGTTTGCTTCACGGGCTCCCTCGCCACGGCCAAGTCGATCGACCAGAAGATGGCCGATCATCTCGCCCCCGGCGCGCCGTTCATCGCCGAGACCGGCGGGCTCAACGCCATGATCGTCGACTCGACCGCGCTGCCCGAGCAGGCGGTGCGCGACATCCTCGCCTCCGCCTTCCAGTCCGCCGGCCAGCGCTGTTCGGCGCTGCGCATCCTCTACGTGCAGGAGGATGCGGCCGAGCGCACGCTCGAGATGCTCAAGGGCGCCATGGACGAGCTCAAGCTCGGCGACCCCTGGGAGCTCGATACCGATGTCGGCCCCGTCATCGACGCGAAAGCCAAGGCCAAGTTCGACGCCTATATCGAGGGCTTCGCCGCACGCGATGCGGTCCTCCACCGGCTGTTCACGCCCAAGGAGGGGACGTTCGTCTCGCCGGTCGTCCTCAAGGTCTCCGGCATCGCCGAGATGAAGGAGGAGATCTTCGGGCCGGTGCTCCACGTCGCGACTTTCAAGGCCGAGGAACTGGATGCGGTCATCGCCGCCATCAACGCCTCCGGCTTCGGGCTGACCTTCGGGCTCCACACCCGCATCGACGGGCGCGTCGAGGAGGTCTCCGAGCGGGTCCGCGCGGGCAATATCTATGTCAACCGCAACCAGATCGGCGCCGTGGTCGGCTCGCAGCCGTTCGGCGGCGAAGCGCTCTCGGGCACCGGGCCCAAGGCGGGCGGGCCGCACTATCTCAAGCGGTTCTGGCGCCTGCACGAGCGGTTCGAGCCGTCCGCCGCCGTCAATCCGCTCTCGGGTCTCTCGATCGGCTTCGCCATCGCGGCGGTCGACCAGGTCAAGATCGGCATCGAGCGCGTCGGGATCGAACCGGCACAGCAGGAGATGCCGGGCCCGACCGGCGAGAGCAACACGCTCTACACCTGGCCGCGCGGCGTCGTCCTCTGTCTCGGCCCCGATACGGCAAGCGCCCACCTGCAGGCGAGCCTCGCGCTCGAACAGGGCAACGGCGTCCTCGTCGTCGCCCCCGGCGCGGTCAAGATCGCCGAGGAACTGGGCGTCAATGGCGAGCCCATCGGCGGCCTCGACAAGAAGCTCTCGCCCGCCGCGATCGAAGCCGGCCTCAACGTCGATGCGATCATGCATTTCGGCGTCGAAGCCGAACTCAAGCCCTGGCGCCAGGCCCTCAGCCGCCGCGAAGGCGCCATCGTCCCGCTCATCACCCGCCCCGCCGACGCCGAACACCTGATCCGCGAACGGCACGTCTGCATCGACACCACCGCCAGCGGCGGCAACGCGGAACTGCTGGCAGGGATGTAGGGCAGGGCCGTGCCCCTCGCGTCCCCTCGCCCCTCAGGGGAGAGGGCAAGCGCAGCTTACGAGCGTCGCGAGTTAGCGAAGCTAGGGTGAGGGGTGCAGCCCATCGGCTCGCTGTCTTTCCCAGCTATGCCACGACATCCCACCCCTCATCCGGCGCTGCGCGCCACCTTCTCCCCTGAGGGGAGAAGGGAAGGGCCCTAGATCGCCTGCCCATCTTTCGCGAACACATGGTACCGCGCCGGATCGACATACGCCGTCAGCGTCGAGCCCAGCGCCAGCGACCGCTGGCCGTCCACCGCAATCGTCAGTGGCTGGCCATCGCCGGTCGTGGTGTAGACCATGGTCTGGCCGCCCAGTTGCTCGACCAGGTCGACCTTCACCTCGGCCAGCGGTACGCCCGAGCCCTCGACGATGCCGATATGCTCGGGCCGCACGCCGAAAGTCACCGCATCGCCGCCCGCGCCGACCGCGCGGTTGACGACGATCTCGCTGCCCCCGGCGCGGAGCTTGGCGCCGGCGCCGTCGGCGTTTTCCACCGTGGCCTCGAGGAAGTTCATCTTGGGCGAGCCGATGAAGCCGGCGACGAAGCGGTTGCGCGGGTTGTTGTAGAGCTCGAGCGGCGCGCCGACCTGCTCGATGATCCCGGCCTGCAGCACCACGATCTTGTCGGCCATGGTCATGGCCTCGACCTGGTCGTGGGTCACGTAGATCATGGTATTGCCGAGGTCGTTGTGGAGCTTGGCGATCTCCACCCGCATCTGCACCCGCAGTTCGGCATCGAGGTTCGAAAGCGGCTCGTCGAAGAGGAAGATCCGCGGCTCGCGCACGATCGCCCGCCCAATGGCAACGCGCTGGCGCTGCCCGCCCGAGAGCTGCTTGGGCTTGCGCTTCAGGAGCGGCTCGATGCGCAGGATTTCGGCGGCGCGCTGCACGCGTTGCTCGATCTCGGCCTTGGGGAAGCGCGCCGTCTCCAGCCCGAAGGCGAGGTTCTGGTAGACGTTCATGTGCGGATAGAGCGCGTAGCTCTGGAACACCATGGCGATGCCGCGCTTGGCCGCCGGCACCTCGTTCATGCGTTCGCCGTCGATCAGCAGCGCGCCGCCCGAAATCGGCTCCAGCCCCGCGATCATGCGGAGCAGGGTGGACTTGCCGCAACCCGACGGCCCGACGAACACGGTGAACTCACCCGGATCGATGGTGAGATCGACGCCATGGATCACCTCCACGTCGCCGTACTTCTTCACCACCTGCTGCAGAACGACGCTCGTCGACATCAGTGCCTCCCTGCGCACACTGCGCTTGCTGCATGCCCCTCATCACCGGGCTTGTCCCGGTGATCCAGCCACGCGGCGTCTGCCGCGTGGGAGGGGTCGTTTCGCCCCGCCGACGCGGAGCGGCTGGATTGCCGGGACAAGCCCGGCAATGAGGCGAATGGATGCGATTGTGTGTTGCTCACGCAAACCCCTCGGGAAGCCAGCTGTGATATTTCGGGTGTTCGGGACCCACGGGGAAGCTCACTTCCTCGCGCGTCTCGCTCGAATGATAGAACGCCGTGACGATCTCGAGCGCGCGGCGCGAGTCTGCGCTCGTCACCGGCATCGGGCCCAGCCCCTCGAGCGCGTCCCAGAACAGGCGCATCTGCGTGGTGAAGCGGGATGGCACATCCACCCAGCCGGCCAGCAGCGTCTCGATCGCGGCCTTGGTCGCGTCGTTCCGCGGCAGGATCTTCCAGATCGCCTTGCCCGGATTGTAGGCCTCGTGATCGCTCTCGATGGTGACGTTCTCGAACGCCAGCCGGATGCGGGAAATCTCGTCCGCCGAGCCCAGCGTTGCCGTGAAGCTCGCGAGCGCGCCCGAGGCCATTTCCACCGAAGCCGAGATGCAGTCCTCGACCTCGATCGTGTTGACCCGCGTCGCGACGCGCCCGAACAGCGCCTTGGGCTCGCCCATCAGGTAGGTGAAGATGTCGTGCGGGTGGATGGCGTGCGTCATCAGCACGCCGCCGAGCTCGGTCTTCCATTTGCCGCGCCAGGGCACCGAGTAATAGTCCGGCCCGCGCCGCCACAGCGTCTCGACCGTGCCCACGTAGGGCTTGCCGGCGAGGCCCGCGTCGATGACCCTTTTCACCTGCTGGATGCCGTTGCCGAACCGGTACTGGAACACCGGCATCAGCTTGCCCTTCGATTTCTTCTCCTCGGCAATCACCTCGTCGACCTCGGCGAGCGAGCCCACCAGCGGCTTCTCGCAGATCACGTGCTTGCCGGCCCTGAGCGCCGCCATCACCATGGGGTAGTGGACCATGGGCGGGGTGCAGATATCGATGATGTCGAGGTCGTCCATCTTCAGCAGATCGTCGAAGTTCTCGATGCGCCTCTCGATGCCGAACTCGTCGGCCAGTCCATTGCGGCGGCCGGGATCGAGATCGCAGATGGCGATCACCTTGTACTTGTCCTTGTTGGGCTCGTAGCCCTCGACAATGTGACTGCGCCCGATGCCGCCGCCCACGACCGCGACCGTGTAAACCCTGCTCATTGCTGCCAAACCGTTCCGACTTCGGCCATCTTCTGGGCCGTCAACGCCAATTCCATTGCCTTGAAGGCGCGCACCTGCGGCATGGCCGTCTCGGTGCGGTTGAGCACGTCATCGATCAGCTGCCGCCCATAGGGGAGCACCTGGTTGGCACAGCTGAGCCGGTGCGTGCCCTTCTTGTCGACGAGGAACAGGTGGTCCGTCCCCGGCTCGCCCGCGATGTCGATGTATTTCCTGAGCTCGATGTACCCCTCGGTCCCGAGGATGGTCAGCCGCCCGTCACCCCACGTCCCGAGCCCGTCCGGCGTGTGCCAGTCGACGCGCACGTAACCGGTCGTGCCGGGCGAGCGCAGGTGCATGTCGCCCACGTCCTGCAGCCCGGGCTTGTCCGGGTTGGCGCGGTTCGCCACCGTCGCCGAGATCACCTCGGCATCGGTGTCCGTGCCCGAAAAGAACAAGAACTGTTCACACTGGTGCGAGCCGATATCGGTCAGGATGCCGCCATAGCGCGGCCGGTCGTAGAACCAGTCCGGCCGCTGGTTGTTGCGGATCTGGTGCGGCCCCAGCCCCACCGTATGCACCACCTTGCCGATCGCCCCGGCAGCGACTAGCTCGCCCGCCTTCACGGTCGAGCGCGTCTCGAAATGCTCCGAATAGCAGACCGAATAGATCTGCCCGGTCTCGGCCTGCACGCGCTTCAGCTCACCCAGCTGCTCGAGCGTCGTCATCCCCGGCTTGTCGCTCATCACGTCCTTGCCGTGCCGCATGATCTCCATCGAGATCCCGGCGCGCTCGTTGAGCACCGCCGCCGTCAGCACCAGCTGGATCGCGGGATCCTCAAGGATCGCCCGCCGGTCGGCCACGCGCCTCGCCTGCGGGTACTTCTCGGCAAAGGGCTTGGCGAGGTCATCCTCGGGCGAATGAAACGCCACAAACTCCGCGCCCTCGCGCAACAGCAGGTTCACCTGCCCGTAGATATGGGAATGGTTGAGGCCAATGGCCGCGAATTTGATGGGCATTACTTCTTGTCTTCGTAGAGCTCGGATGGCGCGGCGTGACCTTCTCCCTTGATGGGAGAAGGTGGCCGAAGGCCGGATGAGGGTGGGGCGGCGCGACGTGAAAGCGCGTCAAAGATCAGGTCCAGTACACCGTCGCGGTTATCGCTGACCTCGCTGTTCCAGACCCGCAGAACTTCGAAGCCTCGCCTCGCCAGTTCCGCGTCTCGACGCGTGTCTCTAGCGGCATCCTCAAGATGCTGGCTGCCATCCAGTTCGACGACCAGCCTGGCGTCGAAGCAGGCGAAGTCGGCGACATAAGGCCCGATCGGCACCTGCCGGCGAAACTTGTGGCCAGCCAGCCGTCGGTCTCTGAGGATCGACCACAGACGCTTCTCGACCTCGGTGCTGTTCCGTCGAAGGGTGCGAGCGAACTTCACCGGGCCAGTGCGCTTGGCCCCACCCTCATCCGGGCTTCGCCCACCTTCTCCCATCAAGGGAGAAGGCCCGACTGAGATGCCGGTGGAGGACCCTTCTCCCCTTGTGGGAGAAGGTGTCCGAAGGGCGGATGAGGGGTGAGCCGCGCGCTCGGAGCTCACCGCTTCATCCCCGTAGTCGCAATCCCCTCGATCAGCAGCCGCTGGAAGAACAGGAAGAACACGAAGATCGGCACGAGGCTCAGCACGCTCATGGCGAACAGCCCGCCGAAGTCGCTCTCGCCCGTCGAGTCGGTGAACGTCCGCAGCCCCAGCATGACCGTGTATTGCTTCATCTCGTTGAGGTAGATGAGCGGGGCGAAGAAATCGTCCCAGGTCCAGATGAAGGTGAAGATCGCGGCCGTCGCCAGCACGGGCAGGCTGAGCGGCAGCATGATCTTGTAGTAGATGCGCCAGGCCGAGCAGCCGTCCATCATCGCGGCTTCGTCGAGTTCGCGCGGGATGCCGCGGAAGAACTGGACCATGAGGAAGACGAAGAAGGCATCGACCGCGAGGAACTTGGGCACGACCAGCGGCAGGATGGTGTCGACCCAGCCCAGCTCGCGGAACAGCACGTATTGCGGGATCAGCGTCACCTGCCCGGGCAGCATCAGCGTCATCAGCATCATGGCGAACCAGAAGCTGCGGCCCTTGAAGCGCAGGCGCGCGAAGGCGAACGCCGCCATCGAGCAGGCGATGAGATTGCCGATCACGCAGGTGACCGAGATCACCAGCGAGTTCCAGAAGAAGGTGCCGAAGCTGACGCGCAGCCCGTTCCAGCCGCGGAAATAGCTGTCGAGGCTCCAGACGCTCGGCATCAGCGTGCCCGAAAAGATCTCGTTTTCCGGCCGGAACGAGGCCGAGAGCATCCATAGCAGCGGATAGAGCATCAGGATCGATGCGCCGATCAGCGCGACATGCGCGAGCACGCCGAGGACGCGCTTCCGCGCAAGCTTGCCCGGCGAAGCCTCGGTGACGACAGTGAGCTTGGGGGCCGCGGCGGTGACGGTCATCTTGTGCCTCGCTGCAGCCACTTGCCCAGGTCTGCTCCCCTCCCCCTTGAGGGGAGGGGCGGGGGGAGGGGGTGGTGAGGTTGTGCCGGATGGCCGGGCCGATGCTGACTGCTCGACCCCCACCCCCGGCCCCTCCCCTCAAGGGGGAGGGGAGCGCCGAACTGCGCGAGGTGCACATCAATCATCATAGTGCACCCAGTACTTGCTCGTGAGGAACGAGAACGCCGTGAAGCACCCGACCAGCACCAGCAGGAACCACGCCAGCGCCGAGGCATAGCCCATGCGGAAGAAGCCGAAGGCCTCCTGGTAGAGATAGAGCGTGTAGAACAGCGTCGAGTTGATCGGGTTGCCCGTGCCGGCCGAGATGATGAAGGCCGGGGTGAAGCTCTTGAACGCCTCGATCGTCTGGATGATGGCGTTGAAGAACACCACCGGCGTGAGCAGCGGCAGGGTGATCTTCCAGAACTGCCGCCATTTGCTGGCGCCGTCGAGGCTCGCGGCCTCGTACATGTCCTGCGGGATCTGCCGCAGCCCGGCGAGGAAGATGATCATGGGCGAGCCGAACTGCCAGATCGACAGCACGATCAGCGTCCACAGCGAATAACGCGGGTTGGAAATCCAGCTCGGGCCCTGGATGCCGAAGATCGAGAGGAAGTCGTTGACCAGCCCGTCGCCGGAAAAGAGCTGGCGCCACAGGATCGCGATGGCGACGGACGCGCCGAGCAGGCTCGGCAGGTAGAACAGCGCGCGATAGAGCGGCAGGCCGCGCATGCCGCGGTTGAGCAGCAGCGCCACGCCGAGTGCGAAGGCGAGCTTCAGCGGCACCGAGAAGATGACGAAGGTCAGCGTCACCCGCATCGAGGCGATGAACTTGGGGTCGGCCGTGAACATGCGGATGTAGTTATCCGCGCCCACCCATTCGGGTGAGGTCAGCAGGTCGAAATCGGTGAAGCTCAGATAGAACGAGGTGATGATCGGCCCGATGGTCAGGCCGAGAAAGCCGATGAACCAGGGCAGCAGAAAGAGGTAGCCGGGGGCGTGGTTTTCCCACACCCTCGACCACCACGACTGGTGCACCGCACCCCCGGCATGGGGGACTCCGGCCTCCATGGCGGGCGCGGTCATGACGTCAGGCCGCGCGGTTCAGGATGTCGGTCGCGCCCTTGACGAGCTCGGGTCCGGCCTGTTCCGGGGTCTTGGCGCCGAAGCCCACTTCCTGGCCGAGGATACGGAACAGGGAAGCGTCGATCTCGCCGGCAGCGGCCGGCGGGGACGGGGGCAGGGCGCCGAGAAGCGGCCCGAGGTTGGCGACGAAGTTCAGCGCCACCTGGCTCTGCTCGTCGAGGGTCGGGGCGAGCGCGTCGCGCACGGCCTTCGAGCAGGGGATGCCGCGTTCGACGCCGAGCACCTTGCTGGCGTCCTGGTCGTTGACGAAGAAGCTGATGAACTTGGCCGCGTCTTCCTGCTGGGTGGACGAGCCGCCGATCGAGAAGAACATCGAGGGCTTGCGGTAGTGGCCGCCAGGCGCGTCGGTGGCGATGCGCGGGAAGTTCGAGATGGTGATCTTGTCCTTGTTGATCGCCTGGAAGGCCACCAGCTGGTTGGAGTTGGACGGGATCACCGACGCCTTGTTCAGCGTAATCATCGTGGTCTCGAGCGGACCGGTGTCGAGCGCCTGGTCGTCGGGGGAGACGCACACGCCGGCGGCGCGGAAGTCGGCCCACATCTTGTACCACTCGGTCGCATCGGTCTCGTCGAAGGCCACCTTGCCGTCGGCGGTGTAGAGCGCCTTGCCGCGCTGGCGCAGCCAGTTCTCGTACATCGGCTCGGAGACCGAACCGTCGGCGACCACGGCCTTGCCGACGCCCTTGGACTTGAACGCTTCGCTGATCGCAGTCAGGTCGGCATAGGTCGTGTTCGGGCCGGGCACGTCGAGGCCGGCCTTCTCGAAGTCGGCCGTGTTGATCATCAGGGCCACCGAGTTGGCGCCGAGGCTGATGCCATAGAGCTTGCCGTCGACCTTGCCGCCATCGAGCTGGTCCTGGTCGAAATCGCTGAGGTTCAGCGCGCCGCCGACCAGGTCGTCGAGCGGGGCGATGGCGTTACGCTTGGCGTATTCGACGATGTAGCGGTAGTCCATCTGGATGACGTCGGGCGCATTGCCGCCGGCGGTTTGCGTCGCGAGCTTGGGCCAGTAGTCGTTCCAGGCGAGGAACTCGCCCTCGATCGCCGGGCCGCCGGCCTTGGCGTAGAGATCGGTCACCCCGTAGGTGCGATCGGCGCGGGCCTGGCTGCCCCAGAAGATCAGGCGCAGGGCTTCCTGCGCAAATGCAGGCGAGATGCCGGCCGCGGCGGCGAGCGCCGTCGAGCCGAGCAGAAACTGACGGCGGTCTAGCTTCATGGTCATAGATTTCCTCCCGTTCATCCTCCGGGGGCGGCTCGGCCGACCCCGATCCCTCATGCGCTCTTGTTGGCGCTAAATAACTAATTGGTTACAACCATGAGCCGGGACACGGGGGCTGTCAAGCGGCCAAATACTGGCGGAAGTCCGTGGTCCATGGGCGCACAAACCCCATACGGGACCCGGGTTTTGACCCCAAGTTCCAACGCGGTCCAGCTGTCAGGCTACGCTCAGGCGGCGTTCAGATTAAGGGCGGAAACGGTCAGCCAGGCTGCCGAAAAGGGACGGCTCAGCGGCGCGTCCTGAGGTAGTCGACGACCATCTGCACGGCCTGCGCCTCGCGGTCCTGGATCAGCGCGAACTGGCTGAGATCCTTGCCGAAAACGACGCTGAGCGTCTGCATGTTGGAGACGTAGAAATAGCAGAGCGAGATGATCGAGATGTAGAGCTGCATCGGGTCGACGTCGGTGCGGAAGGTGCCTTCCGCGTGGCCGCGCTTCACGATCTCCTGCAGCTCGCCCACGATGGGTGAGCGGATCTCCTCGACATGCTTGATCTTCTTGACGAAGCGGGCGTTCTGCAGGTTTTCCACAGACAGAAGCCGGGGAAACCAGGGGTTCGCGAGGAAGTGCCGGAATGTAAACCGGATGATCCGGTCCACAGCCTCAATAGGATCATACTGGCTGATCCGTAACTCCCGCTCGCCGCGGCGGATCTCCTGATAGGCATCAAGAAGAACCGCCTCGTAGAGGGCCTCCTTGTTGCCGAAATAGTGGTAGAGCAGCCGCTTGTTGGCCTTGGCCCGCGCCGCAATCGAGTCCACTCGGGCGCCGTCGAACCCCAGTTCGCAGAACTCGTCTCGGGCCGCCTTGAGGATCGTCGTCTTGGTCTTTTCGGCATCGCGCGGGCGCACCGGGGCAGCGGACTGGGCAGCCTTGCCGGCGCTCCTCCTCACCTTCACCGCTGTCGCCTCGTCGGCCATCTAGTCCCCTCCCGCATCGCTGCGGTTACATTGCGCCCCGTGCCGCCATTGGCATCCGGACGCCCCAAGAGCAAGCTACGCTTCGAACGAAAATCGTTCTTTCGTTGAGTGGCAAATGGCCCGCCTTGACGGTCCATCCTAGCCATGTCTATCTAAGTAACCAAGCAGTTACAAAGAGTGGACGAGGGAGGGGTCGGATGGCCGAGCGCAGGCTGGGTTTGATCATGCACGGCGTGACGGGCCGGATGGGCTACAACCAGCACCTGGTGCGCTCCATCCTCGCCATCCGCGAACAGGGCGGCGTCGCCCTCGCCAACGGCGACCGTCTCGTCGTCGATCCGATCATCGTCGGCCGGGATCGCGAGAAGATTCAACGACTTGCCGAAAAGCACCAGATCCCGCGCTGGTCCACCGACCTCGACGCCACCCTCGCCAATCCCGATGACACCGTGTTCTTCGACGCCGGCACCACGCAGATGCGCGCCGAACTGCTCAGCCGCGCCATCGACGCCGGCAAGCACGTCTATTGCGAAAAGCCGGTCTCCGACGACCTCGAGTCCGCCATCGCCCTGGCGAAGAAGGCGAAATCGGCCGGCATCAAGCATGGCGTGGTGCAGGACAAGCTGTTCCTGCCCGGCCTCTTGAAGCTCAAGATGCTGAAGGACGCCGGCTTCTTCGGCCGCATCCTCTCGGTCCGCGGCGAGTTCGGCTACTGGGTGTTCGAGGGCGACTGGGGCCAGCCGGCGCAGCGCCCGAGCTGGAACTATCGCAAGGCCGATGGCGGCGGCATCATCCTCGACATGCTCTGCCACTGGCGCTACGTGCTCGATAACCTCTTCGGCGAGGTCGAGGCCGTAAGTTGCCTCGGCGCCACGCATATTCCGACCCGCGTCGATGAGCGCGGCAACACCTACACCGCCGATGCGGACGATGCGGCTTACGCGACCTTCCAGCTCGCCGGCGGCGTCGTCGCCCACATCAATTCGAGCTGGGACGTTCGCGTCCGCCGCGACGATCTCGTGACATTTCAAGTGGACGGCACGCACGGCTCGGCCGTCGCCGGCCTCCACAAGTGCTTCAGCCAGCACCGGGTCAATACGCCGAAGCCCGTGTGGAACCCTGACCAGCCGCAGACCATCGACTTCTTCCAGAACTGGGAAGAAGTGCCCGATAACTGGCCGGCCCAGAACGGCTTCAAAGCGCAGTGGGAAATGTTCCTCAGGCACGTCGCCGAGGACGCGCCCTGGCCCTACGGCCTCGAAGCCGGCGCCAAGGGCGTGCAGCTCGCCATGCTCGGCCTGCAAAGCTGGAAGGAGCGCCGCTGGCTGGATGTGCCGGCGCTGGGGATTTGAGATGCTGACTGAGAGAGACACCCCCCTCCCATCCTCCCCCACAAGGGGGGAGGTGCCTGCCGGCGTGTCGGGCACGATCGAGCTCTACCCTCGACTCTTCACCTCCCCCCTTGTGGGGGAGGCCGGGAGGGGGCCGTCTGCCTATGGTTGAACTCCTGCTCCCCAACCCCGATCGCACCCTCACCACCTATCGCCTCAGCGGCACGCCGATCCCGTTCGAAAAGCACGCCGCCAGCGATTTCCCGCGCATCGCCTATGCCGCCGCGCACGTCGTCGCCGACCCGTTGGCGTCGAACGATCCGTGGCTCAACCCGGCGATCGACTGGGACACCACGCTGAAATTCCGCCACCGCCTGTGGGACCTCGGCCTCGGCGTCGCCGAAGCCATGGATACCGCGCAGCGCGGCATGGGCCTGACCTGGACCGACGCGCAGGAGCTGATCCGACGCGCCCAGGCCGAAGCCCGCGGCCGCTCGGACGCGCTGATCGCCTACGGCGCCGGCACGGATCACCTCGTGCCTGGCCCGAATGTCACCGTCGATGACGTGATCCGCGCCTATGAGGAGCAGGTCGGCTTTGTCGAAGGGCAGGGCGGCCGGGTCATCCTGATGGCTTCGCGCGCCCTCGTCGTCGCGGCGAAATCGCCCGACGATTACGCCCGCGTCTACGGCCGCATCCTTTCCCAGGTGAAGCAGCCGGTGATCCTCCACTGGCTGGGCGAGATGTTCGATCCCGCACTCGAAGGCTACTGGGGCAGGGCCACGCATGACGAGGCAATGGATGTCTGCCTCGACGTCATCGCCGCCCATGCCGACAAGGTCGACGGCATCAAGATCTCGCTCCTGAGCAAGGAGAAAGAGATCGCCATGCGCCGCCGCCTCCCGGCCGGCGTCCGGATGTATACCGGCGACGATTTCAACTATGCCGAGCTGATCGCCGGCGACGAGCAGGGCCACTCCGATGCGCTGCTCGGCATCTTCGACGCCATCGCGCCTGCCGCCTCCGCCGCGCTCGCAGCGTTGGGTCGCGGCAGCGACAACGAGTTCTTCGAGCTGCTCGAGCCCACCGTGCCGCTCAGCCGCCACATCTTCCAGGCGCCCACCCGCTTCTACAAGACTGGCGTGGTTTTCCTCGCCTATCTCAACGGGTTACAGGACCACTTCACGATGATCGGCGGCCAGCAGTCCACCCGCTCGCTGCAGCACCTCAGCGAACTGTTTCGGCTGGCGGACAAGGCGCGCGTGCTGGCCGATCCGGCACTGGCCGCGGAGCGGATGAAGCGCGTGCTGGCTGTGCATGGGGTGGTTTGATCGTGCCCGCGAACCCCTCATCCGGCGCTGCGCGCCACCTTCTCCCCGACGGGGAGAAGAACAGGGCGCCGACTGCGCAGTCGGTATTCCTCTCCCCGTCGGGGAGAGGGTGGACCGGCGAAGCCGGGACGGGTGAGGGGTGATGAGCGCGATGTCTAGCGGCCAGCTCTCCATGAACCTCGCCACCCTGCGCAACGGCTCGACCTTTGCGCAGATGATCGACGACTGCCTCCGCCACGGCGTCACCGCCATCTCGCCCTGGCGCGATCAGGTCGCCTCCGTCGGCCTCACCGAGGCTGCTCGCATCATCAAGGCCAACGGCCTGCGCGTCACCGGCCTCTGCCGTGGCGGCATGTTCCCGGCAGAAACCGCTGCGGGCCGGCAGGCCAATATCGACGACAACCTGCGCGCCATCGATGAAGCCGCGGCGCTCGGCGCCGATTGCCTCGTCCTCGTCGTCGGTGGCCTTCCCGGCTCGTCCAAGGACATTGCCGGCGCCCGCCAGATGGTCACCGACGGCATCGCCGCCATGCTTCCGCATGCCCGCGCCTCCCGCGTGCCCCTCGCCATCGAGCCGCTGCATCCGATGTATGCCGCCGACCGGGCCTGCGTGAACACCATCGACCAGGCGCTCGATATCGCTGCGCAACTCGGCGAAGGCGTCGGCGTCGCCATCGACGTCTACCACGTCTGGTGGGACCCGAACCTTGCCGCCGCCATCGCCCGCGCCGGACGCGAGCAGCGCATCTTCGCGCACCACATCTGCGACTGGCTGGTGCCCACCACCGACATGCTGCTCGACCGCGGCATGATGGGCGACGGCGTCGTCGACCTCAAATCCATCCGCGCGATGATCGAGGCCGCCGGCTACCACGGCCCGCAGGAAGTCGAGATATTCAGCCGCGACAACTGGTGGAAACGCCCGGGCGACGAGGTTGTGCGTACATGTGTGGAGCGCTTCGAAACCGTCTGTTGACGCTCGAACGCACTGTTCGATTGATCGAGGTCAATGCGCAGCTGAACCGGCTCCATCAGGCTCCTATGTCGTTAGGATCGTAGTGATGGAGACTGAAGATGAGCTTTGACTTCAACGGCAACGTAGCGATCGTCACCGGTGGCGCGTCTGGTATCGGCGAGGCCGTGGCCAAGGCTCTCGCGGCCGGCGGCGCCAAGGTCGTCGTGGCGGATCTCAACGCCGATGCGGCCAGGGCGACGGCGGAGTCCCTCACCAAGGCTGGCGGCACCGCAGCAAGCTTCGCCGTCGACGTGGCCGATCCCAAGCAGAACGAAGCCATGGTCGCCTTCGCGCAGAAGACCTATGGCGGCCTCCACCTGGCTGTGAACAACGCCGGCATCGGCGGCGCCTCCGCGCCGACCGGTGAGTATCCCGTCGATGCCTGGGACAAGGTGATCGGCATCAACCTCGACGGCGTTTTCTACGGCATGCGCTATGAGATCCCGGCCATCCTCGCCTCCGGCGGTGGCGCCATCGTCAACGTCGCCTCCATCCTGGGCTCGGTCGGTTTCGCAAACGCTCCGGCCTATGTGGCGGCCAAGCATGGCGTGGTCGGTCTCACCAAGTCCGCGGCCCTCGAGTATGGCGAGAAGGGTTTGCGCGTGAACGCCATCGGCCCCGGCTTCATTGAAACCCCGCTGCTCACCAAGACGATGGACGATGCGACGCTGAAGTTCATCGCCAGCAAGCACGCCATGAACCGGCTTGGCCAACCCGAGGAAGTCGCGGCCCTGACGGCGTTCCTCCTGTCCGACGAAGCCAGCTTCATCACCGGCAGCTATCACCTCGTCGACGGCGGCTACACAGCGCCGTAGTTGTACGAAAGCGCGGCTTGCGCCCAGCGCGCAGGCCGCTAATCTCCGCGCCAAAATGCGAGGAGACTTCATGCATATTCTGATCATCGGAGCGGCCGGCATGATCGGCCGCAAGCTCACGTCTGCGCTGCTCAAGTCGGGGCAGGTGGGCGGCAAGGCCATCAGCAAGTTCACGCTCACCGACGTGGTGGAGCCGGCCAGGATCGACTTCAACGGCGACGTGCAGACGCTGGTCTCCGACGTCTCGCTGCCGGGCGAGGCCACCAAGCTGATCGCCGGCCGTCCGGACCTGATCTTCCACCTCGCCGCGATCGTTTCGGGTGAAGCCGAGGCCGATTTCGACAAGGGCTATCGCATCAACATGGATGGCATGCGCTTCCTCCTCGAAGCCATCCGCCAGGAAGGCCTCAAGGCGCCATATCTGCCGCGCCTCGTCTTCACCTCGTCGATCGCCGTGTTCGGCGCGCCGTTCCCGGACGCCATCGGCGACGAGTTCTTCAACACCCCGCTCACCAGTTACGGCACGCAGAAGGCAATCTGCGAGCTGCTGCTCAACGACTATTCGCGCAAGGGCTTCGTTGATGGCGTGGGCATTCGCCTCCCCACCATCACCATCCGCCCGGGCAAGCCGAACGCCGCGGCGTCGGGCTTCTTCTCCAACATTCTGCGCGAGCCGCTGGTGGGGCAGGAGGCAGTGCTGCCGGTATCGAAGGACGTGCGCCACTGGTTCGCCAGCCCGCGCGCCGCGATCGGCTTCCTGACGCATGCGGCGGAACTCGATACGACCAAGCTCGGCTGGCGCCGCACGCTGTCGGTGCCCGGCCTGTCCGCCACCGTCGGCGAGGAAATCGAAGCGCTCCGCCGCGTGGCCGGCGACAGTGCCGTCAAACTTATCCGCGAAGTGCCGGACCAGCGTATCATCGGCATGGTCGACGGCTGGCCGAAGAACTTTGCTGCCAAGCGCGCCGAGTCCCTGGGGTTCAAGGCGGAGAAGACCTTCGACGAAATCATCCGGATCCACATCGAGGACGAGCTCGGCGGCCGCATCGGCGGCTGATCGATCAGAACCGGCGCGTGCGCCTTGTAACCGGCCAGTTCAGTCCGGGAAGCAGCGGCGCACGCCAGGTCACGACCAGCCCGAGCCCGTCGGCGGTAATCTCGGCCGTGCCGGGCATGGCGATCACGTGGCGGTCTTCCTGCAGCACCGCGTCCGTGGCGTAGCGGACGCGGATCGCCAGTTCGCCCCGGCGCGGGGTCAGCGTCACGAGCTTGATGAGGTCGTTGTCGAGCGAGAAGGCATAGGTCCGTTCGCTGTCCGGCAGGGCCAATGGCCGGCGGGGTGTACGCGGATCAATGAATTCGGCTGCGGACATGCCCGCGTCAGGCGCGGGCATGTCCGCAGCCGCGCGCGTATTCATGGCTGCTTCAAGGTCCACGCTGTCCGGTGCCTCCCGTTCGGTTCAGGCAACGTACGAGTCTCGCGCGACGTCAACAATGCGGACAATTGCCGATACGCGCTCGCAACTCCTGGCGCCCGGCGGGCGGTGGATAAGTCCAATCTGAAACCACCGCCTGGTGTGCAATGCGGTCGAGCTGTCCGGCGATATTCAACTGATGTGGCAGTACGTTAGGTGACGATACAGATGTGGAGCGGCGCTATCGAACCCTTCAGCACCTGCGCCGTTTGTACCATTTGGTGCCGCAAGACCATTGCATCTCGCGAAATTGGTTCTAGAGTGGCATTGCTTAGGTATTTAACTGGAATGCCAAGTTGATGCGTTTATTCATTCTCATGGTGACCGCGACGAGCGGCGCCGAGCATTTCTAGAGCTAAACGATATCCTCCCGGAGCCGCAGTCAATGTCGCTCCAACCTTAGGCAGCGGCGGTCCTGCCGCCGCTGCTTTCTCCTTGAAATGGAGCATTAGCCTCCGTTTCCCTCCTTCCTTGCGGGAGAAGGTGGCGCACAGCGCCGGATGAGGAGCAACAACCATAGGTCGCCCGGTCGGAGCGCAAGCCAGCTTGACCGGTTATGGAAGCCACTCCCTCATCCGCCCAAGGGCACCTTCTCCCAGAGGGAGACGTCGATGGATCAACGCCTCCCCTCAGAAAGAGGAGCGCGTCACTTTTTCGGCAGCCACTTCTTCGCGATCTTGCACACCATCGTATAGGCCGGGTCATAGACGTTCCCGACCTCGTAGCGCACCACCTGGCCCATCAGGTGGCTGGCTGCCGTCTTGCTCAGCCCGTAGTCGGTGCAGAGCCAGTTGAACATGTCGGTCGTTGCGTGCTGCAGCGCCTGGTCGAGCGGGCGGGCATTGCCGACCGAGAAGATCTCGTCGTCATTCTCGCCGCGCGGCCAGACCAGTTTCCTGTCCTTTTCGACCGTCAGCCGCACCTCGACCTCGTAGCTCGTCTCGATGCCGGTGCCGACGATCTCGCCGTCGCCCTGGATGGCATGGCAATCGCCCAGGAAGAACAGCGCGCCGTCGACGGCCACCGGAAACCATATCGTCGCGCCGGGCCGGCAGCCGCGATAGTCCATGTTGCCGCCATTCTCGGCGCTGGTCGCGGTGGAGAAGGCCTGGCCGAGCGCGGGCGCCACGCCGAAGCAACCGATCATCGGCTCAAGCGGCAGCACGAAGTGCTCCAGCCCGGGGACCGGGTCCTTGAGCTGCGCTGTCCCCGCCTGCCGGTCGATGGCCCAGGTCACAGGATCGCGCGAGGGCAGGTCGCGCACGGATTCCGGATCGACGACGTTGCCGGCGAGCGAAGAGCGCGTCCAGCCCGTCGCACGGTTGGGCGTCATGCGGATGATGTCGACCTTCAGTGCATCGCCCGGCGCGGCTCCCTCGATATGGATAGGCCCGTTCATCGGGTTCGGGCCAGGCCGCCGCTTCTCGCCGTCCTTGTCGATGCCCCAGGCATCGAGCGTCTCGGTGATCACCGTGTCGCCAGACGCTACGGTCAGGGCAGGGGGCAGCGTCCCCAGGACGTTGTGCCATTCGGTGGGGACGAAGCGGTGCGTGGTCATCAGTGGTTCCTCCTGTTGCCACAAGGGGTAGCGGGTGGACGGCACCCCGTCCACTGCGCCGAAGGATTGAATATTGCACACCAGTGGCGCCCTGCGGCCGGGCCTGCTACCAACCCGGCGTCCACGGCAGCCGGTGTCGCGGAGCCCGAGCCGAGCAGGAAATGCGCCGCATACACATCGTTGGAGTGAACCCGAGGACGGGAACGACCCTGCTGGCCGAATGCATGCGGCTCTGCTTCAGGATCGACAGGTCGGCGGCGCACGAAGAACGGCTTTATCGGCTTCGGCGGTGCGCGGGTATTTCTCTCACAAAGGCCCCGCAGGATCTGCGGTATCTGGCGCCGCGCCTGTGGCTGGATCCGCGCTTCCATGCCATCTGCATGGTGCGCGATCCCCGGGACACGGTGATCAGCAAGCACGGCAGCATGCCAGACGACTATTGGGTGCACACCTCGATCGGCCGCTTCAAGGAGGGGTGGAACCTGGTCCAGCGGCACGCGAACCATCCCCGGTTCCTGTGGATCAAGTACGAGGACCTCATCGCACGTCCTGACGAGGTTCAGGACCGGATCGCGGCCCGGTTCCCGTTCCTGTCGAAGACCGGCCGGTTCTCCGACTTTCACTCCAGGGGTGACGTATCAGTCGGGTCGCAACTCGCCCTCAACGGCGTACGTCCGATCGACCGCGACAACCACGGGAAATGGACGGCCCACAAGGAGCGGCTGCGCGAGAAGCTCGAGGAGGGCGGCCGTATCGATGACGAGTTGATCCAGCTTGGCTACGAGGCCGACCGCGACTGGATGGCGCGGCACGGTATCCACCTGACCGCCGCCGCGGGGACGAACGATACGGAACGCGCGCGTCGCCACAGGCGGGATCGGTTCCGCAGCAACAGGTCGGCCATCACCGCGGCGCTCTGCGCCCGCCTGGGGCTCGACATCGGCTAGCGGTCACAGCCCAGCCAGCCACTCCGCGTATTCGCCCTCGTGCGTCCCTTCGAAGTTTTCCTGCCCCCGCTTGGTCAGCAATCCCCGGCGGGGCGGGATGAACGAGTAAATCCGGCCGCGCCGGTGCTCGCGCCAGTTGATGTTCACGGCGGCGAACCTGGGGAAGAACTCGAGGTCGTCATAGGGCAGGTGGTCGTGGATCCACCAGGCCAATGCCTCCCAGCGCCCGGTAGCCTCGTAGTAGGGGATCAGGGCGTGGACGATCACGCAGGCGGTGGCGCCCATGCCGCCGGTGGCATCGCGGCGATCCCAGATGTGGCCGGCGAAGTTGGTCTCGTTGCGCCCGCAGTTGAGGTCGTGCTCGTTGCCGAACTGGTTGACCTCGACCGAGCGGAAGGCCGAGCGGATCGAGATGCGGCCGAAGCGGGCCCGCAAGGGCTCGAGGCACTCTTCGCACAGGCGCCGACCTGCGGCGATGGCGAGGTCCGGATCGTCGGGGATGTTCGGGATGCCGTAGAAGCTCGCGATCTCCGAATGGAGGAAGTCGCGCATGAAGAAATTCTCGCTGAGCCGCACCCGGCCCAGTTCCTCCAGCGCTTTCATGCTCTGTGGCTTGCGCATCTTGTCGCCCCTCACTTCTCGCCGTCATATAGTCTGCGCTATCAATGGGTTGAGGGCGACCCGTTTCCAACGAGGAACAGACTGATGCTGAAGTTGATTGCCGGCCTGATGCTCGCCGTCTGCCTCGCCACCACCCCGGCCATGGCCCAGTCCGATGCCGACATCGATGCTGCCATCGACAACGTGCTCGGCGATCACACGGTCTATCGCGCCGCGTTCGATGCCATCCAGGAGGCCGTCGCCGATGGCGATGCTGCCGGCTTCGCCGAATGGGTGAGCTATCCGCTCAAGGTGGTTGCCGATGGCGAGGAAATGACGATCGCCGACGAGGCACAACTCGTCGAGCACTACGACAGCATCATGACCGATGAGATCCGCAACGCCGTGACCGAGCAGACCTGGGCAACGCTGTTCGTCAACTACCAGGGCCTCATGTTCGGCAACGGCCAGGTCTGGCTCAACGGTGTCTGCGAGGACGACACGTGCGAGGCGTTCGACGTCAAGGTCATCACCATCCAGTCGGCCAGCTAGCCCCACCCCGGATCATCTGCTGTAGTCTCTCGGGAAAGGAGATTCCCGGGGGCACCATGCTTGATACGATCTTCTACGTCGCGATCACCGCCGAAGCCATGTCGGCTGCGCTCGCCGCCGGTCGCCGCAACATGGATTGGTTCGGCGTGTGCGTCATTGCCTGCGTCACGGCGCTTGGCGGTGGCACCGTGCGCGACCTGGTGCTCGGGCACTATCCGCTGGTCTGGGTCGAAAACCCGTACCTGCTGGTCGTCTGCTGCATCGCGGCGTTCGTTCCGATCGTCATGGCGCGCTACATGGCGGCGTTGCGCTGGCCGTTCCTGTTGCTCGACGCGGTTGGCCTCGCCACCTTCACCATCATCGGGTGCAATGTCGCGCTGGAGATGGGCCAGCAGCCGATCATCGTCATCGTCGCGGGGCTCCTGACCGGCATTGTGGGCGGCGTCCTGCGCGACATCCTGTGCGGAGACGTGCCGCTGGTGTTCTCGTCCGAACTCTATGCAACGGTCGCCATCGTTTCTGGCGTGCTCTACTATTTCGGGCACATCTCCGATCTGCCTCATGATCTCGTAGTAATCGGCACAATCGCGTTCGGCTTCACCTTCCGGGTCCTCGCCATCCTCTTCAAAATCCAGATGCCCAAGTTCGTCTACGACAAGGAGCTCCGCTGATGCCCAGGCCGCAACGCATGCAGCTCTCGCACCGGGCCGGCTTCAACCTGCAGGAGGCGTCGCACGCCCTCAACGGCCTGCCGGCCAAGCTGATCACGCGACCGGGCAAGTGGGGCAACCCATTCACCATCGAGGATACAGGCAGGCGCTACGGCCTCGACAAGGGGGCCGCGCAGGTCAAGGCGGTCGAGCTGTGCGGGCATTGGCTGCTGGGCACGCTCGATCCCGACCTGTCCCCTGGACCGCCGCCCAGCCGCGACTTGATCCGCGCAGAACTAGCCGGCCACAACCTCGCCTGCTGGTGCAAGGCGGGCACGCCCTGCCACGCCGATGTCCTTATTGAACTCGCGAACGGATAGACCATGGCCCGCATCAATTACCTCACCAGCATCGAGTTTGGCGCGGGCGCGCTGCCCACGATAACCGAGGCACTGGAGGAACTGCATGTGCAGCGTCCGCTGCTGGTCGCCGATCACGGCATCGCCGGCGCGGGACTGGTGGCGGAAATCCTCGCGCACATGCCCGCCGGCACGCCAGTCTTCCTCGATACGCCGCCCAACCCCACCGAAGCGGCCGTCCATGCCGCGCTCGCCCTCTACCGGGCCGAGAGCTGCGACGGCGTGGTCGCCATCGGCGGCGGCTCGCCCATCGATCTCGCCAAGGGCGTGGCACTGCTCGCGACGCATGCCGGCACGCTCGAGCAGTACGCCATGATCTATGGTGGCCTCGAGCGTATCTCTGCCGTGGCGCCGATGGTCGCCGTGCCGACCACCTCAGGTACCGGAGCCGAGGTTGGACGCGCCGCGCTCATCACGCTGGACGATGGCGGCAAGCTCGGTTTCATTTCTCCTCACCTCATTCCCAAACGCGCCATCTGCGATCCGCAACTGACCTACGGCCTGCCGCCGGGGCTCACCGCGGCGACCGGGCTCGATGCGCTCAGCCACTGCATCGAGACCTATTGCTCGCCGCGCCTCAATCCGCCGGCCGAGGCCATTGCGCTCGACGGGGCAGGGCGCATCTGGCGCAACATCGAGACGGTCGTCGCAGACGGGCGCAATCACGCCGCGCGGTCCGAGATGATGATGGGGGCCCTCATGGGCGGGCTGGCGTTCCAGAAGGGATTGGGCGCCGTACACGCTCTCAGCCACGCTCTCGGCGGGCTCAAGGATGTCTCGCTGCACCACGGTACGCTCAACGCGATCCTCATGCCGCCGGTGCTGCGCTTCAACCAGCCGGAGATCGGCGAGAAGCTCGGCCGGCTCAAGGCTGCGATGGGCCTGCCGCTGGCGGCCGATCTCGCGCTCGAACTCGATGCGCTAAACCGCAGGCTCGGCATTCCGGCGAACCTGCGGGTCCTCGGCGTGCGCGAGGATCACTTCGACTGGGTGATCGAACGGGCGCTCGCCGACCACAGCCACGCGACCAACCCGCGCCTCGCCAGCGCTGCCGACTATCGGGCGCTCCTCGAAGCAGCGATGGATTAGCCCTCGGCCGCGAACAGGTCCGGATGGGTCTCGGCCAGGTGCGGGAGCGACGGCACGATCTCGTTGAGGTGCTTGTGCATCATGGCCGAGGCTGCGTCGCCATCGCGCTGCTCGAGGGCGTCGACGATCTTGGTGTGCTGGTCCACCACCTGCGGGCGGGGCGTGGCATCGGGGAAGCCGAGATAGCGCACGCGGTCGAGCTGGGCCTTGAGGCTCACGATATGCCGCCAGGCGTGCTCGCAGTCGGCGAGCCCGGCAATCGTGGAGTGGAACTCGTCGTCGAGCTGCATGAACTCTTCCAGCCGGCCCTTGAGCGCCACCTGCTGTGCCGCGAGCAGCCTGCGCAACTCGGCAATGTCGGTGGAAGTCACCGCTTCCGCGGCCTTGCGGACCACGGCGAGCTCGATCGCCTCGCGGAGGAAGCGGGAGTTCTTCACCTCGCGAATGGAAATGAGCTTCACGAAGGTGCCGCGCTGCGGCCGGACTTCAACCAGTCCCGCCTCGGTGAGCTTGATGAAGGCCTCGCGCACCGGCTGCCGTGAAACCCCGAGCTGGCGCGCCAGTTCGGCTTCGGACAACAGATGCCCCGGTCGAAGCTGCAGTTGCACGATGGCACTGCGCACCGCGTCGTAGACGCGCAAGCTCATCGACGCCTGACGCACTCCAGCACCGCTTGGCTGCGTGCCGAGCTCCAGTTCAATGGTCATGTTGACTCCCCGTCGTGTGCCATACTAGCACCGGCCGAGGCGGATGTAAGCGTCGGGAGGACACAACATGCGGCAAACTTGGCGTTGGTTCGGACCTGCGGATCTGGCGAAGATCGACGACATCGTGCAAGCCGGCGCTAAAGGTGTGGTGACGGCGCTCCACCACGTGCCCAATGGCGCGGTGTGGACCGCCGAGGAGATCGGCCGGCGCCAGGCGCAGATCCGCGTCCGCAGCGACGGCAAGCCCTCCGGTATCGAGTGGGATGTCATCGAGAGCCTGCCGGTGTCCGAGGACATCAAGAAGCAGAAGGGCGACTGGCGCGCCCATGTCGAGAATTACAAACAGAGCCTGAGGCACGTCGCGGCCGCCGGCCTGCGCGTCGTCTGCTACAACTTCATGCCTGTGCTCGACTGGACACGCACCGACCTGCGCTACGAGGTTGCCCATGGCGGCACCTGCATGCGCTTCGACATCAACGACTTCGCCGCCTTCGACATCCACATCCTGCAGCGTCCCGGCGCGAGTAGGGACTTTTCGCCCGAGGTCGTCGCCGAGGCTGGCCGCCGTTTCGCCGGCATGGATGAGCCGACGCAGAAGCAGCTCGCTCGCAACGTCACGATGGGCCTGCCGGGCTCGACCGAGAGCATGACGCTCGACGATGTTCGGGCGCATCTCGCCGAATACGGCCACATCTCCGTCGACCAGTTGCGCAAGCACTTCATCGACTTCCTTTCCGAGATCGTGCCGGTCGCCGAGGAAGTCGGCGTGCGCATGTGCTGTCACCCGGACGACCCGCCGTTCGCGCTGCTCGGACTGCCGCGCATCATGTCGACGGCTGCCGACTATCGGCAGGTGCTCGGCGCGGTCGATAGCCCCGCCAATGGCATGACGCTGTGCTCCGGCTCGCTCGGCGCACGGCCGGACAACGACCTGCCTGCGATCATGGATGAGTTCGGCCCCAAGGTGCACTTCCTGCACCTGAGGAACGTCAAGCGCGACACCGACGACATCGCCGGCTCCTTCTACGAGGCCGAGCACCTGGGTGGCGACACCGACATGGTGGCACTCATTGCCGCGATCCTCAGGGAAGAGACGCGCCGCAAGGCTGAGGGCCGCGAGGATGCGCAGATTCCGATGCGGCCCGACCACGGGCAGGACATTCTCGACGACCTCGGCCGTCGCGCTCAGCCAGGCTATCCGACGATCGGCCGCCTAAAGGGCCTCGCGGAACTGCGCGGCGTGATGACGGCGCTCGGCCACAAGGAGTTCGGGCTCAACACCTAGTCCTCCAGCAGGTACGCGCCCTTCCGGCCAACAAGCGGTGCGGTGCCGACGATCTTCATGATCCCGGCGCCGCGCGGTGCGTACTTCGCCATGGCCCGCGACAGCACCAGTCCGTCCGTTCCTGCGAGGATCGGCGTGCGCGCCATGAAGGCCTCCGGCCCGTCGAGCGCGATCAGGTCCGCCACCGGCTGGCCCTTGCGCACCAGTTCGCCGAGGTCGACCCGATAGGCCACGAGCCCGGGGCGGTCAGCGCGCACGATCTCGGTCGCATCGAACGGCGTGGCCTGCGACAGCGGGGCAGGGCGCTCGCCCGGATCGGCGTCGATCAGGTTGCGGCCGCAGAGGAACCCCCACAGCCGGCGGGCGTCGTCGGCGCCCAGTTCGTCGAACACATCGGCCTGGCCGCGATATTCCAGCGTCGCCGTCGCGCTCGCCATGGGAACGGGCTTGCCGGGATTGGCCAGCGCGACCTTGCGGTAGAGCTGCGGCAGCACCTCGTCGAACGAGCCGCCGCCGGAATCGGCTGCCGTCAGCGTCGCCGCGGCGCCCATCCAGTCGGCGAGGTCCTGTAACTCCGGCATCAGCTCGGGCGAGGTGAAGATGTGGATCAGCGAGTCATCGTCGCAGTGGAGGTCGAAGACGAACTCGGCGTCGTGCGCCTCCTTCATCACCAGCAGACGCAACTGCTCGGCCGCCGACCGCGGCTGCTGCGCGTCGATCCAGTTTGCGACGGCCTTGCGGATCAGGTTGACGTTGAAGCGCTCGTCGTCGCTCAGCCGTCCGGCAAGCTGGCTACGCACCGCCTGGAACAGGTCGGGCCAGCGCCGGTTGAAGTTTATGCCGGTGTTGGCGTCGTAGCGGCCGATATGCCGGCGCAGCGAGAAGGTCGCCATCCCGAGTGGGTTTACCAGCGGCATCACGGTGAAGCGCGCCCGCAGCAGTCCCTGATCGTCGGCCTGCCGCAGCATGGGCAGGAGATGGTGCAGCACCATGGTGCCGGGGTGTTCGTCGGCGTGCAGCGCGGCCTGCAGGTGCACCTTCTCCGGAGCATCCTTCGGTCCGACCACGTAGTAGGTAAACTCGGTGATCGCACCTGGCGTGTCGCCACGCAGTGGCACGACCTTCCTCTCGAATGCCATGACTTGTGGCCTCCTAACGCATCCAGCGCGGCGAGAATCGCATCGCCGGCGGCTTGGGCAGGTGTCGCATGAGATGGCGATAAACGCGCCCGAAAACGAAGAAGATGGCGGCCGAGATGGCGAGGAAATAGAGCGCCGCGATCGGGTAGTGAAGGAAGGCGTTGAAGTCGCGTTCGAACAGCTCGCCGGCCTTGTTCATCAGGTCCTTCTGGTCGTTGATCACCGGCAGGGTGAGGTAGACCAGCGCGGTGGCGTGGAACATGAACACCACCTCGTTGGTGTAGGCCGGCCAGGCGATGCGGATGACATTGGGCCATATCACGGCGCGGAACTGCTGGGCGCGGCTCATGCCGAAGGCGCGCGCCGCCTCCACTTCGCCCCTGGGCACCGTCATCAGTGCGCCGTGGAGGATGTTGGCCGTGTAGGCCGTGGTGTTCAGCGCCAGCACTGCCGGTCCGAGGATCAGTGGGTTGAGCACGATCCAGTCGATCCCCAGGGGCTTCCACACGCTCAGGTTGAAGGCCAGCGCCAGCGAATAGAACATGAAGAGCTGGATGAAGAAGGGCGAGCCGCGGAACGCGTAGATGTAGCCCCGGCAGAGCCTCGAGATCAGCGGGTTCGACGAGCCCTTGCCCAGCGCCATGAAGATCGCGAACACGAATCCGACGGGGATCGAGGCGATGGCGAAGTAGATGTTGAACAGCGCCGGCTTGGCCAGCAGCACGAGATCGGTGGCGATGGCGTCGAGCATGGTCATCAGACTGCTCCCGCCGTTGCCATGCCGCGACCTGCCCAGCGGGTCAGGGCAGCGAACACCTTCTCGGAGATGAAGGTGATGAGGATGTAGAAGGCGAGCAACACGAGGTAGTAGCCCCAGCGCCAGTCCGGATGGACGAGGCCCGCCGAGCGCGTGAAGTTGGGTGCGCCGAGGCGGTCTGCCCAAAGTACCATGTCGGAGATCTGCAGCAGCGACAGCAGCGAGGTCGACTTGAACAGCAGCATCCAGACATTGGAGAGGCCGGGCAGTGCATAGACCCACATCTGCCGGATATGGATGCGCGTCATCACCTGCCAGGGGCTGAGACCAAAGGCCCGGGCCGCCTCGAGCTGGCCGCGCGGCACAGCGTTCATCGCCCCGGAGATCACGTTACCGGCGAAGGCGCCGTAGACGATGCCAAGCGAAACGCCGGCGAGGATCAGGTATTCGCCCGTGCCGAGCAGAAGGTTCGCCGCAGTGCAGGGCGGCCACTGACCGGACGCCAGTTCCATGGGGCTGCACACGGCCTGCGCCCGCAGCCACTCCATCCCCTGCTCGAAGGCAAGCGGGAAGAACAGGAAGAACAGCACGTCGGGGATGCCGGGCAGCACCGAGGTGTAGATGCCGCCGACCAACCGCGCCGGGCCGAAGCGGGAGTTGCGTCCGGCGGCGGCGAGGGTGCCCAGGGCGAGCGCCACGACAGCACCAAGGACGCCGGCGGCCAGCGTGTACTGCACGCTCGCATACCAGCTCAGATGCTTGCCGTTGGTGAAGTAGCCCAGCCAGAACAGGACATCCTGCCCAAGGAAGTCCTGGAGCCATTGCGGCAGTAAGTCGACCATCAGGGTCCCGAAAGTCAGCCGGGGCGGGAAGGCCCGCCCCGGTAGGATGACATCAGCCGCCGGCGAAGATCGGGCCGGGCGCCTTGTCGGGGAACCACTTGATGATCAGCGCGTCGAGCGAGCCGTCCTTCTTCATGGCGTCGATTGCGCTGGTCAGCTTGTCGCGCAGGTCGGTATCCGCCTTGCGGACGCCGGCGCCGACGCCGTTGCCGAGCATGACCTCGGGGCCCACCACTTCGATGGCGCCGCCCGAACCGGCGACGATTTCGGAGATGTAGGAGCCGTCGGCGAGGACGACGTCAACGTTGCCGGCATTGAGGTCGGCCAGCGCCTGGTCGGCGGTCTCGAACGCCTTGATGGTGTTGCTGCCGCCGAAGGTGGTCTCGGCATAGCCGGCCTGGATGGTGCCGCCCTGGACGCCGATGTTCTTGCCGCTCAGCGCATTGAAGTCGATCTGGGTGCCGGTCCGGACCATGTAGTTGGACGGATCGGGCGGGAAGTAGTTGGTGGTGAAGTCGATGGTCTGCTTGCGCTCATCGGTGATCGACATGCCCGCCATGATCACGTCGTAGTTGCCCGCGACCAGGTTCGGGATGATCGAGTCCCACTCGTTCACCTGGAAGCTGCATTCGAGAGCGGCGCGCTTGCACAGCTCGTTGCCGAGATCGATCTCGAAACCGGCGGGCTTGCCGGCGTCGTCGAGGAAGTTCCACGGCGCATAGGCGCCCTCGGTCGCGATACGGATAGCCTGCGCGTTGGCAGAGGTCGCGAAAAGGGCAAGCACCGTCGCTGCTGCGAGGACTAGCTTATTCATACGTCTCTCCTGTCGCCGACGTTCGGTCGGCACAATTCTTGGGCCGGTCCTGACCCCGGCCATTGGCACTCTGCCCCCAAGCGGCGAGCTCGGCCTAACGCTATCGGTTTTTACCGTTTGGTCAATCGTTGCGGAATTGTTGCAGTGAATCAGCGCCCAGCCAAAAGACTTCGCCCTCACTGTCTTCGGTATCGAGCCACACGAAGGGCAGGTCCGGGTACTCTTGTTCGAGGAAATGGCGCCCGGTGCCGATCTCGCAAATCATTCCGCCGCCAGGCGTAAGGTGTTGGCCCGCCTGGGCAATGATCTCGCGCACGAGGTCCAGCCCGTCCTCGCCGCCCAGATGGGCCATCTGTGGTTCGCTGGCGTACTCGGCCGGAAAGGCTTCGACCTCGCCGGCGGCCACATAGGGCGGGTTGGTGATGATCAGGTCGTAGCGCCGCCCCGCCAAGGGGGCGAAGAGACTGCCCTCGAGCAGCTCGACATGCTCGCCGACGCCGTGGTCATCGACGTTCAGCCGGGCCACGCCCAGCGCGTCAGGGCTGAGATCGACGGCATCGATCCGGGCGTGCGGAAAGCACATGGCGGCGAGGATCGCGAGGCACCCCGACCCGGTGCAGAGATCCAGCACCGAGCCGACCTCCGACGGATCGTCGATCAGGCCGAGGCGGTCCGGGCCCAGTTCACCGTGGAGCAGCAACTCGGCGATGAAGGAGCGTGGGATGATGACCCGCTCATCGACGCGGAATGGGATGCCCTGGATATAGGCCTTGCCCACGAGATACGGAGCCGGCTTCCGCGTCTCGATGCGCGCATCGAACAGGCCCACCAGCTTCTCGCGCTCGCCGAGGGTCAGGCGGGCATCTAGCCAGGGGTTGATATCGTCGACGGGGAGGCGAAGTCCTTCGAGGATCAGGAAGGCGGCTTCGTCCAGAGCGTTAGCGGTGCCGTGGCCATAGGTGAGATTGGCCGTGTTGAAGCGGCTGACAGCATAGCGCAGCAGGTCGCGCACCGAGATGAGTTCGTCGGCAACTCTCATTGTCAGCCATGGCCTGCCGCAATGAGGAACTGCTTGAGCCGCAGGGACTTGGTGTTACCGAACACCTCAGCCACCGTGCCCTCTTCCTCGATCTTGCCCTGGTGCAGGAAGACCACCTTGCTCGCCACGGTCTTGGCGAACTGCATGTCGTGGGTGACGAGGATCATCGTCCGCCCCTCGTCGGCGAGCAGCTTGATCACCCGAAGCACTTCGACCTCGAGTTCGGGGTCGAGGGCGGAAGTCGGCTCGTCGAAGAGCATGACCTTGGGGTTGATGCAGAGGGCCCGGGCGATGGCGGCACGCTGCTGCTGGCCGCCGGAGAGCTGAGCCGGGTAGCTGTCGGCCTTGTCGCGAATGCCCACCTTGGCCAGCATCGCGAGCGCTTCCTCGCGCACTTCGGCCTTGTCGCGCTTCTGCACCCGCAGCGGCGCTTCCATGACGTTCTCGATGATCGTCATGTGGCTCCACAGGTTGAACGACTGGAACACCATGCCGAGCTCGGAGCGGATGCGCCGGATTTGCCGCTCGTCGGCGGGCCGGCGATGCGGCGGGCTGCCGACGAGCGCGATCTCTTCTCCAGCCACGCTCACCGTGCCGCTTTCGGGTACCTCGAGCATGTTGATGCAGCGCAGTAGCGTCGACTTGCCCGAGCCGGAGGAGCCGATAAGGGCCACGACATCGCCCTGGCGGGCGGTCAGCGTGATGCCCTTCAGCACCTCGACAGGGCCGTAGGACTTGTGGAGATCGGCGAGTTCGACGACGGGTTGGGGCAGGCTGTTCAGCATCGGCGCACCAAACCCAAACAAGCGCGTGCTGGCAAGCAAATTGCGGAACCCCTCCTTTCCTGACGGCGTTTGTCTTTCACTGGGGGCCCCGTGACAGGCCTCCTGTCTCAATAGCAATCAAGGAGAAGTCCGATGAATTGGAACCAGGTCGAAGGAAATTGGGAGCAGCTCAAGGGTAAGGTGCAGACCCAGTGGGGCAAGCTCACCGACAACGACCTCGACATCATCAAGGGCAACCGCAAGCAGCTCGCCGGCAAGATCCAGGAGCGCTACGGCAAGGCCCAGGAGATTGCCGAGAAGGAAGTGGACGACTGGTTCAAGCTCCTCAACTGAGGCAGATCAAGCAACCGATCAAAGGCCCCGCTCCGGCGGGGCCTTTTCTTTGGGCAGCGATTGTGAGGACGGGCCCGAAAAAGCTGGCGGCCCCATCCATTCGGAAGGGGCCGCCGCTACCTCGAACCGCGGACCCGGCAGGGACGGCTCGAGCTATCGATCCTGAATTTCTAGGATGCGCGCCGGAACAGGCCGATGATCAGCGAGATCACCAGGAAGGCGAGGAAGAGGAAGAACAGGATCTGCGCGATGCCCGACGCCGCGCCGGCGATGCCGCCGAACCCCAGGACGCCGGCGATGATCGCGACAACCAGGAAGACCAGAGCCCATTGTAGCATTTTTCTTGTTACTCCGTTGATCCGATAGGCAATAAACGGCAGGCAAGGCCAAGAGTTCCGGCAAAAAAGAGGGCCGGGCAACGGCCCGGCCCCAACATATCATGCGATAACGGCTATGCCGCTGCGCGCGAGCCTTCGTCGAAGAACAGCGCCTGGCTGATCAGTGCGCGCACCATATCGGGGTTGAACGGCTTGGTGACGAGGAAGGTCGGCTCCGGCCGCTCGCCCGTGAGCAGGCGCTCCGGGAACGCGGTGATGAAGATCACCGGGATCGGGTGTGTGTGCAGGATATCGTTCACCGCATCGATGCCCGACGAGCCGTCGGCGAGCTGGATGTCGGCGAGGATCATGCGCGGCTGGGTCTTGTGATAGAGCGCCACCGCCTCCTTGTGCGTGCGCGCGATGCCGACCACGCGATGGCCGAGACCCTCGACCATCTGCTCGATATCCATCGCGATCAGCGGCTCGTCCTCGATGATGAGGATGTCGGTCGCCACCTGGCGGGAGATGTCGGCGGAGGCCTGAGCGAGCAGGTCGGCGAAATCGCCGGCGCTCACGTCGAGCACTTCGGCCGCTTCTTCATGGCTGAAGCCCTCCACGGCCACCAGCAGGAACGCCTGGCGTGCCCGGGGGGCGAGATTGGCGAGATTGGCCGCCGCCCGCGATTCCCAGGGGAAGGTCGAGGTCGGTTCCGGCACCCGGATGGCTGAACTCGAAAACAGCTTCGAATAGAGCCGGTACAGGGCGATGCGATCGTTGGAGGCTTCAGGGAAGATCGACAGGTCGGCGATCAGGGCTTCCAGAGTTGCTGCCACATAGGCGTCGCCTGAGGTCTGCGATCCCGTTACGGCGCGCGAAAATCGGCGCAGGTAAGGAAGGTGCGGCGCAATCCGCGTGGACAAAGACATGGACAATCTACTCCCGTGACGCTTGTAGAGCTTACCATGCCCAAAACGATGGGCCGCGAACTTGGTTCCGCAAAATTGGAACTTTTCCCGTTGTGACGCATTTCTGTGCCGCGGCCGGATGCTGGGGGCTTCAGAATCCCGCTGTGGGGCGAAGGGTTTATGCGAGAAAAAACCACCATGAATGATTTGGGTTTACTGCGGCGGCGCCGGGACGATGGTCTAGGGCCGAACTCGGACATCGGAAACAAGCTTCGGGCGCTCTACGGCGCCGTCCAGAGCGAAGAGATACCCTCGAAGCTGATCGACCTGCTTGAGCAGCTCGATGCAGTCGAAAAGCAGGCCAAGCCGGCGAAGGGTGAGTGAGCTTATGGATGCCGAAAAGCCGAGCTTCAAGCGCGAGCTCCTCCAGACTCTGCCGAGCCTAAGGGCGTTCGCCGTGTCGCTTTCGGGGCGACACGACAAGGCTGACGACCTCGTGCAGGACACCGTCATGAAAGCCTGGGCGAAGCAGGAGAGCTTCGAGATGGGCACCAACATGAAGGCGTGGCTGTTCACGATCCTTCGCAACGAGTTCTACAGCCAGATGCGCAAGCGCGGACGCGAGGTGCAGGACACCGATGGTGCGTTCACCGAGAGGCTGTCGGTCCACCCGTCGCAGTACGGCTCGATGGACCTGGTCGATTTCAAGGCGGCGCTCGACAGGCTGCCGGACGACCAGCGCGAGGCGATCATCCTGATCGGTGCGTCGGGCTTCTCCTATGAGGAGGCGGCCGAAATCTGCAAGTGCGCCGTCGGGACGATGAAGAGCCGAGTCAGCCGCGCCCGCACCAAGCTGCAGGAAGTGCTGCAGGTCGCCGGCGAGTCCGACTACGGACCGGATTCCGTTTCGGCTCAGGTCACCACCGGCGCGCGGTTCACATAACCTCTTCAGGCGGGGCGACGCCACGGAGCGCCGCCTCGCACGCAGCCAGCAACGCAGCGGTATCGAAGGGCTTCTCCAGGGGGGCGGTGCCTGTGAAGAGCGACTGTATCGCTCGGTCTGCCGACGTGATCACCACAGCGACACCCGCTTCGCGCAGCCGTTCCGCGAAATCGAGAACTTCTGGGCTACCCAGCCTCGCCTCGATGACGGCGAGGGCGAAGCCACTCAGCGGGCGGCCGCTCCGGCTGAACTCCGGCACATCGCGGTACACTTCAACTCCGGGTACGCCCGCCGAGATCAGCGTCTCCTCGATATCGGACGCAATGAGGTACTCTTCCTCGATCACGAGGGCGCTCGCGTTGAGCATGTGGGGGGATTCCTTGACGCCTTCTAAGGGAGGTGCATCCTTGACCTTCGGGCGCAGCGGTTCATTAAACAATGATATGCCCGGAACGAGCGGCCTATCCGGCGGGAGCACGGGCGTTCGGACACTTGCACGACCCTGTGGATACGGTCCCCGAGGTGGCATCGGGCCCAAATCTCGCCACCCATTGCGACTAGAAGGCGGACCGGTTCCGGTCGTGGGCTCGGGGGGCGAAATCCGGGCGCGAAGGACCCATCGAGCAGGCGAAGGGCGGCGCCTCCATGACTGAGCTGAGTACGGACGGCATCATTGTCGGCACGCCGCCGCGCGCGAAATGGCGCAGGGTGATCGTGCTCACTTCGCTCGGGCTCGTCCTCGTAGCGGTCCTGGCAGCGCTGTTCATGGTCCGCACGGTCGACAGCCAGCTCGCCGACATCGGCAGGACCTACGAGATTCGGCGCGAGGCGCGGGAACTCATGCTCTCGATCGTCGACGCCGAAACGGGCCAGCGGGGGTATCTGCTCACTGGCGATCCCGTCTACCTCGATCCCTACAACCGCGCCGTCGCCAACCTCAGCGACAGGAACCAGCGCCTCATGCGGCTGATCGAAGGCAACGATGCACAGCGGCAACGGCTCGAGGGACTTCTCCCCGATCTCGATGCCAAGCGCGCCGAGATGGCGCGCACCATCGAGCTCATGTCCAGCGGACGCAACGCAGAGGCACTGGCACTGCTGCGCACCGATACCGGGCAGGAGCTGATGGAGCGCCTGCGGGAGACGCTCAGGAGCTTCATCGAGGAGGAGGATGCCCGCCTCGTCGAGCGCAATGAGCGGATGGAAGTCTATCGCCAGGCGCTGGTCATCGCCATTCTCGCGGCACTCGCAGCGGCGGCGGTGCTCGGCTACTCGCTGCTGGCGCGCACCCAGCGGCGTGTCGCTGCGCTGTCGCAGGAGCAGTCGATCCTGCGCAGCCAGAATGTCGAGCTCGAGGAGAAAATCCGGGAGCGCACCGCCGAGGCAGAGGAGGCCCGCGCCCATGCCGAGCGCGAGCGGGCGCGGCTCGAGACGCTGCTCCAGGACACCAATCACCGCATCGGCAACTCGCTGGCGACCGTGTCGTCGCTCCTCGGTCTGCAACTGGCACGAACGTCCTCCGACGAGGTGCGGCGGGCGCTTGAGGCAGCGCAGAGTCGCGTGCAGGCCATTGCCTCGGGTCACCGCCGCCTGCGGCTCGGTGCCGACCTCGAAACCACGAACGCGGCCGAATTCCTCCACGAAGTCATCGACGATCTGGCCGCCAGCGTGCCCCCCGACAAGAAGGTCGCCTTCAGCAAGAAGATCGAGCCGCTGATCATCCCGGCTCGCGACGCCACGACGATCGGTATCGTGGTGAGCGAGCTCGTGACCAATGCGCTCAAGCACGCATTCGCGGATGACGGGAGAGGTTCGATCTGGGTCGTTTTCGGCGTCAACGAGGCCGGCATTCCGAGGCTCCAGGTCGATGACGATGGGCGCGGCCTGTCGCCGACCGATGGGCCGCAGACCGGGCTCGGCGCGTTGATCATCAACCAGCTGGCCAGGCAATTCGGGGGCGATGAGCCGGCCTATTTGCCGCGCGACGGCGGGGGAACCTCGGTAATCGTCGAACTGCCCAAGCTGCGGACTGAGCCCGATTGATCCGGCCGGAACCTGTACCGGTTCTGCCCGTTCGTTGATGCCAACACAGCCAGGGGCAGGGCATGCGATTCATAGGCGTTTTGAACAAGGACGGCGGCACTTTCCGCACGACGGAGATGGAAGCGTTCGCGCGCGGCGCCGAAGCCGTGTTTGCCGAGAGCGGTCATGCGCTCGAGTGCCGTGTGGTGGCCGGTGACGAACTCGAGGCCGAACTCGAACGGGCCGCGCGCGAGCCTGGCGTGGAGGCCCTGCTTGCCGGTGGAGGTGACGGTACGATCTCTGCTGCGGCCGGCATCTGCTTCATGCACGGGATCGCGTTGGGAGTGCTGCCGGCAGGCACGATGAACCTGTTCGCCCGCTCGCTCGGCGTCCCGCTTCAGCTCGATGCCGCACTCGCCGCAATTGCCGGCGGGGATGTCGTCCAGGTGGACATCGCCACGGCAAACGGCCGGCCCTTCGTGCATCAGTATTCGGTCGGCATGCATTCGCGCCTCGTGAGGATCCGCAACGGCCTCACCTATCGCAGCCGTTGGGGGAAGATGCTCGCCAGCCTGCGAGCGGTTGCTCTTGCCCTGTCGCGGCCGCTGAAGTTCGAAGTCGAAATGACCACGAGGCAGTCGCGCGAGCGTCGCAAGGCCACGGCAGTCGCCGTCTCCAACAACGTGCTGGGCGAGGGGCACGTCCCCTATGCCGAGGCCGTCGATCGTGGTGTGCTCGGCGTCTATGTGGTCAAGCCCATGCCATCGGCGGAGCTGGCGCGCCTGGCGCTGTCGCTGGCGTTCGGCAACTGGAAAGCCCACCCCCTCGTCTCCGAGAAGGAGGTGGCGCAATTAACCCTGAGCTTTCCGCGCCGCAAGGCCTCGGCCCAGGCCGTGCTGGATGGAGAGCTGATCCCGCTGGAGCAGCGGGTCGACCTGCGAATCCATGCGGGCGGTCTCAAGGTGATTGTGCCGACGACAGAGCGGCCGGAAGCCTCGAAATCGGCGAGCGTCGAGTCGGCATGAGAAACCCCGCCTCGAGTTCATCGAGACGGGGTCCACACGTGAATGGCGAATGCTGACCCTAGAGGCTGGATGCGCCGGCTTCGACAGGCTCCTGTCCGAGGCGGCGCAAGGCATTCTCGATGGTCTTGAGATCCTCGCCATCGTCGCCGTCGACAGGGGTCATGCCCTCGGTCGCGCTACGCTCCTTGGAGAGCGAGTCCGCTTCGAGCTGGCGCAGGATGGTGATCTTCTCGTTCTCCTGCATCTGGTCGTCGGTCAGTATGGATACGATCTTCCGCTTGATGTGGGTCATGGCTCACACTCCTTGGAAATCCTTCGTTCCGTTGGCCTTTTTGTTAGCCCGCGGTTTGCGGTGCTCAGGGTAACGCGGCCTCTGCCGGCCGGTTCCTTCACATCATTCGGTGTCGTGGCCATTGGCTTGGCGGTCAGGGCGCGAGCCGGTCGGCTTGGCCAGCAGATAGGCGGCGGCCAGCGCACCGCCGATCGGGATGCCGACCTTCCTGACGAGATCGGACTTCATGACCAGCGGGATGGCTGTGAGCGCCGCCGTGGTGACGAGGGCGGTCTTCTCGGCGGTGTTGCGCCGCTGCGTGGCGTGCCGGCGGGCCGCGTTGTCGGAAATGGTGATCCCCGCCCAGATGGCAATAGCGATCACCGCTGCGGCCGCGCCGATGATCAGTGGCGCGACGATTGGCCCCCACATGCTGACGAACCATGCGTGGAGCCCGACAAGCAGGAAGACCAAGCCGATCAGCGCAAAAAGCGCCACGGCCGACCAGGCCATGGCGTTTCGCTTGACGTGTTCGAGCAGCTCGTCGACCTCGATGCCGAGGACCGAAGCCGCGAGCGCCAGCAACTGCATGGCCTACCTCGAGACGACGGCGAGGACGAAGCCGAGCGCGATCGCGCCTGCGACGGCGGTCAGCGGCTTTTCGCGGATCGTGTCCTTGATCTGCTTTTCGAGCTGGCCGAACTCGTCCTGAGCGTCCTGTATGGCGCGTTGCCCGGTCTGCGCCAGGTGACGAGACTCGCGCTTGGCCATGGCCTGCGCGTCGTTGACCTTGCCACCAGCCATGCTGGCGAGCGTCGCGGCGATCTGCTTGAGGTCGTCCTGCAACTGGTTCACCTGCGCTGCCAGATCGTCTTCACTCGTCTTTGCCGAAGCAGCGCGGCGGGGTGCAGCGCGACGGGGACCGTTCGATGCACGGCGGGCAGGTGTAGACGAGCTCCGGTTGGGAGCCATATCGGTTGTGGATGCCATTGTGGTCGCTCCTGTTAGGTTGAGTCCTTGAACGCGCTAGTTGCGGGTAAGTTCCTGCAAGCAGAATTGGCGCGTCGAGCAGCGGGCCCAAATAAAGTGCACCCCGGTTCGGGCGCGAACCGGGGTGCCTTAGGCGAGCCGAAAGGGGGGCGACCTTGGCTCGCGGAGCTCGTCAGAATACGCGCATCAACACAAGGATGACGACGATGACGAGCACGACGCCAAGGATACCGGAGGGGTAAGCTCCCCAGGAGCGGGAGTAGGGCCAGGCCGGTAGGGCGCCGATTAGTAGCAGGATCAACAGGATGATGATGATCGTGCTTAAAGTCATTGTGTAACGCTCCTACAGAACAGACAGCAGGAGCGTCGCGGCGACTGCGAGGATGCCGATCGCGGGAACCACGGCTGTCAGCACCGCACCGTAGTGCGTGCGACCGTCGTAGCCCTCCGGCACCCAGGCAAAAGCTGCACGGCTAGCGTGTTCCAGCTTGGCGATCTCGTAAGTATTCATCGCTCTCGTTCCTGTTCGTGAAATCAGTCGGTTAAGACCGGCTGAGACACGCCGCAAGCGCGTCTGCCTCACAACGGCGAGGTTCAGAACTTGGTTCCGGAGCTTTGGATTATTTCAGGTTACTCTACGCGAACCACGTCGACCGACTGCTTGGCCGAGTGTTCGCCGCTGGTGCGCAGCACCCCGACGATTGGTGAAACGTCGGAGTAGTCGCGGCCGTGACCGATGGTGATGTGGTCGGCACCGGCCACCATCGCATTGGTCGGGTCGAACTCGACCCAGCCGGCATGCTGGCCGCACCAGACGCGGACCCAGGCATGCATGGCGTCCGAGCCCTCGAGGCGCGGCTTGCCCTTGGGCGGGATGGTCCTGAGGAAACCCGAGACATAAGCGGCGGGGATGCCGACGCCGCGCAGCCCGGCGATCATCACATGGGCGAAGTCCTGGCACACGCCGCCCCTGAGGGCGAAGGCCTCGACCGGCCCCGTGTCCACCTTGGTGACATCCTTGTCGTAGCGGAAATCGCGGTGGATCCTGAGGCAGAGGTCCATCGCAGCGGCGCGAACCGAGAGCGTGCGGTCCACCGACTCCCGGGCGTAGGCCGTGATCTCCGGGGCCAGCGGGACGCGGGGCGATGCGGCGAGGAACTGTTGCGGCGAATCTGGCGCTACCGACCAGAGCGCGGCAAGCTCCTGCTTCAGCCCGGACAGGTCCGGTGAAAGGTCTGCGGAGCTGTGCAGGTCCTCAACCTGGACCCGGGCGGAGAGCCGTACGCTGAGATGATCGTGATAGCCGGAGTAGGCGATCGTGGTGACGAGGTTGCCGAAATAGTCGGTGAACGTCGTTTCCTGCTGCGGCCGCGGATCGAATGACAGCGACGAAGCGATCACCCGCTGGACCTGCGGGATCGACGCCGGGCTCACGCGCACGAGGTGGCGGTCGCCGTGCACCGAAGCTTCGTAGTCGTAGTGGAGTTCGAGCCGGACGTCGTAGAGCACGGCCCTGTCTCCCCTCAGGCGAAGTAGGCGTCGGCGATGAGGCCGGCCAGGTTGCCGATATCGATCCCCAGCCGGCTGAGGCGGGGCGTCGTCATGTCTTCTGGCTCGGCAACGCGCAATTCGGTGTCGAGCGACAGGGCGGACTTTGCGGCCGCGGAGAGATGCCCATCCTCGACGCCACCCGGCAGCTGTTCCAGCTGCTGGTGGAGCTCGGCGATCTGGAACCGGACGGAGCGCGGGTTCAGCGAATCGAGTACGAGCAGGTCGATGTAGGAGTTCACACCCGCTATCACCGAGAACCGCCGGCGGTGCGTCATGACGCTGTCGCCGATCTCGAGCAGCAGGTCGAGCGAACCCTCGGGCGCATTCTTGCGAGTGCACCAGGCGACGGCGCCTGCGATCTGGATGCCGCGTTCGAGGCGCCGTCCGATCTCGAGGAAGCGCCAGCCGGCGAAGCGGTACATGTTCTCGTGCACGAGGCCGGAGAAGCCGGCGAGCTTGCGCAGTAGCACAGTCATGGCCCGTGTCGCGTCATCGCCGGGCTGGACGCGCTCGGCGAAGGCTCGCGCCGTCTTGCGCAGGTCGACGAGCGCAAGCCACCCGTCCGGCGAGAAGCGGTCGCGGATCTGGCTGGCGCTGTGGACGGCGCTGTCGATGGCGGCGAGCAGCCCGTGCGGCAGCGGCACCGAGGCATCGACGCCGAGGCCGTCGAGATAGGCGCGCGTGTCCTTGAGCAGGGCAAGGTCGGGGTTGGAGCTCTCGGCAAGGCGGGCGTTGTACGCCCGGAGGATGCGAACGGTGGCTTCGCACCGCTCGGCATAGCGGCCAAGCCAGATCAGGTTGTCCGCAGCGCGGCTCGGCAGGCTGCCTGCCGAGATGCGCACGAGCTTCTCGCCTTCTCCGGGCAGAAGCGACACGCGCTCCACCGGTTCGCTGCTCACCACCCACACATCGGCGGCCTGGCCGCCGCGCTGCATGGCGACGGCGGCAGAGTCAGACGTAGCGCCGATGCGGGCGAAGCCACCGGGCATCACTGTCCAGCCGTCCCGGGTGCGCGCTGCATAGACGCGCAGCGTCATCGGCCTAGGCTCCAGTCTGCCCCCGATGTAGAGCGGGGCGGTGGAGAGGTGGACCTGCTCCTGGCCGACGAACGCACCACCCTCCGCCTCGAGGCGGGCGAGCAGCGCCTGTCGTTCGGCGGCGGGCAGAGTTCCGCCAATCACCGTGCCGTCGGTGTCCTCGATGGCGAGGCCGGTGGCGAACGCGGAGCCGACCATCATCTGGTCGAAGTTGTCGATCACGTGCCGGCGCTCGGCTTCCCCGCCACACCACCATGTGGCGATGGTCGGCAGTTCGAGCTCGCTGCCCGTCAGCGCCCGGCAGAGGTTGGGCATGAAGGCGGCCAGGGCGCGCGTCTCCAGTATCCCGGAGCCCAGCGCATTGACCATGGAGATCGAGCCCTGCCGGATCGCCTCGGTAATCCCGGGCGTGCCGATGCGGCTGTCGTAGCGCAGCTCGAGCGGATCGGCGAAGCTCGCATCCATGCGCCGCCACAGCACGTCGACGGGCCGGAGGCCGGAGACGGTCCGCACCATCACCTTGCCGTTCTCGACCACCAGGTCTTCGCCTTCGAGCAGCATGAAGCCGAGATAGCGCGCGATGTAGGCGTGCTCGAAATAGGTCTCGTTGTGCTGGCCCGGCGTCAGGATGCCGACACGCCCTTCGCCGCCGCTGGCGATGGCATTGAGGGCGTCACGGAAGCCGCGGAAGAAGCCGGCGAGCCGGTGCACCGGCATCTTGCCGTAGATGTCGGACAGCGCGCGCGTCGTCGCCACGCGGTTCTCGAGCGCGAAGCCGGCGCCGGAGGGGGCCTGGGTCCGATCGCCCAGCACCCACCATCCGCCGTCGGGCCCGCGACCCAGCTCGAAGGCGCAGAAGTGCAGGAAGTGTCCGCTGGCGGGGCGGATGCCGACCATCGGGCGCAGGAACTCGGCGTTGCGCGCAATCAGTTCCGGCGGTAGCAGGCCACGCTGGACCAGCTCGTTGCTTCCGTAGATGTCGGCGACGATGGTCTCGAGCAGTTCGGCCCGCTGGGTGAGGCCGCGCGTGATTGTCAGCCACTCGCTCTCATCGAGGATCAGTGGCACATGGGCCAGCGGCCAGGCGCGCTCCTTGCCTTCGACGCCATCATACTTGCGATAGTAGACGCCGGAGTCCCGCAGGTACTGGTCGGCGCGCTCGAAGCGACTAGCTACTTCCTCGGGGCCGAGCTCATCGAGGGCGCCAATCAGTTCGGTCCAGCCCGGGCGGACATGACCGTCGGCATCGAGCATTTCGTCCGGAACGCCCGGCAGGGGCCTATAGTCGGCTACCAGGCCAGGTGCCCCGTGCCTCGTCGCCTGCCATTGATTCCGTCGTGTCATGGGAAAATAGCGCTAACGGAAGCCGGCGGATTGGCAAGGGAATTTCGACTGGTTGGTCAAAATCGGCACGCCAGTGTCCTCAAAGGGGCACGCGCAGGTCGAGTGTCAGCGGAAACTCGGCGTTCGGCGCCTCTGCGGGCGGCACGTAGGGGCCCGGCGTGTAGCCGCCGGGGACGAAGCGGCTGAGGCGACGGGCCTCGGCTTCGTTGCCGTTGACCGGGAAGGTGTCGTAGTTGCGTCCGCCCGGATGCGCAGCGTGGTAGGTGCAGCCGCCGATGGCGCGACCCGTCCAGCTGTCGTAGATGGCGATGTGCAGCGGCGCATTGACGGGCAGCACCGGGTGCACGCCGGAGGCGGGTTGCCATGCCTTGAAGCGCACTCCCGCGACGGCCACTCCGGCCTCGCCGGTCGGTGTAAGCGGCACCGCGCGACCATTGCAGGTGACGCGGTAGCGGCCGGGGTTCACGCCCTCAAGCTTCACTTGAAGTCGTTCAACCGATGAATCAACGAAGCGCACCGTGCCGCCGATCGCACCGTGCTCGCCCAGTACGTGCCAGGGCTCGAGCGCGCGGTTGACGGTCAGCTTCATCCCCTCGACCTCCACTTCGCCGCAGAAGGGGAAGCGAAACTCGAGCTGCGCCGCAAACCACTCGGGTTCGAGATCGAAGCCGTTGTCCCTGAGGTCGCCGAGCACGTCGAGGAAATCGGCCCAGACAAAGTGCGGCAGCATGAACCGGTCATGCAGTGTCGTGCCCCAACGCACGAAGCTGCCTTGCTTGGGTGCCTTCCAGAAGCGCGCGATCAGGGCGCGGACCAGCAGTTGCTGTGCAAGGTTCATGCGCGCGTTCGGTGGCATCTCGAAGCCGCGGAACTCGACAAGGCCGAGCCGTCCGGTCGGGCCGTCGGGCGAGTAGAGCTTGTCGATGCAGATTTCCGAGCGGTGCGTATTGCCGGTGACATCGACGAGCAAGTTGCGGAACAAACGGTCGACCAACCAGGGCAGGGGCCTCGCGCCGTCGCCGGGCGGCGGCACCTGCTTCATGGCGATCTCGAGCTCATAGAGGCTGTCGTGCCGGGCTTCGTCGATGCGCGGCGCCTGCGAGGTCGGCCCAATGAACAGGCCCGAGAAGAGGTAACTCAGCGATGGGTGCTGCTGCCAGTGAAGGATCAGGCTCTTGAGCAGGTCCGGTCGGCGCAGGAAGGGCGAGTCCGATGGGGTCGAGCCGCCGACCACGACGTGGTTGCCACCACCGGTGCCGGTATGGCTGCCGTCGATCATGAATTTGTCGGCGCCAAGCCGGGCCAGCCGGGCTTCCTCATAGACCGCGGTGGTCGTCGCGACGCACTCCTCCCAACTGGCGGCCGGGTGGATGTTCACCTCGATCACGCCCGGGTCGGGCGCGACGCGAATGACGTTGAGACGCGGGTCATAGGGCGGAGCGTAGCCCTCGACATGGATAGGTAGTCCGATCGTCCTTGCCGCCTCTTCGGAGGCTGCGATCAGCTCGAGATAGTCCTCCACCGTCGCTATCGGCGGCAGGAAGACGCAAAGCCTTCCATCGCGCAGTTCGACCGAGATGGCGGTGCGGACGGCCCCCTGGATGTCGTCGAGCACCTGCTCGGTGCGCTGCTGCATCTGGGTGGGGTCGGGCGTGAACATCGCGGGCTGGGCGTGGTGTCCGATCCGAACTTCCACCGGCTGGTGCAGCAGTTCCTCGACCTCGGGCAGGTCGGCCAGCGCGATCAGTGGGTCGCGGGGCACGATATGCGGGTAGGCGGTCGGAGACAGATGCTTCAGGGAACCGAGGGGCAGGCGATAGCCGACAGGGGAATCGCCCGGGACGAGGAAGAGCTTGCCGCGGCGCGTGCGCCATTTCTCGGTCATCCACCTGGACCGATCGGCCAGCGCGTTCCAGCGCTGCACCGGCAGCACGTAGCCGGTGGGGTTGGTCAGGCCGCGCTCGAACACCGCGGTCATGCGGGCCCGCGCCTCGGGATCGGCCAGCTGATTGTTCGCGGGGTCGACGTTGGCGGGAAGTTGCCCCTCCTTGAGCAGCCACTCGCCCGGATCCTCATAGGCGGCTGCGACCGAGTCCCCGTCGAGGCCGAGATTGATCGCGATCTCGGAAAGGAGGCGTTCCGCGTCGCCGGGCTTGGCGTCCGTCCGCTGCCCCTCGCCGGCAACCAGGCTTTCGTCGCGCCAGACGGGCTCGCCGTCGCGGCGCCAGTAGAGCGAGAAGGTCCAGCGTGGCAGGGTCTCGCCGGGATACCACTTGCCCTGGCCGTGGTGGAGCAGGCCGCCCGGGGCGAAGCGTTCTCGCAGGCGCCGGATCAGGTCGTCAGCGCGCGCGCGCTTGGTCGGCCCCACGGCATCCGCGTTCCATTCGCCGGACTCGAAGTCGTCGATGGACACGAAAGTCGGCTCGCCGCCCATGGTCAGCCTTACGTCGTGCTGGACCAACTCTTCGTCGACCTTGCGGCCAAGGGCGTTGAGGCGGTCCCAGCTCTCGTCGGAGAATGGCTTGGTGATACGGGGATGCTCGGCGACCCGGTTCACCCTCATGTCGAAGCTGAACTCGACATTGGCGAAGCTGGTGTAGCCCGAGATGGGCGCGGCGTTGCGGTAGTGGGGCGTCGCGGCGAGGGGGATGTGGCTCTCGCCCGTCAGCAGGCCCGACGTCGGATCCAGCCCGACCCAGCCGGCACCCGGCAGGTAGACCTCGCACCAGGCGTGGAGGTCGGTGAAGTCGTGGTCGGTGCCGGCCGGTCCGTCGAGGGACACGAGGTCCGGCTTCAACTGGATCAGATAGCCGGAGACGAAGCGGGTGGCGAAGCCGAGATGCCGCAGTGCCTGCACCAGCAGCCAGCTGGAATCGCGGCACGAACCCTGCCGGCGCGCCAGCGTTTCGTCGGGCTCGAACACGCCCGTTTCGAGCCGCACGATGTAGGCAATCTCGTCCTGCACCTGTGCATTGAGCGCGGTAATGAAATTGACTGTGTTCCGCTGGCTGCGATCGACACTGGCAAGGAACTTCTGCAGCAGCGGTCCAGCCGGCTGCGGCTTCATGTAGATGGAGAGGTCCTCGCGCAGCTCTGCCGGATACTCGAAGGGCCAGTGCTCGGCGCTCTCCTCGACGAAGAAGTCGAAGGGGTTGTAGACCGTCATATCGGCGACGAGATCAACCTCGATCTTGAGTTCGGTCACCGGCTCGGGGAAGACATGACGGCTGAGGTAGTTGCCGTAGGGGTCCTGCTGCAGGTTGACGAAGTGCTTGGCAGGCGTGACCCGAAGCGAGTGGCTCAGTACCTTGGTCTTGCTCTGTGGCGCCGGCTGAAGCCGTATGATCTGTGGCTGAAGGACGACCGGCCGGTCGTATCGATAGTGCGTCAGGTGATAGATCGCGGCTTTGATCGACATGCGGTCGGATGCTCGCTACTGAGGCACAGAAACTTCCCGACAGGACGATAGCGAGAGAAGGCTGGGGCGGCTAGCCTTCGCGAGCGGCAGAGGAAAATCATGGTGGAGCAGCAGACGATACCCGCGTGGCGACGGGTGATCCGCGCCATTGGGCGCGCGGTGGTCACGGTCGCGGTGGTCATCTACACCCTGCTCGACGACCTGCTGTTCCCGCTGTTCCGGCCGCTGATCAACCGGCTCAGCGCCCTCAGGCTGTTTCAGCGGCTGGGCGAGTGGATCGGTCGCCTGCCACCCTATGCGGCGCTGGTCGCGCTCGGCGTGCCGTTCGTCGTCATCGAGCCGATGAAAGTCCTCGCCATCTGGTGGGCCGGCACCGGCCATGTCATCACGGGCACCGTCGGACTTCTGCTCGCGCACGCGCTGTCGCTGCTGGTGGTCGAGCGCATCTTCCACGCCGGCTACCAGCCGCTGATGCGGATCGACTGGTTCGCGCAGTTGCTCGGCTGGTTGTTCGGTCTGCGCGACCGAGCGATTGGCTGGGCCAAGTCGACGACGACCTGGCAGGTAGCGGTACGCTGGGTGCGTGGCGCGCGGGAGTGGGTCCGCGGCGTGATCGCGTCGATCCGATAAGGCCGATAATTCTCGGCGGGGTGCCGATCCTTGGGACCATCGGGCTCACTGGCTTCTTGCGCGGCACGCCCGGTCCCAACGACTGGGGCGACGATCCGCGTTCCCGCCCAGGATCGAATGTGGCGGTAGTTCCGTGAGCTGAACGTCGCTGCGCTAGCGCTTCTTGTTCTTCTTGATGTCCTCGCGCATCGCAACGCGGGATTCCAGCAGGAACTCCTCGACTTCGTCGAGGGTCGCGGAGAAGTCGTAGCCCTTGTTGCCGAAGACGATCTCGAACGTGTCGTCGTCGCGCAGCATGTAGCCGCCATGGGCATCGATCTTGGGGTTGCGCTTCTCGGCGATCAGCAGGCTGACGCCGAAGGGCCGGCCGATGCGGCGGACGCGGCGTTCGATGGCGGCGAGGGTGTGGGCGCGGCTCGACATGATCGGCTCCAAGAGGGCATTCAGCTGTTCAATAGCGCGGTTGTCGCCGAGGGCAAGCCCTGTGCGGCGTCCGTCTCAAGTTCGTGTCCGCCAATGCCGGCATAAGCCCGGCGATGAGGGGCAGTGACCAACACGAGCGATCCCGCTAGCGAGCGGTTGAGTGGTCCGCTTGCCGATGCTTAAGTGCCTTCATGGCTTTCACACTGAGGCAGTTGCAGTATTTCATATCGGTCGCCGAGGAGGGGACCGTTTCCGGCGCCGCCCAGCAACTGTCGATCAGCCAGTCCGCGGTGACCGATGCGATCAAGGACCTCGAGAGCGACCTGGGGGTCACGCTGTTCGAGCGCCACCGGCGGGGCCTCAGCATCACGCACAAGGGGCATCAGTTCTACCGGCATGCGACGCGGATTCTCGCCAGCGTTTCGGATGCGCGCCGCAGCTTTGGTGAGGCGGAGATGCCGGCGCAAGGGAGCCTGCAACTGGGGGTCACCTCACTCGTCGCCGGCTACGTGCTGTCCGATCTGCTGGCTCGCTACCGCCGCGCAAATCCCAACGTCAACGTCTCGGCCATCGAGGACAACGGGGACTATCTCGAGCACCTCCTCATCGGCGGCGAACTCGATGTGGCGGTCATGGTGATCTCCAACCTGCGCGACCGCGTGGCGCTGCAGGCCGAGATCTTCGAAACGTCGCCCTACCGGCTCTGGCTTCCCTTGGGACACCGGCTCGCCGGGGCGGACATCATCTCGATCTCCGACATCGTACCAGAGCCGCTGATCATGCTCACCGTCGACGAGACGGAAGAGAACACGGGCAAGCTCCTCGGGGCGTTCAGCGCCAAGCCGCACGTCGCGTTCCGCACGCGCTCGGTGGAGGCGGTCCGCAGTCTCGTTGCAACCGGCGCCGGCATCGCGCTCCTTCCCGACCTCGTCTATCGGCCGTGGTCGCTCGAAGGCGACCGGATCGAGAGCCGGGACGTTTCCGGCGCGTTGCCGGTGGTGCAGGTCGGCATGGTATGGCGGCGCGGCAGCCAGCTGACGCAGGCGGCGCGTGATTTCATCGGGCTCGCCCAGCAACAGCATCTTTCGCGTTCGCGGGCCACACAGGAACGCTGATCCTGCCCATAGACGGTATCTGGTATCGGATTCTCCGATACCTCACCCCGGTCGAATGCATTTGCGGTTGTCAATCGTGCCGATAAGGTCGCTTGCAAGGGCCTTGTGCGCATTTGGGAGCGCTGGCCCGAGCAGGGAGAAACCGATGAAATCCATCCTCAGGACGTGTACGGCCTTGACCATGGTTGCGACCTTCTCCGGTCAGGTGGTTGCGCAGGAAATGCTGCAGTCGCTTGGCGCGGGGGAGGGCGAAGTTTCGATCGTCGCTTGGGCCGGCTATATCGAACGTGGAGAAACCGATCCGAACTTCGACTGGGTCACCAAGTTCGAAGCCGATACCGGCTGCAAGGTGACGGTCAAGACCGCCAACACCTCGGACGAGATGGTGGCGCTGATGAACGAAGGCGGCTTCGACCTCGTGACCGCCTCGGGTGATGCCTCGCTGCGGCTCGTCGCCGGCAAGCGCGTCCAGCCGATCAACACCGCGCTGATCCCGTCCTGGTCGACCATCGACGAGCGGCTGCAAAGCGCCGCCTGGCACACCGTCGACGGCGTCCACTACGGCACGCCCTATGTCTGGGGCGCCAACGTCCTGATGTACAACACCGATGTGTTCGGTGACACGCCGCCGACCAGCTGGAACGTGGTGTTCGAGGAGCAGACGCTGCCCGACGGCAAGTCCAACAAGGGCCGGGTGCAGGCCTATGATGGCCCGATCTACGTGGCCGACGCCGCGCTCTACCTCATGAAGCACAAGCCTGAGCTCGGGATCACCGACCCCTATTCGCTCAACGAGGACCAGTACAAGGCGGCGCTCGACCTGCTGCGCGTGCAGCGCACGCTGGTCGGCCGCTACTGGCACGACGCCTTCATCCAGATGGACGACTTCAAGAACGAGGGCGTCGTGGCATCGTCCTCGTGGCCGTTCATGGTCAATGTGCTGAAGGCCGAAGGCCAGCCGGTCGCCTCGACCTTCCCCGAGGAAGGCATCACGGGCTGGGCCGACACGACCATGCTCCACGTCGACAGCCCGCACCCCAACTGCGCCTACATGTGGATGGAGCACTCGCTCTCGCCCAAGGTGCAGGGCGACGTGTCGGCCTGGTTCGGCACGGTTCCGTCGGTCCCGGCGGCCTGTAAGGGCAATGAGCTGCTGACCGACGAAGGCTGCGCCAACAATGGTGGCGACAACTTCGACAAGATCCGGTTCTGGCGGACCCCGACGGCCAAGTGCGAGCAGGGCGAGTGCGTGCCGTACTATCGCTGGGTCTCCGACTATGTCGGTGTGATCGGCGGCCGCTGATGGCTTTGGGGCGGGGGGCGAAGTGGCCAGTCCCGCCCCATTCCCGGCGTCACTCTCGCGAAGCCCGGATCCGTTCTGGTGGTGGGCTCGGAGAACGGAAGCTCCCGCGACTACGCGGGGGTGACCCGGTGGCCCTTTGACAAGAGTTGAGATGACGGCAGCGGTTTCGCTACAGCGTGTGTCCCGCCACTTCGGCGCGGTGAAGGCTCTCGACGAGGTCGACCTCGACGTGGGCGAGGGCGAGTTCTTCGCCATGCTCGGACCATCCGGTTCGGGCAAGACCACCTGCCTCAGGCTGATTGCGGGCTTCGAGCAACCAACCACCGGCGGCATCCGCATCTTCGATGAAGCCGTGGAGGGCGTGCCGCCCTACCGGCGCAACGTCAACACGGTGTTCCAGGACTATGCGCTCTTCCCGCACATGGATGTGCGGGAGAACGTCGAGTTCTCCATGATGCTGAAGAAGGTCGACAAGACGGCGCGGGCTCGCGAGGCCGAGGCGGCGCTCGAAATGGTGAAGCTCGGCGGCTATGGCGACCGGCGGCCCGGCCAGCTGTCGGGTGGGCAGCGACAACGCGTGGCGCTGGCCCGTGCCATCGTCAACAAGCCCAAGGTCCTGCTGCTCGACGAGCCGCTCGGGGCGCTCGACCTCAAGCTGCGCGAGCAGATGCAGGACGAACTGAAGGCGCTGCAGAAGACCCTCGGCATCACCTTCATCTTCGTTACACACGACCAGGGCGAGGCCCTGTCGATGGCCGACCGGGTCGCGGTGTTCAACCTCGGCCGGCTGATGCAGGTGGGAACGCCCGAAGAGATCTACCGCAAGCCGAACTCGCGCTTCGTCGCCGATTTCGTCGGCTCCTCCAACGTGCTGCCGCCAGCCTTCGTCCACAACATCGTCGGCGAGCGCCGCTGGGCCTCGCTCAGGCCCGAGGCCATCCACGTGATCCGGGCTGGGGCCGGCCTCTCGACCATGAGCGGCAGGGTCGTGTCGCGCTCCTATCTCGGCGCAACGACCCGGCTCGGCATCATGCTCAAGGGCATCACGCTCAACGCCGTCGTGCCGTCCGCCGAGGACGCTCCGGTCGAGGGCGAGACGGTGACGATCGGCTTCGCGAGGGAAGCTCTCCACCTGATGGAGGCCGAGGAATGAGCGCAGTCGCAGCCTCGGCTCCCGGCGCGATCCTCCCCAACCGCCGCGGTGTGCTGGGGGCGGTGAGCGACGTCTTCTGGCGTCGGCCGATGATGCTGGTGTTCCTGCTGCTGGTGCCGGCGCTGCTGTGGCTCGGCATCGTCTATATCGGCTCGCTCTTCGCGCTGCTGCTGCAAAGCTTCTTTTCGATCGACGAGTTCTCCGGGCTCATCAATCGCGAGTTCACGCTCAAGACCTATGCCGAACTCTTGCGGCCGCAGAATCTCGACGTGATCCTGCGCACGGTGATCATGGCGGCTGCCGTCACCGTAGCCTCGGCGATCATCGCCTTCCCCATCGCCTACATGGCAGCTCGCTACGCGCGCGGTGCGTGGAAAGCAGTGTTCTACCTCGGGATCATGTTGCCACTTTGGGCGAGCTATCTCGTCAAGGTCTATGCCTGGAAGCTGGTCCTCGCCAAGGAGGGGATCCTCAACTGGGTGTTCGAGCAGTTGCACCTGACCTGGCTGCTGGACGCCTGGCTCAGCCTGCCGGTGATCGGCGGCAACTCGCTCTCGATCAGCTACACGGGCACCTTCATCGTCTTCGTCTATGTCTGGATGCCCTACATGATCCTGCCGATCCAGGCGGCGATCGAGCGGGTACCGACGAACCTCCTCGATGCCTCGTCCGATCTCGGCGCACGGCCCATGCAGACGTTCTGGAAAGTGATCTTTCCGCTCGCGCTGCCGGGCATCGTCGCGGGCTCGATCTTCACCTTCTCGCTGACGCTGGGCGACTACATCATCCCGCAGATCATCGGCACGTCCGCGTTCTTCATCGGCCAGGCGGTCTTTGCGCATCAGGGCACGGCCGGGAACATCCCGCTGGCGGCGGCTTTCACCGTCGTGCCGATCGTCATCATGGGGCTCTACCTGTGGATGGCCAAGCGCATGGGAGCGTTCGATGCGCTGTAGGGTCACCAGCAGTCGATGCTGTCGCCTTCTCCCCTTGTGGGAGAAGGTGCCCGAAGGGCGGATGAGGGGTGCTCTCCGCGAACGCCGTCGCTCCTCGCTTCGCTCCGATCGCGCAACACTTCGTGTCGCGGACCCCTCATCCGGCGCTGCGCGCCACCTTCTCCCACAAGGGGAGAAGGCATGCCCGTGGTCGTCGGCACTCGTCGGTGGCCACCATGCGCCCTGACACCCCCCGCGCTCCCTGGGGCCTCAAGCTCGCCGCCGGGGCAGGGCTGTTCTTCCTGCTCGCCCCTATTGCGCTGATCTTCCTTTACGCCTTCTCGTCCGAGGAGCGGACCTACCAGTGGCCGCCGCCGGGACTGACGCTCAAGTGGTTCGAGGTCACCTGGAACCGGCCCGACGTCTGGCAGGCGCTGACGCTCTCGGTTCAGGTTGCGGCGATCTCGACGGCAATTGCGCTGGTGCTGGGAACGCTCTGCGCCGCGGCCGTCTCCGGCTCGCGGTTCTTCGGCCGCGAGACGATCTCGCTGCTCGTCATCCTGCCCATCGCCTTGCCCGGCATCATCACCGGCATCTCGCTGCGCTCGGCCTTCAACCTGCTCGATATCCCGTTCTCATTCTGGACGATCGTGCTGGGGCACGCGACCTTCTGCATCGTGGTCGTCTACAACAACGCCGTAGCGCGTTTCCGCCGGACGTCGGGATCGATGATCGAGGCGGCGATGGACCTCGGCGCCGACAAGTTCCAGACCTTCCGCTACATCATCCTGCCCAATCTGGGCACAGCGCTGCTCGCGGGGGGCATGCTCGCCTTCGCGCTGAGCTTCGACGAGGTGATCGTCACCACCTTCACCGCCGGCCAGCAGCAGACGCTGCCGATCTGGATGCTCGAGGAACTGGTGCGCCCGCGCCAGCGCCCGGTGACCAATGTGGTCGCAATGGTGGTGGTCGTCGTGACGCTCGTGCCGATCCTGCTCGCCTTCTACCTGAGCCGGGGTGGCGAACAGTCAGTGGCGGGGATGGGGAAATGAGGATGAACCGGTGCGTGTGGCCCCCCACCCTTGATCCCTCCCCACAAGGGGGAGGGAGACGAAAACTGCGAAGTTGGTGTGAGGGTCTCCCTCCCCCTTGTGGGGAGGGCGGGGTGGGGGTGAGCCCCACGCACACATGTAGGGTTAGGGAGAGAGACCAATGAACACCGAGATGCTGATCGGCTCGCGGTTCGAGGCGGGGACGGAAACCGAGGAGCAGGTGCTCAATCCCAGGACCGGGGAACTGATCAAGGGGATCCCCGAGGCCTCGCAGAGCCAGATCGACGCGGCCGTCGCTGCCGCCGAGAAGGCGTTCGCGACGTGGTCGCGGACGACGCCGGGGCAGCGCTCGAGCTACCTGCTGCGGATCGCGCAGGCGATCGAGGACGATGCCGATGGGTTCGCGGCGCTGGAGGCGCTGAACTGCGGCAAGCCGATCAATGCGGTCAAGAACGACGAGATTCCGGCGATCGTCGATTGCTGGCGGTTCTTCGCCGGCGCGGTGCGCAACATGCAAGGTTCGATCGCCGGCGAATACCTGCCGGGCCACACCTCGATGGTGCGTCGCGACCCGATCGGCATCGTCGGCTCGATCGCGCCGTGGAACTACCCGCTGATGATGATGGCGTGGAAGCTGGCGCCGGCGATCGCGGGTGGCAACACGGTGGTGTTCAAGCCGTCCGAGCAGACGCCGCTGACGGCGCTGAAGCTCGCCAGGGTGTTCGCCGACGTGCTGCCCGAGGGCGTGGTCAATGTCGTTCTCGGGCGCGGGGAAAGCGTCGGCAACGCGCTGATCAACCACCCCAAGATCAACATGATCTCGATCACCGGGGACGTCGCGACCGGCAAGAAGGTGCTGCAGGCTGCGGCCAAGTCGGTAAAGCGCACGCATCTCGAGCTCGGCGGCAAGGCGCCGGTGATCGTCTATGACGATGCCGACATCGAGGCAGTGGTGAGTGGGCTCAAGGCTTTTGGCTACTACAATGCCGGGCAGGACTGCACGGCGGCCTGCCGGATCTATGCCGGCCCGAAGATCCACGACAAGCTGGTGGCCGACCTCAGTTCGGCGGTCAACTCGATCAGGTACAACCAGCAGGACGACACGCTCAACGAGATCGGGCCCTTGATCTCGAAGCGCCAGCGCGATCGTGTCGCGAGCTTCGTCGAGCGGGCGTCGGAGCTGCCGCATATCAAGATCACGGCCGGCGGCCACATGTCCGGAGACCGGGGTTTCTTTTATGAGCCGACGGTGATCGCCGGAGCATTGCAGCAGGACGAGATCGTGCGGCGCGAGGTGTTCGGGCCGGTCGTGTCGATCACCCGCTTCACCGATCCCGAGGATGCCATCGCCTGGGCCAATGACAGCGACTATGGCCTCGCCTCATCGGTGTGGACCAAGGACGTGTCGAAGGCGATGCAGACGGCGGCGCGGCTGCAGTACGGCTGTACCTGGATCAACACCCACTTCATGCTGGTCAACGAGATGCCGCATGGCGGGCTGAAACAGTCGGGCTACGGCAAGGACATGTCTGTCTATGCGCTGGAGGATTACACCGCCGTTCGGCACGTGATGATCAACCACGGCTGATCCCCAGACAGCGCGCATTCGGATTCCGGACCTTTCGCAGCGCGCTACCCTAGCGGCCCCTCTGCACTTGTGGTTTCGTCCGCTCCGGTTTTCGGGACGTGACCTTGGGTGGAGGTAACATTGGCATTGTCGATCGGGCAGCGGCTGGACCGGGTGAAGGCGCGATTGGGCGAACTCTTGTTCTGGCGCGAGCGCGAGACGGTTCCGGTTGGGGGCTGGCTGTGCAACGGCGCGCCAATCGAGATCGGCGCGCCCTGGCCGAGCCGAGACGGCGTGCAGGGGTTCGCCGCAGCCGCAACGGTACCGGCTCACTGGCCGCTCAGTGAAACGCGGATTTTCCTCGATCTTGGTGGCGAGGCGCTGGCGACGCTGGTGTATGCCGACGAGAAGGTCGCCTTCGGCAACGATCCCTACCATAAGAGATTCCCGGTCAAGGCGCGGGACTTCCGCATCGAGGCCGAGGCCGTTGCCCGTCTGCCCTTCGGCGAGCCGGTCCGCAGTCCCGTTCTGACAGGCGCGCGCCTCTACTGGCTCGACACGGCGGTGGACTCGCTTCGGGTTCGGCTGCACCTCATCCTGGAGACTTGCGACGAGCTGGAAGACCATGAGGTCACGCCGCACCTGATCGCTGCGGCAGAAGAGGCGTTCCATGCACTCGACTGGCCGTCGGGCTCGCAGGATTACGTCGCCCGCTTCGCCCCGCAGTCGGGTCAGCAGAAGATCTGGCAGCTGCCGCCGCTGAAGGACAACCCGGCGGGCCTCGACGACGAGCAGCGGGCAAGCGTCGTTGCCGCCGACAGGCAACTCGTCGCCCGGCTCAGGGAACTGCAGAAGCGCTTCCCCCAGCAGGGGCAGATCGCCCTTACCGGTCACGCCCATATCGACCTCGCATGGCTCTGGCCCTACTCGGAGACGCGCCGGAAGATGCGGCGCACCTTCTCCACGGCGGTGTCGCTGATGGAGGGCAGCAACGAGTACCTGGCCCAATCCGGTTTCCGCTTCAACCAGTCGACCGCGCACTACTATGCGCAGATCGAGGAAGACGATCCGGCGCTGTTTGCGCGCATCAAGGCGAAGGTCGCCGCGGGTAGCTGGGAGACGGTCGGCGGGATGTGGGTCGAGCCCGACACCAACATGCCGACCGGCGAGAGCCTGACGCGGCAGATCCTCTACGGCCAGCGCTACTTCCAGCAGAAGTTCGGCGTGCGCCACACCGTCTGCTGGCTGCCGGACTGCTTCGGCTTCTCGGGCGGCTTGCCGCAACTGCTCAGGCAGGGCGGGATCGACTCGTTCTTCACCATCAAGGTGAACTGGAACGACACCAACACCATCCCGGCCGACCTGTTCTGGTGGGAGGGGATCGACGGGTCGCGCGTCCTGACCCACACGTTCGACAATCCCTGGCAGGGCTACAACGGCGCGGTGAACGCGCTCTCGATCAACAAGACGTGGAAGAACTTCAAGCAGAAGGCCGCCCACCCGACTTCGCTGCTGGCTGTCGGCTACGGTGACGGCGGCGGCGGCGTGACGCCGGAATATGTCGTGCGTGAGATGATGCTGCGCGATTTCCCGGCCTTGCCCAAGGCGCGCTGGTCGCGGGTCGAGGACTTCTTTGCAGCGGCGCACTTGACCGGACAGCAGACGCAGCTGCCGGTCTGGCAGGGCGACATCTACCTCGAACTGCACCGGGCGACGCTCACGACGCAAAGCGCGACCAAGAAGGCGCACCGACAGGCCGAGCGCGCGCTGATCACCGCCGAGACCCTGGCATCGCTTGCGACATTGCTCGGCGGCGAGCAGCCAGAGAGCCTCGAGCACATCTGGCGCGTGGTGCTGAAGAACGAGTTCCACGACATCCTGCCGGGCTCCTCGATCGCCGAAGTCTACGAGGATGCAGAGCGCGAACTGAACGACGCCTATGGCCGGGCCGTGGCGCGGCAGCAGATCGCCATGTCATCGATCGTCGGGCACATCCCGGACGGGGACGTCGACGACGCTGTCGTGGTGGTGAACCCCTCGCTCAGCCGCCGGCCACTCCGTGTCACGACGTCCGACGGCACGCATTTCTCGACTGCCGACGTCGTGCCACCCCTGTCGGTGAAGGTGTTCACGCGTGCCACGCTCGAACCGCTGGAGGGGCTCTCGGTCAGCGAGACGCACCTCGAGAACGCGCATATCCGGGCCGAGATCGGGGCGGATGGCACGGTGACAAGTCTCGTCCACAAGGCGACCGGGCGCGAGGCGCTCGACGGTCGCGGCAACCAGCTCTGGGTCTATCCGGGCGACAAGCCGCGCGACTGGGACGCCTGGGACATCGAGGAGGACTATGACAGGAGCGGCATCGAACTCGATGCGCCCGAGAGCATCAAGGTCACGGAGCATTCCAACACACGGGCGGCGGTTCGCGTCGTCCGCCGCTTCCGGGCCTCGAGAGTGATCCAGACCTATGTGCTCGAAGCCAACGGCACGCGGCTCGATATCGTCACGGAGATCGACTGGCACGATCGCCACTGCCTGCTGCGCACGATCACGCCCGTTTCGGTGCGCACCACGCACGCCACCTTCGAGCACGCCAATGGCGTGGTGCGGCGGACCACACACGACAACACCTCGTGGGACCAGGCGCAGTTCGAGGTGCCGGGGCATCGCTTCATCGACATGAGCGAGCCGGGCTTCGGCGTAGCGCTGCTCAACGATGCCAAGTACGGGCACAGCGCCAAGGGCAACGTGCTGGGCCTCAGCCTCGTGCGCTCGCCGGTCTATCCCGATCCGCTCGCCGACGAAGGCGGTCAGCGCTTCACCTATGCGCTCTATCCGCATGCCGGGGACTGGCACGAGGGCAGGGTGCGCGAAGAGGCCGAGGACCTGAACCAACCGATGCTGGCAGCGGTCGCGAGCGGCGTGGCAGCGGTGACGCTCACGCCCATCGGCACCGAGGGTATCCCGGCGGCGCTCTCGGGCCTCAAGGCGGCCGAGGATGGTGACGGCCTGATCCTGCGCGTCTACGAGCCGTCGGGCCGGCGTGGCGAGTTTGCTGTGACCGCGCCGTCGGGCTGGGAGGTCAGCGGCAGTCTCAACATTCTCGAAGAGCCGATGGATCGCGGCGAGGGCGCCGCGCTCAGGCCGTTCGAGGTGAGAAGCTGGCGGATCTCGAAGGGCTGAGCGTCACCCCTTCACCACTTCGGTGTCGTCCCGGGCACCCCATTCGGCCCAGGCGCCGTCATAGAGGATGACGTCCTTCGCCCCGGCCTGCTCGAGCGCAAGCTTCAGCGTTGCAGCGGTGACGCCGGAGCCGCAGGTCGTGACGATGGGCTTGGTGAGGTCGATCCCGGCGGCGGCGAACTGGGCGCGCAGGGTTTCGGCAGGCTTGAGGCTGCCATTCGCGACGAGGGTGTCGGCGGGCGCGCTCACCGCGTTGGGCATGTGACCGGACTTGAGGCCGGGGCGCGGTTCGGGAGCTTCGGCGCGGAAGCGGGCGCCGGGGCGAGCGTCGGCGATCTGGCGGGTGCCGGAGCGCGAGAAGGCCTGCATCTGATCGAGGCTCGCGACGGCCTTGTCGTCGAAGCTGACGGTGAAGCTGGTGGCGGGTCGCGTCGCCTCGCCGGCATCGGTCGGGCGGCCCTCGGCCTTCCACCTGGGCAGGCCACCCTCGAGGATGCGAACGTCGCGGGCGCCCATGGTCTCGAAGGTCCAGCGGACGCGGGGGGCGGAGAAGAGGCCCATGCCGTCGTAGACGACGATGGTCATGTCGCTGCCGATGCCCAGTCGGCCAATCAGCTCACCAAATGCGGCCGGCTCCATCAGCATGTGCGGCAGGTTGGTGGTGAGGTCGGCGTATTTGTCGACGTCGAACCAGATGGCGCCCGGGATGTGACCGGCGAGATACTCGGCGCGCGGGTCGCGGCTGGCTGCCGGCAGGTACCAGCTGCCGTCGACCACGACGACACTGGGGTCTTCGAGATGCTCGGCGAGCCAGGCGGTAGAGACGAACGGGTCGGTCATCGTGGTCCTCATGTTGCGCGCAACCTAGGGGCTCAGATGCGTCTCGTCACCACCCCATCGGGCGTGAGTTCCTTCAGCGCCAGGGTCTGGTCGAGGTGCTGCGCCCGCCAGCTCAGCAGACGTTCGGCCATCTCGATACGGATCGCGGCGTGCGCAGGGTCGCTGGCGAGGTTGCGGAAGTTGTGCGGGTCCGCCTTGAGGTCGAAGAGGAGCGGCGGCAGTTTGGCGAAGTGGACATACTTCCACCTGTCGGTACGAACCACGGCCATGTTGAGCAGGTTGGACTTGAGCTCGAACCAGTTCTCCGCGCTGCCGCGGGCGACATCCCGGAAATCGAACTCCCAGTGCACGGCATCGCGCCAGTATTCGGGCGGGCCTTCACCCCGGATCAGGGGGAGCAGCGAGCGGCCGTCGGGCTCGTGCATGGGCTCCACGTCCATGGCCTCGAGCAGCGTCGGGAAGATATCGATGGACTCGGTGAAGGTCTCGACGCGCCTGCCGCGCGCCTCCTTGGGGTGGCGCACGATCAGCGGGATGTGCTGGCTTCCGTCGAAGTAGCCTCCCTTGCCGAGCATGTGGTGGTCACCCATCATCTCGGCGTGGTCGGAGGTAAAGACGATGATCGTCTCTTCCCAGTCCCCACGCTCGCGCACGGCCTCGAAGACACGTCCGAGTTGGGCGTCCACCTCGGCGATCATGCCGTAGTAGGTCGCCTTGATCTGCCGGAGATCGCGCTCGCCCCAGAATGCAACCTTGCCCTCGGCCGCAGGAATGAAGCTGTCGCGGTTCACGGACTCGAGCATGTACTCGAGGAACGGGTGCTGGGCCGCCTCGGCGTCCGGCGAGACGGCACGGGTCGGTGCTGTCACTTCGTCGGGAGAGAACATGGTGTTGTAGGGCGCAGGCACGATGAACGGCGGATGCGGGCGGATGAAGGACAGGTGGGCGAACCAGTGACGCTCGCTGTCCTGCTCGGTGAGCCAGCGGATGAACTCGTTGGCGAGGAACGCGCTCTGCGTCTGGTCGGCGTCGTAGGCCGGCGGTGCGCTGGTGACCACACCAGGCGGCGCGTCGACCGGCAGATGTGCATCGTCGCTGCCCCCGAGTTCGAGGCCGTTGGAGCGCAGCCAGCTGAGCCAGGCCTTCTCGTGCTCCGGCAGCTTCACCCGGGTGGTGAATCCGGGAAGGACGCCCTCGTAGGTCGTGAGATCCGGGTCGTTCGGGTGCCGGTTGGTCGGGTCGAGCGACACGTCTGTATAGCCGAACAGGGTTGGATCGTACCCGGCGCGTCGAGCCGCCTTGGCGATGTTGTCGAAGCGGTCGGCGAGCGGGCTGCCGTTGCGGCAGACCCGGTTGTTCATCTGGTAGAGGCCGGTATAGAGCGCGGCCCGCGCCGGCGAGCAGGGCGCCGCTTGGGCGTAGTGGTTGAGGAAGGCGATGCCGTCGGCCGCCAGCGCGTCGAGGTTGGGCGTCTCCACCAGCGGATGGCCGGCGTAACCCGTGCAGTCGCCGCGCCATTGGTCGGCGGTGATGAAGAGGATGTTCAAGTCGGCGCCCCCAAGGCGATCGTCGGCCTGTCAGTCTCCTAGCACCAGAACGTCGCTGGACGCGATACCGAGGCGGACGGGCGTGCCATGCGCGGGGGGCGGGGTGCGCTGGTCGTTGAAGGTGTCGAGGCTGATGGTGTTGCCGCCGAGGTCGACCTTGAGCCGGATGACCGAACCGAGGAATGCCACTTCCGCCACCTTGCCCTCGAGCACGATGTCGCGGGCGACGCCATTGGCGAGGGAGACTGCCTCGGGGCGCATGGTCAGGGCGACGGCATCGCCGTTGCTGGCGCTGGCGGGCAGGGCAGGGATGGCGAACGTGGCATCGCCCAGTCGTACGGTTCGGCTCGCGGCATCCGTGACGGTCGCGTTGAGAGTGTTGAGCGTGCCGACGAAGGTCGCGACGAACTTGGTCGCCGGTCGGTTGTAGATGTCGAACGGCTTGCCGAATTGCTCGACGTTGCCGGCATTGAGCACCACGATGCGATCGGAGATCGACAGCGCCTCTTCCTGGTCGTGGGTGACGAACACCGTGGTGATGCCGAGCTCGCGCTGGATCTCGCGGATCTGCTCGCGCAGCGAGACGCGGATCTTGGCATCGAGGGCTGAGAGCGGTTCGTCGAGAAGCAGCATGCGGGGACTCGGCGCCAGGGCACGCGCAAGGGCGACGCGCTGCTGCTGGCCGCCGGACAGTTCGAACGGGTAGCGCTTGCCGTAGCCCGAAAGCCCAATCAGCTTCAGCATCTCCTCGACGCGGTCGTCGCGCTCGGGCTTGGGCATGCCGGCGATCTTCAGCCCGAAGCCGATGTTGTCGGCGACGTTCATGTTGGGGAACAGCGCATAGGCCTGGAACACCATGCCGATCTTGCGCCTGTTCGGCGCGAGGCCGGAGATGTCGCTGCCTTCGACGACGATACGGCCGGAGTCCGGGCGTTCGAACCCGGCGATCATCCTCAGGATCGTGGTCTTGCCGCAGCCGGATGGACCCAGCAGGGTGACGAACTCACCCTTGTTGAAGCCGAGGTCGACGCCCTTGACGACGGGGTTGCCGCCGAAGCTCTTGACCAGCTTCTCGATGCGCAGGAATTCCTCGGCCATGGTCTAGTCCCTACGGGCTGTCTTGGGGGCGAAACGCGCGAGCAGCTGGATCATGCCCATGGCGCCCCAGGTGATGACGAACGAGATGACGGCGAGCGCAGCAGGCTCGAAGGCCCGGTTGGCGCCGACGTTCTGCATGTAGACGCCGAACACCTGCCGGTTGAGCAGGCTCGCGATGGTGAACTCGCCGATGACGATGGCGAGCGTCAGGAATGCGCCCGACAGCACTGCGACGATGATGTTGGGAAAGATCACCTGCACGATGATCGTCGCCTGGTTGGCGCCGAGGATGTTGGCGGCTTCGGTGAGCGTCTGCACGTCGATGGTGCGGAGCCCCGTGTCTACCGCCCGGTACATGTAGGGCAGCGCCAGCGCCACGTAGGCCAGCGTCAGGAGGATGTCGGTGCCGACGTTGGTGCCCAGCAGCGGCAGCGGCGACGAGGTGTTGTACATGCGGATGTAGCCGAACACCAGGATGATGGCCGGGATGATCAAAGGCAGCAGGGTGATGAACTCGATGATCGGTCGGAGGTGCGGGGCGCGCAGCCGCACGTAGTAAGCTGCCGGTACGACGATCAGGAGGCCGACGATGATGGCGCAGATGCCGATGATCAGCGAGTAGCTGAACGAGGCCTGGAAGCGCCCGTCGGAGAACACCGAGGTATAGGCATCGAAGGTGTAGCCCTCGCGGCGGATGCGCAGCGAGAACTCGAAGGTGGCGAGCAGCGGCAAGAGGAAATAGCCCGCGCCCAGCCCGAAGATGATCCAGCTCCAGAGCCTGCCCGACTTCATTTGAGCCACCGTTCGGCGCGGGTGCGGATCACGAGGTAGATGATGTTGGCGAAGGCGGTGATGACGATCATGCCGAGTGCCAGCGCGGCACCGAGCCCGGGATTGTGCAGCACGTCGCCGCGGATCTGCGCATAGAGCAGGATCGGCACGATGTTGAGCGACGAGCCGGTGAGCGCGTAGGCGGTCGCGATGGCGCCGAAGGCGTTGGCGAACAGCAGCGACAGCGTGCCGAGCAGGTTCGGCCACAGCACCGGCAGCCCGATATAGCGCCAGAACTGGCCGTTGGTCGCGCCCAGCGTCGCGGCGGCCTCCCCCCACTCCTTCTTCAGCCCGTCGATCGCCGGCGCGATGATCAGGATCATCAGCGGGATCTGGAAGTAGAGGTAGGTGATGGTGAGGCCCCAGAAGCTCAGCAGGTTGAAGCCGGACTTGTAGAGGTCGAAGCCGACGAACTTCAGCAGCACGGTGACGAGCCCGAGCCGGCCGAGCGTGGCGAGGAAGGCGAAGGCCAGCGGGATACCGGCGAAGTTCGAGGCGACACCCGAGAAGGTCATCACCGTCGAGCGGATGGCCTGAGGCAGGCGACCGCGAATGATGGCGAGGGCGATGACGAGCCCGATGCCGGCGCCAAGGATGGCCGAGGCAGCCGAGACGCGGATCGAAATCCAGAACGAGGCGAGGATCTGCGGCGTGCCCAGATCGATGATGTTCTGCAGCGTGAAGTTGCCTGATCCGTCCTGGAAAGCGCCGACCACGAGGCCGAGGGTCGGGATCAAGAGGAACAGCAGCGCAAAGATGATGAACGGCGCGATGGCGATGATGTCGCCGAGGCGGAGCCTTGAAATGAACCGGAACGGGTTGCCACCGACGCGCACGGCCGGCCCGGTGGAAACCGGGCCGGCCGATGGGTCAGCCACAGAGCTGACGTTGGTCATGTTACTGGACGTTGGCGCCGACGGTGGCGTCCCACTGGCTGGTGATCACTTCCTTGGCTGCGGCCTGCTCCTCGAGGGTCGGGAACACGGCCTTGGCGTAGGCTTCGGCCGGCGGCAGCTTGTCGAGCAGGGCCTGCGGGATCGCCCCCTTGGCCGCGAGGTCGTTGAAGCGGATCGGGTGGCAATAGCCAGCGAGCCAGCCGAGCTGACCTTCGTCGGAGTAGAGGTATTCCATCCACAGCTTGGCCGCGTTCGGATGCGGCGCGAACGCCGAGATCGCCTGGATGTAGACGCCGGCGACGACGCTGTCCGACGGCACGACGACTTCTGCCTTGGGGTTGCCCGCAAAGCCGTCGCGCCAGGCGAGGGCATTGTAGTCCCAGGCGACGACGATCGGGGTGGTGCCCTGAGCGGTCGAGGCGGCCTTGCCGATCACCGGCACGAAGTTGCCGGCCTTGTTGAGCTCGGCGAAGTAGGCGAGCCCGGCTTCGGCAGCAGCCTTGGCGTCGGTGGCGCCGGTCGACAGGCCTGCGCCGTAGACGCCCTGGATGGCCTGGTTGGCAGCGCGCGGATCACCGGCGAGGGCCACGGAGTTGGCGTAGTCGGCGGCCTTGAGGTCGGCCCACGAGGTCGGGACCTTCGACACGAGGTCGGTGTTCACGAGGAACGACAGCACGCCGTAGTAGTCGCCGTACCAGTAGCCCTCGGCGTCCTTGGCCGAGTCCGGGATCGAGTCCCAGGTCGAGACCTTGTACGGCTGGATCAGGCCTTCGGCCTTGGCGGACGGGCCGAAGCTGAGGCCGACGTCGATCACGTCGGGGGCCTGCGGGCCGGTGTTGCCCTTGTTGGCCTTGATGGCTTCGATTTCGTCAGCCGAGCCGGCATCCGGGTTCAGCTCGTTGATGGTGATGCCCGGATACTTGGCTTTGAAGCCTTCGATCACGGCGCCGTAGCCGCACCAGTCGTGCGGCAGGGCGATTGTGGTCAGCTGTCCCTCAGCCTTCGCAGCTTCGTAGAGGGCAGCGAGGTCGGTCTGCGCAGAAACGGAGAAGGTCGAAGCGGCGAGGGCCGCGACCGAAACCGAAGCGACGAGCGCATTCTTGAAGATCATTCTCAAGTCTCCCTGGAATTCTGGCTTCTTGTCCTGACTCGGAGGAGCCCCAAAGCCGCGTGTCACCTAGTTTGGCCACGTGACAGACGCGTGACACCCAACCCCCGGGTGCACAGCGCCGATTGCCGGGCGATTGCCCGAAAGCCTCGTGGAACAAGGCGATACGGTGCCTCAACGCCTCCAGAACCAATTGTGACATTTGTGACATTGCCTCTTTTACTTGGGGGAGTCGAGATGGGCGGTGGCGGGCGCAGTTTAGAGCCGTTCCAGCCTGGGCGGATATTTCTTGAAGCGGGCAGTCCACTTTGATAGTCCCGCCGGAATGGACGCGCCCGCGTCCGCCGGAGACCCCCCCGAAATGAAGACGATCAGCACGCTTGCCCTTTCGATCGGCATGGCGGCGATGAGCACCAGCTTCGTCGCAGCTGCCGAGCCCACCGCCGAAGAGATCCTCAAGACCTATGCGGACATCGCGCTCGCCGGTTACGAGGATGCGCTCACGACGGCCAGGGCACTCGATGCGGCAACAGATGCGCTGATCGCCAACCCGGGCGAAGAGACGCTGAGCGCCGCGCGGGAAGCCTGGCGCGCCTCGCGCCCGTCGTACCAGCAGACCGAGGCCTTCCGCTTCGGCAACACCATCGTCGACGAGTGGGAGGGCAAGGTGAATGCCTGGCCGCTCGACGAGGGGCTGATCGACTATGTCGATACGAGCTACGGCAGCGAGAGCGACGAGAACGGCCTCTACACGGCCAACGTGATCGCCAACAGCAAGATCACCATCGACGGCGCCGAAGTCGACGCGGCCGAGATCACGCCGGCGTTCCTCCAGGATACGCTGCAGGAAGCGGGCGGGATCGAAGCCAATGTGGCGACGGGCTACCACGCCGTCGAGTTCCTGCTCTGGGGCCAGGACCTGCACGGGACCGAGGCGGGCGCCGGCGAGCGGCCCGTCACCGACTATTCCACCGACGCCAACGCCAAGCGCCGCGGCCAGTATCTCGACGCTGTCACCGACCTGCTGGTGACCGACCTCGAGGAGATGGTGGCCAACTGGAAGGAAGGCGGCGCGGCGCGGACGGCCCTCGCCGAGAGCGGCATCGCGACGATCCTCACCGGCATGGGCTCGCTGTCGTTCGGCGAACTGGCGGGCGAGCGCATGAAGCTTGGCCTGCTGCTCCACGATCCGGAGGAAGAGCACGACTGCTTCTCCGACAACACGCACGTCTCGCACCTGAACGATGCGGTGGGCATCCAGAACGTCTACCTGGGCAAGTACACGCGCGTCGATGGTTCGGTCATCGAAGGCCCCTCCATCTCGCAGCTGATCGCGGCGCGCGATCCGGCGCTCGACACCGAGATCCGGGGCCTCCTCGATGCGACGCTGACGGCGATGCACGAGATGTCGGCCCGGGCCGAGGGCGGCGAGGCCTATGACCAGATGATCGCCGAGGGCAACGAGGCGGGCAACGCCGCGGTGCAGAAGGCAATCGACGGGCTGGTTGCGCAGACGCGCGGCATCGAGCGCGCCGTGGCGCTGCTCGAGCTGGGCGATACGGTGACGATCGAGCAGTCCGACAGCCTCACCAACCCGGATGCCGTGTTCCAGTAAGGGGCGGTTTTCCAGAGCTATCTCGGCATCGCAGGTGGACAGAATCTGCGACGCTGACTTTGATCCCGGTCTATGGCCGGGAAGCCAAGAGTGCCTGACATGCACATGCGCTTGACCGCGTTCCTGGTCATAACCCTTATCGCGGGTCTCGCCTTCGCTACCGAGGGCGGGACCCGTTCCGACCTCACGCCGAAGGATCTTGAGCGCGTTCGCGCCGTGACGGCGCCGGCCACGGATTTCTCCAAGCCCGAGAACTTCGAGCAGTTGCCGGCGGGCGCGGCGACGGTGAAGAAGCGCGTCAACCAGGACATCTTCTCGTTCTCGTCGGCCAACCTCACCTTCGAGCAGGAAGAGCAGTTCAAGCTGGGCAACGCGCTGTTCCGCAAGCTCTGGGTCTCGTCCCCGGCCTCGACCGAGGCATCGGACGGGCTCGGGCCGCTGTTCAACGCGCGCGGCTGCCAGAACTGCCACCTCAAGGACGGGCGCGGCCACACGCCGAGCGGGGCAGGGGACAATGCGGTCTCGATGTTCCTGAGGCTTTCGGTGCCGGCACATGGCGAGGCCGACCAGCAGGCGCTGGCGGAAGGCGCCAAGGTGATCCCCGAGCCGACCTATGGCGGGCAACTGCAGGATTTCGCCGTCCAGGGCCTCAAGCCCGAAGGCAGGATGGCGATCAGCTACACCGACGAGCCGGTCACGCTCGGCGACGGCACGGTGGTGACGCTGCGCCGGCCGGATTACTCGGTGACCGACCTCGCCTACGGACCGATGGCGGACGACGTGATGCTCAGCCCGCGCGTTGCGCCGCAGATGATCGGGCTTGGCCTCCTCGAACAGGTGCCGGCGGAGGACATCCTCGCCAATGCCGATCCGGACGATCGTGACGGCGACGGCATCTCGGGCCGGGCCAACTTCGCCACCGAAGAGGGTGTACGCCAACTCGGGCGGTTCGGCTGGAAGGCCGGCACGGCCAGCATCCGCGCCCAGTCGGCCGATGCGTTCGCCGGCGATATCGGCATCGCGACTCCGCCAGTGATGAAGCCCCATGGCGACTGCACCGCGGCCCAGGCCGATTGCCTCGCTGCGCCCACCGGCGAACAGGAGCGGCTGGGCCCGAGCGAGGCCCCCGATCCGGTGCTCGAGCTCGTGACGTTCTATTCGCAGAACCTCGGCGTGCCCCAACGCCGAAATGTCGGCAATCCTGAGATACTGAGAGGCAAGCAGGCCTTCTACGAGGCCAACTGCATCTCCTGCCATACGCCCAAGTTCGTGACCTCGCGCGACGCGCCGACACCGGCGCACCGGTTCCAGCTGGTCTGGCCCTACAGCGACCTGCTGCTGCACGACATGGGCGACGGCCTTGCCGACCACCGGCCGGAAGGTGAGGCAGACGGGTACGAGTGGCGCACGCCGCCGCTGTGGGGGATCGGCCTCACCGAGACCGTTTCCGGCCATACCGAATTCCTGCATGACGGGCGCGCGCGCAACCTGACCGAGGCGATCCTCTGGCATGGCGGGGAAGCGCAGGCGGCGCGCGATGCGTTCGCGCAAATGTCGAAATCGGAGCGCGATGATCTGGTCGCGTTCCTGGAGTCCCTGTGATGCGGTTGTTGATTGCTCTTCTCGTCGCCCTGATCGCGGTTCCGGCTTTGGCGCAGGAGCAGAAGCTGACCGCCAACGAGGTGGTGGAACTCGCCATCACCGAGGCGATCCGTCCCGGCTTCGCCCGGTTCGCCGAGGAAGCGGGTTCGCTGAAGCTCAACGTCGAAGCCTTGGGTGCGACGCCGTCCGAGGCGACGCTGGAAACGGCGCGAAACCAGTTCAAGTCCGCCGTGACCGCGTGGTCGCGCATCGAGCTCTATCGCATTGGGCCGCTGATGGCGGAGAACCGCAGTGACGCCATCCTGTTCTGGCCCGATCGCAAGGGCATCGCCCTCAAGCAGGTGCAGGGTGCACTGGCCGAAGCGGATCAGACCGCAGCCAGCGCCGAGACGCTTGCCGGCAAGAGTGTCGCCATGCAGGGGCTAGGCGCTCTCGAGTTCCTGCTGTTCGGCGCGGATTCAGAGACACTGGCCGCCGGGGCGGACTTCCGCTGCAAGTATGCTGCCGCTATCGCCGAACTCATCAGCGGGCGGGCCGACGAGATGTCGGCAGAGTGGGCCGACCCGGCCGGCTTCTCGAAGCGGCTGCTCGAGCCCAGCGCATCGGACCCGGACTACCGCAGCACCCGCGAGGTGCTGGAGGCGCTGACGGGGCTTCTCGCCCATGGCACGGAGGCGATCCGCGACCAGCGGCTGCTGCCATTCCTGGGGCGCGACGGTGCGGCTCCCAAGCCGAAATCGGCGCTGTTCTGGCGCTCGGGCATGACTGTGCCGTCCATCAGCGCCAACTTCGAGGGGCTCAAGGCCCTGCTGCGGGACTCGCGTATCGCCGAGGCGACGAGCCCGGATCAACAGTGGGTAGGGCAGAGCGCGGGGTTCGAGTTCGGCAATGCCGAGCGTGCCGAGAAACTGGTGACCAAGCCGGTGGAGCAGGCCGTCGGCGATCCCAAGCAGAAGAAGGCTCTCGACTACATGGTGATCGTGACGCAGTCGCTCGACACGATCCTGGGCGAAAACCTCGCGGCGGCGCTGGGGCTGTCGGTGGGGTTCTCGTCGCTCGACGGAGACTGACCATGTGGCGGCGGCGGGCATTCCTGAAGGCAGCTGGCGCGGGTTTCGCGGCCTCGCTGCTGCCACGACGGGCTGCAGCGCTCGAGCGGGCCGAGCTGGTGTTCGCCTCTTCGGTGCAGAAGCGCGAAGGGGGGTATGCTGCGGCGCTCGTCACGGAGGCGGGGGACCTCGTCTCGAGTGTCGACCTGCCGGAGCGCGGGCACGACATCACCTTCTCGCCGACTACGGGGCAGGGCGTCGTCTTCGCCCGACAACCGGGGACGTTCGCTGTCATCTTCGACCCGTCGGACGGGACCCCGCCAAGGACGCTGACCAGCGTCGAGGGACGGCATTTCTTCGGGCACGGCGCGTTCTCGCCCGATGGCAAGCTGCTCTACGCGACCGAGAACGACTTCGAGAATGCCCGCGGCGTCATCGGCATCTACGACGTGGCGGGCGGCTACACGCGGATCGGCGAGTTCGACACCTACGGCACCGGTCCGCACGAAATGCTGCTAATGCCGGACGGCGAGACGTTCGTTGTCGCCAATGGCGGGATCGAGACCCACCCCGACTACGGCCGGTCCGAGCTCAACCTCGAGACCATGGACCCATCGATCGCGTTCATCGAGCGGCGGACCGGACGGCTGATCGGACAGCTCCGGCTCGAGGCCGGGCTGCACCAGCTCTCCATCCGCCACATGGCGTTCGATCACCGCGGCCGGGTGTGGTTCGGCTGCCAGTTCCGCGGGCCGTCGGCAGATCGCCCGCAACTGGTCGGCTACGCGACGCAGGACGGCGAGATCCGCCTGATCGAGCTGCCAGAGACGACGCTGGGCGAGTTGCGCAACTATGTCGGCTCGGTCGCGGCGTCGGCCGATGGGGGGCGGATCGGCGTGTCATCGCCCGAGGGGAACACCATCCTCGCCATCGACCCCGACACCGCGACCGTCGTCGCCAGCCTCGGCCTCGAGAACGGCTGCGGTATCGCTCCCGACAGCGTCGGCCTGCTGGCGTCGAGCGGGGATGGGGCACTCGGCGGTTTCGCCGGTTCCCCAGCCCCGATGACGACGTTCGAGCTGAACTTCGACAACCACCTGCGGCTGCTGAAGGCGGTCTAGCGCAGCTCCGCCGCCGGCTTCCGCTCGACCCATAGCTGCCGCAGCCCGTCGTACACCCAGTTGTAGACGAACGCATACGGCAGGAAGAACAGGAAGAAGCCGATATCGAGCACGAAGGCCTGGAGCAGCGAGATGTCGAGCATCCACGCCGCAAGCGGCACGCCGACCAGTACCAGGCCCGCTTCGAAGCCAAGCGCATGCAAGGCCCGGACCTTGAGCGTACGTGGCACGCTGGCCAGCGGCCACAGCCGGTCGAAGATCACGTTGTAGATGACGTTCCACGTCATGGCGGTGGTTGAGAGCATGAGCGCCAGCAGGCCGACATGGGTGATTGGTCGGTCGAGCAGCCAGGCGGCGATCGGTGCGCAAACGATGAGCGCGATGACCTCGAAGCCGACCGCGTGGCCGATCCGCTCGATGAAAGACCTGTTCTTGAGCTGCATGGTGTTCTCACACTTCAATCCCTGAATGTGACGTGGACGTATCATCGATTTTTCTGGTAACCCAAGATGGGTACCATCGAGAAAGTCGATAGATGCAATACTCGCCCGAAGCGCTCGAGGCGTTTGCCGCCGCAGCAGCGCTCGGCTCGTTCTCGGCAGCGGCACGGCGGCTCCGCAAGAGCCAGTCGACCATCAGCACGGCGATCGCCAATCTCGAGGCGGACCTCGACCTGGTGCTGTTCGATCGCACGGGCCGCCTGCCGGTGCTGACCCCAGCCGGGCGCCGCGTGCTGTCACATGTGCAGGAGATCCTCGCTGCCAATGAGCGGCTGGAGGCGCTGAGCGTGCGGCTTTCCGACAAGGTGGAACCGCGGCTCACGATTGTCCTGTCGGACACGTACGGGCAGAGCGACCATATCGGGCTGATGCAGGAGTTCGAGCAGCGCTACCGCGACATCGAGCTCGAGTGCCTGATTGCCGAGGGCGACGATGTCATCGACCTGCTGCAGTCGGGCCGAGCACATCTGGCCGTCACCGCCGGGCAGGAAACCTATCCCTCGGACATCGCTTCGGCCCGGTTGGCGGAGCCGACCCGGATGGGGCTGTTCGTGGCGCATGGGCACCCACTTGCTGCCATCACCAGCCCCAGCGCCGAACAGCTCGCCGCGACGCGTCAGATCTACCTCAACACCTATGTCGGTGGCAGTACGCGGCCGCTGGGCCTCGCCTGGTCGGCGCCGAGCTACCTGATGCTGCTGGAACTGACACAGCAGGGTTTCGGCTGGGCCGAACTGCCCGACTGGCTCGTCCGACAGTATGCCGGCGACACACTGGTGGAACTGACGCCACGAGGCTGGCCGCGCCTGCTGCCGGTCGATGCGCTCTGGTCCCGCGCTGCGCCGCCCGGCCCCGCCGGTCAGTGGTTACTGGACAGCTTTCTGAGTGAGACGCGGGGGTAGTTCACCGGTCGCGCCACAACGCCCCCTCGCCCCTCTGGGGAGAGGGCCGGGGTGAGGGGCGCCAAGTGCGCCGGCGTCACACGCAGACGCCCGGAGATCGCGGCGGCAGCTACTCACAGGTGTGCTTGGTGCCCCTCACCCTAACCCTCTCCCCAGAGGGGCGAGGGGACGCATCTTGTACCGGCCGTGCCACACATTAGCTCCCAAGCACCCACCTTTCGACCAGTTGCCGAACCACCGCAACACCCGTACGATGCAACTAGGAAAACGTTTTCCCAATTGTTCAAAACACACAATCCGCCGCATACCGGCGATCCGAGGGGACCAATCTTGAAACTGAAACTTGTGGCTGCGCTTGGTGCGGCGGTGATGATGCTCGCCGGTTCGGCGGCGAAGGGCGCGGGGATCGTGGAGTTCGGGCTCAAGGCCGAAAGTCCGATCCTGGGGCGACCGATCCCCTATGCCGTCTACAAGCCGTTTCCGGCGCCAGCCGAGGGGGAACGCTGGCCGGTGGTGTATCTGCTGCACGGCACGACCGGTGCGGATGGCGACTGGTTCACCTGGGGCAACCTCGCGCCGATCCTCGACCGAGCGATTGCCGATGGCCGCATCCCGCCGCTGGTCGTGGTGGCGCCAGGGGCGGGGGACAGCTGGTACGTCGACAACCCCGATCCCGGTGGCTTCGGGCTGATCGACACGGCGTTCGCGACGGACCTCGTGGCGGCCATCGACGCAACGCTGCCGACAGCGAAATGCCGCGCGGGCAGGGCGATCGGCGGCGTCTCGATGGGCGGCGTCGGCGCGGTGCTGCAGGCGATCAACCACCCCGACACCTACACTGCGGCAATGAGCTTCGCGGGGGCGCTGCACCAGCCGCTGGAAAAGGCCGATCCGCGCAGCCGCTGGATCCCGGACCTCTATCGGAATATCTTCGGCACGCCCTTCGATCGCGCCCGCTTCAACGCCGCCAACGCCTTCACGCTGATGCCCAAGCTGAAGCGAGCAGCCGACAAACCCGCCTTCTATTTCGCCATCGGCGACAACGATTTTCCCGACCTGATCACGGCCGCCGCCGAGTATCACATCGGCCTCCAACAGATCGGCATGGAAACGACGCTGCGGGTCGGCCCCGGCCGCCACTACTGGGACACCTGGCAGCAGCAGATCGTGCCGGCGCTGGAGTGGGTGGTGCCGAAGCTTGATGCGACGTGCGGGCGAGGATAGGGCGCGTTAGCATCGGGGATGGGCCCGCATCGTTCCCTGCGGAGGAGCGATGTAAGCCTACTTCCCGCATAGAATGCGTTCATGTCCGTTCAGACAATGGCATTGCGCACGTCAGCGCTCCTGACCCATCCAGTGGGCAGCCAGCCGCACCGGCTCTTTGCAGTCACCGCCAACGCCTTGCAGGCGCATGGTTTTTCTCAATCCATCCTCGCCACTGACGTCCATGGGACAATGGTCCCGCTGATCAGGGGGAGGGCGATGGACAAAGGAAAAACCGGGATGGCACTGAACGAAATGGCTCAGGATCGTTCAGCCGGACTGTCTCGGGGCCGGTCCTGTCGACTCGCGCAGCACCAGTTCCACCGGCCACAGCTCGTGGACGGAACTCGCCGGCTTTCCCTCCTGCATCTGCAGCAGGAGCTCGGCGATGCGGGCACCGGCGGCACGGATGGACGAGCGCGTCGTCGACATGGAGGGGACCATGTTGTCGGCGTTGAGATATGGGAACACGTCGTCGTGGGCGATCATGGATACGTCGCTCCCGAGCTCCAGCCCGGCCGAGCGGATGGCGCGGAAGACGCCGAGTGCCGTCATCATCGAGCCGGCGAGGAACGCTGTGGGGCGCGGGGTCCGCTCGAGGAAAGCCTGCGCCAGGCGGAAACCGTTCTCGTCGGTGAAGCGGCCACCGCCGATCAACTGCGGGTCAGGGGTAAGGCCGCGGGCCTGCATGGCGGCGCGGAAGCCGCGATCGCGATGGATGGCGAAGGTCTGGTCCTCGGGACCGTTGATCATGGCAATGTGGCGGTGGCCGAGGTCGATCAGGTGACTGGTCGCTCGGTGGAATGCGCCCTCGTTGTCGATGTCGAGCCAGGCGTGAGGGATCGTCACGTTGTCGGCGCGGCCATGCAGCAGGAAGGGCATGCCAAGTTCGGTGAGGGCGGCGATACGGGCGTCATTCGGCGTAGGGGCCGAGATCACCAGGGCATCGACGCGCTTGCTGGAGACGAGGCGGCGGAAGACCGGAACCTCGTCGTCGGCATCGATGGGGGTGACGACGATGTCGATGTCGTATTGAGCCAGTCGCTCGCTGATGCCGGAGAGGAATTCGGACGTGTGGGGGCCGAAATGGAGCGAGCGCTGCAGGGGCAGGGTGACGCCGATGGCTCCGGCCCGACCGGTGGCGAGGCGCTGCGCGTTGACATTGGCGCGATAGCCCAGCCGTCGCGCCGCCTCGCTCACGCGCTCACGGGTCGCCTCGTTGACCTCAGGGTAGCCGTTGAGCGCCCGACTCACGGTCGTTTGCGAAAGGCCAAGCTCCGCAGCTAAGTCTTTGAGTTTCATGATCAATTCATGCACGCCCAACATGCGGCCAAGCGGATTCCCGCTCGCGGCCGAGCCCTTTCCCGGGACACTAGCGCCGGACGTCCTCCTTCACCAACTCTACCACTCAAAGCGATTTGAATCACGAAAGCAAGAGGGGCCCGCCAGCTACCATTCCTGATGTTCGTACCTCACGCCAGATTGACCTCGTTTCGAAGCTGTTAACAGTTGGCGTGCCGCAAGATATTGAAAATACTTATGAATTTATGGTGTCATTCTCTGCGTTAACGATCGCGGGGGCGAAACCTGCTTGACAGCATTTCGTTGCAGTGGGTAGCTTGTTTCAAAGCGCTTTGGAGGCATTAAGCGGGGACGTCAGTGCCCCGTCCTGGCGTTTTGGTGGGAGGAAACTGCAGTCGGTCAACGCCCGAACGGCGTTGGTCGCCTTTGGCTTACCTCCCGGTCATACTGTCCCTTGGGAGGAAGATAATGAAAATGAAGTCCCTGATCGCGGCCCTGCTTGCCAGCGCCACGCTCGGCGTCGTTGCGGCCCAGGCCGCCGACCTCGCGGTTGTTTCGGGCGACACCGGCAACGGCCTCGAGTTCCTGCGTTCGCAACTCGACCGCTTCGAGCAGGAGACCGGCAACAAGGTGACGATCGTCCCGATGCCGTCCTCGACCACCGACCAGTTCGGCCAGTACAAGTTGTGGCTCGCCGCCGGTAACGCCGACATCGACGTGTACCAGACCGACGTGATCTGGGCTCCGCAGCTCGCGGACCAGTTCCTCGACCTCGCCGATGCCGCCAAGGACGTGGTGGGCGAGCACTTCCCGTCGATCATCGAAAGCCAGACGGTGAACGGCAAGCTCGTCGCTCTGCCGGCCTTCACCGACGCTCCGGCGCTCTACTACCGCAAGGATCTGCTCGACAAGTACGGCAAGTCCGTTCCCAAGACCTGGTCCGAGCTCGCTGCGACCGCCAAGGAAGTTCAGGATGGCGAACGTGCTGCCGGCAACGCCGACATGCAGGGTTTCGTGTTCCAGGGCAACGCCTATGAAGGCCTGACCTGCGACGCCCTGGAGTGGGTGAAGTCGTACGGTGGCGGCCAGATCATCGAGGCCGACGGCTCGATCTCGATCAACAACCCGCAGGCCGTGGCCGCTCTCGAGCAGGCCAAGAGCTGGATCGGCACCATCGCGCCGCAGGGCGTGTTGAGCTACCAGGAAGAAGAAAGCCGCGGCGTGTGGCAGCTCGGCAATGCCGTGTTCATGCGCAACTGGCCGTATGCCTACCAGCTCGGCAACGGCGACGACTCGGCCGTGAAGGGTAAGTTCGACGTGGCCCCGCTCCCGGCCGGTGAAGGCGAGGGCGCCCGTTCGGCGGCCACGCTCGGCGGCTGGAACGTCGCCGTGTCGAAGTACTCCAAGAACCCGGATGAGGCGATCAAGCTCGCGCTGTTCCTCTCGTCCAAGGACGTCCAGAAGGAACGTGCGATCAAGCAGTCCAACCTGCCTACGATCGTCGCGCTCTACGACGACGCCGATATCGCCGAGTCGCAGCCGATCATCCCGAACTGGAAGGAAGTGTTCCAGAACGCCGTGCCGCGTCCGTCGGCTCCGGCGAAGGTGAAGTACAACGAGGTTTCCTCGCTGTTCTGGTCGGCCGTCCACGAGACGCTCTCGGGTAAGGGCACCGCTGCCGAGAACCTCGAGCTGCTCGAGGCCAAGCTGACTGAGCTCAAGGGCGACGCCTGGTAAGTACCGGCGTAGACTTCGGAGCGGGCGGCCCCTGGGCTGCCCGCGCCCCATTCTCCCTTCTGCAGCAGGAAGAGCCTGAGATGACAGTGGAAGCCACGGCGGGGGCCGTTTCCCGCACCCAGCCAAAGATAGCAAACGAACTGTTAAAGTCGCGCGTCGGCGCGGCGATGTGGTTCCTGCTTCCCATGCTCATCGCGCTGGCCATCGTTGCCGGCTGGCCGCTGCTCCGAACGATCTATTTTTCGTTCACGAACACCTCGCTGAGCTCGCTCTACACAGGCGAGTGGATCGGCTTCAAGAATTACCTCAACTGGACGACGCTGAAGAGCGGACGCACCGTATTCTCGGGCCTCCTCGTAGATCCGGCCTGGTGGAATGCGGTGTGGAACACCGTACGTTTCGCGGTGGTCTCGGTGTCGCTCGAGACTGTCATCGGCATGATCGTGGCTCTCGTACTGAACGCCGAGTTCAAGGGGCGCGGCATCGTTCGCGCCGCCATCCTCATTCCGTGGGCGATCCCCACGATCGTGTCGGCCAAGATGTGGTCGTGGATGCTCAACGATCAGTTCGGCATCCTCAATGACCTTTTCCTGCGCCTGGGGCTGATCAGCCACAAGGTCGCCTGGACCGCGTCTGCAGACACGGCCATGACCGCCGTGCTGATCGTCGACATCTGGAAGACCACGCCGTTCATGGCGCTGCTCATTCTTGCGGGCCTGCAGATGGTGCCCAAGGACGTGTACGAAGCGGCCAAGATCGACGGTGTGCATCCCGTGAAGGTGTTCTTCAAGGTGACGCTGCCGCTCGTGCGTCCGGCCGTGATGGTGGCGGTGATCTTCCGCCTGCTAGACGCCATGCGCATTTTCGACCTGATCTATGTGCTGACGCCAAACAGCGCTTCGACCAAGACCATGTCGGTGATCTCTAGAGAGAACCTTTTCGACTTCGATAAGTTCGCCTACGGCTCGGCCCAGTCGACGCTGCTGTTCCTCATCATCGCGGTGATGACCGCGCTCTACATATGGCTCGGCAAGGTCCGGTTCGACGGGGGTGACCGCTGATGACTATGGACCTCTGGACGATCACCAAGAAGGTAGCGTTCTACGCGCTGGTGATCTTCATCGTCGTGTTGGCGGTGTTCCCGTTCTACTACGCGATCCTCACCAGTTTCAAAGCGGGCACCGACTTGTTCCGCGTCAGCTACTGGCCGACGTCGCTGTCGCTCGACAACTACCTGAACGTGCTCAACTCGGGCAGCTTCCCGCAGAACCTGCTGAACTCGATCTTCGTTGCGTCGATCACCGTGTTGCTGGCGCTGTTCCTCGCGGTCACCGCCTCGTTCGCCCTGAGCCGCGTGCGGTTCCGGGGCAGGGGGCTGATCCTGATGACCATCCTCGCGGTCTCGATGTTCCCGCAGATCGCGGTGCTCGCGGGCCTGTTCGAGGTGATCCGCTTCCTCGGCATCTACAACACGCCCTGGGCTCTGATCTTCAGCTACACGATCTTCACGCTGCCGTTCACCGTGTGGGTGCTCACCACCTTCATGCGCGACCTGCCGATCGAGATCGAGGAGGCTGCGATCGTCGACGGTGCGACGCCGTGGATCATCATCACCAAGGTGTTCATGCCGCTGATGTGGCCGGCGCTGGTGACGACGGGACTGCTCGCCTTCATCGGGGCGTGGAACGAGTTCCTGTTCGCGCTGACGTTCACGTCGTCGAACGCGACTCGCACCGTGCCCGTTGCCATTGCGCTGCTCTCGGGCGGCAGCCAGTACGAAATTCCGTGGGGCAACATCATGGCGGCTTCGGTCATCGTCACCGTGCCGCTGGTGATCCTCGTCCTCGTCTTCCAGCGCAAGATCATTTCCGGCCTCACCGCCGGTGGCGTAAAGGGCTAATTCCATGGCGCATATCGAACTCAAGAACATCAAGAAGTCCTTTGGCCTCGTCGACGTGATCAAGGGCGTGGACCTCGAGATCTACTCGGGCGAGTTCATGGTCTTCGTCGGTCCGTCAGGCTGCGGGAAGTCGACCTTGCTGCGCCTGATGGCCGGACTCGAGGACATTACCTCGGGCGAGATGACGTTCGACGGCACCATGGTCAATGCGCTCGCACCCTCGAAGCGCGGTATCGCCATGGTGTTCCAGAGCTACGCCCTCTACCCGCACATGACGGTCTACGAGAACATGGCCTTCGGCATGCAGCTCGCCAAGTCCGACAAGGATGCGATCAAGAAGCGCGTCGAGAAGGCGGCGGAACTGCTCCAGATCTCGCAGTATCTGGGGCGCCTGCCCAAGCAGCTTTCGGGCGGCCAGCGCCAGCGCGTCGCCATCGGACGCGCCATCGTGCGCGATCCGAAAGTGTTCCTGTTCGACGAGCCGCTGTCGAACCTCGATGCGGCGCTGCGCGTCGCGACGCGTCTCGAGATCGCCAAGCTCCATCATGCGATGAACAGCGCCACCATGGTCTACGTGACTCACGACCAGGTTGAGGCGATGACGCTTGCGGACCGCATTTGCGTGCTGCGCGACGGGCTGATCGAGCAGGTGGGTACTCCGCTCGAGCTCTACGAGAACCCGCAGTCGCTGTTCGTCGCGGGCTTCATAGGCTCGCCCAAGATGAACTTCCTCAACGGTGAGATCGCTTCGAAGTTCGGTGCCAACACCATCGGCATCCGCTCCGAGCACATCGAGATCACCGACCGCGACGGGGCCTGGAAGGGCAAGGTGGTCCACTCCGAAAACCTTGGCTCGGACAGCTACACCTATGTCGATATCGGCGCAGGCGAGCCGGTCATCGTTCGCGAGGAAGGCACGAGCCGGCACAGCCCGAACGACGTGATCTCGATCGCGCCGATCCCGACCAAGATCCATCGTTTCGACGAGGCGGGAAAGCCACTCAAGCACTGATGTTCCGCCCGGCGGCAGTTTTGCCGCACTTGCCCCGATTTCTACCGCACACGCTTGCCAATCCTTGCGCGCCGATGCAGTGGATCGCTTCAAAGACCAAACCGCTTTGGAAGTATTTCGGGCCGGCGCCAAGACCGGCCCTTTCCACGATTACAAGGAGACCCACCATGTCGATCCGCGTCACCGTCTGGGGTGAGAATGTCCATGAGCAGAAGAACAAGTTCGTGGCCGAGAACTACCCCAAGGGCATGCACGGCCAGATCGCCGCGCTGATCGGCGAGGACAAGAACCTCGAGCCGACGACCGTGACCCTGCAGGATGCCGAGCACGGCCTGACGGTCGAGAAGCTCGCCAACACTGACGTGCTGGTCTGGTGGGGCCACGCTGCGCATGGCGAGGTGAAGGACGAGATCGTCGAGCGCGTGGTGCAGCGCGTGTGGGAAGGCATGGGCCTGATCGTGCTCCACTCGGGCCACCATTCGAAGGTGTTCAAGCGCCTGATGGGCACGCCGGCGAACCTGCACTGGCGCGAGGCCGGTGAGCGTGAGCGCATCTGGGTGGTGAACCCGGGTCACCCGATCGCCAAGGGTCTGCCAGCCTATTTCGAGCTCGAGACCGAAGAGATGTACGGCGAGCCCTTCTCGGTGCCGGAGCCGCTCGAGACCGTGTTCGTCTCGTGGTTCCAGGGTGGCGAAGTGTTCCGCTCGGGCCTCACCTATCGCCGTGGCGCTGGCAACATCTTCTACTTCCGCCCCGGCCACGAGACCTATCCGACCTATCACGACAAGACGGTCGGCCAGGTGCTACGCAACGCGGTGAACTGGGCCTACAACGCAGAGAACCACAGCCACCTGCTGAAGGCTCCGAACCGCCCGGTCGAGAAGTCGATCGAGCCTCTGGTCGAGCGCGGCGCCAAGCTGACGCACCATCCGAAGTGATCTAGTATCCCGGGGCCGCCGACCAGGTGGCCCCATTCCCTACTGCCTCACGGACAACTGACAGAAATGCGCCTGCTCATTCTCGGCACCGGCCGGATGGCCAACAGCCATGCCAAGGCCTTCCAGACCATCGAGGGCGTCGAGATGGTGGGCGCGGTGGATACGATCCCCGAGAACCTCGCGACGTTCTGCGACACCTACGGGATCAAGAACCGCTTCGCCTCGATCGAGGAGGCGTTGGCCTGGGGCGAGTTCGATGCGGTGGACAACATCACGCCGGACTCGATCCACCACGGCACGACACTGAAGGCTCTCGCTGCCGGCAAGCACGTGTTCTGCGAGAAGCCGCTGGCGCCGAACCATGCGCTAGCCATGGAGATGGTGGAGGCTGCCGAGAAGTCGGGCCTCATCAACATGGTGAACCTCACCTACCGGAACGTTGCCGAACTCCACAAGGCGCGGGAGCTGATCGCTTCGGGGGTGATCGGCGAGGTCAAGCACATCGAGGCGAGCTACCTGCAGCACTGGCTGGCACTGCGCGATTTCAACGATCCGGCGAGCCTGTCGGGCACGTGGCTGTGGCGGCTGAGCAAGGGGCACGGGTCGAACGGGACTGTGGGTGATATCGGCATCCACATTCTCGACTTCACCACCTTCGCCATCGGCCAGCCGATCGTTGCGATGAACAGCCGGCTGCAGACGTTCACGAAGGTGCCGGGCGACAAGATCGGCGAGTATGTGCTCGACGCCAATGACAGCTTCATCATCTCGGCAGAATTCGGCAACGGCGCCATCGGGACGATTCACTCGTCGCGCTGGGCCTCGGGCCATTCCAACGACCAGCGGCTGCGCGTCTACGGCAACAAGGGCGGGCTGGAGCTGAGCCACGGCCATTGGGGCTCGCTGCTGCGCGTGTGCGCCGGCGAGGACGTCGCGACCTCGACCTGGCGCGAAGTGAAGGCCGAGCCGGTCAAGACCAACTACCAGCGCTTCGTCGAGGCGGTGCAGACGGGCCAGCAGCAGGACCCGGATTTCCGCCATGCGGCGGGGCTGCAGAAGATCCTCGATCTGGCGCTGATCGCCGATCTCGATCGCAAGGAACACCTGGTCTAGCCGGGCGCGGCCGGACCCATGAACGACAGGGCGTCTCCCCGCCCGAGCATTGAAGGAAGAACACGATGCGTATGCTTATCCTCGGCACCGGCGGCATGGCCGCGCAGCACGCCAAGCACTTCGCCGCCATCGACGGCGTGAAGGTAGTGGCCGGCGTGGACGTCGATCCCAACCGGCTCGAGAAGTTCAACACCACCCACAACATTCCCAACGGCTTCGCGTCGCTCGATGCGGCGCTGGCCTGGGGCGCGTTCGATGCGGTGGCGAACGTGACGCCGGACTCGGTGCACCACACGACCTCGATTGCGGCGCTGAAGGCCGGCAAGCACGTGTTCTGCGAGAAGCCGCTGGCGACCGACGCCAGCAAGGCGTTCGAGATGGTGGACGTGGCCGAGAAATCCGGCCTGATCAACATGGTCAACCTCACCTACCGGAACGTGGCGCAGTTGCAGCGGGCCCGTGAGATCGTGCTGTCGGGCGCGATCGGCACGGTTCGCCATGTCGAGGCGAGCTACCTGCAGAGCTGGCTGGTGTCGAAGGCGTGGGGCGACTGGCGGACGGAGTCGCAGTGGCTGTGGCGCCTCTCCAAGAAGCACGGCTCGAACGGCGTGCTCGGCGACATCGGCGTGCACATCCTCGATTTCGCTTCGTACGGCTCGGGCCTCGACGTCGACCACGTGTTCGCGCGTTTGAAGACCTTCGACAAGGCGCCGGGCAACAAGATCGGCGAGTACGACCTCGATGCCAATGACAGCTTCACCATGGCGGTCGACTTCGACAATGGCGCGCTGGGCGTGATCCATGCCAGCCGCTGGGCGACCGGCCACATGAACGAGCTGCGCCTGCGCGTCTATGGCGACAAGGGCGGCGTCGAGGTGCAGCACCGGCACGACTGGTCCAAGCTCCGCGTCGCGACGGGCGAGGACGTCGAGACCGGCACCTGGAAGGAAGTGGAAGTGCCGGCGGTGCCGACGAACTACCAGCGCTTCGCCGAGGCTGTGAAGACCGGCAAGATGCAGGAGCCGAGCTTCCGCCACGCCGCCGAGCTGCAGAAGGTGCTCGATCTCGCGACGGTGTCCGAGCTCGAGCGCAAGGAACTTGCGGTCGCGGAGTAAGCGGCTGCGGTGCAGGCCGCGCCATCGCGTGGGTCCCCGGGTCAAGCCCGGGGATGACGGTGGGTGGAGTGGCGAGGACGGTGCGAGGCTGATGCAAGTCTGCGGGCAATATGCGCGGTGCTCGCAACATTCGCGCCGTTATTCGCGGGCTTGACGCGGACCCATCTCTCCGCCGGTGTTGGCTGCGCGTTGGGTCGCTGCTTTCGCAGCGATGACAGCCGGTGGGTGTGGCGCGGTTTTGCGTGCGCCAAGCACCGTACACCAAGCAAACTGATGCATCCGACAGCCACGCGGCTCCGGAGCTCTCTCAAAGAGCGCATCTCCCCTTGTTGGAGAGATGAAGCGGGACCGGCGAGGCGATCGCCCTCGCGGTGCGAACCGGCTCAGACTTGGGCCTGGATGATGCGACCATCACCACCCGGCCTGCTGCACAAACCACTCGCCACGATCTCGCTTTGGTGCAGCGGATGGGGGGAGGATAGGCCGGGTGGTCGTGCGTGGGGATAAGTCTGTGGGTGAGGCGTGCGTGCTGCGGGGAGTGAGCGTGTGGCGCACCCCCTCTTCACCTCCCCCGTCCAGGGGGAGGTGAAGAGGGTGGCCCGCCGCGTAGCTCGTGCGGGTGGAGAGATGGGTCCGCGGGTCGAGCCCGCGGATGACGGAGCTTCTGCTGCTCCTGCCGCGGTTGTGGCCCGCCTCGCAACTAACACCGGCCAAGCCCCTCATCACCGTCATCCCCGGGCTTGACCCGGGGACCGATGCGATGGCGCGGCACGTAGCGGCAGGTCAGACCGCGGCTTCGGTGCGGCGCGTCTTGGCGGCGTCTTTCTGCTTCTTGTTCCAGCGCGGCTTGTCGGACTTGGCGGGGGCTGCGCCGGTGGGCCTTTCCCACCAGCCGGGGGCGGTGGCTGCGGCACCACCGTTGCGGGAAACGTTGCCGCCCTTGTTCTCGCCACCACGGACCTGCTGGGCGTTAACGCCGCGGCTGGGCTGGTTGCCGCCCCGGCCTTCAATGATCGCGGCCTTGCGGGCGCCGGAGAAGTGCTTGCCGGCATTGGCGTGCTTGCGCGGGGCGTCGGCGCGCCGCGGCTGCTGTTGCTGCTTGCTGGCACGCTGGATCGGCTGCTTAACCACCTCGGAGGCCGGGATGGCTTCGCCGCCGGCGCCCTTGAGCTCGCCCGAGATGGGGAGCGTGCGGCGGATCAGGCGCTCGACGTCGCGCAGCTTCGAACGCTCGGTGCCGTCGCAGAGCGTGATGGCTGCGCCGGACGCGCCGTTTCGGCCGGTGCGGCCGATGCGGTGCACGTAGTTCTCGGCGTCGTCGGGCAGCTCGAAGTTGATCACGTGCGTGATGTTCTGCACGTCGATGCCGCGGGCGGCGATGTCGGTGGCGACGAGCAGGCGCACCTCACCCGAGGAGAAGCCCTTGAGGGCAGCCTGGCGGGCATTGTTCGACTTGTTGCCGTGGATGGCCGCGGCGTTGTGGCCGTCGATGACGAGGTTCTTGGCGACGCGGTCGGCGCCGTGCTTGGTGCGCGAGAAGATGATGACGCGGCTGAGGGCCGGGTCCTTCAACAGGTCGTTGAGGACGGTGCGCTTTTCCTTGGCGCCGGCGAGGATGACGCGCTGGTCGATGGTGCCGACGGTCTGGGCCGGCGGATTGGCCTCGACGCGGACCGGATCGTTGAGCAGGCCCTTGGCGAGATCGGCGATCTCGGGCGCCATGGTGGCGGAGAACATCGCGGTCTGGCGGCGCGGGCCGATGGCGGCGGCGATCTGCTTGACGGCGTTGATGAAGCCCATGTCGAGCATGCGGTCGGCTTCATCGAGCACGAGCCAGCGTGTCTCGGTCAGGCGAAGCTTCTTGTCGTCGATGAGATCCTTGAGGCGGCCGGGCGTGGCGATCACCACGTCGACGCCGCGGGCGATCTTCTGGATCTGGCCACCGCGCGAGGCGCCGCCCAGGACCAGGACGGTCGAGATCTTGGCACCGGCGAGCTTGTGCAGCACTTCGTCGATCTGCACCGCGAGTTCACGGGTGGGAGCGAGGATGAGCGCACGGGTCGTCATCGGGTTGGGCCGGCCCTTGAGCTCGGCGAGGCCGGCGAGGATCGGCAGGCCGAAAGCCGCGGTCTTGCCCGAGCCGGTCTGGGCGATGCCCATGATGTCGCGGCGCTCGAGCTGGGGCGGAATGGCCTTGGCCTGGATCGGCGTCGGCGTGTCGAACCCGGCAGCGGTAAGCGCGCTCACAAGCTGCGCAGAGAGGCCGAGTTCGGAGAATGAGGTTGTCAAATCAGCGTTCTTTCAATGGCGTGCCGGCCAAACGACACGCGTGGCGCGCCGCGGACCCCACGGGTCGGGCGCAGATCAATCGATGCAATGGCGACGGGATTGCCGCACGGTTGCGCTCTGTTCCCGGTGTTCCCGCTCGAGGCGGGGGACGTTTCCGGGGCACTTCGCCGCTCACCGTTCTTGGCCAGTAAGAAGAGAAGTCCATCGCCGCATTGGGGCGAATGGGGTGGGATATGGGGGAAATCGGCGGATTTGGCAAGTGCGGGGCAGGTATGCATGGCGTTCTCCAGGCGCAGGACTGATTGCCCGACAGCCACCTGGCCCCGGGTTTTGCAGCAGTCGGGCGGGGACCGGCGCGGTTTCCGGCCACGCGGGTAGTCCGCAGATGAACGGCCGTCGCCGCGCCGGTGCCAAGCGAGGTGGAGTTGGACCTGAGGGGACCAAGAAGCGTGCCCCCATCGCTCCTCTCGTCTGCATTGCTGCATCGGAGCCGGGATGGGCGGCCGGGTGTCAGCCCCAAAAGCCCGCCATGGGACGACTCCCATGACCCTCGATATCCGCCACCGTTCGTTCGTCGCGAGCGCCGCCCCGTGGAGGACGAGCGGGATAATACGATGGCGGCAGGGGTAGGAGGACAAGATTGGTGCGAGCGGCCGGGGCACGGGGGAGGCGAGCGTCGGATGGGTCCCCGGGTCAAGCCCGGGGATGACGGTGGATGGAAGGACGATGAAAGGGTGAAGGGCGCCGGGGATGGTAGATCGACAGGGGTGGCTGCGGCGGTGCTGGCGGTCTAGTAGGCGGTCCAGCCGCCGGAAGTTGCAACCGCAGTCAGGGCAATTCCCTTCAGAACGTCCCTGCGCTCCATTTGCCGCGCTCCGGATGTGTCGGGATCACGTCGCTCCAGGCCCAGCGCTGTCAACGGATGCCCTCGACAGTCGGGATCGTTCGATGGGGTTTCGAACGAACGACTAGATGCCGCCGTACCAGTCGTAGCCGTGGTCTTCCCAGTAGCCGCCCTGGCCGAGGCCGTATGGGGTGAGGCTGTCGGTGAGCTCGATGGTGTGGACGTATTTGGGCTGCTTGTAGCCGAGGGCGCGTTCGATGCGGATGCGGATGGGGGCGCCGTTCTCGACGGGGAGAGGGGTGTTGTTGAGGCCGTAGGCGGCGATGGTCTGGGGGTGGAAGGCGTCGATGAGGTCGGAACTCGTGTAGTAGGGCTCGGGGGCGGAGAGGCCGCCGCCCATCATGTCGTAGCAGTGATAGACGACGAACTTCGCGGCCGGCTTCACTTTTGCCTCGTCGAGCAGGCGGCTGAGCGGCACGCCGGTCCACTTGGCGATGCAGCTCCAGCCCTCGACGCAATCGTGGCGGGTGATCTGGGTGCGCGACGGCATGTTGGCGAGTTCGGTGAGCGAATACTCCTTGGGCGTCTCGACGAGGCCGGTGATGCGGAGGCGGTAGGCCTGCCAGTTGCCGGCGATGAGGTCGCGGTAAAGCTCGACGTTCTGGCGTGGGTCGGTGGAGCCGTTGGGGCGCTGGCCCTGGCGGATTTCGCTCTCGGAGAATTCCCGGGCCATGGCCTGCTGGCCGACGAGGGCGCGCTGGGCGGCGTAGGTCAGCGAGTTGGCGCGCTCGAGAAAATCGCGCACCGGGTCGTTGCGCTGGCCGAGGAAATCGAACTGGTCGCAGCCGCTGAGGATCAGCGAGGCGCCGGAGGCGGCGCCGAGGCCGAGGAGCCGGCGGCGGTTGAGGATGAGGCGGCTCATTCGGCCTTCCCCTTCGTAGGTGCGTCAGGCTTCGTGCCGGGGCTGGTGCGGTAATAGCCTGTTATCATGGAGCGCAGCTCGTTGATGGGACCGGCGAGAACGACCATGGCGACATGGGCGACGAAGAACAGGACCAGCAGCACCATGACGACGAAGTGGATGGTGCGCGCGGTCTGGCGGCCGCCGAAGAGATCGACCAGCCAGGGCCAGCCGGCATTCATGGTCGGGGACATGGTGAGCCCGGTGAGGATGATCAGCGGGAAGAGCACGAAGAATACGCCGAAATAGGCGAGCTTCTGCAAGGGGTTGTAGGTGCGCCCGTGGTGGAAGCGGAAGCGGATGTGGTCCCAGATGTCGCGCGGCAGGTCGCGCAGGTCGCGCGGCTTCAGGATGACATCGCGCCAGAGGTGGCCGTTGAGGAGGCTGGCGACGAGCCAGACAGCGAGGGTGCCGACGAGCACCCAGGCGAAGAAGAAGTGGACGACGCGGCCGGTGGCGAGATCGCGGAAAGAGGGGATGGTGGCCCAACCGGGGAAGCCGACGAAATTGGTCCGGCCGCGCAGCTCGCTCATGCCGAGGACGCCCGTGGTGTCGAACTTCTGGCCGAAGATGGTGGTGAAGCCGCGCGGGCCGGCGTCGGTGTTCTCGGCGCCGATGCGGAGGACGGCATTGTCGTAGGCGAAGCCGGATTCCTGGCCGATGTAGAGGGCAGGGTGGGCGTTCCAGATCTGCAGGCCCGAGAGCAGCAGGAAGAACAGGGCGATCACCCAAACCCAATGGGTGATGCGGGTGAGGATCGCCTGACGGTAGATCAGGGGGCCTCTCGGCCGGGCCGGGCGTTCCCCGGCTTCGCCGGAATCGGTGATGCTCGCCATCGTTTCCCCCTGGCAGTCATGGAGGAAGAACGGCACCGTTTCCGGCGAAGTTTCAAGTCACCAATCGCGCACGCGGACGTGAGCGGGGCCAGTGGGCGCCGATGGACCCCCACCCCTGGCCCCTCCCCTCAGGGGGGAGGGGGGCTGAAGGGCAAATCAGGCCTCGGCGCGGGCGGCCCAGTTGATGCCGCGGCGGAGGATGGTGGCCATGTGCGGGTTCTCGAACTCGGTGGCGCGGTGGCCCAGGGTCGAGTGGAACACCTTGCCGGCGCCGTACTGGCGCTTCCACACCACCGGCATGACGACGCCTGCCGTCCACGGCGCGTGCTGGCCGGAGAAGGTGGTGGTGGCGAGAACTTCGACCGAGGGGTCCATGTGCATGTAGTATTGCTCGGACGTGTAGGGGAACGAGGCGGGGATGCCCTGCATGATCGGGTCTTCCGCCCTGGTCACGTCGACCGTGTAGTCGATGATGTTGCCCGGATGAGCGACCCACTGGCCGCCGACGACGAACTGGTACTCGACGGCGTCGCGGAAGGCGTCGCTCATGCCGCCGTGGTGACCGGCAAGGCCGACCCCACCTTCGATGGCCTTGACGAGATTGGCCAGCGGTTCCTTGTCGATCTTGCTCATGGTGTAGATCGGGATGATGAGGCTGAGATCGTGGATGGCGGGGTCGGCGAACACGGCGAGGTCGGTCTCGACGCGGACGGAATAGCCGTCCTCGTGCAGCCAGCGCCGGTAGATCGCCGCGCACTCCTCCGGATCGTGACCGTTCCAACCGCCCCAGATGATCAAAGCGCTGCGCATGAAAGACTCCCGCACCCAAAAACGGGGCGGAGAGTATCCGAACCTTAGCGCCATGGAAGCCCCAAAGCGGTGCCGCACGCCCTTCCGCTCACCGGCATTCTATAGTTAACTCCCTCATCCACTGGGGTTGCGGACGACGGCCAGGGGCATATCCGATGCTTGTAAGACCGGCGTTGCAAAGCAGTGCGAGAAGGGTTCGGGCCAACCGGATTCCAAGCAAAGGACAGGGATAATGAAGAAGCTCATGCTCGGCGCCTCGGCGCTGGCGCTCACCGTGGGATTCGCGGGAGCAGCGCAGGCCGAATTCTCGCTCACGATCCTCCACATCAACGATTTCCACTCGCGATTCGAGTCGATCACCGGCACGGACTCGACCTGTAACGCCGAGGGCGAGGAGAAGGGCGAGTGCTTCGGCGGCATCGCCCGGCTCAAGACGGCGATCGACGCCGAGCGCGAAGCTGCCAAGGCCGCCGGAGAGAACTCGGTGCTGCTGTCGGCGGGCGACGAGTTCCAGGGCTCGCTGTTCTACACGCACTACAAGTCGGAGATCGTGGCCGACTTCATGAACGACATGGGCTTCGACGTCGTGGCCACGGGCAACCACGAGTTCGACGACGGCCCGGGCGAGTTCGCCAAGTTCCTCGCGGCGGCCGAGTTCCCGATCATCGGCGGTAACTTCGATACGACCAAGGATCCGGACCTCAAGGGCCTGCCGCCGGGGGTGATCGTGCTCAACATTGCCGGCGAGAAGGTCGGCGTGATCGGTGCGACGACCGAGGAGACGCCCGAGATTGCTTCGTCGGGCCCCAATGTCGCGTTCCAGAGCGTCACAGAATACGTGAAGGGCGCAGTCGGCGGCCTCGAGTCCGCCGGGATCAACAAGATCATCGTGCTGAGCCATATCGGGTACACGGTCGACCAGGAGTTGGCCAAGGCCGTACCGGGCATCGACGTGATCGTGGGCGGGCACTCGCACACCTTCCTCGGCACCGGCGAGGGCGAGGCGGGCCCGTATCCGACGCTGGTCAAGAACCCGGACGGCGTGGACGTTCCGATCGTGCAGGCCGGCCAGTACGGCAAGGTGCTGGGCGAACTGAAGGTCACGTGGGACGACGACGGCAAGGTCATCTCGGCGGCTGGCGCACCGATCCTGCTCGACAAGACGGTGACGCCGGACCAGGGCTTCATCGATCGCGTCGCAGAACTGGGCAAGCCGCTCGAGGCGCTGAAGGCCGAAGTGATCGGCAACGCCACCGAAGCCATCCAGGGCGACCGCAACGTCTGCCGCGTCATGGAATGCTCGATGGGCAACCTCGTCGCCGATGCCCAGCTCGACCGCGTGGCCGACCAGGGCATCAGCATCTCGATCGCCAACTCGGGCGGCCTGCGCGCTTCGATCGACGCGGGTGAGATCACCATGGGCGAAGTGCTCACGGTCCTGCCGTTCTCGAACACGCTCGCAACCTTCCAGATCACGGGTGCCGATATCGTCGCTTCGCTCGAGAACGGCGTGAGCCAGATCGAGGATGTGGCAGGGCGCTTCCCGCAGGTGGCGGGGCTCAAGTACACGTTCGACAAGTCCAAGCCGGTCGGCGAGCGCATCAGCGACGTGCTGGTGAAGGACGGGGACAAGTGGGTGGCGATCGACCCAGCCAAGACCTACGGCGTCGTGACCAACAACTACGTGCGTGGTGGCGGTGACGGCTATGCGCTGTTCGGCTCGAACGCGGTGAACCCTTACGACTTTGGGCCGCCGCTCGAGAAGGTGCTGGCCGACTACATCGCCAAGCTGGGCGGCGACTACGCGCCGTACACCGACGGCCGCATCACCGATGCCTCGCCGGCCGAGCCGGCCGCAGAAGCCGCTCCGGCCGAGGCTCCGGCGGCTGCACCGGCTGCGGCACCGGCCGCGACTGAAGCTCCGGCCGCGGCGCCTGCCGCTGAGGCTCCCGCCGCTGCGCCGGCAACCGAGGCTCCAGCCATGGCTCCGGCGGCGGACGCACCTGCCATGGCTCCGGCAATGGATGCTCCGGCGATGGCGCCTGCGACTGAAGCTCCGGCTGCTACTCCGGCTGCTACGACGCCGTAAGGGCAGGGGGCGGGACGCCCCCTCCACCGGCTTCGCCGGTCCCCCTCCCCCGTTGCACGGGGGAGGATCAAGAAGGAGAGAGGGCGCCTGGGGCGCCCTTTTTCGTTTCAGCGTTCGAAGAGGACGACCTTGTCTTCAGCGTAGGTGGTACGGGCGAACTCCTTGAAGCCGAGGCGACCGGCGACCCGCATCGAGGCGAGGTTGTCGACGTTGATGAGGCAGGTCATGCGCCGGCCCGGGAAGGTCCTGCCGGCCCAGTCGATGGCGGCCTGCATGGCTTCGGTGGCATAGCCCCAGCCCTGGGCCGATGGCATCAGGGCCCAGCCGGCCTCGAGCGTGCCCTCAAGTGGGGGATCGATGATCCGGCGCGCTTCGTGGAAGCCGGCTTCGCCGACTATGTGGCCCGACTCCTTCTCGATCACGGCGAAGAAGCCGAAGCCGAGATGCGCCCAGCCGCCGGCGCGGCTGAGGAAGCGCTGCCAGGACTGCTCGCGGGAGAAGACGCGCCCGCCGATGAAGTGGACGACATCCGGGTCGGCCCACATGGCGGCAAAGCTATCGAAATCCGCCGGCGTGTAGCCGCGCAGGATCAGCCGCTCGGTCTCGATGGTCGGGATGTTCATGGTGTCAGCGCGGGTTGGCGAGCTGGCGCCAGATGAGGAGGACGATGATCGAGCCCACGATGGCGCCGAAGAAGCCGGCGGGCTGGCCGGCCTGATACCACCCGATCGCCTGGCCCAGCCAGGTGGCCAGCAGCGCGCCCACGATGCCGAGCACCGTGGTCAGAATGAAGCCGCGCGGTTTGGGGTCCCCCGGCGTGATCAGCTTGGCGATGATCCCGGTAATGAACCCAATGATGATGGCGCCGAGAATGCCCATAAGCCCCTCCGATTCCTCGGCACGATAGATGGACCCGGGCGCAATGCGTTGCAAGCCGGGGACGGCGCGTATGGAGATGGCTTTCGGGCCGCGGCGCTATCCGGCCGCTCCCACGCCGATGATCATCGCGGCCTGGTAGTGCTCGTCGCCCAGAGGGCTGACCGAGGCGACGGAGGCCTGGGTGGCCTGGATGGCGATGCGGTCGTTGGTGTTCATCACGGCGCGATCGGCGCCGTGGGCGAGGTAGGGTCCGACCGTCTGATAGATCTGCTGGCTCAGGTCGTCGGGGAAGAAGATCTGGCCGACCAGGACGCTCGCCTGATCGAGGAAGACCTTGAAGTGGATGTGGGTGGTGCGGCCGGGGTACCAGCCGGGATAGATGGTTGCGAACTCGACGACGCCGTCGGCACCGGCGAACTGGGTGCCGCGCAGGAACGTTGCGCCGGTGGCATCGACGCCGCCCGGCTGGTTGGGGTAGCCGGAATACTGCCCGTCGGCGTTGCAGTGCCAGATATCGACGCGGGCGCCTTCGATGGGCTTGCAGGCTGCATCGACGACCTGGAGGCGCACGGTGGTCGGCGCGCCCTTCTGGGTGCCCTCGGTGATATCCGAGCGCTCCAGTTTCGGGTCGAAATAGTAGGGGCCCTCGGTGGTCTCGGGGGTGATGACGCACACGTCGGCGCCGGTGATGAGCGAGGTCGTGCCCGCGCCGGCCTGCTGGGCGAAGGCGGCCCGGCTCATCAGCATGCCGCCGGCGGCGGTGACGGCGACGAGGCGAAGCGCGGCTCGGCGGGTGAGGTCGGTCTGCATCGGCGGTCTCCTTGTGGGTCTCTACACTGGGTAAACCGGCGCCGGGAGGATGTCGCATTACAACCTGGAGAGCTGCATCAAGGCTTGGAAATTGGCAGGGGCCGGCGAACCTGAACGGCAGATAAATGCCCAATTCCGGGAACGTTCAATCGCGATGCCGCATTGTCGCCCCCAAGATGAACCGGCGGAAACGCCAAATGAACGCCTAAGGGGGCGGGAAAAATGATCAAGCTGGCACTGATTGCCCTGTTCGTGATGTCAATGGCGACGCTCACCATCGCCGCTTCGGCCCTGCCCGTCGAAACGAGCCCTGCCGTAGAATCCGCCAACCTCGGCTGAGCCGGGTGGCCATGAGCTCCGAGCCGGGGCGCCGACCCAAACCGATCGGCACGACAACGCAGATCGTGCTGCTTGTCCTCTTTGCCACTGCGCTGGCCGTCCTGGCATTCGCGGCGGCCAGCATCGTCAGCTTCAGCTGAGCGGAATGCCCTTCTTGCCCTTGTCGGCCTGATACGTCACCGACAGATCGTTGTAGGCGGCGTTGAGGTCGTCGACGCGCGCCACCAGCCGCTCCTTGGACGAGCGGTCCATGCCGGCGATCATGCGCTGGAGGTCGTGCGCCTCGAAGAACGCGTTCTTGCGATTGTAGAGCGGGCGGTCGGCCGGGACGTAGCCGCGGTCGGGATCGGGCACGGCGTAGACTTCCTTGAGGATGCGGATGTCGTGCGGGATACCGAAGGCGTCCCGCGTCTCCTCGTAGCTGAACAGATAGTAGAAGTTATCGAAGCCGCCCCAGGTAATGCCCGAGAGGCAAAGCGAGCAGGGCTCGTGGGTGGCGAGGAACAGGCAATCGCGCGGGGCAGGGCGCGTCTCGGTAGGCAGCTCGTAGAAGCGCTTGATGGCGTGCATCTCGCCGTGCCAGAGCGGGTTCTCGGTCTCGTTGTTGGTTTCGCCGACGACGAGCGACAGGTCGGATTTCCTCAGGATCGCCGCGCCGAACAGCTTGTTGCCCCCGGAGACGCCACGCTGCGTCAGCGGCAGCAGGTCGTGCTCGATGACATCGAGCAGGCGCGAAACGAGGTCAGGCGTATCCATGGGAGTCTCCGGTTCGTCCGGCCGAGCGTGGCGGCATCGCCGTGGCCGCGTCAACTAGAACCGCGACTTCTCCAGCCGGGCGAGTTCGGCGCCGCTGCTATCGGCGAGCACCAGCGTCTCGCCGTCGAGGCGCCAGGAGCGCGTGGCGGCGAGGGCCTTGAAGAAGCTGTCCTCCTGCTGCGTCGCGTCGTCGGAGAGGCAGGCCACGCGGGTCGCCGCGACTGCGCTGAAGGCAATCCGCTGGGCATGGATCTCGGCCTGAGCGAACCAGGAGTTGCAGCCGCCGCGGCCGCCGGCGCGCTTGTCGGAGGCGATGCTGAGGGAGGAGACGATGGTACGGGGAACCGGCTTGCCACCGATGACCCGGGCCTGCCAGGTGATGTTGAGGATCGGGGGCTCGACAACGGCCGGCTCGGGCGCCGCGGCGGTCTCATCGGGCGTGGTATCGACGCGGGCGACACGGCCGACGATGATCTCGATCTCGTCGCCGGGGGCGAGAGGATCGACGGCGTAGGGCGTGGCGGTGCGGAACCAGGCGATGCCGTCGGCCCCGGCGATCTCGGCCTCGAGGGCGTAGCTGTGGCCGGGGAGGACGACGCTGTCCTCGAAGTTGAGGGTGAAGGTCAGGGGAACCTGGGTGCCGGGCCCATCGATCAGGGCGGTGGCCGAAACGCGCGGTTGGGCAGGCGTGGCGAGGTCGATGAGCGATACGGTCAGCTGGGCGCCGGGCTGAAGCGCGATGCGTTCGCGGTAGGTGATATCACCAGTTATGGTGACCTTGTCTGCCAAGGCCGGGCTTGCAAGTGCGAGCACCAGAAGAATGCTCGCCAGACCAATACGCATCACCAGCCTCCAAGCCTTACGCAGAACTGCAGTCCTTATGGAAGATATGCAACGGCGAGACGACGGTCACCCTCCAAGCCGATAAAATCTCAGTTGAATTCGATGATCAGGTAGGGCTCGGGGAAGAAGTACTCCTCGAGGTTGTTGCCGTCGCCCCCACGGTCGACGATCAGGAAGTCCGATGTCTCGCCCAGCGGGGTCAGGACGGCGTGCCAGGTGTTCATCGCCATGTTGATGCCCTGGCCCGGCGCCGCCAGGAATGCGCGGGGACGGCCGGGGATGCCGCCTTCGTCCGGTGCGACGATCGACAGGAAGGGCCGCTGCGACAGGGGGTAGAACGCCTGGCTGCCGAGCGGGTGGCGCTCGACCATTTTCAGCGTCAGCGGCAAGGCGTAGGGCTGGCCGCGGGCGATGGAGATAAGCGGGCGGGCATGGACGCCGCCGAGTTCGACCCGCGCGAGATCGTGATAGCGCTCGGTCATGCCCCCGTTGATCGGATAGTGGTGCGCTCCCTCGGTCTCGATGACCTGCCCGAACGGGGCGTAGGCATCGCGGGTCAGGGGTTCGATGAAGATCGTGCGGCTGGCTGTCATCTCGACTCTCGGTTGATGAACCGGAACTTAGCCGATGTGCCGCCTGGCGAAAGCTTCCTCGACGCCAGGCAACGGTTGATGCGGGACTATTTGTCCGCGGGCGGATCCACCTTCACGGTGTTGGCGCTGGTGCCACCGCCCATGTAGACCGCGACCAGCTTCATCGGGACCGTGCCGGTGTTGGTGCCGTTGTGCGACCAGCCGACGGCCTCGAGCACGGCTTCGCCGGCCTTGTAGGTCTTCTTGCCCTTCTCGCCGTAATCGACCGTCAGCTCGCCTTCGAGAATGTAGGCGAAGAGCGGCACCTCGTGCTCGTGCCAGCCGGTTTCCCCGCCGGGCGGGACGGTGACGATGGCGGAAGTGACGTTGGGTGTGCCCTCGGGATAAGCGAGGGGGCGGCCAAGAACATCGCTGCCGCCCTGGACGAGCGGCGTCAGCAGGTTCTGGTACGCCTGCGGCGTCAGGTCCTCGGCCATTGTCGCGGTGCTGACGAGCACCAGCGGAACGAGCAGTCCGAGCATTTTCACGTTGTTGAGCCTCCCTCGCCGGGCCTGTCGCCGGCGCGCCAAGTTGCGGCCTGGACGACGGGATCGCAAGAGAGCCGCGTCATTTGCATTGAAACCAAAAGCGAAGATTTGCGTTCAAGGCTCGCTAGTTAGGAGCACAAATGCACAACGCTATCGAAACCCTGTCGCCCCCGATCTCGAAGGCAGCCCAGGTCCGCCGCGCGATCATCGAGAAGCTCCGGCCCTACGTGGGCTATGTCGAAGGCTGGCAACTGCGCCTCGCCTACCTCAAGGCACAGCTCGGCTCGAGCTATGCGACGCGCGAGGAGCGCGAACTGGCGGCCGGTCGACTTGATGAACTGAGGAGCGAAATCGAGGTCAGCCGCCAGCGGTTCCTCGCGGAAGCGGAGCTTTGGCCGCGGCACGATCGTATCGACGACGTGCAACGATCGATGGACCGGTTGCTGTCGCAGATCGCGGTTGCGAGATAGTTGGCCCCCGGGGCCGGCCGACCACTAGAGGGTCAGCTTCATGTGCCGGTTGACGTCCTTGTAGAGCAGGTAGCGGAAGCGCTGCGGACCGGCGTAGCAGGCCTGCGGGCAGAAGGCGCGCAGCCACATGAAATCGCCGGCCTCGACTTCCACCCAGTCACGGTTGAGCCGGTAGACGGCCTTGCCTTCGAGCACGTAGAGCCCGTGCTCCATGACGTGCGTCTCCTCGAAGGGGATGACGGCGCCGGGCTCGAGCGTGACGATGTTGACGTGCATGTCGTGGCGGACATCCGCCGGGTCGACGAAGCGCGTGGTACCCCAGGTGTTCCCGGTGTCGGGCATCCAGATGATCGGTTCGTCCTGCTCGTTGGCGACGAAGGCGGCCGGGATTTCGATCCCGTCGACGACTTCGTAGCGCTTGCGGATCCAGTGGAAGCGGACGGGTGCCTGCGATGCGTTCGTGAAGGTCCAGGCTGAGCCGGGCGGCAGGAAGGCGTAGCCGCCGGGCTTGAGCGTGTGCGCCTTGCCGTCGATCGTGACGACGGCCTGGCCCTCGACCACGAACAGCACGCCCTCGGCCTCGGTATCGGGCTCGGGCCGCTGGCTGCCGCCGCCGGGAAACACTTCCATGATGTACTGCGAGAAAGTCTCGGAGAAGCCCGACATGGGCCGGGCGATCACCCAGGCGCGCGTATCCTTCCAGTGCGGCAGGTAGCTCGTGACGATGTCGCGCATCACCCCGTGCGGGATCAGCGCATAGGACTCGGTGAAGACGGCGCGGCCGGTGTGAAGGGCGGCCTGGGAGGGAAGGCCCGCGATGGGGCTGGCATAGGTGGTCGGAGCCATGGAGCGACGCTGTGACGATGGATGACACGCCGTCTTAGCGCGAAAGAGCGAGCCCGGACAGGGCCCAACGGCTCAATCGGCGCTCCCTTCGAGACCGGTCTTGAGCTTCAGCAGGCCCTGGGCGGCATAGGCGGCATAGCTGCCGATCCAGCGCTGGTGCAGGGCCTGGATGGGGAGGGCGTTGAGGTGGTTCCAGCGCTCGCGGCCGTCTCGGCGGACGATCACCAGATCGGCCTCCTCGAGCACCTTGAGGTGCTGCATCACGGTGCAGCGGTCGAGCTCGGGAAAGGCCTCGCAGAGGGTGCCGGTGGTGGCCGGGCGATCCTTCAGCGCATCAAGGATGCGGCGGCGCAGGCGGTTGCCCAAAGCCTTGAAAACCCTGTCGTCTTCGTCCTCGCTTGACATGTTATATTTTTATAACATAATCGGGCGGAACGCAAGGAGGAACAATGAGATGGATGTGAAGCTGAAGGTATCCGGCAGGATTGCGAAGCCCGTGCACGAGGTGTTCGAGGCGGTGGCCGATCCGGGGCAGCTCTCGGGCTATTTCACCACCGGCGGCGCCGAGGGCAGGCTCGAGACGGGATCGACCGTGACCTGGGACTTTGCCGACTTCCCCGGTGCGTTCCCCGTGAAGGTGGTCGAGGTGATCAAGGACAAGCGGATCGTCCTCAACTGGGGCGCGGCGGAAGGGGCGGGGATCGACCCGAGCGGCGACACGACCGTGACGATGACATTCGAGGCGCTGGAGGACGGGCGCACGCTCGTGACCATCACCGAGACGGGCTGGGGCGAGACGCAGAAGGGCCTCGACAGCGCCATCGGCAACACCGAGGGCTGGACCGGCATGTTGTGCGCCATGAAGGCCTTCCTCGAACACGGCATCAACCTGCGCGAGGGCTTCTACCGGTAGCAGGAGCGTGATCGAAGGCGATCGGTTCGGGTCAGAAAAACTTTAGAATTAGGGTGCAGACTCAGCCACATGGCTACTCATGTGCACCCCGAACCGAATCGCCCGCTGATCGATCCGCACCAGTTCGAAGAAGCTGGCCGTGCGTTCCGCCATTGGCTCGACCGGCTGGTTGGCCATGCGCCTCCGACGGAAGATACCTCGATCGCCTGGGAAGACGGCGAACCGCACGAGGATCGGCCGGACCACGTCCCGCCCGGCCACTGACGGATGGACTGGCTCCGCGACTTCCAGCAGTCGTTCCGTGAGCCGGTTTATGGGTTTCTATCCTATTCCTGGCCCTTCATCGCAGGCGCGATCCTGATCGCACTGGGCTGGTACGTCGCAAGCGTCACGCAGCGACGCCGCCGTGGTGGCGCAAACGCCGATGCCGCGTCCGATATGGACGGCGATGGCGGCGGCGATGGTGGAGGGGGCGACTAGCCCGCAGCCTTCGAAAATGCGCAGGCGCTCCGGGAACACTCGGAGCGCGCGTCGATTCTGCCTCGCAGCACCCGCGAGACGGAAGGGAACGAGCATGGACGAGATCAAGGGCATCGCCCGGGCCAGAATTCACCCCGGCAGGCTGGACGACTATAAGCGCCTCTGTGCCGAGGCCATGGAGATCGTCCGGACCAGGGACCGGGGCACGCTCCAGTACGAGATCTACTTCAACCACGACGAGACGGAGGCGATAACGTTCGAGCGCTATCGCGACATCGACGCAGCGATCGAGCACTTCGCCAATATCGGCCACCTGATGGAGCCGTTGCTGGCGATGGCGACGGTCACGGGCGAGGTGCTGGGGACGCCCAGTCCGAAGATGCAGCTGGGGGACGGGGAGCCGAAGCTGTTCACGCCGTGGCTGGTGTTGGGGGAGCCGGGGGATTGATGGGCGATTTCGCCCTCGCGGTTTTTTTGAGCTGGTCGGATATCCAGCCCGCGGCACACCCCCTCCGAGCTTCGCTAGGCAGCGGAGCTGCCAAGCTGCGCTTGCCTCCCCCGTCAAGGGGGAGGTGGGGCTGGTGCATTTGGCTGGATGGTAAGGCTGCCAGCCAGCTCCTCGCTCATTCGAACCGTTTGCGGCGTTTCATCTCGGCTCGATGCTGTTTGTTGCGCTGCACCCGAACTCTGCGACCTTCGGCCTGAGCCCTGGGGTCGTCCTTGTTGTTCTGGAACTCCAGTTCGCGTTGCAGTTTGCCATAGGCCTTCCAGCGGGCGGCATCGAGGGCGCCGGTGGCCAGGGCGGCGGCGATGGCGCAGCCGGGTTCGGTATCATGTCCGCAATCGTGGAAGCGGCATTGCCCGGCGAGCGCCTCGATATCGGCGAAGGCAGTGGACACGCCACCGCCTGCTTCCCACAGGCCAAGCTCTCGCATGCCGGGCGTATCGAGTATCAGTGCCCCCCAGGGGAGCAGGACAAGCTCACGGTGGGTGGTCGTGTGGCGGCCGCGGGCATCGTCCTCCCGGATCGCCTGAGTGGCCATGTGCGCCTTGCCGGCCAGTGCGTTGACCAGCGTCGATTTGCCGACGCCGGAACTGCCGAGCAGCACGGCCGTGCGACCGGGCTTGAGGTAGGCGCGGAGTTCGTCGAGTCCCGCGCCGGTTACCGCCGATACGGCGAGGACGGGAGCGCCCATGGCCACCGCTTCGATCTCGCCTATGATTGCCTCGGCGTCGATACCCATGTCGGCCTTGGTCAGAACGATGATCGGGTCGACACCGTTCTCCCAGGCAGTGGCAAGGTAGCGTTCGAGCCTGCGGGGATTGAGATCGGCGTTCAGCGAGGCGGCAAGCAGCGCCACGTCGACATTGGCGGCTACGACCTGGCCGCGCGCGGCACCCGGGCCGCTGGCGCGGCGAACGAAGCTGCTGGTGCGGGGCAGCAGGTGCTGGATGACGGCACTGCCCTCGGCGGGCCGTGCCTTCACCGCGACCCAGTCGCCGGCAACGGGATAGGCGCCGTCCTCGGCGTCGTAAGCAAGCTTGCCTGCCAGCGTGGCAGAAAGCTCCCCCAATTCTGTCGCGATCTCATAGAGACCGCGTTGCTGGACGATAACTCGCGCCGGGATGAGACCGTCGGCGGCATGGATGGCAAATTGGTGCTGAAGCGCATCGCTCCAGCCGAACTGTTCGAGCAAGATGGAATTCCTTGGATCAGGGCCATGAAGGCGCCGGCCGGAATTCCGTTTGTGGGAAAGCTACGCGGCGGCGCGACGGGAGGCAGTTCGCACAATGACAGTCATTGGACACCTCCTCCGTTGCGCGGCGATTGGCATGCTAGCTCGCAGTTCGGGCGCGTGTCAAACGCCTGTGCTGCTGTGCTTCGCCGGTGACATCCAGCCCGGATCGCACCCCCTCCGAGCTTCGCCAGGCAGCGGAGCAGCCAAGCTGCGCTTGCCTCCCCATCAAGGGGGAGGTGGGGCCGGCGCATTTGGTTGGGTTGAGCGCCCTACTTCTTCCCCATCGCCAGGTACTTCGCCCGCTCGTCCGGCTGGTAGTGCTCGAGGGCGTTGCGCAGCATGATGCGGGGCATGGTCGCGGCGTGGGTGTCGAGGAAGGCGGTGAGTTGCTGGCGGTCGGAGATGGAGCGGAGCATCCAGCCGGTGGCCTTGTGGACCAGGTCTTCCGGGTCGTTCTTCAGGATCTCGGCGATGGCGAAGGTGTCGGCATAGTCCTTGCGGCGCATGAAGGCGAAGGTGGCGAGGATGGCGGTGCGGCGTTCCCACATGCTCCCGGACTTCGCCAGCCGGTAGAGGACGTCGCGCGGGCGCTCGACGAGGTGCGGGCCGACGACATGGTAGGCGGCGAGATCGACCAGGTCCCAGTTGTTGATGCGGTCGTGGCGGCGCAGGTAGAGCTCAAAGAGCTCCTGCCGGCGCTCGGGACTGGTCTTCTTCGCCTGGTACTGCTTGGCCACGATGCTCATGGCGGCGGCGCGGGCTTCGTGGATGTCGGATTCCATCAGCCGCTCGATCTCGACGGGCGGGAGCTGGATCATCTCCTTGGCGAGGTTGAAGACGTGGCCCATGCGGACGCCGATGAAGCGGTCGCCATGGGCATACTCGCCCTCGCCGAACTTGAAGTAGCGCTGGTACTTCTGCAGCTCCTCGTCCGACTGCATCTCGTGCAGGCGGACGAGGACGGTGTCGGCGGTGAGCTTGGTCATGGCCTCACTCTGCTAGGCTCCGGCCGAGCTTGTCGAGGGTCTGTTCGAGGCCCATCTCGCTCATCTGCAGCATGAATTCCGACGTGGTCGTGTTCTCGACGATTCGGAGCTCGGTCTTGCCGTCCTTCGGCGTCAGGGTGAGCACGGTGACGACATCGCGCGGGAATTCGGGTGGCAGGTTGTGGACGGCCGGATCGAGCAGCTCGCCGGTGGGTCCGGAGAGGTTCTGGACGTATTCGAGCCGTTCGTGCGGGACGACCTTCGAGTAGACCCAGGTCATCCAGATGTCGACGCCGTCAGGGCCGCGCATGGCGACCAGCGAGGTGCCGCCTTCGCAGACATCCATCTTCGCGGCGGGGGCGTCGTAGCCTTCGGGGCCCCACCAGCCCATGACGCCGGCGTCGGTGGTGAGGGCGGTCCAGACCGTCTCAGGGCCCGCGTCATAGAGGCGGGTGACGACGATGTCCTTGGTGACGAGTTCAGTCATGGCGGACACTCCCTTGGTTGCTTCGCCGATGGCAGAAAAGGGCAGGGCGGAAACTATCACGGCGGCGAGCAGCAGGCTCGAGCGATGCATTCTCTCCTCCGGGGATCGGGCAAGCCGGTGCCGGCCGCGCTGGAGGCGCGGGGCGACGGCTTGCGATTTGTGGAGATGCGGGGGCCGGTCAGCCGCCGGCGTAGGCCTTCTCGATGTCGGCGACGATGATCTTCTTCATCTGGAACATGGCCTGCTGCGCGCGGCCGGATGCGGCCTTGTCCCTGGTATCCCAGATCAGGTCGATCAGCCGCTCGGGCACGATCTGCCAGCTGAGCCCGTACTTGTCCTTGAGCCAGCCGCACATGGATTCCTCGCCGCCATTGGCCGTGAGGGTGTTCCAGAAGAAGTCGACCTCGGCCTGGTCCTTGCAGTCGACGACGAAGGAGACGGCTTCGGTGAACTTGAAGTTGTCGCCGCCATTGAGGGCCATGAATTCCTGGTCCTTGAGGCGGAAGTTCATGGTGAGCACCCTTCCATCGGGATAGTGCTGCACGTCGCGGATCTCGGCATCCTTGAAGGTGTCGACATAGAAACGGACCATCTCCTCGATGCGGTCGTCGATCCACAGGCAGGGCATGATCTTGGGCATAGCTGTTCTCCTCGCGTGGGTTGAGTTGTCCCGTTCCCCGAAGCGGAATGCATCGGCGGCGGGTTGGTCGCAGTTGCAGTCGGTGCCCGGGAGCGGGCTGGCCTAGTAGGCCGGCATTTCGGCCAGAAGCTCTTCGAGGCGCTTGAAGCCCGTCTCCATGCCGTCGGCCATCGGCGTGGCCCTGGCGCCGTCGCGGGCTTCCTTGGTGGGATAGAGGATCGTCACGACCGAGGTGGTGACGCCGGCCTTTTCGGCGAGGCGGTTGGTGACGATGGTCTGGCCGCCGGTCCAGTCCTGGTCGTAGAGTTCGCTGGTCTTGATCCAGTCGGGGCGGGTGATCTCGAGGACCTCGCCGCCAGAGCCCATCTCGAAGCCATTCGGGCTGCGGGTGACGAAGCGCCATTTGCCGCCGACGCGGGCGTCGAACTCGCAGGTGACGAAGGTCCAGTCGGCAAAGCCGAGCCAGCGCTTGATCAGGGCCGGGACAGTCCAGCAGTCGAAGACGAGGTCCACCGGGGCGCGGAAGGTGCGGGTGACCTCGATCTCGCGATCCGAGGGCAGGGCAATGGTCAGCGGGGGCATCATGGCGTGTCTCCTCAGTTCTTCTTGTCGCCCTTGGGGGCGAAGCGCTGCAGTTCATCGAGCAGGGTGTCGAGCCGCTGGTAGCTGTGCTCCCAGAAGCGGCGGTAGTTTTCGAGCCAGCCGACGGCCTCGGCCATGGGCGCGGCCTCGATGCGCACGGGCCGGCGCTGGGCATCCTTGCCGCGCGAGACGAGGCCAGCGTTCTCGAGCACCTTCAGGTGCTTGGAGATGGCGGGCTGGCTCATGTTGAAGGGGGTGACAAGCTCGTTCACGGTGGCTTCGCCCTCGGCCAGGCGCGCGAGGATGGCGCGGCGCGTGGGGTCGGCGAGGGCCGCGAAGGTGACATCGAGCTGGGAGTCGGGCGCAGGCATTTTGCATAACTCGTCGTTTCTATAACTCAATGGTTATAGAATGGGCGAGGGAGTGTCAAGGGGGGGCGATGGCGGCGCGGAAAACGTACCCCCACCCCTGTCCCCTCCCGCAAGGGGGAGGGAGACGCTCTCACGAGTGCTGGTGTTTTGATCTCCCTCCCGCTTGCGGGGAGGGGAGCCGGGTGGGGGATTCTGTCCGTGCCGAACCCTGCCTTACGGGTCAGTGCAGGATCTGACGGATGCGGAGTTCGGCGATGCGTTCCACCTGCTTGCAGGCGGTGGCGAATTCCTGTTCGCGGGAGTTGGCGAGGCGCTTCTCGAAGGCGGCCATGATCTGGGCCTTGGTGTTGTCGCGGACGGCGATGATGAAGGGGAAGCCGAACTTGTCGACATACTCCCGGTTCATGATGCCGAAGGCCTCGCGCTCGGCGTCGGTGAGGGCGTCGAGGCCGGCGGAGGCCTGCTCGGCTTCCGAGGCCGAGGTCAGGCGCCTGGCGGCGGCGAGCTTGCCGGCGAGGTCGGGGTGGGCCTTGAGGACGCCGAGGCGTTCCTCATCGGTGGCGGAACGGAAAACCTGGCACATGAGGGCGTGAAGGCCGGTGGCGGTGTCGTGGGCCGGACCCATCTCACGCTTGAAGGTGCGCTCGGCCACCCACTCGGAGTGCTCGAAGACATTGCCGAAGAGCAGGGCGAAGTCGGCGTAGGCGAGTTGGGAAGGGACGATCTCGGGCTTCTCGTAAGGGTGGGTCCGCAGCCAGTGCCGGGCGATGTCGATGCGGCTGGCGATCCAGACCTTGTCCTTGCCCAGGATGTAGTCGACGAAGCGCTGGAGGCCGGCGAAGCGGCCGGGCATGCCGACGAGGCGGCAGTGGAGGCCCACCGACATCATCTTGGGCGAACCGGCCTCGCCCTCGGCCCACAGGACATCGAACGTGTCCTTGAGCATCTGGAAGAACTCCTCGCCATTTGCGAAGCCCGATGCGGTGGTGAAGCGCATGTCGTTGGTGGCGAGCGAGTAGGGGATGATCAGCTGTGGCGCACCCATGTGCTCGCGGTAGTAGGGCAGGTCGTCGTCATAGGTGTCCGAGATGTAGATAAAGCCGCCTTCCTCGCTGGCGAGGTCCACCGTGTTCACGGAGGTGCGGCCGCAATACCAGCCGATGGGCCGGGTGCCGACCACTTCGGTGTGCAGCTTGATCGCGGCGTGGAGGTCCTCGCGCTCGTGCTCGATGTCGTAGTCGCGGTAGTCGATCCACTTGAGGCCGTGGCTGGCGATTTCCCAGCCGGCGTCGAGCATGGCCCTGACCTGCTCCGGGCTCCGCTCCAGGGCGGTGGCGACGCCATAGACGGTGATGGGCAGGCCGAGCCTGGTGAAGAAGCGGTGCAGGCGCCAGAAGCCGGCCCGGGCGCCGTACTCGTACATCGACTCGACGTTCCAGTGGCGCTTGCCGGGCCAGGGAACGGCGCCGATCACGTCGACGAGGAAAGCCTCGGAGGCGGCGTCGCCGTGCAGGATGTTGTTCTCGCCGCCCTCTTCGTAGTTGAGCACGAACTGGACCGCGACATTGGCGCCGCCGGGCCATTGCGCATCGGGAGGATTCGGACCGTAGCCCAGCAGGTTGCGGGGATAACGCATGGCAGCACCTCGTCTATTGGCCGGCGGAGTATCACCACCCGGCGGGGGGAGAGGCAAGGCCGGGAAAAATGGACCAGTTGGTAAAAATTCGCGCGCATCCCTCTTGGAACCCGGGCGAATATGCTCAATAGTCGGGCAATCACGAATAGTGCCTCCATGGCAAGCGGCGGCCACAGGGGCAGCCCGGGGCAGGGCAAAGGAACTACAGTATGGCGGGTCCCGCACGCCTGACGACGCACGTACTCGACACGATGCATGGCAAGCCGGCCGTTGGGATGCGGTTCGACCTTGCCATGGTACATGGCGACCACACGCACCATATTCTGTCAGGACACACCAATGCCGATGGGCGGGCCGACCGGCCGCTGCTCGAGGGCGACAGCTTCCACCTGGGCGGCTATGAGCTGATCTTCCATGTGGGGCAGTATTTCGAGCGGCTCGGCGTGGAGCTCGAGACCCCGTTCCTCGACACGGTGCCCGTGCGTTTCGTGATGAGCGAGGAGGCGCATTATCATGTGCCGCTGCTCGTCTCGCCGTACGGCTATTCGACCTACCGGGGAAGCTGATGACTGAAGTCCGAGGCCAGTTGCGCTTCATCCTCAATGACAGGGACGTGGTGCTGGACAACCTTCCGGCGACGCGAACGCTGCTTGATTTCCTGCGGCTCGACCGGCGGATGACGGGCTCCAAGGAAGGGTGTGCCGAGGGCGACTGCGGCGCCTGCACCGTGCTGGTGGGACGGCTGAAGCGCGGCCAGCTGGTCTACGAGACAGTCAATGCCTGCATCTGCTTCGTCGGCTCGCTCGATGCGACGCATGTGGTGACGGTCGAGCACCTGTCGGCGGCCAACGGGCCGCTGCATCCGGTGCAGCAGGCGATGGTCGATCATCACGGCAGCCAGTGCGGGTTCTGCACGCCGGGCATCGTGATGTCGCTCTATGGCATGTGGATGCAGAACGCCGATCCGTCAGTGAACGATATCGAGGTGGCGCTGCAGGGGAACCTCTGCCGCTGCACCGGGTACGCGCCGATCATCAAGGCCGGCAAATCAATCTCCGCCTATGGCACGGTGGTTGCCGATCCGCTCATCGTGGAACGGCAGTCGATCAAGGCTCGGCTTCAGGCGCTCAAGGACGGCAAGCGTGTCGAACTGGGCGAGGACAAGGACCGCGTGATCGTTCCGGCCTCGTCCGACGACCTCGCCGAGGTCTATGCTGCCAATCCGACGGGGACGCTGGTTGCGGGCGCAACGGACGTCGGCCTATGGGTCACCAAGTTCATGCGCGACATCGGGCCGATGATCTTCATCGGCGACATCGCGGATCTCCACGGCATCGGGGAAGTGGATGGTGCGCTGCGCATCGGCGCGGCCGTGACCTATTCCGACGCCGAAGCCGCGATCACCTCGCGCTACCCGCAGCTTGCGACGTTCTGGAGCCGCATCGGCGGCCAGCAGGTGCGCAATGCGGGGACGATCGGCGCCAATATCGCGAACGGCTCGCCGATCGGCGACACGCCACCGCCGCTGATCGTGCTGGGGGCATCGATCACGCTCAGGAAGGGCGATGTCCGGCGCGAGGTGAAGCTCGAGGATTTCTTCATCGCCTATGGCAAGCAGGATCGGCAGCCCGGCGAGTTCGTCGAGGCGGTGACGATCCCGCCCCTGGGCGAGGGCGAGCAGTTCGCCTGCTACAAGATCACCAAGCGGCGGGACGAGGACATCTCCTCGGTCTGCGGTGCCTTCCGCGTGAAGGTCGAGGCGGGCGCAGTGGCTGACGTCTGCATCGCCTTCGGCGGCATGGCGGCGACGCCGAAGCGTGCGAAGACGGTTGAGGCGGCCTTGCTGGGCAAGCCGTGGACCGCGGCCACGGTCGAGGCGGCGCTCTCCGCCTACGCCGAGGACTACCAGCCGATCACGGACATGCGCGCGTCGGCCGAATATCGAATGGTTTCGGCGCAGAACCTGCTCCGCCGTTTCCTGCTCGAGACGACGGGCGAAGGTGAGCGGCTGGTGAGGGAGGTGGCATGAACAAGCAGAGCGCCATCACCGCTCCCGGCGTCTTGCACGAGCCGCTGGTCCATGACAGTGCGGCAAAGCATGTGTCGGGGCGGGCCGAGTATATCGACGACATCGACGAGCCGTCGGGGACGCTGCATGCCTATCTCGCGCTGAGCGAGCGCGCCCATGCCGAGATCGCCTCGATGGACCTCACGGCCGTGCGCGCGGCGCCGGGTGTCGTCGACGTGGTCACGGCAGACGATATCCCGGGGGAGAATGACATCTCCTCGACGCACCTCCACGACGAGCCGGTCTTTGCGACGACCAAGGTCGAGTACTGGGGCCAACCGCTCTTTGCGGTGGTGGCGGAGACGCGGGAAGCGGCGCGGCGGGCGAGCCGCCTGGCGCGCATCGAGTATCGCGACCTGCCGCACCAGACCGATGTCGATGCGGCGCGGGCCAACGGCAACAGGCTGGTGACGGCACCCCTGAAGCTCGAGCGCGGCGATGTCGCGGCCGGGCTTGCCAAGGCGCAGAGGCGGCTCAAGGGTTCGATGCTGATCGGCGGGCAGGAGCACTTCTACCTCGAGGGGCAGATATCCCTCGCGGTGCCGGGCGAGGACGACGACGTAACGGTCTACGCCTCGACGCAGCACCCCAGCGAAATCCAGCTGATGGTCGGCCACGTGCTCGGTGTCGAGATGCATGCGGTGACGGTGAACGTGCGCCGCATGGGAGGTGGCTTCGGCGGCAAGGAAACGCAGGGGAACCTCTATGCGGTGGTAGCGGCGCTGGCCGCCAAGAAGCTCCACCGCGCCATCAAGCTGCGGCCCGACCGGGACGACGATTTCCAGACCACCGGCAAGCGCCACGATTTCCGCGTCGACTACGAGGTCGGCTATGACGACGACGGGCGCATCCAGGCGGTCGATGCCGTCTATGCGGCGCGTGCCGGATGGTCGGCGGACCTGTCGGGGCCGGTGACGGACCGGGCGCTGTTCCACTGCGACAACGCCTATTGGTATCCGGCGGTGCGGGCGCGGTCGGAGCCGTTCTATACCAATACCTGCTCGAACACGGCGTTCCGCGGTTTCGGCGGCCCGCAGGGCATGGTCGGCTGCGAGCGCTGGATCGAGGACATCGCCTATGCGCTGGGCCGGGATCCGCTCGAGATTCGCAAGGCCAACTTCTACGGCACCGACACCAACAACATCACGCCCTACCACCAGACGGTGACAGACAACGTCATCCACCGCGTGGTGGAGGAACTCGAGGCGAGTGCCGACTACCAGGCGCGGCGCGAGGCGGTGATCGCGTTCAACCGGACCAGCAAGGTTCTCAAGAAGGGTATCGCGCTGACGCCGGTGAAGTTCGGCATCAGCTTTACCGCCACCTGGTACAATCAGGCGGGTGCGCTGGTGCACGTCTATCGCGACGGCTCGATCCACCTGAGCCACGGCGGCACCGAGATGGGGCAGGGCCTCTACATCAAGGTGGCGCAGGTGGTGGCGGACGAGTTCCAGGTGCCGCTGGCCTCGGTGAAGATCAACGCGACGACGACGGGCAAGGTGCCCAATACGTCGGCCACGGCGGCTTCGTCGGGCACGGACCTGAATGGCGCGGCGGCAGCCGACGCCTGCCGGCAGATCAAGGCGCGGCTCGTCGCCCATGCGGCGCGGGTTTACGAGGTGAGCGAGGCCGAGGTGACGTTCGAGCCGGGCGGCGTGCGCTGCGGGCAGAAGTTCGTGACCTTCGCAGAGCTGGTGGCCTCGGCATACGTGGGCCGCGTGCAGCTTTCGGCGGCTGGTTTCTACAAGACGCCGCGCATCCATTGGGACCGGGCGGCCGGGCGCGGCGATCCGTTCTACTACTTCGCCTATGGCGCCTCGTGCTCTGAGGTGACGATCGACACGCTCACCGGCGAATACCAGGTGGACCGCGTCGACATCCTCCATGACGTGGGCAAATCTCTGAACCCGGCCATCGACAAGGGCCAGGTGGAGGGCGGTTTCATCCAGGGGATGGGGTGGCTGACCACCGAGGAGCTGTGGTGGGACGGCAAGGGCCAACTGCGGACGCATGCCCCCTCGACCTACAAGATCCCGCTCGCCTCGGACGTGCCGCCGATCTTCAACGTGACGCTCGCGGAGTGGAGCGTGAACAAGGAAGCCACAATCGGCCGCAGCAAGGCCGTGGGCGAGCCGCCGCTGATGCTGGCGATCTCGGTGGTCGAGGCGCTGTCGATGGCGGTGGCTTCGGTGGCCGAGTACCGGGTAGCGCCGCAGCTCGATACGCCGGTGACGCCCGAGCGGGTGCTGATGGGGGTCGAGCGGATGCGGAAGGCGCGAGGCTGAGATGGCGGTGCGCGGGGCTCCCCCCTCATCCGCCCTTCGGGCACCTTCTCCCACAAGGGGAGAAGGCCACCCCGCCGACATTACAGTCGGGCCTTCTCCCTTGATGGGAGAAGGTGGGCGAAGCCCGGATGAGGGTGAGGCAGCACGATGAGCCTCTCCGCCACGATCCTCCGCACTTTCCTTGCCGGCAATCCCGCGGCCATCGTCGCCGAACTGACGCAGGTGCGCGGATCGTCGCCGCGCGAGGCCGGGGCGTTCATGTTGATCTCGGCGGAGCGGCAGGTCGGCACGATCGGGGGCGGGGCGCTCGAGTACATGGTGATCGACCGGGCGCGGCAGGTGCTGCGCATTGGGGAGGCGGGGGACAGCCTCGATATCCCGCTGGGGCCCGAGATCGGGCAGTGCTGCGGCGGGCGCGTGGACGTTGCGCTGCGGCGGCTGACGCCGGAGATTGCCGCGGCGCTGGTTCAGCGACTCGCGGCTGAGGAGGCTGCGCGGCCGCATGTCTATCTGTTCGGCGCGGGGCATGTCGGGCATGCGCTGGCGCGTGCGTTGGCGCCGCTGCCGCTCAGGGTACATGTCGTCGATACGCGGCCGGATGAGCTGGTTGACCTGCCCGAGGCAGTGGAGCAGCACGCCGTGCCCATGCCGGAGGCGGTGGTTCGCTCGGCGCCGCGGGGTAGCGCCTATGTCATCCTAACCCACGATCACGCGCTCGATTTCCTGATCGGCGCCGAGGCGTTGCAGCGCGGTGACGCGCCTTATGTCGGCATGGTCGGCTCGAAGACGAAGCGGGCGCGATTCCGTTCCTGGTACCTCGGCGAAGGGTACCCTGCGGGGCCGCTCGACGGGCTGGTGCTGCCCATTGGCGGCAGGGCCTTCCCCAAAGGGCTTGGGGACAAGCGTCCGGAAGTCATCGCCGCGCTGGCGGCCGCCGAGATAATGATCCACATTGGTCGCCGGGAAGCTTCAGTCGCAGAGCCGGTTTCGACTCAGTCGGGAGCCGTCGTTGGAGACTAGCCTCATCCCCCGCCTCGAACTGGTCGGCATCACCAAGCGCTTTCCGGGCGTGCTGGCCAATGACAATGTCGGCTTCTCCGTGAAGCCGGGCGAAATCCACGCTCTGCTCGGCGAGAACGGGGCGGGCAAATCCACCCTGGTCAAGATGATCTACGGGATCATGCAGCCCGATGCCGGCGAGATCCGGTGGAACGGGCAGCGGGTGGTCGTGCACAATCCCAAGGCCGCGCGGAAGCTGGGCGTGGGCATGGTGTTCCAGCATTTCAGCCTGTTCGAGGCGATGACGGTGCTCGAGAACATCGCGCTCGGCCTCGACAGCAAGGTGCCGGCGCGCGACCTCGAGGCCAGGGTGCGCGAGGTGTTGAAGCAATACGGGCTGCAGCTCGATCCGCACCGGACCGTGTCGACGCTGTCGGTGGGCGAGCGCCAGCGCATCGAGATCGTGCGCGCACTGCTGCTCAACCCGAGCCTGCTCATCATGGACGAGCCGACCTCGGTGCTGACGCCGCAGGAGGTGGACCAGCTGTTCGTCGTGCTGCGCCAGCTGGCGCGGGAAGGCTGCTCGATCCTCTACATTTCGCACAAGCTGCACGAGATAAAGGCGCTGTGCGATACGGCGACGATCCTGAGGGGCGGCAAGGTCGTTGCGACCTGCGATCCGAAGGTCGAGACCTCGCGCTCGATGGCCGAGAAGATGATCGGCGCTGGGCTCAAGGACGTGAAGAAGGCGCCGGGCCGCTCGTTCGGGGGCGACAAGTTCGTGGTCGAGGGGCTCACGGTGCCGAGGACCGAGGCGTTCGGGACGGGGCTCGACAGCATCTCGTTCACGGTGCGGGCGGGGGAGATTTTCGGCATCGCGGGCGTGGCGGGGAACGGGCAATCCGAGCTGCTGCTGGCGCTCGACGGTGAGGTGCAGGTGCAGCCCGAAGCGATCCGCATCGAGGGCAAGGCGGCGGGGGAACTCTCGCCGAACGCTCGGCGGCGGCTGGGGCTCTGCGCGGTGCCGGAGGAGCGGAACGGGCACGCTGCCATCGGGGACTTCACGCTCGCGGACAACAGTGTGCTGACGGCTCGCAACCGGTTGGGGATGGTGACGGGCGGGCTGATCCGCGCAGGGGCAGCCAAGACCTACACGGGCAAGGTGATCGCCGATTTCGCGGTGAAGGCGCTAGGGCCGGGGTCGACGGCGGGTTCGCTGTCGGGTGGGAACCTGCAAAAGTTCATCATGGGTCGCGAGATCCTGCAGAAGCCGAGCGTCCTGGTGGTGAGCCAGCCGACCTGGGGCGTCGATGCGGGCGCGGCAGCGGCGATCCACCAGTCGATCGTCGAGCTGGCGCAGACGGGAACGGCTGTGGTGATCATCAGCCAGGACCTCGACGAACTGCTGGCGCTCTGCGACACGCTGGCGGTGATCAACGGCGGGCGGCTCAGCGCGCCGATGCGGGTGGGCGAAGTCTCGATCGAAGAGATCGGGCTGTTGATGGGCGGTATCCACGGCACAGCCGCGGAAACGCATATCGTGCCGGGGGAGCGCGATGCAGTTCCAGCTTGAGAAACGTCCGGCGCCCAGCCGGACCATGCGGATCGTGACGCCGTTTGCGGCCGTGGCGCTGACCATGGTGCTGGGCGCGATCGTGTTCACGCTGCTCGGCTATGACGGGCTGGCGGCGGTGCGCGAGATATTCTTCACGCCGCTGACCAATTCCTACAAGTGGCAGGACCTGGCGGTGAAGGCGACGCCGCTGGTGATCATTGCGGTGGGGCTGTCCGTCAGCTACCGGGCCAATGTCTGGAACATCGGCGCCGAGGGGCAGTACATCGTCGGCGCCATCGCCGGTACCGGGGTCGGGCTGCTCACCCATACGATGACGGGACCGTGGATCTTCCCGCTGATGCTGCTTGCGGGCATTGCCGGCGGGGCGGCCTATGCGGCGATCCCGGCGTTCCTCAGGACGCAGTTCAAGGTCAACGAGATCCTGACCACGCTGATGCTGACCTACGTGTCGGTGCAACTGCTCAACTACCTGGTGTTCGGGCCGTGGAAGAGCCCGACCTCGATGGGGCAGCCGCAGACGGTGCTGTTCTCGGCCGACCAGTCGCAGCCCTACATCATCCCCGGCACGATCGTGCAGGTGGGGACGCCGATCGCGATCGTGGTGGCGCTGCTCGTCTGGTTCGTGATGTCCCGCTCGGTGTTCGGGTTCCAGGTGCGCGCGGTGGGTGCGTCGCCGGCGGCAGCGCGGTATGGCGGGTTCTCGGCCAACCGGACCGTGTGGCTGGCGCTGCTGGTGAGCGGCGGGCTTGCCGGGCTCGCCGGCATTCTCGAGGCAACCGGGCCGTTCGGGCGGCTCGTGCCGCAGTTTCCGACCAATTACGGGTTCACGGCCATCATCGTCGCCTTCCTCGGGCGGCTGCATCCGCTGGGCGTCCTGATCGCGGGCACGGCGCTCGCCATCACTTTCGTGGGTGGCGAGGTGGCGCAGACGACGATCCAGCTGCCGTTCGCGGCCGTGGGCATCTTCCAGGCGATGATGCTGTTCCTGCTGCTCGCGGGCGATATCTTCGTGCGGTACCGCTTCAAGCGGAGTGTCCCTGAAGCGACGAGGGCGGCGGCATGACACTCGACCTCATCATTCCCATCATCATCACGCTGGTCGGCGCCTCGACGCCGATCCTCCTCGCCGGTCTCGGCGAACTGGTGGCGGAAAAGAGCGGCGTGCTCAACCTCGGCGTCGAGGGCATGATGCTGATCGGCGCGGTGATCACCGTGGCCGTGGTGCTGCTCACCGGCAACCACTGGCTGGCGATCGTCTGCGCGGCCGGTGCGTCCGCGGCAGCGGCCCTGATCTTCGGGTTCCTGACGCTGTCGCTCTCGGCCAACCAGGTCGCGACCGGGCTGGCGCTCACGATCTTCGGCACCGGATTCTCGGCCCTGTTCGGCCAGCCCTATACGGGCAAGGCCGTGCCGCTGTTCCGCTCGCCGTTCCCACCGGAGCTGGCGGCCGATCCGGTCTGGCGCGTGGTCTTCGGCTATTCGCCGCTGGTCTACTTCTCGCTGATCATGGTGGTGGCGGTGTGGTGGTTCCTGCAGCGGACGCGTGCGGGGCTGATCCTGCGCGCCGTGGGCGAGAACGACCTTTCGGCACATTCCATCGGCTATTCGGTGATCGGCGTGCGCTACCTTGCGGTGGCGTTCGGCGGGGCCATGGCGGGCATCGCGGGGAGTTGCTTCCCCCTGATCCTCACTCCGCAATGGGTCGAGCGGCTGACCACGGGGCGCGGCTGGATCGCGCTGGCGCTGGTGGTGTTCGCGGCGTGGCGGCCGTTCCGGCTGCTGGCGGGCGCGTATCTGTTCGGCCTCGTGATGACGCTCGAGGTCTATGCCAAGGCAGCCGGCGGCGGGTTCCGCGTGCTGCCATCCGAGCTCTGGGCGGCCTTGCCCTACCTCGCAACAATTCTGGTGCTAGTGCTGATTTCCATGCGGCGCGGCGGCAGCTCCAGTGCACCGGCCTGCCTCGGCAAGCCGTTCCTTCCAACGGGCTAGCAGCAGGGAAAGCCGGCCCGAACGACAACTCGTCATGCAGGAGAGACAGATGACAGTTCTGAACAGACGCACTCTGATCAAGATTGGTGGCGCCGCCGCGGCGCTTCCGCTGGTCGGCGGGCGCGCATTCGCCCAGGAGAAGCTCAAGGTCGGCTTCGTGCTGATCGGCACGCCGGACGACAACGGCTGGAACTTCGGCCACGACACTGGCCGCAAGTACATGCTGGACCAGATCGGTGCCGACAAGGTCGAGACCACCGTGGTGACCAACGTGGCCGAGGGTCCGGACAGCGAGCGCGTGTTCCGCGAACTGGCCCAGCAGGGCCACAAGCTGATCTACGCAACCAGCTTCGGCTATGGCGACTACGTGCACAAAGTCGCCAAGCAGTTCCCGGATGTGAAGTTCGAGTGGGCCACCGGCAATTCCACTGCGCCGAACGTCTCGCTCTACAACGCCAAGTTCCACGAGGGCCGCGCGGTCCTCGGCACGATCGCCGGCATGATGACCAAGACCAACACGCTCGCCTATATCGGGTCGTTCCCGATTCCCGAGGTGCGGATGGGCATCAACGCCTTCGCGATCGCCGCGCGGAAGGTGAACCCCGAGGTCAAGGTCAAGGTCGTCTATGTCGACAGCTGGTTCGACCCGGCCAAGGAAGCCGACGCGGCTCGTGCCCTGATCGACCAGGGCGTCGACGTCATCACCCAGCACACCGATGGGCCGGCGGCCCTGCAGGTGGCCGAGGAACGCGGCATCGTCGGCGGTTTCGGCCAGGGCGCGGACATGAGCGCCTTCGCGCCCAAGGCGCATCTCACCGCGATCATCGACAACTGGGGCCCGCACTACGTGAAGTCCGTGCAGTCGGTCCTCGACGGCACCTGGGTCGAAGGCAGCGTCTGGGACGGTATCGCCTCGGGTGAGGTCGAGATCGGCAAGTACAACGAGAAAATCCCGGCCGACGTGGTCGCTGCTGCCGAGAAGGTGAAGAACGACATCGCCGCCGGCACGCTCCACCCGTTCGCAGGCCCGATCAAGGACAATGCCGGCGCCGAGCGTGTCGCGGCGGGTGACGTGATCGACGACGGCGAGTTCTGGGCTGTCGACTGGTACGCCGAAGGCGTCGAGGCGTAAGCTTCGTATCCAACACGAGGGGCGGGCGCGAGTCCGCCTCTTTTCACGGCTGGCTGGTGCGGGGGGCTGCCCCTCACCCCGGCCCTCTCCCCCGGAGGGGCGAGGGGGCGATGTGGCACTGTCCGTGCAAAGTGCGTTCCCTCGCCCCTCCGGGGATAGGGAGTGAGACCCGAGTGGCGTGACCAGAGGACGACTGAAGCGATGACCGACTACGCGATCTTCTGGGAATGGCTGAGCTTTGCGGTGCGCTGGACGCACGTGGTGACGGCCATCGCCTGGATCGGCTCGAGCTTCTATTTCATCGCGCTCGACCTGGGCCTCAGGAAGACGCCGAGCCTGCCGCCGCTGGCGCATGGCGAGGAGTGGCAGGTGCATGGGGGCGGCTTCTACCACATCCAGAAGTACCTGGTGGCACCGGAGTTCCTGCCCGAGCACCTGACCTGGTTCAAGTGGGAGAGCTACTTCACCTGGCTGAGCGGATTCTGCCTGCTGGTGGTCGTCTACTATGTGGGCGCGGACCTCTACCTCATCGACCGGAATGTGCTGGACGTGCCCAACTGGGTGGCGATCTTCATTTCGCTGGGCTCGATCGGGCTGGGCTGGCTGCTCTACGATACGCTCTGCAAGTCGCCCTTGGGGAACTCGACCTATGGGCTGATGGGGGTGCTGTTCCTGATCCTCGTCGCCATGGCCTGGGCCTACACGCAGGTCTTCACCGGCCGGGCGGCGATGCTGCACATGGGGGCGTTCACGGCGACGATCATGAGCGCCAACGTGTTCATGGTCATCATCCCCAACCAGAAGATCGTGGTGGCGGACCTCAAGGCCGGGCGGGTGCCCGACGCCAAGTACGGCAAGATCGCCAAGCAGCGGAGCCTGCATAACAACTACCTGACGCTGCCGGTCATTTTCTTTATGCTTTCAAGCCACTACCCGCTCGCATTCGCGACGGAGTGGAACTGGCTGATCGCGGCGCTGATTTTCCTCGAGGGCGTGCTGATCCGGCACTTCTTCAACACGCGCCACGCGCGCAAGGGCAACCCGACCTGGACCTGGGCCGCGGCCATCGTGATCTTCCTGATGATCGCGTGGCTGTCGAGTGGACCGAAGCTGCCGACCGGCGCCGAGACGGTGCCGTCGCCGCAGGCCGCGGTGCTGATGCAGAGCCCGCATTTCGAGGCGGCGAGCAATGCCGTGCTCGCCCGCTGCTCGATGTGCCACACCGCCGAGCCGGTGTGGGAGGGGGTCGTCGAGGCACCCAAGAACGTAATCCTCGACAATCCTGTGGCGATCGCCAACCGTGCTCACGATGTCGCTATCCAGTCGGGCTACTCGCACGCGATGCCACCGGGTAATGTTACGGAGATGACCGACGAGGAGCGTGCCGTGATCGTTGCGTGGTTCCGCGAGGGTGGCAAGTGAGCATGAAGATCCTGCGCGGGCGGGTGCTGACCTTCGTCAGCGAGCCGCAGGCGCGCGACGACCATGGCTCGTACCGCTACATCGAAGACGGCGCCGTCGAGATCGAGAACGGCAGGATCGTCAGGGTGGGGGCGTTCGAAGGGGCGCATGCCCCGGACGCCCGGATCATCGACCACCGGCCGCACCTGATCCTGCCCGGGTTCATCGACCCGCACATCCATTTCCCGCAGATGCAGGTGATCGGCGCCTATGCCGGGGCGCTGCTCGAGTGGCTGAACACGTACACGTTCGTCGAGGAGCAGCGGTTTGCGGACGGGGCGCATGCCGAGCGCATCGCGTCGCGGTTCTTCGACGAGCTGATCCGGCATGGGACGACCACTGCGGCAGCTTATTGCTCGGTGCATCCGCAATCGGTCGATGCCTTTTTCGGCGAGGCCGAGAAGCGCGAGATGCTGATGGTGGGCGGCAAGGTGATGATGGATCGCAACGCCCCGCCGGGCCTCTGCGACACGCCGCAATCGGGCTATGACGACACCAAGGCCGGGATTGAGAAGTGGCACGGGCGGGGCAGGGCGCACTACGCCATCACGCCGCGCTTCGCCATCACCTCTACGCATGAGCAGATGGCGATGGCGGAGGCGCTGGCCAAGGAATTTCCGGACCTCCACATTCAGACGCATGTGAGCGAGAACCTCGCCGAGATCGCCTATGCCAACGAGCTCTATCCGAACTTCGGCGACTATGTCGGTATCTACGAGAAGTACCACCTGCTCGGCCCGAAGACGCTGCTGGGGCACTGCATCCACCTGACGCATCGCGAGACCGAGGTGCTGTCCGAGACGAAGTCGGTGGCGGTGTTCTGCCCGACCTCGAACCTGTTCATCGGCTCGGGGCTGTTCGACTACGACCGCCAGCACGAGCGCGGCGTGCGGATCGCTACGGCTACCGACGTCGGTGGCGGCAGTTCGTACTCGATGCTGCGGACGATGGACGAGGGCTACAAGGTGATGCAGTTGAGGGGGCAACGGCTGACACCGCTCCGCTCCTTCTACCACATGACGCTGGGCAACGCCCGGGCGATGAGCCTCGAGGACCGGATCGGCTCGATCGCGCCCGGGATGGAGGCCGACATCGTGGTGCTGAACTCCGGCGCGACGCCGCAGATGAAGCTCCGGATGGAGACCGTGGATACGCTGGAGCAGGAGCTGTTCCTGTTGCAGACCTGCGGCGACGACCGGGCAGTGGTCGAGACCTATGTGATGGGCAAGCCGATGAAATCGGCACTGCCGGCCTGATCCGAAGGTAGCGCGGTTAGCGCCTTTGGGGGATTGCGCCCGGGCATGAAAACGGTGATGCCGGGGGCGCGTGGGATTGTCTGGCGACGGACTATCGCCTCCCTCCACCCTTGTGGGGAAGGGGTTCTCCCCTCAAGGGGGAGGGGAGCAGACGAGTTGGATGAGCGAAGGAAGCGAATATGGCTGACTACATCGAGAAATCGGGCCTCAAGGTCGATCGGCTGCTGGTCGATTTCGTCGAGAAGGAAGCCATCCCGGGGACGGGTGTGACGCCCGAGCAGTTCTGGGGCGGGTTCGCCGGGCTGGTGCGCGAGTTCGCGCCGAAGAACCGGGAGTTCCTCGCGATCCGCGATCGGATCCAGACACAGATCGACGACTGGCACAAGGCGAACGGGCCGGTTGCGGCCGATCCGGACAAGTACCAGTCTTTCCTCAGGGAGATCGGCTATATCGTTGCCGAACCTGCGGATTTCACCATCGAGACGAGCGGGCTCGATCCCGAGATCACATCGATCTGCGGGCCGCAACTGGTGGTGCCGGTATCGAATGCGCGCTACGCGCTGAACGCGGCCAACGCGCGCTGGGGCAGCCTCTACGACGCGCTTTACGGCACCGACGCGATTTCACGCGAGGGCGAATTGGCGCCGGGCAAGGGCTTCAATGCGAAGCGGGCGGCCGCAGTGGTCGAGCGGGCCGCGGACTTCCTCGACGAGGCCTTCCCGCTGGCTTCGGGCAGCCATCGGCACGTCACCGGCTATCATGTCGTGAAGGATGGCGAGCGCCGGAGCTTCGTCGTCGATACGGCGGCCGGCCGTGTTGGGCTGAAGAACCCGGCGCAGTTCGCCGGCTATGGCGGCACGCAGGAGCGCGGCGAACTGGTACTGCGTCACAACGGGCTCCATGTCGTTCTGGTGATCGATCCCGCGAGCACCATCGGTGCGTCGCACAAGGCGGGGCTGGCCGATGTGGTGATCGAGTCGGCGCTGACCACGATCCAGGACTGCGAGGACTCGGTTGCGGCGGTGGATGCCGAAGACAAGGTCGGAGTTTATCGCAACTGGCTCGGGCTGATGAACGGCACGCTCGAGGAGACGTTCGAGAAGGGCGGGAAGCAGATGACCCGCAAGCTCAATGCCGACCGGCAGTACAAGGATGTCGCCGGGCTGCCGCTGGTGCTGAAGGGCAGGTCGCTGCTGCTGGTGCGCAATGTCGGGCACCTGATGACGACGAAGGCAGTGCTCGATCCGGCCGGGCAGCCGATCGGCGAAGGGCTGATGGATGCGGCGGTGACGGCGCTGTGCGCGATGAGCGACAAGGTCAACTCGACGACCGGGGCGATCTATGTCGTGAAGCCGAAGATGCACGGGCCGGACGAAGTGCAGTTCGCCTGCGATATCTTCGCGGCGGTCGAGAAGATGCTGGGGCTCAAGCCCGAGACCATCAAGATCGGCATCATGGACGAGGAACGGCGGACGTCCGCCAACCTCAAGGCAGCGATCCATGCGGCGCGTCGCCGGGTGTTCTTCATCAATACCGGCTTCCTCGATCGCACCGGCGACGAGATCCACACCTCGATGCTGGCCGGGCCGGTACTGCGCAAGGACGATGTGAAGGCCGAGAAGTGGATCCAGTCCTACGAGGACCGGAACGTGCTGATCGGGCTTGCGGCCGGATTCTCCGGACGAGCGCAGATCGGCAAGGGCATGTGGGCGCGGCCGGACGACATGGCGGCAATGCTGGCATCCAAGGCGGCCCATCCGAATGCGGGCGCCAACACGGCCTGGGTGCCGTCGCCGACGGCGGCGACGCTGCATGCGCTGCACTATCACCAGATCAACGTGTTCGAGGCGCAGCAGCGGCGCCATAACCAGGCGACGCCGGGGCTGGACGAGCTGTTCTCGATGCCGGTGCTCGACAGGAGCACGCTCGACAAGGCGCAGATCCTGCGCGAGCTCGACAACAATGCGCAGGGCATCCTCGGCTACGTGGTGCGCTGGGTGGACCAGGGCGTCGGCTGCTCCAAGGTGCCTGATATCAACAATGTCGGGCTGATGGAGGATCGCGCGACCTGCCGTATCTCCTCGCAGGCAGTGGCCAACTGGCTGATGCACGGGTTGGTCAGCGAAGCCGAGGTTCGGGCGGCTTTCGAGAAGATGGCGGCGGTGGTCGACGGGCAGAATGCCGACGATCCGCTCTATGTGCCGATGGCGGGGAAGTTCGACACTTCGATCGCCTACCAGGCGGCGCTGGACCTCGCGCTCGAGGGTGCGACGCAGCCGTCGGGCTACACCGAGCCCATCCTTCACGCGGCGCGCGAGAAGGTGAAAGCGGGCGCCTGATCGGCCTCACGTCCGCAAGGTTCCACGGGTCACGTTGTTTTGCGACGGGGCAACCATGCCCCGCTCCCCTCGTTCCGAGAGCAGGCCAAGCAGGGCCTCAACGACAAGAACGTAGGAGACAAACCATGACTCGTTCCCTGATTTCTGCCCTGGCACTCACTGGTGCGATGCTGTTCGCCGGTCCGGCCTTTGCGCAGACCGTGGTCGGCGGTGCGACCGTCTCGGCGGAAGACCTGCCCAAGGTGCAGGCGGCGTGCGACACGCTGGCCGCCAAGGAGCAGGTTGATACCGGCGTGACGGCCGACACGCAGGCTTCGACCGAGACCAGCACTGACGCGTCGGCCGGCGATACCGATGCCGGTATGGACGCGGCCACGACCACCAGCATCGACCTGGCGCTGCTGACCTACCAGTCCTGCAAGGACGCGGGCCTCGTGCAGTAACAGTCTCCCGGACTGCGATGAAAGGGCGCGGTGGCAACGCCGCGCCTTTTGCGTTACCGGCCATGACGCCGGGAGGGGAGGGCGCTATGATCTGCACTGGAGATCGTCGAATGAAGCAAATTCTCGTTGTGGCGCTGATGCTTGGTCTGGCCCTGCCGGCGGTGGCGCAGACCTCGATCAAAGGGGTTGAGCTGTCGCCGGCGGATGCCACGCGCGTCGACCGACAGTGCGACGCGTTGCGTTTTCGCATGGGCACGTCGCTGGTGAACAATCCTTCGGAGGAGCCGGCGCCGGGAGAGTCGGTGGCCGATCCATCCAGCCACTGGGCGAATGGGGCTGATGGTGTCGATGAGGCGCTGACGCGCCTCAACCTGTCGCAACTGTCGATCCAGGATTGCCGCAGGGCCGGGTTCTACGACAACTAGCTCAGGCCCTGTCGAGTTCGACCACGGGCAAGTGGATGGCGCTGGGATGGGCGGGGTCGTGGAAGACTTCGATGTCCGCGGCGACCAGTGTCGTCGCCTCGCCGAGCGGCTCGTCGGTGCCGGTGTTGCGGGCATAGCGGGGGTGGGCACCGCTGGCGACCACGACGCGCAGCCGGTGGTTGCGCTGGAACGTGTGGGCGGCCGCATGCATGCGGAAGCTCAGTTTCCAGATGTCGTCGGGCACCGCCGGATCGCCGGAGGTCTTGCGCAGGAAACCGTCGCAGACATTGGTCGAGACGCCGTTCTCGTCGACGTCAGAGAGGCGGACGAAGAAGTCGGTGTTCGGCAGGCTCGAGCGCGCATAGAGCGCGATGCGGACCTGGCCGAGAATGGTGACGGCGTTGAACAGCGGCTCCGAGGTATAGACCAAGAGATCGGACCGTGACTCGAGCGTAGCCTGATCGACGGGGCCGGCGCCCTTGAAGGCGAACATGGCGCCGCCGATGGCCGGGGTCGGGTCGCGGGGGTCATAGGTGTAGGTGTCGGGCGGCGAGGCGCGCACGGGACGCTGGGACAGGATCTTGTCCGGATGGAGCTGCCAGATCTGGCTCTCGGGCTCGATCGGGGGATAGCGGTCGAACTCGCGCCACTGGTTCTCGCCGGAAACCCAGAGGCGGACGGGTGGCTGGCGCAGGTTCGAGGTGTCGCCCAAAAGCTTGGCATCCATCCATTCGAGCGTCTGCCTGACGCTCTCCATCTGCAGGTCCGGGCTGACATGGGTCCAGGGGCCGATGGTGAGGTGTGGTTCCTGGCCGGCATCGACCATCACGGAGTAGTCGCGCAGCAGCTGGTCGAGCATGAAGTCGTACCAGCCCGAGGTGAAGCTGGTGGGCGGGGTGCGCGCGCCGATGCGGTGGGTGTGGTCGAGCTTGTGCCAGAAGGCATCGTTGCCGATGGCCTCCTTCATCCACTGCCGCCAGAACGGCACGACGCGGCCGGTGACGCGCTTGTCGGCGTCGCGCAGCGGCAGTTTCATGGTGGCGCTGAGCGTCGTGCGCTCGATGCCGCCGGTGAACATGCGCTGCGCGGTACGGATGGGGTTGCCCTTGATGCCCTCGACCGTCTGGATCCAGCTGAGCCAAAGTCCCACCGCCAACCCGCCACCGGGGAAGACGATGGATTCGAACTCGGCGCTGGTGACCTTGATGGCCATGGCGGATTTCTTGGGCAGGGCATCGCAGATGGCCCACTGAGCGTAGCCCAGATAGCTCGGGCCCGAGGTGCCGAGGCGGCCGTCGAACCAGGGCTGGGCCTTGATCCAGTCGATGGTGGCGAGACCATCCTCGCGCTCGTGCCCGAAGGGATCGAACACCCCCTCCGACTTGTCGGTGCCGCGGCAGGCCTGCAGCACGACCTGATAGCCGCGCTCGGCGTAGACCTCGCCTATCGTGGCGAAGCCGGAGAGCCCGTAGGGTTCGCGCATCAGGATAGTGGGGTGCCGTCCGGGCAGCTTGGGGGCGAAATGTTCGGTGACGAGCGTGACGCCGTCATACATGGGCACGCGGATGCCCCGCGTGCGCACGATGCCGCATTTGCGCTTGGGCAGCTTGTACAGATCAGCCAGGAACCGGCTTGCGATGCTCATGTGACGAAGTCGAACTTGTCCACGTCGAACAATCCACGGTCGGTCATCTTGAGGTGCGGGATAACGGGCAAAGCGAGGAATGCGACCTGCAGGAAGGGCTCGGGCAGCGTGCAGCCGAGCGCAAAGGCAGCCTCGCGCAGGCGATGCAGTTTCTCGGCCACCTGCTCGAAGCTCAGGGTGCTCATCAGACCGGCGATCGGCAGGGCGAGCTCGGCCGTCACCTTGCCGCCGTCGGCCACGGCGAAGCCGCCGCCGAGTTCGATCAGCCGGTTCACCGCCACCGCCATGTCGATGTCGCTGACGCCGACGACCGTGATGTTGTGGCTATCGTGGCCGACCGAGGAGGCAATCGCGCCGCGCTTGAGGCCGAAGCCCTTGGTGAAGCTCAGCGCGACATTACCGTTGATGCCGTGGCGTTCGATCACGCCGATCTTGATGACGTCGTTCTCGATGTCGGGGAGCGTCCCCTTGTCGGAGACCTCCAGTACCGCCGTCTCGCGGTAGGTGATGATCAGCCCGGGGCGGACGGCGATGACCGGGGTCTCGTTCTGGCGCGGATTGGGCGGGACGGTGAAGGTGGAGGCGCCGACGCGACTGGCCTTCATCGAGGAGAGGCCGACGGCCGGCACAAGTTGGCGCCGCTCGAACAGTTCGGGGCGAACGAGGCGGCCGGCAGACACCACTTCGGCGACCTGGCAGCCTTCGAGGTCATCGAGCAGGACGATGTCGGCGCGGTAGCCGGGGGCAACGAGGCCGCGGTCCTTGAGCCCGAAGATGCGGGCGGCCGAATGCGAGGCGGCGCGGTAGACGTGATGCAGCGGCCGGCCGCGCGCGATCAGGCGCCGGATCGATGAGTCGAGGTGGCCTTCCTCGAGGATATCGAGCGGGTTGCGATCGTCGGTGCAGAGCGCGACATAGGCCGAGGTATCGGCGTCGAGGATTTCGGCGAGGGCATCGAGGTCCTTGGAGACGGAGCCCTCGCGGATGAGGATGGCCATCCCTTTCTGCAGCTTCTCGCGCGCCTCGACGGCGGTGGTTGCCTCGTGGTCGGTGCGAATGCCGGCGGCGAGATAGCCGTTGAGCTTGAGGTCGCTGAGCAGCGGAGCATGGCCGTCGATATGGCCGCCCTGGAAGGCGACGAGCTTGGCGATGATTCCGGGATCGCCCGCCAGGACGCCGGGGAAGTTCATCATCTCGGCGAGGCCGATGACCTGGGGGTGGCCGCGGAATTTCTCGAGGTCGGCGATCTCCAGGCGCGCGCCCGACGTCTCGTGCTGGGTCGCCGGAACGCAGGAGCTGAGGTTGACCCGGATATCCATCACCGCGCGCTCGGCGCACTCGAGGAAGTAGCGGATGCCGTCGGCACCGAGCACGTTGGCGATCTCGTGCGGGTCGCAGATCACGGTGGTGACGCCATGCGGCAGCACGCAGCGCTCGAACTCGAAAGGGGTGACCAGCGAGGACTCGATATGCAGGTGCGTATCGATGAAGCCTGGGACGACGTAGCGGTTGTCGCCTTCGATCAGCTGCCTGCCGTTGTAGTAGCCGTAGGTGCCGACGATGCGGTCGGCGACGATGGCGATGTCGGTATGGGTGATGGTGCCCGAGATCACATCGAGCAGGCGGACGTTCTTGATCACGACATCGGCGGGCTCTTCGCCGGCACCGGCCTTGATCATGCGGGTGAGGAGTTCGGGCGAGATGGTCATGAAACGGCCGCGGTCAACATGCGCCAGCGTCAGTCAGCGCAGGCGCCCGGTCAAGTGGGGACGGAACCAGCGGGGTGACGAGGCGTTGGTTTTTCACGTTCGTCCTTAAGCGAGTAGCACCATGAAGACCTACGATGCCCACAAGTCGACCACCGAGGTTCGCCAGGGTAGTCATCGCCTCACGAACTTCTGGGTGCTGGTCTGGTCCATTACGGGAGTGATCGTGGCATTTGCCCTGATCTACCTGATCTTCTTCGTGTTCAACTCACCGCCGCCCGGGACCACGACCGGCGTCTGAATGCGATGGCGAGATTGAAGCGCGTCGGACGCGACGATCTCACGATTCGTCGCGTCCGCCATGGTCGTGGGTTTGGCCTCAGGGATGCCGAAGGCGCGCCCATCCGCGATGCCGAATTGTACGAGCGCGTCCGGACACTGGGCATACCGCCGGCGTGGACCGACGTCCGCATTGCCACGGCGCAGAATGCGCATATCCAGGCAGTGGGAAGCGACGCGGCGGGGCGGCTTCAGTATATCTACCATCCGGACTGGGAGGCGCGGCGCACGCGCAGGAAGCAGCAGCAGCTTGGGACGCTGACGGCGGCCCTGTCACGCATCCGCCGCCGTGTCCGCGAGGACCTGAGGGCCGAGGCGGGCAGCAAGGAACTGGCGCTGGCGCTGAGTGTGGCGCTCATCGATCGCACGGCGATGCGGGTGGGCCGTGAGCGGTATCTCGATGCGCATGGCACGCGCGGAGCCGGCACGCTGTTCAGCCGTGATGTCGCGGTACATGGCGACGAGGTGGTCATCAGCTTTCCCGCCAAGAGCGGCAAGACGGCGAGCTATCGGCTTGCGGATGCCCAGCTTGCGGAGGCGGTCGGCAAGGTGAAGTCGATCCCGGGCAAGCGGCTGCTGATGTATCGGGGCGAGGATGGGGTGGCGAGGCCGCTCAGGACCGATGACATCAACCGGTACCTGCGGGAAATCGCCGGCGTGCCGGTTACAGCCAAGGATTTCCGGACCATGCATGCAAGCGCGCTGGCCGCCGAGGCGCTGGCCAGGCTCGAGCCAGGTGAGAGCCCGCCGGCACGGAAGCGGCAGATGGCGGCCGTCACCAGGCAGGTTGCGGCGTTCCTCCAGAACACGCCGGCGATCTGTCGGTCGAGCTACATCGCGCCGTGCCTCTACGCCCTGTTCGACAAGGGGCGGCTCGGGGAGATGTGGCTGGCAGGGGGCGACGGCGCTGCCGGCATCCGGCAGCGCGAGGTGAGGCTGGCAGCGGTGCTGGCCGAGGCCGGCTAGCGTCAGCCGGCTTCGCGGGCGCCTTCCTCCGGCTGCAGCTCGTCGTAGAGCCGGAAGGTATTGCGGCCCGATTCCTTGGCCTGGTAGAGCGCGAAGTCGGCGCGGGCCGGCAGGTCGAGCCCGTCGTTGGCCGAGTTGCGGGCAAGGGCGACGCCGATCGAGACGCCGATGCGGACATCGGTGCCGGCCAGCTTGTAGGGCTCGGAGACGCGCGAGATGATCGTCTCGGAGAGCCGGCTCGACTCGCTCACCGTCTTGATGGCGCCCTGGAGGATGACGAACTCGTCGCCGCCGAGGCGGGCAAGCGTGTCCGTGTCGCCGAGCAGGGCATTGATGCGGCCGGAGACCTGCCGGAGCAGTTCGTCGCCGGCTTCATGGCCGAGCGTGTCGTTGACGTGCTTGAACCGATCGAGATCGAGCGCGAGCAATGCCACGGGGTCGCCGCCGGGGCTGAGGCGCTCGAGCGCCTGGGTCAGCCGCTGCTGGAACATGGCGCGGTTGGCGAGGCCGGTCAGCGGGTCGTGCAGGGCCTGGTGCTCGGCGCGGGCGCGTTCGGCCTCGAGCTGGGCCGACGAGCGGCGGAGGCTGCGCATCAGCAGCGCAATGACGATGCCGGCAACGAGGAGGGCGGCGCCCATGGCGGGAGCCGTCTCGGTGAGGAGCAGCGAGCCGGGCCGGTCGGGCTGCCACTTGAACCAGGCGATCGGCGTGCCGGCGAGGTTGCTGAGCGGGTAGACCGCCTCGTTGGCGGCGGCGGTCGCATTGGTGTCGAAGCGGGCCCCATCGATCAGGTACTGACCCATGAGCTGTTCGGCCACCGCGCCGTCGAGGAAGCGGGCGACGACATGATAGCGCGCCTCGGTCGGGGGCACGTCGAGCTCGTCCGACCAGGAGAGGATTGGCACGGCGCCGATCAGGGCCGGCTGGCCACCAATCATGACGAGGTCGGTTGCGCTGGGAACATCGGCGAAGCCGTTGTTGTAGGAGTCGATGGCAGCATCGCCGTCGACGCCACGCAGCCGGTCGAGCAGGCCCGCGAAGGCGGCGCGATCGGTCTCGAACGTATCGGCGGCCACGGCTCCGCCATCACGCATGGCGTAGACGGGCTTCAGGTCGTGATCGAGCACGTAGATGCGGTTGTGGGCATGGTCGTTGTAGATGCCCTGGCCCAGGTTCTCATCGATCCACTCGAGGTCGCCGTCGCGGACGGCGGTCACCGCGTCGTCCCAGGCGGTCGCATCCTGGCCGGCGGTGGCGACGTAGTCCCACTCCTGTTTGAGGATGTGTTCGACGAGCCGCATCTGGCGCTGGAGCGCCCGGTCGTCGCTCTTTGACGCCGACCACAGGACGAAGCCAGTCGCAGTGCCGGCTGTCACCAGCACGGCCACCATCACCGGGATCAGGACCTTGAACGAGAACTGCCAGCCGGATCGCCGCTCGGTGCGCATTCTGAGCCCCCAAACTCAAACTGTTGTCGCGGCAACTTAGGGGGCGTTCGCGAAAGTGGCGTTAGCTGGGCTGGTTAAGGGAAAGTACTCAGGCGACCCGCGAAGTCGCCTGGCTTGCCTCCCTCAGGCGCACTTCGATGTCGCCCACGGTCAGCGGCGCGGAAAAGAGGTAGCCCTGGAACGTGTCGCAGCCCATGGCCAGCAGGGCCTCGTACTGTTCCCGCGTCTCGACGCCTTCGGCGGTGACCTCGATGCCGAGTGCTCGTGCCAGCGTCACAAGCGCCTGGACGATGGCGTCGGTGCCGTTCGAGGTCATCAGCTGGCTGACGAAGGAGCGGTCGATCTTGATGCGGTCGACGGGGTAGCGCTGGAGGTAGTTGAGCGAGGAATAGCCGGTGCCGAAATCATCGAGCGCAATGCGGATGCCGGCCTCGCGAAAGGCGCGGATGGCTCCCGCCACGACGGTCTCGTCCTCGATGAGGATGCTCTCGGTGATCTCCATTTCGAGGTCGGCCGGGTTCATGCCTGTTTCGGCGAGTATGGCGAAGACGCGATCGGGGAAGGTCGGGTTGCGCAGCTGGGCGGGCGAAATGTTGACGGCGATGTTCCGGCCAGGCCAGCGCGCGCCGAACTGGGCGGCACGCCGCAGGACGAACTCGCCCAACTGTTCGATGAGGCCGCTGCTCTCGGCCACGCCGATGAAGCGCGCCGGGGGGATGTCGCCGACCCGCGGGTTGGTCCAGCGTATCAGGGCCTCGGCGCCGATGATGTTGCCGTCGCTGTCGCAGAGCGGCTGGTAGGCGACCCAGAGCTGACCCGGTACGCGCAGGGCCTCGCGCAGGTCGGCCTCAACTGAATGGCGGCTCTGCACGACCTCGCCCATGGCCTCGCGATAGACGGCGGAGCGATTGCGGCCGGCGGATTTGGCCTCGTAGAGGGCGATGTCGGCCTTGCGGCTCAATTCGTGGCTGTCGATCTCATCGTCGGCGATGACGATGCCGATGGAAACGCCGACGAAGGCCTCGCTGCCCTGGATGCGGAAGGGACGACCGATAGCCTCGATGATGCGGTGGGCGAGGGCGGTAACCTCGACCTGGCCGGCGAATGACGAGTGCAGGATGGCGAACTCGTCGCCGCCCAGCCGCGCCAGCACGTCACCGGGTTCGATCACGTCGCGCAGCCGATCCGCCACGGCGCAGATCAGGTCGTCGCCGGCGCTGTGGCCCAGCGTGTCGTTGACCTGCTTGAAGCGATCGAGGTCAAGCATGAGCAGCGCCAGGGGAGCATCACGCGGGGTCTGGGTGCTGAGGCGGGCGTCGAACAGGCGGTCGAAGCTCAGCCGATTCAGGAGGCCGGTCAGCGGATCGTGGCCCGCCTGGCGTTCCGCCTCGATGCGGCGATGCTCGAGGGCATTGAGGGCACGGCGCAACCGACTGGCGAGGGCAGCGAGAAGCAGCGCGACCACGGCGAAGGTGGCGGCAAGCGCCGGTCCGGTGCGGCCGAGCAGTTCGGCCCCCGGGCGGTAGGGGATCCATTCGAAGAACGCGATGATGCGGCCGGCGCGGTTGGCGATGGGCATGACGCTGAGATCGGCACCCGCCGCTGGATTGGTAGTGAAGCGGCCGACCTCGGTCATGTAGCGCTGCATCATGCGCAGTTCGTAGTCGAGTTCGAGCCGGACGACGGAGATGAGCACGGCCTCACGACCGGGGCGCTGGCCGATGTTGCCGGTGTCGGAGACGATCGGAATGGCGCTGATGATGACCGGCAGGCCGTCGATGAGAGCGTAGTCGGCGATATGGGGCGGTGTATCGAGGTAGCCGCTCGCTGCCACACGGCGCACTTCGGCAACTATGGGCTCGATCAGCTCGCGACGCGTCTCGAACGCCCGGTCCATCTGCTGGACCGTAACCCCGTCATGCGCGACGTAGACGACCTCGTCATTGGCCGAGATCACGTAGCTCTCGTCGTGTCCGAAATAGGTGTAGGTCCAGCTTCCGATGTTGAACGCGAGCCACTCCATGTCGCGGTCGCGGGCGGCGACAACGGCATCATCCCAAACGGCGGCGCTTTCCTGGTCGCGGGGGACGGCGTCGAGCTGCAGCTTGACCGCCTGTGCGATCCGGACGCGTTGGCGCTCGGACGCGCTCTGGTCGATCTCATGGGCCGACCAGAAGAGGAAGCCCGCCAGCACAGCAGCGGCCAGGGCGACGACCACGACGACTGCTGCCAGCACCAGCATCGAAATCGTTCGGCGAAGCTTCGTTCGGGTGCTGGTCATGGAACCTGCCGGGCGGAGACTGGTGCAGTCTGCCCGGCAAGCTTTGCGAACTGGTTACCCTGATCGTTGCGGCAGGGGCTTAGGCATTGTCCTTGAAGAGCACTTCACGGTCCTGCGTGAAGTTAGCGAGCAGCGGCAGCGATGCTCCGCCCATGGCCCGCGCCGCATTGCCGATGCTGCCCGGCAGCAGCCGGAAGGGCGAGAGGCCCTGCCGGTTGATCGCCGCGATCGCGGCCTCGGTTCGTTCGATGACGCGGGATCGCACATGGGTCGGGAACGCGCCGTCGATGAGTACGGTTTCGACGTCGATCACGGCGATGGCGGCGACGATCGCGTAGGCGAGGCTCTGCGCCACTTCGTCGATCCACTCGTCGAGCACCGGGCCGAGGTCGTTGCCCCAGTCGTCCGGCGATTGCCACAGCACCTCGGGGTTGCGGCCCTGGGCGACGAGCTTGCGCTCGAGCGTGTAGATCGAGGCAACGTTCATCAGCTGCGGGGTGCGGCCCGGCCGTACGACTTGTCCCGGATCCTGCGCCGGCATCGAGCCGAGGGCACCGGCATTCTGGGTGCGGCCGGGGAAGAGGTGGCCGTCCAGCACCAGCCCGCCACCGATGAACGAGCCGATGAAGACGTAGAGATAGTCGGAATAGTCGGCGCCGTGGCCGAACATCAGCTCAGCGGCACATGCGGCGGTGATGTCGTTCGCGAAATAGACCGGCCAGGAGCAGAGTTCGGCGATCATGGCGCGGACGTCGACCTGCCGCCAGGCATCGATCTCGGCGGCGGGAGCGCCGATCTCCTCGTGCCAGGTCCACATCTCGTAGGGCGCGGCAATGCCGACGCCGGAGATTCGGGCGGCGAGGTGCGCGGGCAGGTCGGCGAGCATGTTCTCGATGCCCTCGCGGGCGAAGCGGCGCACGCCGTCGGGCGTGGGGTAGGGGTAGGTCTTGTGCTGCAGCTTCAGGATCTCACCGGTGAAGCTGATGAGGTACAGGTCGACGCTGCGCCGGCCGATCTTCAATCCAAAGCTCAGCGCCCCCTCGGGGTTGAGCGAGTAGGGGACCAGCGGCTGGCCGACCTTGCCACGCAGCGGGTTGCCCCGCAGCAGCAGGCCGTCGGCCTCGAGCGCATTGGTGATGATCGAGATGGTCTGGGGCGAGAGCCCCGTCATGCGCGCCATGTCGGCCTTGGGCAGGTCGCCATGGCGGCGGATCAGGGAGAGCACGAGACGTTCGTTGTAGAGGCGCACGCCGGTCTGATTGGTGCCGCGCGTGGCTGCCCCGGGCTTCAGTCCGGCATCTCTCGCTCCTGCGCCGGTGGCCACTGGTCGCGACCTCCTCTCGATTGCATCGGTTGACAAGTTCCGTTCCTCCGTCGTGGCGGAAAAAGGCCACGGCGAAGCCGAATATGCAATCGACTACACGGGGTTCCTATCCCCTCCCGAACTAAAGGATCATCCCCAGGCACCCAGCATGTCAATTAATAAATCAAGTGGACTAATTTATTGACAGTCCGCGGAGCTTGCGCTGTTATCGCTGTTGGCCGGGGGAGGACTGCGTGCATGGCACGCCGGCCCTTGCCTCTTGTCTGCGTTGCCGGAGCCAACTGGCAGCCGGGCAGGTTTTGCAACAACGGGAGGAGTTTATGGGAAGACTCGGTTTTCTGAAGACGACGCTTGCCTGTGCCATTGCCGTTGCAGGCTTCGCCGGGAGCGCCTTCGCCCAGGAGGTCACGGTCGGACTGATCACCAAGACCGAAACCAATCCGTTCTTCGTCAAGATGCGTGAGGGCGCCGAAGCCAAGGCCAAGGAGCTCGGCGCCAAGCTGATCTCCTGCGCCGGCAAGTTCGACGGCGACAATGACGGCCAGGTGGCCTGCATCGAGAACCTGATCTCGGCCGGCGCCAAGGGCTTTGCCATCGTGCCTTCGGACTCCAAGGCCATCGTGCCGACCATCCAGAAGGCGCGTGATGCCGGCCTGAAGGTGATCGTGCTCGATACGCCGCTTGATCCGATGGACGCCGCCGACGCGACCTTTGCCACCGACAATCGCAAGGCGGGTGAACTCATCGGCAAGTGGGCCGCCGGAACGCTGGGTGACAAGGCCAAGGACGCTTCGATCGTGTTCCTCGACCTCGCCACCAACCAGCCGACGGTGGACTACCTGCGCGACCAGGGCTTCATGGCCGGCTTCGGCATCGACGTGAAGGACCCCAACAAATACGGCGACGAGGACGATCCACGCATCTGCACGCACGAAATCAGCCAGGGCGACCAGGAAAAGGGCCGCACTGCGATGGAGAACGCGTTGCAGAAGTGCCCGAACGTCAACGTGGTCTACACCATCAACGAGCCGGCAGCCGCCGGTGCGTGGGAAGCGCTGAAGGCGGTGGGCAAGGATGACGGCTCGGTGCTGATCGTCTCGATCGACGGCGGCTGCCCGGGCGTTGCCAACGTCGAGTCGGGCGTCATCGGCGCGACCAGCCAGCAGTATCCGCTGAAGATGGCCGCGATGGCGCTCGACGCGATCGTCTCGGGCACGCTGCCCGCGATCGATCCGGAGGTCGGCTTCCTCGATACCGGCGCGTCGCTCATCACGGCCAAGCCGGTCGACGGCGTGCCGTCGATCTCGGTCGAAGAAGGCAAGAGTCTCTGCTGGGGCTGATCGCTTCAAAGCGTGCCGCGCAGCGACTAATTTCGAGAGGTCGAGGGGACGCCTCATTGGCGTCCCCTTGCTTAACCCCGGGAGGAGGACACGGGATGAGCGACGACGCAGTGGGTTCGACCAAGGCCGAGAGCGGGCTGGCGGGTGCGGATCAGTCGGTGGCGAGCTTCGAGGAAGACCGCCCGAGTATCGTCCGGCGGCTGCAGGGCATACTGCACGAGTATCCCACGCTGATCCCGCTGATCGTGCTGATGGTCGGCGTCATCATCTTCGCTCTCGCCGCTCCGGGCAAATTCCTGTCGCCGCTGAACCTATCGGTGGTGCTGCAGCAGGTGACGATCGTTGCAATCCTCGCCATGGCGCAGACGCTGGTGATCCTGACCGCGGGTATCGACCTTTCGGTCGGGTTGATCATGATCCTGTGTTCGGTCGTGATGGGACGGACGGCCGTGGTTTATGGCGTGCCGGTCTACATAGCATTTCCGCTCGGTCTCCTGGCCGGCTTTGCCTGCGGACTGCTCAACGGGCTGATCATCACCAAGCTGAAGCTGCCGCCGTTCATCGTGACTTTGGGTACGTGGAGCATCTTCGGGGCGCTCAACACGTTCTACTCGAACTCCGAGACGATCCGGGCCGTGGACATGGAGGCGGCGGCGCCGTTCCTCCTATGGCTCGGCAAGCTGTTCAAGCTCTACGACATCGGGCTGTTCTTCGGGCTCGACCTGCCGTGGCTGAGAGGGTGGGTGGTCACCTACGGCTCGTTGCTGATGATCGCGCTGGCTATCGTCCTCTCCTACATCCTCCGACGCACGGCGTTCGGACGGCATGTCTATGCGACGGGCGACGACCCGGATTCCGCCCGGCTCTCGGGCATCAACACCGACCGGGTGCTGATCGCGGTCTACGCGCTGGCGGGCCTCATCTGCGCGATCGCGGCCTGGGTGCTGATCGGGCGCATCGGTGGAGTGAGCCCGCAGGCCGGGCAAACCGCCAACCTCGACTCGATCACCGCCGTGGTGATCGGCGGAACGAGCCTGTTCGGCGGACGCGGCTCGATCATCGGCACATTGTTCGGGGCGCTGATCGTGGGCGTGTTCCGGAACGGGTTGGCGCTCTCGGGTCTCGCGCTGCTGTGGCAGGACTTCGCGGTGGGCGTGCTCATCATCGTCGCGGTGACTATCGACCAGTGGATCAGAAAGATATCGGCATGAGCGACCTGACCAGCATGGGTGTGCCGTCCGGCAACGCCGGGGACATCGTCCTCGAGGGCAGGGGCCTCAACAAGCGCTATGGCCGCGTGGTCGCGCTCGACAACGCCGACTTCGACCTCCGCCGCAACGAGATCCTGGCGGTCATCGGCGACAACGGTGCCGGCAAGTCGACGCTGATCAAGGCGCTGTGCGGTGCGGTGATCCCGGACAGCGGTGAGATCCTGCTCGACGGTCAGCCGGTGCACTTCAAATCGCCCATGGACGCCCGCAACGCCGGCATCGAGACGGTGTACCAGAACCTCGCGCTGAGCCCGGCGCTGTCGATTGCCGACAACATGTTCCTTGGCCGGGAGCTCAGGAGACCGGGCTGGACCGGGCAATGGCTGCGCCGGCTCGATCGGACCAAGATGGCGCGGATCGCGCGCGAGAAACTCAACGAACTGGGCCTGCTCACCATCCAGAACATCCACCAGTCGGTGGAGACGCTGTCGGGCGGCCAGCGACAGGGTGTGGCGGTGGCCCGGGCGGCGGCGTTCGGGTCGCGCGTCGTCATCATGGACGAGCCCACGGCGGCACTAGGCGTCAAGGAAAGCCGGCGTGTGCTCGAGCTCATGATGGACGTAAAGCGGCGCGGCTTGCCGATCGTCCTGATCTCGCACAACATGCCGCATGTGTTCGAGGTGGCGGACCGTATCCACATCCACCGGCTCGGCAGGCGCATCGCGATCATCGATCCCAAGAAGTTCTCGATGTCGGATGCCGTGGCGATCATGACCGGGGCAATGAAGCCACCGGCCGAGGGCGCCACCGGGCCTACGCATCACTACAAGGTCGGCGAAGAGATCCCCCAGGTACAATGACGAAAATGCGCGCTCTCGTGCTGGAGAAACAGCACGAACTCACACTCCGTGACATCGATCTGCCGATGGACGTCGGTCCCGGCATGGTGAAGGTCAAGCTGCACACGGTCGGCGTCTGCGGCTCCGATGTGCACTACTACACCCACGGCCGGATCGGGCCTTTCGTGGTCAACGCCCCCATGGTGCTTGGTCACGAGGCGGCCGGCACCGTGGTCGAGGTCGGGGCAGGGGTGACCAACCTCAAGGTCGGCGACCGGGTGTGCATGGAGCCCGGCGTCCCCGATCCGAACTCGCGAGCCTCGCGGCTGGGGATGTACAATATCGATCCGGCGGTGACCTTCTGGGCAACGCCGCCGATCCACGGGGTGCTGACGCCCTTCGTCGTGCATCCGGCCAACTACACCTTCAAGCTGCCGGACAACGTGAGTTTTGCCGAGGGAGCGATGGTCGAGCCTTTTGCCGTGGGCATGCAGGCGGCGACCAAGGCGAAGATCACGCCCGGTGACACGGCGATCGTGATGGGCGCGGGGCCTATCGGCACCATGGTGGCGCTGGCGGCGCTGGCCGGTGGTTGCGCACGGGTGATCATCACCGACCTCGCCCAGCCCAAGCTCGATATCGCGGCGAAGTACCAGGGCATCATCCCGGTCAACATCCGGGACAAGAAGCTCCTCGACGAGGTGAACAGGCTGACGGACAACTGGGGCGCCGACATCGTGTTCGAGTGCTCGGGTTCGCCCCGCGCCTGGCAGGGGATCGTCGACGTGGTCCGGCCGGGCGGGACGATCGTCGTGGTCGGGTTGCCGGTCGAGCCGGTGGATTTCGACATCGCCTCGCTGTCGGTGAAGGAAATCACCATCGCCTCGGTGTTCCGCTACGCCCACCAGTACGACCGGGCCATCGCGCTGATGGCGTCCGGCCGGGTGGACCTGAAGCCGCTGATTTCCGGGACGTTCAAGTTCGAGGACTCGATCAAGGCCTTCGACCGCGCGGTTGAAGGCCGACCGACGGATGTGAAGCTGCAGATATTGATGGAAGAGACCTGATGACCTCACCAGTACAAGTCGACATCGCCAGCCTGCGGGTGCAGCTGAACCAGCTGTTGAACCTCTTTGAGGAGCAGGGCGTCCGCACGGTGGCACTCGATGCCGACTTCTACTGGTCGGTCCCGTTGGGGAGCGAGTACATCGCCAAGGACGCGGACGCTCCCGAACTCCACGTCGGCAGTCTCGTGGACGATCTCGAGTTCCTCATCGGCATGGGCGAGGAGCCGGTCGCGCTCATGCTCTGCTACGCGGCTCCATTGCTGCACTACCTGGGGCAGCGGGCCAGCAACTACGGCGTCTTCTAGGGGGCGATCGGATGGATCTGGGTCTCAAAGGCAAGCTCGCCGTCATCACCGGCGGCAGTGTCGGCATTGGACTCGCGGTGGCAGAAGGCCTGGCGGCAGAGGGCGCCAGCGTGCTGATCACGGCACGCGGGCAGGAGCGGGTGCATGCCGAGGCGGCCCGGATCGGGGCCACGTGGGGCGTTGAGGCACACGGCGTCGCGGCGGACGTTGCGACCGCCCAGGGGTGCGCAAAGATCGTCACCGCCGCGGCGCAACTGGGCGGAGCGCACATCCTCATCAACAACGCCGGCACCGGTTCCAACGAGACGATCGCCGAGGCCGACGACGCCAAGTGGCAGTATTACTGGGACCTGCACGTGATGGCGGCGGTCCGGCTGGCGCGCGGACTGGTACCGCAGATGAAGATCCACAACTGGGGCGCCATCATCCATAACGCCTCGATCTGCGCCGTCCAGCCGCTCTGGTACGAGCCAATCTACAACACGACCAAGGCGGCGCTGATGATGTTCTCCAAGACCCTCGCCAACGAGGTCGTCGGGGACAACATCCGGGTCAACACCATCAATCCCGGTCTCGTCCTTACCCCGGACTGGATCAAGACGGCCAAGCAGCTTGCCGGCGAGGACGGATACGAGGCGCACCTGCAGGGTGTGGCCGACGAGGCGGGCGGCATGAAGCGGTTTGCGACGCCCGAGGAGCTGGCAAACTTCTTCGTCTTCCTGTGTTCCGACCGGGCGAGCTACTCCACGGGTTCGACGTATTTCGTCGACGGTGGATGGCTGCGGACAGTGTAGGGGTGGTCGGGGCTGGTGGCTCGCCCCGACCGAACCGCCGCGGCTGGAGGTCAGGCTCCGAGGCGGTAAATCGCTGTCAGTGTGACGCAGAACGTCACTACGAGGGTGATGAACACGGCTGTGCAGATGAGTTTCAGTCGGATGTCCATTACCGTACGTTAGGCCTCGCAACCTTACGGGAACCTGACAGACGCTACTCCGCCGGCTGAGTTTCGCCGGCGAGACGGTCGCCGCGGACGATGCTCCAGACGATCGGGATCGTGGCCAGCGGGACCAGCAGGAACAGGCCGTAGAGCCAGTTCGAGGCGCTGATCGTCGTCACGGTGGTGTGGGCCGAGGCGAGGCCCGCGGAGTTGACGATGACGCCGGCAACCGCGGCGCCGAGGCCCGAGGCGAAGAGCTGGACCATCGAGATCGAGGCCGAGGTGAGGTCGCCCTCGCCCGCAGGGGCGGCCTGCAGCAGGCGGGTCGACACATGTGGCCAGGAGATGCCGATGCCGAGGCCGAGCAGCACCAGCGAGATGCCGACCGGCAGCAGGGGCAGCAGTTCACCGGCGGTGTTGTCGCGGCCGAGGAAGAGGGCGAGGCCGATCGTGGCAACGAGTTGCAGGACAGGCCCGATGACGAGCACCGCGCGGGCGCGGTTGCCGGTCCAGCTCGAGGTGACGACAGATCCGGTGCTCCAGCCGACGGCTACGAGGGCCACCATATAGCCGGCAATGAGGGGCGCCTGCCCGTGCAACTCCTGCACGAAGAGCGGCACGAACATGTCGGAGACGATGGCGGCGTTGAGCAGCAGCATGGCGGCAAAGAGCGCTGCCAGTGGCGAGCCCAGGGAGAAGGTGCCGCGCGGGAAGAGACGGTTTTCGCGGCGCTGGTCGATCACGCCCAGCGCGATGATCGCCAGCACCGCGAGTCCAACCAGGAGCGTAGGCAGCATCACGCCCTCGGTCAGGATGGACGCCACCGATACGGCGAGCACGGCGCCGATCAGCAGCAGAATTTGGGGAATGGGGAAGGCCGTCATGCCGCGCTCGTTGCTGCGGGCGGGGATGACGCGGAAGGCAAGGAGGCCGAGCAGGGCGGCCAGCGGCACCAGCAGCCAGAAGGCCCAGCGCCACGCATCGAAGGTGGCGAAGACACCGCCGATGGCGGGGCCGATCAGGGTCGAAACGCCCCAGACGCTCGAGATGAGCGCGAAGGCGCGGCCCCAGAGCCGCTCGGGAAACACGATGCGGATCATGGCGTAGCTCATGGCCGTCAGCAGCCCGGCGCCGAAACCCTGGACGGCGCGCCCGAACAGCATCATCTCCATGCTGGAGGCCGAGCCGCAGATCAGGCTTCCAATGGCGAAACCCGTCGCCGCAAGGACATAGCTGCCGCGGGGGCCGATGCCGAATGGCCGGACGGCGGCGAAGATCGAGGCGATGATGGAGGCGACGATGAACACCGTCGTGTTCCAGGCAAACAGCTCGAGTCCGCCGATCTCGGCGACGACCGAGGGGAGAAGAGTGGAGCCGATGAAGGTTTCGATCGCCTGGAGGCCCACGCCACCAGCGAAAACGGTCACGGCAAGTGCCCGGCCGTCCGCGAACAGGTCGCGCCAGCCGCTCTGATGCGTGGTCATAAGTCGAATCCCGGTGGGCTGTCCAAATCGTTGGCGAGGGTCTACAACCTCAAGTGCAGTTGAGGTAAAGGGGCAAAATGAAGAATGTCGCGTGAGCTCACCGTTGGCCAGGTTGCCGAGCGCAGCGGCTTCGCCGTGTCGGCGTTGCACTTCTACGAACGCAAGGGCCTCATCCGCAGCCACCGCACGTCGGGCAACCAGCGGCGGTACGATCGCGATGTGCTGCGGCGTCTCGCCATCGTGAGAATGGGCACCGAGCTGGGCGTTCCACTGTCGGAGGTGGCCGAGGCGCTGTCGCATGTGCCGGTGGGGCATACGCCGAGCGCCGATGACTGGCGCCGGATGTCCGAGCACTGGCACGACAAGCTCAACCGCCGGATCGTGCTGATGACGCGCATGCGCGACGAACTCAACGGCTGTATCGGGTGTGGCTGCCTCAGTACGGTCAGTTGCCCGCTCATGAACCTGAATGACCAGCTGGCCGAGGAAGGCAGCGGACCGCGCCGGCTGATGCGCGAGGGCAGCGAGACCTACAAGAGCTGACGGAACCGGTTCGGCGAGCCTCCGTTGATTGCGGCAAGCGTCAACAGGGAGCGTCACATGGATTGGGCGGCCGCAATCGGCTTTCAGGACACACACTACAATTCACAGGGCGTCATCATCATCCGGCTGCTGATCGCTGCAGTCCTCGGGGCAATGATAGGCTTCGAGCGCGGAGCGAAGGGTGGCACGGCCGGGCTCAGAACCCACATGCTCATCGCGCTCGCGGCGGCGCTGTTCACCGTGCTGGCCTTCGAGATCTACGACCTCGCCCTCGAGGGGGGCAGCCAGAATCCCGATCCGATCCGCTCCATCGAGGCGGTGACGGCGGGCATTGCGTTCCTTGGGGCAGGGGCCATCTTCCAGCAGCGCGGCAGCGTGCAGGGGCTCACGACGGGGGCCGGGATGTGGCTGGCGGGCGCGGTCGGTGTCACCGCCGCCCTCGGCTACTACCTTATCGCGCTCGTCGTTGCGCTGTTCTCGGTCCTCGTGCTCGCGGCCCTCCGGGCCTTCTCGCACAAGGTGGTGAGCGTCGGGAACGAGAACATCAATCCCGGAACTCAAGCGGGCGACAAAGGTTGAATCCACATCGAACGATGGAGGTTCAGATGCCTGCAGTATCCAAGTCCCAGCAGAAGGCGGCCGGCGCGGCTCTGGCGGCAAAGCGCGGCGACACCAGCGTCGGCGAACTCCAGGGCGCCTCGAAGTCGATGTACCAGTCGATGAGCGAGGAACAGCTGGAGGAGCTGGCTTCGACCAAGCGCAAGGACAAGCCCGATCACAAGGGTCACACCAGACACTAGCGGAGTGTCATTCCTCGGCGGTGGGCGGCGCCGGCAACTGCGGATCGGCGCCCTCGCCGAACACCTGCTGGCCGTCATTGTCCCAGATGCGCACCGCCTCGCATGAGGTGAGGTAATCCTTGGCGCACTCGGTCTTCACGATAGCCTCGAGGCTCACCTGATCCTGCTGGTCGCAGACGAACTTGTGCCAGTGCGGCCCCTCCGAATGCTGCATGAAGATGTCGGCGACCCAGCCGTGCGGATAGCACCAGAGGTTGGGCGAGCAATCTTCTTCGCCGAGGCCGCTCTGCTCCATGCACTGCGCCACGGCGCACTGCATGGCGTCCGCGGCAAAAGTGCCGAAGCACACGCCGAGGCCCGCTTCTGGCGCCTGCGAGACGGCAACGCCGTTGAAGGCGGGGAGCACAAAGGTATCGACGGCTTCGTCCTGGGCAAGGGCAAGGCCCGGCGTGGCCAGCATGCCAAGCACGGCGGCAGCAAAGATCGATAACCTGAACATCGGGGAAGGCCTCCAGTCGGGAGGCGGACAATGCGGTGATCCGGCCTTGCCGGTCAACCGAGGCGGGCTAAGCGCGGTTGCGGAGGGAGAAAAAAACCGCAACCGCGCCTTGCCTGCTGACCCGAGCTGCAGGTCCGCCGCAACTGGGTGCACACCGAAACCGGAGAGGGCGGGGCGGCGTCAGGAGGGTCGCCGCGCCCCGTCTCTCCGGCAGTTGGCGGTCGTCGTGTGAGGGAACACGACGAGCCGCACTGTTGAGCCGACGCTTGGGGTCGTCGGCTCAGCCATCTAGCGCTGCAGGGATATCAGCGCCGGACGGTAGCTCAGTCCCCAGGGTGCATGTCCCCGGTTAGGCGGGAGAACGGAGAGCGCGTTTGGGAATGCAATCGGCAGTGGCCTGCCAGTATGCAACGCGCTCTCCGCCGGCACGTAACCTGTGGACGCAGTGATTACGTGCCAACCGCGTCCAGGTGCTGATTGCGCACCCAGAAACCCACGATTGCCGCCGCTTCGCGACGGAAGAAGTTGATGTCGGCCTGACGCTCGAACACAGCGTCGGCACCGGCCGACAGTAGAAAGTCACGCGTCTCGCGCTCTTGCGACGGCGCAATGGCCGCGATCAGCAACGCCCTGCCGTCGCCCATGCCGCGCAGCTTGACGATGAAGTCACGCGTCGCGGTAGAAGAACCCTTGAGGTCGACGATCACCAGTCCGGGGATCGTCGCAGAATCGTCCTCGAGCAGCTTGCCGATCTCGGCAGTTGCCAAAGCTTCGCCGTTCAGCCAGCTCACCGACGGCGCGCCATGGGCGAGCAGCATCCGGATCATCAGCCGGGCAGAATGTGAGTCGTCGTCGACCAGCGCCATGAAAGGCTGGTCGGCACCAATCGCGTCCATGATGGTTCCTTCTTTGCCGTGTCGCCACGGCACCGCCGAAAACTCGTCAGATAGTCGGTAACCTGTCGCAAGCCGCCTTGGTGCCGGAACGCCTCGTTGCGTTACCCCGAAGCCGAGACCGTGGCCTTGGTCTGGCTGCCTGCACCTTGCTGCGACGAGGCCCATATGATGCTTCGACGACAGTAGGGGTAGGCAAACAGGGGTAACAAGGCCGTAACGTGCCTTGCGATTAACATGTAAATCGCTGAGTCTGATCAGGAGTGCCCGTGTGGGGGTCCAGTTGGCCGAAACGCTGCCGTCTCGTTCCGAGATCGAAGCTGCCCTCGCACGCGTGCGGGAGTGGCCTGGTCTGGCGCGCTCGCCCCAATTGGCGAAGTTTCTCAACTACATAGTCGAGGCAAAGCTCAACGGGAACGAGGCCGGAATCAAGGCCTACGCGATCGCTGTCGACGTGTTCGGACGGCCGCAAAGTTTCGACCCGCAGAGCGATCCGATCGTGCGGGTTCAGGCTCGCCGGCTGCGCGCGGCGCTCGAGGAATACTATGCCACAGAAGGAGCCGGCGAGACGGTCCGGTTTTACCTTCCGGTGGGACGTTACATCCCGGAATTCGTCGGTCCGGAGGATCGCGTCGCTCCAGCGGTGGGTGAATCACTGCCGGCGGCGCCCCTCATGGGCCGGGATGCGAAGCGCGAGGAGGCGAAGCCGCTTCTGGCCCAGATCGAGGACATCGTGCTGGTCGTTTTGCTGGTCGCCGTGGCGCTGGGAGTCGCGCTGGCGCTGACACAGGTCCTGGCCCCGCGACCGGTGCGGAAGGGCGTCCCACAGCCGCCGCAGGTGGCGGTGGCTGAGTTCACCTCCGTGGCGGCGGGCGGGCAACCGGCGGTGAGCGTCGCCGGGCTGGCTGTCGAACTCGTCACCGATCTCGATCTCTTCCCCTATATCGAGGCGACTTACCTGCCGCGCCTCGACATAGCCGGCCCTGGCGCGTCCGCTCCGTACGAACTCACGGGCATTGCGCGCACCGAGGGGAGCGATGTGCAGATCACGGCGAGTCTCAAGCGCGCAGGCTCGGATACTGCGGTCTGGAGCATGACGCAGAGCGTGCCCATCGAGTCAGTCGCGGGCAGTCTCGACCGGCTGTCGCAGGCCTTCGCCGATCAACTGGGAGCCGTAGGCGGCCCGCTGCATGCAGAGGCTATTGCCTGGCTCCAGGCCAATCCTGACCTGAGCGGCAGCGAGACCGAATATCTGTGCTCGCTGCTGTTCTCGCTCTATCGCGACCACGGAGGCGATGCTGCCTACGATCGGGCAAGGACGTGCGTGTCGGGACTGCTGCGCCTCCAGCCACAATCTGCGGCAGCGCTGTCGATGAGCGCCAGCCTGCTGCTTGATGCCACGTTCAGGATTCAGCCGCCGGATCGCCCGGATCCCGAGCCTATCGCCCAGGCCGGGCGGCAGCTGACCGCCGCCCTGCGGGCTGCGCCCACGTCCAGCCAGGTCTGGCGCGAGTATGCGTTCTACCTCGACGAAGTCGGTCGGTTCGGGGAGGCGGAGGCCGCATTCATCTCGGCTCTGCAGCTCAACCCGGCCGATCTCGACGCGCTGGCGGGTTATGGGCGGATGCTGTCGCTCAACGGCGAGTCGGAGCGCGGCGAGCGCCTTGCCGAGGAGGCGCTGCGGCGTTCCATCGCTCCACCCTACTGGTACCATGAGGCGACGGCGGTGAATGCGCTGCGCAGCGGGGACAATGCACGGGCCCTGGCTGAGGCAGAACTCCTGACGGTCGGCGACGCCGAACTCGGGTCGGTGATCGCCGCGGTGGCGGCCCACAGGGTGAACTCGGTCGACGTGCTGAACCGATCAATTGCACAATTGCTGGAAGTGACGCGTTTCCGTCGTTTCGGTATCCTGCCAGTGCTTCGCCAGAGGCTGGGCGATGCCGAGCTTGTCAGCCAGATCGGCAAGGAGCTCGCCGCCGCCGGAATCGACCAGGCGGCACTGAACGGCCCGTACTGACCGGAGTGTCCATGCCTTTCACCGCCCTCGTCACCGACCGCAACTCGACCGGCGGGGTGACCAGCCGGGTGGAGGAGGTCGACGAGACACGGTTGCCGGAAGGCGATGTTCTCGTTGCGGTGGATTGGGCGGGCCTCAACTACAAGGATGCGCTGTGCCTCAGCGGGCAAGGCGGGCTGGTGAAGACATATCCGCACGTCGCCGGCATCGACTTCGCCGGGCGCGTGGTGGAGAGCAGCGATGGGCGCTACCACCCGGGCCAGGCGGTGATCCTCACAGGTTGGCGGGTCGGGGAGACACGCTGGGGCGGCTATGCGCAGCGCGCGCGGGTCAATGCCGACTGGCTGGTGCCGCTGCCGCGGCGGTTCTCGACGCGCACGGCGATGATGCTGGGTACGGCTGGCCTCGCCGCCATGCTCGCGGTCAACCGGCTGCAGGCTGAAGGCGTCCGGGCCGGAGAGGGCGAGGTGCTGGTGACCGGCGCGGGCGGCGGCGTCGGGAGCATCGCCGTGCTGCTGCTGGCCCGGCTGGGCTATGATGTCGCCGCCCTCACCGGGCGTCCCGAGCTTGGCGAGCAACTCATGCGTCTCGGCGCCAGCCGGATTGTTGCCCGAGACGAGATTCTTACGCCGAGTGGCAAGGTGCTCGACAGGGAGACGTGGTCCGGTGCGATCGACAATGTCGGCGGGCCACTGCTGGGCGAAGTGCTCAAGAAGATCAGCCATGGCGGGGTGGTTGCAGCGGTGGGCAATGCCGGCGGCCGCAACTGGGATGCCAGCGTCATTCCGTTCATCCTGCGCGGCATATCGCTGTGTGGCGTCGATACGGTGATGCTGCCCTATGACGAGCGGGTCGCGGCCTGGGACCGGCTGACCAACCTCTTCGTGCCGGCTGCGTTCGAACCGCTCCTGACCGAGGCGCGGCTGGAGGATGTGCCTGGGCTGGCCGACAAGATGCTTGTCGGCGGCGTGGCCGGCCGCGTCGTCATCGATCCGCGCGACCCGCCGACCTGACCGTCAGGCGCCGAAGTACTTTTCTGCCAGCCGGACGAAGGCGGCGCCGCGTTCCTCGAAATTCCTGAACGCCTTGCCGGCCGTCTCGAGCTGCCCGTAGCTCGGGGCGCCCGGCGACAGGATCACCGTCTCGAACTTCGCCTGCCGGCCGGCGAGAGCCTTCAGCGCATCATCGAGCGTGCCGGCTTCGATGACCTCGATTTCCGGGGCAGCGGCGTAGGTGAGCGTCGCAAGCCGGTCGCCGGTCACGGGGAGGCAGACAAGGACGGTGACGCCGCGGTGGGCGAGGAGCTGGGAGAGTTCGGAGTAGTCCTGGTGCCGCTCGTGGCCGCCGGCGATCAACGCGATGCGGCCGCCCTGATAGGCGGCGAGCGCCGCCTTGGTGGCTTCGGGCGTGGTCGAGATCGAGTCGTTGACGAAGGTCACTTCGCCGACCTTGTGTTCCTCCAGCCGGTGCGGGAGCGGGGCGAACCGGGCGATGCCACGGACCACGCCCTCGAGGTCGGCGCCGGCCTTGAGCGCGATCTGGGCGGCAAGCAGGGCGTTGTTGAGGTTGTGCTCGCCCTTGAGGCGCGAGCGCGCCACGGCCGCGGCGATGCGATCGTGGATGAAGGGGGCAAGCTCGGGAATGAGGCGCTTCCGGTCGCGCAGCGCTTCCATCACCAGCGGATGGTCCAGCGCGCCGACGCCGAGGGCGACGGGGAAGGGGGCGTCGCGATCGATGAGGTTGAGCTTGTCCGAATAGTAGCGCTCGACGCTGCGATGCCAGTCCGTGTGCTCGGGCGAAAGGTTTGTAATTGCTGCGATATCGGGCGTGAACGCCATGTCGGCGGTCTGGTAGCTCGAGAGCTCGAAGACGACGATCTGGTGCTTGTCGGCGATCTCGAGCGGGGCGAGCCCGACATTGCCGGCGAGGCCGGCGTCGAGGCCGGACTCCGTCAGCATCAGGTGCACGAGGGTGGCGGTGGTCGACTTGCCCTTGGTGCCGGAGATCGCGATGACCTTTCGGCCCTCACGGTAGGCCTCGCCCCAGAGGTTGAGATTGGAAGTGACGGCAATGCCGGCCTCACGGGCGACGGCGAAGACGGGCCGGTAGCGCGAGACGCCGGGGCTCTTCACGATGGTGGAAAAGAGCCTTGATTCAATGGCTTGGGTCAGGTCGGCAGGGGCGATGAAGGTCGTTTCCTCGACATCGGCTTCGCCGCTGTCGACGGTGACATAGACATGGGTGCCGGGGGCCCTGGCCTTGATGAAGGCGCGGGTCGAGCGGGCCTCGCGGCCGGCGCCATAGAGCAGGACGGGTTCGTCAAAGCGCATGCGGTGCGACTCGCTCGAAGATGGTCTTCGGGATGAGATGTTCTGGGCTATTGATCATCAGCTCGGCAAGGGCATCCTCGAGGCGGATCTGGCCGTACTGAGTCAGGAGATCGGGCTTGAGCGTTGAAACGATTGGCTCATTTTCCCATTCCGGCATCCGGGTAAGGGCGTAGAGGCAGGCCGCGGCTTCCTCGATTTCACCTACGCATTCCCACGGTTTCTGGCCCGCGAGGCCGGTCAGCTCGCGGAAGCTGCGCTCGTGGCTGGGCTGGGCGAGGAGGTCCTGGCCGAAGATGCCGACGAGGCGTTCCTTCGTCATCACCGGGGCGAAGATCAGGAACACGAAGTGGCATTTGGGGCAGTTGCCGCACCAGAGCGGGCCGGTGTTGCCGGCGAGCTTGAAGTTCTCGTTGCAGCTCGAGAACACGTGGTCGAAGCGCTGTACCCGGGTGAACAACCGGGCGATTTTGGCTTCCGAGTAGGGGCGAAGCAGCGAGAAGTAGCCCAGACTTCCGCCGGTGGATTCGGACAGTACGCGGGCGATGAGGTTTTCGAAGTCGAGCGACTTGGAATGCTGGTGGTTCGCCTGCCGCCCGTCGAACTCGACGTTCCCCTCGCTGGCCGAGCGCTCGTTGGAGAGGATGATCCGGTTGTGCCGGAAGAGGAGGGCGGTGAGCGCGGCGATCATCGAGTTGATCGCCGTCGAGGGTACGTGGCCGTTGTAGTAGCCGGGCTCCTTGCCGAGCCGGATCATCTCCGGATCGAGCCGGCGCGAGACGTAGAGCGGGCTGCGGCCGATGCGGTCGATGCTGGAGAGGATCGGGCCCTTGGGGTTCACCGCGAAGGGCGTGTAGTCGATGCCTGCCGCCTCGAGCAGCTCGACGCTCACGAGCGAGTCCTTGCCGCCGCCGATGGGCAGCAGGGCACGGTCCTCGAGTTGCGGCGCAGCAGGGGGCGGGCCGTGGTCCTCGGGATCGTCGATCTCGATCTGGCCGAAGCGGATCAGGTTGTTGCGGGCATAGAACTCGGCGAGGCCGTTCTCGTAGACGTCGAGCGCGAAGTCGTGTTCGCGCACTGTCACCGGGAAGGGCACCACGACCTTGAGGGGGGCGCGGAGCTTGAAGTAGCTGACGCCGAGGACGATGGCGGTGAGCTGCAGCAGCTTCATGAAGGACGGGGTGGCGACGACCGTCATGTCGCCGCCCGACGGGAAGGTCAGCACTTCGGAAAAGGACAGGCTATCGAGCCGATAGCGAAACGTCGCGGTGCCCGTCGACGGGTCGAAGACGGGGTGCTCGATGAAGAAGGTCTCGCTCACGCTCAGTAGATCCTCAGGCTCAGACGCAGCACAATATCGGTCGAAAGGCGCTGAAAGCCAAACTCGCGCAGCGTGCACTGCCAGGACGTGCCGAGCCGCTGGATCGAGAACAGGTTGTAGCGGGCCGGATCGTGCCCGCCGGTCTCGCCCTGGGCGGCACCGGCCGCAGCGACGCCGACGACCGGGACATCCCCCTTGGGCCCGGGGATCGCATAGATGGAGGATTGGTGGGTGTGGCCGTGCAGTATCAGCTCGGCGCCACTCTCGGCGATGGCCCGGCGGAAGCGCTTGGCGCCATAGAGCCCAAGGCGCGGATGGGCCTGTTCCTGGTTGGGCGGATGGTGGATGAGGACGACGCGGAAGTAGCCGCCATCGCCGAGCAGCTTCAGGCAGCGTGCGAGCCGCTCGGCCTGGTCTTCCTCGAACTTGCCGGCGGCGATCCAGGGGGCGGTCGGGACGGCGCTGTTGCACGAGACGATGGCGACATCGCCGACACGGCGCACGAATGGGAAGGCGTGGTCGTCAAGCGTTTCGCCGGTGACGTAGCCGTCCCAGCGGTCGATGGCCTTCTGGAGCTGGCCCTTGATGTAGGCGTCGTGGTTGCCCGGGCTGATGCAGACCTGCTCGGGCGGGCCGACGGTCTCGAGCCAGTTGTAGGCGGCGTTGATCTCGGCATCGAGCGCGAGGTTGACGAGATCGCCGGTGACGACGGTGAAATCGGGGTTCTGCTCGCGCATGTGGCGGATGAGCTTGGTCAGCCCTTCGCCCGCGAGCGTCTTCTCGCGCTTGATCTTCCAGTTGAGGAAGCCCGTGATCCGCTTGCTCATCAGGTCCCGCGCCCGAACGGGGGGCAGCGGCGCCAGATGGACGTCGGAGAGGTGGGCGAGCGTTATCATTGCCGGGGTAATGCCATGCGGAGCGGTGCATGGAAATGCCTTAGTTTGTGCCGTAGGTATTTGCCTGTTCAAGAGAGGCATGCCCATGAAGATGAGCCGCTGGCAGCGGGCACGGACGACTGCGCACCTTTTCCTGGTCGGCGTTCGCCGCCGTATGGTGCTCGGTGCGCGCGCAGTGCTGGTCGACGACGGCCGGGTGCTGCTGCTCCGGCACACCTACACGCCAGGCTGGCACTTCCCCGGCGGGGGCGTCGAACCCGGCGAAACGGCCGAGGAAGCAGCACGGCGCGAGGCGGAAGAAGAGACCGGCTTCCGCGTCGAGGGGCCCATGAGCATGCTCGGGCTCTATCTGCACAAGCACGAGGCGACGGACCGCGACCACGTGGCGGTGTTCGTGGCGCGCGCGCATCGACAGGTGAAGCCGTTCCGGCCCAACGGCGAGATCGCCGAGATCGGCTGGTTTGCCTTCGACGCGCTGCCCGAGGGGGTGAACTCCGGCACGGCGCGGAGGGTGGCGGAGGTTGCGGCGGGTGCGCGGGATGTGCCGGGGTTGTGGTGAGAGGGGCACGGACAGTCGGTGGCCGGTCGTCGCTGCCTGGCAATCCGTGCCTGCACCTCCTTAGGTCAGTCGCGCCATTTCGACGAGACGGGCGTCGAGTTCGGGCAGCATGACGACGCTTTCGTTGGCGTTCGGATCGGTGCGCGCGCCCATGAACACGGCTGGAGTGTCGCTAGGGTTCACCGCGACGTGCGGCAGCCCAGCCGGGATGAACAGGTAGTCCCCCGGACGAATGACATCGCGGTGCTCAAGTTTGGCGCCGGTGAAAAGCTCTACCTCGCCTCCGCTCATCATGAAGAGGGCGGACTCGTGCGCTGCGTGAAGGTGCGCGCTGGTACGCCTGCCGGGCGGCAGGGAAATGATGCCCAGCCACAGCCCGGCGGCGCCAGCCGTCTCGGCGCTGACGCCAGCAGAGTAGATCGAACCCTGCTCAGCCTGTGCCGGAGTGCCGGCACCACGGATTACCTTTGCCTGACGCTCGGTGATCATGCCAGTTTCCTCCGGGATGAACCTCGGAGCATCCTGGCGGCTGCGGCCGGTCGTTGTCTTGAAGCCGGCTCCGAAAACCTGCGAGAAGTTCCGAAAACGCATTGGGGGAAATGTCCTCGCGCTGCTTCGTATTCGGCTCTCATGTCCTTGATGTCGATCGCGAACGGCTCACCCGTGATGCGCGACCGCTTGCGGTCGGCGCCCGGGGCATGGCCATGCTTGGGACCTTGCTGGCTGCCCGTGGCAAGGCAGTCGACAAGTCGCAGCTGATGGAAGCTGCGTGGCCGGGGCTGGCCGTCGAGGAGAGCAATCTCTCCGTCCAGATCGCCGCGCTTCGCAAGCTTCTCGGTCCGGCCCCCGACGGCACGGCGTGGATCGAAACGGTGCCGCGGGTCGGCTATCGGTTCGCCGGCGAGGTGGCGTCGGAGGAAAGTCCCTCGGCGGGGCTCGATCCCGTCACTCGTTCGCCACGAGCCAGGATCGCCGTGGTACCGTTCGACAACGTCAGCGGCGATCCGAAGCAGGAATACTTTGTCGACGGCATCACCGACGACATCATCACCGCTCTTTCGAGATTCAGATGGTTTCTGGTCGCATCGCGCGGCAGCAGCTTCGCCTACAAGGGCCTCGGCAAGGATCCCAAGGCCATCGGCAGCGATCTGGGCGTGTCGTTTCTGGTCGAGGGCAGCGTCCGCCGCGCCGGGCACAGGGTGCGGGTCACAGCCGACCTTGTCGAGGTGGCCAGCGGCACAACGGTCTGGTCCGAGCAGTACAACATCGAGGACTCGGAGATCTTCGCCGTCCAGGATGCGATTGCCGAGCGGGTGGCGGGTGCAGTCGAGCCCGAACTGCTGAGGCGAGATTCCATTCGCGTCGCACATCACACCGGCAACCTGACAGCCTGGGACCTTGTCCGGCAGGGCACCTGGAATTTCCACAAGGTGTCGAAACCGACGCATGTCGAGGCTCGCAGGCTGTTCAGCGCCGCGTGCGCGCGCGATGAAGCCCTAGCTGAGGCGCAGTTCTGGAGGGCGCGGGTCAACGCCGGTCTTGTCGCCTACGGGTGGTCGACCGATGCCGAGGCCGACCTTCGGGAGGGGCTGGAGGCGGCATTGCGGGCCATCTACCTGGACGGCCAGAACCCGTACTCGCACTATGCGCTGGCGATCATCTCGGTCTATTCAGACCGCCAGCCGCAGGCTGTGCTTGCTGCCGAGAGGGCCGTTGAACTGAGCCCCAGCTTCGCGCTTGGACACCTCGTGCTTGGCATGTCGCAGCTGTTCAGCGGTGATGCCAAGGCCGCCATCGGCCCGCTGGCCCATGGCCTCCGCCTAAATCCGCACGATCCCCAGAACCCAGTCTGGTTCAACCTGCTTGCCCTTGCCCACTTCTTCTCAGGCGACACGGTTGCCTCACTGGACACCGCTCGCGCTGCCCTGAAGATCCGCCCGGACTCGAAGCCGCTGCTGCTGACCCTTGCTTGCTGCCATGCGGCGCGGGGCGAGTGGGACAATGCTCGGAGCACGGCGCGACTGGCAGGTGACGTGCAGGTCAAAGGGAACGACGCGCTCGAACCGATGCGCCGTCACAACCCGGAGTGGGACCGCCGCATTCGCGCGCTTCTCGAACGGACTCGGTGATTGTTGCGAAGGCCGAGCCGCAAATGGCCGCTTCTGGCCCAATGCGACGTCCGGAGGCATCCGGTGTTGTTTGTATCAGCAGTCCGACTAGATCGGTTCGTTTGATGTCGGCACCAGGTCCAGCTGTGCGGCCAACACGGAACTTTCGAGCATATGAAACCCGAAGGCAGGGAAGCCGCGACCCGGTCCCCTGGCCGGGAGCGGGAGAGTTCCCTGACGACGTCGAAGTTCGCCGAAGGGCAGATCGCCTTTGTGCTCAAGCACGTCATTCGGGCAGAATCGGTGAATGCAGCAGCCGTCCGCAATGGGTAGGCTGACGCCCAACGAATGGATTCGCCATTTTCGCGAGGGGGTTCTGCGGGTGGGCATCTACGAAGACCTGGGCATCAAGCCGATCATCAACGCGTCAGCAACACTCACCAAACTTGGTGGATCGCGCATGCCCGGGGAAGTCCTCGCGGCAATGAATGCGGCTGCTGGCTCATTTGTCGATCTGCCACTCTTTCAAACGCGGGTCGGCGACCGTATCGCCGAGCTCACCCGGAATGACGCGGCATTCGTTTCCTCAGGTGCGGCAGGCGGGATCGTGCTCGCGGTCGCGACTCTCATGGCAGCGCCGAACGAACCCGATCCGATGGCGTATCCAATGCTCAAGGGCATCACCAAGAACGAAGCCATCGTTTTCACTTCGCAGCGTAACGGCTACGACTTCGCGATTCTTCAGACCGGCGCCTCTCTCGTTGAGTGCGACGACACACTCGAATCGTTCGAGGCGGCCATAACCGGCCGTACGGCGTGCCTGGTCTGGTTTGCCGGGGCGCTGGCAGCGAAATCTCCGCCGATCGAGGATGTCATCGCGATCGCCAGGAAGCACCGCGTCCCGGTTCTGGTTGACGCCGCTGCCCAGATTCCACCGGTTTCGAGTTTCTGGCACTACACAAAGGCCCTCGGCTGCGAGGGTGTCGTCTTCAGTGGCGGCAAAGGTATCCGTGGGCCGCAATCTGCCGGTCTGGTTCTTGGGACCAGGGAATTGATCGCAGGTTGCCGCCGACTTTCAGCGCCAACGCAGGGCATCGGTCGACCTCTGAAAGTCGGAAAGGAAGAACTCGCCGGAATGCTGGCCGCCGTCCGGTACACGCTGGATCAGGACGAAGACGCGGTTCTCCAAGGCTACGAGTCGGTCGTCCAGAACTGGATCGGAGGGCTCGCCGGAATCGCGGGAGTGACGACGGAACGCGGCTTCCCAAGTGAAGCTGGTCAACCTCACGCCCGCGCAATCGTTCGTCTCGATGCCGGATTCAGGAAGACGCGCGACCAGGTCGTTGACGAACTCAAGACCGGCGATGTCTGGATTGAGGTAGCTGCACTGGAACCGAACGCCATAGCCTTGAATCCGCAGACGCTGACGAGCGAAGAGGCCGATGTCGTTGCTGCTCGATTGCGGCAGGTTCTGACAAGCTGATCAAGTCTCCAGGAAATCATCGATGGCATTCAATGTCCGCAAGCGCGGCAAACTCACCTATTACTATGAAGGCGATCGACCTGTTCTCTCGGCGCTGGTCACCGAGGAACAGGCGGATGGCGACCTCAAGATTCATTTCGCTGGTCTGACAGGTGGCTACTCAGCCAAGGGCGTATTGGGACTCAGCGAACTCGTGTCGATGGATCCCCACCAGGAAGTCGCGCTGGTCTTCAGGTGCTGGGAGAAGTGGTTGGTCGAGGCGGGAATCTGCTCGTCCTTGCAGGATATCGACTTCATCGAGATGCACGCGTTCGGTGCCCAACCGAAGACCCCGAACATCCTCGCCGACCCCGCCGGATATGCTGCTGAGCAGGATCGCCTTCGGAAAGCCTACGCCGAGGCGTACTCAGCCTTCTTCGCCGATCACCTTCCCGAAAATGGGGTTCCCTGCCGCTTCACAGTCCATCTGATCGATTTCCCGGACAAGGCGGCCTCGTACGAGTTCTATTCGACCGCGCTCCTTCAACGCGCATTGCAGAAGGGTTAGTTCTCACTAGTCCACGGGCGGCGAGGACATATTGCCGCTCCCACTGGCGGTGTGGATGGCCGTGACCTAGCAAGCAGGGGCAGTCATTCGGCTGGGTTACACAACTACCAAGGTTACCAATGAAACTGTTCTACGCGCCCGGCGCCTGCTCGCTGGCGTCGCATATCATCCTCAACGAAATCGGCCAGCCTTTCGAGACGGAAGCCGTCGACCTGCGGGCCAAGAAGACCGCTGCCAACACCGACTACCTGACGATCAATCCCAGGGGCGCCGTTCCTGCTCTCGAGATCGCCGAGGGCACCGTGCTGACACAGGGGCCAGCCATCCTGCAGTGGGTGGGAGACGCATCCAGCATTGCCGCGTTCAAGCCGGCGGTCGGTACCCTCGAGCGGGCACGGCTTCAGGAGGCCCTCGGCTTCATCGGCGACCTGCACAAGGCCTTCGGCGGCCTCTACAAGCCGAACATGACCGCGGACGAACGCGCAGCGGTGGTCGCCGAAATCACGCGACGCCTCGGTCAGCTCGAAGCCATGCTGCCCGAGAGCGGTCCCTATATGCTGGGCGCATATACCCAGGCCGACGCCTATGCCTACACCATCGTGCGCTGGGGCCAGGGCCTGATCGACCTCGCTGCCTACCCGCGCCTGTCCGCCCTGATGGCCGCGGTCGATGCCCGCCCGGCAACGCAGGAGGCGCTGCGCGCCGAAGGCCTGGCCGCCTGATCACCGGAGCGTCGAAGGGGCGCCGTTCTCCTTCGACGCGCCGGCCTGTTCTGCTTCATTGCCAACGCCAAGAGCGCCTTCCCTTGCGAACGAGAGGGGCATTTGCAGCTTGTAGCCCGGTCGCATTGTCTGCCTGTCGCCTCACTATCACCACGACCGGTCTTTAGCTCGGCGGCCGGCGATTTTGCGCGGGGGCGCGACATCGGAGGAGAGCGGTCTTGATTTTCGGCTGCATGTCCATAATTTTGCGTGGACGCATTGCCCGGCTGGGTGCTAATGCGCGTTTCAGGCGTCAGGAGGCGCCCAGGATGGAGAAGGCTTTTTACGTGATCCGACGACCGTGATGGTCGCTCGCCCGGCAGCGCTGATGCCGGCCACGTATGTCCTTGTCTCCAGTTCCTGGACCCATTCATGACCGCGCCGTCTGTTTTCGTCGCTGCCGAGGCAGCGCCTCCGCAACCGGGCTCGCCCGATGTCCGGCTCGCCACTCCCGAAGATGACCAGTTCGTCGAAGCCCTGCAGGCCCTTGCGTTCGGGCCTGGGCGCTTTGCACGTACGGCGTTCCGGGTGCGCGAGCGCTTCCCGATCGATCCGTCGCTGAGCCTCATCGCCGAAGTGAACGGCATCGCCTGCGGGTCGGTGTGGATGACGCCGATCAGCGTGGGCGGTCTCGACGGGTACCTCCTGGGGCCGCTCGCGACGCATCCGAACTTCCGCAAGCGCGGCGCCGGCAAGCTGCTGGCGCGCGAAGTCACGCGTCTCGCGCTCGAGCGGGGGGAGGGCGGCTTCGTGCTGCTCGTCGGTGACCGCGACTATTATTGCCCGCTCGGCTGGGTGCCGACGGAACTGGGGGCGATCGAGTTCCCCGGACCAGTCGACCCCGCGCGCGTGCTGGTCTATTCTGCCGATCCCACCATGGCCGCGCGGCTTTCGGGGCCGATCAAGGCATTCGGAGCGGGCAAGCGGTCATAAACGCTTCTGTTGGTCGCGCGATCGTGGCGGATTGGTCCGCAGCTTTTCCCGATCACGCTCCGAGAATGGTGTCCGGTGCAGGACGAGGACGCGCTCATTACGAGAATCAGCAACCGGCTGCTGCGTGAACCGCAGCCGCTGGACGCTGGCGCAGCCATGCTGCCCGACTGGGCGCCGGAGATTCCGCACACGCGGCCGCCCGTGCCAGCAGCGGTGCTGATCGGGCTGATCCGGCGACCCGGGGGGCTGTCGATCCTCTACACCGAGCGCTCCCCCGACCTGCGCGCCCATTCCGGGCAGATCGCCTTTCCGGGCGGCAAGATCGACCCGACCGATCGCGATGCCGCCGACGCGGCGCTGCGCGAAGCGTGGGAAGAGGTGCAACTGGAACGCAGGGATGCGCGGGTGCTCGGCTTCCTGCCGCTCTACTTCACCGGCACCAACTACCTGATCACGCCGGTGGTGGCACTGGTCGAACCGAGCGGGCCGTTCGTGCCCAATCCCGGGGAGGTGCGGTCGGTGTTCGAGGTGCCGCTCGACTACCTGATGACGCCCGGCAGCTACACGACGTTCCGCATCAAGCGGAACGGCAAGGAACACAACTCGTGGCAAATCCAGCACAGCGGGCTTGTCATCTGGGGCATAACAGCGAACCTAACGCGTCGCTTCCATGATCTGGCGCTGAGCCCGGAGACCGGTTGATCAAGCCACGTGACATCGAGAGCCGCCTCAAGCGCGCCGAGTGGCTGATGCGGCCGGAAACGCAGCGCATTCTTGCGCTTCTCGATGGCTCCTCGCACCGCACGCGAGCCGTGGGCGGGATCGTGCGCGACACGCTGCTCGATCGCCCGCGGGCGGCGGCCGATATCGACCTTGCCACCGAGCTCCGGCCGGAAGAGGTGAGCGAGAGGGCGAGGCGGGCAGGGCTCTCCGTCTATCCGACGGGAATCGAGCACGGGACGGTGACGCTCAAGCTCGATTCTGTGACGGCGGAGGTGACGACGCTGCGCGAGGATGTGGAAACGGATGGACGGCATGCCGTCGTCCGGTTCGGCACGGACTGGCGCCAGGACGCGCTCAGGCGCGACTTCACCATGAATGCGCTCTATGCCGGAATGAACGGCGTGCTGTTCGACCCCCTGCATGGGCTCGACGACTGCCTCAGCGGCCGGGTGCGGTTCATCGGCAAGCCGGCAGAACGGATCGCCGAGGACCGGCTGCGCGTCTATCGCTTCTTCCGCTTCTCGGCGAGCCACGGGAACGAACAGCTCGATCGCGAGGGGCTTGCCGCGTGCACGGTCGCGGCGGGGACGCTGGGGAGGCTGGCCGCCGAACGCGTGGGCGCGGAGATGCGACGGATGCTCGGGCTCGACCGCGTGGCCAAGACGTTGCGCGCCATGCGCGACGCAGCGGTCCTCGATCTGCCCGAGGTCGCGATCGACCATCTGCACAGCTATGAGCGACGGGTGCGAAAGCCGCAACTGACGGCGCGCCTCGCCATCGTGAGCGCCGAGACCGGCATCGAGCCGTTGAGGGCGATGTGGCGGCTGTCGAACGACGAGGTGAAGTCGGCCGAGAGCGTCCTTGCGGCCGCCGGGCTCATCGGTGACTTCGCGCTAAACGAGGCGGCCTACCGGTATCCGGGGGCGCTGACGGATGGAATCGACGTCGCGGCCACGCTCTCGAACTGGAGCGAGGCCGGCAAGCTTGCCGTGGTGGAGCAATTGCAGCGGCTGGACGTGCCCAGGTTCCCGATCGGCGGCAACGACCTCGTCGGTATCGGCATGAGCCCCGGCAAGGCGCTGGGGGCCGAGCTGCAGCGGCTCGAACGTGCCTGGATCGAGAGCGGCTTCGCCCTCGATCGCACGGCGCTGCTGGAGATGGCGCGGGGTTAGTTCAGGGCTTCGCCCTTCTCGTGCACCCGGGCCTTGATCTCCTCGATCATGTTGGGGCGGACGACTTCCTCTTCGTGCGCGGTGCGCAGGTGCTCGGCGGCACGCCGCACCACCTCCGCGCTCTCCTCGGCTTCGGTGTGCCAGGTGCAGCCCGGAACGAGAGTGCCACATTCGAAAGACTTCATGACCAGCCTCCTTCGTTGGTGACAGGTGATGGGGCCACAACAATGCGGCGGTGACGCGGCAGGATTCGCCGTGGTTATGCTCCGGTGATTTACTGCAGAGAAACGAAATAGAGGCAACATAGATGGGGATGATGCATGTAGTTCATTTTGCCCATGAGCGTGAAATCGCACAACTCATCTGATGATGGTCCCTCGCGGCTCGTATTCGTCTGCGATGTGGACTATCTCGAACATGCTCGGGAGCTATCGGCTCGGCTGGGCGCGCCGTTGCGCCTGATTGGCGAAATTGCGCCGGAATACCTGCAGAATGTCGATCACGTCGTCGTGGATGCCGATCTGCGCGACATGGAGTCGATCCAGATGCTCAAGCGTGCGCTGGACAGGGTGCCAGCGATCCGTGAGCGCACATATCTTGTCGACGGCGGCAACAGCGAGAGGCTGCTCAAGGTACAGGCCAATGCGCTGGGCGCTACAAGGCACATGCTGAGGCGCTTCGCACTGGCGGAACTGCAGCGCGAGTATTCGTTCGTGGGCCGCCGCCGCTCGCCGCGTGTCACCGGGTCCCTGCGCGGGGCGCCGGGCGGGGTTTCGATCATCAAGGCCGAGGAATCGCTCGAGGCCCTGTTCGAAGGGCTGCTGGGAGACAGCGCGATGTCGCTGCAGGGCGTTTCGCTAGCGGCAGCAGGCGTGCTCGCGAGCGTATCCGAAGTGGGCGCAGGGCAGTGGCTGGACACCGTGCGCAAGCACCACGAGGGGACGTTCCAGCACTGCCTGCTCGTCACCGGAGTGGCGGCCGGCTATGTGCGTGGCGCCAGGCTCAGCTCGGCGCAGGCCGGGGCGCTGATGAACGCGGCGCTGCTGCACGATATCGGCAAGGCGGCGATCCCGAGGCAGATTCTCGACAAGCCCGGAAAGCTCACGCCGGAGGAGTTCGAGGCGATCAAGCGGCACCCGGGCGCCGGCTACGAGTACCTGAGGAAGCACGGCAAGGTGTCGCCGGTGATCATGGATGCGGTGCATCACCATCACGAGGCGCTCGACGGCAGCGGCTATCCGGACGGGCTCAAGGGCGAGCAGATCGCGCCACTGACGCGCATTCTCACGGTGTGCGACGTGTTCGCGGCGCTGGTCGAGGCCCGGGCTTACAAGACGGCGCGGACGCCGCAACAGGCGGTCGAGGTGCTGATCGACATGACGCTGACGAGCAAGGTGGACTATGAGCCGGTCCGGGTGCTTGCGGCCAGCTTCGGCATCGAGCTGCCCGCCAATGTCGGCGGGTTGGTCAAGCAGGTTGCGGGCGTCAAGCCGCTGGGGTGATCGGTCGGTCGGGCGAGGCTCTCTCAGTCTGGCAGGAACAAAGATGGGTGCGACCGCCTGATGACGCCAACCCTTGGCGCTTTTGCGATCAGCAGCGGGTTCGACGCCGCCGGTATGTCCAGGGAGAACGCCACCGCAAGCAGCATCATCGCCGTGTCGTAGTCCCACTTTGCGATGTAGAGATCGGCGAGGTCGGTCCAGTACCACGGATTGTAGGGATAGGCCTCGATGCTCCGCACCATCAGCGGCAACGGATCGGACGGCAGGCCGGCAGAGGCGGCCCCTTCCTGGAACTCGCCGCCGAACTTCACTAGCGCCAGAGCAAATGTCTGCCCCAGCACCGGATCATCAGCAATGTCCGAGCGCTGGGCGGTCATCATAGCTGCCATCGCCATCACCTGATCGCCCGACTGTTCTGCCCTGGCGATCGCCAGCGCCCCACCTACTGCGGGCTCAATCTCGGCGAAGGCAATCAGGTTGGCGGAGAGCACGCAGGCGGGGGTCTTGTTTTCAGCCGAGCATGCCTGGAGAAGCTCGGGGAACATGGCTGAGGTCGGAAGGAGCGCAAGTACGGCGCTGCTGCCGTTGCCCTCCTGTGCCATCGCATACAGGCGCCGCCCCCAACTCTCGCTTGTCGGTACGCCGCCATCCGCAGTGCCCGCAACGGCCGCCTGCGCCGTCAGGGCGAGTTCAGGAGTGGTCGTCGCCGCGAGCCGGTCCGCCGATGTGTTTCTGAGGTCGGCCGTCAGCGGATAGGGCGCGGCGCTGGGGCCGGCGGCCTCCAAGGTCAGGGTTTCGGTCACCGACCCTCCCACCTGTTCATAAAACACCTGCAACTGGCGGGGTGCCGATGTCATACCTCCGAACTCTGCGGAAAGCGCAGGATGAAGCGGTAACGTGGCCACCAGCGTCGGCCAAAGTGCGGCGGGGACAGCGCCGCCCTCGCCGAGCTGGATAGTGCCAATCGTGCGCCCGTTGCAGGTTGCGGTTATCGAGGTCTTGTCGCGGTCAATAGTGACATTGCCACGGAAGCCGTCGCCCTCGGGCAATCTCGAACGCAATTCGGTTTCCGAATCGCAGACGTCACCAACACCGACCGTATCGAGCAAGCGTTGCATGCCCTTGCGGTTGACGATCTCGGCCGCGAGAAACGCCGCGTTGCCGACCTTGTTACCGGAGCTGAAGGTGCCCCGGGTGGTATCGATGAAGAACCAGCTCAGCAATCGGTAGTCGTGCAGAGTGGTGCGGCTGCCATCGCTGTAGAGTGCCCAATCATTGGCAACATCAATCACGACAGTGGCGACCTGATCGGCCTCGTCATTGTTCTTGGTGGTTCGCCGAAAGGTCAGTCGGTGCGTTGCGGCCTCGGGGGTGCTGCGTTGAAGCGCAAGTTCCTGCGGCGTCGCAAACGGATTGAGAAAGGGGATCTCTGCCGACCGTACAGACGTTGCCGAAAACATCATCGCTACGAGGAATGTCAGCTTCCACATGTGATCACCGCTCCATCGGATCGGCGAAGACTACACTGGCGCCGGAGGATACTGCCAGCGAGAGCTTTTACTCATCGTCGAATACGCCAATTGGGCTGAGGCCGCGGATGCCGGTGCCTTCCTCCGTGCGGATGACTTCGCGGGGGGCGACCCCGCTTTCCTCGGCGATGGCGTCGGCGAGGGGCTGGGAGTGGGTGACGACCCAGACCTGGGCGCGGCCGGCGGCCTTGACGATGGTCTGGGCGAGCGCGGGCAGAAGGTTGGGGTGGAGGCTGGTTTCGGGCTCGTTGAGGGCGACGAAGGGCGGCAGGCGGTAGGAGAGCAGGGCGCCCATCAGGGCGAGGAACTGCAGCGTGCCGTCGGAGAGTTCGTGGGCCCAGAAGGTGCGCTTGGGCGTCTCGGGGAAGATCAGGCCGAAGGTGGCGAACTCGCCGGGCTCGGGCACGACCAGTTCGGTGCCGGGGAAGGCGAGATCGATCGCAGCGTCGAGGTCCACGGTCTCATGCCGGATATGGCGGAGGGTGGCGAACACCGCCGCAAGGTTCGATCCGTCGGAGGCGAGGATGGGCGAGGTGATGGCGCGGGAGGGCCGGCGCAGCGGCGAGTCCGTATCGGTGCGAAAGCCGTGGAAGAAGCGCCAGTTGCCGAGTTCCTGGCGGACGGTGGCGATCTCGGGGTAGCCGCCGCGGAGCGTCGAGAGCGCGGTTTCGCTGGCCAGGGCGCGTTCTTCGACGATCTCGCGCTCGCCCTGGGCGCCGCGGGCCCAGATGGCTGGGCCAGTGCGCTCGAGCAGGCGGACGTCGCGCTTGCCGGAGCGGATGTCTAGGAACTCGGACTTGATTTGGGCTTCGCCGGAGAAGGCGGCGTCGTACGGGCTGGGGAAGCCGAGCTCGATGCCGTAGGTCGGGGCGAAGTCGTCGATCTCGAGGCGCGCCTCGAGGGTTAGGCGGGAGCCGCCCTCGCTCTTGCGGTAGCCGTCGGTCCGGTAGCGCGCGTCGAAGCGGCCGTCGTCGGTGAGGTTGCGGCCGCCGGCCCAGAAGATGGAGGCGAGCCCACCCTCGCGGGCGATCTCATCGGCAAGCCTGCCGAGGGCGGCGGCGTGGAGCAGTTCGATCGAGCGGTAGAGGTTGGTCTTGCCCACGCCATTGCCACCGATCAGCACGGTGAGCTGGCGGAGCGGCATGCGGAGCCTGCGGACCGACCGAAACCCCTTGATCTCGATGTCGGTCAGCGTCATGCGACCCCCACGGTCCCCTGGTCGTCGCGCCCGGTCCTACGGCCACTTCACCTCGGGTGGCATGGAGGAGAGGATAGAGGTGACGTTGCCGCCGGTTTTCAAGCCGAAAGTGGTGCCGCGGTCGTAGAGCAGGTTGAACTCGACGTAGCGGCCGCGGCGGATGAGCTGCTCTTCGCGGTCGGCCTCGGTCCAGGGCGTCTCGAAGTTGCGGCGGACGAGCCAGGGGTAGACATCGAGGAAGGCGCGGCCGACGTCCTGGGTGAAGGCGAAGTCGGCGTCCCAGTCCCCGGAGTTGTGGTTGTCGTAGAAGATGCCGCCGATGCCGCGGTGCTCCTTGCGGTGGGGCAGGTAGAAGTAGTCGTCGCACCATTTCCTGTAGCGCGGGTAGTCGGCGCCGTGGGCCTCGCAGGCGGCCTGGTAAGCGGCGTGGAAATCGACCGAGTCGGGGTCTTGCTGGGTGCGGCGCCGATCGAGGACCGGGGTGAGGTCGCCGCCGCCGCCGAACCACCACTTGCCGGTGACGATCATGCGCGTGTTCATGTGCGCCGCCGGAACATGGGGGTTCCAGGGGTGGATGATGACGGAGACGCCGGCGCTCCAGAACTCGGCGCCGGCTTCGGTGTGCGGCATCTGCCGGGCGAAATCCTCGGAGAAATGGCCGTGGACGGTAGAGATGTGGACGCCGGCCTTCTCGAAGACGCGGCCGTGCAGCATGCCCATTTCGCCGCCGCCACCCGCGTCGCGGTGCCACGGCGTGATCTCGAACTTGCCGGCGGGGCGATCGGCGTGCGGACCCTGGACATCGGCCTCGACGGCTTCGAGCGCGGCGCAGAGCTGGTCGCGGAAGCTGCGGAACCAGCCGGTGGCGCGCTCCTTGCGTGCGTCCATCTCGGCGGCGGTGCTGGTCTCGGTCATCTCAGTCCTTCAAATCCATTGGTCTGGCGCAGGGCCTCTCCCAGTACCAGCGTTGCGGCGACGGCTACATTGATCGAGCGCAAACCCTCCCGCATCGGGATGCGAATCCTGAGGTCGGCCGCCGCGGCGACATGGTCCGGCACGCCGGCGCTCTCGCGGCCTACCATGAGAATGTCGCCGGCGGCGTAATGCGTGCCATATGCGGTCTGGCTCGCCCTGGTGGTGAGGAGCACGAGGCGACGGCCGGTTTCGGCCCGCCAGCGCTCGAAGGCGGCGTAGTCGTCGTGCTCCGTGTACTCGGCGTGGGCGAGGTAGTCGAGGGCCCCGCGCTTCAGCGTTTTGTCGGAGAAGGCGAAGCCCGTGGGGTGGATGACGTGGATGCGGACGCCCAGGCAGGCACCGAGCCGGAGCAGGGTGCCGGTGTTCTGGGCAATGTCGGGCTGATAGAGGGCGAGATCGATTGCCATTAAACCTGACTTGTTTTGTTATCTTTTCTGGCGGTTGCTATAGTGTCGCAGCGGTTGAAAGTCACCTTTCCCACGGCTGGACAAGGCGTATCCATAGTGTCAAAAGAACGCCCAAATCACGCGCCCTTGAGGGCGGGGTGGGCTATGGCTGCAGGTCAGCCGCCGGCCGGCACCGAGGCGGTGATAAACGCACAATAGACGGAAGCTTACCTTGGCGACGCAATCCAATCTGGCACATCAGGATGCCCCTCAACCGGGACGGCGCGACTTTCTGTACATCGCCGCCGGCGCCGTGGGCGCCGTTGGCGTAGCAGGGGTCACCTGGCCGCTGATCAACCAGCTCAATCCAGATGCTTCGGTCCTGGCGCTTGCCAGCATCGAGTTCGACCTGTCGGGCATCGAGGAAGGGCAGTCGGTCACGATCAAGTGGCGCGGACTTCCGGTGTTCGTGCGTCATCGCACCGCCGCCGAGATCGCCGAGGCCCAGGCCGTACCGCTGAGCGACCTCAAGGATCCCGAGACGGACGAGCAGCGCACCAAGCCGGGCCACGAGCAGTGGCTCATCATGATTGCGAACTGCACGCACCTCGGTTGCGTGCCGGTGGGTGAATCCGGCGACTTCGATGGCTGGTTCTGCCCGTGCCATGGCTCGCACTACGACTCGGCCGGCCGCATCCGCAAGGGTCCGGCGCCCAAGAACCTGGTGCTGCCGCCCTATGAGTTCGTCTCCGATACTCTCGTGAAGATCGGCTAAGGGGGCAAAGATGGCACACGAATCCAGCTACGTCCCCGGCAACGCCGTCGAAAAGTGGATCGACGACCGCCTGCCCATCATCCGGTGGTCCAAAGAACACCTGATGGACTACCCGACGCCGAAGAACCTCAACTACTGGTGGACCTTCGGCGCCATCCTCGCCTTCATGCTCGGCGTGCAGATCGTGACCGGCATCGTGCTTGCGATGCACTACACGCCGCATGTCAGCCTCGCCTTCGACTCGGTGGAGCATATCCGCCGCGACGTGAACGGCGGCCGCGTCATCCAGGCGGTCCACACGACCGGCGCCTCGATGTTCTTCGCCGCGGTCTACATCCACATGTTTCGCGGGCTCTATTTCGGCTCGTACAAGGCGCCGCGCGAGATCCTCTGGATCCTGGGCGTCATCATCTTCGTGCTCATGGTCACGACCGCCTTCATGGGCTACGTGCTGCCGTGGGGCCAGATGAGCTTCTGGGCCGCGACGGTGATCACCAACATCGTTGGCGCCATCCCCGTGATCGGTAACCCGATCCTCGAGCTGCTGCGCGGCGGCTTCGCGGTGGACAATGCCACGCTCAACCGCTTCTTCTCGCTGCACTACCTGCTGCCGTTCGTCATCGCGGCGGTTGTGGCGCTGCACATCTGGGCACTGCACGTGCCCGGCAACAGCAACCCGACCGGCGTCGAGGTGAAGTCGAGCCGCGACACGGTTCCCTTCCATCCGTACTACACGATGAAGGACCTGTTCGCGATCGTGGTGTTCTGCATCCCGTTCGCCTGGTTCGTGTTCTTCGCGCCGGATATCCTCGGTCACCCCGACAACTACATCATGGCGAACAGCCAGGTGACGCCGACCCATATCGTGCCCGAATGGTACTTCCTGCCGTTCTACGCGATCCTGCGCGCCATCGACTTCAACATCTTCTTCATCGACTCCAAGCTGGGCGGCGTCATCTTCTTCGCCGGCGCGATCCTGGTGCTGTTCTTCGTGCCGTGGCTCGACACCAGCAAGGTGCGTTCGGGCTCGTTCCGGCCGATCTTCAAGTGGTTCTACTGGCTGTTCGTGGCGAACTTCGTCCTGCTCGCCTATCTCGGTTCCGCTCCGGCGGAAGGCATCTTCGTGCTGCTCTCCAAGATCGCGACGGCCTATTACTTCATCTACTTCCTGATCGTGCTGCCGCTGCTCGGCCGCTTCGAGACGCCGCGGGAACTGCCGACTTCGATCTCGGAATCGGTTCTCAAGCATTCGACGCCCGTGGGTGGGGCCGATCCCGCCCTGGCCAAGACGACGCACTAAGACCTCGGGGCCCAACCATGATCAAGACCAAAGCCATTATCGGCGCCCTGCTGGTGAGCATCCTCTTCGCGGCGGCTCCGGCCGCCGCGCAGGAAGGCGGCCACTCCACTCCCGAGATCAAGAAGGAGCCGTGGAGCTTTGCGGGGCCGTTCGGCACCTATGACCGCAACCAGCTGCAGCGCGGCTTCCAGGTGTTCCGCGAAGTTTGCGCCAGCTGCCATGGGGCTCGCCTGATGGCGTTCCGCAACCTCAGCGAACCCGGTGGTCCCGAGTTCACCGAAGGCCAGGTGAAGGCTCTCGCGGCCGAGTACGACGTGGCCGATCCGAGCGTTGCCGGCGGCACCCGTCCGGCTGTGCCGGCCGATCGCTGGCCGTCGCCGTTCGCCAATGAGCAGGAAGCCCGCGATGCCAATGGCGGCGCCCTGCCGCCGGACTTCTCGGTGATCGCCAAGGCGCGCGGCACGACGCAGCCGTTCCCGTGGTGGATCCTCAACTACTTCACCGCGTACTCGGAAGGCGGCCCGGACTACATCCATGCGGTGCTGACCGGCTACCACGAGCCGCCGGCCGGCGTGACGGTCCCGGAAGGCATGCACTACAACGAGTACTTCCCGGGTCACAACATCGCCATGGCGCCTCCGCTGAGCGATGGGGCCATCACCTACGAGGAAGGCGAGACCGGCAGCGTGCCGCAGACCACCGACCAGTATGCCCGCGACGTCTCCGCCTTCCTGATGTGGATGGCCGAGCCGCACCTCGTGGCACGCAAGGAAGCTGGCCTGCAGGTGATCGCGTTCCTGCTGCTGTTTGCGGGGCTGATGTACCTGGTCAAGCGCAAGCTCTGGGCCAAGGTCGAGCACTGAGCTCTGTCACCAATTGATCTCAAAGGGCCCTGCGGGGCCCTTTGTCATTGGCCGCGGACTTGCGAATGGCGGCCGCATCGTCGATATTGTCCAGAACCAATCTCGGGAGGCCCGCCGATGTCGATCATTCGCAGCGCACTGACCGTTGCCGCGCTGGCGCGTACCGCGATCGCTCATCCGGTCGTCCGGGCCGGAATCGCCGCGGCGCCCCTGCTGCTCACACCCCAGGTCAAGGCGAAGGCGCGCGAGGCCACTCTCAGCGGTGCCTACAAGGCCGGCGTCCTCGCCCGCAAGATCGTCGAAAGCACCAAGCGATAGCGAATAGCCGCGCGCGCGACGCGAATAGGGATTGACGCACCCGCCGGTGCGCGGCCTTGTACACGCCATTGGCTACGAACTGTTCGCATCCCCCAATGCTCGATCTCAAATCCCTCGTCCGCACGATCCCCGACTATCCGAAGAAGGGGATTCTCTTCCGCGACATCACCACGCTCATCGAGAACCCGGACGGGTTCCGGGCAAGCGTGGATCGCCTGGCCGCGGCACATCGTGAGCTGGGCATCACCCATGTCGCCGGCATCGAGGCGCGCGGCTTCATCTTCGGGGCAGGGGTGGCGATCGCCCTGGGCGTCGGGTTCATCCCGGTGCGCAAGAAGGGCAAGCTGCCGGGCGAGACCATCGGGCAGAACTATGCGCTCGAGTACGGCGTCGACACCATCGAGATTCATGCCGACGTGATCGGCGCGGGCGACCGGGTCCTGCTGGTCGACGATCTGATTGCGACCGGTGGCACGGCGCTGGCGGCAGTGTCGCTGCTCCGCCGCACCGGGGCGGATGTCGCGAATTCGGGCTTCGTCATCGACCTGTTCGACCTTGGCGGCGCCGACAAGCTGCGCGCCGCAGGCGTCAGGGTCGAAGCGCTGATCCCCTTCGAGGGACACTGATCAGTTCACGATCCGCAATGTGCGCGGAATGACCGGGAAGCGCCGGCGCCAACCGCTGACGCGGTCGCGTCCAGAGGTCTTGGCTTCGTAGAGGGCTTCGTCGGCCCGTCCCACCAGCTCCTCGGCGCTGCGCTCGGTTTCGCCGGGGGCGTAGCCTGCGATGCCAACGCTGACGGTCACGTGGCCGAGCGGGCTCGCCGTGTGCGGCATGGCCATGCCCTTGAGCGTACCACGATACTCGACGGCGAGCTGGTAGGCAGCATCGGCATCGGTGTCGGGCAGGACGGTGAGGAACTCCTCCCCGCCGTAGCGGGCGACAAGATCCGCAGGGCGCTGGAAGACCTGGATGAGGCAACTGCTCACCACCCTGAGGCATTCGTCGCCGGCGAGATGGCCGTAGGTGTCGTTGTAAGCCTTGAAGTGGTCGATATCGAGCAGGATGGCCGTAAGGGGAGCATCCGTCCTCAGGCTGCGCGCGATCTCGATATCGAGGCGCTGATCGAGGGCACGGCGGTTCATCAGCCCGGTGAGGGGGTCGGTGGTTGCTTCCTGCCGCAACTGCTCGGTGACGTTCAGCAATTCGATCTCGGTGCGCTTCAGGCGCGTGATGTCGGAGACGACGACCATGCACACACCGTCAGGGGAGGGGCGGGTAGAGACGCGCAGCCAGGTTCCGTTGAACAGATGCACCTCTTCCTCGTTGTCGCGACGCAGCGACGCTACGATGTCGTCGATCCACTTGGCGACTTCCGAGGCCGAGGCGCCAACCTGTTGTTCGCGGCGGGCCACGGCGCCGGCCAGGATCGTGCGGATATGGGTGCCGGGAATGCGCAGGTCGGAGGTGCGCGGGAAAAGCTGCTGGTACTGCGCGTTGCAGTAGAGTAGCCGGCCGTTGCGATCGAACATTGCCACGCCGTCAGACATCTGCGCCATGGCGAAGGACAGGACGCGCTGGCGTTCATCCAGATCCGTCTCCAGCCGGCGGCGCGCGGTTATGTCGTGCTCGTGGGTGATGGTGCCGATGGCGTGCCCGTAGTCGTCATTCAGCGGGGTCACCCGGGTCTGCAACCAGGTCTCGGTGCCGTCCGGATGCTTGAGAACCTGCTGCAACTGGACGGTGTCGCCCTTGGTCACCGGATGTGAGCCGGGTGCCGTCGTTTCGGTAACGAACTCGTCACGCCTGCGACCGATGAGATCATCGGAGGACGACACGCCAAGCAGGCGTGCCGTTGCCGAGTTGGCAGTCACGAAGCGCCCATCGAGGTCGCGGACGCTGACGCTGTCGGGGAGGGCGTCGACAACCTGGCGGAAGAGGCGGTTCTCGAGCCGCGTGCTGCGACGCTCCTCGACGCGCGTCAGGGCGAGTCCGGAAAGGAGCACGGCGACGAACAGGAGCAGCGTGCGGCCGATCGTGACGATCGGCTCCTCGCGAACCCGAACATCGTGGGGAAGGAACGAGAAGGCCAGCAGCACAATCGTACAGGTCGCCAGGGCCAGCGCCACCGAGTGCCAGCGGGCGAACGGCAGCTGGTTTCGGGTCAGTGCGACATTCGCCACCGCTCCCGTGAGGACGATGAGGCTGATGGCGAACAGGCCCGAGCCCGTGCCGATGCCCCCGATCCAGACGCGGTATGTACCGGCGAGCACGCCGGCAACCAGCCCCGCCAACGGCCCACCGAAGAAGGCCGCCAGGGCGACCAATGCGACACGAAGATCGAAGATGACGCCCGGCGAGAACTCGACCGGGAACAACATGGCCGTGATCGCTCCCAGCCCCATCACGAGGCCGAAGCAGACCTGAACGGTGCGCGGCCCGAACCGCTCGAAAACGTCACGGGCCTGTGTCCAGACACTGACGAAGAATGCGACCACTGCCACATTCGTCATCAGACTGTACCAGGGCGACAGCATATCTCGACGAGTCCCCTCTTGGGCACAGCCATTGCAGTCGTGCTGACATTGTGAGCCTGGCGCGATAACGAAGCGCTAAATCGGTGAATACAAAGCGTGGCGCTCGCCAAGTGAAAGCGATCGAACATCTGTCAGGCGGACAAGTGCATTGGCGGCGGCGTCACCGTGACGTCGGGGGAGACCCCGAGGACGGATCCGGATGTGAGGGAGGAAGCTCAGCTTCGCCGGGTCACACCTCGCCCGTCATCTGGAGCACTGCCGGAGACGACATCCATGCATCATCCGCCGCACGCAGCATGCGTGGGAGGGGATACTCGGGCGTCCGCAACAGCTCTCAGATCATTTCGGGGGTGGGGCTCCTCGGGAAGGCGGCCTGTTAGGCGCAGCCCGTTCCACGATCAACCCTCAGCCGCGGGGGCGGCAGGTGAGGACGTTCTTGTCGACGGTGTAGAGCTGCAGCACGTCCTTGCCCGTGTCGTCGAAGCCGAGGATGGCGGAGGTGATGCCGGCGCCGGCGACCATGTTGCCATCGAGGAAGGTGACGCCGTTCGACGCCATCTCGGCATTGCCGGTGCCGGAGGCCTTGCTGCCGTAGTTGGCCGAAGCGTAGCCGTAGGACCCGGCATAGATGGTCAGCAGGCCCGCGCGGGTTCCGTCGATGAGGGCGCGGCAGCCCCAGTTGCCTTCAACCCCGACGCCCGTCAGCGATTGCGCGGAGACTGGCGCGGCGAGAGCCGCAAGGGTGACAGCAGCGATGGCAAGACGCATGGGGGACTCAACTCCTTTGGCCGAGCAACTTCCCCAATACGGGGACTTTGGTCAACGCCTGGAGCATGGCCAACCTACGCGGCATTTTGAAGTCGCGCAGCTTGGAGAAGCCGACGAGTTCGGCGTGATAGACCGTCTCGCCGCGCTGGTTCACCGCATCGAGGCTGTTGAACAGCAGGCCCCAGCCCGGGATCGAGTTCGACGGCCGCTTGCCGGTGACAGTGAGCATGTAGGTGACGGTGTCGCCGGGACGGACGGGCGACTTGAACTCCATCCGGTTGACGCCGGGCGATGGGCCGGAAACGCCCGGCTCCTGGCCGAGATCGCGCAGGCGCACTTCCTCGGCATCGAGGGCGTCCACCATCTTGCGATGGCCGACCAGCACCGTGTGCCAGCCCGAGGCAACGACACCGCCGAAATGGCTCTGGCTCGCCGCTGCCGGATCGACGTGGAAGTATTGCGGGTCGTACTCACGACCGAAGGCGAGGATTTCCGCCTCGGTGAAGGTGTGGCTGCCGAGCGGGAAGGGCTCGTCGATGGTCACGTCCTCGAACCAGCGTGTCATTGCCCGCCTCCCTGCTCGACGTCATAGGGCTGCACGACCTGCGCCTGCATGCCGGTTTCGGGATCACGGGCCTCGACGAGATTGGCGAGCCGCATGGTCATGACCGGCTGGCCGCGCTGGTTGCGGACGGCGAGGTCGATGCCGACGATGCCCCATTGCGGGTGGTGGCGGGAGCGGCGGAGTTCGGCAACGGTGGCGGTGGCCCAGATGGTGTCGCCCTTCATCACCGGCTTCTTCCACTTGAGGTCGGAGAAACCGAGCCCGCCGGCGGCGGCGATCCTGTTGAGGAAGCCGTCGCCGAGGAGGCGCAGGGTCAGCGCGGCGGTCTGCCAGCCGGACGAGGCAAGGCCGCCGAGCAGCGACCGCTTGGCCGCCGCCTCATCAAGGTGGAAGGGGAGCGGGTCGAACTCGCGGGCGAAGGAGAGGATCATCTCCCTCGTCACCTTGACCGAGCCGAGGTTGACGGTTTCGCCGACGACGAGGTCCTCGAAATGGCGGCGATCGGCGGTGATGGGGTTCATGGTTGACGTATACGTCAACCTGCCCGGGCGGGCAAGTTCAGGGGCGGTAAGCGTACACTGCGGCCGGCGTCGTCGAGGCGGGGCCGGCGCCGAATTCGGGGACGTCGTAGGCGGCGAGCTCGACCAGCCTGTCGGTGGGGAGGTGGGCGCGGCCGGGATCGCCGACCAGCACTTCGATCCCCGCAGCGCGGAAGCTGTCGAGCTGGGTAGTGGAGCGGCGGGCGGCGCCGGCGTCGTAGAACACGTCGCCGGCGAGGATGAGATCGATCGGGGGCAGGGGATCGAGGTCGGGGAGGATTTCCACGGCGACTTCGTTGGCGGCTGCGTTCAGCTCGGTGGCGGCGCGGGCGAAGCGGTCGATGTCGGCGGCGTAGACCTTGCGGGCGCCGGCGCGGGCCGCAGCTATGGCGACGATGCCGCCGCCGCAGCCGAGATCGAGCACGGTGCGTCCCGCCACCGCGTCCGGGTGTTCGGCCAGGTGCCGGGCGAGCACGGCGCCGCCCGACCAGATGTAGGCCCAGTAGGGCGCCGCGCGCGACCAGCCCTGTTCCTCGAGGCGGCGAAGACCGCTGCCGGGGTGGGCGGAATAGAGCACGATGCCGGGGAAGCCGCGCGCCGGCTCGAGCCGCAGGCTGGCGCGGATGAAGCCGGCCGGGTCGGTGGGCGCGCGGCTGGTGCTCAGCTGAGGCCCCAGATGGCCGAGACGCTGAACAGCCCGCAGAACAGCAGGTAGCTGACGAGGCCGACGCCGATCAGCCAGACCGGCAGCCGGAACCGGGCGTCGGACGAGACCACGCCCACCCAGCCGAGCAGGCCGATGCCGCCCAGGACGAGGAAGAAGAGCACGCCGAACCAGCCCATCATGTCGTAGACGTAGCTGACGACGAGTGGCGAGATCGCAGCCGCGGCGGCGGGCAGGGCCAGCCATCGGGCCTGCTTCTCCTTGCGCCGTACCGCGACGATGATGCCGAGCACCAGCAGCACCATGCCGGCGACAGGGAGGATCGACTGGATGTCGACCCGCCCGCCCAGCAGTATGGCGGGCGCGGAAAAGTAGGCGGACGTCATCGTCCACCAAGTCGAAATCATGTTCTGCAGCATCGCCCCCTCCCTGGCGGGTCTGCCGGCGCGACCGAGGCCGCGCCGCTATGGATTTAAGTATTGAACTTGAACAGCATCACGTCGCCGTCCTTGACGACGTATTCCTTGCCTTCGTCGCGGGCCTTGCCGGCTTCCTTGGCGGCAACTTCGCCGCCCAGCGCCACGTAATCGTCATAAGCAATGGTTTGCGCGCGGATGAAGCCGCGCTCGAAATCGGTGTGGATGACCCCGGCCGCCTGCGGGGCGCGGTCGCCCTTGTGGATGGTCCAGGCGCGGGTCTCCTTCGGGCCCACGGTGAAATAGGTCTGCAGGCCAAGCAGTTGGTAGGCTTCCCGGATGAGACGATTCAGGCCCGGCTCATGCAGCCCGAGGCTATCGAGGTACTCGGCCTGCTCCTCGTCGGGGAGCTGGGCGAGCTGGCTCTCGATCTCGGCCGAGATGACGATGACGGCGGCATTGTGCTGCCTGGCGTATTCCTCGACCTGTTTGGTCATGGCGTTGCCGGTGGCGGCCGAGGCTTCATCGACGTTGCAGACGTACAGGGCGGGCTTGGAGGTGAGGAGCTGCAGTTCGACGAACGCCTTCTCTTCCTCGGGGGAGCGCTGCACCAGCCGCGCCGACTTGCCGTCGCGCAGCAGCACCAGCGAGCGATCGATCAGGTCAAGCGTCTGCTTGGCTTCCTTGTCGCCCTGCTTGGCCTTCTTCTCGACGCCGGCGCGACGCTTCTCGAGGCTTTCGAGGTCGGCGAGCATCAGCTCGGTCTCGACCACTTCGGCGTCGGCGAGCGGATCGACCTTGTTGGCGACGTGGATGATGTTGCCGTCCTCGAAGCAACGCAGCACGTAGGCGATGGCGTCGCACTCGCGGATGTTGGCGAGGAACTGGTTGCCGAGGCCTTCGCCCTTCGACGCGCCCTTCACGAGACCGGCGATGTCAACGAAGCTCATCCTGGCGGGCAGAATCTGCGCCGACTTGCCGATGGCAGCCAGCTTGTCGAGGCGCGCGTCGGGAACGGCCACTTCGCCGGTGTTCGGCTCGATGGTGCAGAACGGGAAGTTCGCGGCCTGGGCGTTGGCGGTGCGCGTCAGCGCATTGAAGAGGGTCGACTTGCCCACATTGGGCAGGCCGACGATGCCCATCTTGAAACCCATGACAGTCTCCGGAAAATCGTCGTTGGCGGCGCGTCAGGAACCGCGCCAATCGTTGCGCTTCACATCGGTTGATCGGGGGCGGAAGTCAATTGGTTTGGTGCGCCTGGCTGCCCCTCACCCCGGCCCTCACCCCAGAGGGGCGAGGGGGTGCGCCCCTCACCCTCAAGGTGAGGAGCGCCCGCGCTCAGTCCTTCTTGAAGAGCTTCTTCAGCATATCGGCCATCGGACCCGTCTCGGGCACCTTGGCCTGGGGCTCGCTTGGGCGCGCCGCGCGGATGTGGCTTTGGCCGGCCGACTTCTTGCGGGTCGGGTCGGCGGTCTCGGGGCGCTGGTCCCGCTCGGCTCCATCGCCCTGGACGGCGATGGCGAGCTTGTTCATCAGGCCGTTGTCGTCGCCCTTGACGATCATGCCGGCATTGTCGGCGATGGCGTCGAGCAGGGGGATCAGCCAGGCCTGCTGCTCGGCCTTGGAAAAATCGCCGAGCACGTGCGGCATCACCAGGTCCTTGTGGCCCGGGTGGCCGACGCCGAGGCGGACGCGGCGGTAGCCGAGGCCGATCTGCGGATCGATGGAGCGCAGCCCATTGTGGCCGCCATTGCCGCCGCCGACCTTGACGCGGGTCTTGCCGGGCGCGAGGTCGATCTCGTCGTAGAGGACGGAGACGTCGGCGGGGCCGAGCTTGTAGAAGGTGGTCACCTTCTGGACGCTGTCGCCCGAGGAATTCATGTAGGTCTGCGGCTTGAGCAGCAGGACTCGCTCGCCGTCGATGGTGCCTTCGGAAATGAGGCCCTGGAACTTCTCGCGGAACGAGGGGAAGCCATGGCGGCGCGCGATGGCGTCGACCGCGAGGAATCCGATGTTGTGGCGGTTGTTCCGGTATTTGTCCCCGGGATTGCCGAGGCCGACGATGAGGTGCATCGGCATTGTATCCAGGCAGAGGGGCAGGGGAACGGGCGGGCCGAAGCCCGCCCGAAAGTCATTACTCGGTGGCTTCGCCTTCGGCGGCGCCCTCAGCGGCACCAGCCTCGGCTTCCTCGGCGCGCAGGCCCGACGGAGCGACGATGGTGGCGATGGTGAGGTCGTCCTCGTGGCTGTGGTCGACGGCGCCGGCCGGCAGCTTGATGGCCGAGATGTGGATCGACTGGCCGACATCGAGATCGGTGAGATCGACGACGACCTCCTCGGGGATGTGGTCGGCATCGACCGTCAGGTCGAGCGTGTGGTGCACGATGTTCAGCACACCGCCGCGCTTGATGCCGGGGCAGGAGTCTTCATTGGCGAAGTGCACCGGCACCTTGACGTTGATCTTGGCGCCCTTGCCGATACGAAGGAAATCGACGTGCAGCGCGGTGTCCTTGACGGGGTCGAGCTGGTAGTCGCGCGGGATCACGCGGTGCTTCTCGCCGTCCACATCGACAGTGATGAGGTGGGAAAGGAAGCCGCCGGCATAGATGCGCTTCATGATCTCGTTGTACGAGATGGTGATGGCGAGCGGGGGCTTCTTGTCGCCGTAGATGACAGCAGGGATGAGCCCCTCACGACGCAGTGCACGAGCGGCCCCCTTGCCCACCCCGCTCCGCGCCTGAGCATTGAGCTCCTTAGCAGCAGTAGCCATTGAATTGATCCATTCATGGGTTGGTGTGATCTTTGAGAAGTCAAAGCTCACGCACCCGTCCTCCAGGGGTGACGGGTGCTTCATGGGCGGTGGCTATAGTGGAAAGGCGCCGGGCGGGCAAGGGGATCGGGCGGGTTTCAGCCGTCTGAGAGGGCATCGAGCCGCTCGTGCAGGTACTGCCGCACCGCAGCGTCCGTCGCAAGGCCGATGGCGAGGGTGAGTGCCTCGCGCGCTTCGCCGCGATGATTGGTTTCGGCGAGCAGGTGGGCGCGGGCGGCCCAGTAGGGCTGGTAGGTCCGCATGCGCTTGTCGGCGGCGAGAGGATCGGTCGCGGCGAGGGCTGCTGCCGGCCCCTCGACCTCGGCCAGCGCCATGGCGCGGTTGAGGGCGACAACGGGCGAGGCGCTGAGCGCGAGGAGGTGGCCGTAGAGGGCGACGACCACCGGCCAGGTGGGCTGGCCGCGGGTCAGGCGCGCGACGTGGGCGGACTGGATGGCGGCTTCGATCTGGTAGCGGCCCGACGGGCCCTGGGCGTTGGCGGCGTGGAGCAGATCCTCGGCGAGCGCGATCTGTGAGTCATCCCAAAGGGTTGTGTCCTGTTGCTCCAGCGGCACGTAGGTCCCGCTTGCGGTGCGCCGGGCCGCTCGACGGGCCTCGGTGTAGAGCATCAGGGCGAGGGCGCCCTTGGCTTCGGGCTCGTCGGGGAGAAGGGCGACGACAAGCCGGCCCAGCCAGATGGCTTCGTCGGTGAGTTGAGCCGAGGCGGCGTCGCCGATGTCGGCCCAGCCCTTGGAGTAAGCGGCGTAGATCGCCTCGAGAACGGCATCGAGCCGCTCGGGCAGCTCCTCCTTGCCGGGGACGCCGAACGGGATGCCGGCGTCGCGGATTCTGGTTTTGGCACGCACGAGGCGCTGGCCCATGGTGGCCGGAGGAATCAGGAAGGCGCTGGCGATGTCGATGGCCGTGAGGCCGAGAATGGTCTGCAGGATCAGCGGGGCCCGCATGCCGCGCTCGATGGCGGGATGGGCGCAGGCGAACATCAGGGCGAGGCGGCGATCGGGGATCTCATCCGGCATCTCGGCGGCGGCTTCGATTTCATCGGCCATCATCATCAGATGCTCCTCGCCCGCCTGCCGCGTGGCGCGGCGGCGCAATGCATCGGTCTGCCGGCGGCGGGCGACCGTCAGCAGCCAGGCATCCGGATTGTCGGGCACGCCCTCGCCGGGCCAGGTGCGCAGGGCCGTGGCGAAGGCTTCGGCCAGCGCATCCTCGGCGCTGGCGACGTCGCGGGTGCGGGCGGCGAGGAAGGCGACGAGGCGGCCGTAGCTCTCGCGGGCGACGCGCTCGGCGGTGCGGGCGGCCTCGTTGCCCTCCTGACGCACGTCAGTCGTCCTTCTGCCTGAGGCTCAGGTCCGGCCGGGGGTAGGTCTCGGCGAGCGGCCGGATCTCGATCGAGCCGTAGCGCGAGCTGGGGCAGCGCTTGGCCCAGCGGATGGCTTCGTCGAGATCGGGGACGTCGATCATGAAGTAGCCCGCCAGCTGCTCCTTGGTATCGGCGTAGGGGCCATCGAGGACGTCCGTCTTGCTGTCGGATACACGGACGGTGGTCGCCGCCGACGGAGGCTGCAGACGCTCGCCGGCGGCCATGCCCTGGCCCGCCTTGGCGAGGGCCTCGTTGAAGGCGGCGTAGTCGGCCCAGAGTTCCTTCTGCGGCGCGTTGGCGAGGGCGGCATCGTCGTGGTGGATCAGCATCATGTAACGCATGGTCGGTCGGTCCTCAGCTCATGGCCTGCTTCACGAGCTCGGCGATGCGCTTCTCGTCGGCCTCGGTGAGCTTGAGGAGCGCGTAGCTGGTCGGCCACATGTTGCCGTCATCGAGTCTGGCGGCCTCGTTGAAGCCGAGGGTGGAGTAGCGCGCCTTGAACTTGGCGGCGTCCTGGAAGAAGCAGACGTTCTTGCCGTCCCTGTAGTAGGCCGACATGCCGTACCAGAGCTTGGCCTTGAGCTCGGGAGCCGCCGCCAGCACGATCTCGTGGACGCGCTCGGCGATCTTGCGGTCGGCCTCGGGCATGGACGCGATCTTGGCCAGCACGGCCTTGGCGTCCTCGGCCTCGCCGGCGCCGCGCTTCTCGCGCTTGATCTCCTCGGCGCGCTCCTTCATCGCGGCCTTTTCCTCGGCGGTGAAGCTCTCGGTCTTTTTCCTGGTGGTCGCCATTTTCTGTTTCCTTCGCGCGCGTTTACCAGCTGAGCTGAACGAACTGGATGATGTTGCCGCAGGTATCGTTCACCTGCGCGATGATCGAGGCGGTCACGTCCGTCGGCGGCATGATGAAGTCGCCGCCCCTGGCCTTGATGCGCTCGTAGTCGGATTTCACGTCCTTGGTGTGCAGCACGAGTTCGGGCTGGCCCTGCTGGAACATGGCATCCTGGTAGGCCCTGGCGGCGGGATTGCTGTTGAGTTCGAGCTGCAGTTCCGTCCCATCGGGATCGTCGGGCGAGGCGACGGTCAGCCAGCGGTAGCCGCTGTTGCTGAAGTCGGCCTTCCTGGTGAGGCCAAGCACCTCCGTGTAGAAGTTCAGCGCCTTTTCCTGGTCGTCGACATACACCTTGGTGAGCTTGATCTGCATGGTCTCTTCTCCGTCTTCCCGTTGGTAGCGCCGGGACGACATGCCCCGACGCTACAATGACGGCGGTGTTCAGACCATTTCGACTCTGCGGCTGAAGATTGTTCGTCAGGCCCCGTAACCGGGGTGATAGGGCCGGATTTCGATCGAGCCCCACTGCACGGCGGGACACTTCCGGGCCCAGTCGATGGCGGCATCCATGTCGGGGGCGTCTATGATGAAGTAGCCGCCGAACTGCTCGCGCGTTTCGGCATAGGGGCCATCATGCACCTTCAGTTCGCCGCCCTCGTTGGCGAAGTAGACGTGGCCGCTCGGGGTCGTCTGGCGCATCACCTCGCCGCCTTCCATGCGGATGGTCTTCGATTCCCAGGTCGGCTGCAGCGCCGAGGTGGCAACGAACGCGCCGGCCTTGGCGAGCGCCGACTCATAGGCCGCCATGTCCTGCATGGCAGCCTTCATGTCCTCGGCCGGGATGTCGGCGCCGGCCTTCTCATCGGCATAGAGCATCAGCATGTAGCGCATGGTCGTCTCCTCTCATCGGCAACATAGCCCTTCAGGGCAATGTCGGGCGAGGAGGGCCGATTTCGACAGGGGAGGGCGGATTCCCGCGGATTGAGCCCCTAGTGTGGCTTCGACTTCTGGTTGACGTCGGGAGCGTCGGCCTTGTGCCTGGGAGGGCGCGGCACGCCGACGCTGCGCGCGATTTCCTGCGCCTTGTCGAGCGTGGCGCGGTCTCCGATCCGGTCGCGCGGATTGTTCACGCTGCGGCCGAGATCATCCTGGTTGTCGTCGATCTGGCGGTTATGGGGCATGGTGGTCTCCTCTCGTAGAGAGGAAACCGTCCGGCGTGATGTGGGTTCCGGCAGAACCCCAGGGGATCAGTCGAGGAGGCTCGAAACGCTCTGCTCGCTGGCGGTGCGGGCAATGGCTTCGCCCATCAGGGGAGCGATCGAGATGCGGCGGATGTTCTTGGCCGCCTTCACCGCATCGGTCGCGATGATCGAGTCGGTGATCACCAGTTCCTTGAGGTGCGAGGCGGCGATGCGCTCGGCAGCGCCATCCGACAGCACGCCGTGGGTGATGTAGGCGGAGACTTCCGTCGCCCCGGCCTTCAGCAGCGCCTCGGCGGCATTCACGAGCGTGCCGCCGGAATCGACGATGTCGTCGATGAGGATGCAGGCGTGGCCGGCGACGTCGCCGATGATGTTCATCACCTCGGAGACGCCGGCCTTGGGGCGGCGCTTGTCGACGATGGCGAGGTCGGCACCGATGCGCTGCGCAGTGGCGCGGGCGCGGGCCACGCCGCCGACGTCGGGCGAGACGATCATGACGTTGCCGTTGGTGTAGTGCTCCTGGATGTCGCGGACCATGACGGGCGCGCCATAGAGGTTGTCGGTCGGGATATCGAAGAAGCCCTGGATCTGGGCGGCGTGGAGATCCAGCGTGATGACGCGGTTGACACCGGCCTCGGTGATGAGGTTGGCGACGAGCTTGGCCGAGATCGGCGTGCGCGAGGCGGACTTGCGGTCCTGCCGGGCGTAACCGAAATAGGGGATCACTGCCGTGATGCGTCGGGCCGAGGAGCGGCGCAGCGCATCCGAGAGGATCAGCAGCTCCATCAGGTTGTCGTTCGCCGGGTAGGACGTGGACTGGAGGATGAAGACATCCTCGCCTCGCACGTTCTCATGAATCTCGACGAAGATTTCCTTGTCGTTGAAGCGTTTGACCGTGCAATCGGTCAGCGGAACCTCAAGGTAGCTCGCAACGGCTTCGGCAAGGGCGCGATTTGAGTTGCCGGTGACCAGTTTCACGAGCGCGCTCCGGGTTGACGCCGGGCGGGAGTTGGCCGGCTCCTGTCGCGCGGGTCTCTAGCGGACGGCGGGCCGGGACGCAATGCGCCTTGTGACGGATGGATGAAGGATTCGTGCGAACCCTGTCATAGTCCGCCCAGGCCGATGACGCTCAGCTGGCGGCCGGTGATGATGCCCTTGTGGGTCGCGTAGCGGTGGGAGAAGTACTTCTTGGGCTCGGCGTAGGTGCAGATGCCGAGATCGTCCACCAGTGCGATGCCGGAGGCCATCAACTGGTCGAAGACGAAGCCGGGGAGATCGAAGTGCTCGCGGCCGCCGTTGGGCGTGGTGATGCGGTTGGCGGCGTCGCGGTGGTCGCGCAGGACGTTGGCGGCGAACTCGGGGCCGACCTCGTAGTTGGGGCCGGAGATGGTGGGGCCGATGGCGGCGATGATGCGGTCGCGGCGCGCGCCGAGGTCGATCATGGCCTCGACGGTCGCTTCGGCAATGCCGCCGGTCGCCCCCTTCCAGCCGGCATGTGCGGCGCCGATGACGCGCGCCTCCGGATCGGCGAAGAGGATGGGGGTGCAGTCGGCCGTCAGGATGCCGAGCGCGAGGCCGTGGACGCGGGTCACGATGGCATCGGCTTCTGGGATGTCGTCGGGCTTGGGCTGGCGCGTCACTTCCATCACGGTGACGGAGTGGACCTGCTTCATCGTCACCAGCTGATCGGCGGAAAAACCAAGCACACCAGATATTTGCGCGCGGTTCTCGGCAACATGATTCAACCTGTCGCCGGCAGACACGGAGACGTTGAGCGAGGCGAACTCGCCGGTCGACACGCCGCCACGCCGGCCGAAGAAGCCGTGGCGGATGCCTGTGACGCGCTCGAGCGCGCGGCTCGTCTCGAAGGGCAGGCTCATGACGGGAACCCCACGGCCTCGAGGTCGCCCGAGTGGGCGCAGAACACCTTGAACAGCGTGCCCATCTCCTCCGGGGCGGTGAGGCGGCGCAGGGCGGCGCCTATCGCATCCATCTGGCCGGGGTTGGCGCGGGCGAGGGCGCTCGCGCGCTCGACGATACCGAGGGCGCCAAGGAAATCGCGCTGGGTGGAGAGCTTCTCGACGGTGAGGCCGAGGTCGGTCGCGACCCGGGCGAGCGCGCCGAAATCGACATGGGCGCTCAGGTCGATCTCGCCGGGGGATTCGAGCGGGTCGGCATAGGCGTGATGGCTCACGGCCTGCAGGGTTTCGCCGGTCTGGGTGGTGGCGTAGCCGTAGTCGATGGCGAGGAGGGCGCCCTTCTGCTCGCGGATGCGGGTGCCGAGTTTCTGCATCACGTCGGCCGCGGCGAGGCTGACCTCGTAGATCTCGCCGGGCCGGGCCGAACGGACCTCCTCGGGCATCACCGTATCCGGGATGGGCGTGGGGTTGAGGCCGAAGGTGCGCTTGCCGTCGCGGAGGCCGACCTGGCGCTCGTGCCAGCCATCGGTGCCCTTTACGAACTGGCGGATGGGCAGGGCGTCGAAGAACTCGTTGGCGACGACGAAGATCGGGTCCTCGGCGACGGAATCGATCTCGCTGGCCCAGTACGGGTTGTACTGGCCGAGACGCTCGGCCTGCTGGGCCTTGAGGGCGGGATTGGTTTCGAACAGCTGCAGATGGCAGGCATCGAGGAAGCCCTCGGCGCGGGCGGCGACGCGCAGCGCATCCTGCATGAGCGTGCCGCGGCCGGGGCCGAGCTCGAGGAGCGTGAAGCTCTTTGGCTCGCTCATCTGCTGCCAGAGATTGACGATGAAGAAGCCGATCAGCTCGCCGAACATCTGGCTGATCTCGGGCGCCGTGACGAAATCGCCGCCGCGGCCGAGCGGGTCCTTGCCGGTGTAGTAGCCCGAGCGCGGATGGGTGAGGGCGAGGCTCATGTAGGTCGCGATCGACATGGGGCCGTTCTGGCTCAGCTGCATGTCGATGAGTTCGCCGAGGGTGTGGTCGTCAGCCATGGCGGTTCCTCGATGCGTAGACGACAAGGCCGATGCCGGCGACGAGGATGGGCAGGCTCAGCACCATGCCCATGGTCAGCCAGCCGCCGTAGAGATAGCCGATCTGGGCGTCGGGCAGGCGGAAGAACTCGACGAAGATGCGGCTCAGCGCATAGCCGATGCCGAAAATGCCGGCGACGAGGCCGGGGGATTTCAGCGCATTGAACCGGTGCGTGGCGATGCGGATGACGATGAAGAGCAGGACGCCCTCGAGCAGGGCTTCGTAGAGCTGGCTGGGATGGCGGGGGAGTTGCTCGGGGTCGGTGGGGAAGACGACGCCCCAGGGCAGGTCGGTCGGCGCGCCATAGAGCTCGGCATTGATGAAGTTGGCGACGCGGCCGAGGAACAGGCCGATCGTCCCGATGCAGCCGAGCAGGTCGAAACCGGAGAGGATGTTGCCGCCCTTGTGGCGGGTGAACAGCGCCATGGCGACCATGATGCCGACGAGGCCGCCGTGGAAGCTCATGCCGCCGTCCCACAGGGCGAAGATCTCGCCCGGGTTCTGGAGGTAGTAGCCGAGGTTGTAGAAGAGCACGTAGCCGATGCGGCCACCGACGATGATGCCGATCACCGACCAGAAGGCGAAATCCCAGATTGCGGGGGCCTCGAAGGGCGGCTTGTTGTCTCGCCACAGGCCGTGACGCTTGAGGAGGGTCGCGCCGTAGGCTGCGCCTCCAAGGACCCCGACCAGGTAGGCGAGGGCGTACCAACGCACGACGAGCGGGCCGATGGCGAAAGCGACGGGATCAATAATGGGGAAGGGCAAGCGCGGCTCCGTTCGAGGAAATCGGGCGATTTCCTCTCACATTCTTACATGGTGATGCGTTCGGACCGGAGGATTGAACGCACTCCGATCGAAGCAAGCTGAGACCTTTTAGCCGCCGGCTGGCTCTGGTCAAGGCGAGCCGGTCCGCCTAAATAGCTCGGTGCAACCCGTTGAGAGGACAAGTCCTATGAGCCAGGGCAGCAAGATTTTCGACGAGCTGGGCAAGCTCATGAACAATGCCGCGGGCGTCGCCGACGGTGTCCGCCGGGAAATCGAGACCGTCGTGAAGTCGCAGCTCGAGCGGCTGGTGGCGGACATGGATCTCGTCAAGCGCGAGGATCACGACGCGCTGCGTGAGCTGGTGCAGGCGCAGAGTGCCGAGCTCAAGGCCCTCAAGGCCGAGGTCGAAGCCCTCAAGCCCAAGGGCTGAACGATCGTGCGGATCGCTGTTATTTCGGACGTGCACGGGAACCTGCACGCGCTCGATGCGGTGCTGGAGGATATCGGCCGGCAGAACGTCGAGGCCACGCTGGCGCTGGGGGACTTTCTCAGCGGCCCGAGTGACCCCGTGGGCGTTGCCGATCGCTTCATCGAAATGAACATGCCGTCCGTGCGTGGCAACCACGACCGCCATATCGTCAACGGTCGCGAGCAGGACTGGCACATCGATGCGCTCGTCCGCGACATGCTCGACCAGCGGCAGCGGGACTGGCTGGCTTCGGTGCCGGCGACACTCGTCTACGAGGAGGACGTGTTCCTCTGCCACGGCACGCCGCGGAGCGATGACGTGTCGTTCATGGACGGAATCGTCAACTCGGCCTCGTCGATCCTGTCGCGCGATCACATCGAGGCGCAGGCGGCCGGGTTCGACCATGAGGTGCTGCTGTGTGGGCATACGCATGTGCCGCGCAGCCTGCGGCTTGCCGATGGCCGGCTGGTCGTGAACCCCGGGTCCGTCGGCCTGCCGATGGAGATCGGCTCCCCTGACGCGCGCTACGCCATCATCGAGAAGCGCCGTGCCGGCTGGAATACCGAGCTGCGGACGGTTGCCTATGACCATGAGAGCGCGGCCAAGCAGGCGCTGGACCGGGGCTACCCCTATTGGGCAGAAACGCTGACATGGGGTTGGGCGAGTCCGCGGGGGCTGTAGCCGCGCGGGTGCCGCAATTGCTGGGGAGGGTGAACGGCATGCGAATCGCAGTGATCTCGGACATCCACGGCAATCGCCTGGCGCTGGAGGCCGTTGAGGCCGATATCGCCATGGTCGGCGTCGATGCGATCATCAACCTGGGCGATCTGCTGGCAGGGCCTCTCGATCCGGCGGCGACGGCCGATCTGCTGATCGAGCGGAACTACCCCACGGTCATCGGCAACCACGACCGCTACATGGTGAGCGCGCCACCGGAAAAGCAGGCGCCCGTCGACCGCTTCGTGGTCGAGCAGTTGCGGCCGGTGCATCTCGACTATCTCCGCAGCCTGCCGGCGACGCGCGACATCGAGGGCGAGGTCTTCCTCTGCCACGGTACCGCTGCGAGCGACGAGGAGCCCTGGCTCGATTCCTGGTGGGACGGCCGCACCGTCACCGTGCCCAGCGAAGCCGAGGTGACGGACAAGGCGCATGGCCTCGATTTCCCGGTGCTGCTGTGCGGCCATACGCATGTGGCGCGCATGGTGCGCCTCAGGGATGGGCGGATGGTGGTGAACCCCGGGGCGGTGGGGCTGCAGATCAACTACGGCCTGCCCGATGCGCGCTATGCGATACTCGAGCGCCACGCCGGCCGGTGGGCGGCGGACCTCAGGGCTGTGCCCTACGATTTCGAGGCCGCGGCACGGCAGACGATCGACAATGGTTTTCCCAATTGGGCGGAGGCGATCCGCACCGGTTGGACGAGCGCGGTGGGCCTGTTCTAGGCAGCCAGCTGGCGATCTGGTCCCGATGGATGGCTGCAGGAGTGGGTGCTGGGATGGATGAATGCCTGGCTGGTTGCGGCCCGGCAGTTCACCAAAGCGTCACAAGCCGGCTGCGGTGCGCATCCTAGTACGAGTCGGGTTCCGCGTTCTGTTCCAAAATCGCGCATATCGGCTGGGGACAGACTCGGCGAATTAATACCCTGTTAACCCTCCGGGCCGGATCATCCACAGAAGAAAGCCTTGGATGGCGCTGGCGGTGCAATCCCCGGAATCGGGGGTCGAGTGTAGCTTCGTGGCCATAGGACGATTCGTAGGCTTTCCTCGCGACGAGTTCTTTGAAGTAACGCGTAATGACCGGGACTTACCGGTCGAGCCTTCCAACGTTTCGCCCAATGGGACGCGCAGCCAATGGCACAACTTCTGGAACTTGAACCGGAACGCACGGTGCATCCGGTCGACATCATCGAGCACATCGCGTCGATCAACGACTGGAACTTCGAGCGCCAGGACGCCGACGAGATTTCAATTTCGGTGCGCGGGAACTGGGCCGACTACCACGTTTCTTTCAACTGGATGGAAGACCTCGAGTCGTTGCACATCGCGGCGGCATTCGACCTCAGGGTGCCGGACACGCGCCGGGCCGAAGTGAAGCACCTGATCTCGCTGATCAACGAGCAGCTCTGGATCGGCCACTTCGACATGTGGAACCACGAAGGCGTCGTGCTGTTCCGCAACTCGCACCTGCTGACCGGCGGCGCCGAGGTCAGCCCGCAGCAGTGCGAGGCGCTGCTGCGCTCGGCTACCGACAGCTGCGATCTGCACTACCAGGCGTTCCAGTTCGTGATATGGGCTGGCAGGAGCGCGCCCGACGCGCTCAGTGAGGTCATGTTCGAAACGGTAGGCGAAGCTTGAGCTTGTCAGATATCGGTCCCGTCGTCCTGATCGGGGCCGGCAAGATGGGTCTGGCGCTGGCCCGTGGCTGGATCACGGGTGGCCTGCCGCCAGACCGGCTCGTCCTCTGCGACCCGCAGCCCGGGGAAGCGGCGGTGAAGTTCGCCGCCGAGCACGGTGTGCGCCTGCTCGCGAGCCCGATCGGCGTGCTCACGCATGTGCTCGTGCTCGCGGTGAAACCGCAGATCATCTACGACGTGATGTCGGAGATTCAGCCCATCGTCGGTGGCTACACGCTCGTCATCTCCATCGCCGCGGGGATTCCGCTGGTCGGGCTCTCCGAGGGGTTGCTCACCGATCGCGTCGTCCGCGCCATGCCGAATACGCCGGCCCAGATCGGGCGGGGGATCAGCGGTGCGGTCGGGCTCAAGATTACCGACGAGGATCGCGAGACCGCGAATGCGCTGTTGAGTGCGGCGGGGCAGGTGGTCTGGTTCGACGATGAGGCCAAGATCGATGCGGTGACCGCGGTGTCAGGCTCGGGCCCGGCATATGTGTTCTACATGGTCGAGGCGCTTGCCGCCGCGGCTCGCAAGCAGGGGTTCGACGAGGAGCAGGCCATGATCCTCGCGCGCGCCACCGTCACCGGTGCGGCGGCACTGATGGATGCCGACCCGACTCCGGCCGCCACGCTACGCGAGAACGTCACTTCTCCCAACGGCACGACGGCTGCCGCGCTCAAGGTGTTGATGGCCCCCGACGGGCTGGAGCCGCTGCTCGACCGTGCGGTCGATGCGGCGCGCAAGCGCTCCGAGGAACTTGGCCGGTCCTGATGGGTGAGATCAGTTATGCCGCCTTCGAAAAGGTCGATATCCGGACGGGTACGATCATCGAGGCGCGGGTTTTCCCCGAGGCACGCAAGCCCGCCTATATCCTGCTGATCGACTTCGGCCCGGAGATAGGAATCAAGAAGAGTTCAGCGCAGATCACCGTGCACTACACGCCGGAAGCGCTGGTAGGGCGACAGGTGCTGGCGGTGGTCAACTTCCCGCCGCGGCAGATCGGGCCCGTGCGGAGCGAAGTGCTGACGCTCGGGTTCGAGGACGAGGACGGCGCCATCGTGCTTGCCGCCGCCGAAAGGGGCGTTCCCAACGGCCGTAAGCTGATGTGACATCGGGCTGCCTCTGGCGGGCTTTGACATCGCGACGGGCTTTCAATAGGAAACCGGACATCGCCAGTCATATTTGGCGACGTCCTTCAACCTATTGGAGTCTCGTCATGATCCCGCTGCGCCTCACCCGGGCCATTGCCGCGAGCGCCCTTGCTGTCTTCCTGTCGGCGGGCGTCGTCGGCGCCCAGGAGATCAAGGTCACGCATCCACAGGGCGAGACGGTTCTGCCGGGCGTGCCTCAGAAGGTTCTGGTGCAGGACTGGGCGGCGTTCGACAACCTCCAGGCGCTCGGCGTTGCCGTCGCCGGCGTGCCGGCTTCCAATGCGCCTTCCTATCTCAAGGATATCCCGGCCGACGCACTGCAGATCGGCTCGCTGTTCGAGCCTGACTTCGAGGGCATCGCCGCGGCCCGGGCCGACCTCTATATCGTGGCGGGCCGTTCGGCCAAGGCCTATGCGACGGCCAAGGACATCCTGCCGACCGTCGACCTGACCGTCGACAACACCTCGATCGTCGTGGGCGTGCAGGGCAACCTCACCAAGTTGGGCGAGATCTTCGGGCTTGAGGCCAAGGCGAGCGAACTCAACGCCAGCCTCGACGCCAAGGTGGCCGAGGTCAGGGCTGCTGCAGAAGGGAAGGGCACCGCGCTGGTGCTGGTCACCAATGCCGGCAAGGTCGGCGTCTATGGCCCCGACTCGCGCGTGGCCTGGCTCTACAACGAGATCGGCATGCCGGCGGCGATGAGCAAGGTCGATGACGGCGACCATGGCGGCGACACGGTGTCGTTCGAGTACATCCTCGAGATGAACCCGGACTGGCTGTTCGTGGTCGATCGCGACGCCGGTGTCGGCGAGAGCACGGGCTCCGCGGCGGCAGTGCTCGACAACGAGCTGGTCAACCAGACCAACGCCATCAAGAACAAGCACATCGTCTATCTCGATCCGCAGGCCGCCTACATCACCATGCACGGCTATTCGGGCCTGATGCTGATGCTCGACCAGGTGCTGGCCGGCCTCAAGGCCTGATCCGACAGGGGCCCGGCGTCACAGCCGGGCCTCACGGCTTCCCGCAGGAACCAGGCCATTGCGGCTACTACTCCTCGCCATCGCGGTAACGATCGTCCTGGCGATCGTCAGCCTCTTCGTCGGCGTCAGCGACGTGTCGCTAGGTGCGCTCCTTTCCTCGAGTCCCGAGGACAGGCCGATGCAGGTGCTGCTGATCAGCCGGATTCCGCGCACGCTGGCGATCATCCTCGCCGGCGCTTCGATGGCGATTGCCGGCCTCGTCATGCAGATGGTGGTGCGCAACAGGTTCGTCGAACCGTCGACGGCCGGCACCACCGAATCCGCGAGCCTCGGCTTCCTCGTCGTCACGCTGCTGGCGCCGGGCTGGCCGTTGATGGCCAAGATGCTGGTCGCCGCGCTGTTCGCACTCGGCGGGACGGCGCTGTTCCTGCGTATCCTCCGCGCCGTGCCGCTGCGCGATCCGCTGCTGGTGCCGCTGGTGGGCATCATGCTGGGCGGCATCATCGGCGCGGCGACGACCTTCATCGCCTACCGCTTCGACATGATGGCCTCGCTGCTCGCCTGGGGCATGGGCGATTTCTCCGGCGTGCTGCGCGGGCGCTATGAACTGCTCTGGGTCGGCTTCGCCTGCGCGGCGGTGGCCTATGTCGCGGCTGACCGCTTGACCGTGGCCGGCATGGGCGAGGATTTCACCACCAATCTCGGTCTCAACTACAAGCGCGTGATGATCGCCGGGCTGGTCATCGTCTCGCTGGCGAGCGCGGTGGTGCTGGTTTCGGTCGGCTCGATTCCGTTCCTGGGGCTCGTCGTGCCCAATCTCGTCAGCCTCTTGGTGGGGGACAACATGCGCCGCACCGTGCCGTGGGTGGCGGTGACGGGGGCGGGGTTCGTGCTGGCCTGCGACATCCTCGGGCGCGTCATCCGGGCGCCGTACGAGATTCCGATCAGCGTCGTGGTCGGAGTGATCGGCAGTGCGGTGTTCCTCTATCTGCTGCTGAGGACGCGTCGTGCTGCATAGGTTCTCGCGTTCGCGACCGGCGCTGGTCCTTGCCGTTCTGGCAGTCCTCGCGGTCGTCTCGGTCGTCTGCTTCATGACACTGGACGCCAAGGGCAGCTGGAGCTTCGTGCTGCCGTTCCGTGGGCGGAAGCTGCTGTCGCTGGTGCTCGTCGCCTACTCGGTCGCCATCTCGACCGTGCTGTTCCAGACGGTCACCAACAACCGCATCCTCACCCCCTCGATCATGGGGTTCGACGCGCTCTATGTGCTGATCCAGACCGGGATCGTCTTCTTCCTCGGCGCGAGCGCCCTGAACGCGCAGGACCCGCAGTTGCGCTTCGTGCTCGAGGTCGCGGTCATGGTGGGATTCTCGGCGCTGCTGTTCCGCTGGCTGTTCGTGGGCGAGGAGCGCAGCCTGCACCTGCTCGTGCTGGTCGGCATCGTCATCGGCATCCTGTTCCGCAGCCTCAGCCAGTTCATGCAGCGGATGCTGGATCCCAATGCGTTCAACGTGCTGCAGGACACGTTCTTTGCCAGCTTCTCGACAGTCGAGCCCACCCTACTGCTCGTGGCGAGCCTCATCGTGCTCGGGGTGAGCGTGGTGGTGTGGCGGCTGATGCATGTCTATGACGTGCTGTCGCTGGGGCGGGCGCAGGCCATCAACCTGGGCGTCGACTACAAGCGCGTGGTGGTGATCATCCTGATGCTGGTGTCGGTGCTGGTCGCAGTGTCGACGGCGCTGGCGGGGCCGGTGACGTTCTTCGGCCTCCTCGTCGTCAGCCTTGCGCACGCGCTGATCGGCAACAGCCTCCACAAGTACGTGCTGCCGGCGTCGGCGCTGCTGGCTGTCGTCTGCCTCGTCGGCGGGCAGACCGTGCTGGAGCGGGTGTTCGCGTTCGACACGGCGCTCTCCATCATCATCGAGTTCCTCGGCGGGCTCGTTTTCATCATCCTCATTGTCAGAGGCAAGCAACGATGATCGTCGCCAAGGGCATCAGCAAATCCTATGGCAGCAGCCTCGTCGTCGACGACGTGTCGCTGGAGTTGCCAGCCAAGGGCATCACCTCGATCATCGGGCCGAACGGGGCGGGCAAATCGACCTTCCTGTCCATGGTCAGCCGGCTGCTGGGGATGGATGCGGGCAGCGTAACGGTCGACGGACTCGATGTCAGCCGGACGCCGAACGACGTGCTGGCGCGGCGGCTGTCGATCCTCAGGCAGGACAATCACATGGCCGCGCGGCTGACCGTGGCGGACCTGGTGTCGTTCGGCCGCTATCCCCATTCGAAGGGCAGGCTGACGGTCGAGGACAGGCGACACATCGAGCAGTCGATCGCATACCTGAATCTCACCGAGCTTACGCACCGGTATCTCGACGAGCTCTCGGGCGGCCAGCGACAGCGGGCCTTCGTCGCGATGGTGCTGTGCCAGGACACGGACTACGTGCTGCTGGACGAGCCGCTCAACAATCTCGACATGAAGCATGCCGTGGCGATGATGAAGCTGCTGCGTCGCGCGGCTTCCGAGCTGGGCAAGACCATCGTGCTGGTGCTGCACGACATCAACTTCGCCTCGGTCTACTCGGACCACATCGTGGCAATGAAGAACGGCAAGCTGGCGGTGCAGGGCAGCCCCGAAGCCGTGGTCACGCCTGAGATCATGCGCGAGATCTACGATCTCGAGATCAACGTGCACAAGATCGCCGGCAAGCTGATCAGCGTCTACTACGACTAGCCTAGAGTTCGTCGGTGAGCCGCAGCCGGTCGAGCAGGGCACGGTCCTCGGGCTCGACCATGCCGACGAAGAACTTCAGCACCGTGCGCTTGCCTTCCGGGGGCAGGGCCGCGATGGCCGCCTCGATGCGGCTCGTCTGGGTGGCCGACAGGGTGTCGAAGAGTTCGCGCCCCTTCTCCGTGGCATAGAGCAGGCGCTGGCGGCGATCGGTGTCGCCGGTCCGCTGCTCGATATAGCCGTTGTCGATCAGTTGGCGCAGGACGCGGGCGAGGCTCTGCTTGGTGATCTTGAGGATATCGAGCAGGTCGGCGACGGGCATGCCGGGGCGCAGGCTGGCGAAGAACAGCACACGATGGTGTGCGCGGCCGAAGCCCTGCCGTTCGAGCAATGCGTCAGCATCGCCTACGAAGTCCCGATAGGCAAAGAAGAACAATCCCATGACGTCGAGCGGCATGGCCGGGTCGTCGGTCCGAACCAAATTTATGTCAGCCTTGTTGACATTTATTTTGCCCGATGCCATCTTCACCTCATCGAGAAAACCAATATTGCCTTATCCCAAAGCCGTTCAGGTTTGCCAAGGGCAAGCCTCTGGGGCAGGATCGAGACAAAGCGGACACGGCAGTCTGTCAGGCTGCAGAAGAATGAGTGGGAGAGAATTATGGCAGTTCCGATGGACCAGCGAGAAGGCTGGATCTGGTACGATGGAAATCTGGTTCCGTGGAAAGACGCCAAGGTCCATGTGCTGACGCACGGGCTGCACTATGCGAGCAGCGTTTTCGAAGGTGAGCGCGCCTATGGCGGCGAGATCTTCAAGTCGCGCCAGCATTCGGAGCGCCTGATCCAGTCGGGCAAGACGCTCGACTTCACGATTCCCTATTCGGTCGACGAGATCGAAGCCGCCAAGCGCCTCGTGCTCGAGAAGAACGGGCTGGTCGATGCCTATGTGCGTCCCGTCGCCTGGCGCGGCTCGGAAGAGCTGTCAGTTCCCGGTCGCAACAACAAGGTGCACCTCGCCATCGCCGCCTGGGTGTGGCCGAGCTACTTCTCCGTCGAGGAGAAGCTCAAGGGCATCCGCCTCGAGTGGAGCCGCTGGAAGCGCCCGAGCCCGGAGACGATCCCGTCCTCGGCCAAGGCCGCCGGCCTCTACATGATCTGCACGCTGAGCAAGGACGCGGCCATGGCCAATGGCTATGCCGACGCGCTGATGCTCGACTATCGCGGCTATGTCGCCGAGGCGACGGGCGCGAACGTGTTCTTCATCAAGGGCGACGAGATCGTCACGCCCACCCCCGACTGCTTCCTCAACGGCATCACCCGGCAGACGCTGATCGAGCTGGCCAAGCAGAACGGCTACAAGGTCACCGAGCGCCACATGCAGCCGGAAGAGCTTGCCAACTTCGACGAGTGCTTCCTCACGGGTACCGCCGCCGAGGTGACGCCGGTCTCCGAGATCGGCGAGTACAAGTTCAAGCCGGCCAACGGCTGCAAGACGCTGATGAACGCCTATGCCGAGGCCGTGACGCCGAAGAAGGTCGCAGCCGAGTAAGTTCGGCGCGAACTACAAGTATCCAGAGGCCCTGCCGTTCGGCGGGGCCTTTCTCTTTGGGCGGATCGCACCGGCGTGAGTTGCGGGCACCAGCTTGGGAAGCGCATCATGCGTGCGCCCGGGCAGGGGGCTTGCGGAGATCGGAGTGCCGATCATGCCGCGTCCAGTGCCCTTCGCGCGACGCCTGCTGTTGCTGCTTGTCCTCGGGATATCGACCATCGATCCCGCCGTGGCCGGTGTCACCAGCCGGTCGGTCGTCAACCCGCACTGGGTCGAGGGAACGACGGCCCGGGCGGTCGTATCGGACATGGCGCGCAATCCGTTCCCGGGTGATCATGGGGCCGCCTATGCCAACGTGCGGCCGCGATATGACCTGACGGTGGGTACCGCGGAGCGCGGCGGGGCGTGCGTAGCCGCTGCCATCGACCTGCACGTGCAGTTCACGATGACCCTGCCCAGGGCGCGGGACGAGAGCCGCATGAACTCCGGCACTCGTGCAGCCTGGACGCGCTTCGTGGCGTTCGCCCGCCGGCATGAGGAAACGCATGTGGGCAGCTATCTGGCCTATGCGCGCAGCTTTGCCGCGAGCACGATCGGGTTAGCGCGGCCGAGCTGCATGGAGGTGAGATTGGAGGTCCAGCGCCGGTTCATTGCCATGCGGCAAACGGCCGAACTGGCGCAGTCGGCTTTCGACAGGCAGCAGGCGGGAATGCTCCGCGGGCTCGGACTGTTCCGGATGGCGGGGCGATAAGGCGCGGACAAGGGGGGATGCGGCGGAGGCGATGGCGACGACTGTGGGTCGCAGCACGCCCCCCTCCCTCGGTCCCTCCCCTCAAGGGGGAGGGAGGCAAGGACCTCAGCGTGGGGTGGCGATGAAGCCGGGGATGGCGTCCGCGGTGGCGGCGATGGTTGGGTTCGCGCCGTGGGCGCCCAGATACTCGGCGGTCGCAGCGAGAGCCTCGGCATCTCCGATCAGCAGTACCGGCATGCCGTCGAGCGGCGGGAGGTCGAGGGGCATGTCGGAAAGGTTCTGCGGCAGCACGGCATCGGCGACGATCAGGCGATCCACCCGATCAGGCCAGATCAGGGCCGTCACCAGCGCGACAACGCCGCCCTGGTTCTCGCCATAGAGGCCGATGCGGCGCTGCCCGAGGCGCTCCGAGTTCTCGAGCAGAAGCAGTTCCAACTGGTAGAGCGCGTCGCCCAGCGTGGACAGCTCAGGCCGGTCGCCGGGACCGATGAACCAGTAGTAGCCGCGCACCTGGCCGGTGCCGCCCATGGTCTGCTGGCGCGGACCGCGCACGGCGATGCGCAAGGCATCCTCGCCCAGCCGCGCACCCATCGCCTGTGCGTCCTCGAGCGAGCCGTTGCGGCCATGCAGGACCAGGTACGGCGCACCCGAGGGTGCGCCGTCTCGTATGGAAAGCAGCAGGCTGGCGGAGGTCACTGCGCGACTGCCTCGCAACCCTCGATCCAGGCGAGGACCTTGTCGAGTTCGGCTTTGCGGAAGGTGCCGCTGGGCGGCATCTTGGTGCCCGAACCGCCGACGGACTCGTGCGTGTCCTGCAGCTTGTGCGCGATGTAGCTCTGGGAGAGATCGCCGGGCGTGACACGCGCCATGGTCGGCAGTTCCTCGCTGGGGACGCCGACGAGCAGGGCGTAGCCGCTGCCCTTCTGCATCGAGAGGCCCGAGCCGGGCGAGGCGTCGTTGTGGCAGGCCACGCAGCGCTTGGCGAGGATGGGCTCGACCTCGACTGTGTAGGTCTCGGCGCAGGTGGAGGCAAAGGCGGAGCCGCTGCCTATGAGCATGAAGGCGGCAACGGCCGCGGTGCGGATGGGGTTCATCGTCAGTTCCTTGAAGATGCCAGGGGTGCCAGCACGACGCGGGCACCCCCTTGTCGGATCAGGCCTGCCTGGCGGCGTGCTCGCCCGCCATGTACCCGAAGGTGATGCCGAGCCCGAGCGTGCCGCCACCGCCGAGGTAGCTCTTGCCGGAGGGCGACGCTGCGGCGTTGCCGGCCACATAGAAACCCGGGATCGGGTTGTTGTGGACGTCGACCACCAGGGCATTGGTGTCGAACACCGGGCCGCCCTTGGTGTCGAGCGTGCCGGGCGCGAGCAGGATGGCGTAGTAGGGGCCTTCGGCCGAGATCGGCGACATGTACGGGTTCGGGTTGCCCTTATCGACCGCCACCCAGTGGAAGTAGGAGTCGATCGGCGACTCCCCGCGGTGGAAGTCGAGGTCCTTGCCGGTCTTGGCAAAACCGTTGAAGCGCTCGATGGTCTCGTTGAGGTTGGCGAGGAAGTTCTCGTCCAGCCTGTAGGTGCCGATGCGCTCGGCGAGGCTGTCGAAGCGGGCCTGGATGTTGGCGGCCAGCTCCTCGATGGTGTTGCCGGTGATGATGTACTTGGGCAGGTCCGCACCCGGTTTCGGAATGTGGTAGCCGCCAAACTCGCGGCAGGCCTCGTCGAAGATCATGACCTGGTAGAGGTTGGGGTAGTCGCCGGTCCACTGGTCATAGACCTGGTGGGAGCGGGTGCGCTCGGGGTAGACGTACTTCTCGTCGTACATGCGCTTGCCGTGCTTGTTGACGGCGATCATGCTGTCGCCGCCAAGGAAGAACACGCCCGACGGCACGCTGGAGAACTCGAGCACTTCCTCTAGGATTTCCTGCTGGTTCCAGGCCTCGTTGAGGTTGCCCAGCTTCACGCCGACTTCGCTGGCCATGAGGATCAGGTCGCCCTCATTGGTCGGCACGGCACAGCCGCCCATGACCGGCGTGCGCAGGAACTGGGTGCGCATGTCGAGATTGTGGGTGAAACCACCGGTGCCGAAGACGACGCCCTTCCTGGCGCGGAAGGTCTTCTCGCCCTCGGGGGTCTGGACGTGGACGCCGACGACGCGGCCGCCTTCTTCACGCACGATCTTGATGACGCGGTGCTCGGTGCGGATGTCGGCGCCGTTGTCCTCGGCATAGGTCGACATGAAGTCGATCATGTCGGCGCCGCTGCCGGCCTTGCCGTCGACGCTGGTGGCGACCTGGCGGCCGAGGATCTGGGCGTTCTCGGCAAGATGGCCGTGGTAGTCCGGCGCGGGCTTGCCATCCCAGGACAGGAAGGTGGTGGCGGGCAGGGCGCCGTCGGCATCGAGGCGCTCGAAGACGCGGTTGGCGTTATCCCAGAAGGTGTTGAGCTGGGCCCAGTGATGCTCGGTCATGCCGAGGGTCGGGCTCTTGTCGTTGTAGAGCTCGGGGAACGAGACGCGGGCGACGTAGCGCAGGTAGTCGTCCTTGTTGTCGGTCTGGCCGTGGTCGGCCATCCACTTGTTGTTCGGCACCCAGGAGCCGCCGCCGGACTTGGCGGTGGTGCCGCCGATGAAAGCGGCCTTCTCGAGGACCAGCACAGTGGCGCCGTTGTGCAGAGCGCCAATAGCGCCGGCGAAGGCAGCGCCGCCGGAACCGGCGACGATGACGTCGAATTCCTCGTCCCATTCCTGCGCCTGGGCGCTGGTGATGCTTGCGGCGCCGATGGCGGTGCTCGCCGCTCCAAGGCCGGCTGCCTTCATGAAGTTGCGGCGCGAAACGCGCGATTCAGACTGGTTTTCCGGGCTCGATGCCATGGTGGATAGTCCTCCCTCTTTCGTACTTGGGCATATGGGAGGCGCAGCATCGCACATTTGTATGCATGGATACAGTATGCACGAATACAAAAATGAGGTTGTCGCCGCTGGTGGGGCTTGCCATGGGTCTCAAGGGGAGTTGGTGCGAGTTTCAGGAGACTTTCTTGACCGATCGAAAATCCACCATCCGGGACTATCGCCATGGCGAGGACGAAGCGCCGGACCTGCGTGCGCATGGCGAGGTGCTGTACCTCATCCACGAACTGTCGCGGCTGATCAGCGCCGATTTCGACCGTGCGATGGGGGCTCACGACCTGAGGAACGCCCAGTGGTGGGCGCTGATGCATATCCACCAGTATGAGGGCGTCACCCAGTCGGAGCTGGCCGCGGTCATGCAGATGGGGCGCGCCTCGGCGGGCAAGGTGCTCGAGCGGATCGAGAAGCACGGCTGGATCGAGCGACGCGCCGATCCCGAGGATCAGCGCGTGCGCCGGATCTACCTGACGCCGAAGTCACAGCCGATATTCGACGCCATGAGCGAGGAGGGGCGCAACCTGTTCGGCCGCCTGCTCAAGGGCTTCACGGATAGCGAGACCGCAGCGCTGCTGGGCGGGCTGCGCAAGCTCAAGCTGAACGCAGCGCGCGAGGCCGGCTAGCGCCAGTTGCGCCCGTCCTCGTAGACGGCCGGGCCCTTGAGCTCGAGCTTGTTGCCCCAGGGATCGAGGACATAGAACGAGTTGCCCATGCCGCGGGCGCCGCCGTGGAAGGCCTCGCGGTCGATCTGCACATTGTGCGCGGCGAGATGGGCGCGCATCGCATCCTCGTCGAAGGGGCTCAGGGCGATGCAGACATGGTCGACGTTGCGGCCACCCTGCACCGGCGGAACGGCCGAGGCGGCGCCGGGATGGGTGATATCCCACAGCACGATCAGCGCCGATCCGCACCAGACCTGCTCCATGCCGAGGGTCGGGTAGGAGTAGCCCGGCTGGCAGCCCAGCACATCGGCGTACCAGCGCACCGCCTTGGCAAGGTCGTCGACGATGAAGACGACGTGGTCGATCCCGACGAGGGAAAAGGGCGGAGTGGTCAATGCAGGGCTCCTCAGCTTTTGAGCGTCTCTTTGCCAACTCACCGCGACTACTGCAAGATGCGCCGGCTCGCGGGGGAAATCTCAGTTGGTCGAGCCCATTAGGTTGCACGTTGCGGGTTGGCGGCACCTGACGCACTCATTTGCGCTTGTCAACCAATGGCAACTACTGGCTCTGCACAAACGGTCCGACGTGAGGTTGAGCGTCGAGGACGTTGCGATCCCGGTAGCGGCGTGGCGACCTCGGCCCGGCGCATTCGACGATGACCGAACGGCAACGATCTCCGGCCTGTCGGCGCCTGAAGGGGCAATCGACGTAGAATACAGGATCGCGTTCCCGTTCAACCTCGGCGCGAGCCGGCATCAGCGGCCAGTGCTCGTCTTTGGGGTCACGGAGAACTGGACGTTTCCCGCCCACTACTTCTCGAACGGCGCGGTTCCCTCCGACATCAATGCCAGGGATGGCTTCCGGCTGGTCGTTCCGTCTCGATGGGCGATGCGCGGCTTCGTGGCGAACGGGGTTGATCCCGGCAGGGTGGAGGTCGTCCCGCATGGCGTGGACACCGAGGTGTTCCGCTTCGATGTGCAGAAGCGCGACGACATGCGGCGGCGCCTCGCGGTCGAAGGGTTCGTCTTCCTGAGCGTTGGCTCGCTGGTCGGGACGAAGGGAGGAGTGCATCTGCTCGACGCCTTTGGCATCCTCCTGGAGCGCGGCATCAAGGCGACCCTGCTGATCAAGGGTCACGACGAACTCTATCAGTCGCAGGGCAGGCTGCAGCAGTTGGTCGGGCGGATGAACGACAGCCGTCGGCGGCTCGTTCTCAAGAACATGAAATATGTCGGCCTGTCGCTGGACATGTTCCAGATGGCAGCGCTCTACAGCGCGGCCGATGCGTACGTTTCCCCGTATCTCGCCGAGGGGTTCAACATCCCGGTGCTGGAGGCCGCGTCCGTCGGGTTGCCGATCATCGCCACGGGCGGTGGCGCGACTGACGATTTCACGACCGACTTGTTCCGTCGGCAACTCAGCGCCCGGCTCGATACCAGCGACGGCAAAACGCGCCTCCGTCCTGACGTCGAGCACCTGGCCGCGCTGATGCAGGAGATGGCGGGTGACGAGGCCTTCGTCAGGCAGGCGTGGACAGCAGGTCCCGAGCACGTTGCCAACGGATATCGCTGGGACGACGTGGCGGCGAAGCTGGTCGAGGTTGCGCGACGCGCCAGCTAGCGCCAGCGGTCGCGGGCCTTGTCGTCCTCGGCCTTGGCCTCCACCCAGCGGTCGCCCTCGGGGGTGGCTTCCTTCTTCCAGAAGGGGGCGTCGGTCTTGAGGTAGTCCATTAGGAAGCTGGCGCCGTCGAAGGCGGCCTGGCGGTGCGGGGCGAGGGTCATCACCTGGACGATGGGTTCGCCGACGGCGAGGCGGCCGTAGCGGTGGATGACGGAGGCCTTGATCAGGCCGAAGCGGGCGACGGCCTCGGCGATCGCCTTGCCGATCTGGGCTTCGGCCAACTCGGGGTAGCTTTCGAGGGTGAGCGTGCTGACAGGGTCGTCGGGACGAGAGCGGACGAGGCCGGTGAAGGTCACGGCAGCACCTGCGCCGGCGGAGGCTTCGAGGAAAGCGTTGGTCTCGGCGCCGGGATCGAAGGGCGCTTCCTGCAGCCGGACGGACACGATCAGCCGCCGGTCATGGGCGGGAAGAGGGCCACGACCTTGGCGTTGCCGAGCGGCGTCGAGTGCGGGACGATCTCGGTGTCGAGCGCGGCCTTGATGAGGCTGGGCTTCTGCATGGCGAGGTCGGCCGCTTCGTCACGCGCCCGCAGCCACTGGATCAGGTCGGCCACGGTGAGGACCTCGGGGGGAAGGTCGACATCCTCCTCACCGCGGTTCAGGCGTTCGCGCAGCCAGGCGAAGTAGCGGACTTTCATATCTCGGGCCCCGACAGGTGCGGCCAGGTCGAGCGGAGATATTCCCAGCCCGTCCAGACCGTGAGGGCCGCAGCGATCCAGAGGAACAGGTGGCTGATGAAGGCCAGGCCGATCAGCATGGGCGTTGCCATGATCAGCGCGAGGGCGACGAGCTGGACGGTGGTCTTCCACTTGGCGAGGAAGGTGACCGGCACCTCGATGGAGCGCTTGCCCAGGTATTCGCGGAGGCCGGAGATGAAGATTTCGCGCAGGAGGATAGCGATGGCCGGGATGAGGTCCCAGCCCGAGAAGTCGCGCGTCCAGGCGAAGGTGACGAGCAGGGCACCGACCAACAGCTTGTCGGCGATGGGATCGAGCATCTTGCCGAGCGCGGAGTTGAGGTTCATGCGCCGGGCGAGAAACCCGTCGAGCCAATCGCTGACGGCGGCCGCGATGTAGAGCAGCAAGCCCAGCCAGCGCAGCCACTCCCAACCGCTCGCGACAAACAGGCAGATGACCGGAATGACCAGGATGCGGCCAATGGTCAGCTGGTTGGGAAGCGTCATCAGTTGCGGCGGTATTTGCATGCGCGGAGCCAATCCCATCAGAGGGTTGCGGTCAAGGTGTGGCTCCGGTGGAACGCGCGCAAGGGTTGAGGGATGCTTTCCGCATGCGCCCGCCGCCGCCTCCCCCGTCGTGCACGGGGGAGGATCCGGTGCGGTTGGGAGGGCTTACGCCACCAGCTGACCTGTCGCGCGCCGGCGCTCCTCGACAGACGCGGCGAGTTGCTCGAGCACTGTAACCGTGGTGTCCCAGTCGATGCAGCCGTCGGTGATCGACTGGCCGTAGACGAGCTCCTTGCCGGGGACGAGGTCCTGGCGGCCGGCGACGAGGTTGGACTCCGCCATGACACCGATGATGCGCTTGTCGCCCGCGGCGATCTGGGCGCCGACGTCGGCCAGCACCTGCGGCTGGTTCTCCGGCTTCTTGGAGGAGTTGGCGTGGCTGGCGTCGATCATGATCGAGGCGCGGAGCCCCGACTTCTCGACTTCGGCGGAGGCGGAATCGACGCTGCCGGCGTCATAGTTCGTCGCCTTGCCGCCACGCAGGATGATGTGGCAGTCGTCATTGCCGCTGGTCCTTGCGATGGCCGAATGGCCGGACTTGGTAACGGCGAGGAAGTGATGCGGCTGGCTGGCCGACTTCACAGCGTCGACCGCGATGCGGACGTTGCCGTCGGTGCCGTTCTTGAAGCCGACGGGGCAGGAGAGGCCGGAAGCGAGCTCGCGATGCACCTGGCTCTCCGTGGTGCGCGCACCGACCGCGCCCCAGGAAACCAGATCGGCGAAATACTGCGGCGTGGTCATGTCGAGGAATTCGCAGCCGGCCGGCAGGCCCATATTGTTGACCTCGAGCAGCAGCGAGCGGGCGAGCCGCAGGCCGTTGTCGATATCGAAGCTGCCATCGAGGTTGGGGTCGTTGATGAGGCCCTTCCAGCCGACGGTGGTGCGGGGCTTCTCGAAATAGACGCGCATGACGATCTCGAGCGCGCCACCGAGCTTCTCGCGCAGCGGGGCGAGGCGGCGGGCATAGTCGAGTGCAGCGTGGGGATCGTGGATGGAGCAGGGGCCGATGACGACGGCGAGGCGGTCGTCGGTGCCATGGATGATGTTGTGCAGCGCATGGCGGGCGCTGATGACGGTGCGGGTCGCAGCGTCGGTACGGGGGAACTCGCGGATGACCTCCTCGGGAGTTCGGAGTTCTCGCAGTTCCTTGATGCGCAGATCGTCGGTGGATTTCAGCATTTGTCGTCGGCTCCTCGGGGGATTTTCGGGCACCGGCGACAAAAAAGCCGCCAGTTGCTGGCGGCTCTTCGGGTCTACTATCGCTTGGTCTTCAGATCAAACGCGCCCCTCCGGCTGCCAGCGGCTTCCGTTGCTAAAGTACCAATAGAAGAAGGTGGCGCGGAGGTTCATGGGCGCAACTCTTAGCTCAGAGGCGGGAGCTTGTCACGGGGTTGCGCTCATCCGTTCGTCGGATACGTGCTCAGTTTGCCTCACTGTCCTTGCCGGCGGCGGACTTTATTGCGGCGAGGACGCGCATGGTCGCCTCGATATCGGCGGCAGGCAGGGCCGAGAAGACCTGCCGGCGGAGTGCCTGGACGTCCTCGTTAACCTCGGCCACGACTTCGCGGCCGCGCGGGGTCAGCGAGACGGAGTTGGCGCGGCGGTCTGTGGGGTCGGGCTCGCGGGTGACGAGGCTGGAGCCCTCCAGCTCATCGAGCAGGCGGACGAGCGATGCACCTTCGATGCCGATGGCATCGGCGAGGGCGTTCTGCCTGACGTTCTCGCCCATGCGGTCGATCCAGATGAGGGGGGCCGAGGCCGCCTCGGAAACGCCATGCCGAGCGGCGACCTCCCGGGCCATCTTGCGCCAGAGCCGACCGGCCAGCAGCAGGTCGCGCGTCATGTCTCGCAGGGTGTTCTGGGGATCGGTGTGCGCCATGGGCGAGGTATCCTCATTTGCAGGACAATGGCACTACGTGATTGACCGGGCCACGCATAGGCCCCAAAAGCCGCGGCGATGACCAAGTTGCGGACGAAGCACGACAATCGCACGGCGCTGCTCCTGGTGGCGCCGTTCGTCATCGTCTACGCCGCGCTATTTCTTTACCCCACGCTGCAGATGCTGGCGATGAGCCTGACCAACGGGCAGCTCATCCTGCCCGGCGAGTTCGTGGGCCTCGACAACTATCTCAAGCTCTTCCGCGACTGGCGGTTCGGCAACTCAGTCCGCAACACAGCCTATTTCGTGGGGCTGACGGTGGTGCCGGGGACGCTCCTGGGCCTCGCCTTCGCCATGCTCGTGGTGCGGCTCAAGGGGCTGTGGCAGGCGGTGGTGCTTGCAGCGTTCTTCCTGCCCTACATCCTGCCGGTCACGACGGTGACGACGATCTGGAGCTGGTTTGCCTACGGCCCGGGCCAGCTCGTCCTCCCCGAGCGGGTGCTGGCGACCCCGGCCTGGGTGCTGCCCATGGCGGCGGTAATCACGGTCTGGTGGACGGTCGGCTTCAACGTGCTGCTGTTCATGGCGGGCCTCAAGAACATCCCGGCCGAGCTCTACGAGGCGGCGCGGCTTGACGGGGCAGGGCGCTGGGCGCAGTTCCGCAACATAACCTGGCCGCTGATCTGGCCGGTGACGGCGCTGGTGCTGACCATCCAGCTGATCACGCAGATCAAGGTGTTCGACCAGGTGTACCTCCTGGTGCAGGGCGGCCGCGTCGACGCCACGATGGTGCTGGTGCAGTACATCTACACGCTGGCTTTCCAGCGTAACCAGGGCGGCTATGCGGCGACGGTCGCGGTGGCGCTGTTCGTCCTCGTGGCGGTGCTCTCGGTGCTGCAGTTCCAGCTGTTGAGGTCGCGGCGATGATCCGGCGGCTCAACCTTGCCGGGCTGGTGCTCGCCCTGCTCACGCTCGCTGCCAGCGTGGCCTGGGCCTATCCGCTGGTCTGGGCGATCCGGACAACCGTGGTGCCACGGGCGGATGGATCGGTGTGGGATGGTCTCGCGGTCTACGCCAATGCGCTGTTCAACTCGCCGATCGGGCTCTGGTACTTCAACTCGCTGGTGACTTCGGGAACCGTCACGGCAGTGGTGATCGGCATCAGCGCGGCTGCGGGCTACGCGATCTCGCAGCTCGAGTTCCACGGCCGGAAGCTGCTCTGGTACACGATCCTCGCGAGCTTCATGATCCCGGTGCAGGCGCTGATCGTGAACCACTTCCTGCTGATGAACAGCTGGAAGCTCATCAACACCTGGGCCGGCGTGATCCTGCCGCAGCTGATCGCTCCGGTGGCGGTGATCGTCTACAAGCAGTTCTTCGACAGCATGCCCAAGGAGTTGAGCGAGGCCGCCCGGGTCGATGGGGCGAGTCATGCGCGGGTGCTGTGGAGCATCTACCTGCCTGCCAACTGGGGGGTGACGGCGGCGCTGGCCATCATCGTCTTCATCGGGGCGTGGAATGCGTTCCTGTGGCCATTCCTCGTGGTGACGAAGGAACCGCTGATGAACATCACGGTGGCGATCGGGCAAGCCGAGCAGTATCTCGGCGTGAGCGGGCTGGCGGCGGCGCTGCTCGCCGGATTGCCGGTGGCGGTCGTCTACCTCGTGTTCCAGCGCAAGGTGACCGAGGCGATCATGCTCTCGAGCGGCATCAAGGGTTAAGCTGAACGGAAACTTAGCGGCGGTTAACAGGGCTTGCGCTGCGCGCATAGCTCGGGTGCGAAATACACTACTGGTCCGGTCGGGTTGGTGGCCCTATATCCAGGTCACCAAACAGAAGGGGACAAGAAAATGAACATCCGCCAGAAGCTTTCGCAGATCGCCGCCTACAACCGCACCGTCCGTGAGCTGTCGCAGCTGAGCAATACCCAGCTCCGCGACCTCGGCATCACCCGCGAAGACATCAAGTCGGTCGCGCGGACCGCGGCTAACTAAGTAGCGATCTCAGCGATGAGAAGAACGAAGGCGCCCATCGGGCGCCTTTTGTTTTTTCCGAAGCTGATGACAGTGTTGGATGTACTTCTGTTGCGTGAGAAATGGGTCCGCGGGTCAAGCCCGCGGATGACGGTGAAGGGGGAGCCCAGAGCGCCCGCCTGATCTCTGCCTGCGCTGGGATGACGGCGGTGGTCGAGGGAGCGACATCGCCCCAGCCCCCGCATGGGAGGAGATGAGGCGGCGCCTTTGCTGGCCTAAGCCGCCCTGGCGTAGGGGCGGGTGTCGATGATCTGGCCGGTGGCGGTGCCTTCGACGGCTTCGAGGTAGCCCTTGGCGGTATCCTCGGGGGTCATGCGCGCGACCTTGCCGGCGTTCCACTCGGGCGCGCCGACGAGCGGCGGGCTGACTAGGTTGATGCGGATGCCGCGCGGCAGCTCGATCGCCGCGGCGCGGGTGAAACCCTCGAGGCCGGCGTTGACGGTGGCGATGGCGGCGACGTTGGGGACGGGCTCGCGGGCCCACCAGCCGGCGGTGAGGGTGATCGAGCCGTTGTCGCGCAGGTAGGCCGGGGCGATGCGGGCGAGGTTGATCTGGCCCATCAGCTTGTAGTCGAAGCTCATCTGGAAATCGGCGGGCGTGAGATCGGCGAGCGGCTTGTAGGCTGCGCCACCGGCGGCGCTGATGATGGCATCGACCGGACCGACGGACTTGAGCAGCGCTTCAACGCTGGCGGTATCCTGGATGTCGGCCTTGTGCGGGCCGTTTCGCGAGGCGGAAATCACCTCGTGGCGGGGCGACAGGGCGGAGACGACGGCCTTGCCGATGGTGCCGGTGGCACCAATGACGATGATCTTCATAGCAATGTCCTTGATGGAAACGCGTGCTGGGGTCGCCCCCTCCACCATGCTTCGCATGGTCCCCCTCCCCCGCCACGCGGGGGAGGATCAAGAGAGATGCGCGACTAACTCCCGTTGAAGTGGTCGTAGATCTGCTGGGCGAGCTGGGTCGACACACCGGGCACCGAGGCCAGGTCCGCGAGCGCGGCTCTGCCAACCGCTTTGGCCGAGCCAAAGCGTTGAAGCAACGCACGTTTTCGTGTTGGCCCGATCCCCTCGATTTCGTCGAGCGGGTTCTTGATCACGTCCTTCTTGCGCTTGGCGCGGTGGGTGCCGATGGCGAAGCGGTGGGCTTCGTCGCGCAGGCGCTGGACGTAATAGAGGACCGGGTCGCGGTGCGGCAGCATGAAGGGCTCGCGGCCCTCCATGTGGAACTTCTCACGGCCGGCGTCGCGCTCCTCACCCTTGGCGATGCCGATGAAGGTGACCTCCTTGGGGAGGTTGAGCTGGGCAATGACTTCGCGGACCGCGTTGAGCTGGCCGGCGCCGCCGTCGATGAAGACGACGTCGGGCCAATCGGGCATGCCGGTGTTCTCGTCCTCGGCCTCGACCGGGCTCTCGTTGGCGAGGCGGGTAAAGCGGCGCGTCAGCACCTCGCGCATCATGCCGAAGTCGTCCCCGGGGGTGATATCGGTCGAGCGGATGTTGAACGTGCGATAGTACTTCTTGTCGAGACCTTCCTCACCCGCGACGATCATCGCACCGACGGCGTTGGTGCCGGAGATATGAGAGTTGTCGTAGACCTCGATGCGGCGCGGCGGCTCGTCGAGGCCGAACAGGGTGGCGACGCCCTCGAGCAGGGTCTTCTGCGTCGCGCCTTCGGCGAGCTGGCGGCCGAGCGCTTCGCGGGCGTTGTTGAGGGCGTGCTGGACCAGGTCCTTCTTCTCGCCGCGCTGCGGGGTCTGGATCGAGACTTTTGAGCCGAGGCGGGCGGACAGCGCCTCCTCCATCAGGTCCTTCTCGCTGAGCTCGTGCGAGAGGAGGATCTGCTTGGGCGGGGTGCGGTCTTCGTAGAACTGGCTGATGAAGGCTTCGAGCACTTCGGCGTCGCTGAGCGAGGCGTCGGCGCGCGGGCGGAAGGCGTGATTGCCCCAGTTCTGGAAGGCGCGGAAGAAGAACACCTGGACGCAGAACTGCCCGGCCTCGTGGCCGATGGCGAAGACGTCGGCTTCCTCGACGGTCTTGGCGGCGACGTCGCCCTGCGACTGGACGAGGGCGAGGGCCGAGAGGCGATCGCGGAGCAGGGCGGCGCGCTCGAAATCGAGGTTCTCGGCAGCAACGTTCATGTCGGCGGCGAGGTGATCCTGCACGGACTTCGACTTGCCGGAGAGGAACTGGCGGGCTTCCTCGACCAGCTCGTTGTAGTCGGTGATCGAGATTTCGCCGGTGCAGGGGGCCGAGCAGCGCTTGATCTGGTGCAGCATGCAGGGGCGGGTGCGGGCCTTGTAGAAGCTGTCCGAACAGGTGCGGAGCAGGAAGGCGCGCTGCAGGGCGGTGATGGTGCGCTTGACCGCCAGAGCAGAGGCGAAGGGGCCGAAATAGTGACCCTTGATGCGGCGGGTGCCGCGGTGCTTCTTCAGTTCGGCGGCTTCGTGCTCGGTGGCGATGAGGATGTAGGGGAAGCTCTTGTCGTCGCGCAGCAGCACGTTGAAGCGCGGCTTCAGGCGCTTGATCAGGTTGGCTTCGAGCAGCAGCGCTTCGGCTTCCGTCTCGGTGCGCACGAACTCCATGTTGCGCGTGGCTTCGATCATCCGGCGGATGCGGATGTCGAGGCCCTCGGGGCGGGTGTAGTTGGTGACGCGCGCCTTGAGGTTGCGCGCCTTGCCGACATAGACGACCTCGCCAGCCTCGTCGAACATCCGGTAGACGCCGGGCGAGGTGGGCAGGGTTTTCACGAAAGTCTTGATGACTTCCGCGCCGTGAAGGGGAGGCGTGTCGGTCATGTGCGCCTCGGAGTGGGGCCGCGGCGGGCGGGCCATTCGATGTGCTCGCCGCCGTCGAGGACGATCATCTGGCCGGTCATGGTGTCGAGCGTGAGGATCGCGGCGACGCCATCGGCAATGCCGTCGGCATCGGCACTTCGGCCGAGTGGTAGCTCGGTAAGGCGGCGGGCGTGGGCTTCGGGCGAGACGTGCGGCGGCGGCACGGTGGGGCCGGGGCCGATGGCGTTGACCCGGATGCGCGGAGCGAGCGATTGGGCGAGGGTGCGCGTCATGGTCCAGAGCACGGCCTTCGACAGGGTGTAGCTGAAGAAGGCAGGCGACAGATCGAGGACACGCTCGTCGATTATGTTGATGATGTTGCCGCTGGCATCGGCCCGCAGTTGGGCAGCGAAATCACGCGCCAGGAAGGCCGGGGCCTCGGCGTGGACGGCGAAGTGGGCGTCCCATAGCGCCTCGTCGAGATCGGCGACGGCGTCACGCTCGAAGATCGAGGCGTTGTTGACGAGGAGCGTGAGCGGGCCGAAGGCCTTCGCCGCATCGGCAATGAGGCGGCTGCGCTGGGCGCGGTCCGCCAGATCGGCGCCGATTGTCGCCGCGCGCCCGCCTGCTTCGCGGATGGCTGCGGCGACGGCTTCGGCTTTGTCGGCTGAGCTTCTGTAGTGCACGACCACGGACCAGCCATCGGCGGCGAGACGGCGCGCGATGGCGGCACCGACGCGATCGGCGGCACCGGTGACGAGAGCGACCCGGCTGATGTCGGCCGGCTGATTTGCGGATGCGGATGTCATGAGTCGAGCAGGAATGTAGGCGTTTCGGACACGGCGTTCAATTCGGGGCACGGGATTGCCGTCAGCACGGTCAAGGGACGCGCCTGACAAGTCGGGTGGCTCGAATACATGCGGCCGGCAGATCGCGTGCAAGTAGTCGATATCCACTACTTACTGATGCAAAGGACTGTAGCAGCTACCGACTCTCTCAACATGCGCCTATGCTTGCCGGGCGAGTTGGGGGCCACCCTGGCTTCCAATGCTGGATACGAGGAGCGTCCAATGGAAGCAATTGTCTCTATTCTGGTGCAACTGGTTGCCGGTGGTGTCGGCGGAAACGGACTTGCAGCTGTCGTGAAGCAGGTCAATCTCGGGCCGACCGGCAATACGATCGCCGGGGCGATCGGTGGTTGGCTGGGGACCTGGCTGGCTACGCAGGTGCCCGGGCTCAGCGGCCTGGTCGGTGGCGCGGCCGCCGCGGCGGGTGCGGGCGGGCTCGACATTGCTGCACTGGCCGGGCAGGGGCTCACCGGTCTTATCGGTGGCGGCGTCCTTACGGCGATCGCCGGGCTCATCAAGAATGCTACTATGAAGAGCAGCACGTAACCGGCATAGTGTGATGGTCAGCCCCGGACCGCCGGTCCGGGGCATTTCTTCGTCCAGAGTTTCCCATGACAAAGCCCACTCGAGGGCAAACGCGCCGTCGGGCCGACAATGTCGCGCTCGGCATCGGCCTCACCCTTTTCGCCATCGTCATCTTCGGCATCCAGGACGCGGTATCGAAGTCGCTGGTGCAGACGCATTCGCCGTTCCAGCTGGCAATGATCCGCTTCTGGGCATTCGCGGCGTTCTCGTTGGTGCTGGTCGCCCGGCAGGGACCGCTCAAGGAAGCCTTTCGTTCGAAGTATCCCTGGCTGCAGTGGTTGCGGGCCCTGCTGCTGGTGGTCGACATCTGGGCTTTCGCGATTGCGCTGAAGACCGTGCCGCTCGCCGAGCTGCAGGCGGTGGTGCTGGTCTATCCGCTGATGGCGACGCTGGTGGCGGTTCCCATCCTCGGCGAGAAGGTCGGGGTGTTCCGGATGGTGGCGGTGTTCATCGGCTTCTGCGGTGCACTGGTAATCGTCCGGCCCGGCGGGCTGCCGATCGATGGAGGCGTAATGTTCGCCATGCTCTCGGCGGCGAGCTACGCGGTCTACATCGCGCTGACGCGCAAGGTTTCGAGTACGGACACGACTGCGACCAGCATGGTCTATGTCGGGGTCGGCGGGCTGATCCTCACGACGGCGGTCGGCGTATTCTTCTGGGAGCCGATGGACCTGGCGGCGATGCTGCAGATGGGTCTCGTCATGGTGACCTCCACCGCGGCGCACGGGCTGATGATGGTGGCGCTGTCGCGTGCGCCCGCCAGCACGCTGCAGCCGTTCAACTACTTCGCTCTGCCCTGGGGCATATTCCTCAGCTACCAGTTTTTCGGCCACCTGATCGATCCCGTCGCCCTGATCGGCGGTGGCGTGATCGTGGGCGCGGGGCTCGTGGTGATGGCGCGGGAGCGGCACCTCAGCCGGCAGGGCAAGAAGATCGCGCCGACCGAAGCCGAGGAAGAGTATCTGCCGCACTGATGCTGTCCGCCACGTCTTGAATCGCGGGGCAACCGGGGACATCTGAATCGCGGGGGCGATGGGGCCCCGGTGAAGGGAAACCGTCGATGGTCGTTCTGCTTGAAATCGCCTTGGCGCTGGGGCTGGTCGGGCTCGTCGTCAGCTATTTCTTCCGGGGCCGCCGTGACGCCGAGCGGCAGGACGTCATCGAGCGCCGGGTCGAGGCCTACATGCAGACCATCCGCCGCGAGGGCGGCAATGGCGAACTGGCGCGGATGGGCGACCTCGAGCTGCGCGACCTTCTGCTGTCGGCTGCTCGCAACCTCAGAATCCAAGCCGAACGGCGCTGGTATATCCTGCTGGGTGGTGCGGCTGCGGCCGTGCTCGCAGCCATTGCCGTCGGCACCGAGGAAGGGACGCGCGGCTTCGGCATCGTGCTCGTGGTGGCGGCGGTGGTGCTTTACGAGTTCCTCGGCCGGCGGATGCGTGAGCCGCTGGCGGCGAGGGGCATCGACGTGGAGCGCCTGCGGGTAGAATAGCGACCCTAGCGTCCGGCGGTCAGAGCCGGCGCATCTTGCCGAACATGAAGATCGCGGCGCCGGCGAGGATCAGCAGGATCGGGGCGATCACCAGGATCGACAGGACGGTGCCGTCGATATGCATCGTGCCGTTCTTGTTGAGCTCGGACAGCACGAGGCGCTCGATGAAGAAGATGCCGAGGCCAAGGCTGGCGAGGGTGCCGGCGAGCTTGACGTAGGGCTTGGTGTTCTTTTCCGTGGCCATATTTCATCGAACGTCGTTGTGAGCGGGGCCTAGATAGACCCCGCCAATGCCCCCGGCAAGCGCGTCAATCGCTGACGCAGAACGATGCCCTCTGGCCGCCCCAGCAGAACTCGCTGCGGTAGATGGGGTAGATCGGCCGAGCGCGGTAACGCGGGCGTTCGATGACGAAGTCGTCGTCTTCGTAATCGTCGTAGTCATCGTAGCCGTAGTCGTCGTCATACGAGCGGCCGGCGCTCAGGTAGTTGGCGCTGACCCAGCCGTCAGGCCCTGACTTCCGGACGTAGCACCAGCTGCCGCGGCAGTGGTCGACCTCGACCTGCTGGCCGGGGCGGAGCACGTCAACGACGGAGAAGCCGGTGCCGGAGCCCGAACGCACGTTGACCGTTGCGGATGCGAAGGCGGTGGCTGCACTGGCGGCGGAAACGCCGAGGCCGAGCGCGAGGAGGGCGCCGGTGACGCCGAGGGTGAGGCGATGGAGAGGCATGGTAAAGGAGTCCTTTCAGGAGAGGTGACGTTTGTCCCCCGAACGGGCCAACGGTGCTCCGGGTTTCATGAACCGAAAATGAACGAACGGCCCCCTGCCGGGCGCAGGAGGCCGTTCGTGATCGATGGAATAGCCGGAGCTAGAACTGGCTGCCCATGCAGAACTGGGCGTTCTTGCCGTCGACGCAGAACGACGTGCCGAAGCCGGGCTTCACCGGATAAGCCGGATAGGACGGGGTCGGGTAATCGTCGTCGTAGTAGTCGAAATCGATGGCGTTGGCGCGGACCCAGCCGTCGGGGCCGGGGAGCTGGACCTTGTACCAGTTCTTCCACTCGCCGATGATGCGGACCTTCTGGCCCTCTTCGACACCGTTGATGATCTGCGAATTGGGAGCATGGTTCTTGCGGACGGGCGCATCGCGATCGGCGTAGGCCCAGGTTGCGGCCATGGAGGCACCCGCCGTGGCGAGGACAACCGCGGTTGCGAGCAGTGCGGTCTTGATGATGCGGGTCATTGTGAGGAGTCCCTGTTTGTTGCTGGCCCTGAAAGCCATGGTGAGACGCTAGTCGGGTCTAGCTGAACGGCGGCTGAACTCGGAGAAGGCGCCCCCGGGATCCGGAGGCGCCGAGGCGTTGTCAGTATCCGGTGCTGAGGCAGAACTGGGCGTTCTTGCCGTCGATGCAGAACGAACCGCCGTAGCCGTAGCCGCTACCATAGCCATAGCCGTAGCCCGGGAAGGGGCCCGGGAACGGACCGGGGTGGAAATCGAGCACGCCCTTCTTCACCCAACCATCCTTGCCGGGGATCTGGAGCTTGTACCAGTTGCCCTGCTGGCCGATGATCTTGACCTTCTGGCCTTCCGAGACGTGGTTGACGATGACGGAGTTCGGGGTGGCCTTCTGGCGAACCTTGGCATCCTGATCGATCCAGGCGTACTGGGCGGCGATCGAAGCGCCGGCGGTGGCGAGGATGACGATGGTTGCGACAGCGGCGGTCTTGAGGGTCTTGGCGAACATTTCAGTGTCCTTCGGTTTGTGGTGTGGCATCACTGCCTTGACCGTGACACTAGAAGGACGTGCCTGAACGCAGGCTGAAACCCTTGTTCAAGTAGAATTATTTCGCGCGGTCACGAAAATCTGTTCATCTTTGTGGCGGCGAGCTCACCGGCAAGCCAGGCCATGATAGCCGGCTTCGCCATCGTTGCAGAGGTCGAGCGGGTCCAGGGGATCAAAGGTCAGGAACCGGTTCGGCATGGCGTGCAGCTTGGCGGCTGCGCCGACGAGGTATGAGCCGCGGACCCAGCCGGCGGGCCTGCCGTCACGGCCGAGAAAGAGGCACCAGTCGGCATCGCGGGTGCAGTGCCGGAGCCGGACCTCCACACCCTCGCGCAGGACGCCGATGGTTTCGTAGCCGCCGCCCGGACTGCTGCGGACCGGGATATCGGCGGACGCCCGAACCGTGCCGCGCGAGGCCGCTTCGGCCGGCACGGCGGCGAGCAGCGCTGCAACAAGCGTGAGGACGGTCAGGACAGTGCGCACTCGAACAGCTCCGTTTCTCTTGCCTGCCAAGAGGATGGCAAAGTGGTTGGCCATGCCATCCTGACCATCACAGGCGAGCACGGAGTGTATCGTATCCGGGAGTGAGGTGGATAATGCCGCGCTACTGGACCTTGATGTTGCCCTTCATCGAGGGGTGGATGGCACAGATGTAGGCGAAATCGCCGGGTGCCGAGAAAGTGAGCTTGACGCCCTGGCCCGGGTTCATGGGGCCGGTGTCGAAGGCGCCCTGGGCGGTGGCGGTGTGCGGGGCGCTGTCCTGGTTGACGAAAGTAACGGTATCGCCGGCGGCGATGGTGAGTGCTGCCGGGGCGAACTTCATGTCCTTGATCGTGACTGTGTGATCGGCGGCAAAAGCCGGGACGGCCATGAGGGCCGTGGCGGCGAGGACGGCGAGGATACGCATGACGAACCTCCTTCTCGCAATGAGGCCGGGAGGATACGCCTGCCGCCCGGGGCGGGAAAGCAGCGGTCGCGCGGAATTGCGTTGAGTCAGAGCCTACGCCACTCCGCTGCGCGCGGGGATATTCGCGTCAGTAGCGGATCGGGCGGCGGCGCTTGATCTCGGCGATGCGCTCGGCGTCGGCTTCGGCGCTGAGGTAGCGGCCGCGCTCGAGGATCTCCAGCGTGTATTCGCGGTAGGTGAGGCCCATGGCTTCGGCGCGGCGGGCGCGCATCACGGCGATATCGTAGGGCACGTCGTTGAAGGCCTTCTCGCTCGCTGCCTTCCATTCAAAGTAGTTGCCGATGCCGTTGTCGCCCCAGGGGCGGGGCGAGTCGTCGAGAGGCGGACCGCCGTTCGAGAGGGACGGGGCGGGGGTGCGGGTGTCGTAGCTGTCGTCGTCCTTGCGCATGCTGCCATGATCCGGCAGCGCGGGGGCAAGATCAATGCAGCCGGGTTGATGGCTGCCATCAACGGCGCGGATGGCTCAGGGGCGCGTCTCCGCCCCGGTGATGGTGCTGAACAGGCGCTCGAGGAAAGTCTCCTCGCGCCCGGCGCCGGCATCCTTCTTGAGCTGGACGAGCAGGGCGCTGGTCGCATCGAGCCGCTGGCAGGCGAGGGCGGCGACGTGGATTGCGGCGAGCGGGTTTGTCTCCAGCCAGCGCAGGCCATCGTCGATGTGGCGCACCTCCACCGGCGTGAGCGCCGTGACCGTGGCCGAGTGATCGGCGCCGAGCAGCACGCTCATTTCGCCGATCAGGGTGCCGGGCTCGTTGATGCGGGCGATCTCGACGCCGTCGCGTTCGACGACCAGCTGGCCGGAAACGAGCACGTAGAGTTCGCCGAGCGCCTCGCCGGTTTCGATCAGCCGCTCGCCCGGCTTGAGGCTGAGGATGGGATAGGCATTGGTCAGCGCCAGAAGGTTGGCCATGTCGAAGGTCCCCCGGTTGTCAGCGCGGGCCCGCACCCCGCGGGGCGACCATAGCGCGGATGCGCGGCGCGGTCATGTCGGTTGGCGCGCCTGGCGGGGGAAGGCGCCGTGCTGCGCGCATCGGACGGGTGGAAAGAGGCGGCGGCGGAGGAGCGACAGACGTGCGGAAGCGCCCCGCCGGCCGGTGGCCGCGGGGGGACTGGGGAGGCAGGACGTGGCCGGCGAGGCTTGCGCCCCGATGCGGGTAGTCCGCGAGAATGAGGCGTTCGTCTCGCCGGCCGCTCGGGATTTTGGGCTTATGTCCAGCGGGCTTCGGGTTCACCCGATGTCGCATCGCCTGGCCTGGCGCCAGCCTGACGGTCCAGATCCTCGGGCACAGGGCCCGGACGTTTCCGGACAGGCTGGTCCGGCTCCCGCGTGACCGGGAGCCTTGCCATCGGCGGGCCCAGTCACAGGGGCCTACCCGGCGTGTACTGGCGGCTTGGCTGCCTCGCAGCCCGGCCGGCCGGACTTTCGACCTGAAGCACGGCGACCCGCGCTCCACCCGATCCCCACCCGCAAGCGTTCGTTGCGCTCACGTCCCATGCGGGCAGGCACGGGGAGAATAGGCGGTGGGCGAAAGCGGGGGGACAAGTTTCGGCGAAACGCCCCGGCCCGACCGATCAGAGGGCGGGCGCGCCCCTGCCGGGCGGGCTCCACTCGCCCCGCTTGCGCTCGCCACGCCGCTTGTTGGCGCGGATGTAGCGACGGGTACGCCGGCGGGAAATGCGCGGATAGGGCGGCAGGGTCTCCGGCGTCGTGTCGCCGGCATCGCCGCCGCCTTCCTCCGCCTCGGATTCTTCCGGCTTCTCCGCCGGCCGCAGCCCCGGCGGCAGCGTGACCTCCTGGTGGTCCGCGAGCCGGCGCAGCTGTGAGCGGAGGACCTCGGCGGTCATCAGGTTCAGCTCGTCGAGCGTGCGGCCCACGGTGGCAGGGCGACCGAGCCAGCGCGGATCGGGGTTGCCGAAGGCATCGGCGACGGCCCAATCGGGCCCATCGGTGAGCGGATTGTAGCCGTAGTAGCGATCGCGGAAGCCGGCGACGGCGTGCGACAGCTGGCGGACGCCGAGCGCCAGCGCCTGCACGCGCATGGGCGGGGTGAAATCGAGATCGGCGAGATGCGCGCCGGGCTCGCCGCGCAACAGGCGCCGGGCATCGCGGAGAAGGCCCGCCGCCTGCGCGACGACCTGCGGCTCCGCGGCGAGGCCAGCGGTCTTGAGGTTGAGCTGCATGAGCCCATCGGCCAGCGCCTCGAGCTGCGGCGCGATGACGAGATAGAGCTCGACCTTGCCGTGCGTGGTGTGGGGGATGGTTTGGCGCGCCGGACGCTGCAGGTGGGGGACGGGGCCGGTGGCATGGGCGGGCGGATCGATGGGGGGACGGGGCATGGCGGTTCTCCTCTGGGGTGGCAACAGGGGAGTATGCGGGCGGCTGGGGTGGGCGGGGATTGGTGGCGGGCGAGCCGCGTGGAAGGCGGGGCTTCTGCGGCGGTGCGGTGCACGGGCTTGGCGTGGGCTCGCTACGCCGAGGCGTGCGGCGCCATCGCGTGGGTCCCCGGGTCTTCGCCCGGGGATGACGGTGGTTTTGGTTGCGGGCGGCGGGGGGGTGAGGGCGCAGGGGGGAGGCGTGGGCGTTCGCCCGGTGGTGGAGGGGGCGAATGGCGGCGCAGGAGATGCATGGTGCAGCAAGCCCCTGTCTCGCCCCTCCATCTCCCGTCATCCCCGGGCTTGACCCGGGGACCCATTTCTCCGCCAGCACGGGCTTTGACCTGGGTCCCTGCTTTCGCAGGGATGACAGCCGGTGTGCATGGCAAGCGGCGGGACTGGGGGTGGTTGCGGTCGTCCCCGCCGCGTTTGCGGGTATCTCCGCCTGCGGCGGGCCGCGGAAACGAGGCCTCCCGCCGACGCGGGGGTGAGCCGCCGGCCAGTGCGGGCGTTCGCCGCCAGCGGCTCCGCGCAGGGTTGTGACTCGCATATGTTCCTGTTTTGTTCTAGAGTGGATGGATCGAACCGTCCATGCCGGAACTACGCCCATGCCCCAGCACACGATCGCCCTCAACGGCCGCACCACCCGCCACCCGAGGTTCACGCCGGAGGAAGCCGAAACCCTCAGGGCGAAGGGCTTCCGCTTCTCGATCTACCGCCCGGAGGAGGATGAGTTCAGACTCAGCCTGCCGCTGCAGACGATCGAAGACCGGGCGCATGGGACGCTGACGATCGAGCAGGGGTGAGGGTTAGAGGCGACGAAAGGTAACCAGTCCGCGCTCTTGATCGGCTTTGTCGACGGTCCACCCCGCGTCAATCCAGGCATGATCTTGAGACCTGTGGGCGACGTTGGCCGACCACCATGCCTGATGCTTGCGGGCGCTTGGCGGCAGAGGCGCTTCCAAGATTGCCTCGATTTCTACGAAGCTGAGCGTCACCGCCGAGCCCTGTTGGCGTTGAAGATGACTCCTAAGCGGTTCGTACTTCTCGCCGACCATGCCTGCTGCCCCACAATGACCGACAGCTTGCCTCGCCATGGGCGATGTATCAAGCACGAGGTGTGGGCTAAATCGAAGACGTTCAGGCTGAAGGGCTTTCGCTTCTCGATCTGTCGGCCGGAAGAAGACGACCTCCGGCTGACCCTTCCGCTGCAGACGATCGAGGACCGGGTGCACGGGACACTGACGATCGAGCAAGGGTGGGGGCTAGGAGGGGGCAGATTTAGCCAGATAGATACTCTAGCACCGCCGCTACGGCGGCGTTCCTCATCCGCCTAGCGCGCTTATTGCCTACATACAGAGCCTCCTTCAGCTTCTCTTCTGTCGCACCGAACACTTGGCCCACAGTTTTGAGCCCCAACTCCAGAAGTTTTTCCTTTTGCCACTCGGAGACGTCCAGGACGTCGATCGACTTGTCCATCTGGGCTTGCAACGAGAAATTGTTGCCGCCTGCAATCGCTGCACTCTGATCGAGTAGTTTCTTGTAGGTGGGGTGGTTGGCGCCATACTCCGTCATGCGCTTTGGGGTCAGTTCAGACGCAATTTCAAACGCAGTTGCCGTTGGCGTGGACTCGTGCGCGAACAGGCAACCAAGGTTGACCATATAGCGAGTTCCAATCTCCGCGCGCGACGCCTTAATGCCAGACGCTTGCTCATTCACTATGCCTGTATAGGCAAGCACGCGTAGAGCCTCTTTGACAATCTCCGGTGCGTCGCGGTGAAGCCAAAAATAGGCACTAGTCGCCTTGTCCGATGACAGGTACTGATCGTTTTTTGCCTTAATATCTAACGTTACCGTAGACTCTACAAACGACCGCCCCCAATCGATTACCGATCGGTGACCAGCATATTTCTCAGATAGTGTCGAGTGTTCCGCCCAAATATCGGTTCGGTAATAATCACGAATTACATTTGTTACCTCAGTCGAATTTACTCGGGGAGCTGAAGCTAGGGTCTTTAACAATATTCGTGGATTGCCCGACGCGGCGTAAGCGAGTATCGCAAAATTGCGGCCGTTCTGAGCTATATTTCGTAATGTTGCTGACTCCGCCTGCTTTTCGACAATCTCACGCATGTTGTCGACATAGTTACTAGCTTGGACATCCCGGTCAATCGACAGCATCGTGGCGTCGTGCACCGGTTGAAAGGTTTCACCAAAGCTAGTTACGCCTGGGTATACTGCCGCATTGCAGGTTATGCAGTGACTTCTCAGGTCGCGAAAAAGAGTAAAAAACTGCCTTTGCTGATCTGGCAAGAAAATGTGCGCCGCTTCGTCTATGAGTAGTACAAACCTCTTAATATTCAACTCATCCGATAGATCTTCCAGTGCTTCTTTTAGGTCGTCTACACTTGGAATTGCGCTGACATCGATCGGGGCTGTGGGGGATTTCCATGAATTCTCGAACGCCTCCGCGATTTGCTCTATCTTGGAGGTGGACGTTGGGGAGTTCTGATCCCCGGTCAAAAGCTTGGCTGTTGCGGGCGCAGCACTTATGATGCCTGCCTTCATCAAAGATCTAACTGCAGCCGAGCAGATTTTTGCCAGCATCCAATGTTTGAACTGCTGCTGGTCGGGGGAAAGCAGGAGTGAACTCCTGACAAAGCTTAGATAGATCGGAAAAATTCGGTCGCTTTCAAACGACTCGAGCATCTCCTGTTGAGCGACCCGCAGCAGGAACGACTTTCCGACCCCTCGGCTTCCAACTACAATGGTAGGGTTTCGGTTTTTCAGCGCGTTTACGATCTGGCGATCCTGCTGAGTCTCAACAAAATAGCCCAACACCTCATCCGGTTTCACATCTTCAGTGCGATAGAAGAAGTCGCTCATTTAGCCGCCCCAAAAAGTGCCTGGACTGCAGGCAACTCACCAATTGCGTCAGTCAAAATCGGTTGAACTGACGAAAGATCGTCGGTGCCGAGATAGCTGCCGAAACGCGCGGCAAACGCAAACGTGATCGCCAAGTGCACACTGTCGGCAAGCTCATGCCAAGCGATGAACAACTCTTCCTTCAATTTGACGTGCGAGCCAGCCTGTTCGTGCGTTTTCCAGTTCCCATGAACGTATTCAGAGCACTCGCGGTAGCTAGCGGCTGCGATAGCCCTATACTGGGCCCCGTTCTCAGCAAACTCCGGCGAAAACGCCTTAATGAAATTCTTCGAGAATAGTCCCTCCTCATTGTCGATCACAGCCCCCCAGTTGATGTCTGCCGAACCTGCGACCCATCTGCGATAGCGTATTTCCTCGGCGGAATAGAATATCCCGCTTAGCGCGAGTTCCATCGTGAGTCTGAGGCTCATAAATGCATGCCGATACAGACCGCTGGCCAAGGCGAATAACGCATACTGATACTCTAGGTGCGCGACCTCAAGCATCGCCGATTCTGGTCGCGTTTTGATCGCGGCGGAAAAAGACGAGTACTCATCAAGATAATTGTGCGACTGTGATTGTCTGGCGAGCAGGTTTGCGTCGCTGCATACTTCCTCAACTATTGTCGCGGCGCTGGTGTTCAAGCCAAGGTAGTATTCTTTGAGTGATAATGTAGCCAATGCCTCCCCCCAAGGCGCTTGCAAACGTCGATGGTTAGCGCTCTTTTGGGCGAAAGAGAAGGTCCTCCTAGTTGCGAGAAGGAAGGAAACGCTGGCCCGCTGTCGCGAAAGCGCCAAGCGCTGCTTTTCAAGCTCCCAAGAAGCTGTTCAGGCACTCAGGTTAGCTATCCTCCCGCGCCTCCAGCACATCCAGCTCCATCTCCCGCAACCGCTTCACCTCGTCCCTCAGCCTTGCGGCCTTCTCGAACTCCAGGTTCGTCGCCGCTTCGCGCATTTCGCGTTCGAGGTCCTTGATGACCGCGGCGAGGTTGGCGCCGGCTTGCACCTTTTCTTTTCCGCTCTTGTCCTTGCCGATCGAGACGGTGACGTGGTCCTGTTCGTAGATGCTGTCGACGATTTCCTTGATGTTGGACTTTACCGACTGCGGGGTGATGCCGTTGGCTTCGTTGTAGGCCTGCTGCTTTTCGCGGCGGCGGTTCGTCTCCGCCATGGCGCGTTCCATGGAGCCGGTGATGTTGTCGGCGTAGAGGATGACCTTGCCGTCGACGTTGCGGGCGGCGCGGCCGATGGTCTGGATCAGTGAGGTTTCGGAGCGCAGGAACCCTTCCTTGTCGGCATCGAGGATGGCGACGAGGGCGCATTCGGGGATGTCGAGGCCTTCGCGCAGCAGGTTGATGCCGACGAGGACGTCGAAGGCGCCGAGGCGGAGGTCGCGGATGATCTCGATGCGCTCGATGGTGTCGATGTCGGAGTGCATGTAGCGGACGCGGATGCCCTGCTCGTGCATGTACTCGGTGAGATCCTCGGCCATGCGCTTGGTGAGCACGGTGACGAGGGTGCGGTAGCCGGCCTTCGACACCTGGCGGATCTCGTCGACGACGTCGTCGACCTGGGTCTTGGCGGGGCGAATCTCGACCGGGGGATCGATGAGGCCGGTGGGGCGGATGACCTGCTCGGCGAAGACGCCGTTGGCCTGCTCCATTTCCCAGGCGCCGGGGGTGGCCGAGACGTAGACGGTCTGCGGGCGCATGGCGTTCCACTCCTCGAAGCGGAGCGGGCGATTGTCCATGGCGGAGGGCAGGCGGAAGCCGTATTCGGCGAGGGTCGCCTTGCGACGAAGATCGCCGCGATACATGGCGCCGAGCTGGCCGACGGTCACGTGGCTTTCGTCGATGAAGACGAGGGCGTTGTCGGGCAGGTATTCGAACAGGGTCGGGGGCGGCTCGCCCGGCTTGCGGCCGGAGAAGTAGCGCGAATAGTTCTCGATGCCGGCGCAGGAGCCGGTGGCTTCCATCATCTCGAGATCGAACAGGGTGCGCTGCTCGAGGCGCTGGGCCTCGAGGAAGCGGCCGGCGCCGTTGAGCTCCTGGAGGCGCGCGGCGAGCTCCTTCCTGATCTCCTTGATGGCGCCGGTGAGGGTGGCGCGCGGCGTGACGTAGTGGCTGTTGGCGAAGATGCGGACGCTGAGCAGATCGGACGACTTCTTGCCGGTGAGCGGGTCGAACTCGGCGATGGATTCGATCTCGTTGCCGAACAGCGTGATGCGCCAGGCGGCATCCTCATAGTGGGCGGGGAACAGTTCGACCGTGTCGCCGCGGACCCGGAATGTGCCGCGGGTGAAGCCGGCGTCGCCGCGCTTGTATTGCAGCTGGGCGAGGGAGCGGAGGAGCTGCTGGTGGTCGACCTTCTGGCCCTTGCGGAGATCGAAGGTCATGGCGGTGTAGTCTTCGACCGAGCCGATACCGTAGATGCAGGAGACCGAGGCGACGATGATGACGTCGTCGCGTTCGAGCAGGGCGCGCGTCGCCGAGTGGCGCATGCGGTCGATCTGCTCGTTGATGGTCGATTCCTTCTCGATATAGGTGTCGGTGCGCGGAACGTAGGCCTCGGGCTGGTAGTAGTCGTAGTAGGAGACGAAGTACTCGACGGCGTTGTCGGGGAAGAACGACTTCATCTCGCCATAGAGCTGGGCGGCCAGGGTCTTGTTGGGCGCGAGGATGAGGGCCGGGCGCTGGGTGCGCATGATGGTCTGCGCGGCGGTGAAGGTCTTGCCGGAGCCGGTGACGCCGAGCAGCACCTGGTCGGTCTCGCCGTTCTCGATGCCTTCGACGAGGTCGGCGATGGCGGTGGGCTGGTCGCCGCGCGGCTCGTACTGGGTGACGAGCTTGAAGGGCACGCCGCCTTCGGATTTGTCGCGCGGGGCGGGGCGGTGGGGCTTCCACTCGGTGTTGCCCTCGACCTCCTTGCGGCCGTGCAGGATGATGTCCTCAAGGGCCTTCACGGTGGCGGAGATGCCCACGGTCTGCGCGCCGGCCAGCGACTGGCCGGGCATGTTCCTGGCCTTGACCTTCTTCTTGGATGTCTCGAGCGCCTCGCGCAGCTGCTCCATGACCTCGGGGTCCTTGGCGGCCTGGCGGGAGATGTCGCGCGCCGTGACGCGTGAGTCTTCGTTTTGCGCGCTGCGCGTCGCCGCGGACGGGAGGTGGCCGAAGCCGGCCTGGTCCGACTCGCCCATGCCGCCGAAATCCGGGCGATCGACGGAGTTGGCCTTGGACTTGGGGGCCTTCAGCGTCATGCCGGTGGCGGCGGACTTGGCGGTCTTCTTCGGCTTCTCGAGGGGCTGGGGAGCCAGGGGCTGGATACCGGTGCCGGCGGCCTCGGCGGCGCGGCGGGCGGCGTTGTCGAGGGCACGCTTGTTCTTCAGCCGCTCCTGCGGGAGGCGCTTGTTCAGGCGCTCGTCCTCGGCCTTCTCGATCTCGCCGAGGAAGTCGTCGATGGAGAATTCGGTGGCTGCGGGCTTCTTCGGAGCGGGCATGGCGGACTCGCGACGGTTCGATCTCGGGGCTGCCCCTCACCCCGGCTCGCCCGGCGAGGGGCGAGGGGCACAGGCAGGGCGCAGCGGACACCATAGATAGGTGTGCTGTCAGGAAGTGTCAGTATTCGGATGCGGGACGCTAGCATGCTGCGAACGGAAAGGGAACGGGTAGGTAGTGGCCACTAGGGGGAGTTCCGAACGCGGGCGAACACCGGCGGTGCGAGACTGCCGCCCGGGATGGGGATTTCAGAGGCTGGCGTCGATACCGACGCGCTTTCGGGGCTCATTGCGGACGTCAAGGCCTCGGGCGGTTCCGAGATTGCGAACACGCAGCCATTCGTCGAACGCCTGTGCCGTGCGCTCGGGCTGGAGCCGCCGGCCTTCAGCAGCCAGCAGAACCTACACAACGACTACGTGTTCGAGCGGCGCATCACCTTCAAGCATCCGGACGGCTCGACGTCGCCTGGGCGCATCGACCTCTACAAGCGCGGTTGCTTCGTGCTGGAATCGAAACAGTCGAGCCTGCGCGAAGCCAAAGCGCATCGCGACCAGCTTGATCTGGAGCCCGAAGACGCGACCCGGGTGAAGCTGGGTACGGCGCGGCGTGGCACGGGCGGCTGGGACCGGGCGATGCTGGCGGCTCGCAACCAGGCCGAGAGCTACGCCCGGGCGCTGCCCGTGGAGCATGGCTATCCGCCGTTCCTGCTGGTGCTCGATGTCGGACACGTGCTCGAGGTTTATGCCGACTTTTCGGGGCAGGGGAAGAACTACGCGCACTTCCCCGACCGGCAGGGGTACCGGCTGGCGATGGACGACCTGCTGCTGCCCGACGTGCAGGAGCGGCTGCGGGGGATCTGGACCGAGCCGCTGGGCCTCGACCCGGCGAAGCGTTCGGCGGAAGTGACGCGGGACATTGCGGGGCGGCTGTCGATCATCGCGCGCCGGCTCGAGGGCAAGCACGACGCGCGCGACGTGGCCGAATTCCTGATGCGGTGCCTGTTCACGATGTTCGCCGAGGATGTCGGGCTGCTGCCGGGAGCGGGGCTGGCGGAGCTGCTGAAGCAGCTGTCGAACCGGCCGGAAGCCTTTCCGATGGCGCTTGAGAGCCTGTGGAAGACGATGGATGAAGGCGGCTACGAGCCGCGGATGATGGCGACGCTCAAGCGCTTCAATGGCTCGCTGTTCAAATCGCGCCGGGCGCTGCCGCTGGCTGCCGAGGACATCCACGAACTCTATGTTGCCGCGATGCAGGACTGGTCGGACGTGGAGCCGGCGATCTTCGGGACGCTGCTGGAGCGGGCGCTCGACCCGCGGGAGCGGAGCAAGCTCGGGGCGCACTACACGCCGCGCGCCTATGTGGAGCGGCTGGTGATCCCGACGATCATCGAGCCACTGCGCGCCGACTGGGACGAGGTGCAGGCGCATGTGGCGGACCTGAAGCGCGAGGGCAGGGATACCGAGGCGCTGCAGGCGGCGCGAGAGTTCCACCACAAGCTGTGCACGACGCGGGTGCTCGATCCGGCCTGCGGCTCGGGCAACTTCCTGTATGTGTCGCTGGAGCTGATGAAGAAGCTCGAAGGCGAGGTGCTGGAGGCACTCGAGGGGCTAGGGGAGGACCAGCGCCGGCTGCTGATGGAAGGCGAAACGGTCGGACCGCGGCAGTTCTACGGGCTGGAACTCAACAAGCGGGCGGTGCCGATTGCCGACCTGGTGCTGTGGATCGGATTCCTCAAGTGGCAGCTCAGGACGGTGGGGCTGGGCCAGATCGCGGAACCGGTGCTGCATGCCTATGGGACGATCCGGCACCAGGACGCGATTCTCGCCTATGACAGGGAAGAACTGCTGCGCGACGACAAGGGCGCGCCGGTGACGCGTTGGGATGGCGTGGGGATGAAGCTGCATCCGGTGACGGGTGAGCTGGTGCCCGATCCCGAGAAGCGCGTGGAGGTGTACCGCTATGTGAACCCGCGGCCGGCGGAATGGCCGGAGGTGGACTTCATCGTGGGGAACCCGCCGTTCATTGGCGGCAAGGACATGCGGGCCGAACTCGGCGACGGGTATGCCGAGGCGGCATGGAAAGTACGGCCGGAAGTACCGGGCGGCGCCGACTTCGTGATGCACTTCTGGGACCAGGCGGCGGAGTTGCTGCGGCGGAAGGGGACGAATGCGCTGCGGCGGTTTGGGTTCATCACGACGAATTCGGTCACGCAGACGTTCTCTCGGCGGGTGATCGAGCGGCATCTGAACGGCAAAGTGCCGGTGTCGCTGGTCTACGCGGTGCCGGATCATCCGTGGATGAAGGCGGCTGACAAGGCGGCGGTGCGGATTGCGATGACAGTCGCGGAGAAGGGGGAGCGAGATGGCGTGCTGGCGGAGGTGGTCGGCGAGGCGGAGCTGAATACGGATACGCCTCAGGTGGGGCTCGAACTTAGCGGAGGAAGAATCAGGGCGAACCTGACGGTTGGAGCGGACCTCGGTTCGGCTCGGGCGCTGCAGGCAAACGACCTCCTCTCGAGTCCGGGTGTCAAGCTGCATGGCGCTGGGTTCATCGTGACGCCGGCGCAGGCGACATCATTGGGGCTTGGGAAGGTACCCGGGCTGGATCAGCACATTCTGAACTATCGCAATGGTCGCGACATCGCGCAGCGACCGCGCGGCGTGATGGTGATCGACCTTTACCCGCTGACGAGCCGGGAGGTGCAGGGCCGGTTCCCGGCGGCTTACCAGCACGTGCTGGAGAATGTTAAGCCGCAGCGAGATCAGAACAACCGAACAACCTATCGCGACAGTTGGTGGATATTTGGGGAACCGCGGCGGGACCTGCGTCCTGCTCTTGAGGGCCTGTCGCGATATGTCGTCACGGTCGAGACGACCAGGCATCGCACATTCCAGTTTCTCGACGCGAGCATCCGGCCGGACAATATGCTTGTGTGCATTGGCGTCGATACAGCCGAGCACCTGGCAGTCCTTTCGTCGCGCCTGAATGTGGCATGGGCTATCGCGTCAGGGGGATGGCTGGGTGTGGGAAACGATCCCCGCTACTCGAAGTCGCGTACCTTCGACCCATTCCCGTTTCCCATTTCGGTCGGCTTGACACTTTCATCATCCGACCAACGCCTCGCTCAGCTTGAGCGCCTCCGTGAACTCGGCGAACGCCTCGATGCCTTCCGCAAGGAACGCCTGGCTGCGCACGACTTCCTGACCATGACCTCCCTCTACAACGTGCTCGAGCGCGAACGGGAGTTGGACAATGGCGCCGATGTCGAGCCGCTGAGCGACAAGGAACTCGCGATCCATCAGGCCGGGCTCGTTTCGGTGCTCAAGGAGATTCATGACCATATCGATCGGGCGGTGCTGGAGGCTTATGGGTGGGGCGACCTGATCGCGCCGCTGGTGGGCAAGCCGGGGGCGACGCTGCCGAGCCCGCACAAGTCGCCGACACAGGAAGCGGCCGAGGAGGAGCTGCTCGGCCGGCTGGTGGCGCTGAACAAGGAACGGGCGGCGGAGGAGGCGCGCGGGCTGGTGCGCTGGTTGCGGCCGGACTACCAGATCCCGAGGCTGGGCAAGAAGGTGGTTGGCGCGGGCGAGCAGATCGAGGCGGATCTCGGGGTGGCTGCCTTGGCCGTGCAGCGGCCGAAATGGCCGGGCGATGCCTTCGAGCAGATCAGGCAGGTGCGCGAGGTGCTGGCCACCGCTCAGGCGCCGCTGCCGGTGGAGGGGATTGCCGTGGCGTTCGACGGCCGATCGACCGAGAAGCGGCGCGACCGTATCCGGCAGGTATTGTCGACGCTGATGGCGACGGGGGCGGCACGCACCGCCGGCGCCGCCTTCTTCGTGCCTCGGTAGGTCGCCCGCCGACAGCCTGCTGATCTCGATAGGTCGTCAGTCCAGAGGCATCGACCAAAGGAGGGACTGACGGGACGCCTGGGGTCTGTTCAACCGCGCTCCCGGCCGCCAAGAATGGTGGCGAGGGGGAATCATGGATTCGCGGCTGTATTGGCTGGCGCTGGCGGCATTCGTCGGCGCCATCGAAGGGGGACTGATTGCCGGATTGCTGCCGCTGATCGGTGCCGACCTCGGGGTAAGCCTGGGGCAGGCGGGGTTGCTGGTGCTGTTCTACTCGCTGGCCTATGCGTTCGGCCCGCCGCTCTTGGCGCTGCTGCTGGGCGGGGTGGGGCGGCGGCGGATACTCGCGGGGGCGGAGTTCGGGTTCGCGGTGTGCGCACTGCTCATCGTGCTGGCGACGACCTTCGAGGCGCTGGTGGTGGTGCGGACGGCGCTGGCGGTCGCGGCGGGCACCTATACCGGCACGGCGATGGCGACGGCGGCGATGATCGCGCCCTATGGCAAGCGCGGGCGCTACATGCAGGTGATCAGCATGGGGCAGGCGATCGCGGCGCTGGCGGGCGTGCCGCTCGGCGCGTGGATCGCGGCGGAGTTCGGCTGGCGCCTCGTCTATGTGATGCTGTCGGTCATGGCGGGCCTCGCGGCGCTGGCACTGTATGTGAAGCTGCCGCGCGGCATGGCGGGCGACACGCTGACGATCAAGGATCGGCTGCGGGTGCTGCGCAACCCGGGGATGGGGCCGGCGCTGCTGTCCACATTGATCTTCATGATCGGGTCGGCGCCGATGATGGTCTATATCGGCGCACTGATGACGGCGGCGGGGGTGGGCTACGACACGCTGCCGCTCGTGCTGCTGGCGGGCGGTATCGGCGCCATAGCCTGCAGCGCGACCGCGGGGCGGATGGCCGACCGGTTCGGCAGCGCGAGGACGGCGATGATTGCCGGGGTGGCGGTGACGGTGGTGATGCTGGTCTTCGTCGGGCTGCCGCATGTTCCGGCCGATCTTGCCTTGCCGGCGCTGATGCTGACAGTGGGGGCGCAGGGGTTCGTGGTGCGGACCTATTCGATCGCCGTGGCGAGCCATATGGCGCAGATCGCGCCGGGGGCGGTGCCGGTGGCCATCTCGCTCAACATGTCGGCCTTCCAGATCGGCATGGCGGTCGCGGCGGCCGTGGGCGGCATCGTGGTGGATGGCTGGGGCGCCATCACCCTGCCGCTGATCGGGGCGCCGCTGGTGATCATCTCGCTGATCGTGTGGCGTTCGGTGCCGGAAGGTCCGGGGGAGAACTGAACCACGTTCGCGCCCTGCGATCGGCGTGGCAAGCGCCTTGGGTCGGATCCAGCGGTCTGGAGCGCGTCGCTGCTGCGCTGCAGCACCTGGGAGCTCTTGAAGCCGGCAACCAGCGAAACCGTGGTGCCGAGGACGAGGATGATGGGCCAGGGTATCGAGAAGCCGGCGGTGGGCGGGAAGATGAGCACTGCGACGATGCTGATCAGCGCCATGTAAATGACGCTCCGGCGCGACCAGAGGGCGAAGTCGATCAGCCGATATGACCGCCCAACCTGCATGCGCGTTCTCCAATGCGACGAGCGTCGCAGCCGATTTCTAGCGGAAGAGATGGGTGGTGCGCTATGGCCGCGCGTGACGCGCTGGCCCGGCGAATGCCGGACATAGGGTGGCCTCGGGTGGACGGGGGCGATTGCATCGGACTAACCTTCGGGGCGAGGGCGTAGGAGGATGCAATGCGGTGGTCGCTGGGCCTGGTTCTGCCGATCCTGATGTTGCCGCAGGTGGCGCTGGCGCAGACCTGCGCGCCGAACACCTGGCGCAACGCCGCGCCGCTGCCGGTCGAGCGGACGGAGGTCGCTGCGGCGACGGACGGGCAGTCGATCTATTTGGCGGGCGGGATGGCGGCGGACCCGGCGACGGACCTCGTGACGGTGTTCAGGTATGATCCGGCGGCGGATGCGTGGACTGGCCTCGCAAGGCTCGACCATGACGTGAACCACACCGGGCTCGTTGCGCTGGGGGGCAAGGTCTATGTCGTGGGCGGCTACGAGTCGCCGGGCAACCGGCCGACGGCGCGGGTGCGGGCGATCGACATCGCGAGCGGAAGCGTAACCGATGTTGCACCGCTTCCGGCGCCGCGGGGAGCGCTGGTCGCGGTGGTGCTGGACGGGAAGATCCACGCTATCGGCGGAACGACCGACAGGAGCGTCGCGACGCACGAGGTCTACGATCCGGCGACCGATGCGTGGACGACGGCTGCGCCGATGAAGGTGGCGCGCAACCATATCGCGGCGGCGGTGTCGGGCGGGAAGGTCTACGTGTTCGGCGGGCGCGACGAGCAGACATTCGTGCTGACGGCGGCCGAGGTCTACGACCCGGCGACCGACGGCTGGGCCCCGGTGGCGTCGCTGCCGACGGGGCGCAGCGGGATCGGCGCTGCCGAGGTGGGGGGACGAATGGTCGTCTTCGGTGGCGAGGTGATGGGCGCGGGCGGCGGGCACACCTTTGCGGAAGTCGAGGCGTTCGACCCGGCTACCGGTCTGTGGACGCCGTTGGCGCCGATGCCGACGTCGCGGCATGGGCTGGGTGTCGCGGCGATCGGGGACGAGATCTACACCATCTCGGGCGGACCCGAGCCGGGGCTGACGGTCAGCAGCGTGAACGAGGTGCTGTGCGCGGCGGCCCGCTAGGCCGCGGGCACGGCGCCGAAGCTGCGGGTGCGGACGGCGAAATCGGCGAGGGCTGCGTCGAACTCGGCGGGGCCGAAGTCGGGCCATTGCACCTTGGTGAAATAGAGCTCGGCCTGGGCGCATTCCCACAGCAGGAAATCGGAGAGGCGCTGGTCGCCGCCGGTGCGGATCAGGAAATCGACATCCTCGGTGCCGAGCCGTTCGGCCAGGGCTTCGGCGGTGACGCCATCGGCGACGGCGGAGAGGATGGCGTCGCGTGCGGAGTAATCGATGGCGATGCGCAGGTGCAGGCGGGTGCCGCCGGCCGTGGCGCGCTCGGCGGCGGTGATGGCGCGCGCGAGGCCGAGCGGCACACGATCGCGCCGGCCGAGCACGGTGATGCGGACGCCGTTGCGGCGGAGCTCGGGCGCCTCGACGAGGAGGAAGTGGCGGAGCAGTGACATGAGGCCGGCGACCTCGGGCTCCGGGCGCTGCCAGTTGTAGGTGGAGAAGGCGTAGAGCGTCAGTGCGCCGATACCGTGCCCGATGGCGGTGCGGACGATGGAGCGGACGGTGTCGGCGCCGACCTCGTGGCCGGCGGAACGCGGCATGCCGCGGGTTTCCGCCCAGCGGCCATTGCCATCCATGATGATCGCGACGTGGAGTTTGTGGCTGGAATTTGTTTGCATCGTAAACCTATGGGGCGAGGTTGAGGGATGTGGGGGGCAGAGCTCAGGCGGGGCGGAGCTTTGGGTCCGTCATCTCGGCCGTTTCGGCGCGGGCCGAGGCGTCGCGGACCACCTGTTCGAGGACGCCGAGGTAGTCGAGGAAGCGCTGGCGGCCTTCGGCGGTGAGACGGATGTCGGTGCGCGGGCGGCGGGACTCGAAGGCCTTCGAGATGGTGACGAAACCGGCCTCCTCGAGCACCGAGAGGTGGCGGCTGAGATTGCCCTGGGTGAGGCCGCAGAGCCGGATCAGGTCGTTGAAGGAGAGGCCTTCGGGGCGGCTGACCAGGGCGGTGACGATACCGAGCCGGGCCTTCTCGTGGATGACGCGGTCGAGCCCGTCATAGGCGAAGGGGGCGGGATCAATGGGCATTGGAGGCTCCCGAAGCGCGATGGACGATGGCGGCGACGAGGAACTGGCCGACGGTGAAGGGCAGGCCCATGAACCAGGGCGAGAGCGTGTGGTCGCGTGCGGCCAGCAGCAGGACGGCGAAGCCGGAGAGCAGGTACCAGGCTGCCGCGAGAGGCATGGCGCGGGGAAGTGAGCGGGCGGCGGCGAAGATGCCGAGGCTGACGAGGATGAGCCACAGGCCGGGCAGCAGCCAGGCGAGATCGGGCGGGCGAGGGCGACGAAGGCGAGGAGGCCGGCGCCGGCGACACCGGCCGGAACGAAGTTGAGCACGGCCTCGCGGATCATCTGGTCGGCGAGCCCCACATGATGACGGTCGGCCCGGCGCAGCATCTCGGCGCCGATGAGGGCAGTGGCGACGACTGCGGCGACGACCCAGGCGGCGAAGTAGGGGGCGGGAGCAGGCGACGGGCCCGACCACAGGGTCTGGGCGAGGGCGACGGCAAAGGCGAGGACGCCGGTCAGCGCGAGCGCCGCGGGGCCGAGGCCGAGGAACTCGCTCGAGCGAGCGAGGCGGCTCTTGATCTCGACGATGTCGGCCAGGGCTTTGTCGAGGTCGGACAAGGGCTTATCCGGTTTGCGATGCAAAGTAGATTGCGGCGCAGATTCGGGCGGACTTGTGGCGGGCGCGACGCCGTCCGTAGTCATCCCAAGTTATCCCCACGCGGACGGCGGATCATAGAATGGGCCGGGGAGGCGCGGACCGGAGGGGGAACCATGATCTCGGAGGCAGTTCTACGTCAGCTTTATCCTTCGGCGCGGGAGGGGGCGGTCGAAGGCGTCGTGAGCCAGGCCGGGGAGGTGCTGAGCCAGTTCGGCATCTCGGATCGGCAGAACCGGCTGCATTTCTTCCTCGCGCAGATCGGACACGAGTCCGGCGGGCTGAGGATCGCCGAGGAGAACCTCAACTACACGGCGCCGCGCATGATGCAGGTGTGGCCGTCGCGGTTCCCGACTCTGGCTTCGACCAACGGCCTTGCGGGCAATCCACGGGCGCTGGCCAACAGTGTCTATGGCGGCCGGATGGGAAACGACGCGGCCGATGACGGCTGGACCTATCGCGGGCGGGGCTTCATCCAGATCACCGGGAAGGACGGTTACGCGCAGGTGGGAGAGCGGGCGAGGCTCGACCTCGTGGGCAACCCGGACTGGGCGGCGAAGCCGGAGCATGCGCTGAGGGTCGCCTGCGCGTTCTGGACGTGGAAGGGGCTGAACCCGAAGTGCGACGCCGGGGATTTCGTGGCGGTCACGAAGGGCATCAATGGCGGCAAGACCGGCCTGCAGGATCGCTTCAACTGGCTCGAGAAGGTGCAGGACCTCGTGGCGTGGCCGCTGAACGGGGCTGCGCCGGCCTTGCCCGAGGTGGTGCTGGGCATTCCGCGGCTCAAGGCAGCGCAACTCAAGCTGAGGGACCTCGGGCTTTATGACGGGTCGATCGACGGGATCTTCGGCACGCGCAGCCGGAAGGGACTCAAGGTCTATCAGGCGGATAACGGCCTGCCGGTGAACGGCAAGCTGACGCAGGCGACGGTCGAGCTGCTCGGGATCTAGAGATCGACCTTGCCGCGCAGGCGCTTGGTGGTGCCGCGCTGGGTCTTGGTGTCGAGGCGGCGGCGTTTCGAGCCGAGGGTAGGGCGGGTTGCCCGGCGCGGCTTTGGCGGCGTCAGGGCGGCGCGAAGCATGGCGACGACGCGCTCGATGGCGTCGTCGCGGTTCTGCGGCTGGCTGCGGAAGCGGTTGGCGGTGACGACCATCACGCCGTCGGCGGTGAGGCGGCTGCCGGCGAGCGCGGCGGCACGGAGCTTGACGGGCTCGGGCAGCGAGGGCGAGCCCATCAGGTCGAAGCGCAACTGGGCCGCGGAGGCGACCTTGTTGACGTTCTGGCCGCCGGGGCCGGGGCTGCGGATGTAGTCGATCTCGAACTCGGCGAGGGGGAGATGGACGCTGCCGCCGATGTGGATGGATTCGGGAATGGCGCGGCTCCTATTGGCCGGTGGCGCGGGCGTCGAAGGCGGTGCGGGCCATGGCGATGGTCCGGGTGTTCGACTCGGCCCAATCAACGAAGGGGCGCATCAGCCCATGCAGTTGGCGGCCGAGCGGGGTGAGGGTGTACTCGACCTTGGGCGGTACCGTCGGATGCACGGTGCGGATCAGCATGCCGTCGCGCTCGAGCTGGCGCAGGGTGGTGGCGAGCATGCGGTGGCTCACGCCTTCGAGACGGCGCTGCAGCTCGTTGAAGCGGTGGGTGCGATGGTCGAGCAGGGCGAGCACCTGCAGCGTCCACTTGTCGGCCAGGCGATCGAGCTGCTTGCGCACTTCGCAGTCCTCGCGCGAGTCCCACTGAACCACGGAATCGGGCAGGTCGGTTCTTTGGCAGTGCGTCGGTAATTCCAAAGTGCGTTCTTCCATAACGATTTAGCCTCACCTAACTGGCAACTCCCTTCAACCAGCGCCGGGCCGATGGCCGGGCGGAAAGCGGAGTTTCTGCCATGTCAGCACGGATCACTGATTCAGCAAGGGGCACGGGGATGGACTGGCGTGCCATGGGTGCACTGGCAGTGCTCTCGAGCTCGATTTTCCTCGAGGGCGTCGACGTTGCAATGCTCAACGTGGCGCTGCCGGCGATCCGGGCCGAGCTCGGGCTCGAGACGACGACGCTGAGCTTCGTGGTCAGCGCCTATGTGCTGGGCTATGCCGGCTTCCTGCTGCTCGGGGGCCGGGTGGCCGACCTGTTCGGGCGGCGCCGGATGTTCCTTGCGGCGCTGGTGACGTTCATCGCCTTCTCGGCACTGGGCGGAGTGGCGCAGGAAGGCTGGCTGCTGCTGGTCTCGCGGTTCGTGACCGGTATGTCGGCGGCGTTCATGACGCCGGCGGCGCTGTCGCTGATCACCACCAACTTCGCGGAAGGACCGCAGCGCAACCGGGCCGTGCTGATCTACGCCTCGACCGGATCGGCGGGGTTCGCGATGGGACTGGTGCTGGGCGGGCTGCTGACGGCGATCAACTGGCGGTGGGTGTTCTTTGCGCCGGTGATCGTCGCGACGGGCGTGCTGCCGTTCGCGTTCTGGCTGCTGCGCGACAGTGTCGAGCGGCCGGCGCGGATGTCGTTCGACTTCGGCGGGGCGATCACGCTCACGGCGGCGATGCTGCTGGCGGCGTTCGGCGTGACGCGGCTCGAGCATGCCGGCACGACGCTATGGGTCGGGCTGGCGTGCCTCGGCGGGAGCGTGGTGCTGGCGGCACTGTTCGTCACCATCGAGCGGACCGTGCGCGAGCCGCTGGTGCGGCTGGGCGTCTTCCGGTCGGGCTCGCTGGTACGGGCCAACCTGATCGCGCTGCTGTTCATCGGCTCGTTCATGGGGTTCCAGTTCCTCACCTCGCTCTACCTGCAGGAAGTGCTGGGCTGGACGGCACTCGAGACGAGCCTGACGCTGCTCGTCATGGCGATCGACGTGGTGCTGGCGCCGCTGGTGTCGCCGTGGTTCGTCAGGCGGCTGGGCAGCATGGGCACAATGTTCGGCGGGCTGCTGCTGGCATCGGCGGCCTACCTGATCTTCGTCAATGTCGGGCTCGACTGGAGCTACCTGCAGATGCTGCCGATGCTGGTGCTGGTCGGGCTGGCGTTCACGCTGGTCTACGGGGTGATGACGATCGTCGCCACCGAGGGCGTGGGTCCGTCGGAGCAGGGGCTGGCGAGCGGGCTGCTCAACACGTCGGTGCAGTTCGGCGCGGCGCTGGGGCTGTCGGCCGTGAGCGCGGTGATGGTGCTCAACCTCGGGGGGGCCGACACGACCGGGGCGCGGCTCGAGGCGTTGCGCTGGGCCTACCTGCTCCCGGCGAGCGGCGTGGCGCTGGGCGCGCTGATCGCCTTCACCGGGCTGCGGAGCGCGCGGCGCAGTCGGGCCGCGCAGTAGCGGTCGGGGCCCAAAAGCAGACGCCGCCCGAGGGGGGCGGCGTCCAATGTGCTTGCTGCAGCCGGGATCAGCGGACGCGGATCGAGCTGATGTTGTTGCCGGCACCACGCAGGTTCGGGACGCTGCGCGAGATCACGATGCAGCGGCCGTTGAAGTTGGTGCGCTCGCAGACCAGGGCCTCGGCATTGCCGCGGATTTCGATCGAGCGGATCGAGTCGTCCCAGTTGCCGAGACGGGCAAGGCGCTCGCCGGGGCGGGCGCAGAAGCTGTCACCACGGAACTGGGTGCGCTCGTAGAAGCAGACGCGGTCGCGCGTGCCGCCGGGGCGGCCGGGCTTGCTGGGGCGCATGTCGAAATTGCCCGAGCCGATCTGGAAGCTGAAGCCGGGGACATCGAAGCCGATGCTGACGTCGACATCAGGACGGGATGGGGCAGGACGGACGGGGCCGGGGCCCGGGCGATCGGGAACGATGACGCGGGTATCGTTGTCATCGTAGCCGTCATCTTCGCTGAGGAAGGACTGCGAGACCCAGCCATCCGGGCCGGGCTTGATCACGTAGCACCAGCCGCGCTGGCAGCGGTCGATCTCGACCCGCTGGCCGGCCCGGAGCACGTCGATGACGGCGCCGTTCACCGGGGCATTGCGGACGTTGACGGTGCTGGTGGCCACGGCGGCATTGGCCGCCGAGGCGAAGAAGAGAGAGCCGAGCAGCAGGGCTGCGGCTCCAGCGAGCCTGATGGGGAGCATGGGTTGTCCTCTCGTTGTGACGCTTGGGAGTGCCGCGGGCCTGAAACGGCCATGGCAACGGTTGGGTTCCACGCATTCGGTACAATTGCGTCTAAAATGCAAGCGCCGCCCGGACGGGTGGCCGGGCGGCGTGCGGCAAGGTGAACGCGCGGTAAACGGTCAGTAGACCCGGACCGCGCTGACGTGGTTGTCGAGGAAGCCGTGGAGCCGCGGCTCGCTGTCGTTGATGCGCTCGCAGTAGCTGTGGAAGCCGCGATCGCGGCAGAGGTCGACGGAAACGTTGCCTTCGATGGTCACCGACGAGAAGAGGTTGTCGGCGCCGAGCAGCATCAGATCCTTGAGGATGGTACCGGCCCTGGCGCACATCGAGGCGCCGGTGAAGTTGCGGCCCTCATAGAGGCAGACGAGGCCGGGGCCATTGCTCTTGTAGTTGAGGCGCGGGCCGGTGAGGGGGCCGCGGGCGACGTTGCCGAAGGCGATGGCGTAGAGGCTGGTCCAGCCGGCCTCGCGGCCGGAGTGAACGCGGCACCACTCGCGCGAGCAGCGATCGACGTAGATCCGCACCTGTCCTTCGATCCCGCCGACGACGTTGTAGTCGTAGCCGGGTCCCTCCATGAGAATCAGAGGTTGAATCGACCAGGCGGGAGTGCCGGTCTGCACGCCGCCGGAGAGGGATGCGGAAGCGCCAAACAGCAGGAAAACAAGGGAAGAGAGGGCGGTCACTAACTGCTTCATCGAAAGGCCTCGCGAAACAATGACGTGCCCGAGCCTAGCCTCAGCCCGTGACGGGCGGAAGTGTGGCGGCGCAACAGCTGGCGGGGAAAGTCCGGGTGGCCAGGACGCCGCGCAGGGTCCCAGCGCGGCGTCCTGCCGTCGATCCGCGGAAGAGGCCACCCAAGCCGCGGATCATCCGATTCCCCAGCAGCAGGCATGGGAACCAGATTGACCAGGCGAGACTGGCAAGCGGTGGCTGAACGGTGTCTGAACGAAGGCAGGGCGATGGCGTGCGGTTGTGCACCGCAGCCGAAGTCAGCGCGGGATCTGGCGCTTGTTGCCGTCGTCGTCGAGGGCGACGTAGACGAAGTGGCCATCGGTGACCTTGACGCGATCGGCGAGGCGGTTGCGACGGGCCCAGGCCTCGATGGCGACAGTGATCGAGGTGTTCCCGACACGGCTGATCGAGGTGTAGACGCACAGGATGTCGCCGACCTTGACCGGTGCGATGAAGGTCATGGCTTCGACGGCGACGGTGACGACGCGGCCCTGGGCGCGCTCGACTGCCGCGATGGCGCCGGCAATGTCCATCTGGCTCATCACCCAGCCGCCGAAGATGTCACCGGCCGGGTTGGTGTCGGCGGGCATGGCGAGCGTACGGACGGTGAGCGTGCCCTCGGGCTCAGGGGCGGCTTCAGTGGTCATGTTGTGGTCCTCTCGGCGGCCAGCGGCCGATTTCTTCTTCCCAGTGCTGGCGGCAGAGAGAGACATACACCGATTTCTCGATGGAGACCTGGTTGCCTTCGGTGAGCGCGCCGCCTTCGGTGTCGCGGCGGACGACCATCGTGGCCTTGCGGCCGCAGAAGCAGATGGTGCGGACCTCGCGAAGCTCGTCGGCAATGGCGAGCAGTTCGGACGAGCCGGGGAAGAGCTGGCCGCGGAAATCGGTGCGGAGGCCATAGCACATCACCGGGACGTTCAGCCGGTCGGCGACGCGCGCCAGCTGCCAGACCTGCTCGGAGGTGAGGAACTGGGCCTCGTCGACGAAGACGCAGTCGACCTTGGATTCCTGGATGTGGTCGTTGACGCGCTGGAACAGGTCGTCAGTGGTGCCGAACATCTCGGCCGGGGCCGAGATGCCGAGGCGCGAGGAGATGCGGCCGACATCGTCCTCGGCATAGAGCGACGAGGTGAAGAGCAGCGTGCGCATGCCGCGCTCGACATAGTTGTAGGACGCCTGGAGCAGCAGGGTCGACTTGCCGGCGTTCATCGCCGAATAGGAGAAGTAGAGCTTGGCCATGCGCCCGTTCATGCCGCAGGCAGAGACCGGCGGCGAGGGCAATCAGCGCCTCTCAACAAAAATCGGCCGCCCGACGAGGCGGCCGAAAGTGGAAACTGCCGAAGGGGCTCGGCGGCAAGCGCGTGCTGGCGGAACGGCGCCTGCCCGAAACATGCCGGTTACCAGAAACGAGGCGGAGCAACCGGCCTGGGGTCGGGGCAATGGGGAATGGCCCCGAGCACCCGCAAGCTATTGAGACAGTGTAACAAGCAGATGACGCGCGTTATCATATTCGCGACATTTTCGGTGCCTAGCGATGGGACGCGGGCAGGGCTTGGTGGAGATACACATGAAGCAGTTTCTGACGGGCGCGCTGGCGCTGGTGATGGCAGCGGCAACGATCGCTCCGGCCGTGGCGCAGGATGCGGCCGGCCTGTGGCGGCCCGACATGACGTCGGACTATGAAGTCACGATGTGCGGCAAGGACGACGCCCAGCTCTGCATCCGGGTGGTGGCCCTGCGCGACGCCATGGATACCAAGAAGAACCGCCCGTACCTCAACACGACCATCGTCGACAAGGCGAAGCCGGTGGGCAAGAACCGCTGGAAGGGGCCGATGCACCTGTTCGGCCAGAGCGGCGACGCGACGATCACGCTGCGCGGCGAGAACGACCTGATGGTCAAGGTGTGCGCCTATATCGTGGTGTGCCGCGAGTACCCGATGAAGCGGGTCGAGTAACCCGTCCGCTACGCTGCGGACCGGCGCTGCTGCAGCGCCGGCACCGCTTCCACCAGCACGATGGCGAAGAAGATCATGGCGGCCCCGGCATAGCCGATGGGCGTCAGCCGCTCGCTGAGGAACAGGGCGCCGCCGATGGCGGCGAACAGGCCCTCGGCCGCGAGGATGATCGCTGCGTTGGCCGGCGGCACGTATTGCTGCGCCACGGCCTGCAGGGTGAAGGCCACGGCCGTCGAGAGCAGGCCGGCGTAGAGGAGCTCGATCCAGCCGTTGCCGATGGCGGCCAAGCTGGGCGTTTCGAACAGGAATGCGCCACCGCCTGCAGCGAGCGCCGTAGTCAGGAAGCAGATGACCGAGATGGTGATGGGGAGGCCCGTGCTGCGGCTGACGATGCCGATGAGCAGGACCTGCACGGCCCATGCGACGGCGCTGGCGATGACGAGGAGATCGCCGGCGTTGAGGCCGTCGATGCGCCCGCCATTGAGGAAGTAGACGCCGACCACTGCCATGGGCGCGCAGGCCCACAGGATCGGATGCGGGCTGTGCCTGAGCGCCACCAGCGCCAGGATGGGCACGAACAGCACGTAGAGGCTGGTGAGGAACCCGCCATTGGTCACGGTGGTCATGGTGAGGCCGAGCTGCTGCAGCCAGACGCCGAGGAAGAACGCGACGGCGATGAGGGCGATCTGCCAGAGGTCGCGGCGGGCGAGGCTCGCGGGCTTGCGGCGGCGCAACTCCCACAGCACCAGCGGCACGATGGCGAGGCCGCCGAGCAGGTAGCGGGCGGCGATGAAGGTCAGCGGCCCCATCTCGCTCATGGCGGACTTCTGCGCGACGAACGCGAAGCCCCAGAGCATGGTGGTGAGGATCAGGGCGAGAACGGCAAGGGAGCGCGGCATCCGCGCTGTGTAGCGGTCGCGGCTTCGGGCGTCGAACGGATTTTGACGACGGGTGCCCGACGCGTCCGGTGTGGCTAGGCGGCCCGCAACTGCCGGCGTTGCCGCAGTGCCGGGATGGCTTCGACGAGGATGATGGCGAAGAAGATGAGCGCCGCCCCGGCGTAGCCGATGGCGGGCAGGCGCTCGCCGAGCAGCAGGGCGCCGCCGAGCGCGGCAAACAGGCTTTCGGCCGACAGGACGATCGCGGCATTGGCCGCCGGCACGTGCTGCTGGCCGATGGCCTGCAGGGTGAAGGCCAGCCCGGTGGACAGCAGGCCGACATAGAGCAGTTCCATCCAGCCGGCGGCGATGCCGGACAGATCAGGAGCCTCGAGGCTGAAGGCCAGGGCGAGGCAGATGACGCCGACGCTCAGGAAGGTCATCGCCGACAGCGCGACAGGCAGGCCGGTCTGGCGGCTGAGCAGGCCGAGCATGAAGACGTGGCCACCCCAGAACACGGCGCTCGTCACCATCAGCAGGTCGCCGACGTTGAAGGCTTCGAGGCGGCCGCCGTTCAGGTAGAAAATGCCGATGAGCGCCAGCGGGACGCCGACATAGATGATCGGGTGCGGCCGGGCGCGAATGGCGATGAAGGCGATCAGCGGCACGAACAACACGTAGAGCGCGGTGAGAAAGCCCGAATTGGTGACGCTGGTGTGGGCGAGGCCGTATTGCTGCAGGATCGAGCCGGCGAAGAAGGCGGCGCAGAGGATGGAAATCTGCAGCCAGAGGCGCGGGGTGAAATCGGCGCGGGTCACGGCCTTGCGGCGCAGTTCCATGATCGCGAAAGGCAGGAGCGCGATGCCGCCGAGGAGGAAACGGGTCCCCGAGAAGGTCAGTGGCCCCATATGGTCCATCGCGGATTTCTGCGCGACGAAGGCGAAGCCCCAGATGGCGGTGGCGATGAGGAGCAACAGGACGGCGATAGGGCGGGACATGCGCCGGATGTAGCGGGGGCGGTCCGCGGCGTCGAACGGATTTTCGCGATGGGCGCGATCAGCGTGCGTGATGGGCGGGCGGTGGGCCGATGGAGGGCGGCGGAGGAATCAGCTAGCTTTCGGTTCTGGCGCACGGCCCGCGCCTCCCCCCTCCGACGGGAAAGTAGATCGCATGCAGGGCTGATTGAGCATCGAACCGACTGATCGGGCGAAGGCAAAAGGAGGGATTGCTGTTGGGCTCGTACCAGGAGGTTTTTGATGAAGCTGTCTGTTCCGATCTATCAGTTGAAGCGTGACGCCAAGCGGCGGGCGCGTGACGAGGGGATACCCCTGCACGAGGCGCTCGATCGCGTGGCTGTCGCAGAGGGGTATTCCGGGTGGAGCCTGTTGGCCGCCCGGTATGCCGAGAGTTCTCCGGCGGCCAGGCTTTATGGGCGACTGGAGCCCGGAGAGATGGTGCTCGTCGGGGCGCGACCCGGGCAGGGCAAGACGCTGCTGGCGCTGGAGCTTGCCGTCGAGGCGGCGAAATCTGGCGGGCAGGGCATGTTCTTCACGCTCGAATACACCGACAAGGACGTGCTGGAGCGGTTGCGGGCGATCGGACGGGAGCCGGAGGAGCTGGGCTCCCGGTTTGGCTTCGATTGCTCCGACAGGATCTCGGCCGACTACATCATCGAGAAGATGGCTCAGGCACCACGCGGCACGCTTGTTGTCGTCGACTACCTGCAACTGCTCGACCAGCGGCGGGAGAATCCGCCACTGGCGGAGCAGGTCCGGGCGCTGAAGGCCTTCGCCGGCGAACGCGGGCTGGTGATCGTCTTCATCTCGCAGATCGACCGCTCGTACGACCCCACGGAGAAGCCGTACCCGGATGCAGGAGACATCAGGTTGCCCAACCCGGTGGACCTGCGGTTGTTCAGCAAGACCTGCTTTCTGAACAATGGCGAGATCAGCCTGCAGACGGCAAGTTGAGCTTCGGGCCTCGCCTCAGCACGCATCCAGCGCTTCGAACGAGGCGCTGGATTTACGATGAGTGTCGGGTGGCTAGCGGACGGAGAACACCAGGAACGACTGGGAGTTTGCCCACCAAGGCAAGGCGGCCAAGGGAGCGCTGAAGTGCGATCGGAGATCGAAAGCACCCTGCAACAAGACCCGCAGTGCACGATGATCGAAACCCTTGTGCGAGTGCCGGACGTCGGTCGCGCGCCGGACCTGCCGGCCGAAGAGGCCCTGGAGCACGTCGCGAGCCGAATAGTCGGATGGGCGGCGGAACAGCAGGACGCGGTTCAGTTCCTTCAGCGGCAATGCCAGCCCCTGCATTATCGGCACCGACACTATGAGCGTGGCGCCCGGCTTGCAGGTGCGGGAGACGTCAGCGATGAAGGCCGCGATCTCGTGATCCGTGAGATGCTCGAGCACCTCGAAGGCCGTCAGCACGTCCACCGTTCGGGGTTCGACGGAGGCGAGGTTCGGCAGGTGAGAGACGTCGGCGTGCAGTAGCTGCATGTATGGCTCGATCGCCACCCGCCGCAGGTCCGACCGCCGCCGACCGAGCTGATGCAGCATCTCGCCGGTGCCGGCGCCGAAATCGACGATCAAGCCGCCGGCAGGTGCGTGCTTCTCAAGCAACGCCAGAGACAGGCGATGGCGCGAGCGGTGCGCGAAGCGAGCAAGCGGGTTGGGGCTGGCGATCGTTTGCCTGTCGTATGAAACCGACCTGTTCAATGCAGCCCCTCCGGCGCACCACCTTCGCGTGTGCGCCCCTGCAGCACGCTATGCGTGGTCCCCCGCCCCTGCAAGCGGGAGAGGAGGCCTGACTGCTGCTGTCGGGTCACTCGGCGAAGGTCACCTGGGTGAAGCACTCGGGGGTGTGGGTGTCGGCGACGCCGAAGGGGTGGGCGGCCCAGCCGGCGGTAGCGGTTTCGGTCCGCGTGCGCAGTTGCTGGAAACGGCCCATGAAGATGCCCCAGGTATCGCCGGGCCTGGGCGGCAGCGAGCGGCCATTGGCGAGGTCGGCGAGGCCTGCCCAGGGGATGACGATCTCGGCGGACCAGCCGCGATCGAGCGTCGTCGGGTCGTTGAGGGTGCCATCGGCGTGGACATGCACCTCGAGGCCGGGCAGGTCGTAGTCGAGGAACGTCCAGCGGGTGCCGCGCGGATGGTTGCCGGTCCAGAAGGTCCTGGGGCCGGGGACGTAGTCGCCGCCGAAGCTGTGGACGCGCGGGTGGTGGACGTCGAAGCGCGGCACATCCCACTTGCTGCCTCGGGTGTAGGCGTCGCGCCAGATGTAGAACACCTCGTAGATGGTGCCGAGCGCGTTGAACTCCAGTTCGTAGTAGCTGTCGCCGCCATCGATGAAGATCTCGAGGTCGTTCTCGTAGAACAGCAGTGCGTCGCGCTCGGTCATGGTGGCGGTGAGGTTGGGCTCGTCGGCCCAGAAGGCGAGGTAGAGCGCCTTGTCGTCCCACAGGATGCTGGCGGTGGTCCCGAGCGGTGCCGGATCGCCGGTCAGCATGTCGACGAAGCGCGGGGTGCGCGGGGCATTGGCCCACGCGGGACCGGCTGCCCTGCCGTCAGGATGGATGGGAGCGCTGGCGCGGCGGGCAGTGTAGGCGCCGGGGACGTTGCCGTAGCCGTTCGGGTTCGGTCGGGGTGTCATGGCTCTACTTCAGCTCGGAATCGAGGGCCTCGATGAGGCGCTGCACCTCCTCGGGGGAGGTGTAGTGCGTGAACGAGACGCGCAGGACGCCGTGGCCGGGATTGATGCCGAGGGCTTCGAGCAGGCGGTAGGCGTATAAATGGCCGCCCGAGGCCATGATCTGCTTGCGCGCCAGGCGTTCGGCGGACTCGATGGCGAGCCCGGTGGTGGCGATCGCGATGGTGGGAGCACGCAGGGCGGGGTCGGTGGGGCCGATGACGCGCAGGCTGTTCCGCGAACGCAGGAAATCCATCAGCGGCACCATCAGCGCCTCTTCCTGGGCGCGCATGGCGGCGTGGGCCTTGCGGTAGGGATTGGCGCCTTCGACCTTGTCGCCGGCGATCTCGGCGACGCGCTCGAGATAGTCGGCGATACCGGCCGAAGCGGCGATCTGGGCGTGGTCCGGGCCCGCCGGGGTCAGGCGCTTGCGCGGCTGGGTGTCGTTGAAGAAGTGGCCCTGGTTGGGGAGTTCGGTGGCGAGCGAGGGCCGGATGGCCATGATGCCCTGATGCGGGCCGTACACCTTGTAGGCCGAGAACAGGTAGATGTCGCAGCCGAGTTCGAGCAGGTCGGGCAGGCCATGCGGGGCGTAGGAGACGCCATCGACGACGGTGACGGCGCCGAAGCTCTTGGCCTTCTGGACGATCTCCCGGATCGGGTTGATCTCGCCGACGATGTTGGAGGCGTGCGGGAAACAGACGGCGCGGACCTTGCTGTCGAGCAGCTTGTCGAGGGCGGCCGGATCGAGATTGCCGGTCTCAGGGTCGACCTTCCACTCGCGCACGACGATGCCGCGGTCGGCCAGCCGCCGCCACGCGCCGGAATTGGCCTCGTGGTCCTGGTTGGTGACGATGATGGCGTCGCCGGGCTTCAGCCAACCGCCGAAGGCGTTGGCCAGCACATAGGTGTTGGCCGAGGTGGAGGGGCCGAAATGGATCCAGTCCATGCCGACATTGAGGGCCTGGGCGATACGGCGATAGGCCAGGTCCATGGCAGCGCCGGCTTCGCGCGAGGCGGGGTAGAAGCCGTAGGGCTGCACCTTGGTGGCGCGGTAGTAGTGATCGAGGCGATCGATGACGTGGCGCGACGTGTACGAACCGCCCGCGTTCTCGAAGAAGGCCCAACCGTCGAGACTGGGCTCGCGGAAAGCGGGGAACTCGGCACGGATCAGTTCGGTATCGAGAGGAAGGGCGGTCATCGGGCGCTCGGAAATGGCGGGACACCGATGGTTAGCGGAGGCCTGCGACGCCTGCAATTCAGCTGTGTGGATAAGGCGCTGTCCGGGCGGGGAGGGGCTCGGGCGCCGGCATTGACAAGCAGGGACATCTCACCCACATGTGGACCCGTGCTGCTGGCGCCTGCCGCTCGCCGGGAAAACCCGATGGTGAAGTCCAGCCGCGGATGGCCCGCGACCCCTACATGATCGCTCCTTTGCGAGGCGGTTCATGGCAAGGCGAGCCCCATGAGATGATCCGCCTCTGTTGAAGAGGACCGACATGACTTTCTCTCTCGATACCCCCAGTGCGGCCACTCTAAAGGCCGAGGCAAAAGCCCTGCGCTCCGAGCGCGCCCTTTCCGGCAGTCCCATCTCGCATGGCGAGGCGCTGGAAGAAGTGGCGCATCGGCACGGCTACCGCGACTGGAACACCGCCGCTGCGGCGATCCCCGATCGCGTGTCGGGCCCGGTGCAGGTGGGCCAGCGGGTCAGCGGCGCCTATCTCGGCCAGCCGTTCCTTGGCCTCGTGATCGGCGTCAACCTGATGGGCGACATGCAGCACTATGCGGTCACGGTGAAGTTCGACCAGCCGGTGAACGTGTCGCGCTCGGAACTGATGGGCCCGATCTGGCGCCAGCGCGTCCGCTCGACGGTCGACCTGCGCGGCATCTCGATCTCGCACACCAGCGACGGCGAACCGCACATGCGCATCCGCCGGGCCTGACGGAACGGCGTGCCGGATGGTGGGTTTTCCCCCGCCGTCCGGCCGCCGGGTTGTCTTTCATCGGTAACTGCCGATATAAAGGCGGCTCCGGCGGCTGCGGCCCCGGCTCCTCTGCAGCAGCACGGACAGATAGCCCATGACCACCCAGACTCTGCCGATCGACCTTTACTATGCGGCCACGCCGAACGGCCGGAAGATCACCATCATGCTCGAGGAGCTGGAGCTTCCCTACGGGATCTACCCGATCAACATCGGCCGCGGCGACCAGTTCAAGCCCGACTTCCTCGCGATCTCGCCCAACAACAAGATCCCCGCGATCGTCGATCCGGAGGGGCCGGAGGGCAAGCCGATCTCGATCTTCGAGTCGGGCGCGATCCTGAAGTACCTCGCAGAGAAGTTCGGCCGCTTCTACGGCACGACCTGGCGCGAGAAGGTCAAGATCGACGAGTGGCTGTTCTGGCAGGTGGGCGGCTTCGGCCCGATGCTGGGGCAGAACAACCACTTCTCGCGCTATGCGCCCGAGAAGGTTCCCTACGCCATCAAGCGCTACATGGACGAGTCGCACCGGCTCTACCGCGTGCTCGACACCCAGCTGCAGGCGCAGAAGGCGGCGGGCAAGGATTTCGTCGCCGGCGACTATTCGATCGCCGACATCGCGATCTATGACTGGTCGCGCGGCTCGGACAACCACGGCATCGACATTGCCGAGTTCCCGACCTTTGCCGACTGGCGCCAGCGCGTCACAGACCGTCCGGCGGTGCAGCGTGCGCTCGGCATCACGCTCGATTCCTCGCAGAACATCAGCGCCGCGACCGACAAGGAAGCGCAGCGGATCATGTTCAACCAGCGATAATCGGATGATCGGGGGCGGGGTGGCCTAGCGGCCGACCCGCTCCCATTCCTGGTCCTGGCAGAGCACGTAGAGGACGCACCCCTTCAGGCGGATGGCGTTGGCGTGCATGACCTCCACCGAGCCGGCATAGACGTTGCCGTCCTCGGGGTTGTAGATCTCGCCCTCGTAGTAACGGGGGTTGCCGGTGGCCCGCAGGGTCAGGATCTGCAGGCCCTGAATCGGCCTGTGCTTGAGCTGCGGGTTCTTGTTGTTGACGTCCGTGTAGGACGCCGGGTCGAGCGTTTCGAGCTCGGCGCCGTACTGCTTCTTGAGCCGGTCGGGCACCACGATCTTGGTGATGTAGCCGCAATAGCCCGCCGAGCAGCGCGCGATCGTCAGCTCCGTTTCGGCATCGGTGAGCCACACACCTTCGACGACGGCCGGTGCAGCGTGACTGACGCCGGCCAGAAGCATCATGCCTGCGGAAACAGCGCCCGCAGCGTTACGCAGCCAATTGTTCAGCCCAGACATTGGACCATCCCAACCTCACGCCGCGCTGCTCGAATCGAGCCCTGCGGTTATACCATCAGGTGGGATGATGATGGGCGCATGCGCCAAATCAATGGTAATCTCAAGTAAAGAACATCTTCGGCAAAGCGCCGCGACAGTTATGCATCACTGGTGCGGTTGAGTACGCTGGGGAGGCATTTCGGCGCCCGGGAACCTCGAATGTCCGCCACAGACGCTGATGCGCTGATCACGCAGGCCGGCCTTGCGACAACGCAGCCGATCGCCATCGCGGCGCGCGGTCGACGTGGCCGCGTGAGCGCGGTCACTGGTTACTGGCCGGATGGTGGACCCGTGCAAGCGGGTGATCTCTTTTACGCTGCCAGCCTGACCAAGCAGGTGACCGGAGCCATCATCGCGCGTCTGGTCCAGTCGGGGAGCATCGATCCGGACTTTCCTGTTCCCCAGAACTTTCTGCCCAGGTGGACAGTGTTGCCCACGGTGCGGCAGGTGCTGCACCATACCGCTTCGCTGCCCGAGGCGGGCCGGCTCGAGAACGCGCTCGATGGCGGGTCGTGGACGAGCGAGTACGTGATGCAGATGGCCGCCGAACTCGCGCCTCCTGATTGTCCTATCGGCTCCGCCTTTGCCTACTCCAACCTCGGCTATGTCATGCTTGCCCGCCTTGCGGAGCAGGTTGCCGGAAGGACTTTCGCCGAACTCGCTGCGGACGTACTGCCTTCGTCTGCGGCCTCCGGAATGGCCTTCTTCGCTACCGGTGCGCTTCCGGTGTCACCGCACGCGGCCCTGCTTGGATCGAGCCTGCCACTTACCACCGGTGACGGAGGGCTGTGGACGACAGCCGACGCCTATGCCGATTTTCTCGACATGCAGAACGAAGACCGATCGGGTGCAGCCCGTCTGACCCAAGCGGACCACAGGCTCCGGAACGGCGAGTTCGTGCGCTACGGGTGGGGCATAGGCATCCGGACGCTGGCCGGGCACCCGCTGTACATTCACGGCGGTGGCTGGACCGGAGCCCGCTGCAAGGCCATCCGTTCGCCTGCTCTCGGGCTGAGCGTCGTGGTGCTGACCGTCGGAGAGCAGGATGCCGCCATCTCCGCGCTGGTCGATAAGCTAGCGGAGGCGGTCGCGTAGTCGCCGCGTACGCTCGCCGGCACCGACCCATCAAGCTGACCCACCGCTTGTACTGGGCTTTTCGACGCGACCTGTCACCACGGTTTGGTAGCTGTCGTCAAAACCCCTTGCCCATCCCCGCGATTGCCCCTATCAGGACCGGCGACGGAGAGGTGGCCGAGTGGTCGAAGGCACGCCCCTGCTAAGGGCTCGATAGGATCGCTCATTTTCGCTTGCCTGCCAAGCGCTTGACCACGCTTCCGGTTTTGCCCTGTACAGCCAGCGTACGAGCGGCCTCTTTCCCGGCTCGGAACGCATCGCGAACGCGGGCCTCTGAATCCTCCGGGTGCGTGTAGGTATTGAGCATCACGGCGGGGCTTGCCCAGCGTCCTTCCTTGGCCGCGGAAACCGCGTCAACACCCTGACGGACGATCATCTCGGTTCCAAACCCGTGGCGGCCGGCGGCGTGGGGGGACAGGTATTCGATGCCCGCTCGCTTGCACGCAGCCTGCCAGCGGCGGTAGAGCGCACCGCTTCGCCCACCGGCAATAGTGAATACGCGCTTCTTCGCCTCCCCGCGGTACGGCACTGGTAGGTTGGAGATCATCACGACAAGCTCGGGTTCGACGGTCACCCACTGCGTCGGGTGCCCCTTCGTGGCCGGGAGTCGCAGTCTGCCCGCAGAGAGGTCCATGTCGTCCTTGCGGGTCATGGCGATCGACTGGCTCACCCGAGCTCCGCGCGTGAACATGAAGTACGCCAAGGCGGCGTCTCTAGGCTCGGCATGCTCACAGAAGGCCAGCAGCCACGGCCAGCTCCCAGGCGTGCGAGGCTGGCGACTATCGACCCCCCTTAGCCGATCCTGGTTCATGGACGCTATGCGGTCGAATGCCTTTATGCGAATTGGCGAGCACTTGCCTAACTCGTGCGCGTGGTTGATGACAGACCGAACCGGCGTCACCACCTGACGCTGCCACGTGTCGGTTGAGGCGAGCGGGTACAGTTCCTTCGCCAGCTTGCGCACATAGGCCGGGGTGATGTCCTTTACCCGCATCTTGCCGATCCGGCGCATGATCGGGATGAGGTACTGCGCCTCTCGTTTACCCGCCGGGTATTCCAGAGACGCCATGCCGAACGTCAGCTCGTCTTCTGGCTTCGGCGCATCTGGTCCAAGGATACGACGGACCCGCGCCGCCCGGTATATTTCTTCGAGTTTGGCTTCCGCGACAACTCGGTCAGTCGTGCCAAGGCTCTCTCGGATATATCGGTCGTTATCAGGTCGACGGCCTTTGACCCACCAGTAGCGGCCGCGTGGGTAGAGCTCGAGAGTTCTTTCCTCGTCGGACATGCCGGCTCCTCGAAGATCTGGTCGATATGCTCGGGAAGGAGAACGATCGCATTCCCCAGCGACCGATAGGCGCCCAACTGGCGCGCTTTCTCCCTCAGCGTGCGCTCGGATATTTCAACACCCGCGGCTGATAGTTCGGCAACCCACCCGGCAGGCGTTTTGCCCTCGGAAAGAATGCGTGGCGTCATCCCAGCACCCCCAACGCCTTAAGCCCTTGGTACGCAGCAGATGCGATAATCCCGAGGCCAACAACAATAGCGGCCCATTTAGCTTCGGCCCCGTTGAGCTTCATCTATTCAAGCTCCTTGAGGGCAGCGCGGCCGGCTTCGGTGATGCGATGGAAGCCGAGGTCATCCCCTTCGAGGAAGCCGGCCTTGACGAGCGCTGCCGTGTGAGCGCCCCACTTCTTGATGCCGGCGCGCATAGGATCCCCAATGGTCCAGCCACCAGCCTCCCACCTCCGCAGCCACCATAGACGTTCGGTCGTCAGCTTCATCTATTCCACCTCTTGAGGGGTGAGGGAGAGGGCTTCGCGGGCGCGGCGGAAGTCGGCTTGCGTGAGGTATACCCAGCCGACGCCTTGCTCGTCGGGCAGAGGGTTGCCGTGGTAGTCGAGATCGCCGCGATCACCCATGTACTCGGCAAACGGCCTCAGCGCTTCTTTCAGCCGATACCTTTCGGCTTCGGCGGCTTGGGCGCGGGCTTCGAGATCGATGCACGTTTGAGAGAGGCCGTCGATAGCGTGGTCGGCTTCGCTCAATGCGGCGGCGGCTTCGGACTTGAGCGCGTTGTTGGCGACGAGAAAGTCGGAGACGGCGGCCCTTCGCTCCGCTTGGTCAGTGCTGACGACAGCACGTGCAAGAGGCTCGTCGGCGATGTGCCGCGGCTTCAGCCGCTCCACGAGGGCTCTGGTGTCGGTCATGGCGAGGGCTCTCCATTGTAGTTTGCGAACGCCCACGGTGTGCAATCTGGGCAGAACCAGCGGCGCTTGCGGCATGTCCAGCCGTAGCGGGCAAGTGCTGCAAGGGCCTCCTGACGGGTGCGGCCGAGGCCGAGGTTAGCCTGCTCGCACTTGCGGCAATGAACCTCGTAGGAAGCGAGGACAATCCCGTCGATGCTCGCCATCTCACTGCCCCCGACCTGATGGAGGATTGGGAAGGGCGGCGGTGAGAGCGGCAATGGCCGCATCAAGCTCCGGTATCAGATTGTCCCGGTCGCCGTAGCCATCCTCAATGAGCACGCTATTCAGCGCTCTAAGCTTGCCGACCATCGCCTCCGTTACCTCGCTCCTGACGGGTGAGGTGTAGAGGGGCTGAACCTCGGCATGGTCTTCTCCGAAGGCGGTGAACTCCGGCTTGGTGCTGGCGTACTTCCAATCGAACCCGTCGATCGCTTCAATGTCGAAACGCCACCGGAACGCCACCGGCTCTGCCTTTGCCTCTGCGACGGGCTCAAGGGCGGCGTTTGCGCTGGCGACGATGAACGGGCCGTCGATGTGGCCAACATGATCGACCACGACGTTGCCGTGTGCGTCCTCGATCCAGTCGTGGTGCAGCGCTTCCCGCCGCTCGTACTTCCACGGCAGTGGGCTTAGATGCTCCGGCGGCTTCACCATCCCGGCCTTTGCCTCTGCGGGGCGTGAGCGGCTGGCGGCGAGCTTGACCGGCATGCCGAGCTTTTCGGACTTGCTGTTGAACGCCTCGGTCACGCACACGGCTAGGTCGAGCCCGGCCGCGTTGGCGAGCAGGTCGAGATAGATCAGCACGTCGCCGATCTCGGTCGCCAGCATGGCGGTGTAGGCGGCAGGGTCGTGGTCATTGCCGACCGTCCCGAGCATGGGCCTGCGCAACTTCTTGACCACGTTGCAGGCTTCCCCGACTTCGCCGGCGAGGGCGTTTGACCAGTCGGCCAGCGTCCAGTTTTCGGAGCCGCCCCAATGGGCCTGCCGGTCGAGATTGGCCTTGCGGAGATCGGCAAGCGTCAGCGCCTCCACTTCCGCCTCAGTTGGCTCGGGCCGCGTCGGTTGAGCGGCTGATAGAGCGGCTTCGAGGGCGGCAATGTCCTCGACCGAGCGCGTGTCATACAAGGCGCAGCATCGGGCCCACCACTCGTCGCGCTTCTTCGCTGCCTCGTCCGCGCCGACCAGCCACGTCTGCTTTGCCTTGCGGTCGTAGAACACGAGCATCAGCACCGCGTCCTGCCACGCCTTGTCTGTCATCCAGGCGATCTGTTCGCGCTCGATCATCTCTTCGGTGACGCTTGTCATGTCTGAGCCTCGGTCTCGGGCTCGGAACCGTCGATCTCCTGTTCTGCCCAGCCCCCCAGGACGGAAGCAAACCAGTCGGAATTCATGTCCGATTTCTCGCCAACGCCGTCCCTGACGAGATCGGCAAACCACTCTGCTATTTCCATCCGCTCATCGTAGGTCTGTTTCTTCAGCAACTCGGCGATCTGAAGGTTGGTCGGGTCGTCTTTGCTCATGGCTTGCCTCGAAACTGGTTGATGATGCGGACCCCCTCTTCGTCGTCCCCGCTCACAGCCCACAACAGCAGGGCTACGTGCAGGGGGTCGACACCGACAGAGGCCCAATAGGCTTCTTCGTTCATGGAGTGCTGGCGGTCGTGTTCTGACCGGGCCAGTGGTACGACCCAACGGTCATCCGGCTTTTCGCCCATCCCTGTCGCCGGCTTGGCGTACCGAGTGCTGGCGAAGCGGATATGCGCGGGATCTACCCGGCCGGTGCCAGGAACAAGCGAGGGCAGGGACGCAACCCACCTGAGGTGAGATGCTGCCTTGTCGCGGGGCTTCCGGCTCTGGCGCTGCGGGCGGTTCACTGAGAACGCAGTGGCGGGGCGGATTATCTCGTAGCCCAATTATGCCGCCCTCCGCTCGCCCTTGGCCCGCATGTGCTCCATGTAGAGCGGCAGCGGGTCATAGCCGCAGAGCTTCACCAGGCGGGCGAGCGCGGCATCGAAGAATGCGGTGAAGCGTTCCTGCGGGCACTCAGCGAACGACTTCGACGCCGGCACGCGGTAGTAGATCAGGCCGTGCTCGGTCGGGATCGCGATCTGCCGCACGAAGCCAACCTCCAGCTGCAGCCAGTCGGAAAGCTCGTCCTTCGTTGGCCACGGGTCGGCAGCCTCGACGTTGGCGCAAACCCATGCCAGCAGGCCCCAATAGGTACCGAGCTGCGACAGCGATCGCGCCTTCGTCGCCGTGACGTTCAGGTCGGCGTGCTCGGGCAGGTCGGCCATGATGTCGGCCCAATCGGGAGACGGGGCGTAGAGGGTCGCGCCTTTGCGGCGAAGGACGAGCTTGGTCATCAGCCGGCCCTCGCTGCCGCGAACATCCGAGCGACGTACCGCTCACGCAGCACCTCGTATTCCTGCCACTGCTCGACACTGGCACCCTCGGCCACAAGCCTTGCTTCGATGTCCCGGCATACGTCCGACAACTGCTCATCGGTCGCTGCGGAATCCATCCGAACCTCATCGGTGAGGTGGAGGAGGGGCCGCTTGAGAAATGATCCGCCTCTCATGCTTCCACCCTCGCGTCAGGCAGGTTCATGCGAGTGGCGAATTCCTCGAACTCACCAGCGAGGCGGGCGCAGTCGTCTGCCATGCCGGGATAGCGATAGGCACGCAGGGTCTGCGGAGCCGATACCCGATAGACCTTCGGCTCCATCTCCCTGATTTCGAAGATGTGCCACTCGAAGGCGTCGGCACCGAAGATGTCGAGGTAGAAGCGCCACTGGCAGCCCTCGAGGTAGCGGTCCAGGTCGACGCGCGAGGTAGTCTTGTGGTCGACCACGCGCTTGCCGTCGAGGCAGTCGACCTTGCCCGTCACCGTGAGCCCGCCGTACTCCTTGAACGCGCGCAACTCGCGGATGAAGGGCAGGGCGATCTCGGCATCGGGCAGGTGGAAGGTGTAGCCCATGGCGGCGAACGTCTCGTGTTCGCCGTCCTGCGCATTCTCGATGGCGGCATGGAACGCCGTGCCGGCCATCATCGCCTCGCTGGGCTCATCGGTCGTGATTGACCGGATGAAGTCCTCGACGGTCGGCTCTTCCTGATCCTCGAAGAGAGGCTTCCAGTTGAGCCAGCGCCGATAAGCCTCGATGTTCGAAACGCGGGCCAGCATCAGGCGGCCTGCTTTTCGGCGGCCGCGACATAGGCTTTCCTGGCGTCGTCAAAGACCAGCCCGAGTTCCTTCGCCCGGTCACGGACCATGATCTTGCATGCATGCCCGGCGTCCTTGGCGCGACCGAGAAGGCCGTTCAGGTGATCGGCCGTGGTCACGTTGGGCAAGGTGGTGCGGAACCACTCCTGTTCCGCCTGCGCGGCCCGCTGGTCCTCGGTGAGCGCGTTCAGCCGGTCCTTAGTGGTCTGGATCACGCCGGCAAGGAAGCTGGCAAACTCCGGGCTTTCGAAGTGGGGAACCTGCAGCGGCTCCAACTGGCCGGGGTTCTTGCCGAAGGCGGCATCGGTCGGGGAGAAGCGCAGCCAGCGTTTGCCGTCCGAAATCACCAGCCGCCCCATGGCATCGGCGGCCTTGTAGATCTCGCCCTTCGACCCGCCCTGCACGTCCAGGCGTTCAATCACGTCATCGCCGTTGCGCTGCTCGTCCATGTGGGCGATCAGCACCACGTCCTTGCCAAAGCTGTTCAGCAGCTTGAGGAAGGAGCCGAAGCGGGACTTGAGTTCGCCATAGCCCTGCAGGGTCAGGGCGCCGCCGCGACCATGCTTGGGATTGGCTCGGATGATGTCCACGGTCAGGCAGTCGAGGGCGCGGCCGGCCGTATCGACAATGACGGTCGAGAACGGCGCCAAGTCCTCGGCGGTGATGCCAGCGACATCCTGCCAGTCGGTGACGCGCACCACGTCCTTGCGGTTCGCGGCCCTGTGGCTGCCGTTGTCGAAGTCGAGCAGCAGCGGCGCGTCGGCGGTGAACGCCAGCGAGGTCTTGGCGATGCCGGGCGGGCCGTAGATGACCATGTTCAGGCGATCGACCTTGATGGGGTCGGCGGCGCGGGTGATCTTAAGCGGCATTGGATGGTTCCTTGTTGCTGGAATTGACGGGCCGGTCGCTCAGGCCGGATGGTGATCTGGTGAGGAGGTATTCGGCCTCTACCCACTTGCCCCGGTGCATGACCCACTTGAGCTTGAGGGCTTCGCTTTCGGCCGCGTGAGGGAGGAGGATGGGGGCGCTCATGCCGCTGCCCTCGCGTCGATGTTCCGGCGCTCAACGGTGAAGGTGTAGGCGGCGACCCAAGGGTTGCCGCGCCATGCTTCCGGGCCGTTGATCCTGCGCCAAAGCTCCGCGTACGCCTCGCGGGCTGTGTCCCAGGTCCGCTCGTTGAATGGCTCGGGGGCGCAAAAGGCATGCAGCCGACCGTGCCCAGCAAGCGTCTGCTGAATACCCTCGGCGAGCGCATCCTCCTCGCTGAGGTCCTGCAGCCGCTGCACCCTCACGTCGGTGACGGTGAGGGTGAGGCGCGAGGCCCAGCGGGGCATGAAGATCGAAGGGCGCACCAAGGCGGACGGGGGAATGTTTTCGTACCAGCCTTCGGCGTTAAGCTCGGCCCCGGCTTTTTCGACGCGGGCGCAGACGCGCTCCAGAAAGTCCTCGCTGTCGGGCGAAAGCGACCGGCTCTTGGCATCGTCTGCCGCGTAGGTGACCCACACGTCGCCGTCATCGCTCCATGAGGTAATCCGGTGGGTCTCTTTGACCCACAGCCGATCGCCCGGCTCGAACCGCCCATAGTGACGGTGATAGCCGTCCTCGCCCCAATCGGACTCGCCCACCGGCAGATCGTCGGGATGGTAGTACGGCACGAGCAGCCGCTGCACGCCGGCTGGGTTGTCGACCTTGGCGTGCGCGAAGCTGTGCGGATAGTCCTTCGGCCCCTGCCACTTGAACGCCCGCCGCGTCTGCGTCTTGGTGCCGGCGAGCAGGGCGCGGACCATGGGGGGGCTGAACAGGATGGGCTTGTCGCTCATGCCGTCACTCCAATTGCGATGAGGAAGATCGCGACAGCGAACTCAGTGGCGAGGAAGATCGCGAGGTCTGACATGTCGCCGCGATGGAAGAGGCGGAGGTTCATGGCGCCTGCTCCATTGCTTCGTCGTCGATGTCATCCAGCGTGCGGGGCTCGCACTCGACCATGCCGGTGCCTTCGCACTCAGGGCAGATCACCTGCCGGAAGTCGGGTTCAGTGGCTCCGCTGCTTGCCGGGAGCGGGCCTTCATCCCATTCCCCGGCGCCGTCACAGCAGGGGCAGGGAGCAAAGCCGGTGTAGCGGTCGCTCATGACTTCACCTCCGGTCGCGCCGGACGATTGCACCAGTCGCAACGCCGCATGCAGAGGTCGCAGCCGCCATCGGGATCGATGCAGGCGTATTCCTCGAAGCAGTGCGAGACGTAGCCTTCTCCACCGCAGTTCGGGCAATCGAGGGTGTCATCGGGGTCGTACTCGTCGCCTTGGCTGCTGGCATACGTGTTGTCGCGGGCGCTCATGGCGACAGAGGTTGCCTTGTTCACTCTCTCGCCCATCACGCAGCCCTCACGGTTGCGGGCGCGTCGACAGACACAGGCAGATCATCGAAGCACGGGCCGGTGTCCGTGCCGGTGAAGCAATCCTCGCAGATCAGGTCGCGGTAGCCAGTGCGCGGATCGACGGAGGCAACGCGCAGGTCGTGGCGAGTGCCGCAGTAGGGGCAACCGAGGTACTGTTCGGTAACCTCAACCTGCTCGTCGCCGTCGCCATGGTCGAAGTAGATCGAGCCATCGAAGTCGGCATGAGCGCCAATCCAGCGCATCACGTCTGCGCTGTCGTGACCGATCAGCCCGTGACGGGCTCCGAGAGAACCAACTGCGTGGAAGTTACCCCATTCCTTAGCCATCTGCGTCTCCCCATCGGTTATGCGCCGTAGCGCCTGACTTCACTGTGCCGCGTCCCACGAGGGGGCGCGGGGCGGTGGGGTCAGCCGCGCTCCGCTGCCGCGATCGCGTCACGGGCGATGAACATCCATTCCGGGCCGCCGCGACCCTCGTCGAAAGCTGCGCGAGCGTCTGGCGACATCGCTTCACGCGAGTGGCGCAGGGCCGTCTTGAGGGCGGCGAGCATCTGCGCGGCTGCGTCGATGAGGTGGTCGTTGCTCTGTGTGGTGGTCATTCTCTCGTCCTCCATCGCGCTTCGTGCGCTGATCTCGATGGAGCAGAGGATATCACGCTACGTGATGATAGCAAGCACAAAATTCACGCTACGTGAAGTTTTGGGTGTCGGGCATGAAAAAACCCGCCGAAGCGGGCTGTGTGGAGCGGCGGCGGCGGCCTATTCCTGGCGTCGCCGCCTTCCGGGCTTCTTGCGTGAGACAATGGCAAGGCCGCTCACAAAGTGGCCGACCACCTCGGCACGGTCGCGCTCGTCGAGCAGCGCCAGCAGAGGGCGCAGCGCCTCCGCCAGCTGCGCCGCCGGGTCGGGCTCAAAGGTGAGGGAGAGCCTGGCGAGGATTTCCCCGTTCATGCTCCGGCCGCTCGCCTTTCTCGCTCGAGCGAGATCGGCCTTCAGTTCGGGCGTCAGTCGGAGATTGAATCTGGGCTGCTCATGCTCGGGCATGCCCCGACTTATGGCCGAAAGCGCTTCGACCCGAAATGGTGTCAAAATAGGGTTAAGGTCCGGAAAAAATGTGCCATTTTACCCGGTGTTCACAGGCGAAGGCGTGCACTTGATACGTAAGGAATCGACATGCTGGCGGGGAGGGGGTCACATCAGAAGATGCGCGTTGCGTTGCGCGCATGACATACTGAGGGGTGTTAAAAGTGCATGAGCAGTTTCTAAGGCGAAGCGCATGTCAGATTGCGGCTCAATTGCCGGAGAGCCGCGAGGATGCGATCAAGGTGATGGGCTATGTGGAGGATATTTTGAAGAACTTGGGAGGCGGCTGGGGGGTTAGCCAGCGGCCTTCTCTACCGACAGGTCCGGCAGCAACTCAAGTAGTCGCGTTGGTAGGCCATCACGCCTGCCGAGGTATATCCAATCAAGAGTAGCCCCGGTCCTCACCTGGATCCGAATGGCCACATCGATGTCTGGTCGGCGGTGACCCTTCTCGTAGTTGTTCATCGCCGGCTGCGATACCTCGATCAATGCAGCGAACGCCGACTGGTTTTTGCCGAGCGCCTCCCGCAGCGCGATCAGCCGCTTCGCGATATCCGGGTTTGATCTTCCGCCGTCAGACATGGCGACTTTGATCGCATATCACGCGGCGAAATAAAAATAACGCGTGACGGCTTGATTTCAGTTCACGCAGCGTGATAAACATGCTGCATGACCGATGTAGCAAAGCTCATTGATGATCTCGGCGGCCCGTCGAAGGCGGCCTCAGCGCTCGGCATCAACAACCCGAGCGTGGTGATGAACTGGCGCAAGCGCGGCCAGATCCCGTTCAATCGCGTCTTGGCCGTTGAGGCCCTGACCGGCATCTCCCGCCACGACCTCCGCCCCGACATTTTCGGCCCGGCGCCGAAGAAGGGCAGGGCGGCATGATCCCCATTGATCTCTCCTGCCTCCTCATAGCTGCAACCATCACAGCGGCGCTGTTCGCTATCGCGTTCGGAGCTTGGCGATGAGCGGCGACACTTGGATCGTGCCGCCAGAGCTTTACAGCAAGCCAGCGTCGAATGCGGACGCCGACGTCAAGAGCATCGTTTCGCGGGTCGTCGCGGTCGAAGACCAGATCGATGCGCAGAACAAGCTCAAGGCGCTCATCTACGCCGAGGCGAAAGTCTCCGGGATGGACATCGGCGCAATCAAGTCCGTCGTTCGAGCCGTCCGCTACCTGCCTCAGAGCAACGCAGAGAACCTGTCGGGCCTCAGCGAGACGGTGAAGCGATACCTCGACCTCGTCACATCGAGGGGAGGGGCAAAGTAGATGCTCTCTTCCGCACAACTGAAGCAGATCACGACCGAGGCCCGTCCGATCATCGAGCGTCAGCTTGAGGACGCCGAACGGCTCGCCGGCCTGCGCGATGTTGTCGCCGCAGCCGGTGGCGACTGGGGGCAGCTCAAGGCGCTCATCAAGGCTCAGATCAGGGACGAGCAGGACGAGGCCGGCGAAGGCAAGCACGTCCGCAAGATCCTCGACAAGGCCGACTACGCCAACGCCTACGCCGGCATGCTCGGCTTGGCGAATATGAACGAGAAAAATTTCTCTGACGACACCCCCCACGATGCCGATGGCGTCGTGATCGAGGACGACAACCTCATTCCGGCGTTCCTGTCGCCGGCGCAGCCCAACGGGGCAGACCCCCGTACGCCAGTTGGCGCAGCAGTTGTGGGCGAGACTGCGAACCATTCCGAAGTAGCCGGCGAGTTGGTCGCGCCGGGGCTGACAGCCGCTGACCACGGCACCGATGGCGGCGTGAGCGCCGATGACCTGAGCGCAGGAGGCGAGAATGTAGCTGACCGCCCGGTACATGTGCCGGAGGAACCGGGCCCCGGATCGACCTCCGTTAATCCACCTGCCGAGGGTGGCACAAACTCGGCCTCCATTTCCGAACCGGTGACCGTTCCTCCTCCTCATACGGTCACCGCCACGGGCGACGACAGCGCGGCCCCTCCCTCTGCTGCTGTCGTCGTTCCCGAACTCGCCAGTGTAGACGCTGACGCTGGCGTAGACCGGAGCGGGAGCCATCGAGCCCCCGCTCCGGTCGCCAATGTCGTAGCTCTTCGCTCGCATGATCCGGCCACCCATTTCCTCAGCGAAAAGGGCCTCGCGCGCCTTCATGGCTGCTTGAAGCCCGAGATATGCGCATCGAGTTCGCCGCGCACGAAGCTCTGCTTCGACTGCTCGCGGCAGCATGACGGGCCGACCGCTCAGATGGGCAGTGCCTCGTGAACGCGCACGCCATCAACGGTCACGAGAAAAAGGCGCACGGCAGGACGGGGGCACGTCCTCTGCGCGGCTGCATGGGGAACCGTGCGCCCATTTCTCACGACAAGTTTCAGCGGGGTTCCTCCACCCCGCACACTGGCCGGGGCTTCGGCTCCGGTCCTCTTATTCGAGCGGCGGGCGGACACGGCGGCAACCGTGCCCTCGCCAAGCATTCCCTGTGCGACTGCACTCATGATCGCTTCGCCCAGGGTCTTTGTCGTCATTTCCGCAGCTCCTTCGTCGTCTACGGCCACAACCGTAGAGCGGAAGGATTTGCGATTGCGTCAGAACCCTTTGCAGGAGCGTCAAAAGGCTATGACTGACATGTCAATCTCGCCAGCCGATGAGGCGGCAGGGTGGGCGGAAGGTCTAGTCCGCCTGCACCATCGAGGGCCCGGCGACACGGTGGATGCGGCCATGCACCGTGTCGCTCGGAAGCATGGCATTGCGCATCAGATCCTGTGGCGGTTGCGGTATCGCCGCCCTGACGATTTGATGGCGAAGGTCTATCTCAGAATCCAGGCAGCGTACGAAGCCGAGTGCACGAGGCAGGAGGCCAAGCTTGCGCACCAACTCGAAATCACACGGGCACTCCCCGCGACCCCGGCTCGTGCAGCTCTTATTGCAGAGACTGAAGCACTTCTTCGACAGGCGCAGGAAGTCAGCACCGAAGGCGGTGCCCGATGAGCCGGGCGTTCCAGTGCGCCCACTGCACGGCGACCGCGACAACTAGCAACGGCAACTACAACCGAGCCGCAAAGATCGGTGCGCCGCTCTATTGCGGCAAGGAATGCGCCGGTCTCGCCCGCCGCAAGTGGAAGTCGCCTGCCCAGCGCAAGGAAGAGAAGCGCGTCTATGACGCCGCTCGCCGCGCCGAGCTTGCCGACGAGATCAAGGCCGCCAAGCGAGCCTATCACCTCCGCACCTATGACCCGGCCAAGGCGGCAGTAGAGCGCAAGAAGCGCATGCCTCGTCACGTCGAGTATTGCCGGCGCCCTGAGTACCGCGCGTGGAAGCGCGACTACGACCGCAACTATCGGGCCGCCAAGGAATACGGCGAGTTCGCCGAATGCTTCCTGCTCGTGATGGACATCCGAGCGGAGTGCCTGAGCCAGATGACCGACTACGAAATCCGGCTCGAAAAAGGAACCCTCAGCAAAACGCAGAAACGGAGACGTGAGTATGAGCGAGCTAACCGCAAAGAGCCTGAAGTCGGCCCTCTGGGAGACTTTGAACGCCGTCAAGGATGGGAAGATGGAGGCCTCGCAGGCTGACTCGGTCGCGTCCCAGGCGCGCGAAATTCTCCGTACCACGAACACCCAGCTTCGGGTTGCCCACCAGTCCAAGCGGCCGGTCGCGGTGGACGTGATCAACTTCGCCGAGTCCTGATCGCGCACCCAAGGAGCACGACCATGTTCCACTTCACCCTGCCACGTTTCGGCCGGCGCAAGCCCGCGCCTCTGCCGCACGTCGTTATGCCGCCGCGCGATGACGCCGGCCGCTTCATCAGCGCCAAGCCGGATCGCCGCTCAGAGCTGGAACGGGCCATCGAGATCATGCCGGAAGACCTGCGGCGTGATGCTCGAGAGTTAGCCCTCACCATCCCTCTTACCGACAAGCAGAGAGAGGGGAGGGCAGGGCAGTGACGGTCGTCGCATCGAACTACGCCCGCAAGGAAAACGACCTCTACCAGACCGAGCCTTGGGCGACGGAAGCGCTGTTGCGGCACTTCCCGCTCAACGGTCTCGGGGTGTGGGAGCCGGCCGCCGGCAACCACCTGATTGCCGACGTGTTGCGCGAGACTGGAGCGAAAGTCTTCACCAGCGACATCGTCACCTACGACCGAGAGCACGATCAAACCTTCGACTTTCTCAATGGTATGCACGTCGGCTCGCCGTCGTTCTTCCACGCCATCGTCACGAACCCGCCTTACGGCAAGGGAAACCGTGACGCGGTGAAGTTTGCCGAACTGGCGCTGGAGCGCTGCGACGGTCTCGTGGCCCTGCTGCTGACGGCCAAGTTCGATTTCGGCAAGACCCGCCGGCACCTGTTCCGTGACAACCCGCGCTTCGCCGCCAAGATCGCCCTCGTGGACCGCATCCAGTGGTTCCCGGGCGACACGTCGGGGACGGAAGATCATGCCTGGTACGTGTGGGATCGCGCCGACCGACGGTCCTCCCCCCGGATGCTCTGGGAGGCCCGCTCATGACGGAAGAAGAAGCGTACCAGTCCGCCGTCGCCAAGGGTGCATGGGCTGGGATGAACCCGCCGATCTCCATCACCCTGCCCGACACAAAGCCGGGACCGCTCCGGCTCACCGAGCAGCAGGAAGAAATCTTCGACCAGATGCACTCCCTGCGCTTGCCGCTGAAGCACATCGCCGCGGCAACCGGGCTGAGCGTCTACCAGCTGTATCGACGGATCAAGCACACGCACCGGTCGCACGCATCGACAGCCAATTCACCGGCTTGGCGTGAAGCCAAGGCTGAACGGATCAAGGCGAACATTGCGGAGTATCCGAGCCGGTCTCTGTTCGACAGCGGGAGGGAAGCGGCATGACGGGCCTCGATTGGTCGGAAAGCCGCACGCAACAGCTCAGGGAGCTATGGGCCGCTGGCCTATCTGCCTCGGAAATCGCGGCGGCCATTGGGATGACCCGCAATGCCGTCATTGGCAAGGCGTCCCGCCTTGAGCTTGCTCGACGCCGGCCGGCCAGCAACCCCTATGGCAAGGGCACCGGCAAGGTCCGACGTCAGCGCAAGGGCGAGGTCGTCGGGAAGCGCGGCAACGCCGGCAAATATCGCGGCGTAGTGACCAAGGCCCGCAACGCTCGAGAGATGGCCGTATCGGTACGGCTGGCCCGCGCAAAGATGAAGGGCGCCACCACTCTAGATGAGGCGCTGAAGAAGGTGCCTCAGGATACCCGTGTCGTCTCTAGCTCGGCTTGGGAAGCACTGCCTGGCACCATGCCCATCCCCCTCATCATGACCTCGGATGCGACGTGCCGCTGGCCGATTGGTGATCCCATGCTGCCGGGCTTCGGCTTCTGCGGCTGTGCTGTCGATGATGGCTCTGTGTACTGCGCCACGCATCGGGCGAGGGGCACGACGAAGTTCAAGGCCAGTGCTGAGGACAAGCGCAAGCTCGAGAGGCGGGATAGGTCGCGGAGGGTGTTCGCGTGAGCGTTAGCGCCACCACGCTTCGCAAACTGGCACTGCTTGGCCTTGATGCCGAGCAGATGGCTGGTGTTCTCGATATTCTGGCAGACGGCGTCGAGGCTGAGGAAGCGCGAAAGACTGCGCAGCGGGAGCGTACTCGCAAAGCGAGGGCAAAGCAGCGTGACGCTACTGTAACGTTACCGACGCGTGACAGTAACAGTGACGACACTCGCGGGGGCGTGACGCGCGTAGAAGATAAAACCTCTACTACGAAGATAGAACCTCAGAAAGAAAACAAGACGCCTCGAGCTGCGCTCGAAGCTGTTTTGGATGCCGAGCGCGCCGATGCGGTGCTCGCCCATCGTCAACGCATTCGCAAGCCCCTCACTGAGCACGCCGCCAAGCTCCTGGCTGGCAAGTTCGCCAAATGCCCAGACCCGAACGCTGCGGCCGACACCATGATCGGCAACGGCTGGACCGGCTTCGAGCCGGAGTGGATGGCGCGGCCGGCAGCGCGTGGGTCACCCCCTCAAAAGCCAAGGGGAATGCAGGGGATGTTCAGCGAGATGCGCGAGGTTTTGGAAGATGGACAGACAGACGATGGCAGAGGTCACAAGCCTTCTGGAGCGACTGTTCTCAGCCTTCCCTACAGCCGCACGGGCTAACGAGATGCTGGCAGCGCGGACGTACCTCGAGGCGATCGAAGGCTACAGCGTCGAAGCCATCAGACTCAGCGTCGGCCAGTTCATCGGCGGCAAGGTCGAGTGGCACGATGGACGGTTTGCGCCTTCGGCCGCCGAGCTCGCCAAGAACGTCCGCCAGTGGCACGACGCCATCAAGGTCGTGGAGCAGGCCAAGAATCCGCCGCAACTGGCATCGGGCATCCTCAGCATCGATTACGGTCGCGGTCGCATCGACATGACCAAGCTGACGTTGGCGGAGCAGAACGAGGTCTTGCGCACCGGGCAGGCGCCGAACGCCTCGCTGCCGGATGGCACGCGCCTGGCTCGGCTCGGGGAGAAGTCGCGGGGCTATGGCCTCGGCTCTCCCGAAAGCGACGACGCCGCCGCATGACCCATTCCCTCTCCACCAATTCCGAACAAGGGGCAGTGCATTGATCCACTACCACGGCACCCCGCTGACGCCTCGCAGCGAGTTGGTCAAAATGGCCGGCAAGCATTTTTGCGTGTCGTTCGCCAATCCTGGCGATGCGGACTGGTGTCTGGCAAACGGTCAGTCGGTAGTCTGGGACAATGGTGCCTTTTCCTTCAAAACCCAAGGCAAGCCGGTCGATTGGGTAAAATACTACGCCTGGCTGGAGACTCGGCTAGGCCACCCGCATTGGGCGATCATCCCTGATGTGATCGACGGCGACGTGCAGGAACAGCGAGCGTTGGTGGCTCAGTGGCCTCACGGTCACATGGGCGCGCCGGTTTGGCACATGGCGCTTCCCATCGATTACCTACTGGACCTCGCCAGCCATTGGCCGCGTATCTGCTTCGGCAGCTCTGGCGCATACTGGCAGGTGGGCAGCGACCAGTGGTGCAGGCGGGCCGATGAAGCGTTCAACGCTCTGGAGCGGCGTGGCCTGCGCCCGTGGGTGCACATGCTTCGCGGCTTGGCCCTTTGCGGCGACCGCTGGCCGTTCGCCTCCGCAGACAGTGTGAACGTCGCGCGCAATTTCAAGGACACCAACGCCGATCCCGAACGCATGGCGCGGCGGATCGATGCCATTCAATCCCCGATCCGATGGGCGGTTCGGGCAGAGCAGAAGGAGTTGTTCGCATGACCTCTCGTTACAAGACTGGCGGGCTTGAGCCGCGCTTCGTGATTAACCGGGCTGATGGCAAGGCCATCGACCCCAGCCGCCGCTACTCGCTGGTGCTGGATTTCTCCGGCGCCGACCCTCACGCTATAGCGGCGGCCAACGCCTACGCCGACAGTGTTGAGGTTGAGAATCCTGAACTCGCCGCAGACATTCGCGCTGCCCTGGCGAACCCGGCCAACGCCCCTGCACAGCACGGATATGCCTCATGATCGGCTATCTCGCTTTCGCGCTCTTCGCGCTCACCATCCCGGCCGCGAATTGGCTCATTGGGAACGTCGGCACTGAGTGCATCCCGAACGGCCCATGCCTGATCCCGGTGGGGTTCGGCTTTGCCGCGCCGAGCGGCGTGCTGATGGTGGGCGCTGCGTTGGTCCTCCGCGACATCGTTCACGAGCGGCTTGGCGCGTTGTGGGCTGGGTACGCCATTCTGGTTGGCGCGGTCCTCTCCGCGTTCTTCGCGCCGCCGGCCTTGGTCATTGCATCGGTTGCAGCATTTGCCCTGGCGGAAACCGCCGACCTTCTGGTCTATGCTCCGCTGCGGAGAAAGCACCTGGCGGGGGCTGTGATGCTCAGCGGGCTTGTCGGCGCGGTGATCGACAGCGCGGTTTTCCTCTGGCTGGCCTTTGGATCGGTCTCGCTCATCGAGGGGCAGATCGTCGGCAAGCTCTGGATGAGCCTCGTTGGTGCTGCTGTGTTGATGGTTCATCGCAGAGCGAAAGCAGCCGCCTGATGCCCATCCGCACGATCCCCACCAGCCCCGAGCACCGCGTCGTGGTTCGCGAGTGCGACGGCTGTGGTTCCCCCAATGCCCCATACGGCACTGGCAGGCTTACCGATGCTCTCCGCACTGGTGATCCGAGCAAGGTGAAGTGCTGGTGCGGGCCGGATGGGTGCAAGGCAAGCGAGGAGAAGGCAGCGTGAGCGCCAAGGAAACATTCGCGAAGGAAGCCGACCTCTGCGCCGCTTTCATCGAGTGCCTGCCTGACAGCTGGACGGCGTACCCGGAGACCGGCGGCTTCGACATCCTGCTCGTTCGCAAGGCCGATGGCATGCAGATCGGTGTCGAGGCAAAGCTGAGGCTCAACGCCAAGGTGGTGACGCAGGCCGCGGAAAGTCTGTCCACCTACCGTGTCGCGCATCCTTCACCGGATTGCCGGGCCGTGCTGGTGCCGGCTGGTGTCAGCTCCGACCTGGCTGGCGTCTGCCAGTTGCTGGGGATCACCGTCATAAGCATGCGCGCGCTGGTCAGAAACGATCGCGGCGAGGTGGTCTGGTATGGCAAGGATCGGACCATGGCGCGGCTGGCCAGCGGCGGCTATTCGTACCCGTTCCAGCCCCGCCTGCCGGAAGCCAAGAGCATTACCGCAGACGACGATTGGCACGAACGCTGCCCAGTAGCGCGCCTCAAGCTGCCCGACTGGGTGCCTGATGTGGTCGCCGGAGACACCGCCCCGGTCGCGCTGACGCCATGGAAAGTAGGCGCCATCAAGCTGGTCGTCACGCTGCAGCGCCGCGGCTACCTCACGCGGCAAGACTTCGCTCACTTCAAGATCAGCATGTCCCGCTGGACCCAGCAACGCTGGCTGGTGAAGGACGGGCAGGGAGGATGGATCGCAGGGCCTTACATGCCCGATTTCAAGGCCCAGCACCCCGTCAACTTTGACCAGATCGCGGCCGACTTCGAGAAGTGGCAACCGCCGGTTGCGGCAGCCACCAAGGGCGTTGTTGTCGGCGAGCTCTTCCCGGCAAGCGAGACTGGAAAGGCAGCATAATGGCGTGGCACATCATCCAGGCATCGTCGCAGCGCGAGCGCAAGGCAGCCAGCGAGATTCGCCGGCAAGCCGACCTACAGGGCAGGGAAGGCCTGCGCACCTACCTCCCCAAGTGGAGCTGGGTGCAGGTCAACCGCCGCACCGGCGAGAAGACCGTGCGTCATCGGCCGCTCATGCCTGGCTACCTGTTCGCTCGCTTCCCAGCCGGGTTCTACCCCGACGTGAAGGAGTGCGAGGGTGTTGTCCGCATCATCAAGAGCACGACCGGTGCCCCGGCTCTAGTGCCTGACAAGCTCATCGCCGCCCTGATCCGCAACCAGCGGGACATGAAGCACGAGGCCGAGGCAGATCGCATTTACCGCATGGGCCGCCGCCGCGGCGCTCCATCGTCATTCGACGCGGCCATGTCTTCGGCGCTGTTCGGCAATGCCGACGCCGGCATGATCGTTGCCGGCCCATGGGAGGGCAAGGTGGTGACGTTGCTTGGCATCGAGACCAATGGGCTGGTGCGAGCGGAGATCGAGCTTATGGGCGTCGTCAGCGCGAAGACCTTCAAGCCGCTGGTCGAGATCATCCCAGTGCAGCAAGCCGCCGTTGCTGTTGACGAAACGCGCGAAGCAGCTTAGCTACCAATATAGGACGACTCCCTGTGCCCTTGATGGCGATACTTGGTGGCTTTGCCCGGGGGAGCCCAGGCTGCGTGTGCAGCCCGTCCCTTTTGCTTGCCAGAAATTCCAACCCTCCGGAGACATCGCATGTCGTATAACGGCTCGCTTTTCCGTGCCTTCATTGTCGCGATCGCCGCTGCCTTCCTTTCGATCGGCGCACTGTTCGCTGCCATCGTTCCCGCCACTGCTGCTGACTTCGCCCTGGTGTTCAAGGCCGAGCCCTCGCTCGCCCTCGATGCCCTCGGCCACAAGGTGATGCTGAACGCCGCCCCTCCGAACGGGTCGGCCGCTTCGGCTTTCATTGTCAGCGCCATGCAGCACGATCTCTATGTCGGCAACGGCTTCGTCCACATCGCCGGCATCGCCGGTACCTAGCGCCTGCCATCTACCAAAACAAGGCCTGCCACGCTTCGGCGCACCCCGGCGGGCTACTCATTCCTTCAACGCTTCATCAGCGCCTCAGATCAACAGAGGCAGCGGTGTAGCGCAAGCACCTAGTCTGCATCCCGCCCTATCCTTGAGCCAACACGGGAATAGGCGAAGTCGTATTGCCTGATGCGCGAGAGCGTCAAAGCCGGGGGCGGGGCCGCAAGGCTGATTGCCGGCCAATTGTTCCCGAACAATTAAGTAGGTGAGTGCGATGGCCGCGCCGCAAGGCAACAGCTTCTGGAAGCAGCGCAGTACGCATGGCCGGAAGCCAATCTTCGCAGACGCCGACCAACTGTGGGAAGCCTGCACTGAGTACTTCGAGTGGGTGGAGGCGAACCCACTCAAGGAATCCCAGGCGTTCGCATACCAAGGCACTGTGAAGTTGCAGGAGTTGCCCAAGCTTCGCGCCATGACGATCGGAGCGCTCTGCATCTTCCTCGACATCAATCAGGACACGTGGGGTGAGTACCGGGAACGCGAAGGCTTTACCGAGGTCACAAGGCGTGTGGACGAAATCATCCGGGCGCAGAAGTTCGAGGGCGCGGCCGCTGGCCTGCTGAACCCGAACATCATCGCGCGCGACCTTGGCCTGGCTGACAAGCAGGAACTGACGGGCAAGGGCGGATCGCCGCTGATGCCGACCATCGTCTATGAGGGGCGCCCACAGGATGCAGACGGCAAGTAGCACCGCCGCGCTGCGCATTGCCCTGCATCCCAAGCAATGGGTTGCGTTCCTCTCGCCGGCAACG
>NZ_JAQRMY010000004.1 GCF_028613635.1 Devosia sp. ZB163
ATCTCCCGGCCCGGCTCGAGGACAATCCGACCCTTGCCGAGGAAGACCCGCTGTATGAGGCCCGGTTGCATGGCCTCGGCAGTGAGGCCTTGGTCAGGGCCATGCGCTACGGCGATTGGGATGTCGTAGACGGCGCGTTCTTCGATTGCTGGTCGGAGAGACTGCACGTCATCGAGCCGTTCGCCATCCCCGATGACTGGGCAAAGTTCAGGTCTGGTGACTGGGGAAGCGCAAGGCCGTTCTCGTTCGGCTGGTGGGCCATAGTAGGGGACGACACCCGGCATCCCGTGACGGGCGTTCTGCTCCCTCGTGGCGCCATCATTCGCTACCGCGAGTGGTACGGCTGCGAGCCGGGCAAGCCGAACAAGGGGCTGAAGCTCACCGCCGAACAGGTAGGCAAGGGACTAGCTGAGCGCGAAACCGAAAAGGTCGGTCTAGGCGTTCTGGACCCCGCTGCATTTGCCGAGGACGGCGGGCCATCGATAGCGAGCCGGATCACCATTGGCTCAGGCGACAAGAAGATCTTCTTCCGCCACGCCGACAACAAGCGCGTCTCCCAACGCGGCGCCATGGGTGGCTGGGACATCATGCGCCAGCGGCTCATCGGGACGACGCTGGACGAGGAAGGCAAGCCCAACCCGGAAGGGCGGCCGATGATCTTCTGCTTCTCAACGTGCCGAGACAGCATCCGGACCATACCGATGCTGCAGCACGACGAGGCAAGGCCGGAAGACCTCGATACCGAGATGGAAGACCATGCGGCGGACGACTGGCGATACGCCTGCATGTCTCGGCCGTGGGTGCGCAACAAGACCGCGGCCGAGACCAACCGAAACCGGTCCGGCTATTCTTCGCGCTCTGACGCTGCAGCACCTGGCGACTGGCAGTCGTACTGAGGACAATCGATGATCGATACCGGATACGCGCCATCGCCGGCAGCCGCAGCGCCCGCACAGCCTCAGGGCGGCGGTCGTTCTCTGGAACGGCTGAAGCGAGAGTACTTGGGCTATCTCGACGGCAAGACTGCCGAGGTCGAAGAGCAGCAAGAGGCTCGGCGCTACTACCACGCCTCGCAGTGGACGGCGAAGCAGATACGAACCTTCAATCGGCGCAAGCAGCCGGTTGTTACGTTCAACCGCATTGCCCGAAAGATCAACGCTGTGGTGGGGCTGCTCGAGAAGCAGAGGCAAGACCCCCGCGGGTTCGCTCGCACGCCAAAGCATGAAGCCGGAGCTGAGGTAGCGACTGCCGTCGTGCGCTATGTGCTCGATGAGCAACGCTGGGCTGAGAAGTCGCCCATCGTAGGGCTCAACGCAGCGGTTGATGGCATCGGGGGCGTGGAGATCATCCTCGAACCGGGCGATCTGGGCGACACCGAAGTAGGTTTCGAGGTCGTGGACCCGAGCGGCTTCTTCTATGACCCGCGCTCGAAAAGCGCTGACTTCTCCGACGCCAGCTACATGGGCATCGGCAAGTGGGCTGACACGGCCGAACTTCTGGCGACCTTCCCAGACAAGCGGGCAGAGATCGAGGCTTCGGTTGACCAGGGCTCCGAACTCACCAGCAACCCCGACAGTGACGACAAGTGGGTATCAGGCGATGAGAACCATCGTCGGGTGCGCGTCATCGACCATTGGTATCGCGTAGGGAACGACTGGTTCTACTGCATCTACACCGGAGCCGCGATCCTTGCCGAGGGTCGGTCCTACCTGCGTGACCAGAAGCGCCGCTTGATCTGCAAGTACATCATGTTCTCCGCGAACGTCGATCACGACGGCGACCGCTACGGCTTCGTCCGCAATATGAAGAGCAGCCAGGACGAGATCAACCAGCGGCGTTCCAAAGGCCTGCACACCAGCCAATCGCGCCGGATCATCGTTCGGGATGGGCAGGGCATCGAACCAGAGAAAATCCGCGCGGAACTGGCGCGACCGGACGGTGTCGTCGTGGTGCCGGTCGGCGCCGAAATGCCTGAGTTCGATGATGCTGCAAGGGCGGCCGAACTGAACGCGAGCCTGGGCTTCCTCGAAGAGGCAAAGGCAGAAATCGAGAACTACGGCTTCAACCCCGCCCTGATGGGTACGGGTGTGCAGGACATGTCGGGTCGGGCCATCGCCTTGCAGCAGCAGGCCGGCATCGCTGAGTTGGGGCCGTATCTGCTCGGCTATAAGGGCTGGAAGTGGCGGCTCTACCGGGCGATTTGGAACGCTGTCCAAAGCGTGTGGACGGCCGAACGCTGGATCAGGGTCACGGATGATGAGGAACTGGCGGACTGGCTGGCGATCAATCAGCTCACCGTCGATCCCACTACAGGCCAGCCGGTCATCGCCAACAAGCTTGGTTCGCTCGATGTCGACATCATCCTCGATGAGGGCCCGGATACCGTGAACATGCAGGCGGACACGAACGAGTCGGTGCGTGAAGCGCTTCGTTCGGTCGGCCCGATGTTGTCGCCACAGGTCGCTCAGGCGGCGCTCGAGGTGCTTATCGACACGTCCGCCATGCCGGCGTCGGCCAAGGCCAAGTTCCGCCAGGCCGCTTCCGCTCCGCAGCAGCCGAATCCGGTTCAGCAGAAGGCGGCCATGGTCGAACTCGAAGGCAAGGTTGCCGAGAACCGCAAGACGGTCGCAGAAACCGACAAGATCATCGCGGAGACGCAGGACATCGGCGCCGACAGGGCTGCCGACCAGCAGAATCGGATGCTCGATGTCGTCGACCGGCAGCAGGAGCAGGCATACCGCCGTGAAGAGCATGCCATGGACCGCGAAAGCGGGCTGATGGACCTCGAAGGCAAGCGCCTCAATCTCCGTGCTTCAGCGTTGCGCGCGGCACAGCCGCAGTCGCCCGCTCAGTAGTTCGTCAGCGCCACGATACGGCGCAGGGCCAGCCGAGACCCTGATTTCGGCACCGCATCGCTCTCCGCGACAGAGAGGGTCACGCCATCGGACGCGATAGTCCGGGAGTCACGACATGAACGAGAACGACAACGGCCTTGCGGCCGACGACGACACCGCTTTGTTCAGTGCCACGGTTTCGGGCGACACGCCCATTCCCGAGGCTCCGATTGAAGAGGCGCCGCCGTCGCTAGAGGCTCCGGTTGTTGCTGAAGCGCCGACGACACCGCCCGCCGACACCGATCAGCAGCGCCACGAACCCGCCATTCCTCCCGCACGTCTCCGCGAAGAAGCGGATGCGCGCCGGGCGGCCGAACGGGAGCGTGACGAGCTTCGGGGGCGTCTGGCGGCGTACGAGTCTCAGCAGCGGCAGCCGGCACCGCAACCTGCGCAGCAGCAGCAGCCAAATGAGTTCTGGGACGATCCTGATGGGTTCGTTGGAGCCAAGCTGACGCCGATCCAGCAGGAGATGGTCGAAATGCGCGCCATGCTCTCGCACACGCGAGCCGTGAGCGAGTTCGGCCATGAAGCCGTCGTTGCTGCTCACACCGCCATGAAACAGGCGATTGAGCAGGGCGCTCTCGACGGGGCCGCAGTGAACGCCCGCCTACAGGCGTCACGCGATTCAGTCGGGGACATCGTGCGGTGGCACCAGGGTCAGAAGGCCCGGGAGAACATGCAGCGCATCGGGGGCGACCCTGACGCCTGGCTCGCAGCCGAGCTTGAGAAGCGCATGTCCGATCCGACCTTTCAGGCTCAGGTCATTGAACGTGCCCGCGGCACTGCCCAGCCAGCCGTTACTGCCCCCTCTCGTTCGGAAGTGCCTGCGATCCCATCACTGCGAAACATCGGCACTGCCGCGTCGGCTGCATCTGCGGCCAACGACCAGAGCGATGCGGAGCTGTTCTCAGCAACCACGCGCCGGGGCGGCAGAGGCTAGCGCCCGGCCAATCTTTGGGAGCCCGAAATGGCCCTTACTCCGAACCATCCCAACAACGAAGTCGTCAAATTCCGCAAGGACGTGGCGACCGACTTCCTGCGCAAGTCGCGCTTCGACAAGTACATGGGCGATGACTCGACTTCGATCATCGTTCGCATGGCCGACCTCGATGCAGACGGCAAGGAAATCCGCGTCCCGCTTGTTACCCAGCTTTCGGGCGACGGCGTCGGTACCGGCCAGTTGCGCGGCAACGAAGAGCAGATCGACAGCTACGGCATGCCGCTTTGGGCCGACTGGGCCCGTAACGGCGTTGCCAACAATCGGGCTGCCAATAAGGAAAGCTCGTTCTCGGTCCGCTCGACCGCCCGCAGCCTTCTCCGTGGCTGGGCCCGCCGCATCGTCCGTGACGATCTGGTCGACGCACTGTTGTCCATCCCCACGTCGTCCATTCAGTCCGGCCGTTTCGGCAACCCGGGCAACCGCGTGAACGGCATCAAGTGGGCGGCGGCTAGCGCCAGCGACAAGAACTCGTGGGTCACGTCGAACTACGACCGTGTCGTATTCGGTGCCGCGATTTCGAACTACTCGACCACCTTCGCTACGGCTGTCGGCAACGTCGACTCCACCTCCGACAAGATGTCGGTGGCGGTCGGCAGCCTGATGAAGGACCAGGCGAAGCAGTCGGGCGTCGATCCGAACAACCCGGGCGTCTACAACGGCCGGCCGAAGATCACGCCCTACCTTATCGAGGACGGCGACGAGGAATGGTACGTGTGCTTCTGCGGTTCGCGTGGTTTCCGCGACCTCAAGGCGGACCCCGTGATGGTCGCAGCCAACCGTGAAGCGCGTTCCCGCGAAGGGGGCGACGTGACCAAGACCAACCCGCTCTTCACTGGCGGTTCGCTGGTCTACGACGGCGTGATCTACGTCGAGATCCCCGAGATCACTCAGCGGCTCCTGCTCAAGAGCGTCGGCGCCTCGACCATCGACGTGGAGCCGGTGTTCCTGTGCGGCCAGGGTGCTCTTGCCTACGTGACCGGCCAGATGCCCCGTCCCACACAGCTCGAGGACGGTGATTACGACTTCATCACCGGCATGGGCATCGAAGCGCAGTACGGCACCGGCAAGATCGCCAAGGCCCCGCTGAGCGAAGGCGCGTCCGCCGGCAACGGCAAGCTTGTCGACTGGGGCATGGTGACCGGCTTCGTGGCCGGCGTTGCCAACCAGTAATGCGTCGGGCGGGGGCATAGACTCCCGCCCTTTCCCTTCTCATGAAATCGCAAAGGAGATCGGCAAATGGCTGATCGCAAGGCGTATCGCCAGCCCCAGGCTGGCCCGCAGGGCTTCGCCCGTACCGCCAAGGTCTTTGGAGACGACATCGCGCTCGTTGCTGCTGACCTTGCCCTCAACAAGACCGTGGGTCTGTTCGTCGTCCCCAAGGGCTTCGTTCTGACTTCGCTGTCCGTGGTCGTTCCCGACCTCGACACCGGCACTCCTGCACTGGTGTTCGCCATCGGCGATGCGGTGGACGATGACCGCTTCATCACGGGCGCAACTACCGGTCAGGCGGGCGGCACCAATACGACGCTCGCTGCTTCGGGGCTGAACTACGAGTTCACCGAAGACACCGAGATCGTGTGGAAGACCACCACGGCGGCGGCAACCGCGGCGGCCGGCACGATCAAGCCGCGCTTCTTCGGCTACATGAAGTGAGGCGCTGAATGACCAAGATCACCTATCACGCGCCGGCCGGTGACGAAGCCGTGGTCACCATTGGTGGCATTCGGCTCTTCGATGGTCGGGCTGAGGAAGTGGACCCGGTCGAGCACGCCACGCTCATCGCCAAGCTCCGCACCAACCCGCACTTCGAAGTCGACGGCGTCGATGCCGGCGACGACGAGCCCGATGACGAGCCCGATGACGGCGAACCGTTCGTCGGCTTGCGCGCCAAGCACCGGGGCCGCGGCAAGTACTCGATCCTTCGCGGCGACGAGGACAGGGAAGTCAAGGAAGGCCTGACCAAGGCCGACGCTGACGCCTTCAATGCCCTCAGTGCCGAGGACAAAGAAGCCTACGTGAAAGACTAAGCAGCGGGGCCGCTCATGAAGTCGCGGGAACAACTGGTGAACCGGGCTCTGATCGAGCTCGGGGTCGTCGGCGCGGGCCAAACGGCTGCGGCTGAGGACTACGCCGTCATCAACGACGCCGTCGAACCCGTCATGAGCGACCTCGCGACCCGCGATATCTGGGTGTGGGGTAACCCAGACGAGTACGAGGAAGACGCCTTCGACCACCTGGGCGTCCTGCTCGCTAACGCGCGCGCCCGGGCCTTTGGCTCAGCTCCCAGCGAGGAAGTCCGCCTTCTGGCTGAGCGCCGTTTGCGGGCGCTGAAGCCGACGTTCCTGTCCGGCCAGTCGCAGACGACGGAATACTACTGATGCCGCCCATCAACTTCCCCACCAGCACTGCGCCGGGTGTGAACCCGACCGAAACGGGTGGGCGGCTGATCAACTGCTTTGCCGAGAAGGCCCCGACCGGCTCGCGGAGCGAGATCGTCTGGCGCCGTGTCGCTGGGCTGATCAACCGCTTCGCGACGACGCAGACCGCTATCCGGGGGGCGCTGCTCGTCGGCTCGGTCCTCTACGTCGTGTCCAACGACAAGGCGTACTCAATCACCAACGGCGGCGTGGTGACGGAGCTGACGGGCACAGTCGGCGGGTCGGGCCCGGTTACGATGGCCCGCAACATGAAAGCCCCGATCCCGGACGTGCTGATCGTCCATTCGTCGGGCATGTCCTCCATCAACATTTCCGGCTCGGCGGTAACGAGCTTCAGCGATGGCGATCTGCCCTCGGTGAACTCGATCTGCTTCATCGACGGCTATTTCATCCTGACCACCGAAGCCGGCGGAATGTACCAGTCGGGCATCAACGACACGACGTTCTCGTCTGTCGATCGCACGACGGCTGAAGCCGATCCAGACGGGCTCTATCGCGGAGTGGCGCTTGGCAGCGACCTCATAGCGATGGGGTTTGCCTCGCTCGAGTTCTATTCCAATGCGGCCAATCCGACTGGCTTTGCCTCCAACCGCGGCGTGGTCGTTCCGGTCGGGCTGAAGGGCCCATGGGCTGTTGCGGGGTTCGAACCGGGGTTTTCGGACAACCTGATCTTCGTGGCGAACGACAACACCGTCCGCACGATGCAGGGCTATACCCCGGCCAAGATTTCACCTCCCGAGTTGGACCGGCTCATCGAGGCCGTTTCGAGCGCCACCGACCTCATCGCCTTCGTCTACCAGGCGGCCGGCCATGCCTATTGGGTGCTGAGCGGCCCGGGCTGGACGTGGGTCTATGACGTGTCCACCGGCAACTGGCACGAGAGGCAGACATACGGCCACGATGATTGGCGCTGCCGCTACGGCGTCAATGCGTGGGGGAAGTGGTTCACCTTCGACCTCGACAGCGGCAAGGTGTTCGAACTCAGTTCCACAGCCAAGCGCGACGATGAAAGCCCGCTGGTGTGGACGCTGGGATCTGCGCAGTCGCACCGGTTCCCGGGCCGGGCAGTGGTCAACAAGGCCAGCTTCGACTTCGAGGTAGGCGTCGGCATCGACGCGGGTATCTCCCCAATCGAAACGGAGCCTGTCGTCCGCATTCGCTGGTCCGATGATGGCGGGCGCACGTGGGGCAACTACCTGACCCGCTCGCTCGGCACTCAGGGCGAGAACGTGCCTATCGACATCAACCGCGCCGGCATGACGGGGCGCAAGGGTCGTATCTGGGAAATGACCATCTCCGACCCCATCGAGATCGCATTCTTCGGTGGGGCCATGGACGTTGAGGAGCGGGCAGCGTGAGCGCGTCCGACCGCATCCGGCCTATCCCGATCCCAAGCGCTCGCCTTGTCGAAGCGAACGGGATGATGGCGAAGGTCTGGTACGACTGGTTCGTCCAGTTGGCGGGCAAGCTCGATGAACTGACCCCATTGCAGGGCACGGCCACCTACGACCCGGCGAGCCTGGCGGACGGAGCAGGGGCGACAACCACTGTCACCGTTCCCGGCGCGGCCCTTGGCGACATGGCGGCCGCGTCCTTCTCCCTCGCGACATCGGGCATCCTCATCACGGCTTGGGTGAGTGCCGCGAACACCGTTTCCGTCCGCTTCCAGAACGAGAGCGGCGGCGCATTGGACATTGGCAGCGGCATGTTGACCGCTCGCGTGCTGAAGTAGGAGCCCAGAATGGCAGACATCTTCGAAACCATCGGTGACTGGCTGGGCCTCAACAAGGGCAAGGCCACCATCGAGGCGGCCAAGCAGAACAAGGGCATTATCGACAATCTCGGCACGACCGGCCGCGGCATCATCGGCGGCATTCAGGACGTCACGGGCGATTATCTCGACCTCGGCAAGCGTGGTGCCGGCCTCTATGCCGACGCCATGGGGCTCGGCGGCGAGGATGGCTTTGGCCGTGCGCGGGAGGCCTTCACCACAGGCCCCGGCTATCAGTTCGCAATGGATCAGGGGCAGCAGGCTATCGAGCGCCTCGGCTCCAAGTACGGCCGTGGGAACTCCGGCAATACCGACCTCGACATGCTGCGGTACGCCACGGGCTTTGCTGACCAGAACTATGGTGACTGGCTGACCCGGCTTGGTGGGTACAACGACATGTACACGGGTGGCGTTGACCGCGACGTGGCAGGGCGCGGCCTTGGGCTCGATTTCGAGAGCGGCCTGTCGTCCGCCTACATGGGTGCAAACAACCAGAAGGCGGCGGGCAAGGAAGCGGGGCAGGGCGCCATGCTCGATACCCTCGGGGCGATTGTCGGCATCGGCGGCAAGGCGTTCGGTGGGGGCGGATTCGGCGGCTATGGCGGCTTCGGCGGTGGTGGTTCTGTGAACCCCACGACCCGCATGCCGGCGCTGTACTGAGGGCTGAGCCATGGTCCAGATCAACTATCCCGGCTACGCGGTTCCCCAGCCCACCAAGACCACGATCCTTGACGTGCTGGATCAGTGGAACAAGGGCGTTGCTGATGGGCGGCAGGAACGGTTCGAAGCGGAAGCGCCTGATGCCTTCGCCTCGTACATCGACAGCCTATACGGGCCGCAGTCGGCTCCCGGTGGTGGCGCACAGACCACGGGATTGGTCGGCAGCAGCCATGAGGCGGCAATGGCGGCCGAAGACCCGATGCTATCGGCATACTTTGCCAACACCCGGCGCTCTGAGAGCGGCGGCAACGACGCTGCAAAGAACCCGAACTCGAGTGCGTTGGGCCGGTACCAGTTCATCGACAGCACCTGGCAGGGACTGATGCAGTCGCACCCCGAGCTGGGTTTGACCGCTGATGGCCGCACTGACCCAGCACAGCAGGAGAAGGCTATTCGCGCCTTTACCGCGGACAATGCCCGGCACTTGCGCGGCGCAGGCGTGCCGGTCAATCCGGGTGCGCTCTATGCCGCGCACTTCCTTGGCGCAGGAGGTGCATCCAAGGTGCTCGGCGGTGACCCGAACAGCCCCGTTTCGGCGTATGTCGATCCGTCCGTGATTGAGGCCAACGCGCAGTTGCAGGGCATGACAGTTGGGCAATTCTCTCAGTGGGCCGCGGAGAAGGGCGGGAACGGGAAGGGTGGCTATGCGGCGCCTCTGGACGTGTCGGGGCCGGGCGGCCTGCCGTCGCGTGAGATTATGATGAGCCTGTTCCGCAATCCGGTGACCCGCCCCCTCGCTCTCGACGCTATCAAGGTTGCCCAGTCGAGCACGGCGGGCAAGCCCACGGACGACATGCAGGAGTACATGTTCGCCCTGTCTCAAGGGTTCGCCGGCTCGTTTGCCGACTGGCAGGCACAGAACAAGAGCGGCACCACGGTCAACGTCGACACTGCCGGCAATTCTGGCGCCTTTGGCAAGAAGGCCGACGAGCTGGCGGCAGGTCGCATGGATGAGACCGTTGCGGGTGGCGCCAAGGCGCAAGAGATGATGGCCGACCTCGAGGCGCTGCGGAACATTGGCGCCAGCCTCGAAACCGGCAAGACCGCGGAAGTTCTGAACGCACTTGGGCCCTATGCCGAGGCGGCGGGAATCGACATCAGCGGCTTGGGTGAGGGGCAGGCGTACGACGCCATCATCTCGCGCATGGCCCCGCAGATGCGCACCCCCGGGGCCGGAGCGTCGTCGGACTTCGACGCCAAGCAGTTCCTCAAGTCGCTGCCCGGGCTCGGCAAGAGTCCCGAAGGCAATGCTCTCATCATCGCCACCTTCCAAGCCATCCAGGACCACAAGGTCAAGGCGGCAGAGATTGCGTCCCAGGCCCTCAGCGGCGAGATCAAGTGGCAGGAAGCCGACAGGCAAATCCGCGCTCTGCCCAACCCGTTCAAGGCGTTCAAGGACTCGCAGAAAGGTGCGCCGAAGACCGACGCTGCCGGCGACGCGCCTCCCGCCGATTGGACCGGGGACGCTGCGCTGTGGCAGTTTCTCACCCCTGAGGAGCGTGCGCTGTGGCAGAATTGACAGCAGAACAGCAGAAGGCTCTAGCCCTCGCAGCAGCCCGCAAGCGGCAGGCAGAGCAGTCGGGAGAAGCCGCCACAGCGGCGGCGCCAGAAGGGCTCAAGCCCGGTTCCCGGGAGTATGCCGACTGGGCCGTACAGCAGGCTAAGGCTGGGCGGGAACTGCCACAGGTAAGCGCAGAGCCGCCCGCGCCTGCGATTTCGGAACCGAATACCGACATCGCAGCCAAGCTGTACACCGCTGGCGGTTCGTTCCTCGAAGGTGTGCCGGTAGCCGGGCCTACGCTGGTTGATTGGGCCAAGCAGGGCCGCGCTGCCGTACATGGCATGACCAAGGAGGACGTAGACCAGGAGTTTGCCGAGGCCAAAGAAGCGAACCCGGTCAGCGCCACGGCAGGAAACTTGACCGGTGCCGTGGTTTCGACGCTACCACTTGCTGCGACGAAGGCAGGGCAGTTTGCGTTTGGCATGACTGGCCCGGCGCTGCAGCGCGTTTTGCTCGGCGGGGGATCGGGCGGCACTCTCGCGTTTGCCGACGCACTCGCGCGCGGCAAGGACTTCGAAGAGGCTGGCGACTCTGCACTGTGGGGCGCCGGGTTCGGCGCGGCTGGCGGCGCGGCCGCTCCGTACATTGACGACGCGCTCGGCTGGATTGGCCGCTCGCTCGGCCTTCGTTCCAACGTCGCGGCGGACAACCTCTCCCGGCCCTCTCGTGAGGTGCTGCAGCGCTCGTTCGGCGCTGACAACGCGCTCGGTCCTGCCGGTATGGATACGATCCGCGCGGGCGGTCCTGATGCCATGCTGGTTGACGCATCGCCATCGGCGGTGGGTACCCTCGATGCCGCAATCTCGCGCACCGGCCCCGGCTCTGCAGCGGCGCGGGAGGCGATTGAGACTCGTGCCGCCAACGCCAACACGACCATCAACCAAGCTTTGGACGACGCGCTGGGCGCCCCGCAAGGCGTGAAGAGCACCGAAACCGGTCTGCGCACTGGAACTGCGGCCGCGCGCGATGCGGCCTACAAGCAGGCATACGCCCAGCCCATCGACTATTCTTCCCCAGCCGGCCTCGAGATCGAGAGTATGCTGACCCGGGTGCCGGAAGGCGTGATCGGCCTTGCCAACCGGCTGATGCAGGTTGAGGGGCATCAGTCCAAGCAAATCCTCGCCAAGATCGCAGACGACGGCACTGTGACCTATCTGCGCCAGCCCGACGTGACGCAAATCGACTACATCACCCGCGCCCTGAACACCGCGGCGAAGAGCGGCGAGGGGCAGGGCGCGATGGGCGGCCAGACCGACATTGGCCGCGCGTTCGGGAATTTGGCGCGCGACCTCCGCGATGTCACCCGGACGGCTGTGCCGGAGTACGACGCGGCGCTACAGACTGCGGCGACACCGATCCAGCAGCGGGAGGCCCTGCGTTTCGGGGAGAGCCTCTTGTCGCCCAGTGTGGCTCGCGATGAGGCCCGCGAGACTGTCGAGGCCTTCACGCGGCCACAGCTCGACATGGCGCGTCAGGGGGTACGGTCCCGCGTGGATGAGGTTCTTGCGAACGTCAACGACATCGTCTCCAACCCGAACCTCGATGCCCGTGAGGCCATGAAAGCGCTCCGCGACCTGAGTAGCCGAGCGGCGCGCGACAAGATCAGGCTCATCATGGACGATACCGCCGCCAGCAACCGCCTGTTTGCCCGTCTGGCTCAGGCGCAGCGGGCATTGGAGTTGCGCGCGAACGTCGCCACGAACTCGCGCACATTCGGCCGTCTAGCGGCGGATGAAGCGGTCAGGGAAGCGACTGACGGAGGCGCAGTTGGGGCGCTGATGCGGGGCGAACCGCTTAATGCCGGCCGGCGCCTCGTACAGAACGTGACCGGGCGAACACCTGCGGGGACGCGTAACATGTCCGATCGAGTGTATTCGGAGCTTGCAAATGCGCTGACGCTGCAAGGCGACGATGCTCTGGGCATGCTGTCGAGCTTGGCGTTTAGGTCAGCCAATCCGCGCGCACAAGGCGCATTCCTGCCGGGGCTCGCTCAGTTCGGTGAGGACTACGGCCCGCCGGTTATGGCACGTCCCTAAAGCGGACACCGATCACGACGCCGATGGCCAGGAACGGCAAACCAACGACGAGGGCCAATCGCCAATCCCACTGTAGGTAGTGCATGGCGATGCCGAGCCAGATCATGGCCATCAGAGGCACATACCAGAAGAAGATGGGCGAGTACCGCTGTACGCGGCGCGCTCGCCCCTCAACGGTCTTTGGTTCCAAATCAGGCATCGGCAGAACATAGGCGCGATGGTGGACTGGTTCAACAACCACTTCCGAACGTGGCCGCATCAGTGTATTCGTTGTTCATGAGGGAAGTGGATACACTAGTCATCCACCTTGAACGAGCAACTGACCGTGCCGCGAATGTAACAGCGCTGTCAGAGGCTTGCGGTGGAAAGTTGACCGTTGTCGACGCAGTTGACGGTCGGCAAATGTCTCAGCAGGAGCGCAGCCACTACCAGCCGCGCTTTCTGTCCCCTGCTTACCCGTTCCGGCTGAATGACGGTGAGATCGGGTGCTTTCTCAGTCACAGGCGAGCGTGGAGCATCATCGCCAACGGCAGCGTGCCATTCGGGATTGTGTTCGAGGATGACGTTGTGAACGTCAGCGGCGAGTTCGCGGCGCACGCGGCATGGCTTGCGAGTGTCGCGTCTCCCGACTCGTACGTCCGGCTGCTGAAGAAGCAGACTAGAGCAGAACCCGGCGACGTGATCGCACAGCAAGGAAGCTGGACGCTCTCAAAGCCGCGGCGGGTCGGCCTTCGGGCCGCGGCCCAGCTAGTGGGCAGGGAGGCCGCACAGCGGCTCCTAGAATGGACTGAGGTGTTCGACCGTCCGGTTGACACCGCATTGCAAATGGCATGGCTCCACAAGGTGCCGATGCTGGTCGCCGGCCCCTCGTTGTTCGAAACGATGGGAGCCTCGACCGTTAGCCGCCGCAGGCTTTCGGTAGCGCAGCGACTGCATCGCGAGATTGCCAGACCACTCTACCGCTTGAAGGTCGCGGCGCTGTCCTAACAGCCCACGACTGAGCCGGTATCTACCAAAGGGGCGCTCCCGGGGCGGCCCCTTTTTCTCATGGGGAAATCGATATGGCTGCTATTTGGCCCGGCGGGCGCACGCCCTGGCTGGACGAGAACGGCGCTCCTATGGTTGGGGCGCAGTTGTTCTTCTACGACGTGAACACGACCACGCCGCAGGTCGTCTACACGGACGGGTCGTTGAGTGTTGCGCATGACCAGCCCATCCTTGCCAATGCGCGAGGCATCTTCCCGATTGTCTATCTGAACCCGACGCCGGGCTCCTATCGGCAGAAGATGCTCGAGGCGGACGACACGCTCGTCTTTGACGACGACGACATCAGCGTGCCTCAGGCGGCCGACTATGTGCCACCGTCAGCCGGCGAAACCTCCGTCGAACTACTGGCGCGCACTGGCGACCTGAAGCCCCACTATGGAAACACCGCGACCTCTGGTTGGGTGCGCGCCAACGGGCGGACAATCGGCTCCGCTGCGTCGGGCGCCACTGAGCGGGCCAACGCCGACTGCGAGGACCTGTTCCTCCATCTGTGGACTGAGGACTCAACGCTTACCGTCTCCGGCGGGCGTGGCGCGTCAGCGGCCGGAGATTGGGCGGCGAACAAGACCATCCAGCTTCCCGATGGTCGCGACAGAGGCTTCATCGGCCTAGGCGCGATGGGCAACACGGACGCCAATCGCATCGCGGACACGCTGGTCGACGGTGGCGAGAACAACACCACTCTAGGCGCCACGGTTGGTGCTTCGACGCACACCCTGACCTCGGGGCAGATGCCTGCCCACGCCCACGGCAACGGCACTCTGAAGATGCCGAACCACGGGCACGCGTTCCGCGTCAGCACGTCGGACAGCTCGCAGAGCGCCACGGATGGCGGCGGCGGCTTCATGCTGCGCCACTTCAACAACCTCACGCGAAACGCCTTCACCGGCACGCCTTCCAACACCGACGGACAGCAGATCGGCGGTTCGGGGGAGGTGGCGGTTACGGGCGCTATGGCGGACGCCGGGTCGGGTGAAGCGCACCCCAACGTGCAGCCATCCATGTTCGTTCTCTGGCTCATCAAACTCTGAGGTAGGCCATGTACGAACTTCAGTTCTTCGCCACCGACGATGCAGACTGGGCGCAGCGGGTCGACCTCACCGACGACAGGACCAACCTGCCGCTCGATACGACAGACGTTCTGTTCGAGCTCGAGGTGAGTTGCCGGGGTTCGACCTATCTATCTGCCACGACTGCGGACAACAGCATCGAGATCCCCGAGGCCGGCACGATCCAGTGGCGCTTCACCAAGGAGCAGATGCGAAGCCTCGACATCCGCAACACCTACAAGGTCGGCTGTCGGATGACGAACGGCACGGGCACGACCCAGCTGTTCACTGGCTCGCTGGTGTTCGTCGGCGGCGGGTTTGGCGCATGAGCGATACGATCACCCCTCGGCTGCGGATCAAGTCCCAGCCCCAGGTAGCGGTGCGGGCGAAAGCCGTTCAGCCGACGAAGGTTCGGCTTCGGGTCATCCCGTCACTGATGCCCATGGAGATCGAGCTGCAGAACACTGGCACGATGGTCCAGTGGCGCTATGTCGGGCAGGACTGGCAAGACCTGATCCCGATTGAAGACATCAACGCCTCGGTGACGATCGGCACTGTCACGACGCTGCCAGCAGGCTCCGACGCGACGGTTGAGAACGTCGGTACCGCACAGGATGTCGTGCTGAACTTCGGCATCCCCGAGGGCATCCAAGGCATTCAGGGCTTCGCGGCGACCATTGCCGTTGGCACGGTCACGACCGTTGACCCCAGCGACCCTGCGACAGTGACGAACTCCGGCGACGAGAACGACGCGGTGTTCGACTTCGACATCCCGCAAGGTGCCGCCGCGACCATCGCTGTCGGGACGGTGACCACCGTCGATCCGGCCGACCCTGCAACGGTCACCAACGTTGGCACGGCTGGCGCGGCAGTCTTCAACTTCGAGATCCCGAAGGGCGACAAGGGCGCCGACGGCGCCGGGGCGGTCAACAGCGTCAACGGGAAGACTGGCACGGTAGTGCTTGATGCCGACGACATCGACGACGCGGCCACTACGCAGAAGTTTGCCACGGCAGCGCAGCTTGCCAAGGTTGACCACCTGACCGTCACCCAGGCCGTTGATCTGGACGACGTGGAGTCACGCGCGGCGCTGCTTACCAAGGCCAGCCCCGCCGGCCCGGCCTCTCTCGACCTGGCCGAGGACACGGACAACGGCGCTCACAAGGTGACGTTGCAGGCACCGTCATCGTTGGCAGCCGACCGGGCCTTCGTACTTCCCGATGCCGATGTGACGCTCACGGCGTTCATCGCCTCGTTGCTCAACAGCACGACGGTCGCAGGCATTCAGTCCGTTATCGGTGTTCGAGAGGTGCTGACCGCCAACCGCATCTACTATGTCCGAACTGACGGCAACGATAGCAACGACGGGCTCACGAACACAGCCGGTGGGGCCTTCCTGACTATCCAGAAGGCGATCGACGTTGCCTGCGCACTAGACCTGTCCATCTACAACGTCACCATTCAGCTCGCGAATGGCACCTACAATGCAGCCAACGCCCTCAAGAGCTATGTCGGGGCGGGGCCTATTACCATTCAGGGCAACACGACTACTCCGGCCAACGTCGTCGTGAACGTCACGGGCGGCATCTGCTTCGCTGCCCCTGCTGCCCTAGGACGATACAACATCACTGGGCTGAAGATGACGGGGGCTTACGGCATTCTCGCGGATAGCGGGAGCTATGTCGCGTTCGGGAACGTCGACTTCGGCGCATGCACCGAGGTGCATGCCTACACCCAGTCGCTAGGTAATCTCTACGCCTACCAAAACTACACCATATCGGGGGGTGCAAAGCGCCACTGGTACATCGGGGCTCTCAGCAATGGCACCCTCCGAGGCCGCACGATCACTCTCACCGGCACCCCAGCTTTCTCCGTCGCCTTCTGTCAGGCGATCAATGGTGGTTACGCCTCTGTCTACAGCAACACGTTCGTTGGTTCGGCCACTGGTGTCAGGTACTCTGCCACACAGAATGGCGTGATCGACACCAACGGCGGTGGGGCGAGTTACCTTCCCGGCAGTTCGGCTGGCGCGATCGCGACAGGCGGTCAGTACATCTAAGGAGCTAGGCATGGATCGCTCTTTTTCCCCTCATTCTTGGTTCTGGGTCGTGGCTGGCGACGAGACTCGGTACTGGTCCTCGGAGGCAGTGGCCTATGTCACCGAACTGCCGGAAGGCGCGGGTGTCACGCGGATTGGGTCCGAGGCCGAGCTATCTGACGTGTTGCGCGTTCACGGAATTCAGGGGCCGTTGGTCAGCAAGGATGACCTCTACGCTGAGCGCGAACGGCGCATTGCGCTGCCACTGGCGGTCACGCTGTCGGTTGGGACGATCCAGATCAACATGGATGCGCTTTCCCAGCGCAACATCCAGGGACTAGCATCGGTGGGGCAGTACCTCTCGGCAGCCAGCCCCGAGCACATGACCGCCTTCCGCGGCTTCGACAACGTCACCTACCAGCTTACAGCGGCCGATCTCGTGTCCATGGGGCTGCAGGTCGCCGCTCGCATCCAAGCTGCCTACAATGCCGAATGGGCGCTCAAGGCGATGGACCCGGTTCCCCTAGATTACCAAAACGACCGGTACTGGAAATGACGGACGGCTGCACCGGGTTCTGGTTCCTCGAATGGCTGTTCCCATCCATCCGCGCCTGCTGTGACGTGCACGACCTGGGCGGCACGGACGGCACGTTGCTGGATTGCCTGCAGCAAGTCCTCCCGCCTTGGGCGTGGGCCATCGCGGCGTTCTGTGTCGCGCTGATGATCCTCTTTCGACCGATCTACAAGCAGATCAAGCGCCTGTTCCAGCGCACCTGAACTTCCAACATCGGAGTATCCCAATGAACGCGTCGTTCGCACGCGCGCTCGCCTCTGTGCTTCGGCACGAGGGCGGGTACGTGAACCATTCGAAAGACCCTGGCGGCCCGACCAACATGGGCATCACGCTCGCCACCTTCCGCAAGTGGGTGAAGCGAGAAGGCACGATTGCCGACCTCAAGGCCATCACCCGGGAGCAGGTCGCGAAGGTCTATCGATCGGTCTACTGGAATGCCGTTCGTGGCGATGACCTGCCGGCCGGCGTGGACTATGCCGTGTTCGACTACGCCGTGAACAGTGGCCCGTCTCGAGCTGCGAAAGCCCTTCAAGGCGTGCTGGGCGTGGCGCAGGACGGTGTTGTTGGCCCGATCACCCTCGCGGCTGTGAAGGCCGCCGACCCGATCAAGCTCATCCACTCGCTCTGCGATCAGCGGATGTCGTTCCTCAAGGGGCTGAAGACCTGGGAGACGTTCGGCAAGGGCTGGTCGAACCGCGTGGAAGACGTCCGAGATACGGCGGTCCAACTGACTGCCCCGGTATCGAAGCCGCCGACAGTTCCCGCCGAACCGCCGATCCCGACGACGAAGCCCCCGGCCGCCGCCCCAGACCCGGCGCCCGTCACCAGCAAGGCCCGCTTCATCTCCGGCTGGACCATCTTCTGGGTGGTCGTGGCCGCTGCGCTTCTCATCGCCGCTTTCACCATCAAGTTCTAGGAGACGCCCGATGGGCTCGTTCTTCGCCTCTGTTGCCGTGCAGTGGTTCCTTCGCCGTATCTGGGAAATCGGTGGGCTTCTCACCGGTACTCTGAGCGGCCTGCTCGGTCTCTATTCCCTGATGCCGCCCGACATTCAGCAAACTGCCCTGCTCGTGCTGCAAGGCAACTGGGAGGACCTGTCGCTGAAGGCGGCAGGCGGCTTCATCGTCTGGGCCTTCGTGCAGTGGCGCTCCTACCGAGCCACGGTGAAACCTCAGGTCGTGATCGACGGCCGGCAGGTTGAGTTGCGCGAGATCCCGCAGAAGACCGTTGTCGAGGAACTGACCCGCACCGCTCTAGGCCAGCGGAAGGAAACCCTGATCGAGAAGCTGTTGAAGCTGAAGCTCGGACGATGATCGATCGGCCCCGGAGAAGCAGTGGGTTGCCCTCCGGAGCCTAGGACAACCCCAGAGATGAACTGGAGACTGCCCGTGCCTGATACTACCCAGACGCATTTGAGGAATTCGTAAATGGCGGACGACGTCTCCTTTACGCCGGAACAACTCCGCCAGCTCGCCTCTGTGGTGAAGGCAGCGGTTCGGGAAGAACTGGCCGATTCCGGGCTAAGGCTCGACGGCAGTGAGCATCAGGACGAGGCACGCGAAGATTTCCGGTTCTTGCGCCGGCTCCGCATCGGGTGGGATGGCACCGCTGCCAAGATAGGCAACTGGGTTCTGGTGGGCGTTCTCGTCGTTGCCGGGAGCATTATCGCGACGGGCTTCTGGACCTGGATCAACTCCGGGGGGAAGACCCCTTGATCCGACACATCATCGCTGGAATCGCTGCGGCGCTCGTGATCCTCACGGGCGCCTTTCTCTTTCTGACGAACTCTGCGCTCGCCTGCAGCCGGATGGTGGCATCGCATTACGGCGCGGAATCCGGCTCGGTGACCGCCAACGGCGAGCGCTTCACCGGCAAGGGCATGACGGCGGCCCACAAGACGCTGCCCTTCGGCACCAAGCTCCGCGTCACCTACCGGGGCAAGTCCGTCGTCGTCCGCATCAATGACCGCGGCCCCTTCGTCCGTGGCCGCCATCTCGACCTCAGCACTGCCGCTGCCCGCCATATCGGAATGACCCGGGCGGGGGTCGCAACCGTCTGCGTGGAGAAGCTATCATGATCCGCTCTTCTGATGCCGTGATCCTGCTTGCAGGAATCGCGGGTGTACTTGCGTTCGCTGCTGTTGCCCCGGTGAGGGCGCAGGAGTGCCTTGCTGTTCCCGATGCCGTCGCTGCTGCCGAGAGTGTCGACGGCGGGCTTATCGACCTCGTGCCTGTGGACGGCAGCGTCATCGACCACGTTCTGCTGGTGGAAGGTGGAAACGGGCTCATCCAGCTATGGGGCGTTGCCGAAGGGTGCGTGCTTGGCCCGATGATCCCGCTGGATACCGTGAAGGACCGGGGACAGCCGGTGTGAGCCTATCTCTCTCCTTCACATAGGGGTGTCAGCGACCGAACGACACGGTAACGCCCTTGCCCATGCGAAAGACTTTGGGGTCGGCGGCCTCGACCGGATCAAGTAGCTGGCGCATGCGGACGTATACTTCGCGCCCCGATCGGTTGTGCAGTTCGACCAACTCGTCCCAGTGGGGGACGAGGGCCGCCCAATACGCTGACACTGCGGCCATCTCGCCAATGCGGGCCTTCCACTCCGGGACAGCTTCCAGCAGCCGTATGCACCGGCCAAGGTCGTCCCCGTCATGGGGGTGCGACTTGTCTGATGGCACGCCCATCATCGTGGCCCAGAGTGCCTTGGAGGAAGCCCCGGTATCGCGACCGGCGATCCACGCGGCAGCGCGTTCAATTGTCGTCGTCATTCCCCATCATCCTTTCAGGACAAAGCTGGGTGGGTTAGGAGGGCCAGTTCTCGCGAGTGAGCCGGGAACGTGGTGTGAACATCCTGTACGCGCAGTGTACGGGGACCCCCGCAGAATCCCCGTTTGTTCTCGTTTTCGGCTGCAAGAACCTGCAAGGACGCATCCCGAGAACGAAGTGTGAAGCCGGCCAGTTTCCCCTTGCGCTCAAGGCCATTTGCCTTATTAGAGGGCGCGACGGAGAGGTGGCCGAGTGGTCGAAGGCACGCCCCTGCTAAGGGCGCAGACCTCTAAAGGGTCTCGTGGGTTCGAATCCCATCCTCTCCGCCACCCAATCTTCCCACCTCAGTTGTCGACGACGCCGCCCGGCGTACCCAGCGGGATTCCGGAAACCATTGCATTGCCGTCATGTTCAGACATGATTGCGTGCGGGGCAGTTCGGAGGCGGTGACTTGGAGTCTTTCGTCGCTACGCTTGCCATTGCCGGCGCCATAGCCTTGTTGCTGTGGGGCGCGCATATGGTGCAGTCCGGGGTGCAGCGCGCCTTCGGGCCTCGACTCCGTGCGGTCCTGACGGGGACGTTGCGCAACCGTTTCGCGGCGCTGCTCGCCGGCATCGGCGTGACGACGTTGTTGCAGTCGAGCACCGCGACCGCGCTCATGGCGACCAACTTCACCGCTGCCGGGCTCGTCGAGCTGGTGCCGGCGATGGCGGTGATGCTGGGCGCCAATATCGGTACGGCGCTGATCGTCACCGTGCTCTCGTTTAATGTCGTGGTGCTGTCGGCGCCGCTGATCGCCGGCGGCGTGCTGCTGTTCCGGCTCGATCGCAGCGCGATGAGCCACGACCTGGGGCGCGTGCTGATCGGGCTGGGGCTGATGCTGCTGGCGCTGCATCAGTTGCTCGAAGCACTGGAGCCGATGGCCAGCTCAGCCGAGGTCGTGGCGCTGCTGGGGCTGCTCGGTGCCATGCCGCTCCTCGCCGTCCTGCTTGGTGCACTTGCCTCGTGGGCGGTGCATTCGAGCGTTGCGGTGGTGCTGCTGATCATTTCGCTGGCGAGCCACGGCGTGGTCGGGTTCGAAAGCGCGCTGCTGCTCGTGCTGGGTGCCAACCTCGGCACGGCGCTCAATCCGCTGTTCGAGGCGGGGGACGGGGATCCGGCGGCGCGGCGGCTGCCGCTCGCGAACCTCTTCAACCGGCTGGTCGGCGTTGCCATCGCCTGGGTGGCGCTGGCGCCGATCGTGACGCTGCTCCGCGGGACGGGGCTGGGCGAGGGGACTTCGCTCGCGCTGTTCCACCTGGGCTTCAACATCGTCATGGCGCTGCTCGCGCTGCCCTTCCTGAGGCAGATCGCGGCGCTGATGACACGCCTGGTGCCGGACCGCGAGGATACGGCCGATCCGGCGCGACCGATCTATCTCGACCACGCCGCGCTCGAGACGCCGATGATGGCGCTGGGCGGAGCGCAGCGCGAGGCGCTGCGGCTCGCCGACGCGCTCGAGGCGATGCTGACCGGTGCACGCGATGCGCTGGTCAGGCACGATCGCCGGCTGGTCGCCGAGACGCGGGCGATGGACGACACGCTCGACGGGCTCAACACGGCCATCAAGCGCTACCTGGCGCTGTTCGACGAGGACGACCTCAGCGACGAGGACCGGCAGAAGCTGCACCAGATCATGGTGTTCTCGATGAACATGGAGCAGGCCGGCGACGTGCTGGACCGGAACCTGTTGCCGCACGCCACCAAGCGCTTCAAGCGCGGGTTGCTGCCTGATGCGGACAGCGAAGTGGAACTCGTTGCCATGATGGACCGGCTCATCGCCAACACCCGGATGGCGGCCTCGCTGTTCGTCACCGAGGATGCCAACGTCGCGCGCATCCTTGCCGCCGAGAAGGTGGTGTTCCGCCGGGCGGAGCAGAACGGGACCACGCGGCATTTCTCCCACATGCGCGACGGGTTCTCGGCAGCATCGCAATCGAGCGCGCTGCATCTGGACCTGATGCGCGACATGAAGCTGGTGAACTCGTTCATCGTCGCGGCTGCTGCCTACCCTTTGCTGGACAAGGCGGGCGAGCTGCTCGAGAGCCGGCTGGCGTCGTCGGCAGAGTAGTGGTCGGCTGGTGTCAGCGGGTATCGTGGGCGATGCGCCACTCGCGGTAGCGGCGGCGGCCATCCTCGAGGTGGCGACGCATGGCGATGCGGGCCTCGTCGGGCTTGCGGTCGGCGATGGCTTCGTAGATGCGGCGGTGCTCGAGCTGGATGGCGTCGAGGAAATCGGCCTTGCTCTTTTCGTCGGCAAAGCTCGCGCCCAGAGCCCGGCGTGGGAGCAGCCGTTCGCCCATCTCGTCGACGAAGAGGCGGAAGCGGTTGTTGTTGGTCGCGTCGGCAATGGCGCGGTGGAAGGCGCGGTCGGCTTCGGTGCCCAGAGTGTTGTCGGTGAGATGCCGCCTGAACTGGGCGAGGGCCTGTTCCATGCGCAACAGGTGCGTTTCCGTGCGGCGCTCGGCGGCGAGGCCCGCCGCTTCAACCTCGACGCTGATGCGGAACTCCATGAAATCGAGGATGTCGCCGATCTCCTGCGGCGCCGCCATGAACATGGACAGCTCGCTCGTCGTCGCCGACGGGGTCTCCACATAGACGCCGCTGCCGCGCAGCGAGCGCAGGCGCCCTTCGGCTTTCAGGCTGGCGATGGCCTCGCGGACCACCGTGCGGCTGACGGAGAACTTCTCGCACAGCTGCTCGGCCGGCGGCAGCTTGTCGCCGGGCTGGAGGTTGTCCGTTTCGATGAGGCGCAGGAGGCCGAGCTTGACGCGGTCGGTGAGGTGGACGGTGGGTGCGGCGGACATGGCTGGGTTCAAAACGGGTTGATGTGCAAGGCCTGGCAGCGGCATAGGCGGCGTTGTGTGACTGCCGGTTGCCCACTGCAAAAATCTATCATACTACTTTGAAGAAGTCATAAACTATCGGGGGGAATGCGATGTACGTCGGCACTCAGCTGGGGGGCGACCAGTTCGCCAAGGTAGGGGACCGCTACCTCGGGCAGCTGGCACAATTGGGTGTCCGGCACGTCTGTATAGACCCGGTCGGCGACCCCTACCAGTGGAACCGCGACATCCTTGCCCGCCATGTGGATCGCATCGACCAGCATGGTCTCGTGCTCGACATGGTGCAGTTGCCGCTGCCGTCTTCCGGCATCGAGCGCAACCACCAGGCGCCGGGCATCGTGCTAGGCCGGCCCGGCGAACGCGACCGCGAGATCGACGGCATCTGCAGGATCATCGAGGACCTGGCGGCGGTCGGCATCGGCGCGGCGAAGTACAACTTCAACGTGCTGGGCATCCCGCGGACGGAGTCCGAGCGGGGCAGGGGCGGGGCTGTGCTGTCGACCTTCCGGGCCGACAAGACGACCGACGACGACGTGCTCACCGTGGCGGGCCGGGTGGGCGCCGAGGAGTTCTGGGAGCGCATCGAGTATTTCCTCGAGCGCGTCGTGCCGGTTGCGACCGAGAACAAGGTGCGGCTCGCCTGCCATCCGCACGACCCGATGACGCGGCCGGGCTATCGCGGTTTCGAGACGCGCGTGCTGTCGAGCGTCGAGGGGCTGATGCGGTTCGTGCAGACCTGCGAGAGCCCCTATCACGGGCTCAACTTCTGCCAGGGGACGGTGGCCGAGGGGCTGGAGAACCCGCGGGCGGAAATTTCGGAGGTCATCCGCTGGTTCGGCAGCCGGAAGAAGATCTTCAACGTCCACTTCCGCAACATCAAGGGCGGCCGCTACTCGTTCACCGAGGAGTTCCCCGATGCCGGGGACATGGACATGCCGGCGACGTTCAAGATCTACAAGGAGACTGGCTACGATGGCATGATCATGCCCGACCATGTGCCGCATATCGACGCCGACAACTCGATGGAAACGGCCTTCGCCTTCTGCTTCGGCTACATCATCGCGCTGTTCCAGGCGAACGGATGGGATCCGTACGGCGCGTGAGGCGACGACCTCGCGGGGGAGGTAGCGTGAACGGGAATACCTCCATCCCCGGCAGCAGTCCGCTTGCCGGACTTGCGGCGGGACCGGCCACGACCGATCGCATCGCCTGGGTGAAGCTGTCGCTGATCATGCTGCCGCTCAAGGCGCCGATCAGCGACGCCAAGGTGCTGACCGGGCGGCAGCGGCCGCTGACCGAGGTTGCCATGCTCTTCGCCGAGATCGAGAGCGAGCGCGGGCACCAGGGCATCGGCTTCAGCTATTCCAAGCGGGCGGGCGGACCCGGGCTTTATGCGCATGCGCGGGAGATCGCGCCGGCCCTGATCGGGGAGGACCCCAACGACATCGCGCGGCTGTGGGACAAGCTCGCCTGGGCTGGTGCTTCGGTAGGGCGGAGTGGACTCGCCACGCAGGCCATCGCCGCGTTCGACGTCGCGCTTTGGGACATGAAGGCGAAGCGCGCGGGGTTACCCTTGGCGAAGCTGCTGGGTGCGCGCCGGGACTCGGTGCGCTGCTACAACACCTCGGGCGGCTTCCTGTCGACGCCGACCGACCAGTTGGTTGCCAACTGCGAGGCTTCGATCGAAGCAGGAATTGGCGGGCTGAAGATCAAGGTCGGGCAGCCCGATCCGATGGCCGACCTCGCCCGGATGGAGGCGGTGCGCAAGGTCGTCGATGGCCGTGTGCCGCTCATGGTCGATGCCAACCAGCAGTGGGACCGGCCGACCGCCGAGCGCGTCGGACGCGCCCTCGAGGAGTTCAACCTCGTCTGGATCGAGGAGCCGCTCGACGCCTATGACGTCGAGGGACACGCACGCCTTGCGGCCCAACTCACGACCCCCATTGCTTCGGGCGAGATGCTGACCAGCGTCGCCGAGCATATGGCGCTGATCGCGGGCAACGCGGTCGATTTCATCCAGCCGGACGCGCCGCGGGTCGGCGGGATTACGCAGTTCCTGAAGATCGCGACGATGGCCGAGCAGAAGTACCTCAACATGGCGCCGCACTTCGCCATGGAGATCCACCTGCACCTCGCGGCCGCGTATGCGCACGACACCTGGGTCGAGCATTTCGACTGGCTGGACCCGCTGTTCAACGAGCAACTCGAGATCAGGGACGGGCGCATGCTTGTCTCGGACCGGCCGGGGCTCGGCATCACGCTGAGCGAACAGGCGCTGGGATGGCGGGCGGACAGCGTCGAGGTCGGCAAGCGGACGTGATCGCGAGGGCATCGACCGGGGAGCCGGGTTCGCCTACGGTCGCGCTCCCATCGTTGACCCGAGGAGCGGCCGCATGACATCTCCCGATCCCGCACGCAGCGCGGTGTCGCTGCTCCACACCTGGCAGCTGGACTCCGCGACGCTCGTCACCATTCGCGCGCTGCTGGACGAAGCCTATGGCGACGACTTCGCCGAGGCGGACTGGGAGCACACGCTGGGCGGCGTCCATGCCCTGGCATTATGGGAGGACGGCCAACTGGTCGGGCACGGCTCGGTGGTGCAGCGCCGGCTGCTGTACACGCCGCCGGCCGGCGCGGCCGGGACGGCACGGGTGCTGCGGGGCGGGTACATCGAGGGTGTCGCGGTGCGGGCCGACCGGCGCCGACGCGGCCATGGCGGGGCGATCATGGGGGCACTCGGCGACGTCATCCACGGCGCCTATGCGGTGGGCGGCCTCAGCGCTTCGGATGAGGGGCGCTCGCTCTACGAGGGGCAGGGCTGGTTGGCCTGGCAGGGCCGCACCTTCGCGATGGCGCCGCATGGGCTCGAGCGCACCGAGGAGGAGGATGCGGGCATCTTCGTGCTGCCGGTCGAGCCGCTGGATCTCGGTGGCGATCTCGCCTGCGACTGGCGGGACGGCGACGTCTGGTGAGCGGGGCGGCCTAGCCGTTCCACTTCATGCCCGTGTAGACTCCGCCGATTTCGAGCTCATCGAGCATCTGGGCCAGATGCTTGTGCTTGGTCGCTTCGCGCTTGGCCTTGTTGATCCAGAGCAGGTAGTCGTTGCGCGGGTGGGCGGGCGTCGTACTGCTCGCGCAGTCCGCTGCGCTCGAGGGCGTCGCGGACGAAGTCGGGCATTTCCTCGCGCTTGCGAAAGCCTCGCGGAGGTTCAGTAACAATCGCGGTATTCTATTACCGTGGTATGCCGGCCGGCCTAGGTCGAGGCCATGGCCTTGCGCGACTTTGCCGGTCGCTTCGCGGTGCGTGCCTCGAGGAGCCGCCGGGTTTCCAGCAGGCTGATCCTGAGCGCGAAGAGCAGGTCGCGGACGCAGCCGACGCGCACGGCATCGAAGCCGACAAGGCGGGGGCTGACGCTGTCGATCGCGTCAAGCTCGTCCTGCAGGCTGGCCAGCAGTTTTTCGGTGTGCGCGACCTGCTTCTTGGTCACGCGCCCCGAACCTGCCGCAAGTTGACGAAGGTGATCGGCGTCGTCCTCCCAGTCGGAGTACGACAGGCCATCAATCACCAGTGGTGAGTACGCAGGCCGTTCCACTTCCATGAAAAATGGAAATACTTCCAGCCCAAGGCGAAATTGCGACGATCAGCTGTGCGCGGCGATCAGTGCCGCCAAAGTATCTCGTTCGCCCGGGTCGAGGTCAGTCAACGGCGGGCGGACCTTGCCGGCGCCGCGTCCGACGAGGTCGGCGCCTGCCTTGACCAGCGAGACAGCGTAACCGCGCTTGCGGTCGCGCAACTCGATCAGGGGCAGGTAGAAGCCCTTCATCAGCGCGTCGATGGTCGCGGTGTCGCGCTGGCGGACGGCGCGGTAGAAGCGCAGGGCCAGTTCGGGGACGAAGTTGAACACGGCCGACGAGTAGGTGGTGACGCCCATCTCGAGATAGGGCTGGGCGAAGACCTCGGCTGTCGGCAGGCCACCGATATGGACGACGCGGTCGCCCAGCCGGTAGGCGATGCGCTGCATGAGCTGCAGGTCGCCGATGCCGTCCTTGTAGCCGATGAAGTTGGGGCAGGCCTCGGCGAGCTGCTCGAGCGAGGCTGGCGAGAGGCGGCTGTTGTCGCGGGCGTAGTAGATGACGCCGATGCCGACCGCGGCGCAGATGGCCTTCATGTGGGCCAGCACGCCGGCCTCCTCGGCCACCATCAGGTAGTGCGGCAGGACGAGGATGCCGGCGGCGCCGGCCGCCTCGGCACGCCGGGCGAGATCGACGGCCATGCGGGTGCCGTAGCCGACGCCGGCAAGCACCGGCACGTCGGCGGCGCTGTTCTCCACGGCGGTGCGGATGACGTTGTCATACTCGTCATAGCCGATGGAGAAGAACTCGCCCGTGCCGCCGGCAGCAAAGAGGCCCGCGGCGCCAAACGAGGACAGCCACTGGAGACGCCTGGCGTAGCTCGGGGCATCGAACTCGCCATTGGCGTCGAAGTCGGTGACGGGGAATGAGAGCAGTCCGGAACCGATCTTGGCCTTGATCTCGTCGAAGGACATTCACGTCTCCTGCTCAGATTAGTATGATTACTTGCGACTATCACCACCATTCCGGTCGTGTCAACGCACTGCGTGGCGGTTCTCAACGGGGTGTTGCGCACAGGCAGTATGATTGGTCGTTGACAGGTGTGGGATTGACCGACAGATTGAGTTACGTTCGGCATGACGAGTGACGCCGACGGCCGCACAACGTCCCGGGGGAGGGAGGGCGACGTGAAACATACACCGTTGAACACCCCCGGTTCTTTCCGGTCTCGGGCGCTCCAGTTCGCTCGTGCCGGTGTCGAGCACTTCCACACACCATGCATCCCGACAGGCGCCGATTGTGCGCAGGAGGCCTTGTTGCGATGATCTAGCGATCCCGTGGGGAGACCTGGGCATGCGGTGGAGGGACCGACTGCCCGGAACGGAAAATCAGAAGGAGGAGACCAATCATGGACAAGAACAAGTTCAGCCGCCGCGACATCCTGCGTGGCTCGGCGGCAGTGGGCGCCGGCATGGTGTTGGGCGCGAACGGGTTGCCCGTATTCGCCCAGGACGCGCCCAAGCCCGACGAGGCGCTGCCCGTGGGCGCCAGCGGCAAGCTGACCGTCATTCACCGCACCGAGTATTTCGAGGCGGCTCAGACGGCCTTCCGCGACACGGTGCAGGCCTTCGCGGATTCCAAGGGCGTCCAACTCGACATCTCGACCACGAACCCGGAGTCGTTCGGCGACTTCATGGGAAAGATGACGGCGGCAGTGAAGGCCGGCAATCCGCCGGATTTCGCCTACACGTCGAACGTGTCGATCTCGCAGTTGCACCTGCTCGACCTGGTCGAGGACATGACCGACGTGGTCGACGAGGCCGTCAGGCTCTACGGCGACATCATGCCGGGCCTGAATGCTGCCAAGACGGCGCAACTCGACGGCAAGTGGTGGGCCGTTCCGCTGATCGGCACGACGACGGGCTATTATGCGCGTGGCGACAAGCTGAAGGAAAAGGGCATCGACCCCGCTTCGCTGAAGACGATCGTCGATCGCCGCGAAGCAGCGCTCGCCATTTCCGGGCCCGACTTCTACGGCTGGGGCTTCACCCCCAACCAGTCCGGCGACGGCTTCGGCTTCCTGATCGCGACGGTGCAGGCCTTCGGCGGCCACTTTACCGACGAGACGGGCCAGGTCGTCACCTTCAACTCTCCGGAGACCGTGGCGGCCTTCGAGTTCCTGCGCGAAACCTACGACCGCAACGGCAAGTATGCCGCCATGCTGCCGCCGGGTGTCGAGAGCTGGAACGACACGGGCAACAACGAGGCCTGGCTCGCCGGGCAAATCGGGTTCACCCAGAACGCCTTCTCGATCTATGCGCAGTCCAAGCGCGACGCGAACCCGGTCTATCCGAACACCCTGCTGCTGCAGGCGCCGGCGGCGATCAACGGCGACAGCCGTGACGGCGGCAACGTCGGCGGCTGGATGACCGTGTTCAAGGGTGCTCCGAACGCGGCGCTCGCCAAGGAACTGGCGCTCAACCTGCTCGACCCGGTGAACTTCAGCAAGATCGCGTCGCTGGGCAGCGTGCTGTTCACGCCGGCTTACCAGAAGCTCTGGACCCCCGAGCTGCTGGCTGCCGAACCGAACCTTGCGACCATCAAGCAAGCGGTGGACGTCACCGATCCGTTCCTCGGCCAGTCGTGGCCGGCGAACCCGAACGCGGGCGTCGACGCCATCCGCGCGCAGGGCGTGCTCGAGCAGTCGGTCGGCAACGTCATCTCGGGCCGTATGTCGCCCGCCGATGCAGTCAAGGATGCCCACCAGAAGATGGTCGACCTCTTCGAGGAGGGCGGGATCATGCAGCCCTAAGGCTGCACTGCTTCCTGGCCGGAGGGCGGCAGCGCTGCCCTCCGGCCATCGTGTGTCGAATGCGGCTGTCACATCGTGACGCCCGACGGCGCCCAACTACTGCACCAGCCACCGGTGCTTCAGCTGGAAGGAGGCTTGACTATGGACAAGCGCATCACTCTCGACATGCCCGTTAGCGGCACCACTACCGCCGCGCGTCCGCGGTTCAAGCTCAAGAATATATTCGGCCGCGACTGGAAGATCGCCTACCTGTTCGTGCTGCCGATGGTCGTGCTGATGGCCGGGTTGATCTTCTGGCCGTTCATCAGCGCCATCCTGATGTCGATGACGACGTTCAATTTCAACACCGGCGACACGGTGCAGGTGGGGCTGAGGAACTACCAGCGGCTCTACACCAATTCGGACTACCTGCTGAGCCTTTCGAACACGATCAACTTCACGTTCTGGTCGCTGTCGATCAAGTTCGTCACCGGCATGACCATCGCCATGATCCTCCACTCCAAGTTGCCCTGGCGCAACCTGATGTCGGCGATCATGCTGCTGCCGTGGATCGTGCCCGAAATCGTCACCGCGCTGGCCTGGAAGTCGATCTACGACCCGCTGTTCGGTGGCCTCAACCCGATCCTGCAAGGCGCGGGCCTCATCGACAAGCCGCTCGGCTGGCTGTCGGATTCGAACCTCGCGCTGGGCAGCGTGATCGCGGTGAACGTCTGGAAGGGCATTCCGTTCTTCACCCTGCTGCTGCTTGCCGGCCTCAAGGCGATCGATACCGAACTCTATGAATCGGCCGAAGTCGATGGCGCCAATGCCGTGCAGCGCTTCCGCTACATCACGCTGCCGGGCATGCGCTACGTGATCCTCGTGGTGCTGCTGCTCAGCTTCATCTCGACCTTCAACCAGTTCGGGCTGATCTTCCTGATGACCGGTGGCGGGCCGAGCGGCGCCACCCGCCTCTATTCGATCCTCGCCTATGAAAAGGCGATCGGCTCGCTGCAATATGGCCCCGGCAGCGCGATTGCGCTCAGCGTGGCGCCGCTGATGGCGTTCCTGATCTACCTGCTGTCCAAGTACATGCGGCACGACGAGCGCGCCGCAGGCGTGCAGAAGCCGGGGCTCGGCATCGGGAAGTTCTTCGGCCGGCTGTTCAGCTTCGTGCTCGATATCTTCTTCTGGCCATTCGACATGCTGAACCGCGGCATCGAGGTGCTGGGCCGGTCGCTGCGCAAGCGCATGACCGGGTCGGTCGAGAAGCCGGTGTTCAAGCCGCAGGGCCGCGAACGCATGGGGATCGGCATCCGCATCCTGATCCTCTTGCCGATCATGGTGTTCGTGCTGTTCCCGTTCTACTGGGTGCTGATCACCTCGTTCAAGACGACGTCCCAGATCAGCCAGCGGCAATCGATCTTCTGGCCGAGCCCGCCAACGCTCAACCAGTACCAGGAGCTGATCTTCGGCTCGCCGTTCCTGGTGTGGCTGGGGAACTCGATCCTGGTCGCGGCCCTGAGCACGGTCATTTCCGTGGCGATTGCAGCACTGGCGGCCTATGCGCTGACCCGGCTGAAGTTCCTCGGGGCAGGGCTGCTGACGACGGCGATCCTCATCACCTACCTGCTGCCCGGCACGCTGATCTTCATCCCGCTCTACCAGACGCTGAGCGATCTCGGGCTGATCAACAGCTACGGCGCGCTGCTGACCACCTACCCGACCTTCCTCGTGCCCTTCGCGACCTGGGTGCTGATCGGCTACTTCCGCTCGATCCCGGTGGAGCTCGAGGAGGCGGCGATGATCGACGGGGCGAGCCGGCTGTACGCCTTTATCCGCATCACGCTGCCGCTGGCGGCGCCGGCGCTGCTCTCGGTGGCTCTGTTCGCCTTCACCAATGCGTGGAACGAGTTCCTCTTCGCCTTCGTGTTCATCACGTCGGAGTCGCTGAGGACGCTGCCGATCGGGCTGCAGTCGATGGTGGTGGGCGACATCCTGCCGTGGGGTGAACTGATGGCAGCGTCGCTGCTGACAGCGATCCCGGTGGCGATACTCTACATGTATGCGCAGCGCTTCCTTGTCGGTGGGCTAACCGTGGGGGCCGTGAAGGGCTGACCGACAGGCGGGCGGGCGCAACCTCGCCTGCTTCTTCCAATCGTCTTTCGGGAGGGCAGGGTGCCGCACTCGACACCGATCGTTACCGGCATGCGCGTCGTGCCGGTTGCGGGGCAGGACAGCATGCTGCTCAACCTGAGCGGCGCCCACGCTCCGTTCTTCACGCGGAACATCGTCATCCTCACCGACAGTGCCGGCAATATCGGGCTCGGCGAGGTGCCGGGCGGTGAGGCGATCGCCTTCACGCTCGAGGAGGCGAGGCACTTCGTCGAGGGGCGAGAGATCGGGCTCTACCGGACGATCCTGCGCGAAGTCGGCGACGCCTTCGCCTCGCGCGATGCCGGGGGGCGGGGGCTGCAGACCTTCGACCTGCGCGTCGCAGTGCACGCCGTGGCCGCGCTCGAATGCGCGCTGCTCGACCTGATGGGCCAGTTCCAGGGCGTGCCCATGGCGGAACTGCTCGGCGACGGGATGGTGCGTTCCGAGGTGCCGATGCTGGGCTACCTGTTCTATGTGGGCGACCGCACGCGCACGCCGCTTGGCTACCGCGTGCCGCCGCCGGGGGCAGACGGCTGGATGCGCGTGCGCGACGAGCCGGCGCTCGACGCCGAGGCCATCGTGCGGCAGGCCGAGGCGGCAGAAGCGCGTTACGGTTTCCGCGACTTCAAGCTCAAGGGCGGGGTGCTGTCGGGGCAGGAGGAGGCCGAGGCGATCGAGGCGCTGTCCGACCACTTCCGCGGAGCACGGCTGACGATCGACCCCAATGGGGCGTGGTCGCTGGAGGAGGCAGTCGGCATCGGCAAGCGGCTCGAGGGCATCCTCGCCTATGCCGAGGATCCGTGTGGTGCGGAGGCCGGGTTCTCGGGTCGCGAGATTCTCGCCGAGTTCCGGCGGCGCACCGGGCTCAAGGTCGCGACCAACATGATCGCCACCGACTGGCGGCAGCTGGATCATGCGCTACGGCTGGGTAGCGTCGATATTCCGCTGGCCGACCCACATTTCTGGACGCCGCGCGGCTCTATCGACGTGGCCCGATTGTGCGCGCGCTGGGGGCTGACGTGGGGTTCGCATTCGAACAACCATTTCGACATTTCGCTGGCGATGTTCACGCAGGTCGGGGCGGCCGCCCCGGGGGAGATCACGGCGCTCGACACGCACTGGATCTGGCAGGACGGGCAGCGGCTGACGGCCGAACCACCGATGATCCGCGACGGGGCGGTGGCGGTGCCGGAGCGTGCCGGGCTCGGTGTCGAACTGGACGAGGCCGCACTCGAGGCGGCGCATCTGCTCTATCGCTCACTGCCGGCCGGGGCGCGCAACGACGCGGCGGCGATGCAGTTCGTGATCCCGGGCTGGGCGTTCGATCCGAAGCGGCCGGCGCTGGTGAGGTAGGGGCGGTTGTCGCGTCCCTCTCCCTTAGGGGTGGGGTGGTGCGGTGATCGCCGATGGACCCCCACCCCCAACCCCTCCCCTCAAGGGGGAGGGGAACTCACCTGAGGCTCTAGCGGTCGATGCTGCGGAAGGTGCCCGGGTCGATCCCGAGGGCGTCGAGGTCACGCCGGCGTGGCTGGAGGCCGTTCTCGACGGAACCGGCGGCGCGCGCCGCGGCAGCTAAGGTGCCGAAGGCGGATTTGAGATTACGGACGAAACGACTGGTCATGCTCTGGTCTCCTGACACCACAAGTGGTGGGGCAGGGGGCCGAGCGTTAGGGCGCCTGTTGCATGGGAGCCGTGCGGGACGCGCCGAGGTTGAGGCCGTCGCTTCCCTCCCCTTGCGGAGGGGTTGAGGAGGGGGCGGGGATCACCGATGGATCCCCACCCCCAGCCCCTCCCCTCAAGGGGGAGGGAGCTTACGTTGATCAGGCGAACCAGGTGGTGCCGGGGTACTGGTGGGCCTTGGCGACGTCGAAGTTGAGGTCGAGGCCGATGCCGGGGCGGTCGGTGACGGTGATCTTGCCGTCCTTGATGATCTCGCCGCCGTCGGTGATCGTCGACCAGTAGTCGCGATGGAACCAGTGGAACTCGAGGACGAGGAAGTTCGGCACGGTGGCGCAGACATGCGCGGAGGCCATCGTCCCGATCGGTGACGACACGTTGTGCGGCGCGAAGGGCATAGAGTAGATCTCGGCCATGTTCGCGATCTTGCGGCACTCCGACAGGCCCCCGCACTTGGGGATGTCGGGCATGATGATGTCGACGGCGTGCTTCTCGATCAGGTCGCGGAAGCCATGGCGCAGGTAGAGGTTCTCGCCGGCGCAGATCGGCGTCGAAGTGGCCTGGGTGATCTCGCGCATGGTGTCGATGTTCTCGGGCGGGATCGGCTCCTCGAGCCACATGAGCTTCAGGTGCTCGAGATCGCGGGCGAGGCGGATGGCGCTGTGCTTGTCGAGGCGCGTGTGGAGGTCCGCGGCGACCTCGACGGTGGGGCCTGCGGCGGCAACCACCATCTCGGCCAGTTGCACCATGCGGTCGTGCTCCCAGCGGTCCGGCGTCATGTTGAAGCGGTCCTTGACGAAGCCCGCCGTCTCGCTGCCGTGGTGGCCGTATGCGAAGATATCGAGGTCGATCTTGAGCGCGGTGAATCCGGCTTCCAGCACCTCGTCGACGACGCGCTTGATCTCGTCCATGTTCATGCCGGGCTCGACTTCGCAGTCGCAGTAGACCCGGATGTCGTCGCGGAACTTGCCGCCGAGCAGGTCGTAGACCGGGGCCTTGAGCGCCTTGCCCTTGAGATCCCAGAGCGCGATCTCGATGCCGGTCAGCGCCGTGATCAGCGCGCCGGCGAAGCCGCCCTCGAAGACGAGGCTGCGCCGCATTTCCTCGAAGATCGCATCGATTGCGAAGGGATCGCGGCCGACCAGCTTGGGCGCGAATTCCTGGATGATGGCGATGGCCTGATGTCCGCCATGGACACATTCGCCGAGACCGGTGACGCCGGCGTCGGTCTCGATCATGACCCACAAGTGCATGCAGTGACCGCGGGTGGCCGCGGTCCTAACCGAAGTAATCTTCACGTCTGAAACCCCTCCAGGATAACGCGATCTCCCGTTCGCGTTCTCTATGTGTAGAGGCTGCAAGGGGGCAGGTCGAGCGTCGGAAGATAGGACTTTTGGTCAGAAGCCCCGGCGGGAGGGACGCCGGGGCTTCTCGGTACGGCTGAGGCGACCTCACGCGGAGCGAGGTCGGCCTTGGGGATCAGCCGTTCGACTGGGCGCCCGGGCGCGGGGCGTGGGGCTGGTCCATGCCGCGGCCGGGCATCAGCTCGTGCTTCTGGGTGTCGGTCAGGCTGCCGTAGAAGGTCTTGAAGTGCGGCAGGAGCTCGCTCATGGCGGCGAGGCGGGCTTCATCGAACTTCAGCCGCTGCTCGAGGCGCTGGATCAGGTCCGCGCGTTCCTTGCTGGCAGTGGCGCCCGGGCGGATGGTGTCGCACTGGTCGGCGAATTCGGTCTGGGCGGTGAGGGCCGAGGTGCGGAAGTCCTCGAACAGCTTCTCCTGCTCCTTGGTCAGTTCGAGCCTGCCGGCCATGCGGTCGAGGCGACGCTCGAGCCGGTCGGCGGCGCGATCGTTGCAGGAGAACTGGGCGAAGCGGAAGGCGCCGCCGTCGCGACGGAACTCGAGCATACGGCCGGTGTCGTGGCGCTGATGCTGCGGGCCGGCAGCGAAGGTGGGGCTCATGGCGGTGAGGCCGAGGGCGGCGACGAGGGCGGCGAAGAGTGAGGCGCGGGTCGGGGTCATCGTGGTCTCCCAGAGTGGCAATGGGGAGACGATGCCCTGCGTCGGATTGCGGGGGGATTGCGGCGCGATGAAATGGCGGAAAGGTTGGAAAGGTGACGGGCTCAGCCCTCATCCGGCGCTTCGCGCCACCTTCTCCGACAAGCGGAGAAGGAAGAGGTGGAGCCGCGTCGACGCGCGGCCCCTGCATCCCCGGGGCAGGCCCGGACCTTAAGACGCGATGTATTGCTTGAGGGCGAGGGCTTCCTGCTCGGTTTCCTCGATCTTGCGCTTCACCACGTCGCCGATGGAGACGATGCCGGTGAGCTTGCCGCCCTCCACGATGGGGATGTGGCGGATGCGGTTGAGGGTCATGGTTTCCATGAGATCCGACACCGTCGAGGCCGAAGTGCAGGTAATGACCTTGGAGGTCATCGCGCTGCGCACGGGCGACGCGAGCAGGGCGACTGGATCCTTGTCGAGACGCCGCACGATGTCGCGCTCCGACAGGATGCCGACGACCTTGCCCTTGGCGTCCACGACGACCACGGCACCGATCTTTTTGGTGTTGAGGACGTGCACGGCTTCAGAGAGCGGCGCGCCAGCTTCCACGGTGAAGACCGTGTGACCCTTGGATTGAAGGATAGTCTCGACTTGCATCGTTAGTCCTCCTCTCTCAGGGCACCATAGTGCCCCCAAAGGGGGGAGGGGACAAGTCGGTCAGTGGGCAGCCCGCTTCACCGTTTCGCCGGTTTCCTCCCCCGCCGCGCGGGGGAGGATCAGGTGCGGCCCTTGCTTACTGCGTGGTGGCCGGGGTCTTCAGGTCGCGCTTCTGGTCCTGCATCGAGGGGGGAGCCTCGACGAGGGGGAGGACGACCGGCTCGCCGCTGGCTTCGGCGACGACGTCGAGCTTGCCGGCGAGCGCTGCCGGGTTGGTCTCGGCTGCGGCGAGGTCGGCGAGGCCGATGCCGGCTTCGTCCTTGCTGGTGATCGTCACCTTGAGGTGCGAGGCACCCTGCAGGAACGTGCCGAGCTGCTGGGCGGCGGTGAGCGCCTCGGTGGTGTTGCCGAGGAAGGCGAGGGTCATGCCCTGCGCCATGCCGGCGACGGCAGTGCGGAAGGCTTCCTCCGGCTGGCCGGCTTCCTTGGCGCCGGCAGCGAAGGCGATGGAGCCGATGCCCCGGTCCTCGACCTCGATGGTGAGCGCCTTGAGCGTCATCATCTGGGCGGCGATGAGGGCCTCGTCCGGGTTGTCGGCGAACAGCGCCTCGGTGGCGTTGCCGAAAGTGCCCGAGAAGTTGACCCGACCCAGCGCGCCCATGTCGATCAGCACGTCCTCGACCTCGATGGTCGAAGCCTCCTCGTTCCAGGCGAGCTTGGTGCCCAGCGAGATGTCGAGGGTGTAGATGCCACGGTCGAGCAGGTCCTGGACGGGCAGGTCCTTCATGTCGGCGGTGATCGGCAGGATGAAGTTCGCGAGGGTCAGCGCGACGTCGGCGGGGATGCCGTTGACGTAGTTGCCGAGGGTCGCGTCGAACGATCCGAGCGTGCCCTTGACGCGCGCGCCAGGCTTGTCCGGGTCGGGCACGTCGACATCGAGGTTGGCAAGGCTGAAGCCGTCCATGGCGGGCACGAGCTTGCGCCAGTTGGCGGTGAAGAAGGCCTCGTCGAGGGTAGTGGCGGCTTCGACGGTCTCGATCGCGGTAGTGAAGTCCATCCGCTTCCAGGTGAAGTTGCCGAAGTTGACGTGGCCGTCGCCCTCGACCTCGATCTTGAGATCGTCGAGGGAGAAGTCTGGGTAGATGGCTGGCTCGAAGCCGCCGGCGGTAATGGTGCCCGCCGAGAAGGCGAGAGGCTTGCCGGCGTCGTCCTGGCCGGAGCAATCGATGCCCTCGAACGTCATCGGCGACGAGGAGAAGGCGGTGAGCAGGTCTGTGTAGAAGAGGACGATCTGCTTGATCTGCTCGGGCTCGATCGGTGTTCCGGCCTTCTCGGCAGCTTCCGCCTCGAGGATCAGGCCCTGGATGTCGCCCATGCTCTGCTTGAGCGGGCGGGCGCTGAAGCTTGCCACTTCGGCGCCGCCAATGTCGCAGTTGAAGACGCCGTCGACGGCAAAGGTGCCGCCCGAGAAGGTGAAGTCGGAATAGACCTCGCGCAGTTCAGTGTCGGTGCCGTCCGTCGGAACAAGGCCGTAGAAACCGAGCAGGCGGCCGAGATCGAAATTGCTGGCGGACATTTCGCCGAACTTGGCGATGCCGGCCTCGCCGCCCTTGAACTCAGACGAGGCGACGGTGGCGGATGCGGCGACGCCGTCGACGACATCGGTGAGGACGAGATCGTGGTAGGTGATGACGGCGGGCTCGGCGCCTTCGACGTCGATCTTGTAGGAGACCGAGATCTCGGGGATCGTCACCGAAGCGGCGTTGAGCGTCGAGAGCGGCTGCAGGGCATCCGGGGTGCCCGTGAAGAGGCCGCGCACGGTGCCTTCGTTGAGGTTGCCATCGACGACTTCGATGGTCGGGACGCTGAGGCCGTAGCCCGAAGCGTCGGTGGGCGCGATGTCGGTTACGGTGAGGGTTTCGGCGAGGGCGCCGCTGGCAGCCAGGCTCGCGAAGGCGGTGCCAAGCAGGAGTCCCCGCAGCGGGCGGCCGAGCGGGGCAAAATCGGATCGGGTCATTGTTTCCTCAGTCGCTGGTGTCTGACGCCGCCGGCGCGCCTCTCAGGGGGCGAACTCTTGCGGGCGCATCACTGGCCAAAGTGAGCGCTACCTGCCTTTTACGGCATTGCAACTAACGGGAAGATGAACGGATCGAGGAAACGTTACCGCCAGTTAATCAGCCCTCACCGTGGCCCGGCTTCCAGGCGGACAGCGGGTTGGCCTGCCGCGGCTTGGCCGGACGCAGTCCTTCGCGGAGGATCGAGCGGACGACCTCGACGATGATGGCGAACAGCAGCGCGGTGAGCGGCACGAGTAACAGGATGACGCCGGTATCGAACTCGCGGCTGCCGATGATGGCGTGCGCGGGGAACACCCCCAGCAGCAACGCTATGCCGCCGGCGACGAAGGTGAGCGAGAACGAGATGGCCGCGGCCGTGGTCAGCGGGTTGCCGAGGCGAAGCTTGGGGAGCCGGAACTGCGGCTTTTTCGGCGTCGGAAGCTTGGTGGGGGACATCGGCTCGCTCACTCAATTCAGACGATCACAACGCAGTGAGGTGACCGCGGGAATGCGCGGATGTTTCGTTGCTACGGCGGTGAAGGGCGGACGTTTTTGAGGCATTCCTGTGACGGGGCGCCCCGTCCGCCGACAGGGAGGTGGAGATGGGTGCTGCGAGAGTCGCTATCGGGCGGGTGATGCTGGGGACGGCGTTCTGGGGAGTGATGGTTGCTGGGATCACGGCCCAGGAGGCCGAACTGCCGGCGATTTCGGAGCCGTGGCAGGCGGTGATCACCGGCCAGATCGAGGCGTTTCGCGCCAAGGACGCGCCGAGTGCCTTCAGCTTCGCCAGTGCGTACTTCCAGTCGAATTTCTCATCCGCGGATGCCTTCTTCGTTTCGATCATCGGATCGGGCTATGCACCGATCATGGAGTCGCGCTCGCACAGCTTCGGCGCGTTTCGTCGGATCGATGAGAACGTGGTGGTGCAGGAGGTGAAGCTCTTGGGGACCGACCAGAGCCTCTACGAGGCCATCTACCAGCTGGGCCAAGAAGAGGCGGGCTGGCGTGTCCAGGGCGTGCAACTGGTCAAGCAGCCGGGCCTGGGCATCTAGAACGACTGACCGATTGTGCGGTACGCGACGAGCGCATAGAGCTTTCCGGCCAGTTTTCCGGGGAGACGATCTTGGCCTTTCTGTCCGACGCAATGAACCGCATCCAGCCGTCCGCCACGGTGGCTATCAACTCGAAGGCCGTGGAGATGAAGCGGCAGGGGCAGGACGTGATCTCGCTGGCCGCGGGCGAGCCGGATTTCGACACGCCCGAGCATGTGCGCGAGGCGGCGATCCGGGCGATCAACTCGGGCAAGACCCGCTACACGGCCGTGGATGGCATCCCGGAGCTCAAGGAAGCCGTCGCCGCGAAGTTCAAGCGCGACAACGGGCTGGATGTCACGGCGGCGGACTGCTTCGTCTCCTCCGGGGGCAAGCAGATCATCTTCAACGCGCTGATGGCGACGCTGAACCCCGGCGACGACGTGGTGATCCCGGTGCCGTACTGGGTCAGCTACCCGGAGATCGTGCGGCTGTGCGATGCCAACCCGGTATTCGCGGTGGCGGATGCGTCGACGGGCTTCAAGCTGCGTCCGGACGTGCTCGAGGCGGCGATCACACCCAAGACCAAATGGCTGATCCTCAACACGCCGTCGAACCCGACCGGCGCGGCCTACACGCGCGACGAGCTGCGCGGGCTGGCGGATGTGCTGCTTCGGCACCCGCACGTGCACATCCTCACCGACGATATCTACGAAGTGCTGGTCTATGATGGCGGCACGTTCGCGACGATCGCGGGGGTCGAGCCGAAGCTCATGGAGCGGACGCTGACGATGAATGGCGTGTCGAAGTCGCACGCCATGACCGGCTGGCGCATCGGCTACTGCACCGGCCCGCGGCCGCTGCTGGGCGCGATGCTGAAGCTGCAGAGCCAATCGACCACGAACCCATCGTCGATCTCGCAGTGGGCGGCGGTGGAAGCGCTGAACGGGCCGCAGGGGTTCCTGAAGGACTGGCTCAAGGTGTTCCAGGGCCGGCGCGACCTCGTCGTGAACGGCCTCAACGCCAATACCGGGCTCGACTGCCTGACGCCCGAGGGAGCGTTCTATGTGTTCCCGTCGGTGCAGCGGCTGCTCGGCAAGACCTCCGGCGGTGGCCGCGCGCTGACCGACGACGGGGCCTTCGTGCTGGCGCTGCTCGAAGAGACCGGCGTGGCGCTGGTGCATGGCTCGGCGTTCGGCCTCGCCGGGCACATGCGGCTGAGCTACGCGGCGTCGAATGCGCAGCTCGAGGATGCGGTGAGCCGTATCCAGGATTTCTGCGCCAAGGTGAGCTGATGGTCCACCCCGTAACCGAGCCGGTCGCGAGCGGCTGGCTCGAGGTCGGGGATGGCAACGCACTCTGGTGGCAAGAGGCGGGCAACCCGAACGGGGTGCCGGCGCTGATCCTCCATGGCGGGCCGGGTTCGGGGTCTTCGGCCTCGATGCGGCGGTTCTTCGATCCCCGGTGCTATCGGATCATTGGCTTCGACCAGCGCGGTTGCGGCAAGAGCACGCCACATGCATCGGGCGAGGGCGTTGATTTCTCGGTGATCACCACGGCGCATCTGGTCGCCGATATCGAGCGGCTGCGTGCACATTTCGGCGTCGACAGGTGGGTGATCTATGGCGGGTCGTGGGGGACGACGCTGGGGCTTGCCTATGCCGAGGAGCACCCCGAGCACGTTGCGGCGATGGTGTTCGGAGGGGTGACGACGACGCGGCGGCGGGAGATCGACTGGCTCTATCGCGGCATGGCGCCGCTCTACCCGGCGGAGTGGGAGCGGTTCGTCGCGGGCGCGCCGGTCGGGACGCCGGAGGACGAGCTGATCGCGGCGTACAACAAGCTGCTGTTCGATGCCGATCCGGCGGTGCGAGACAAGGCGGCGCGGGACTTTCACGACTGGGACAATGCGGCGGCTTCGGTAAATGCGCAGGTCGGGCGACCGTCCGATGGTGTGGATCCGGCGCGGCTGCTGGCGCGTGGCCGGATCGTTACGCACTTCTTCCAGCATGGGGCGTGGATGGAGGAGGGCCAGTTGTTCGCCAATGCCCATCGGCTGCGCGGGATACCGGGCGTGCTGGTACAGGGGCGGCTCGATCTGCAGGGGCCGCTGGTGACGGCGTGGGAGCTGGCACGGGCCTGGCCGGGGGCCGAGCTGGTGGTGATCGACGGAGCAGGGCACTCGGCGGGAGATGCCGGGATGGCTGAGGCGATCACGGCGGCGCTGGATGGGTTTGCTGGGGTTACCGTTTAACGGGGCGCACGCGAACCGCGGCGGCCGGTTGGCCGCCGCGTTTTCGCTAGATGCTCCAAGCCGGCTGGAACGACGGCTTGCCCGCTACCACGGCGTGGCTGCCGGCCGGGAGCACGGTGACTGCTTCGAACGGTTCGTCTCCCAAGGAGCCCAGCCGGAAGCTGGTGAAGGCTGGAACGGCGAACGCGTCGCCGGGCGCGAGTTCGTAGCGGTGGGCGCCGACCTGGACCACGCCCTTGCCGTTGACGGCGACGATGATCTCCTCGCGCGTCATGTGATGTTCGAGGCCGAGCGAGTTTGGCTCGACGCGGGTCCGCCATATGGCATTCTCCACCGAGCCGCGGCTCGGGGCTGCGACGTTGACGAACGAGACACCGGGTATCTCGAAACTGGGCGGATTGGCATTGTTGATGAGCGGCATGGTCGTGCTCCTTGCGTTATCTTGCATGGGTGGTCGTGAAGACGTATCGTCAAGCAACTTGACTACATGGAGCGCATGAGTTGGTCAAGCAACTTGACGATAAACTTCCGCCGCTGATCGACCATGTCGGATGGCGGCTATGGCGCCTGGCGCGGCAATGGAAGGCCGAGTTCGACGCAGGCATGGCGGCGCGCGGGCATGGCTGGATGGCCGAGGCGCGCGGCGCTGTGGTGGGGCATCTGCGTCCGGGCGGCCTTTCACAATCCGCACTCACCGCTGCGATGGGGATCAGCAAGCAGGCCGTTCAGCAACTGGTGGATGAACTGGTCGCCGAGCAGATCGTCGAGCGCGTACCGGACCCTGACGACAAGCGCGGGAAGATCGTCCGGTTGCTGCCCAAGGGGATCAAGGCGATCGCTGATGGCAACGAGGTCAAGCGAGAGATCGAGGCCCGCTATGCGGAACGCATCGGGGCCGAACGGCTGGCGAGTTTGAACGCCGCGCTTGATGATCTCGCGGGGTAGGGGTGAGGGCGGCTCACTGGACTGCCGTATGGCGTTGCCCAGCACTCGCGCGGAGCTCGTTACGTCATGCCCGCCAGATGATTTCCGGCATCCCGCGCGGGTTCGCGCCTGGAACTTTTGATGGATAGCCCAGCGTGAATGCGGCATGCGGCGTGTAGCCGGCCGGGACGCCGAGGCTGGCGCTGGTGGCCGGGTCGCGCAACCACTGCATCGGCGAGCCGACCCAGCATGTGCCGAGGGCGCGCGCGTGCGCCGATAGCATGAGGTTCTGGCCGGCGCGGCTGCAGTCCTGGATCGCCTGCCCGTAGCCGTCATCGAAGCCGCACACGATGACGACGGCCGGCGCGTTGAAGAAAACGAGAAAACCCGGCTTCTCGACCCAGTCGGAGGCGGTGCCGGGTCTGCGGTGCTGCCTGGCGAAAGCGAGTGCCGCAGCCCCATATTCGGCGATGCGTTCGAGGCCCTCGATGACGATGAAAACGAATGGTGCCTCGCCGCTCACTGGCGGGGTCGGCGCTTGCGCGGCGTCGCGCAGTATCGCCTCGATAAGCGGTCGCGGGACCCGGCGGGGCTCATAGTCCCTTATCGAACGGCGACCATAGATGGCTGCGATCGTATCCATGGGGAAGCCGCCCTGCGCGATGTTGCCCTCTCTTCATGATACCGGCGCAAGGCCCTGGGGTCACGCGCGGCCACTTTGTCGTGGAAACCGCCAAGGACTACCTACACGTTCGGCGCCTACAGATAGTCCATCAAGCTCATCGAGCGTCCTTCGTCGCCGCTACTGCTGCCGAAGGCGGAGGAGCCGGTGACCTGGCCGAGGATGGAGCCGAGCTTGCTGGCCGTCTGATAGTTGGCGACGGCGGCGTTGTAGAGGTTTTCGGACCAGCCGGCGGCGGCGCGCTCCTCGCTGCTCATGGCGCCGTAGAGCGAGATGACGTTCTGGGCAAAGCCGGCGGGGTTGCCGTTGCCGGCGGACTTGAGGCTCTGCAGCAGCGCGGCGCCCGAGCGGGAGCGCATTTCCTGCGAAGCGGCTCGGACCTCGGTCGGCGAGAATTTGTCCGCCGAGTTGAGCGCCACCGAGGCGAGGGAGCGGCTGTCGAACTCGGAATAGTCGGGCTTGCTGCTGCCGGTCGCCTTGTACTGGGCGTCGAGCGTGGTGCGGGCGTCGGCGGCGACGTTGGCGATGTCGCGCGGCTTGCCGGTTTCGCCTGTGGCGAGACGCTCCATGTAGGCGTTGATCGGATCGTTGGGCACGGCGCCAGGGAGGGTCGAGGGCTTGGCCTCGATCTGCTTCAGCATCTCCTCGAGCGCGGCGCGCTGGTCGACATAAGCGGCGGAGGCCTTCTCCTCAGGGCCCATGGCGTCGAAATAGGCGAGGGCGGCGACGTAGAGGCCTTTGACACTGCCGGTGACGCGGCCGACGGCGGTGGGGCCGGCGAGCGCCTGGTCGAAGCGGTTCTGCAGCTCGATGGCGGCGGCCTTCTGCTCATCGGCGGTGAACAGCTGGTTGGAGTTGGTGCTCATCGCATAGAGCTCGCGCCGATCGACCTTGCTGAGGTCGAGAGCGAGCTTGCCGTCCTTCAGCGGGCTCGTGAGCTTTGCGTCGGAAAGCAGCTTGTCGAGGGTAGCGCGCGCCTCGGTGGTGACGGTGGCGAAGCTCTTCTCGGCCAGCGCGGCCTTGGCGGCATCGGAGAGCGTCACGCTGGTGGCGGAACTGCCGGAACTACCCGACGTCGAAGCGGCGGTGCCGGCGGTGGCCTGCTGCGACTTCTGCGCGCTCGCGAGGATCTGCGCATAGCTCATGGACTGGCTGACGGTACCGACGCTGGTCATGGAAGCCTCCGACGTTCGACGGAACCCCATGCAGATCGCGTGCCAGCCCGCAAAGCCCGGATTTCCGGGCGCCGTGCTGGCTCGGAACGGTCAGGCCGGCAGGAAATGCCGGGCACATGTTGCAGAAAAAGAAAAAGGGCTCCGCTCGAGGGGATGAGCGGAGCCCCGGAGGCCGGCTCGCCGAAGCGGGCGACCAAGGAGAAGCGGCCTGGGAGGAGGTAGGCCGCGATCTCTTGAAACTGACTATCGCGGTGAAGGCCGCTGCGGACAAACGCTTAGTCGGAACGGCTGCCATGCGTCAGGCGCGGGCGCATCGCCAGCGCGCTCGGATGGTCTAGTCGTCGGAAGCAAAAAAAGAGGCTCCATCCGAAGATGGAGCCTGATGAAAAGGACCGAAGTCCAAATCGAAAGTGGTGGCAAATGGACGAGGGAGGAGGATACGCCATTTGCCAGTGGTTCTAGGTCGAGGGAGGAGGATACGACTTCGAACCGGGTGTCGCAGAGCAGGACCGTGGGAGGAGGATACGGTGCGGCTCACATCGACACTCACAATATGCACTTTGACCGTTTGGTCAGCAATGCGCATTGCTACATGCCAGCTATGCAGTTTCCGCAGGGAAAGGACAGCTGTGCTGACATGACGTAAACGTCACATTGCAGCACCGGTTTCATTTCGGGGGCAGAAAAGAATAAGGCCCCGCTCGAGGGGAGAGCGGGGCCGAGTTTGCAGACATTGCTGACTGCAAGGAGGAACAACAACGAGCGCGAGGAGGAGGAGGGAGAAGCGCTCAGCTGCTGTCGGGGCGGGATATAGGTTCGTGATCCTGACCTATCAACCCGGAATGATGAATGCGTGTTATGCAAAAAACGCATGGTTGCTAAGTCGATGGGTTTGCTCGTGTATTCCCTAAATCCGGTGTGCCACGCTGTCGCACGGTTGTTCATGTTTGTGGCCTAAGGCCCTGATGTGACAGTTTTTTGTCAGTGCCATGGGCGAATCCGGCAGGGCTCAGAGCCAGCCGCTACGCTTGAAGAACAGGTAGGGCAGGAGCGCGGACAGGAACATGAGCCCCAGCGCGAACGGATAGCCCAGGGCCCAGTCCAGCTCGGGCATGAAGTCGAAGTTCATGCCGTAGATCGAGGCGACCAGCGTCGGCGGCAGGAACACCACGGCCGCGACCGAGAAGATCTTGATGATCTGGTTCTGCTCGAGGTTGATCAGGCCCAGCGTCGCGTCGAGCAGGAAGGTGATCTTGTCGGAGAGGAAAGCGGCGTGGTCGCTGAGCGCCGTAGCGTCGCGCTGGAGGACCTTCAGTTCCAGCCTGCGTTCGCGCACCGCGCGCTGATCGTCGGTGCCGGCGGTCTGGTGGAAGCTGACGAGCCGGTTGATCGAGACGAGACTCTCGCGGGCCAGGGTGAGGACATCGCCCTTCTTGCCGATCTGCTCGATCAGCGACTGCAGGTCGCGGGTCTTGCGGGTGGGCTTCTTGGCCTTGTTGCCGAACACTTCGCGCGAGATCTGGTCGATGCCGTCGCCGGTGGTTTCGAGCAGTTGGGCCAGGCGATCGATGAAGGATTCGAGCAGGCCGATCATGACGCGCTCGCCGCCGAACTCGCCCTTGTTGGCACGGGAGACGAAACGCTCGTAGAGACGGAACGGCTTGGGGTCGGCGTAGCGGACGGTCACCAGCTGGTCGTTGCGCAGGACGAAGGTGATCGGCGTCTTGATCGGCTGCTCGCCCTCACCGTCGATGAGGGCGGTGATGGTCATGAACTCGGCGCCGTCCTCGCTGTAGAGGCGAGCGGAGGGCTCGATGTCCTGCATCTCGCGGCGGGTCGGGATGTCGATGCCGAGGCACGACTCGACGAACTTGTCTTCCTCGCGCGTGGGGTCGGTAAGGCTGTACCAGACGGCGCCGCCGAGATTGGCGTCGGACGCAGGGTCAAAATCGGTGGGAACGAGGCGGTCGCCTTCGCGAATATAGGCACGCAGCATGACGGGGCTCCACTATATAGCCGGGCCAGCGCGCCCGGCCCGTGGAGCCTAGAGCGCCGGCAAGATCGAAGATCGACTTCGACTGTCGGGGTTCATTTTCAGTCCTTGATGAAGGTCCGGGTGCAAGCGCCCGGAACAAGGTCGGAATGCGCCTTTAGGGACGGCGCGTCAAGGGGCGGGATCGCTGGCCCGCTCAGTTCTCGAAGACCGAGGAAAGGACGGTGCGCAGGTCACCCTCGGTGGCGTAGGCGAGGTTGTCGATGCGCCAGAAACTGGCGCCGGTCGCGGGGTCGTCGACCTGCTTCAGCATCAGGGAGTCGCTGAAGTTGGCGTCTGGGTAATCCTTGAAGGCATAGTCGATGGCGACACTGGCTTCGCCTGGCGTGAGGGTGACAGCGCCGGGCGTGCAGGTGTCGGCATAGTCGGGGAAGGCCTGCCACGGAATGCCGTCGCCGAGCGGCGGCTTCTCGTCCGGGGTGGCTTTCTGGATGGTGTCGTTCTTCGCCTCGGCTTCGGCGATGGCGGACTTCAGTTCGGCGGTGAGCAGGCCCTCGACCGGTGTCATGTCGTTGCCCTCACGGGCGATGCAGAAGATCTCGCCGATCTGCTCGGGGCTGATGGTGACCATCTGGGCGAATGACGGCGTGGCGAGCAGGCAGAGCGCGGCTGCGGCGGCGAAACGGTGCATGGTGATCCCCGAGGTTGGCCCGTTCTAGCGGAGGCGGCTGAATTGCCGATGAACGGGCATGGGTGATAGAGGCGTGTCGCCATACTCAAGGACTTTGCCCATGACGGATTTCTCCCTGCTCGACGATCCCGCGTGGAATGCGCTGACCACCGAGCACATGGCGCTGGGGCAGCTGAATGGCGGGGCGGCGCGATACCGGGCGGAGCTGTCGCCATTGGCGGGATTGCAGGCCTATGACGAGGCGGCGTTCGCACAGTTGCGGCCGCTGATCGAGCCGGAGGGGGCGGTTGGGCTGGTGTCGGCATCGAAGTATGCGGTGCCCAGCGACTGGGATGTGCTGCAGGTGGTGCCGGTGTTCCAGATGGTGTGCGAGACGCCACCGACGGCGCGTGGCGTCGGGGCGGTGCAGCTCACCGTTGCCGATGCGCCTGAAATGCTGGAGCTGGCGACGGCGACCGAGCCGGGACCGTTTCGTCTCGGGACGATCGGCATGGGGCACTACTTCGGGCTGCGGGCGGAGGACGGGCGGCTGATGGCGATGAGCGGGGAGCGGATGCGGCTCGACGGGCTGACAGAGGTCAGCGCGGTGTGCACGTGGCCGGAATTCCGGGGCAGGGGGCTGGCAAAGGCGCTGGTCTCGCATGTGTCGGCGCTGATCGGGGCGGAGGGACGCGTGCCGTTCCTGCACGTGAAGACCGAGAACGCCGGAGCCATCGCGCTCTACGAGAAGCTTGGTTTCGCGGTGCGCGCGCAGCTGGACTTCACGGTCGTGCGGCCGCGCTGAGGCGCGGAGCAATCAGCTGAGGCTGTCGCGGAGCGATGTTTTGTCGGCGAACAGGATGTCGTCGAGGCGCAGGCGGCCATCGACGAACACGGTGACGAGGCGATCGGAGAAGTTCGCCTTGTCGGGTTCCCGGTACTGGTAGGAGAGGATGATCTCGGGGCGTTCGGCCGTGCCGGCGGCGCCGACGGGCTGGCACATGGCGGCATAGTCGGGCTTGCCCTGCCAGCGGACCTGCGCCGGGTCGGCCTTGCCGACGAGGTCGGTGAGTTCGGGCGTGAGGATGGCGAGGACGGGCGCCATGTCGCCGGAGAGGCGCGACATGCAGAAGATCGCGCCGAACTGCCCGGACGTTAGCGAGTCCGCCTGGGACGGCGCGACGAGGAGGGCGGGCAGGAGCGCCAGCCCGAGCAGACGGTTCAGAATGACCACTCGCGTGCCTTGCCGACGAGGAAGTCGCGGAAGACGCCGACGCGCTTGGAATTCTTCAGCGCGGGCGGATAGACGAAATAGGCCTCGTAGGCCGGCAACTCGATGCCCGGGAGGACGCGGACGAGGTTGTCCTCACCCTCGGTGACGTAGTCGGGCAGCATGGCGATGCCGATGCCGGCGCGGGCGGCCTGCATCATGCCGTAGATGGCGTTGACCTTCATGGCGGCGCGGCGGGGCGAGGAGTCCGGTCGGCCGAGGCGCTCGAGGTAGTTGATGTCGCCGAGGTAGGAGGGGACGGGCTCGCCGAACGAGATGATGCGGTGCTTGTCCAGATCTTCGACGGCGGAGGGCTCGCCGAACTCGCCGACATAGCTGCGCGACGCATAGAAGTGGTTGTGCACCGTGAACAGCTTGCGCTGGATCATCTCTGACTGGTTCGGCCGGTGCAGCCGGATGGCGACGTCGGCCTCGCGCATGGCGAGATCGAGCTCGGCGTCGTTGAGCTTAATCTCGATCTGGATTTCCGGATAAAGGATCAGAAACTCGTGGATGCGGGACGATAGCCAGGTCGAGCCGATACCCACCGTGGTGGTTACGAGCAGGGGGCCGGTCGGCACCTCCTGGCTCTCGGACATCTGCGTCTCGACCTGCTGCAGCTCCCAATGCATGCGGTGCGCGGTGCGGAAGAGCTGCTCGCCGACTTCGGTCAGAACCAGCCCGCGGGCGTGGCGGATGAAGAGCTTGAGCCCAAGGTCTTCCTCGAGTGCCGAAATCTGCCGCGAGACGGCAGACTGGCTCATGTTCAGCCGCTCGGCGGCGTGGGTAAAGGACCCTGATTCAGCGGCGGTGTGGAAGATGCGGAGCTTGTCCCAATCCAGCATCGGCTATTCCGCAGCTTCCGCGAGCTCGACCGAGGCGAGGAACTCCTCGGCGTCGAGTGCGGCCATGCAGCCCATGCCGGCCGCAGTCACGGCCTGGCGATAGACATCGTCGGTAACGTCGCCCGCGGCGAAGACACCCGGGATGTTCGTGGAGGTGCCGCCGGGCACGACCTTGAGATAGCCTCCGGGCTTCATGTCCAGCTTGCCCGAGAAGATGGAGGTCGCCGGCTGGTGGCCGATGGCGATGAAGACGCCATCGACGTTCTTCTCGGTGACCTGGCCGGTCCTGGTGTCGCGGATCTTTACGCCCTTCACGGAGCGGGGCATGTCGTCGCCGTAGACCTCTTCGATCTCGGCGTTCCAGATCACCTCGACCTTCTCGTTCTTGAACAGGCGCTCCTGCAGGATGCGCTCGGCGCGGAACTCGCCGCGGCGGTGAACGACGGTGACCTTGGATGCGAAGTTGGTGAGGAAGAGGGCTTCCTCGACGGCGGTGTTGCCGCCGCCGACCACGACCACTTCCTTGCCACGGTAGAAGAAGCCGTCGCAGGTGGCGCAGGCCGATACGCCGAAGCCCTGGAAGTGGGTTTCGGAGTCGAGACCGAGCCAGCGCGCCTGGGCGCCGGTTGCGATGATGACGGCATCGGCGGTGTAGGTCGTGCCGCTATCGCCCTTGAGGACGAAGGGGCGGCGGTCGAAGTCGACCTCGACGATGATATCGTTGATCATCTTCGTGCCGACGTGCTCGGCCTGAGCCTTCATCTGCTCCATGAGCCAGGGGCCCTGGATGACGTCGGCGAAGCCGGGATAGTTCTCGACATCGGTGGTGATCGTGAGCTGGCCGCCGGGCTGGAGGCCCGCAATCATGACCGGCTCGAGCATTGCGCGCGCCGCATAGATGGCGGCGGTGTAGCCGGCCGGACCCGATCCGATGATGACGACCTTAGCGTGCACCGTACATGCTCCAAAACACTGAGACTTTTAGTCTAGTCAAAATAGGAGGATAGGTGCCCACGTTTCAAGGCCGGCTCCATCGCACTGAGACGATGGAGCGCAGGCTGGTGTCCCAAAGTCCACAGCTTCGCGCGGCCGATACCGCGCTCAGGTGGATCAGACGAACTTTACCTCGAGGATTTCGTAGGTTTTGGCGCCGCCGGGGGCAGCGACCTCGACCGAATCGCCTGGCTCCTTGCCGATCATGGCGCGGGCGATGGGGGACGAGATGGAGACGCGGCCCTTGCTGAGGTCGGCCTCGGCGTCGCCCACGATCTGGTAGGACTTCTCGGCCTCGGTATCCTCGTCGACGAGCTTTACCGTGGCGCCGAACTTGACGGTCGAGCCGGAGAGCTTGGTGACGTCGATGATCTCGGCAAGCGCCAGCAACGTCTCGAGTTCCTTGATGCGGCCCTCGTTGAGGCTCTGCTGCTCCTTGGCGGCATGGTACTCGGCGTTCTCGCTAAGGTCGCCATGCGCGCGGGCTTCGGAGATATCGGCAATGATCTTGGGGCGATCCTCGGCCGTGCGGCGGCGATATTCCTCAGCCAGGGCCTGATGACCAACAGGTGTCAGCGGAATTTTTTCCATGGCCGTCTCCAAATCAAGAAAGCTCCACCCGGCCAAAGTCATTCGGCGTCGTCACCAAGCTGACCTGAAGGGGGAGCGTAAGACTAAGTTGCCTTCGACGAAGGCTTCGGTCAAGCGCGCGGCCACTTAGTGCCCTCGCGAGCGGTGCATATCGTTGCATATCGTGGCGGCGTCAAGGCCTTAGTCCGGTTGGGCCAGTTCGGCCCAGTAGTGACCATCGCCTGGCCGCTCGAGGACGCGCCGCAGACCCATGGGGCCACGCTGCACATTGTCGACGCGGATTTCGTTGTTGCAGGCGCCGGTCACGTTGCCTTGCGATTCTCGCGGATAGGTCGGCGATCACGATGCCGTCGGGGGGCAGCGCGAAGCCAGAAAAGACAAAAGCGCAGCCCACGCGGGGCCGCGCTTTGCCGAACCGGTGGTGTCCGGAAGATCAGGACGCCTGGAGGTTGTCCGCGGCTGCTTTGCCGGTGCGCTTGTCCTTGACGATCTCGTACGTCACCTTCTGGCCTTCATCGAGGCCGGAAAGCCCCGAACGCTGGACAGCAGAGATGTGCACGAAGACATCAGCCCCACCCTCGTCGGGCTGAATGAAGCCGTAGCCCTTCTGGCCGTTGAACCATTTCACAGTGCCGGTAGCCATATATAGAGTCCCTTTCGCAGACTGCCGTGGCGGTTCCCACCCCAATAGGAACCTTTGCCCATCGAATTCTTGGAATGACCTCAGCAGGCGCGTAAGACGCCAGGCACGAAGTGTCGGCCGCAATATTCGACTATTAACTTGTAGCCGGAAATGTTCCGCCTATCAATACGGGCAATGAAACGACTTTTGCCCGGCGAGCCGATGGCGCGACGGGTTGAAATTCGATCCGGCAAGTAGTCCTGCGCACCGGGGAGTGGGTGCGTCGAGGCGTAGGGAACGCCGGTGCATTGGCCCGGCAGGCCGGCCCGAAGCCTGGGTTGACCTTGGTCCATTGTATGCCGCACCGATGTGACAGCAAAGTGGAAATTCCCCTCCGCCCCCACCTTCCCCAGCCGTCGGCGATGCGCTAATTGCAGCTGCGTCGCGCCTGCTGGGGGCAAGCAAACTTGCATCGAATACAGTATTCGTCCGGTGACATCGTCGCCGACCGCCGCGCCGCTTATGCCGTGGCGCTGGCAGCCAAGCGCGCTTTTCCCGAGGCGGCCGAGGTCATGGCCCAGGCTCTCGAACTGGCGCCGTGGTGGGCCGCGGGTTGGGATCTGCTCGGGCAATACCGCAAGCAGGCCGGCGATGTCGCGGGCGCGATATCGGCATGGACGGAGCTGCTGGCGCATGACAACGAGGGCGTGTTCGGGGCGCGACTGAAGCTCGCGGCGCATGGCGTGGGCGGCGATCGGAGTCCGGCCCCGGACTATGTCGCGGCGCTGTTCGACGACTACGCGCCGCGTTTCGAGACCTCGCTGGTCGAAGGACTCGGCTACCGGATGCCGGACGAGCTTGCTGCTGCCCTGATATCGGTGCTTGCGTCACGGCCCGCGCGGCCGGTGCGCAGGGCCATTGACCTGGGCTGCGGGACCGGGCTCATGGGCGAGAGGCTGCGCCCACTGGTGGACTGGCTGGAAGGCGTCGACCTGTCGGTCGGGATGCTGACAAAGGCGAAGCAGAAGGGCATCTACGACCGGCTGGAGCGGGCCGAACTGGTTGCCTTCCTCGAGGCCGAGACGGCCGGGTGCGACCTGATCGTGGCGGCGGACGTGTTCAACTATGTCGGCGACCTGGCTCCTGCACTGATCGCGGCCCGTCGCGTGCTCGCGCCGAGCGGGCTGCTGGCCTTCACGCTGGAGACGCATCCGGGTGAGGAGCCCGTGGTGCTGACCGAGAACCTGAGGTTCCAGCATTCGGGCAGGCATGCGATCGAGCTCTGCCGCTCCATCGGCTTCCACGACCTTGTGGCGACCGAGACGGTCATCCGCACGGAGCGGGGCAAGCCTGTCGGCGGACTGATCGTCGTGGCGCGAGCCGGTCTCGCTGTCATCGAGGGCACGCCTGATGGCGGGCCTGCGAATGACAACTCCCCGGTCAATCAGGCAGCGTAGTCGGTGAAGCGAGCCGCCGCCGAGGGGGCGGCTCGCCTGCGTACCTGTGGCGTCAGTGCTCGATGCCCAGGTACTTGGTGCGCAGGGCCTGCGTTGTTCCGTCCTCGTGAGCGCCGAGGACTTCGAGCGACAGGGCCTTGCCCAACGGACTCTCGTTGGCGGTGACGAAGCCGTACTTTTCGGGGTCAAACAGCGGTCCGACTACCTGCAGGCCTGCCTGGGCCTCGTGATGAACGTGATATTCGAGGACCGAGCCGTCGGCGATGATGGCATCGATGCGCTGCTCGCCAAGCGCCTGGGAGGCTTCGCCGAGGGTGCGGAAGGGGCGTATCGTGAGCCCGATCTTCTTGGCATAGGCCTCGGACATGCCGCCGGCCAGCACGCCGACGGTGCGATCGCCAAGGTCGGCAACGCTCTTGATCTCGTCGGTTACGGCAGCAGCGGTCATCACGCTGGCAACGGATGAGGTGACGAAGGCCAGCACGGCGACACCGCAGACCAGCCAGAATGCCGAGAGCAGCTTGCCGAAGGCACCGAACATGGGCTTGCGCGAGGTCCGGCCGGACGTGGCGATGGACACGACATGGTGGAAGCTGTCGATAAGCCCGGGCAGCCAGCCCCTGGGAAAATCCTTGTCGAACTTGCGATCGAACAGGGTCAGCAGGATCGTGGCGACGACGATGATGCAGCCGAGCCAGAGCAACGCCCTGAGGTGCCCGGCGTCGCCGAGTTCGCCGAGGAGTTCGCCAAGGCTCAGCCCATCGGACGCAGCGGTCATGATGCGCAGGCCGCCATCATGCCAGGGCTGGGTGAAATCGACGAAGTCCTCGCGCTCGCGCGTGATGGTGATGTTACCGATCCCCACGTCGATCTCGCCGGCGTTGATCGCGGCCAGCAGGTCGCGGGGCGTCTCGTAGTCCACGTAGACCGGCGTGATCTGGTTGCGCTGCGCAATCTCGTGGAACAGGTCGTAGGCGAGACCGGAATAGGTGTCTCCCTCGCGCGCGACGAACGGCGCGCTGAGATAGACGCCGACCTTCACCGGCTCGGCCGGCGCATCGTCCTGCGCCACCGTGTTCGAGGTGGAAAAAGAAAGAAGAAGAACGGCAAACAAGAGCCGCGCCAGAAGCGCTGGAAAATGCATGACAATGAGCCCCCCAAAGGCAATGGCGGAGAAGATAGTATCGCCGGACTAAGCGGCAGCTAATCTGCTTGGTTATTCAGTGACTAACGTGAGATCGCGCTGCGACGCCGATCGGCCCCGACAAGGGCGAGGGCCACGCCGCCGAGGATGCCGATCGAAGCGAGGACCAGCCGCCCGGTGACGGTCTCGCCGATGAAGAAGACGCCGCCCATGGCAGCTATTGCCGGGACCGTCAGTTGGACGATGGCGGCGGTAGTGCGCGGCAGGCCGGGCAGGGCGGCGTACCAGACCGCGTAGCCGAGACCGGAAGCCAATGCGCCGGAGGCTGCGGCATAGGCTGCGGCCGCAGGGTCGATCGGCTGGCCGGCAAGGCCGGCCACCAGCAGAAGCGCGGCGACCGGGACGGTGCGGATGAAGTTGCCGGCGGTATCCTGCAGCGGAGAGCGGGAGGCGCGGCCGAGCAAGGTGTAGGCGGCCCAGCACAGGCCGGCGAGGACCATGAGGAGCGTGCCGACCGGGTGGGGCGCCACCAGCCCGGGCGACACCAGCCAGGCAAAGGCGGCCAGCGCAACGGCCATACCGAGCCACTCGAGCGGTCCCGGTCGGTCGCCCTTGAGGATCGCCCAGCCGATGATGCCAACCTGCACGCTGGCAAACAGGATCAGCGCGCCTGTGCCCGCGCCCAGCAGGACGTAGGCGATGGAGAAGGCGATGGCGTAGCCGAACAAGGCTGCTGCCGCATGCCAGCTGCCGCCGAGCGAGCGGGGCAGCGTGCGCTGCCGCAAGCCGAGGAGGATGGAGAGCATGGCGGCGCCCGAAACGAGGCGGATGGCCGTGTAGCTCAAGGGCTCGGCGCCGGCCGTCGCGAAGGCGAGGCGGGCCAGCACGGAGTTGGCCGCGAAGGCGATCATGGCTACTGCAGTCAGCAGAACCAGCCTCACGCGGCCTCCTCCCGGTGTTGGGCTATGCCTTCAGTACTGCCGTCTGCCAGTAGGCGTAAAGATCGGCGATGCGGTTCGATGTGAGCAGCGGCATGGTGCCGGCGAGTTGCTCGTCGGTCCAGTCCCACCAGTTCATTTCGAGCAGCATGGCGATCTTCTCATCGGCGAAGCGCTTGCGGATCGGCTTGGCCGGGTTGCCGCCGACGATGGTGTAGGGCTCGACATCCCTGGTCACCAGCGCGCGGGTGCCGACGAGGGCGCCATGGCCGACGGTGACGCCGGGCATGATGATGGCCTCGGAGCCGATCCAAACGTCGTTGCCGATGACGGTGTCACCGGCTGGCCGGAAGCCGTCGGCGGCACCGGCGAAGGCTGCGACCTCAGGCATGTAGTGGAACGGGAAGGTGCTGACCCAATCGTTCCGATGTCCCTGGTTGCCGGCCATGATGAAGGCGGCGCCCGAGCCGATGGAGCAGAAGCTGCCGATGATCAGGCGATCGACATCGGTGCGGTCGGGGATGAGGTAACGGGCGCAATCGTCGAAGCTATGGCCGTGGTAGTAGCCCGAGTAGTAGCTGAAGCGGCCGACGATGATGTTGGGGTTGGTCACGTGCTCGTCGAGCCGGATACCCTTGAACGGGCTTTCGAAATAGTTGGTCATGATGCTGTCTCGATAGAGGACCGGCGCCGCGGGATCCGGGCGCTACAGGCCGTGATGATTTGAGAATGAGCAGCCGCACTCACCCGGCGCGGAGCGCTGGTGGCAGCAGCATCGTCACGCCGATCAGGCGCGCGACGCGATGCAGATGGTTCGGTCTGCCAGCTTCATGATGCGAGCCCTTCTAGGTGCCGCGGCGAGAGAGTGTCAATCCGCCGGTGGCGGCAGATCGAGGGCACGGATAGCCCAGGGCAGTGCGGTGGACAGCTGCTCGCGCTGTACGCGGCGGACGAAAGGCGAGAGCGGGATGTCGGGCTTGCCCGCCCGGGAGGCGAAAAAACCGGCGACGAGAGCGGCGATGTCGGGCCGCTCCGGAAGGATGGTTTCGGGGCGCGGGCCGTTCTCGTAGGCGAGGCTCGGAAGGAAGAAGCCGAGATCGACGTCGGCGGCGGAGCGGCAGGCCTCTGCCCAATCGATGAACTTCACGCCCGATGGGGTGACACAGAGGTTGTCGCTGCGGAGGTCGAGGTGGGTGAGGGCGTCGCCGGCGAGGTGGCACGACCGCTCCGCGGCGATCAGGGCGGGCAGGGCGCTGTCGAGCCAGTCGGCGGTGACGAGGCCCAGCGACAGGAAGGACTCCGGATCCGCTGCGACGGTCGGCCAGCCGGCCTCGCGGCCTTCAAGCAGGCCACCGTGCTCGAGCGTGCTTGGCGTGGCATGCATGCGATCAATCGCTTCGAGGACCTGATCGACCGCGGCTTCCGTCCATGGCGGTGGCCAGGCGGCGGCGCTCAGGTCTTCGATAATGAGGATGGGCGTGTCTGGATCAGGATCGGCACCGTAGCAGCGGGGCACGAAGTCACCGGAGATGCCCGAATAGGCAACGATCTCGCAGTTGATCTGTCTGGCTGTGACGTCGGTCGTCGCAACTTTGACGAAGCCGGTACGCTTGCCGGCGGCGACGGCGTAGCGGGCCGTGGGGGTGTAGCCGCCATGGACGGGCCGCCAGCTTTCGGGGGCCCATCCGAGGAGTCGTTCGACCCGCGCGACGATTTCGGGCGCGGGTCGGGTCATGCGTTACGCCGCGAAGTAGCTTTGCAGCGGGCGGACCTGCAGGTTGCCTTCGCGGTAGGCGATGATGCCTTCGACCGCGGCGACGGCGCCCGGGATCGTCGTGTAGTAGGGGATCTTGCCCATCAGCGCGGTGCGGCGGATGTCGCGGCTGTCGGAGATCGACTTGGCGCCGTCGGTGGTGTTGATCACCAGCTGCACGCCGCCGTTCTTCATCGAATCCACGATGTGCGGGCGGCCTTCCAGTACCTTGTTGACCTTGGTGGCGGCGATGCCGTTCTCGGTCAGGTACTTGTGGGTGCCGGAGGTGGCGACGATCTTGAAGCCGGCGTGTTCGAGGTGGCGGCAGAACTCGAGAATCAGCGGCTTGTCGTCGTCGCGGACGGAGACGAACACCGTGCCTTCGCGCGGCACCTTGGAGCCGGCGCCGAGCTGCGACTTGGCGAAGGCGATGGGGTAGTTGGTATCAAGGCCGATGACTTCGCCGGTCGACTTCATCTCGGGGCCGAGCACGGTGTCGACGCCGGGGAATCGGTTGAACGGGAATACGGCTTCCTTCACCGCCACGTGGTTCAGCTTCTTCTCAACCAGGTTGAAGCTTTCGAGGCTCTCACCGGCCATGACGCGCGAGGCGATCTTGGCGATCGGCTCGCCGATGACCTTGGCGACGAAGGGCACCGTACGCGAGGCGCGCGGGTTCACTTCGAGGATGTAGATGGTGCCGTCCTTCAGCGCATACTGGACGTTCATCAGGCCGCCGACATTGAGGGCCAGCGCGAGGTCGCGGGTCTGGCGCTTCAGTTCGGTGATGATCTCGTCCGAAAGGTGCTGCGGCGGGAGCGAGCAGGCCGAGTCACCGGAGTGAATGCCGGCTTCCTCGATGTGCTCCATGATGCCGCAGACGAACACGTCCTTGCCGTCACTGAGGCAATCGACGTCGATCTCGATGGCGCGCGAGAGGTAGCCGTCGAACAGCAGCGGGTTGTCGGAGAGGACCGAGTTGATCTGGCCGGTCTTGTCGTTGGGGTAGCGGATCAGGATATCCGGCGGCACGAGGCCGGTGAGGGTATCCTGTACGTAGCGCTCGAATTCGTTGGGCGAGTGGACGATGGCCATGGCGCGGCCACCCAGCACGTAGGACGGGCGGATGACCAGCGGGTAGCCGAGGCGTTCGGCGACGAGGCGGGCCTGCTCGAGCGAGTAGGCGATGCCGTTCTTGGGCTGGGTCAGGTCGAGGCGCGAAATGAGCTTCGAGAACAGGTCGCGGTCTTCGGCGAGATCGATCGAGGAGGGCTGGGTGCCGAGGATCGGCACGCCGGCCTTTTCGACCGCGTCGGCGAGGTTCAGTGGGGTCTGGCCGCCGAACTGGACGATGACGCCGTGCAGCGTGCCGTTCTGCTTTTCGGTCTCGAGGATCTCGATGACGTCTTCCTCGGTCAGCGGCTCGAAATAGAGACGATCTGAGGTGTCGTAGTCGGTCGAGACGGTCTCGGGGTTGCAGTTGACCATGATGGTCTCGTAGCCCGCGTCGGCGAGCGCGAAGGCCGCATGGCAGCAGCAATAGTCGAACTCGATGCCCTGGCCGATGCGGTTCGGGCCGCCGCCGAGGATCACGACCTTCTTGCGGTCGGACGGACGGGCTTCATCCTCGGGCTGGCCGCTGAAAGGAGCCTCGTAGGTCGAGTACATATATGCCGTCGGCGAGGCGAACTCGGCCGCGGACGTGTCGATGCGCTTGTAGACCGGGCGGATGCCGAGCGACTTGCGCAGGGCGCGCACGTCCTTGGCCTGCTTGCCGGCGAGGTCGGCGAGACGGCGATCGGAGAAGCCCATGGCCTTGAGGCTGCGGAGCGCGGCGGCAGTGCCGGGCAGGCCCAACTCACGAACCTTCTTTTCGGTCTCGATGATGCCGTGGATCTGCTCAAGGAACCACGGATCGATCTTGCTGGCGTCGTGGATGTCTTCGAGGCTGAAGCCGAGCCGCATAGCTTCGGCGACGTGCAGCAGGCGCTCGGGCGTTGCAGTCGAGATGGCGGCGAGGACCGCGTTCTCGTTGTCGTCTTCCTGGGCGTCGGCGGCATAGCCGGGGATGCCGATCTCGTTCAAACCGGTGAGGCCGGTTTCGAGCGAGCGCAGCGCCTTCTGCAACGATTCCTGGAAGGTGCGGCCGATGGCCATGGCTTCCCCGACCGACTTCATCGAAGTGGTCAGGCGGTTGTCGGCGCCGGGGAACTTCTCGAAGGCGAAGCGCGGGATCTTAGTGACGACGTAGTCGATGGTCGGCTCGAACGAGGCCGGGGTGGCGCCGCCGGTGATGTCGTTCTCGAGCTCATCGAGGGTGTAGCCGACGGCGAGGCGAGCGGCGACCTTGGCGATCGGGAAGCCGGTGGCCTTCGATGCGAGGGCGGAAGAACGCGACACGCGCGGGTTCATCTCGATGACGATCATGCGGCCATCGGCAGGGTTGATGGCGAACTGCACGTTCGAGCCGCCGGTCTCGACGCCGATCTCGCGGAGCACGGCGATCGAGGCGTCGCGCATGATCTGGTATTCCTTGTCGGTCAGCGTCAGGGCCGGAGCGACAGTGATGGAATCGCCGGTGTGGACGCCCATCGGATCGAGGTTCTCGATCGAGCAGATGATGATGCAGTTGTCGTTGCGGTCGCGGACGACCTCCATCTCGTACTCTTTCCAGCCGAGCACGGATTCTTCGATCAGCACCTCGTCGGTCGGCGAGGCGTCGATGCCGCTCTCGACGATGGTGAGGTATTCTTCCTTGTTGTAGGCGATGCCGCCGCCGGTGCCGCCGAGGGTGAAGCTCGGACGGATGATGCAGGGCAGACCGATCACCTCGAGCGCCTGCAGCGCCTCGATGGTGTTGTGGGCGAGCATGGAGCGCGGGGTTTCGAGCCCGATCTTCTTCATGGCGTCGCGGAACAGCTCGCGATCCTCGGCCTTGTCGATGGCCTCGGCGTCAGCGCCGATCATCTCGACGTTGAACTTGTCGAGGATGCCCATCTTCTTGAGGCTGAGCGCGCAGTTCAGCGCGGTCTGGCCGCCCATGGTCGGGAGCAGCGCGTCGGGGCGCTCCTTCTCGATGATCTTGGCGACGATCTCGGGGGTGATCGGCTCGACGTAGGTGGCGTCGGCCAGATCCGGATCGGTCATGATCGTCGCCGGGTTCGAGTTCACCAGAATGATCCGGTAGCCCTCGTCCTTGAGCGCCTTGCACGCCTGGGTGCCCGAGTAGTCGAACTCGCAGGCCTGTCCGATGATGATCGGACCCGCACCGATGATGAGGATCGATTTGATGTCGGTGCGTTTTGGCATCTGTGGCTCTCGGTTCTCAGTTGCGCTTCGGCTTGTCCGAAAAGTCCTGCAACTTTTCGGGCCTCAGCGTTGCGCGCGCGGAAAGACGCGCGGCGGCGGCGCGGGCTTGGGCGGCAGACTCTGTGGGCTAAGCGCGTCCTGTAACCGAAGCGGTGGGGGAAGGGAACCCCCGGCGCGAAGGATGAGGGCGCAAGTTGTCGCGGGGATGCGCAAGGGCGCACCCCGGGGATGCGCAAGCACGCCCCGAGGGCGCGAGGCTCAGGCGTCGACCGGCCAGCGCTTCAGGGCTTCCTGTCCCGCATCGGTCAGCGCGTAGACGCCCCGGTCGATACGGTCGAACCAGCCATAGACGTTGTGGAGCACGATCTTGGCGGCAATCGGGGTTGTGGCCTTGAGGTCGCGCGGGCGGAGGGGACCTGCCTGGAGCGCGGCTGCGCAGGCGAGGGCCTGCTGGCGATAGGCGGTCATGATCGGCTGGCGGGTGCTGCCGCCGAGGGTGGGATCGCCCTTCCGCCGTCGATGCTCATCGACCAGGCGGTTGCGCTTGCGCGTGTTCTTCCGGGGCATCGGGGCGATCGGACTGACGATGACCTCGACGTGATCCGTCGCGCTGACGCCGAGCATGCCGAGGCCGAGGCGTCGGCAGAGGTCGCGGAAGCGGCGGTCGCGTTCGCGGCCCTTGCCGGTCATGGAGATGCGGGCGGCGATCCAGACCTCGTCGCTCTGGGCCTGCCGGTCGACGGCCTGCAGCACCAGTTCGAGGTTGAAGGCCTGCTTGAGCTCGCAGACCACGAGCAGCGGAGGCTCTCCCTCGAGCAGCCCGACGAGATCGCAGCCGCCGACCTCGCCCTTCACGGCGTAACCGGCAGCTTCGAGGAAGCTCTTCACAGGCGGGTAGAGGGTGGTTTCCAGTTGAGGGCGTCCGAGCGTGATTCTCGGGGCATGTTACCCCGGATGGGGCGGCCGCCGGAAATGGCGAAGCCCGGCATTGGCCGGGGAACCATTGACGCGCTAGAACGTACGCCTCTGATATTGTTCCGGATGGAGCCTGCCCATGTGCCGCAACATCAAGCCGCTGTTCAACTTCGAGCCGCCGGCGAGCACGAACGAGATGCGGGACGCGGCGCTGCAGTTCGTGCGCAAGATCTCGGGCTACACGCACCCGTCCAAGAGCAACGAGACGGCGTTCTACGCGGCCGTCGACGACATCGAGAAGGTGGTGAAGCGCCTGCTCAAGGAACTCGAGACCGACGCGCCCAAGCGCGACCGCGAGGTGCTGATCGCGCGGGCCCGGGAGCGGGCGAAAGTGCGCTACGCGCGGGAGAGCGCCTGACCGTCAGCCCGGGCGCGGGATGGCGGTGTAGACGCGCTCGATGAAGGCCTCGAACTCAACCATGTAGTCACGCAGGAACACCTCGGTGCTCTCGTCGGTGACCTCGCCATCGTCGGCGATGAGGCCGGGCGTGAAGTGGATGTACGCCTCGATGGCGTTCATCAGGGGCGAGTTGCAGAAGGCCATGACGCTCTTGAGGCTCTGCTGAGCCACCGCCGTTCCAATGGAGCCGATGGAGGCGCCGATCACGCCCGACGGCTTCCGGCGGAACGAGTTCTGGCCCCATGGGCGACTGGCCCAGTCGATGGCGTTCTTGAGGCCGCCTGGGATGGAGCGGTTGTACTCGGGCGTGACGAACAGGATGGCCTCGGCGGCGTCGACACTGGCCTTGAAGCGCTTGGCCTCGGGCGGGAAGTCGGCGTCGTAGTCGTAGCTGTAGAGCGGCAGGTCGGCGAAGGTGATCTCGTTCATGATCAGGCCGGAAGGCGCAAGGCGCACCAGCGCCTTGGCAAGCTTGCGGTTGATGGATGCCTTGGCGAGGCTGCCGACGAAGTAGCCAACCTTGTAGTCGGTCATGCCAGTTCTCCTCTTGGTCTAGCCCCCAAGAGTCGTCGCGATTGCCTGTCGGCCTAGCCCCGCCTGAAGGCGATGTTCGAGTCGTTCATCGCCCCTTTGCGGTCAACCAGCCGGAAAGCGAGGCGAATGGCGCTGCCGGCCAGCGTTAGCGTCGACGAGATGGTGCCGTAGCGGGTGGTGATGGCGCCGGTCGAAAAGACGATTGATCCGCCCTGCTTCTTGCCGACGGTCTGGTTCGAGACGCCCTGGGCGCTCGATGCGGCTTCGTAGCGGCGGGCAGCATCGTTGTAGAGCATCGTGCCCCGGAAGCTCGCGGCGCCAGATCCGCTGAAGGAACAGCGGCCGGTATAGCTGAGCCTGCCGGAGTTGGCGGCCTTGAAGGTAATGCGACAGACGACGGTACCCGGATTGGGCCCGGTGACCTTGCCGATGCCGCGCCACTCGCCGGCGTATTTGGCGAGCGTGGCGTTCTCAGCCGGCCCAGCGGTGGCCGGAAGTGGCGACATGGCGACGACCGCCGCGAGGGCAACCAGTCGGAAGACGAGAGGCAGACGCAGCATGGGCAACTCCGGAAGCGGCTTGGACGGCACAACGCTCGCGCGGCCCCTGTGGTTGCGGGGCACGATCGCGCGGTTTGGGTCGCCGGTTGCAGAAGGATGCCAATGTAGACGAAACGCCAGTATTCAGCGCCGGTTCAGCTGTATTGTGCTTAATCAACTTCATATGCGGCGGGGATTTACCAGTCGCAGGGGGAGAGGGGTGAGGGAAATGGCCATCAAACGGCTTCTGATGCCGGTCGCGTTGTGCGCGGCAGGGCTGATAATCACGGCCGGAACAGCGTTCGCGGTCGAGGCGACTGCCAAGTCGGGGGTCAACGTGCGCACCGGCCCGGGAAAGGACTTCGGCATTGTCGATCAACTGACGGCGGGCGAGGTGGTGACGATCACCGAATGTGCGCCGTCCAACTTCTGCTTCGTCCAGCATGACGGGCCCGACGGCTGGGTCAGCGCCAGCTTCCTTCTGCCTGTCGAGGACGAAGAGGAGGTCATCGAGGAAGGTTCGGGCGACAACCCTGAATGCAGCTTCGGCTTCAATGTCGGGCCGGGCGGCCCGAGCCTGTCGGTCAACTGCGGCGACGAACCGCTGCCACCACCGCCTCCGCCGCCGGTTCCCGATGACGAGGACGAGGAGGCGGGCGCCTGCTTCTACACCGGCAACGGCCTCAGCGGCGATGAACTGTGCGTGGGCCTCGGGACCCGCAACACACTCAATGCCACGTTCAACAACAAGATCTCGTCGGTACAGCTGCTCGGCGGGGCCAAGGCCCGGCTGTGCGAGAACACGAACCTCGGCGAATATTGCCGGAACGTGAACAACGACACCGACCAGCTGCACACCTCGATCAACAACAAGGCGTCGTCGCTGACGGTGTATGTCGGCGTTCCGCCGTTGCCCCCGCCGCCGGAGCCGATAGAGGCGCCGGTGACGCATTCGACGGGGCCGATCGAGCTCAAGCAGACCTTCCAGGCCAATCTCGACAACGGCAATGTCGGCGGGGCCGGGGTGGATATCTGGTACCAGGCCGTGACCGCGGTAGAGAAGTACATCACTCCGCAGGGTGGCGCGCAGTTGGCACTGGGTAACGGCTCGAACCGCGGCTACGACGGCTGCGCCGAGGAGGACTTCTCGGGCGACAGCATCCCGCTCGCCGATGTTCCGCCGGGCACCTATGTGTGCGCCAAGACCAACCAGGGTCGCATCTCGCAGTTCAGGGTGAACGGCTTTGCGGGCACGACGATGAAGCTCGGCTACACGACCTGGGCCAACTGATCGGCTGGTGAAGTGACGCGAAGGGCCCGGTTCGACCGGGCCCTTTCTCTTTGCGCGCTTAGTCGATGCTGCCGGGAGGCAGGCGGAACAGGGCGTCGGCGATGCCGGGCTGGCGGGCGGGATCGTAGGGGCTGTCTGCCGGCAGCAGCACCGAGACCCGGTCTATGCCGAGGTCGGCAAGCTGGTAGGGCGTGCCGTAGCCATACTCGAGATGACCCCGGCCGATGATGCCGAGGACAAGCGGGGCGTCCGGGGCCTCGGCAGCGCGTGCGATGTTGCAGGCAAAGGCGCGGTCCCAGGTCTGCTGGGCCCGAACGAAGCGATCGGAGCTCGCCTCGTCGCGCGGGCGGTCCGGGGGGCCGGCTACGCCAGCGAGGTAGGCGCGATAGGCGGGCAGGGCCGGGCGGGCGGGCGTGAGGCCATCGCGTTCCTCGACCGGGATGGCGTCCCAGCCTTCCTTGCCGACGCGGGTGACGAGGGTGCGGTAGCAGTTCAGTGCCAGCATCGGCACCTGGAACTCGCGGCAGAAGCGGAAGAGCGGCAGGTAGAGCGCGGCGTCGTAGCGCCAGACCTCGGCCCATTCGACGGCCTCGAGAAATGCCTCTTCTGAGGCGAACCCGCCGGCTATCCACTCGTCGAGTACCGGTTGCTGGCGGCGCTGGAACATCTCGAAGCCCATCGCGATCGGACGATGAGCCATCAGCCCTGCGGCCACATGGAGCTGCCAGCGATGGATATCGTAGCGCGTGTGGGTCTCGCCGAGCAGCACGACACGCTGGCGGGACAGGCTTTGCATCAGTTCGGCATGGCCGAAACGATCGCCGCTGTGCGGATCGAGCCAGGTGGAGAGCGGGAAATCGATGGGGGACGAGGCAGTCACGGCGAGCTCCGGTTCAGTGGACGCTGGCTCGCAGGTGCTGGCTGGCTGAGGCGCTGGTTACTGCCCACGCGCCTCAGCGTCAAGCGTGGAACCCGGGCGGCAGCGCGCCGTTTCCCCTGCACGATCAACAGGGTGGCTCGAATGTTTCAGTTTCTGATTCTGCTCATCGTCATTGCGCTCGTCGCCGGTGCGCTCGGGTTCACCGGCATCGCCGCGGGTGCGGCCACCATCGCGAAGGTGGTGTTCGCGATCATGGTGGTCGGCATCATCATCGTGCTGCTGATGCTGGCGCTCGGGATCTCGATCCTGACCTAGTCTTCCGGTTCGGTCGTGAAGAGCAGCGGGTAGCCTTCGTTGCGCGCCATCTCGGTGGCGCGCTTCGCCTTGGTTTCGGCGATCTCCTGGATGAAGACGGCGACCACGCAAGAGCCCTTGGTGTGGGCCGTGATCATGATGCGATAGGCCTGATCGGCGGTGATCCGGAACTCGGCCTTCAGCACGCGCACGACGAAGTCGCGCGGGGTGAAGTCGTCGTTGACGAGAATGACCTTGTGCAACGGTGGCCGCGCCACCTTTGGCTTGGTCTCTGTCCGCGGCTTGGTGATGGCATCACTGCTCATGGCAATGGCAGTATAGTACCGATGGCCTGCCGATGCACCTGGCATGCGGCGCGCGGGGGTGCCACGAAATGTAGTGGACCATTTTCGGAGTCGATGCCATTACTGGCCCAGTTTCACTCAGGGCCCGTGTATGCATTTTATTCGACTGCTTCTGGCGACTGCAAGCTTTGTGCTTGTTTCTACGTCACTTTCTATTGCCGACGATGAGCTGAAGGTGGTGCACTACCGGCTCGAGAATGGGCTGGAGGTGGTGCTGGCGCCCGACCACAAGGTGCCCAAGGTTGCGCTTTCGCTGATCTACCGGGTCGGGGGCATGAACGAGCCCGCGGGGCGGTCGGGGTTTGCCCATCTGTTCGAGCACCTCATGTTCAGCGGTACGAAGAACTATCCGGACATCGATAGGACGTATTCGGAGCTGGGCCTCTCGAACAACGCCTTCACCAGCGAAGATCGAACGATCTATCTCGCCGATGGCCTGAGTTCGGCACTGCCGGTGCTGCTGTCCGTCGAGGCAGACCGCATGGCCAATCTGGGCCGCGAAGTCGACCAGGCCGAGTTCGACGTCGAGCGCGATGTCGTCAAGAACGAGATGCGTCAGACCGTTCTCGATAGTGCCGGCCAGTCGGGAATGCTCGCGCTGAGGTCGGCCCTGTTCCCGGCGCCGCATCCCTACGCCAAGGCAGTCATCGGCTCCATCGCCGATCTCGATGCGGCGCAGCTGGGCGACGTGAAGGCCTTCTTCAACGCCTACTATGTGCCCAACAATGCCATCCTGTCCGTGGCGGGAGATTTCGACGTCGACGCAACCAGGGCCCTCATCGCCGACACATTCGGACGGGTGCCGCGGGGCGGTGATGTCATGGTGCCGGCGGCCAGCGTGCCGGTGGCCCCTGTGGCGCGGATCGAGGCTACGGACCGCGTTGCCTCGCCGATGGTGATGCTCGGCATCGCCGGACCGTCGGTGGAGACCAAGGAGAGCCGGGCGCTGACGATAGCAGCGGACGTCCTGGGCAACTACGAGTACGGCGTGCTGCGGCGCAGGCTCGTCGAAACGGGACTTGCGGTCCAGGCGTCGGCAGGATGGGAGAATGGCCGCCTCGGAGGGCGCTTCACGGTATCTGCGACGGCGGCGCCGGGCGTGGCCATCGATACCCTGGAAGCTGAACTGCGCCGGGTCATACTGGATTTCGCGGCGACCGACATGGTGCCCGAGGATATGGAGCGGGCGCGGCGGCTGATGCTGCTGTCGCGGGGCGTCGCCACGGAGGCGGCCCTGGGCAAGGCCGGCGCTCTCGGGACGACACTCGACCTGTTTGGCGATACGGAACTAGTGCTCCAGGACGATCCGCTCCTGCTGGAGCTGACGCCCGAGCAGGTCAGTGCGACCTTCCGGGACGTGGTCAGGCCCGAGGCCATGAGCGTACTGACGATGCTGCCGGGGCAACCGGGCGACTATCCGGCGGTTCTCAAGGACAGCTCGGGTGTTCCTCAGCCGATCGCCGCGGCCGATCGGCCGGCGGTCGAAGTGCCGATGCTGGCTCCGGACGTGCCGGGCAAGGGCAAGCTGCCCGCCATGGAAACCGCGACGCTCTCCAATGGGATCGAGGTCGTGCACTACCGGACGCCGGGAGCTCCGATGGCGCTGGTTGCAGCATCGGTGACCGGCGGCAGCGGCAACGACGAGCCGGGGCGCGAGGGTCTCGCCGAAGCCATGGCAACGTTGATGACGAGAGGGGCGGGGGAGCGCGACTTCGAGGCCTTCAGCAAGGCGGCCAAGGATATCGGCGCCGATGTCTCGGGGTTCATCGACACGCGCCGCTCGACCGTCCTGCTCTCGGTCGCCGCGGAAGCTTTCGAGCCGGCGACGAAGCTATTGGCCGACGCTGTGCGTGCGCCGCGTTTCGAGCCAGCCGAATGGGCGACGCTGAAGGCGGAGTTGCAGCAGGGGCTGATGTACCGGCAGCTCGATCCGGCAGCCTCCGCCTACTACGAGCTCGAACGCCTGATGTTCCCGCTCGAGCCGGGGCGCCCGGCGCTCCAGTCCAGTGTTGCGTCCATCGAGGGGGTGACCGTCGACGACATTCGAGGCGCCTACGAGAAGCGCTTCACGCCGAGCACGATGACCCTCTTCAGCGTGGGAACGCAGTCGCTGGAGGAGGTTCGGGCCTCCCTCGAGGCGGCCTTCGGCGATTGGGTTGGGGGAGAGGCCGGTGATACTCCGGTGACTTTCCCGTCCGCCGTGTTTCCGGAAGAGCCCGGAATCTATGTCGCGCCAAGCGCCGACACCAGCCAGGCAGTGATCTACGTGGCGCGACCCGCGCCCGGATTCGACGAGCCCGGGTTCACCGAGGCCTCGACCGTTGCGCGACTGTTCGCAGGCGAATCCAGCAGCCGGCTCAGTCTCGTGCTGCGGGAAGCCAAGGGCTACTCCTATGGGGTGAGCAGTGGCGTGTGGTCCAGCATGCGAACCGGCGGTGTGATGCTGGTCAATACGTCCGTGCAGGCCGACAAGGTCGGGGCATCGCTGGCCGAGATCCTGAAGGGCTTCGATGAGTTGGCGACGGTTCCTGTCACAGAGGTGGAGCTGACAAGTACCATCATGGCTTCGGCCAACGCGTCGGCAGGGACAGCCGAAACCTCCAGCGGTGTAGCCGGTCTCGTGCTCGGAGCAGCCGGCAAGGACATGACCGCGGCGGAGTTCAGCTCGCGGCTCGAGGATTTCGTCTCGCTCGACCCTTCGGAGGTGCAACGCGCGGCGAAGGCCATGTCCTCCACCGATCGCGCAATCATCATGATCGGTGGTGATCCGCAGTCGATCCTTCCCCAACTGGCCGAGATCGGGATCGAAGACGTGACGGTGCTGAGCGCGCCCGCGCCCTAGCCGTCACTGAACCTTTTGGCGCCGGGAGGCATTGTGCCCGGAAGCCTGTCACGAGCGGCAGCCCTTGGTTGCCGCTCGTGGACCGGCGTTTCCATTCCCGCTGCCATGAGGTGCACACATGCCGACCGTTCCTTCCATCACGCTGCGCGACGGCAACACGATCCCGCAACTGGGGCTCGGTGTGTGGCAGGTGGATCCGGGGATCACCGCGCGGGTGGTGACGGATGCGATCGAGGCCGGCTACCGGTCGATCGATACGGCCGAGGGCTACCACAACGAGGAAGGTGTCGGCGAAGCGATCAAGCGGGCCTCGGTGCCGCGCGGCGAACTGTTCATCGCCTCCAAGCTTCGCAACGGCGGGCATGCGCGCGACCAGGCGCTATCGAGCTTCGACAAGACCATGAAGGCGCTGGGGCTCGAGCAGCTCGACCTGTTCCTGATCCACTGGCCGGTGCCGAGCCAGGGCAAGTATGTCGAGGCCTGGAAGGCGCTGATCGAGCTCAAGGGGCAGGGGCGGATCAGGTCGATCGGGGTCTCGAACTTCAACCAGGACCACATCGAGCGGATCATCGCCGAGACCGGGGAGGTTCCGGCGGTGAACCAGGTCGAGTTGCATCCCTACTTCCAGGCGCGGGAGCGTCTTGCCTACAACCTGGCCCACGAAATCCACATCGAGGCCTATAGCCCGCTCGGGTCGGGCAGCGTGCTGGATGACAGGACGGTCGCCGAGATCGCCAGCAAGCACGGGAGGTCGGCGGCGCAGGTGCTGATCCGCTGGCACCTGCAGCAAGGCTTCATCGTGATCCCCAAGTCGACGCACAAGGCACGCATGGTCGAGAACATCGACGTGTTCGACTTCGAGCTCGATGATGACGACATGAAGCGGATCGACGGGCTCGAGAAGGGCGAGCGGGGGCGGACGGGATCGAACCCGGCGACGGCCTCGTTCCTGTTCTAGCGAGCGGCGGCAGGGCGCCTGAACAGCATGTCCTTGGCAGCGACGACGGCGCCTGCAGTAATCAGCAGGCAGGCGACCAGGATCGTGTTGCTGTAGGCGGCATATCCCGTGGCGATCAGGATGAGGGTCGAGAGTAGCGGGGCGGAGTAGGAGGCGGCTCCGAGAATCTGGATGTCGCCCTGCTTCACGCCGATATCCCAGACATAGAAGGCGAGCCCGACGGGGCCGAGGCCGAGGCCTACAACGGAAGCCCATTGCCAGGCATTCGCGGGCCAGACGGTCGTTTCGAGCAACATGTGGCAGATGGCGGCGAGGGCTGCCGTCACCAGGCAGAAACCGGCGATCGCATCGCTCGGCACGTGGGCGAAGCGGCGCGACAGGACGGAGTAGGTCGACCAGGCGAGGGCAGCAAAGAGGGCCGCGCCGTAGCCGAGGGCATACTGCGGATCGAAGCCAAATCCCTGGCCGCGAGTGACCACAAGCACGGCGCCAGCAAGTGCGAGGACACAGCCGGCGATGTGCTGCCACTTGAGGCGCTCGCCCGGCAGCAGGGCGGAGAAGACGACGATCAGGAGTGGCCACAGGTAGTTGATGAGACCGGCTTCGACAGGCGGCGCGTTCCGCAGCGCGAAGAAGTAGACGAAGTGATAGCCGAACAGCCCACCCACGCCGAGCAGCCAGACCGGCAGCGGCTGGCGCATGGCCTTCAGCGCGCCGGGGCGCAGGACCAGCAGCGACAGGCCGCCGATCGCGAAGGTGATCGCCGTGAGCTGGAAGGCCGGCATCGTGCCGCTGGCGGCCGTGAGAAAGGCGAGTAGCGACCACAGCAGCACGGCCGTGAAGCCGATCAGCGTCGCTGTGGGGCGGGCGAGGGGCGAGGACATCCGGCGCTTCTAGCCTGCCCTGTCAGAGCTGAGAAGGGCAGGGTTGCGAAGCGATGCAGGCGTCCCTAGCTTTCGACCATGCCGCTTACAGCCCTCGACATTGCCGAACTTCGCCAGCGCCTCACCAGTGGCTTTGGCTCCATCGAGAACGAGGTGCTGGGCGAGAAGGCCTCGTCCCTTGGTCATCACGGCCGACAGGTGGAGAACGCGATCGCGGCGCTCCATGCCTTCGATGCGTCACCCGGCGCGCCCGAAGCGCGGCTGGCGCTGGTGCGGACCGTGGCGCACGAAGTGTGGAAGTTCTTCGTGCAGCGCGAGATGTGCGGGCTGAGGGATCAGAAGGAAGTGATCCGGATCTATCGAATCCCCAACGAGGTCCTGGCGCGGCTCGGCGCGATGTGATCCCGCGCGCATCAATGTGAGACATTCATGCGTTGATACTTCTGCCGCGTCTTCCTATCCTCTATGAGATCGATTTCATTGGATTTGGCTGCCGGCGGGAGTGCGGGCGGCGGAATCGGCTGGGGTAGCCGATGCTAGGCGAAAAAGCTCGAGACGCCCGCAAGGGCGCAGACAGGCCCCTCTCCGCGAGGATACCGGGCGCGGCGCTGGAGCCTCCATTCCACAAGACTGCTATCGATGTCATCTGGACGGGGTTCCGGATCGATGCCGCAGCCGTGAATCCCTTCCTGCCGGAGGGGCTGGTGCTGTCATCGTCCAGCATCGGGTTGCTTGGCATCTATCACGCACCCACCGGCCGGGGGCTGGCGCCCTACCGTCGCGGGGTGGTCGGCGTCTCGGTGGAAGGCGAGCCGGGCACCGATATCGGCGAGGGCATGTTCGTGATGGGCAACATCATGGACGCGCCCGGAGCGGCCGCGATGCAGAAGCTCTACTCGGAAGCAACCGTGGAAGGGACGGCATCCACCTGGATGGAGGGCGGGCTGCTGCACGGCGTGGCCAGCGTGGACGGCGAGGACTGGCTGCGGGCAACTGTGCGCCCGACGGGCGAGGAGCGGCGGGATATGTCGGGTGTCGACACCTTCCTCGGCTACACCCGCTCAGGCCTGATCAAGCATGCGGATTCAACGGTTTCCGACCTCGCCGATGCCGAGATCGTGTCGCTTGAGATCACCGACGCCGCGCCGGACTACATGCGGGCATTGCGGCCACTGGAATACGTGTTCGGGCTCCACGCCAAGCGTGTCACCTCCATCTGGAGCGAGCCGCGGGTCGTCGGCCGGGCGACCATCGGCACGGCCGCATCGGTTTTCCTCGGCCTCATCGAGGATACGGGTCGGGCCGCTGCGGTGGTGCGCGAGGACGGAACGCTGCTCGAGGCCAATGCCAGCGCGAAGAGCCTGCTCTGCCTCGAGCGGCTGAAGGCAGGCGAGTTGCTGTTGAGCAACGTGGCGGAGGAACGGCAGGCGCTGCAGCGGGCGCTCAAGAACAGCGTGGCGCGCACCGGGCCGCGCATGTCCGACCCCATATTGTTGCGGCGACCCGACGGTCGCAGCCTCGTCGCCCATGTGCTGCCGCTCGAGCATGGCGAGCACGGGCCGGATGCCGCGCTGGTGCTGCTGGCCGACACGCAAGGGCCGGAGCGGCGCGACGCAGCCCGCATGCTGCAACTCTTCGGCCTGACGAACGCGGAAGCGCGGCTTGCCGCTTTGGTAGGCACGGGCTCGCCGCTCAAGGGAGCTGCCACCGGGTTGGGCATTTCCGAGCACACGGCGCGCTCGACGCTCAAGACCGTGTACGACAAGCTCGGCATCAGGAAGCAGTCCGAACTCGGGCATCTGGTGGCGCGGCTGCAGTATTTCTGAAGCAATGCCGCAGGCGAGCACCTGACCCCCATATTTGTGGGGTGCGCGAGGTGAGACGCTCGTCGCATGTTCATCCCGGGAATGCGCCTTCACGGATGGCCTATTGTGCTCGAACTGTTGAACAAGCCCTCGCGGACCAAGGCGCCGCAGCTATGCGGACTCACCGTGGGCGAAGTGATCGCCATGCTGGAGACGTTCGATCCTTCGGCGCCGCTGCTGGTGCGCGCCGAGAACGGCGGGTTCGAGGAAGTGCTCGGGTTCCGCACCACGGGCGTGGCGCTCAACGTCAACACGGCGGAAGGCTTCGGCCCGCATGACCTGCCGGACCCCGGTGCGCGGCCGGATACGGTGGCCGTGGTGTTGCGCGCCCAGGCCGACTAAAGCGCCAACTTGAAACCTTCGTGGCTCTTGCTGAAGCCCAGCCGCTCATAGAAGCGGTGGGCGTCGAGACGTTTCTTGTTCGACGTCAGCTGAACGATGCCGCAGCCGCGGGCGCGGGCCTGCTCGATCGCCCAGCCGATCATCTCGCTGCCAAGGCCGAGGTTGCGGTGGGTCGGGACGATGTGCACGGCCTCGATGAGGCAGCGGAACTCGCCCAGGCGCGCGATCCCCGGGATGAAGGTCAGCTGCAGCGTGCCCACGCGCTTGCCCTCGTACTCTGCGATCACCAGCGTCTGGTTGGGATCGGCCTCGATCGCGGCGAAGGCCGCGAGGTAGCGGGGGTGACTAGGCTGATCGGGGAGGTCGTTGGTGGGAACGACACTGTCCTCGACGATCAAGCCAACGATGAAACCAAGGTCGGCAGGTGTTGCGTCACGGAAGTTGAGCCGGCTCACGTCAGATCGTCCTCGAGGCCATCCATACGAACGTCCCGACTAGCCGAGACGGGCGAGTCGAGGAAGCTGGACAACGGAGGCAGGGATGGGTGCCGCACAGCGTGACAGGGCTCGGCAGAAAGGTGTAGCCGGCGGTGGCTTGACCAAGTCTCGGGACTCCTCTCCCTACTGGTATGGAAGAGGTGCACACGATGGACGCGAGACTACTTTGGCTGGCGCTGGGGGCTTTTGCCGGCAGCGTGGAGAGCTCGCTTGTTGTCCTCGTCATGCCCGATGTCGCCGCCGAGATGGGGATCAGCCTCTCCGAGGCAGGCCTGCTGATCTTCACCTATTCGATTGCCTACGGGATCGGCACGCCGATCCTCGCGACCGTGCTGGGACATGTGGACCGGCGCACGGTGGTAGCGGGCGCCGAGTTCGTGTTCGGGACGATGGCGGTGCTGTTCGGCCTGCTACCAGGTTATCTCCTGATGCTCGGGGCGCGCACCGTTCTCGCCTGCGGGGCGGGGCTATTCACTTCCACGGCGCAGTCGACGGCAGTAGCGCTGGCGGCTCCGGGCAAACGCGGGAGCGCGATCTCGACGGTGGTGATGGGCGGGTCGATAGCAGTGGCGCTGGGTGCGCCGCTGGCGTCGCTGGTTGCCAACTCGCTGGGCTGGCGCGTCGCCTATGTCGGGCTGGGCGTGATCGCCATCCTCGCGGCGGTGACGATGTGGCTGCGCCTGCCGGGCGATATCCACGGTGATGCCCGCTCGCTCCGGGAACGTCTCAGCGTGCTGAAGGTGCGGGGCGTGCCGACGACGCTGCTGACGTCGGGCCTCCTCATCATGGGGACCTTCATCTTCTTCAACTTCCTGGCGGCGATCACGACGGATTTCCTGGGGATCGATCGGTCGCTGATGCCGGTGGTGATGCTGGCCTTTGGCTGCGGGGCGATGCTGGGCGGTCACTTCGGCGGCTGGCTGGCCGACCGGTTCGGCGGCAAGCAGACGACGCTGATCATAATCGGCCTGATGATCGTGCTGCTTGCCGGCCTGCCGCTGCTGGCCCTGTTGCCGGATCCGGTCGTGGCGCCGGCCTTCTTTGGCTTCATGGCCGTCTACGGCGTCCTGTCCTGGGGCTTCATGCCGCCGCAACTCCATCGGCTGGCGGGGCTATCGGCCAAGTCGGTCCAGCTGTCGGCGGCGCTGAACCTCACGGCCATGAACCTCGGCGGCGCGCTGTCGGCCGTGATCGGCGGCGTGGTGCTCGATCTGTGGGGGCTCGCCTGGCTGGCCCCGGTCGGCGCGCTGGCCGCCGTACTGGCGCTCGTTACCGCTTGGATCGCTCCCGCGGGGAGCGATCACTAGACGCGCTTGCCCTTGGGGCTGAGGGCATAGGCTACGGCGAGCACCACGACCGCGAGGATGGCAGGCAGGGCCGCGATCCACTGGTTGCCCGCGGCGAGGACGGCGGCGCCGGCCCACATGATCGAGCTCAGCGCTTCCGAAATGGTTGCGGCGCGCGATGCCACCTGGCGGCGGCGGAACATGGCGCGGCGCATGGGGACGCGGAACCAGAGCTGGATGGCGGTGGCCGACCCGGCCGAGATCGCGACGAACAGGCCGGTGATCGCGGCAAGCTCCACCGAGGCGATGGCGACGAATAGCAGGACGGGGCCGAAGACCACGGCGATCGAGACGAGGACCGCCTCGATCTTGGCGATAAGGACGGCGCGCGGATGGATCGGCGCCGTGACGACGAGATCGTGCGCGTCCTCGCCCGAGATCGCGAGCCAGGATAGGCCACCGGCGAGCTGGCCGGCGGCCATCACGATGACGGGGATGACCACGACATAGGTGCCGGCGCTCTGGCCGTAGGAGACCCACAGGAACAGCGCTGGCGGAAAGAGGTAGAGGATCTGCATCAGCGTCTGGCTGAGCAGCCACGGGTCGCGGCGGAGCAGCTTCCATTCCTTGACGCGCAGCGCGTGGCGCTGGCTCGATTTGCGGAACGGGCGGGTCGAAGCGGACTGCTGCACGCGTGCGGCCGAGACGCCGGCCGCGGCAATGGCATGCCGGGCGAAGCTTCCGGACGTGGCGCGGATGACGAGAACCAGCGAGCCGAAGCCGATCAAGAGGACGAGCAGCATTGCGGACAGACCGCCCATGGCGGCGCGGGCGGGCAGCCAGATCAGGCTTGATAGCTCGGGGGCGGCTGCGACGAACTCGGGCGACTGCATCACCGCATAGCGGTTCATGTTGCCGAGGCTGAGGATCGCGACGGCCTGGATGCCGATGACGAAGCCGGCGCCGACGATGCCAGCAATGATCTGTGCGACAAGACGCGTCCGGGCGGGGCCGATGGCGCGGAAGAGCCCGATGGTCACAAGCACGGAAAGGGTGGCGGCAAGAGCACCAAGGCCGGCGAGGACGCCGTAGGCGGCAAGCCACCGGGCCCCGTCCTGAGCGATGAGGACGTTGATGATGGGGCTCGCAAGCAGGCAGGCGAGGAGCACCGTGCCGAAGGCAATCGCGCCGGTGCGGACCGCGAAGACGCTGGCGGAGGAGGCAGGCGAGGAGAGCAGCAGGTCGAGGTCGGAGCGGGAATAGTAGGCCCGGGTCACCGATTCCAGCGCTTGGCTGAGCATCACAGTCCAGAACAGGAAACCTGTCCCGGTCACGGTGACGAGCGTCACCTTGTCGGTGGTGATGCCGTCCCTGATCCAGGGGCCAAGCAGGGCGGCCGCGAGAAGATGTAGCCCCAGGTAGAAGACCGCGAGCACGATGAAGAGGACGATGCCGCGGACCCGGCGGCCCGCCGTCATCATGGCCAGCCAGTCGCGCCAGGCGAGGCGGAACTCATGGGCGGCGAACCAGGGAAGCGTTGCGGGTGTGCTCATCAGGCGGCGGCTTCCGCGGCGAGATCGGCTTCCTTCTGGGCGACGAGATCGAGGAAGATTTCCTCGAGCGTGGTCTCGCGGCCGATGCGGGCGCGGAGTTCCGCAAGGGTGCCCTCGGCGACGAGGCGGCCGTGGTTGATGACGCCGATCCGTTCGGCCATGCGCTCGGCGACCTCGAGGATATGCGTGGTCATGATGACGGTGACGCCGGACGCAACCTTCTGCTTCAGGACATCCTTGACCTGCCGGGCCGAGCCGGCATCGAGGCCGGTAAGCGGCTCGTCGAGGATGATGAGGCGCGGGTTGTGGACCAGGGCGCCAGCGAGGGCGACCTTCTGCAACATGCCCTTCGAAAAGCCGCCGCAGCGCTCGTTGGCGTGCGGGCGAAGGCCGAGCCAGTCGATGAGTTCGTTGGCGTGACGCTCGGCCTCGCTGGCGTCGATGCGCCACAGGCCGGCGACGAATTCGAGATATTCGAGCGGCGTGAGCCGGTCATAGACCATCGGCTCGTCCGACACCCAGGCGACGATCTGCTTGGCGGAGACCGGGTCCTTGGCGGTGTCGATGCCGCAGACGGAGATTGCGCCGGCATCCTGCCGGAGGAGGCCCGCAACCATGCGGAGGATCGTGGTCTTGCCGGCGCCGTTGGGGCCGAGCAGGGCGTAGAACTCGCCGGCCCTGACCTTGAGTTCAAGATCGATGACGACCGGGCGGTCGAAGCTCTTCCGTAGCCCCGAAATATCGAGGGCGAAGTGAGGATTTGACATGGTGGCCCCGCTGAAAACCCGAAGCGACACTAGCGGCGAGCCGTTGAGGCGGGCTGAAGCGGGCCGGTAAACGAACCGCTACTGCAAACCCACGGGATCGACGATACCGCCGGCGCAGCCGCCACTGGTGGGGCGGGCGGCGTTGATCAACTGGGGCAGGGTGTCCGCTTCGGTTCCCCAGAGGCCAATGGTGATCTCGGAGATGATCCGGCGGCTGCCATCATCCTCGCAGGCGACGCGGACCCGCTGCCCAGCGTCCCGGCCGAAGGACGCGTCGAAGGCGGCGCGGATCTGTGCCTGGGTCACGTGCTTGCCGATGTTGTCGGCGAAGAGATCGCGCACCTTCGAGGCGTTGAGCTCGGCGAGGAGCGCCGTCGAGGTTTCATAGTAGGCCGTAGCATCGCTGCCGAAGCAGGTGCCGTGCTTGGTCCATTCGTGGCGGTCGAGGTGGGACCGGGTGCCGGGCATGACTTCGTCCAGCTCGCTACGGAGGTCAGTCGGGAGCTTGACGGCAGGAAGCTCGGACCAGCGGCTGTCGCGGTCGAGGCGTTCGGTCGCCGGGCTGACACCACAATATTCCCCGCTCGGCCACAGGCCGTGCAGCGAGAAGTGGTTTGCGTCGAAGCGGGACTTGGTCTGCGACCGGCACTCGGGCCGATCGGCAGCGCCCTCGCAGAAGGCGGGCTGCCAGTTGACGGCGAGGATGAAGAAACGTTCGGAAGCGCTTGATCGCGGGCTCTGGGGCGGCGCGGCAGGCTCGGGGGTCGGTTCGGGTCGGAGCCACAGGAAGGCTGCGCCGGCGAGGAGCAGGGTGAGGACGAGCAGCAGCGAGAGGCGGGCGTTCATGGGCTCGAGACGCGGATGTGATCGGGGTGCCGGGACTGTTCACCGGCAACGAAGCAGAGTTCCCGGGCGGTCAACGCTGGGTGATGTAGCCGTCGGGCACGCCCCTTGTGGAGAGGACGAACTGCCAAACCTGCAGAACCTTGGCGCGGAAGCCGCCGGCGCAGCAGAGCAGGTAGTACTTCCAGAGGCGATAGAAGCGCTCCTCGGCCGGCGTCCGGTCCTTCTTCCAGTTGCGCTCGAAGTTCTCGTACCAGGCGACCAGCGTCTTGTCGTAGTGCGGGCCGATATTGTGCAGATCGATGACGGTGAAGAGCCCGTCGATGGCCTCGCCGATCTGTGCGACCGAGGGGATGACGCCGCCAGGGAAGATGTACTTTTCGAGCCAGGCCTCGATGGTCTCGGTCGACCACTGGCTGCCGATGGTGTGCATCATGAACAACCCGTCGTCCTTGATGACCTGCCGGGCCTTCTCGAAATAGGCGCGATAGTTCTTGTGGCCGACATGCTCGAACATGCCCATCGAAACCGCATGGTCGGCCTTGCCGTCGAACTCGCGGTAGTCCTGGACGCGGAACTCGATGGGCAGGTTCCGGTAGCGCTCGCGGCCGTAGGCAGCCTGGTCGGGCGACACGGTTACGCCGACGCAGCGGGCGCCGTATTTCTCGGCGGCAAAGCCCATGAAGGCGCCCCAGCCGCAGCCGATGTCCCAGACGAGCTGGCCGGGCCTGAGGCCGATCTTGCGGCAGACCATGTCGAGCTTGGCCTCCTGCGCCTCGTCGAGGTTGGTCACCCCTTCGGGCCAGTAGCCGCACGAGCCGGTCATGCGCTTGTCGAGCGAGGCCATGTAGGCCTCGGTTTCGCTGTAGTGAACCTCGGCCACGCGCCTCGAGCGCGAGATGTTCTGCATGTTGAGAAAGCGCGCCTGGACCACCTGCCAGACGAGGTTCGGCGTCGGCTTGATGGCTTCGGGGACCTTGGAGGTGAGGATCTTGTTGAAGAACTCGGCCATGTCTTCGACATCCCAGATGCCGTCCATGTAGGCCTCGCCGAGGCCGAGGGTGCCCTGGCCATAGAGGCGCTGCCAGAACTGATCGGAATGGATCTGAGGGTCCCAGGGCCGGGACCCGTTCAGCGTGATATCCGCCTCCTTGAGGAGGACTTCCAATTGTGGGGTGGTACCCATCGAATCCCTGCTCAACTGCCAAGCGACTAACAGCGCAAGCGAAATCCCGCCCCGTGACTTAGTCAAGGGGCCGGGGGTGCGAGGCTCGCAGCGTGCGTGTCAGGTCAGGCGCCGCGGGCCTCGCGCTCGAGGTCGGCAAGTTTCTCGACGCGGCGGCGGAAATGCTCCTCGGTCGAGAATTCGGCCGCGAGAAAGGCGCGCACCACGTCGGACGCGACCTGCGGGCCGACGATCCAGGCGCCGATGCAGAGCACGTTGACGTCGTCGTGGATGACGCACTGGCGCGCGACGTAGGTGTCGGTGGCGACCGCGGCGCGGATGCCGTTGACCTTGTTGGCAGCGATGCAGGCGCCGGCGCCGGTGCCGCAGACGAGGACGACACGTTCGACGCGGCCGTCGAGGATGAGGCCCACGGCCTTGCGCGTGACATCGGGGAAATCCACCGGCTCGGTCGACTCGGCGCCGAGGCTGATGACTTCGTCGCAATGCTCGGCGAGGAGGTCGCGGATGAAACCCTTCATCGGGAAGCCGGCGTGGTCGGATGCGACCCCGATGGCGCGGCGGCGGGGGATGGCGAGACCATCCGCATGGCGGGCTTCAGTGTGCAGCATGGGCGTCTCCTCCGCGCGTCGTTGGGCGACAAGGAGAGGGCATAATGGGTTGTGCGGCAAGGGGGATTGCGCCCCCGGGATGGGGAGTGTGGGGCGGCTGCGGCGATCGCCGAACCACCCCCTCCCTCAATCCCTCCCCTCAAGGGGGAGGGAAGCGTTTGCCGCCGGGTCAGTGCATCTAGAGCGAGATGCGATAGACGCCGAAGCCGGCTTCGTCGGTGTCGCCGGTGGCCTCGATCTTGACCGCGGTGACGTCGGCGAGGTGCTCGGCCGCCTTCGGGCCGGTCGTGAACAGCACGGTGGCTCCGATGGGGGCCAGGGACCAGTTGCTGTCGGCCTTGGGCTGGATGGTCTTCTGGTCGACGATGTAGCGCACGATGATGTCGCGGTTGGTATCGGGACCCTTGAAGACGATCTTTTCCGGATTGATGCCGGGGAACGTACCGCCGCCGCCGGCGCGATAGTTGTTGGAGGCGACGACGAACTTCTGGGCCGGGTCGATCGGCTTGCCGTCGAACTGGAGGTCGACGATGCGGCTCCCGGTGTTGCCCAGGTCCTCACCCTTGGGGCCGTACTTGGACGGCTTGGTGAGGTCGATCTTGTAGGTCACACCGTCGATCACGTCGAAATTGTATGACGGGAAATCCGGGTTGATCAGCGGAGCGTCGGCGGCGCCGGCTGCGACCTGGTTGAAGATGCCGGCCGAGCGGTCGAGCCAGTTCTGGACGTCCTGGCCGGTGACGACCACGGCCTGGATGGTGTTGGGATAGAGGTAGAGGTCGGCGACGTTCTTGATCGCCACGGGGCCGACCGGCACGTCGGTGTAGTAGTCGGGGCCGCCACGTCCGCCGGCCTTGAACGGGGCCGCGGCGGAGAGGATCGGCAGGGCCTCCCACTCGGTGCCCTTCATCATCTGCTCGAGGTACCACTTCTGGGCGATGTTCACGATCTGCACCGACGGGTCGTCGGCGACGAGCGCGAAGTAGGAGTGGAGCGGGGCAGCGGTCTCGCCGACGGCGCGGCGGACATAGGCGAGGGTTTCGTCGTGGTCGTCCTGCGCGGCGGCGAGGACGTTGGCGACGCTCTCGACCAGCGGCTTCACCTTGCCCTCGACGCGCTCGAAGATCGGGCGGGCTTCGGCGGTATGCGAGACGATCGACCACTTGCCATCATCGGCCTTCTCGAGGAGCAGGTCGATCAGGCCCATGTGCGAGCCCCAGAAGCCAGCCATCACGGCGGGCTTGCCGGCCAGCGTGCCGGCGGCGAGGTCCGCGCCTTCGACGCCCTCGAAGTCCTTGGAATTGGGGAAGACGAGGTGCTGGTGGCCGGTGACGATCACATCCACGCCCTCGACCGCGGCGAGCTGGAGCGAGGCGTTCTCGCCGATGCCGATCTCGGGCGCGATGCCGGAGTGGGAGAGGGCGATGACGAGGTCGGCGCCTTCCTCCTTCATCTTCGGCACGTAAGCCTTGGCGGTCTCGACGATGTCGCGGGTGTTGACCTTGCCGGCGAGATGAGTGGCGTCCCAGGTCATGATCTGGGGCGGCACGAAGCCGATGAAGCCGAGCTTGATCGTGTGCTTGGCACCGGCGCCGTCGGTCACTTCTTTCTCGACGATCTTGTAGGGCGCGATGTAGGTGGCATCGGCCAGCGGCTCCGCCCCGAGCTCGCCTTTGACGACGTTGGCCGACACGATCGGGAAGTTGGCGGCGGCTATTGCTGCGTCGAGGAATTCGAGGCCGTAGTTGAACTCATGGTTGCCGAGCGTGCCGGCTTCGTAGCCGAGGACGTTCATGGCCGCGATGATCGGGTGGGGCTCGTTGGTCAGGCCCTTCTCGTAGGCGATGTAGTCGCCCATCGGGTTGCCCTGGATGACGTCGCCGTTGTCGACGAGAACCGAATTGCCGGCCTCGGCGCGGATCGAGTCGATGATCGCGGCGGTACGGGCGAGGCCGAGCGTGTCGTTGGGCGCGTCAGCGTAATAGTCATAGGGGAAGACCGCGACGTGCAGGTCGGTGGTCTCCATGATGCGAAGGTGAGCCTGGCCGGCCGCCGCCTGGACGGCAAACGGGTGCAGGACGACTGCGGCACCGAGCGTCGCCGAACCGGCGAGGAAGGCGCGGCGGGAAATACCATTGTAGTAATTCATGGTCGAAGTCTCCCTGAGCTAATGGATGCCAAAGGGACGGCCGCAACTGCCGTCGACCGCACGCAAACCCGGCGGCCTTCTCCTCTCCCGCCAGCGTGACGGTGCAATGACAGGCGGCGGCATCTGATGAGGTTTTGACCAACTGGTCAACAATCAAGTTGGGACGAAGTTTCGATGGTGGAACCGGTTTGCCCGGCCGCAGCTTATTGATAGAATTCAGCCTCTATTGGAGAACACCCAGATGAAGTGGCAAGGCCGCGAGCGTAGCTCGAACATCGAGGACCGGCGCAGCCAGGGCGGTATGGGCGGCGGATTTGGTCGCTCGGGCGGATTTGGCATTCCCGGAGGCGTCCGCTTGCCGACGGGCCGGGCTGGGGGCGGAGGCCTCGGGTTGCTCGGCATCATCGTTGTGCTGGGTATCATCTGGTTCGTCAGCGGTCAGAACCCGATCGACATCCTGACGGGTGGAGGCGGCGCCGTGGCGCCCTCCAGCCAGCAATGGTCGACTCCGTCCACGGCGGCGGGGGAAGACGAGCTGGCCGATTTCGTCGGTGTCGTCGTCAAGGACACCGAGAACCTCTGGGGTAAGGTCTTCCAGGAGAACAACCTGACCTACCGGCCACCCACAGTCGTCCTGTTCAGTGGCACGACCCAATCTGCATGCGGCGCGGCTCAGTCGGAGTCCGGGCCGTTCTATTGTCCCAACGACAAGAAGGTCTACATCGACCTGAGCTTCTACGACCAGTTGCGCCGGCAGTTCGGTGCGCCGGGCGACTTCGCCCAGGCCTATGTGATCGCGCACGAGATCGGCCATGCGGTGCAGGACCAGACGGGCGTACTGCCCGAGTTCAACCGGGCCCGGGCGACCATGAGCCAGGAACAGCAGAACGCGTACTCGGTGCGCGTGGAACTGCAGGCGGACTGCTATGCCGGCGTGTGGGCCAACTACGCCAACCGGCAGAACTATCTCGAGCAGGGTGACGTCGAGGAAGCGATCAATGCCGCCAATGCCATCGGCGACGACACGCTGACGCGCGGGCAGGTTTCGTCGCGCAACTTCACCCACGGCACGTCCGAGCAGCGCATGGCGTGGCTGAAGCGCGGGATGCAGACTGGCGACGTGGGCCAGTGCGATACGTTCAACGCCAGCATCTAGCTGACGCGAGGGAGAGAGACATGAGCGTGATACCTGCCGGCCTGATGCCGCATATCAAGCGGTTCGGATGGTCCGGCGTCGTCGCGCTCGGCGTCGTCTTCGTGATGCTGGCGGGGATCAATCCCGTCACGCTGATCAGCGGCAAGGTTTCGCCGCCACCACCACCGACGTCCATCACCGGCGTGCCGACGGCATCGGCAACGGTCGAGCAGGTCGCGGCCTATCCGCCCGTCGTTGGCGGGGAGGCGGAGCTGATGTGGCGCCGGTTCTTCTGGCAGACGGCGATCCGATTTCCGCGAGTGACGCTCAAGGTGGTCGAAAACTCCAGCGGCTTCGGCTGCGGCCTCGCGGGCAAGGACCTGACGGTCATGTATTGTCCGCAGAACCGCGTGGTCTATGCCGACGCCGATGCCTATCAGCGGCTGCGGACGCGCTTCCCGCTGGGGGCCGACTACGCCATGGCCTACCTCGTGGCCGAGGCCTATGGCCACCACGTGCAGTGGGCGCTCGGGATATTCACCGACCTCGTGACGCTCCAGACGCAGAACGATCCCGACAAGGTGCGCGCCAAGGAGCTGGCCATCGACCAGCAGGGCGCCTGCTACACGGGGATGTGGACGATCACGGCGGGCATAGACGAGCTCAATGACAATCCGGCGGTGATGGCAGCGGTGGACGCCGTCGAGGCCAATCGCGGCAACGCGATCATCAACCTGCCGCTCGGCATCGTGGTGCCGGAGGTGCTCAGCCGGGCCAGCACCGAGGCGCGCAGCACCTGGTACGGCAAGGGCTACGCCATCCCCGCGCCGGGCAGCTGCAAGCTGGACAAGATCGAGAGCGAAGGGTTGGTGTGAGATGTCCGGAAGCGTCGAAGGCCTGAGGCAGGAGCTCTTCTTCGACGACGGGACATTCCCCAACAGCCGGCTGCCGCTTCTGTTCTACGAGCAGGCGCTTAACCGGACTGCGACGAGCCCCGAGGGCATGGAAGCGCTGTTTGCCGAGAACGGCTGGCCGCCGGCGTGGCGGGCGACCATCTTCACCTATCACCACTATCATTCGACGGCGCACGAGACGCTGGGCGTGGCACGCGGTTCGGCGCGGCTGATGCTCGGTGGACCCGAGGGGCGGACATTCGACGTCGAGCCGGGCGACGTGATCGTCATCCCGGCGGGCGTCGCCCACATGCGGATCGATTCGAGTTCGGACTTCCTCGTCGTAGGCTGCTACCCGCCGGGGCAGGCCTGGGACCTGCTGCGCGGCGAATCGGATGAACGGCCGGCCGCGGACCACAATATTGCGCGTGTTCCGATGCCCCGGACGGACCCGGTGAGCGGCCTCGAGGGACCGCTGCTGAAGCGCTGGAGCTAGGCGCGAAACCAACGGTAACGTGGCAAATATGCCTTGGGTTCCACGTTCTTGGGCCGTTCCCGTGTACCCAAGAAATGACCAGCAAATGAACCTGAGGGAGCCGTTATCCAGCCGGTTGGCGGTCACATTCCTCCCTAGTCTTGCTCCTCGTGGACGGCACTAACGCCGCCACCGGGGCTGGGCCACCAGCCACGACCACCTCACATGGAAGGAAAACTATCCATGAAGAAGATCCTGATCACCATTGCAGCCATCGGCCTCTCCACTGCGGCTTTCGCCCAGGCAGCGCCTGTGACGTACGCCACCGTGGATACGGACACCAGCGGCGGCGTCAGCATCGCCGAGGCGCAGGTGGCTTGGCCCACTCTGACCCAGGAAGCGTTCGACGCGGCGGACACCAACAAGGACGGCCAGCTCGACCAGGCTGAGTTCGACGCGTACGTCGCTACGCTCCCGGCCCAGTAAGCGCGGTCAGACCTGACCGATGGGGGCCGTCCGAAAGGGCGGCCCTTTGCTATTCGCCGGCCTTCACCTGCTCGGGCATCTGCGCCATCCCCTTCTGGGCGCGCACCAGGTTGAGGAAGCGCGTGAAGAGGTAGTGGCTGTCGTGCGGGCCGGGGCTGGCTTCGGGGTGGTACTGCACCGAGAAGATCGGCTTGCCCTCGACCTCGAGGCCGGCATTGGAGCCATCGAACAGCGAGACGTGGGTCTGCTTGACGTTGCCCGGCAGGCTTTCGGTGTCGACCGCGAAGCCGTGGTTCATCGAGGTGATCTCGACCTTGCCGGTGGTGAGGTCCTTGACCGGATGATTGGCGCCGTGATGGCCCTGGTGCATCTTCTCGGTCTTGCCGCCGACGGCGAGGCCGAGAAGCTGGTGACCGAGGCAGATGCCGAACATCGGCTTACCGGTCTCCATCAGGGCCTTGATGGTCGGGACGGCATACTTGCCGGTGGCGGCCGGATCGCCCGGACCGTTGGAGAGGAAGATCGCGTCGGGGTTGTGCGAGAGCACGTCCTTGGCCGTCGCCGTGGCGGGCACGACGGTGACCTTGGCGCCCTGGTCGGCAAGCTGGCGCAGGATGTTGCGCTTGGCGCCGTAGTCGATGGCGACGACGTGGAACTCGGGATTCTCGAGTCGACCGTAGCCGCCCGTGCGCGTCCACGAGGTCTGGTCCCAGTGGTAGGTCTGGGCGGTCGTCACTTCCTTGGCGAGGTCGAGGCCCTCGAGGCCGGGGAAGGCCTTGAGTTCGGCAATCATGGACGGCTCGTGGAAATAGCCGTCGGGAGCATGGGCGATGACGCCGTTGGGCATGCCCTTCTCGCGGATACGGGCCGTCAGGGCGCGGGTGTCGACGCCGGCGATGCCGATGATGTTGCGCTTCTTCAGCCAGGCATCGAGCTTTTCGACGGCCCGGTAGTTGGACGGGTTGGTGATGTCGGCGCGGAGCACGCAGCCGCGGATGCCCGAGAGTGCGGCCATGTTGACCGTCTCGATATCCTCGTCGTTGGTGCCGACGTTGCCGATATGCGGGAAGGTGAAGGTGATGATCTGGCCGGCGTAGGAGGGATCGGTGAGGATCTCCTGGTAGCCGGTCATCGCCGTATTGAAGCAGACCTCGCCAGCCGAGTGGCCGATGGCGCCGATACCGTGGCCCTCGAGGCGGGTGCCGTCGTCGAGCAGCAGGAGGGCGGTCGCGGGCTTTTGCTGCCAGCCGGTCATGGCGGGGCTCCAAAGGTTCTGGTCGGTGTCGGTTGAGGCCCCTCCTTAGTTGGGGGGCCGTCGGAGCGCAAGTGGCGCACCGGCATTATTGCGCTATATGGGGTGCGGCAAAGAGGGGACAAGGCAAGCATCATGGCTGCGATTGACCGTGAGATTGGCGGAGTTTTCGTACCGGTGAGCGACATCGAAAGATCGCGCGACTGGTACCGGGCGTTTTTCGGGCTCGAGCCTGGCGGCGAGATCCTGTTCGGGCATATCCATGTGGTGCCGATGGCGGCCGGCAGCGGGCTGGTGCTCGACAGCAAAGACTACATCGGGCCGCATGACAGGAAGCCGGCCTTCCACTTCAACACTTCCGACATCCAGGCGGCGCGCGAGCATGCCATCCAGCGGGGCGCTGCCGAGGTCGGGCCGGTCACCGATGGCGTGTTTTTCACGTTCAAGGACCCGGACGGAAATCTCATGATGGTGGCCGACGTGCCGCCCGCACCAAGGAGTTAGTGAATGCGCGAGCTGATCAGCGAAGGTTACAAGACGGCGCTGAAGGCCGGCGACAAGCGGCGCACGGCGACGTTGCGTGCGGTCATTGCGGCGATCAAGGACAAGGACATCGAGGCCCGCGGCACGGGCAAGGGACCGCTGAGCGACCCGGACCTGCTCGCGCTGCTGCAGAAGATGGTGAAGCAGCGCGAGGAATCGCTGGGCATCTACGAGAAGGCGGGCCGCGAGGACCTCGCCACCGTCGAGCGCGAGGAGATCGCCATTCTCGGCGAGTTCCTGCCCAAGGGGCTGAGCGAAGCCGAACTCGAGGCGGCGATCGCCGACGCCATCGGCAAGACCGGCGCGCAGGGCGGCAAGGACATGGGCAAGGTGATCGCCTCGCTCAAGGCCGAGTACGCCGGCCAGATCGATTTCGGCAAGGCTTCGGCCAGGATCAAGGCGGCGCTGGGGAGCTAGGCGCTCGCCAGCGACAGTTGCCGGCGCTCCAGCAAGAACGACAGGGTCGCCGTTGCAGCAGCCAGCAGGCTCGTGATCACGCCCACGGCGGGGAGGTCGGCATAGCGGATGCCGCTCGTCAGCAGGATGGCGCCGATGCCCGCGCCGGCCGCGATCCCGATGTTGAACGCCGTCGAGATCAGCGCAGAGGCAAGGTTGGGAGCTGAATGGGCAGCCGCGATGACGCGCGTCTGCAGCGGCGTCGAGAAGGCGAAGCCGAGGATCGACGAGATCAGTAGGTTCACCGTCATCCACACCTTGTCGTGCATGGCGAACAGCATGGTGAAGTAGAACAGCGCCTGCAGCAGCAGCACCGTGATCAGCGTGGGCATCGGCTTCCAGTCGGTGCCGCGACCACCCAGGTAGATGCCGAGCACCGAGCCGAGACCGCCGATCAGCAGATAGAACGGCACGATCGAGGGCGAGAGGCCGGTGACCTGCTCCATGATCGGCACCTGATAGGTGCCGAAGGTGAGCGCGCCGACCATCACGAAGGTGATCGTCAGGTACGACAGCCAGACCTGCTGGTGGCGCAACTCGCGAACCTGCTCGCCGAGGCTGGGGGCGTTCTCGCCGGGTGCGCCGGTCCTGGGGACGCGCAGGATCAGGACGACGGCAGCAATTGCACCCAGCACAGCGACAGTGATGAAGGTTGCGCGCCAGCCGAAGTGCAGGCCGATGGCGCTGCCGCCCGGCAGGCCGAGCAGGTTGGCGACGGTGATGCCGCTGATGAAAAGCGAGAAGGCGCCGCCACGGCGCTCGGGCGGAACGAGGTTGGCGACGAGGACATTGCCGGCCCCGAAGAAAGCACCGTGGGCGATCGAAGAGAGCAGGCGTGCCGCGAGCAGCAACCCATAGTCGGGCGCGAATGCGCAGAGGACCTGCGAGACGGTGAAGAGCACCATCACGCCGATCAGCACACTGCGCTGCGAATAGCGGGACGTCAGGACCGTGAGGATGGGCCCTCCGATGGCGACGCCTGCCGCATAGGCCGTGACGAGCAGGCCGGCAGTGGGAATCGAGACGGCGAGATCCTCAGCGAGGGGAGGCAGGATGCCCGAGATGACGAACTCGGCCGAGCCAACGGCAAAGGCGGCAAGCGCCAGAGCGTAAATTGCGAGTGGCATCGGAAAAGCCTCAAAACATGATTGGGCGTGGGTAAGATCACTTCTCCAGTGCCGACGCAAGTTCGGTGCATAAGGCTGCGGCGGCCCGGAACGGGTTTGGCGGCGCGTGAAAATCGGCTAACCTCAAGTCAGGCAATGACATTGGAGGCGGACCGATGGCGATCTCGAGCGACACGCGCAGGCGCTGGGCATGGATCACAGGGCTGAGGGGCCTGCTGATGCTGCTCGCCGGCATTTATGCGATCATCTTCCCGTCGCAGGCGCTCGTGGTGCTGGTCCTGTTCGGCGGCGCTTTGTTGCTGGTCGATGGCGTGCTGGGGCTGTGGAGCCTGACCTTCGGTGGTGCGAAGACCGGCAACTACTGGTTCGACGTGGTGCGCAATGCACTGGCGATCATCACGGGCGTGCTGATCCTCATATCGCCGTTCGTTGCCACACTGCTGACAGCGACCTTCCTCGTCTACCTCGTCGCGTTCCAGTCGATCTTCGTGGGCGTGATGGAGATCTGGGTGATCGTCCGCGAGCGCGAGCACTACGCCAAGATCTGGCCGGTGCTGCTGTCGGGCGTGGCCTATGTGGTGTTCGGCGTGGCGCTGCTGTTCTTCCCGATGACGGCGGCCTGGGTGTTCGTGATCCTGGGCGGAATCCTCGCCATCATCTTCGCCATCGGCCTCTTCGGGCTGGCATGGCGGATGTATCAGAGCGCGAAGGGCGCGCCGAAAGCCTGAGCCGATCCGCGATGGCGTCCGCCATTACCTTCCACAGGCTGTCCGACGTGCCCTCAGAGCATTGGGTGCGACTGCTCAATGATCCGGATGTGCGCCGACACATGCCGCTCGCCGGGGGCGAGTGGCAGGAGGGTCAGGCGCGCGACTGGGCAGCAAGCAAGGACGCGCAGTGGGACGCGAACGGCTACGGTCCGTGGGCCATCCGCATCGATGGGGATTTTGCCGGCTGGGGCGGCTTCCAGGAGGAAGGCGACGAGGCCGACCTCGGCCTGGTACTCCTCCCTGGATTCTGGGGGCACGGCGCGCGCATCTTCGGTGAGCTGGTGCGGCGCGCCCGCGAGATGAAGCTCAGCAATGTCACGATCATGCTGCCTCCGAGCCGCGTGCGGATGAAGGGCCTCGCACGACTGGGGTTCGTACCGGCGGGCGAGGTCGAATACGATGGACAGCGGTTCGTGAAGTTCAGGCTCAACGGCTAGCGGTGGTCGCCCGCTCGATCTCGGTGTTGAACACAGCGCCGAGCACGAGGATCTGGGCCGAGTTGTAGAGCCACAGCAGCAGGACCACCGCGGCGGAAACGGAGCCGAAGGTGGCTTCGTAGTTGCCCCAGTTCTCGACATAGATCGAGAAGACGGCGCCCGCGAGCAACCACAGCAGCGAGGCTAGGATTGCGCCCGGCCAGATGTAGCGGAACTTGCGCGGATGCCGGTCGGGCCCCCACCGGTAGAGCGCGGCGAGGACGCCGATGGTCAGCACGAAGAGGACCGGCCAGCGCAGCACCAGGACGAGGACCTCCTCCCCGGAGGGCCAGGGGAGGAGCGCGGGGAGGCCCGCCACGGCGAGCAGGGCGAGCACGACGAAGATGGCGCCGGCGATGCTTAGCCCGATTGCGTAGAGCAGTGCCTTGAAGAAGCTGCGCCGCGGCTTCTCCCCGCGGATGCGCGACATGGCGTAGAGCAGCGCATCGACGCCACGAGAGCCGCTCCACAGGGCGAAGGGCACGGTGATCAGCAGGCCCAAGCCCAGGGTCGCCGGAGGCTGTGAAGCGAGCATGTCGAGTTGCTCGGCGACGATGTTCCGCGCCATCTCCGGGATCACGTAGCCGACGCTGTCGATCGTGTCGGCGACCATCTGGCGATTGGCGACGATGCCGTAGATCAGCGCGATCGTGGCAATGGCGGGAAAAAAGGACAGGAAGCCGAAGAACGCCACCGCCGCGCAGCGGGGCGCGTTGTCGGGATCGAGGAAGAACGACCTGAAGGTCGCCAACATGATGCCCTTCCACCTGTCGAAGGCGTGAGGACGCTCAGTGGTAGCGGCCGGGCTGGATGCCATTGGACGGACCCGTGGAGGCTGTCGTTGCTCAACGATGTCGAGCGATGCTGGTTGCCCAGCATGCTTCCCGTGACGCCATTAGCTGTGTAGGGATAGGACGGGCTCGCGGACTGACGGCCCGCCTCAAGATTGTTCCGATGCGCTTTTCCGACGGCTTCCTCGATGAGATCCGGCAGCGCCTGCCGATTTCGCAGGTGGTGGGCGAGCACGTCATCTGGGACAAGCGCAAGAGCCAGCCGCAGCGCGGCGACATGTGGGCCTGCTGCCCGTTCCATGGCGAGAAGAGCCCGAGCTTTCACGCCGATGACCGGCGCGGCATCTACCACTGTTTCGGCTGCGGAGTATCCGGTGACCACTTCCGGTTCCTGACCGAGAAGGCGGGGATGAGTTTCCCCGAGGCGGTGGAGAAGCTCGCGGGCATGGCCGGCGTGCCGATGCCGGCGCGGGACGAGCGCGAGGAGCGGCGGCAGGAAGCACGGCGTTCGCTCTACGACGTGATGGAGATCGCGACCCAGTATTTCGAGGCGGCCCTGAGCCACAATATCGGCGCGCGGGCTCGCGGCTATCTGCACGAGCGCGGCGTGAGCGCGGCGTCGCAGACGCGATTCCGGCTGGGCTATGCCCCCGACAGCGCCAATGGCCTCAAGGAGCATCTCGCCTCCAACGGCGTGTCGGCGCAGGAGATGGTCGATACGGGGTTGGTCGTGGTGCGCGAGGACTCGCCGCTCCCCTACGATCGCTTCCGCAACCGGGTGATGTTTCCGATCACCGATTTTCGCGGCAAGGTCATCGCGTTCGGCGGACGGGCGCTCTCGCCGGACGTACCGGCCAAGTACCTCAACTCGCCGGAGACCGAGCTCTTCAAGAAGCGGCTCAACCTCTACAATGGGCAGACGGCTCGCGAGGCGGCGCGGTCGGGCAAGCAGGTCATCGTGGTCGAGGGCTATCTCGACGTGATCGCGGCGGTGACGGCGGGCTTCGATGGAACGGTGGCGCCGATGGGCACCGCGCTGACCGAAGAGCACCTGCAACTGCTCTGGCGGATGAGCGACGCACCGATCCTCTGTTTCGACGGGGACGCGGCGGGCCAACGCGCCGCTGCGAAGACGACCGACCTGGTGCTGCCGCATCTTCAGCCGGGTCGCACCGTCAGGATCGCCACGTTGCCGGAGGGGCAGGACCCGGACGACCTGATCAAGGCCCAGGGCAGGGGCGCCTTCGCCGAGGTGATCGACCGGGCGCGTTCGTTGTCCGACGTGATCTGGAGCATCGAGACGGGCGGCATCGTGCCGGAGACGCCGGAGGCGCGTGCTGCGCTCGAGGCGCGGCTCAAGGCGCGCGCCGGCGCCATCGGTGATCAGTCGGTCAAGCGGCACTACATGCAGGCCTTCGACGAGAAGCTGCAGGCGTTCTTCGCACCCGTGCGGCAGCAGCGCTGGGAAGGGCGCGGCGGCAACCAGCAGCGCGGAGGGCGTGGGGGGAACTCGTTCGCCGGTCGCGGCAGTCCGCGCGTCGTGGTGTCGGATACGCTGCGGAACTCGCGGCTGCTGAAGCCGGGCAGGGGGCTCGACGCCACCCCGCGCGAGGCGGCGATCCTGATGACGCTCGTCAACCATCCGGCGCTTGCCGACAGCCGGCTCGAATCACTTGCGTCGCTCGAGCTCTCTTCGCCGACCTCGCGGAACCTTCTGGGCGCGTTGCTGGACCTCGTGACGCGCGACCACGATATTTCGGCGGAGGCGCTGAGGGCGGCTCTGGGCGCCCGCGGCTATGGCGAGCCGATCGACAAAATGCAGGATCTGCTGGCGCGTCAGGGGGTTTGGCAGACCGGATCGGAGATCGCCGATCCCGACGCCGAGATCGGATTAGCGCATGCCCTGGCCTTGCATTACAAATCTGTTGAGCTAAATAAGGCCCTGAAGGCAGCCGAATTGGCGCTGGGCGACGACCCGAGCGAGGAAACATTCGAACGGCTGCGGGACATCCAGAACCAGATCACCACCGTCGATGGCACAGAGGCATTGATCGAAGGGTTTGGTTCGTTATCGGGGCGCGCGACACGGAGCTTTTAGTGAAGGCTGCGGGTACGCGCGATTTCGCTTATGGGCGAATCACTCCGATGACGGACAAGTGACGGCACATCGGAAACCGTCGCGCCAGAGCTTCCCTTTACGATGTTTCAAGCCGTGACCACTTAACGACTTATCGGCACCCGACCAGGCGGGGCGCCCGGAGCAGCAAGCTAGATGGCCACCAAGGCAGCGACACAGACCAAGCCCAAAGACGTTGAGAAGCCGGAAGTTGCCGGCGCAGCTGGGGCTGAGGCCCCCGATAGCCCGCTGCTCGACCTATCCGATGCCGCCGTAAAAAAGCTGATCAAGACCGCCAAGAAGCGCGGTTATGTCACCTATGAAGAACTGAACGCCGTTCTGCCCTCGGAGGAGGTCAACTCCGAGCAGATTGAGGACATCATGGCGATGTTCTCCGACATGGGCATCAACGTCGTCGACGAGGACGAGGTCGAAGAGGCCGAGCCCGATACGGCCGAGGAAGAGTCGACCGAGATTGCCGAGCGTACCGGCACGGCCGTTGCGTCCAAGTCCAACGCTCGCGAGGGCAGTGACCGCACCGATGATCCGGTGCGCATGTACCTGCGCGAGATGGGCTCGGTTGAGCTGCTCAGCCGCGAGGGCGAAATCGCCATCGCCAAGCGCATCGAGGCCGGTCGCGAGACCATGATCGAGGGCCTGTGCGAGAGCCCGCTGACCTTCCAGGCCATCATCATCTGGCGCGACCAGCTGGCCAATGCCGAGATTCTGCTGCGCGACATCATCGATCTCGAGGCGACCTATGCCGGCCCCGATGCCAAGCGCGAAGCACCGGTGATGCCTGCCGAGATCGAGCGTCCGGCCGAGAAGCGCGAAGACCCCAAGGCGGCCAAGCCCAAGCCGGCTCCCAGGAAGGCTTCGGGCGGCGAGGAAGACGACTACGTTCCCGAGGAGCCCGAGGCGCCGCAGGATCCGGTCGAGGAAGAAGACGACGATTTCGAGAACTCGCTGTCGCTTTCCGCAATGGAAGCGGAGCTGAAGCCTCAGGTCGTCGCGACCTTCGATCGCATCGCCGAAGCCTATGGCAAGATGCGCAAGCTCCAGGACCAGCATGCCGAGGATCGCCTGGCTGGCGCCGCTCCGGCGAGCGCGGCCGACCTCAAGAAGCTCGATGGCCTGCGCGGTGAGGTGATCACCGACGTGAAGTCGCTGAGCCTCAACCAGGGCCGTATCGAGAGCCTGGTCGAGCAGCTTTACGACATCAACAAGCGCCTTGTGCGCTATGAAGGCCGCCTGCTGCGCCTCGCCGAGAGCTATGGTGTCAAGCGCGAGGACTTCCTGCAGGCCCACTACGGGAGCGAACTGGACCAGGACTGGGTCGGCACGATCTCGAGCCGCTCCGGCAGGGGCTGGGGTGAATTCGCCAAGCGCGAAGTCGACACGATCAACGAAATCCGTGGCGAGATCCACACGCTCGCGACCGAAACCGGTCTCGACATCGCCGAGTACCGCCGCATCGTCCACAAGGTGCAGAAGGGCGAGCGCGAAGCCGCGATTGCGAAGAAGGAGATGGTGGAGGCCAACCTCCGCCTCGTGATCTCGATCGCCAAGAAGTACACGAACCGCGGCCTGCAGTTCCTCGATCTGATCCAGGAAGGCAATATCGGTCTCATGAAGGCCGTCGACAAGTTCGAGTACCGTCGCGGCTACAAGTTCTCGACCTATGCCACGTGGTGGATCCGGCAGGCGATCACCCGCTCGATCGCCGACCAGGCGCGCACCATCCGTATCCCGGTGCACATGATCGAGACGATCAACAAGATCGTCCGTACGTCCCGCCAGATGCTCCACGAGATCGGCCGCGAGCCGACCCCGGAAGAGCTGAGCGAGAAGCTCCAGATGCCGCTCGACAAGGTCCGCAAGGTCCTCAAGATCGCCAAGGAGCCGATCAGCCTGGAGACGCCGATCGGCGACGAGGAGGATTCGAACCTCGGAGATTTCATCCCGGATTCGAACGCCATCCAGCCGATCGATGCGGCGATCCAGTCGAACCTGCGCGAGACCACGACCCGCGTGCTGGCGTCGCTGACGCCGCGCGAGGAACGCGTGCTGCGCATGCGCTTCGGCATCGGCATGAACACCGACCACACGCTCGAGGAAGTCGGCCAGCAGTTCAGCGTGACGCGCGAGCGTATCCGCCAGATCGAGGCCAAGGCGCTGCGCAAGCTCAAGCACCCGAGCCGCAGCCGGAAGCTCCGCAGCTTCCTCGACAACTGAGTTTGTCGGCATGTTGAATCAAGAAGGCCCGGGTCAATGACCCGGGCCTTTTTGCTTTTCGCTCAGGCGGGGGCGGCTCTAGCGCTGCCCCAGCCGCTGCAGCCAATCAGGTGCGGCCACGGCTCGGGCATGCGCCAGAACTGCACGGCGATCCAGCCGTTGAGACCGAGCAGGCCCATATGGATCAGGGCGCGACCAAAAACCGTGTTCAAGCAATGAAATGAACGATGTTCAAAAATCAGGTGGGGAACAGCGGCGTGCGGTGTCCGTTCTCTCAGCGAGAGGAGAACGTTTATGGACAAGCGGATCGAGCAGCTCTTCGCCGAGTACGGCAGGTCGTTCAGTGCGCTGCAGCTGCAGAAGACGGCTGGGCTGTACGCCGATGACTTCATCGCGGCGGGACCGAAGGGGATAATCTCGCAGAAGCGCGAGGAGTTCCTCAGCAATGCCGGGAAGGCGGCGGAGTTCTATCGTAGCGTCGGGCAGCAGTCAGCCGAGGCGCTGGCAATGAAGGAGACGTGGTTCGGCGATGACTATGTGATGGTCACAATCCACTGGGGCGTAACCTTCGAGAAGCTCGACAAGCCCGTGGAGTTCGACGTCAGCTACCTTGTCCAGCTTACCGACGACACGCCGAGGATCATCCTTTTCATCAGCCACGAGGACGAGGAAGAACTGATGAAGAAGCTGGGCCTGTTGAACGCGGCCTGAGTTGTGGACAAAGGGCGGCCCACAGCCTAAAGCGGGCGGGCAAAGCTATTGAGGCCGAGGTCCTGATGTCGTTCTGGAAAAATCTGTTCGGTGGCGGCGGGGCCACGAAGTCGATCGAGCCGGCGGTGGTCGGTGAAGAAAGCTACAAGGGCTACGCCATCAAGGCGATCACCATGACGGTGGGCAGCGAATACCAGCTGGCCGGGACGATAGAAAAAGAGATCGATGGCGAACTCAAGAGCTACAAGTTCGTGCGGGCGGACCGTTTCTCCTCCAAGGAAGACGTGGTGAGCTTCTCGCTTGCCAAGGGCCGGCAGATCATCGACGAACAGGGCGACGCGATCTTCCGCAGCTGAGCTTTCGAACATTTCCAGACGCGCCCTGGTGTACTTGCCGGGGAACTCGGCGTTTCGGACGAATGGAGACGACCATGGCCAAGAAACCTACCGCCCGCAGCGAATTCGTGCTGTTCGACATCGTGTACGAGGACGACAGCCAGCGCTCCAACCGCAAGGTGCCCGCCGACCTTCTGGGCGGCCTCGACAAGGACGAGCCGGCCAAGACCTTCATCATGGAGCAGGACCAGGCCATCGCCGAGAAGTCCGGCGTTCCCCCGCTGCAGATCAAGTCGATCAGGCGGAGCGGGAAGTAGCGGCTATCCATGACCTCCCGCGATCACGACAACAGCCTCGGACACAGGTAGCGATACGCGTGCGAGGTTGGCTCAAGTCACAGGAACGGGCCATTCGCAGGCTCGTGCTGTCGATCAGGACGGCGCGGCGCGTGCGCAAATCGACGCCGCAACGCGGCATCGAACGTCATGGCCTGCCGGGGCGACTGATCGTCTCCTTGACCTCGTACCCGGATCGGTACGCGACGCTATCGCTGACGATCAAGTGCCTGCTCTCCCAATCAGTTTTGGCAGATTGCACAGTCCTGTGGGTTTCCGCCGAGGATGCCAGAAAGCTCCCCGAGGACGTGCTTGCGCTTCGAAGTCATGGGCTGACCATCGCAGAGTGCGACGACATCGGATCCTACAAGAAGATCATACCGGCCCTGAGGGCGTACGCGGACTGCAACATAGTCACGGCCGACGACGACCACTACTATCCGCCGGACTGGTTGGCGACCCTGGTCAGGGGACAGCATGAGCGCCCGGGAGCGATAGCCTGCCATACGGCTCGCGTCATCCAATTCGGAGATCAGGGCGAGTTGCTGCAATACCGGTTCTGGCCGCTTGCCACGACCGCGGACAAGGGACCGCTGCTACCTACCGGGTATGGCGGCATTCTCTATCCGCCCGGCAGTCTTCCGGAAGAGACTCTCGACGAGACCGCATTCCGCGAGTTGTCACCCACGGCAGACGACCTCTGGCTCAGATGGATGTCAGGTCGCCGTGGCGTCGATGTCCACATGGTTCCGGATGGGCGGCCGCTGCTCGAGTGGCATGGCTCGCAACGGCTGAATCTCCTTCGGTACAACATCTACAACGGCGGAAATGACCGGCAGATCAAGAGACTGGTCGAACGGTACGGCTTGGAATTTCTGCGGGTGTAGGCAGCCGATTTATGCGCGGGGGCGCCAATAGACCGGAAATGAACAGCCGGGTGACAGGAGTACGGATGAGAGAAGAAATTTCCGTCGCATTTGCGGTGGACCGCGGCTACTTCAATCAAGCGGCGGTGGTGATCGCCTCGATCCTGGCCAACACCTCCAGGCCCGACGATTTGCGTTTCCACATTGTCCACGCCGAGGACGAAGCGTGGGTGGCCGAGCAGATCGTGAGCTGGCGGGCTCCCCACGTCCGCGCGGTGCGGGCACAGAACCCCTTCGACGAAATCGGTCACAACACGCATGTCAGCCGGGCAGCGCTCCTGCGTACGCTGCTACCCGTCCTGCTTCCGCATCTCGATCGAGTGATCTACCTTGACGCGGACGTGATCGTAACCGGCGACATCGCTGACCTGTGGGGCGTCGATCTGGGGGAGAATGCCATCGGAGGGGTTGTTGATGTCGGCGTCTACATCAGGATGACGCGGGCCGAGCAACAGACCGAGAACGAACTCCGGGACTGCCAACTCCTACTCGGACTGAACCCGGACGAGAATGAGTACGTGAACTCAGGCGTGCTCTTGATGGACCTGGCAAAGCTGAGGGAGGTAAGGTTCAGCGAACTGGCCCGGGACATGGACGAAGAGTATCGCGACCGACTGATGTTCGTCGACCAGGACATCATCAATGCCCTGCTGGCGGATCGGATGAAGTTGCTCGATCCGCGGTGGAATGTTTCGGCGCAGGTCTGGTCGAGAAGTGGGCGGCGCCGCCACTACTACGTGCTGGAACGGCTTGGCCGCGAAATGGCCCTCCAGGCTCGCAATCACTGGCTGATCCACTGGACCGGACCCAGTAAGCCCTGGAACGACAGCAGGGTGGCTTTCGGTGGCATGTGGTGGAGGTATGCCGAGGCGAGTGGCGTACAATGGCGTCGCCCCGCGCCCGCCCGCCGGACCTTGGGCACCGCGCTACGCAATTGCTGGCTTGATAGCCGGGCCGCGATTTCGGCGCTGAGCTACCGCATTAGTCGCCCGGCGGCCAAGCGCAAGTGACGGATGCAGGATAATGAGTAAGGGACTGCGGCCGGAGCGCAAGCCAAGGTACCGGCTATGGTGGGAGCGCTTGACCACTGAGCTCAATTCGCGCGGCATGGCGGCCAGGATGCGGCAGGAAGAGCCGAGAATGGCAGAAGTCCGGCATACGCTGCCGGCAGATCTGGTCATCTCCCTTACTTCCTATCCGCCACGTTTTCCGACCCTGGTCTTGACTATCAAGAGCTTGATCCGCCAGTCGATCCGCCCCGATCGCATAGTGCTTTGGTTGGCCCATGGCGACGCGGCCAGGCTGCCAAAAGACGTGGCTGCCCTTTCGCCGTTTGGGCTGGAGGTCCGCGAGTGCGAGGATGGCAGATCGTACAACAAGATCGTTCCGGCACTCGAAGCGTTTCCGGAAGCCTTCATCGTCACCGCTGATGACGACCGGTACTATCCTCCCGAATGGCTCGACGTGCTGGTTCGCGGGCAGCTCGCAGCTCCTGGCGCCATAGTCTGCCATCGTGCGCGCGTGATGCAGTTCGATGAACACGGCAGCCCACAGGCCTACAAATCCTGGTATGGCGCGGTATCCCCCGACGACGGTCCGCTGATGCCCGCGGGGTATGGAGGGGTGCTCTATCCTCCCGGTTCCCTTCCAAAGGAGGCGACCGATCGGGATGTGTTCACGAAGCTATGTCCCACCGCGGACGATCTGTGGCTGAAATGGATGTCGGCAGCCGTGGGAACGCGAGTGAGGTTGATTCCGGAGCATGGTCCCCCTTACGAGTGGCCCGGGTCCCAGTCGGTCGGGCTCGTGCGGACGAACATCCGGCAAGGCGGCAACGACCGGCAGGCGCAGGCACTCGCGACCCGGTTCGGCACCGCACACGTAGCCGCGTCTTGAGGAGCATCCGATGAAGATCACCCCTCAAGACAGGGCCATCGCGCTGAAGGTTCTGTACCCAAACTTCAAGCTGGTGCAGACCGGCGTCAGTTCCACGATCTTTGCGCTCCTCCCGGCCTTGCGGGCGATGGGGGTGGATGTTTCGATTGTGGGCGTGGGGCCCAGACATGGAGAGGCACGCAACGACAACAAGGCTGGCAACCGGCCGGACGCGCGAGTCGTCGTCTGGCACGCCAGGCGCAACATCGAGATGCTGGCGGGCCTGCTGCTGAGGACGTTGCGTCCATCCACGCGAGTCGTGTTCACGTCTGCGGCGCAACGAAAGCACACGCGCTACACGGACTTCCTCATGTCCAAGGTGGATGCCGTGGTCGCCACTTCGGGAAAGAGCGCGAGCTTCGTGGACCGCGAGTCCCGGATCATTCCGCATGGCGTGAATACCGCAAGGTTCTCACCAGTAGACAGCAGGAGCGAACTGAAGCAACAGCTTGGCCTCGACCCGGGGGCTTCGTATGTGGGCGTCTTCGGCGCGGTACGACCAAGCAAGGGAACCGACCTCTTCATTGATGCTATGATCGCAAACGCCGGCGAAAGACCCGAATGGAAAGCGCTGATCGTCGGCAACGTCGTTCCCGCCCAACGCCGCTACGCCGAGGAGCTGCAGCAGCGCGTCGCTGCAGCCTCGCTGTCCGACCGGATCACCTTCCTGGGGCACGTGGCGGATGCTCGCGACTACATCAGGGCAGTGGATATATGCGTTGCGCCCAGCCGCAACGAAGGATTTGGACTGACGCCGCTGGAGGCGATGTCGTCCGGCGTTCCGGTAATCGCAAGCTCGGCCGGCTCCTATGCCGAGACAGTCGTCGATGGCCAGTCGGGGCTGCTGTTCGAGACCGGCAGTTCTGCTTCGCTCGCCCAAGCCCTCGTCAGGCTCATGGATGATGACCAGCTGCGAATGGCACTGGGCAAGAGCGGGCGCGAGCGCGTCCTGGCGTCATTCAGCGTCGAGCGCGAGGCGGCGGCCCTGCTGGACCTCTATCGTGGGCTGGCTCGCGACAGCCTTCCGGGGTTGGTGCGGCCGCGGCGATGAGAAGGCGAGTGAATTGGCGATGAAGGTCCTGCATGTGGAGCCGGGCAAGGGCCTGGCGGGTGGCGGGCAGCAGGTCCTCTACATCGTCGAGGGGCTGCGCTCGCGCGGCGTCGAAGGCGTGGTTGCGTGTGAACCGGATGGACCGCTGGACACCCAGCTGCGCGCCATGGGCATCCGAACCGCGCCCACCATCTATTCCGGCGACGCTGATCTCTTCTACGCGGCGCGCCTGCGCGACCTGGCCGCGAGGGAGGGCGCGGACCTCGTCCACCTGCACAGCCGCCGCGGGGCGGTCCTCGGCATGATCGCGGCAAAGTGGGCGGGAGTTCCGTGCGTAACCTCCCGCCGCGTAGACGATCGCCTCAGTTCGCCCGTCAGCGTCTGGGCGCACAGCCGTCTCAACGCACGCGTCGTCTGCATTTCAGATGCGATACGACGGGTCATGCAGAACGCAGGCGTGCCGGCTGACAAGCTTGTCACGATCCGTTCGTCTGTCGATCCCGCGCCCTGGCAGCATCCGGCGCCGCGCCCGGAGTTCCTGGCCGAGTTCGCGCTGCCCGACGATGCCTTCGTCATCGGCGTGGTCGCTCAGCTGATCCCTCGCAAGGGGCACCGCTACCTGTTCGAGGCCCTCTCGGAGCTCGCTTCGGAGCGGGTTCGGGTCGTCGTGTTCGGCAATGGCCGGAGCCAGGCGGAGCTCGAGCAGATGGTGGCGCAGCTCGGGCTCGGAGCGGTGGTGCAGTTCGCCGGGCAGCGCTGGGACCTGCCGCGCTGGATGGGCAACCTGGACCTGCTGGTCCATCCGGCGACCATGGAAGGGCTGGGAGTGGCGCTGCTGCAGGCATCGTCCGCCGGCGTGCCGATCGTCGCCTCGGCGGCGGGAGGGATCATCGAGGCGGTTCGGCATGGTGTCAACGGGCTGCTCGTACCCCCGGCGGACGTGCCGGCCCTGCGGGAGGCGATCGCATTGCTCCTCGCCGACGAGAGCCGCGGCGTGGAAATGGGGCGGGCCGGCATGGCGCTGATGGCGAGCGAGTACAGCGCGGGCGCCATGGTCGAGCAGCACATCGCCCTCTACCAGGGCATCCTCGCCAATCGAAACTAGGCGCCGAGCGCCTTCTGTACCGCCGGCTTCACCACGGTGCCGAAGAGCTCGATGGCCTTCATGACCTTGTCGTGGGGCAGGGTGCCGACGCTCAGTTGCAGGCCGAAGCGGTCGTGCTGGAACCACTCGTGCTGCATCAGGATCTTGTCGATGACCTGCTGGGGCGAGCCCATGAAGTAGGCTCCCGCAGGCCCGGCGCCGGCTTCGAACTGGGCGCGGGTGGTGGGGGGCCAGCCGCGTTCGCGGCCGATGCGGGCCATGGCCTCGTGGTGGGTCGGGAAAGCGATATCTAGCGCGTCCTGGGAGTCCTCGGCGATGAAGCCGTGCGACGAGATGCCGATAGGCAGCTTGCTCACGTCATGGCCGACCTTCTCGGCGGTCATGCGGTAGAGCTGGGTAAACTGGCGGAATGCTTCGGGATTGCCGCCGATGATGGCGAGCATGAGGGGCAAGCCATAGTAGGCGGCGCGAGCGACTGAATTCGGAGTGCCGCCCACCGCGATCCATAGCGGCAGCGGCTCCTGGATCGGCTTGGGGTAGATGGCGATGCCGGGGATGGGCTTGGTGTGGTCGGAGCCGGGCCATTCGACCTTGCCGCCCTCGCGGATCTTCAGCAGCTCGGCGAGCTTTTCCTCGAACAGCGAGTCGTAGTTCTCGAGGTCGTAGCCGAAGAGCGGGAAGCTCTCGATGAACGAGCCGCGGCCAGCCATGATCTCGGCGCGGCCGCCCGAGAGCAGGTCGAGCGTGGCGAACTGCTGCCAGACGCGGATGGGGTCGTCTGAACTGAGGACGGTGACGGCGGTGGAGAGGCGGATGCGCTTGGTCACGGCCGCCGCCGCGGCAAGGATCGTTACCGGGGCCGAAGCGACGAAATCGGGACGGTGGTGCTCGCCAAGGCCGTAGAAATCGAGCCCGACCTCATCGGCCAGCTTGATCTCCTCGAGCAGGTCCTTGAGGCGCTCGGCCGGCGACTGGAGGTGCCCGCCGTTCAGCGGGTCCGGCGTGTTCTCGGCGAAGGAGTAGAGTCCGATTTCCATGGCGCGATCCTCTCGTGACGCGCCCTAGATGGCTGTGCGCTCCGACGAGCGCAAGAACGCACAGCCCTGTAACTCAGACGTTGCCGGTCGGAGCGTAGGTCGTCGGCGACACGGCCGGGGCGGCGGGCACTTCGTGGCCAGCCTGCCGGTGGATCTCCTCGACGAGGCCCTTGGACAGGTTGAGCTTGAAGGCCAGCGCCTCGAGATAGCTCTTCTCGGCCGCGGTATCGGGCTTCATCGCCACGAGGGAGGCCGCGTAGATCTCGGCGGCGTGCTCGGGCGTGTCGGCGCGGGAGGCGACGGCATTGAGATCCAGCGGGCTCGCCAGTTCGTCGAAGACGAAGGCCTTCTCCTCCGGCGACAGCGGCATGCTCTCCAGCTTCTTGAAGATGCGCTCCTTCTCGTCGGCGTCGATCTGGCCGTCGGCCTTGGCCGCGGAGATCATCGCCCGGACGAGAGACTTGCCCAGTTCCTCGGTCTGGTAGGCCGCCTGGGGAGGCGGAACGAAGGCGTCACGGTTGGGCGCAGGCTGGCCGTCCGACGGCGCGCCGGCCTGCTGCTGGTTCTTCTGGTGCTGCTGCCAGGCCGAGTAGGCAAGACCACCGACGGCGGCGACGGCGCCGACCTTGGCCACGTTGCCGACGAGCTTGCCCAGCCCGCCGCCGGAAAGGAGCATACCGGCGGCCAGCCCTGCAGCACCCGTCACCGCCGTCCGCTGCGCGTTCGGGTCGGTCTGCAAGGCTTTGATGATGCCGTCGATGTTGAACATGGTTCACTCCCGCTAGGTGCTTTGTGACACGCAGTTAGGTACCCCATGGCCGCTTCGCAAGGATGACGGGCACCCGGTGGGCGACAAATGTGCCTCAGGGCCGCCGACGGCCAGAAAAATGCCCCGACACGGGGGAGGTGCCGGGGCTTAGGGTGCTTCGGAAGGGAGGGGCCGAAGCCTGTGTCGTGAGTAGTCTGGTTCTTGTTCTTGTTGTCTCGTCAGCCGTTACGGGCTGGTTGCCGGAGCGGCCGGGGCGGGCGTCGTTGCCGGAGCAGCGTCAGCCGGAGCGGCGTCAGCCGGAGCAGCGTCAGCCGGAGCGGCCGGCGTCGTCGCCGGAGCCATCGGGGTCGTCTCGACTGCCGGGGCCATGGGAACAAGCTCAGTCGCAGGAGCCTGCACGGCCGGGGTGTTATTCACGGTCGTCGACGTCGTCGACGGGCCAGAGTTGGCCGAGAAGACCAGGTAGCCGATGGCGAGCAATGCCAGCGCCACGATGATGCCGACGAACCACCCGGTCGCATTGGATTCGCGGGTATAGGTCGTGCGGGTCGTGTCGTCGGTGTAGATGGGATCGCGTTCAGGGACGGCCATTATCAAGCTCCTCTGTTGAGTACCTGGCGAAAGAACGCCGCTCCCGCGAGTATTGTTCCAACTTGAGCAGTTAAATGCTGCGGAGAGCCGGTTTCTCCCCGCAACGTCTTGTTATTGCGCGTCTATCGGTACCCCGGTCGAGCCGGGAAGCGATCACAATCCAGCGGACTCGACGGCCTTTTCGGCCCCGATCTTCGTCGATTTGCCGATCGTCTTGGTCTGCGCCGACACCCTGTCGATGAAGGCGAGGAACAGGGCCGACACCACGAAGGCGAGGTGGATGAGCGTGTACCACATCAGCTGGTCGGTGGAGTGGGTGCCGACGTTGAGGAAGATCTGGAGCAGGTGGATCGAGGAGATGGCGACGATCGTCGAAGCCACCTTGATCTTGAGCGAGCCGGCATCGATCTCGCCCAGCCAGTGCACCGAGCCCTCGTTGTCGAAGCGCGAGACGTAGTTCTCGTAGCCGGAGATGATGACCATGACCACGAGGCTCGCGACCAGCGCGGCATCGATCAGGCCAAGCATCTTGAGGATGGCGTCAGCGTCGTCGATCGTGAAGACGTGGCTGACGAAATCGAACAGCTTCACGCCGAAGACCACGGCGTAGACAGCCAGCGCGACGGCGAGCCCAAGGTAGAACAACACAAGCAGCCAACGCGAGGCGAGGATGACCGCTTCGATGATGAGCTCGAGACGCTTGGGCATAGGCACTCCGGCACAAACTTGGAGGGTGACAGATAGCGAAAAATGGCGAGGTGACAAGGGGTGCGGTGACGCAGGGGCGCGAGGAAAACCGGAGCCGCCGCCCATAGAGAAAAGGGCCGGGGAGATCCCCGGCCCTTCGCATGTCTGCGCTTTGGCGCCTTACTTGTTGGCGACGGTCACCAGCGGGGTGATGCGCTTCAGCACCACGCGCCGGTTGAGCCGCTCGGCGCCATCGGTCTTCACCTTGAGGTAGCGCTCGCCATAGCCCTGGGTGACCAGGTTCTCGGGCGGCACGTCGTAGAAGTCGGTGAGGATGCGGGCGACGGTCGCGGCGCGGGCATCGGACAGGATCAGGTTGGACTGATCGCTGCCCACCGCGTCGGTGTGGCCTTCGATGAGGAACACCTCGCCCGGATTGTCCTCGAGCAGCGACAGCATGGCGTTCGCCACCTTGCTGAGCGCTCCGACCTGGGTCCGCGAGATAGTCGCCGCGGCCGTGTCGAAGGTGAGGCTGCCCACCTCGACGCGGCGCACCGAGTCACGCAGACGGGCCGAACGCTTCACGTCCTCGATCGTGTAGATCTTGCGGACCTTCTCGACGGGCGGCTCGCGGAAGAAGCCCTCGACATCGTCCTCGTCGGCATAGTCCGCGTCGAGGATGTAGTCGCGGATCGGGATCGTGAGCCGGAGCGGAGGCAGATCCTCGCCCGGATCGCGCCAATCGCCGAAGTAGTTGTCCTCGTCGTAGTTATCCTCGTCGTAGTAGGCGAGGACGTACTCGCGGCCGTCGGGCATGATGCGCGAACGCTTCAGCACGTTGCCCCAGCGATCGCGGATGGTGACGATCTGCACGCCGTTCGGGCGCTCGATAGTCTCCTTCACGCGGCCATTGGAAAGCCGGTCGTAGTAGACCTCGTCGCGGTCGCTGTCGCGAATGCGGTCGAAGTCCTGACCTGGGTTCGAGATGACCAGGTTGACGCCGATCTGGAAGATGAAGCCGGAGTCCGTGTAGTTGTTGCCGCCGCCGCCGGGGCGGCCGCCGCCAGGACGGTTGTCACCGGGGCGGTTCCCGCCCTGACCACCATTGTTGTTGTTGATGGTAGTGTTGTTGGTGGTGGTGGTGGTCGTGACGTTGGTCACGTTCGTCACGTTGTTGATGATCGTGACGTTCTGCGGCACCTCGACCGGAGGCAGCGCCTCGAGGGTGATGCGCTCACCTTCGACTGTCTTCAGCGATTCCACCTGGATCGGAGCGATCTCCGCCTGAGCGGCCCTGTCGTCGGCCGGCGGGGCAACCGCAGGCTCGGCAGGCTGCTCAACTGGCGGCTGGCCAGCGGCCGTCTCGGTGGAGACGTCCTTGAAGCTGTCGAGCACGGGTGCTGCGGTTTCGGGAGCAATCGTATCGGGCAGCACTTCGACTGCCTGCGGCGTCACGTCCTCATTGGCGCCCGGCAGATCGGCGAGCGGCGGCGGCGGCGGTTCGGACGGAGCCGCGACCTCGGGGACCGGGGGCAGAACGATGTTGTTCTGCGCCAGGCACGCTGCGACATCGGTCACGCCGAGTACGGCGCAGATGTCGGCGAACTGCCGATTGGCCGCGTCGATCGTCGACTGGCCGGAGGCATCGCCAGCCTCGAGCTGCCCGATGCCGACGTTGTAGAGTTCGGCGGCAACGTTCAGCTGGTCGAGGGCTGCCGCCCGCGGATCGGCCGCGTCGGCATCAGCCGGCTGGTCGGTCGGGCCGGCTTCGGCAGGCTGCTCGGCTGCCGGCTGTTCAGCGGGTTGCTCGGCTGCGGGTTCTTCCACCGGCTGCTCAGCAGGCTGTTCCGCCGGCTGCTCGGCCGCGGGTTCCTCAGCGGGCTGCTCGGCCGGAGGTGCCGGCAGCGGCGGGAGTTCCTGGCCGATGCACGACTGGATGTCCGGATAGCCGTTGGTGGTGCAAAGCTGGAGGATCTTGGCCTCGGCAGCAGCCGCAGCAGCCTGTGCTGCCGGATAATCGGTCGCGGCGAGGTCGAGGGCAGCCTGATACTCATCGAGCGCGGCCTGCAACTGGGCGACGAACTCGGCCTGCTGCTCCTCGGCGGAGGGCTCGGCCGGCTGCTCGGGCTGGGCAGGCTCCTCAGCGGCGGGGGCCTGTTCCTGGGCCGGGGCGGGCTCTTCGACCGGCGCCGGCTCTTCGACAGGAGCGGGTTCTTCAGCCGGAGCGGGTTCCTCTGCGGGAGCCTGTTCCTGGACCGGAGCGGGCTCCTCGACGGGAGCGGCTTCCTCGGCCGGTGCGGGCTCTTCGACTACGGCGGGTTCCTCGGCGGGAGGCGGCTCTTCGGCCTGCGGCTCCTCGGCGGGCGCCGGCTGGCCGCCGCCGGTGATCGCGGCGATGCATTCCTCGATGCTCGAGTAGCCGTTGACGATGCAGACCTCGCGCAGGGCGGTTTCAGCGGTGGAAATGGCGTCGGCATCGCCGGACGCCTGGGCGTCCAGCAGCGCCTGGTACTCAGCCTGCTGCGCCCAGGCAGAAGTGGGCACCAGTGCGAGCACTGCGAGACTGGTACCGGTCAGGAGCCAGTTGCGAAAGCGCATGGGTTTTGTCCTTTTTTTGGAGTCAGTTATTCGAGAAGTGACGCTGTCCTGCTGAACCGGAACTGAACGACCGGTTGACCTTCCGCAGTTTCGACATACCCCCGTCGGAGAGCCCCAACGCCCCGTGGCAAAAGGAGTTCCAACGGGCGCGACAGGATCGGCCAATCGTGGCACGAGTGCGACAGTGCTTCGACGGAAGCGCGGTCTTTTGGGGAGTTCTGGGCTTGCGGCAGGTTCAGCATCGTATCGAGATCACGACTCGCGGGGCCGGGCTTTATGAATTTTCTCCCGAGCTGGAGAGATTCGTGTCCGACAGCAGAATCGGCACAGGCCTGGTCACCATATACTGCCGACACACCTCCTGCTCGCTGCTGATCCAGGAGAATGCCGACCCCGACGTGAAGCGCGACCTCGACGAGTTCTTCCGGCGGCTCGTGCCGGAGGGGATGGACTGGGTCGTCCACACGCTGGAGGGTCCGGATGACATGCCAGCACACATCAAGGCAGCGCTGACGCAGACCTCGATCTCCGTTCCGGTCATCGACGGCGCTCCGGCATTCGGTAGCTGGCAGGGCATCTACCTGTTCGAGCACCGGGTGCGGCCGCACCGTCGGCAGGTGCTGTTTCACATTCTGGGTGAATAGGCCGGCAGTGGACGGATATTATCGCACCCGGCCTTGGGTGCGGGCGGCGGGCGTGGCATGTCCTCTGCGAGGGCAGGTGTGATCGTGCAGGATATTCTCAGCTATTGGCCATTCGTACTCGGTCTGTTGGCGACCGGGGTGATCTCCGGCGTTGCCGCGGGACTGCTCGGCATCGGTGGCGGCGCCATCATCGTGCCGGCGCTCGCTACGTCGCTGTCGCTGCTCGGCTTTGACAGCGACGTGGTCCAGCACGTAGCGGTCGGCACGTCGCTTGCCATCATCATTCCCACGGGCATTGCCAGCGCCCGCGCTCACGACAAGCGCGGCGCCGTGGACCATCGGATCCTCAAGCTCTGGGCGCCGCCGGTGGTGGTGGCGACCTTCGTGGGCGGGCTGATGGCGGGGCTCTACACCGGCGACGTGCTGCGCATCGTGTTCGGCGTGGTGGCGCTGTTCATCGCCGCCAACATCGTGCTGCCGTTCCAGGAGCGGCTGATGGGGCACCTGAGGGACTCGGCGCTGACCCACCGCATTTCGGCGGCCGTGGTCGGCTACATTTCCGCATTGATGGGCGTCGGCGGCGGTTCGCTGAGCGTGCCGACCATCCATGCCTTCGGCGCCTCCATGCACAAGGCCGTAGGGACGGGCGCCGCGATCGGCGTGTTCATCGCGCTCTCGGGCACGTTCGGCTTCATCATCTCGGGATGGAGCGTCGAAGGCCGCCCGCCACTGAGCCTGGGCTACATCAACATCGTGGCGCTGGTGCTGATCGGGGCCACCGCCGCATGGTGCGCGCCGCTGGGTGCGGCGCTCGCCCACAAGCTCCAGCAGCGGACCCTGAAGCTGACCTTTGCGGCCTTCCTGACCTTCGTCGGCCTGAACATGATCTGGAAGGCGATCACGGGGTAGGGTGGATGGGCGCCCGGAAGCGCCCATCCAGTACCCATTACTTGTCTGCGAAGTCCCAGGTGACCTGCACGTTGATCGAATAGCTGAGCTCGCCGCCTTCGACCGGCACTGCTCCGGCGGAGATGGAGTCGGCCGAGGCCTTCATCATCATGTACGGCTGGGGGGCGCCCATGCCCTGGGTTTCGTTGATGCTGCGGATCGAGCCGAGCTCTTCGCCAGCCACGCCGGCATAGAGTTCCGCCTTGGCCTTCGCATCCGCGAAGGCCTCCTTGCGGGCCTCGTCGTAGAGCTTGGACGGATCGGCAACCGAGAAGCTGACGCCGTTGATGGTGTTGGCGCCGACGGTCACCGCCTTGTCGAGCACTGCGCCGAGCGTTGCGAGTTCACGCACGCGGACGCTGACATTGTTGAACACCTGGTAGCCGTTGATCTTGGGCGGCAGCTGGTAGCCATTGGCGTCGCGCGCATCGGAATAGACGTAGTTCGGGCTCACGGAGAAGCCCGAGGTCTGAATGTCGCGCGCTTCGATACCAGCGGCCTTCAGCGTCTCGATCAGTTCGCCCATCGCCTTGGTGTTGGCGTCGAGCGCTTCACGGGCCGTGGCACCCTGGCTGGTAACGCCGGAGTTGACGAACGCGGTGTCGGGGGCCGCCGTCACTTCGCCGACGCCGCCGATCGAGATGGTGCCGTTCACGGAAGTCTCCTGCGCGAACACGGGGGTAGCGCTCAGCGCAGTAGCAAGGAGCAGGGGGATGAGGGCGGCAGTAAACGGACGCATGCGTCTCTCCTAAGTGGCCTTCGGTTGGGCAAGATATCCCAGCCAATGGGGGTGTTAGTGCGGCGTAGCTGAATGGAATTTGAACGCCGCTTCCAACACATAGGACGCCGGCACCGGGACGATCCTTGGGGCGCGAGCCAACGAAAGTTTGAGTTACGTGCCTCGCCGTTGGCTGGACAGGCTTCGAGGTGGCGGGTTAGGTAGCCCGGCAAAAACTGGGGGAGTGCCGTGGCCAATCCGATCGTTCCAAGCGAAGGTGTACTTCTCGGACGGGCCAGGGTGCCCGGATACGAGCATCCCCGTGTGATCACGGTGCGCGGCGAGGACATCGTCGATATCACCTCGAAGACCGCGCCGACCTCGCGCGACATCGCCGAGCAGAGCGATCCGGCAGCCTATGTCGCATCGGCCAAGGGGCCGGTGATCGGCAACCTCCATCAGATCCTCGCCAACTCGTGGTCGGGCAAGACCGACCTCAAGGCGCCCTCGCTGCTGTCGCCGATCGACCTGCAGGCCGTGAAGGCGGCGGGCGTGACCTTCGTCGTGTCGCTGCTCGAGCGCGTCATCGAGGAGCAGGCGCGCGGCGACAAGGCCAAGGCGGATGAACTGCGCAAGGACATCCTGACGCTGGTGGGTACCGATCTCAGCCAGCTCGAGCCGGGTTCTCCCGCCGCGATGGAGGTGAAGAAGACCCTGATCGCGCGTGGCGTGTGGAGCCAGTATCTCGAGGTCGGCATCGGGCCGGACGCGGAGATCTTCACCAAGTGCCAGCCGATGGCTTCGGTGGGTTTCGGCGCCGACGTCGGCATCCTGCCGATCTCGGAGTGGAACAACCCCGAGCCGGAACTGGTGATGATCGTTGCATCCACCGGCAAGATCGTCGGGGCGACGCTCGGCAACGACGTGAACCTCCGCGACGTCGAGGGCCGCTCGGCCCTGCTGCTCGGCAAGGCCAAGGACAACAACGCCTCCGCCTCGCTCGGGCCGTTCATCCGGCTGTTCGACGGCAAGTTCACCATCGAGACGGTGAAACAGGCCGACATCGCGCTGAGCGTCACCGGCGAGGACGGGTTCGAACTCACCGGCGTCTCCAACCTCAGCCAGATCTCGCGCTCGCCGGAGTCGCTGGTTGCCGCCTCGATCGGGCGGCATCACCAGTATCCGGATGGCTTCGTGCTCTATACCGGCACGATGTTCGCGCCGGTGAAGGATCGCGGCGGCGCCGGCAAGGGCTTCACCCACAAGCTCGGCGACGTGGTGTCTATCTCGACGCCGTCGCTCGGCACCCTATCTAACACCGTGCGCCTCGCCACCGAGGCCGCACCCTGGACCTATGGCACCAGCCACCTCCTGCGCGACCTCGCCAAGGCCGACCTGCTCTAACGAAGGAATTCCCGATGACCGAACTGCACAAGAATCTCATCAACGGCGAATGGGTCGGCGGGGACGGGGCGGACAACATCAACCCCTCCAACACCAACGAGGTCGTGGGCGTTTACGCGCGCGCCACCCAGCAGGACACGCTGGATGCCATCGCGGCAGCCAAGGCGGCGTTCCCGGCCTGGTCGCGCTCGGGCATCCTGCAGCGCTGGGAAATCCTGAGCAAGACCGCGCACGAAATCTTCGCCCGCAAGGCAGAGCTCGGCGAGTTGCTGAGCCGCGAAGAGGGCAAGACCCTCGCCGAAGGCATCGGCGAAGTGACCCGCGCCGGCCAGATCTTCGAGTTCTTCGCCGGCGAAGTGCTGCGCCTCACCGGTGAGAGCGTGCCGTCCGTGCGTCCGGGCGTTGGCGTCGAGATCACGCGCGAGCCGATGGGCGTCGTCGGCATCATCACGCCGTGGAACTTCCCGATCGCCATCCCGGCCTGGAAGATCGCGCCGGCGCTGGCCTACGGCAATACCGTCGTGTTCAAGCCCGCCGACCTCGTGCCGGGCTGCTCGTGGGCCATCGTCGAGATTCTCAATCGCAATGGGCTCCCCAAGGGTGTGCTCAACCTCGTGATGGGCAGGGGCTCGGTCGTCGGCCAGACCATGCTCGATAGCAAGGACATCGTGGCGCAGACCTTCACCGGTTCCGTGAACACCGGCCGCCGCGTCGCCGAAGCCAGCGTCAAGGTGATGCGCAAGTTCCAGCTCGAGATGGGCGGCAAGAACCCGACCATCGTGCTCGACGACGCCGACCTCGCCGTCGCCGTCGAAACGACAGCGCAGAGCGCGTTCTATTCGACCGGCCAGCGCTGCACCGCCTCTTCGCGCCTCATCGTCACCGAGGGCATCCACGACAAGTTCGTCGCGGCCCTGACCGAGCGCATCCGCAACCTCAAGGTCGGCGACGCGCTCCACAAGGACACGCAGATCGGCCCGGTGGTCGATCCCGGCCAGCTCAAGCAGGACACCGACTATATCGAGATCGGCAAGGGCGAGGGCGCCAAGCTCGCGGTCGGCGGTGAATTGGTGAAGGGCGACAACCCGGGCTACTTCCTGCAGCCGGCGCTGTTCACCGAGGCGCACAACCAGATGCGCATCGCCCGCGAAGAGATCTTCGGGCCCGTGGCCGCCGTGATCCGCGTCAAGGACTACGACGAGGCGCTGGCTGTTGCCAACGACACCGATTTCGGGCTCTCCGCCGGCATCGTCACCACCTCGCTCAAGTACGCGACGCACTTCAAGCGCAACGCCGAAGCCGGAATGGTGATGGTCAACGTGCCCACCGCCGGCGTCGATTTCCACGTCCCGTTCGGCGGCCGCAAGGGCTCGAGCTACGGCCCCAAGGAGCAGGGCAAGTACGCCGCCGAGTTCTTCACCCAGGTGAAGACGGCCTACACCGCCGCCGGCTGAGGCGGAGTCGCCGCAAAAGACTGAGGCCCGCGCATCAAGGAGATGCGCGGGCCTTCGCCTATTCCGGCTTCAGTCCATAGACCGAGACAACGTTGCCCTTGCTCGTTGTGGTGCTCTTCTTGAGCTCGAGACGGGTGACCGGGTCGGTGGCTTCGAACATGCGCTTGCCCTTGCCGGCGACGACCGGGTGGGTGATCAGCGTCAGTTCTTCGAGGAGGCCCGCGAAGAACAGCTGCCGGGCCAGTGAGATGCCGCCCATCACGGCGATCTCGCCGCCATCCCTGGCCTTGAGCTGCTTCGCGAACTCGACGAAATCGCCTTCGATCAGCGTCGAGTTCTGCCACTTGAGCTGATCCTGCTTTAGCGTGCGGGAGGCGACGTACTTGGGCATGTTATTGATGAAGCTAGCGAAATCCTGGTCGGCCTGGGCGTTCGGCCAGTAGCCTGCCCACTCCTCGTAACCGACGCGACCCAGCAGCACGGTGTCGATCCTGGGCATGGTCTCGCCGAGCAGGGCGCCCAGTTCGTCATCGAACGCATCGAACTGCCACTGGTTGGGCGCCTCGACGACCCCATCGACGGAATGGAAAAAGCCTGCAGTGAGTTTGCGCATGTTGTTCTCCTGTTTCTTCCAGCCCGCCAATGGGCCGTTCATCAACACGACGAGCGGCCTTCGGCAAGATCGACTTGGCGATACAGAAAAGTCGTGGGGGGAGAGAATGGTAGGCGGACGGTACACACCGAACCAAGCCACTTTGCTTCCATGCCGTCGCTTGCTAAGGAGGCGGCGCTCTGTTGTCGGGCAGGGGCCCATAGCTCAATGGTTAGAGCCGACCGCTCATAACGGTCTGGTTCCAGGTTCGAGTCCTGGTGGGCCCACCATTCCCTTCCAGATAGCTACCTGTGTCTGGGCGGCCCAGGAATGGGTAACATTCACCGAGGATTGGGCGCTCCAGAACCTGTCTGTCACAGGCGCGCCTTCGAGGCTGCGAGCGCCGCTGCCGTCACTCGCGGGGAGCTGCTGCAGCCCGGCGGGTTCTGTCGTTACCGCCCGCACTGCGCTGGTCAGGGTGTGATCGCGACCTTCATGACTCCATCGCGCTGATTGGCGAATAGCTCGTACGCCGAGACGATGTCGTCCAGCCGGAACCGGTGGGTGACGAGGGGCCGGAGGTCGGCGCGGGAGGAGGCAATAACCTCCATGAGGCGCCGCATGCGCTCCTTGCCCCCGGGGCAGAGCGTCGTGACGATCGTTTTGTCCGCGAGGCCCGCACCGAATGCATCCAGCGGAATCTTGAGGTCCCCGGAGTAGACGCCAAGCGAAGACAGGGTGCCGCCGGGGCGCAGCACGCGCAGCGCCCCCTCGAACGTGGCCTGCTTGCCGAGCGCCTCGATGGCGACATCCACCCCCCGGCCATCGGTGAGCCGCATGATCTCTTCGGCCGGATTGACCTTGGTAAAGTCGACCACCTCGGCCGCGCCCATCTTCAGCGCCATGGCCTGCCGCTCCGGCACGCTTTCGACAACGATGATGCGCGTCGCTCCCATCAGCTTCGCGCCAACAGTGGCACAAAGGCCAATGGGACCCTGAGCGAACACGGCGACACTGTCACCGATCCGAATCTTGCCCCGTTCGGCGCCGGAGAAGCCTGTCGACATGATGTCGGGACACATGAGTACCTGCTCGTCCGTCAGCTTGTCGGGAACGGGCGCCAGGTTGGTCATTGCATCCGGCACCAGCAGGTACTCGGCTTGGGCGCCGTCGATCGTGTTGCCGAAGCGCCAGCCACCGAGCGCCTTGAAGCCGTGCACGGTTCCGGCACCGTCCTGCGAGTAACAGCCGCAAAGGCAGGCTGCGCTGTGCCCGGACGGCGTAATCGCTCCCGCGATCACGCGCTGCCCCTCGCGGTAGCCTTGGACCGCTGACCCGAGTTTTTCGATCACACCCACCGGCTCGTGGCCGATTGTGAGGCCCCTTGCGACCGGGTACTCGCCCTTAAGGATGTGGACGTCAGTGCCACAGATGGTCGTCAGGGTGATGCGGATCAGGGCATCGAGCGGCCCGACATCGGGGATGGGCTTGTCCTCAAGTTCGATCCGGCCGGGCTCGACAAAAACCGCAGCCTTCATCTTCTTGGAGGGGCGACCGCGACGGGCCGCGTTTGGCTTGGTCAAGGTGGAGATCATCTCGTGCTCCCTTGTCTGGTGCAGCCAACGTGCGCCTGCGATCGGTCACTGTAGTTGAGATGGATCGATCGCCGGTTTGAAGGCCCGTAGGCCATATCTGCTTCTGGCTCGAAGCAGTCTGCCGCAGTAGTCAGCAATATCCCATCCTCCCGCGCGAAGGCATGGACTGGGTCGGATGCAGGCATCACCAACAGCAGGATATTATGTGGCACTAATAAGTCTGGCCGCCCTCAGACGGGAATGACACACGTGGTTCTCCCTGCCGCTCCGCAGCCCGCGAGGATGGCGGACCTCTTTGGACCACAAGTAGTTGCATCGCAGCGACCCCTTCACGCGGTGAAGGGTGCCCTAGGTTCGACGGGCTCCAGAATCTGAGTTTGTCCTTTCGGGTGGATGAAGTTGTCGGCGCCAATGCCGCTCTCCTCCAGGAACGGCGCGTCCCTCAACTTCTCGCGCGGGCCGAGCATCCTCTGACATCGGACTTACGCTGCGCTCGCCTTTCCCTATTGGATCAATGATCTGGATCAGCGCAGGAAGAATTGCGTGATGAAGAAGCCTGAAACCGCCGCCACACCGGTAAGGGCGGTGCCCCAGGCGAGGTCGATCAGGGTCACCGACCAGGGCCAGTCGCGCAGGGTAGAGAGATTGGTGAGGTCGTAGGTTCCATAGGCGACAAAGCCCAGGACCAGCCCGGCCACCAGCGCCTTGCTCCATCCGCCGTCGGCCAGTGCCGGTGCAACAGCGAAGTAGACGATGCCCCCGACATAGAAGAGGTAGAATAGCCCGGCGATGAGCAGGTTCGGCTGGTCCAGCAGCAGCTTGCCAAGCTGCGGGCGATAGATGCCCGTCGACAGTTTCGTCAGCCACACGAAATCCACCGCAAAGAACACGAAGGCGGTCGATGCGTAGGCGACCAGATGGTTGACCATGGATCGTGTTGCCTTTGCTAGATCTTGAGGATGGGCTGGATCAGCCGCACGATCCAGCTGCTAAAGCGCAGCGGCGCGTCGGTCACCGCCAGACAGATGCAGTCGGCTTCCGGCGTGGCCGTCGGGGTATGCAGGACGGAGCCGTCTGCATCCTCGATGTCGCCGGGGCCGAACAGTTGCTCGCCATCGCGGAAGCTGCCGGACAGCACCAAGGTCACTTCCCGCCCGCCATGGCTGTGTTCCGGCACGGGCTTGCCGGCGGGGATGCGCAGCAACCTGACCTGGGTCGTCGGATCGGATGTGGGCAGCATCATTTGCGCAGCTCCGCGCCCCAGGGCGCGCCAATGAATGGTGTCGATGTCGCCGCCGACATAGGCGCGCAGGGGCATTGGCAGGACGAGCTTTCCCGGTGCCGTGGCCCTGGCAGGCAGGGCCTTCGCCAGTTGGACGTCGGCGTCGAGACGAGCCCGCATTGCACTCCAGGCGTCATTGGCCAGAGGCTCAGGGTCGATTGTGTCGAGCATGGCGCCGCCGAGCATATCGGCCTGCGCCGACTGGGCGCGGCATTGGGGGCAAAATGCGAGATGGGAGGCGACGGCAATGGTCCAGCCTTCCGACAGATTGCCGGCCGCATAAGCGAGCAACAGGTCTTCGCTAAGGTGGTGCTGCGGCATCATGGTTGCTTGCTCCCACCTTCGAGAACCGCCCGGAGCTTGGCAAAACCCAGCCGCATGCGCGATTTGACAGTACCCAGCGGCAAGGCGAGACGGGTGGCAATCTCGCTCTGGGACTGTTCCTGGTAGAAAGACAGTTCGAGAACCTGCAGCTGCTCCGACGGCAGGGTCGCCATTGCCTCCCGCATCAGCCTGACATTCTGGCTGATGTCTAGCGCCTGATCGGCAGCCATTGGCGTCTCCGGCACAAGCGCGGGATCGTCGGGATCGATCTCGGCCCGGCGGTCGCGCCGAAGGGCGTCGATACGCTGATTTCGGGCGATGGTGAAAATCCAGCTGGCGGCGACACCACGGGTAGCGTCGAAAAGACTGGCCTTGCGCCAGACCGACATCATCGTCTCCTGCGTCAGCTCTTCGGCACGATTGCGGTCGACCTTGGCCATGTAGGCCTTGATGCGCGGGCCGAAATGACGAAACAGAGCTTCAAACGCCTCTACGTCCCGTGAGCGACCGACCTGCAGCAAGAGCAGCGTCATCTGGTGCTCGACATCGTCGCTATCCTCACCAGGCATGGCTCTCGTTCGTTGTCCTCGACGGCGCACACGCACCGCACCACTCAATCCCGCAACAAGTAGTGCAGTGGGAGTCCCGGTCAAACCGAAATTGGATGCAAGCGAACTCTGTCTCATGGCGGAGGGTACGGCGGCCCCGGCTATCTGGATCACGCGCCAGTTTATTTTTCCGGCCTGTCATCCACCCGACACCGTTGGTCGTACTGATCGCACCACGCACGAGGATACGATTGTGAAGCGCGCTCAGTCCCATTCGCCGACACGCAGGATCGCTGTCATCGGGTCCGGCATTGCCGGGCTCTCGGCCGCCTGGATGCTGAGTGGCGCCAATGAGGTGGTAATATATGAGGCCGAAAACCGGCTAGGGGGCCATGCCAACACGGTCGATGTAGCCACCGGATCAACGTCGACCGCCGTCGATACCGGTTTCATCGTCTATAACGAGGGCAATTACCCCAACCTGGTCGCGCTGTTCGATCATCTTGGTGTTGCGACCCAGGCGTCGGAAATGTCCTTCTCCGCGTCGCTGGATGGCGGCCGGCTCGAATATTCCAGCTCGGCCATCATGGCCCAGCCAAGCAACATCCTGCGCGCCCGGTTCTGGCGCATGCTGCGTGACCTGACGCGCTTCTATCGTGACGCGCCGGGACTGCTGTATCGCACCGAGCTACAGGAAATGACGCTCGGCGAATTTCTCGATGATGGCGGCTATGCGCAGTCGTTTATCGACGACCACCTGCTGCCCATCGGCGCGGCGATCTGGTCGGCATCGTCTAGCCAGATGCGTGACTACCCGCTGTTTGCATTCATCCGCTTCTTTGAGAGCCACGGCTTGCTCAAGCTGGCTGGGCGACCGACCTGGCGGACGGTCACCGGGGGCAGTCGCAGCTATGTGGATCGCCTCGCAGCGCTGACGCCGGCCAGCCTCCGGCTCGGATGCGCGGCGAAGGCCGTGGCGCGGGGCGTCGATGGCGTGGTGGTGACGGACGCCCATGGCCACACCGACCGTTTCGATGAGATCGTCATAGCCACCCATGCGGATCAGGCGCTCACATTGCTGGCCGATCCCGATGCGGTGGAGACGGAATTGCTGGGGGCGTTTCGCTACACTCCAAACCTGGCCGTATTGCACACGGACCGGAGCCTGATGCCGCGCCGCCGACGGGCCTGGTCGAGTTGGAACTACGTGGCAGGGGCAACCGGTCCGGAGGACGCGCTGTGCGTGACCTATTGGATGAACCGCCTGCAAAATCTAGATCGGCGGCATCCGCTATTCGTTACGCTCAATCCGAACCAGGCGATTGCGTCAGATCAGGTGCTGCGGAGCTTCAACTACAACCACCCGTTGTTCGACAAGGCGGCGCTCAAGGCCCAGCAGCAGCTGTGGCGGCTCAATGCCAACCGCAATACCTGGTTCTGCGGCAGCTATTTTGGCTATGGATTCCATGAGGACGCCCTGCAGTCGGGCCTTGCCGTAGCCGAGGCATTGAGCGGGGTGGCGCGGCCGTGGACGGTCGCTCCGCAAGCCGAACGTATCGCGCGCCGGCCAGCGATAGAACCGGTGCCCTGATGGCCAGATCAGGGCTCTATCGCGGGCATGTCGTCCATACCCGACTGCGTCCGCGCCGGCACAGTCTGCGTTACAGGGTGTTTTCGCTGCTGCTCGACCTCGATGAAGCGCCCGCATTGAGCCAGCGCAGCTCGCTCTTTGGGTTCAACCGTTGGGCGCCGCTCAGTGTGTGGGAAAAGGACCTCGGGGACGGCCGGAAGAGCGGCCTGCGCGACTGGGTCGAGGATGTGCTGGTTCAGGCGGGACTAGACATGCCCCATCCTCGCATCGAAATCCTCAGCTACCCGCGGCTGTTTGGTTTCGTCTTCAATCCGCTGACCGTCTACTATTGTAGCGATGCCGGGGGCGCAGTCCGGGCGCTGATCTACGAAGTGTCCAACACATTCGGGGAACGCTGGATTTACGTGCTGCGCACCAGCGAAGAGGCTGGCCCATACCGGCACAGTTGCGCCAAGCAGTTCTATGTCTCGCCCTTCATACCGATGGATTGCCGCTACAATTTCCATGTGTTGGCACCGGGCGACCACGTTATGCTGCGCATCGATGAGACTGACAGCGAGGGCCTTCTGTTGCGCGCCGTTTTCGGCGGCGAGCGGCGCGAATTCACCGACCGGGAACTGGCGGGCGCCCTGTTCCGCTATCCGCTGATGACGCTCAAGGTAGTCGGTGCCATCCATTGGGAGGCCTTGCGCCTGCTGCTCAAACGGGTGCCGGTGTTCCGCCATCGTCCTGCAGCGAATGGTATGACCATCGGCGGCCTTTCGGGCCATACTGTCGACGTCAACCCTGCGCTAGAGGCAGCAGAGACGCGGTGAATTCCGTGGCCGGTTAGCGGACCATCCTGCGCGTAATTGTGAGCCGGAGACGATGGGGCAGCAGCGCCAGCAATTTCATCGCCACGGCCATTTGCCAGGGGAAGATGATCTCGAACCGGGGCCGCTCCAGACCTCGCATAATCGCGTCGACCGCCGCATCCGTCGTTATCAAAAACGGCATGGGAAAGTCGTTCTTGCGGGTCAATGGCGTGTCGACGAAGCCCGGATTGATGATGGAGATGCGCACATTGTGCCGCTCAAGATCGGGCTCCAGCGCTTCGGCCATGACGTTGAGAGCGGCCTTGCTGGCTCCGTAGGCCGATGCGCCTGGCAGTCCAACAAAACCGGCGACCGACGCCATGACCGCAATGTGGCCGTCGCGACGGCCGATCATGGCAGGCATTATTGCGTTCAGGCAATTGACGGTGCCCATCACGTTCACATCCAACGTGCGGGCGAAAGCGTCGCGATCAAAACCTTGGGCCATAATCGGCTCATAAATACCCGCGCCCAGCACCACTAGATCGATGTCGCCCATCTCTTTTGTTATCTGCGCGACGGTCGCGGCCACGGCGGCGTTGTCGGTAACATCGAGAACAAAAGGGTAGATGACGCCGGGCACGGCAAGACTATCAAGATCGGCCTGGGTGCGCGCCGAAACCGCCACCCGCCACCCCGTCTGGCCCAAACGCTCGGCCAAGGCGCGCCCAATCCCGGAGCCCGCACCGGTCACCCAAGCCAGTCGTCTCGCCGCCATGTAGAAAACTCCTTGTTCCTTCAGACAAAACGCTGGGATGCCACGGTTGGATCAGTGGCCGCAGGCCGGGGAAGGGCGGCGGTGACCTCCTGTGCCAGAACCTGCCGGGCCAAGGCGCACCTGGCCGAGAAGCACCATGCGTCCCTCATCAATGGTTGGTTCTACGGCACCAAACAACGCCGACGCGACCAGCCGCTGGCTGCGGATCGGAACCGCAATGAGGCATGGACGACTTGATCGGTGGTGATGATCGGGGGAGGTGATGAGCGGGCGTGGTTGGCCGCTCTGGCGCAAAGCGGACCTTCAACGCGAACGATTTAGTGGCCTAGACCATTAGGATGGTGAAGCTGCCCCTGCTGTTTGATCCAAATCAACCTCAGCGTGCAGCTTTGCTGCCAGTCTCAGAGCGCCTCCAGGGCAGGGTCCGCGACGGGCCGATAGTGTGGAGATCCGACATGACGCACACCCGCCTTGCCTACATGCCCCTAGTAACCTACCCCGACACGGTTGAGGACGGGGCAATCAAGTCTGCGATCAGTTACGCCGCTTCGATTGGTTGCGGACTTCACGTCACCACATTTGCGGTCGACCTCCCGAGAGTATCATCCGGACTAGGTGACTACCTGATCAACCTTCCCGGCATCGTTCAGGCCGCGGAACAGAGAAGCAGGGCCGAGTGCGTTCGTTTGCAGGGGCTCGTGCACGAGGCGTCGGCACCGCAGCTCGAAGCGACCTTCACGACAAAGAAAGTTCTCTTCGGCGAAGTATCCGACGTCGCCGCTTCGGAGGCGCGCTACTGCGACCTCACACTACTCCCTTGGTCCGCTGAGACCGGTGCGGTCCCGGACCTGGCGCAGGCTATCGTCTTCGGATCCGGGCGCCCAGCCATCATGGTTCCCCCCGCAACCCGTCCCGCTGCCCTCGACCGTATCGCGATCGCCTGGGATGGCAGCCGAGTTGCCGCCCGGGCTCTAGGCGACGCGCTGCCCCTGCTTGGCGTGGGAGGGCACATCTGCGTTCTCACCATCGAGGACGAGAAGCCGCTAGGCGGGACAAATCTTGCCAACGCTCTCACGTCATGGCTGGAGAGGCGCGGCTACAACGCCACTCCCGTAAAGGTCGGACTGGGCGATCGAAGCGTTGCCGATGCCCTGCAGGAAGGTGCGCTCTCGACGGAAAGCCGGCTCCTTGCAATGGGAGGCTTTGGCCACTCCCGCCTGCGTGACTTTGTTCTGGGCGGCGCCACGAAGGGCGTTCTAGAGCGGTTGCGGCTTCCGGTCCTACTCTCGCATTAGTTTGGAGAGTGATGGAACGCGGGGCGTACGATCAGCGGCATCGTTCGTGCCAGGGACCGCTCCTTCGCCCTCGGAGAGGATGAACGAGATGAGCCAGCCAACTGAAAACCGCCTGAAGATCGGCCTGCTGGTGCTGGCCCTGGCCGGTTTCGTGGTCGGCCTTACGCTGCAGTTGACCGGTCGGGCAGAAGCGGCCGCTGTCGCATGGAGCATCGGCGTGCTCCCGGTCCTTGCAGCTCTGGTCGTCGAAATTCTACGCAGCCTGATGCAGGGGGAGGTCGGTCTGGACATCGTTGCCGCCCTCTCCATGGCCGCTGCCTTGGCGGTGGGGGAGGCGATGGCCGCCGCCATTGTTGCGGTCATGTATTCGGGCGGCACCTTCCTTGAGAGTTACGCTGAGGGCCGTGCGCGACGGGAAATGCATCACCTGCTCTCCCGCGTTCCGCGTGTCGCCACCAGATATCGAAACGGGGGGCTAGCGGATTTCCCACTGGACGAAATCGAGCCGGGCGATCGCCTGCTGATCCGCCAGGGCGACGTCGTTCCCGTGGACGGCACGGTGGCCTCAACCGTAGCCTTCCTGGATACCTCGGCGCTGACGGGGGAAGCCCTGCCGGTGCGCCTGGCGGACGGCGCCGACGCGATGAGTGGATCGACCAATGCCGGCGAAGCGTTCGACCTTGTCGCTACGCGCCCGGCCAAGGAGAGCACCTACGCCGGGATTGTCAGGTTGGTCGAGGAGGCCCAGCGGTCAAAGGCCCCGATGTCGAGGCTCGCCGATCGCTGGTCCATGGGCTTCCTGGCTGTGACCGTCGTCCTCGCCGTAGGGGCGTGGTGGTTCTCGGGAGATCCTGTCCGCGCTGTTGCGGTGCTGGTGGTGGCAACACCTTGCCCATTGATCCTTGCGGTCCCGGTAGCCCTCGTCGCCGGCTTGTCTCGCGCCGCCCACTTCGGCGTGCTGATAAAGGGAGCAAAGCCGCTGGAAGCAATGGCCCGTATCCGCACGATGATCCTCGACAAGACCGGGACGCTGACGGACGGTCGCCCCAGGATCGTTTCGACCGAAACCCATGGCGACATCGCCGAGTCAGAAGTCTTGCGGTACGCGGCAGCCCTCGACCAGGCCTCCAAGCACCCGGTGGCCCAGGCCATCGTCGCGGCAGCTCGGGCCCGCGGGCTGGCGCTCCCCATCCCCTCGGAGGTGACAGAGACGCCGGGTGAAGGTGTGGCGGGTAAGGTGGAGGGTCATGACATTGTCGTCGGCGGACATGAATTCGTAGCGAGGCGGGTAGGGCGGGTCCCTGACTATCCCGCCCTCAGCGTCGGTTCCGTGCTCGTCGCGGTGGCCGTGGACGGCCGTATGGCCGGGCATCTCGTGATGGCCGATCCCTTGCGCGAGGAGGCACCACAGTTGGTGGTGGGGCTGCGCAAGGAAGGCATCAGGCGCGTGCTCCTGGCGACGGGCGACCGGGCGGAGGTTGCGGAGCGTGTAGCAGGCGGTCTCGGCCTCGACGCCATCCGGGCAGGGCTGACGCCCGATCAGAAGGTCCTGCTGGTCCTTAGCGAGCGCAAGAACGGTCCGGTCATGATGGTGGGGGACGGCGTCAACGACGCGCCGGCCCTCGCGGCCGCCGATGTCGGGGTCGCGATGGGGGCCCGCGGCGCAGCGGCCTCCGCTGAGGCTGCGGATGTCGTCCTGCTCGTGGACCGGATCGATCGGCTGGGACAGGGTATCGAGATCGCCAGGCGTTCGCGGCGTATCGCAATGGAAAGCGTTGTCGTCGGGATCGGCCTGTCGTTCATGGGCATGTTCGCTGCGGCACTGGGCTTCCTGAGCCCGGTACAAGGAGCACTTCTGCAGGAGGTAATCGACGTGGCGGTTATCCTGAACGCCCTTCGCGCCCTGCGGATAGAGCCCTTGCACGATTCCAGTCTCGGGGCAGCCGCAAGGGACCGCACTGGATCCATTGGGTCCTCATGATCAGCAGTTGGGCCCGTCCCGGCATTGTGAACCGCAATCTGTTCTTCTGGTGGCTCACTGTCTCATCGAGATTCAAGGCGGGATCGGCGGTGATGAGGAGCGCCTCTCCCCTGGGGCCGGAAGGGTCAGGCGCGTTTGAACCGATGATGGCAGCGCTCGCTGCAGCAAACCGTGCAATGCGGACCATCCAGTCGTTGCGTCCGCCGGTTTCCTCGTCGGCGGTCTCGCCGCCGATGTCAGCGCGAAGGGCCACCCTAGGGAACAAGCACGGCCGCGCCGGTGAACCCGCCCTCTCGAAGGTCTCGCAGCGCTTCGTTTGCGCGCTCCAGTGGATAGGTCGTCACATTCGTCTGCAGTCCAGATGAGCCAAATCGTGCGAAGAAATCAGCTGCGTCGGCGCGGGTCAGATTTGCGATCGATGCTATCTCCCGCTCGCCCCAAAGGTCACCATAGGGAAACGACGGAACGTCGCTCATATGGATGCCGGCCGCAATCACGCTACCGCCCTTGCGAACGAGGCGCAGGGCTAGCGGCACGAGGCCTCCATCGGGAGCGAAGATGATGGCTGCGTCGAGCAACTCGGCCGGACGCTCGTCGCTGCCACCTGACCATACTGCTCCCAGTCGTCGCGCAAACTCCTGGCCTGCGACGTCTCCAGGTCGAGTGAAGGCATAGACGTCGATACCATCTGCCTGGGCGACCTGAGCAATGATATGAGCCGCAGCCCCAAAGCCGACGAGGCCAAGCCGCTTGGCTGGAGCCGCCCGACGATAGGAGCGGAAGCCAATGAGCCCCGCACACATCAGGGGGGCGATGTGTTCATCAGTGCCGCCAAGGGGCAGTCGTACGCAGTAGGCTGCCCGGGCAACGCAGTACTCCGCGTAGCCGCCATCGCGATCGTAGCCGGTGAAAACGGGGAAATCACAGAGGTTCTCCCGCCCGGCTCGGCAGTACCGACACACGCCGCAGGTGCCCCCGAGCCAGGTAACGCCAACTCGGTCGCCCAGCGCGAGCCCCTGTGTCGCGGGGCCCAGGCCGGCAACCACGCCGACGATCTCATGGCCGGGCACCAATGGAAGGCGATGGGGTGGCAGGTCACCATCGATGATGTGGAGGTCCGTGCGGCATACGGCGCACGCGCTGACCCTAATCAACACCTCGCCCTCGGCCGGCACCGGTATAGGGATGTCGTCGAGTACCAGAGGCGTCATCACCTGATGCAATCGCATGGCTCGCATCACAATCCCCTGAGGAGGGCAGAGGGCCTGTGGGAACAGACTCTACACCCCGCCCTGGCCCTTCGGAAGCGCGTGCGCCCCGGTGTGGTCCTCGGCATGGTGGCGACCCTTCGCCTGAATAGTGGCAGGAACCAGCAGCGCCGTCTGTTCCAGACAGGTTGGTTCGTCGAATCGCTGATGACCCAGTTGCTGGTGATCTTCGTCATCCGCACGGAGGCGCGGCCATGGTTGAGTCAGGCGCATCCGGCGCTTGCCGCCAGCTCGCTGGGTATTGTGGTGATCGCGCTGGCTTTGCCGTTTACCCCGCTCGGCAGATGGTTCGGTTTCGTGCCGATCCCGATCGAGGTGCTGCTAGCGCTGGCTGCTGTGACAGCCACATATCTGATCATGGCGGAGCAGGTGAAGCGGTGGTTCCTTGCCCGGGCGCACCGGGCGCGGCATGCTGCCCCCCGCGATTGAAAGCCCGCAGCCAGTTCCTGGCCTTCCTTGCGGCTACAGTGCCGTCGCATGTCCCGAATGAAGAAGGCGACATTAGCCCTGACCGGCAGTTCCGCCGTACCAGCTAGGGAGCTTCAGCAGTGGACGCCCGAATGATCAGGTCGGGCGTCACCGCTGTGCGGATCGCCGGCCCGGTATAGACGCCATCCAGTCGATCGTTCAGCATGCGCATGGCCAGCTGACCGACGGCTGCCGGGTGCGGATTGACGCTGGTCAGCGGCGGGTCGAGCGAGCGCGACCACAGGCTGTTGGCGATTGAGACCACCGAGACGTCTTGTGGCACGCGCAGGCCGGCCTCGCGCAAGCCCTGGATGACCCCCATTGCGGTCACGTCGTTGCGGGCAAAGATCGCGGTGAACTTCGCCCCGCTCGAGACCAGATCGGCAACGGAGCGCTGGCCCGCCACTTCCGATGGCAGATCGTAGGAGCGCACCAGTTCCGACTTGATGGCGAGCTTGCGATCTCGCAGCACGTCGGCATAGCCATCGTAAGGTGAGAATCCCGGCAGGTGCGGCAGCCCTTCGACATAGGCGATCCGCTCGTGCCCCAGTCCGATCAGGTGCTCGACTGCCTGCTGAGCGGCCATCCGATAGTCGACACAGACTCCATCGCAGGCCACGGTTTTTGGCCACCGTCCGATATAGACCAGCGGCTTGCCAGTCCCGAGGAACTGCCGCACGCCGGCTGAAGGCTGCTCGACCGAGTCGGGGACGACAAGTGCCCCGCATACGGCGCGATCAGCGGCCGACTGGCTGAGCTGCGAGCTCTCGCTGGCGGTCGAGTAGTCAGATTGCCCCACCATGACGCGCAGGTCGTAACGCCGCGCTTCCTTCTCGATGCCGTTGACCATCTCGCCGTAGTAGGGGTTCGAGAAGGTCGGAATGATCACCGACACGATGCGCTGTGCCCCGGCCGCTGCCTCGGCCGGGGCGATGCCGCTGGCGACGAAAGTGCCGCGGCCCGGCTGGCGCTGCAACCTTCCCTGCTGCACCAGGTCGTCGATGGCTCGGCGGATCGTTGTCCGCGACAGCCCGAGTTCCTCCCCCAGCTGACGCTCCGAGGGCACGGCTTCCCCCGCAGGGTATTCACCGCTTTCGATCCGCTCCAGCAGCAGACCAACAAGAGTACCAGTCTTATCCATGACGCTCTATTGACGAGTTTTGTAGGACATGTATCATACCACAATCGGGCCGTTAGGGGGGATGGCAAGGCACGAGGTCGCCAGACCCTCCGCGGATAGCACGGAATTCGCAGCGCCGGGTGGGGTGGATGAAATTTCCTGGTAAATCCAACAATCGTGGGCAACTCGCGCAGTTCCGCGCGAGTTGGAGTGAGACGATGGGCTTCCCGACATCGATCCCTTTGGCTGCACCTGTTCGCCCAATCTCTGATACCGCAATATAATACCGGTATCATATCGAGATCGGGAAGTGAAGTACCCGGCGGCCCAAAAGTGCCGCCAACTGTCGAAACGAGGAAAGTATGAAGAACGGTTTTGCCCTGGTTGGCGCCGGGTTGTTCGGTGAGAGGCACGCGCAGGCTTACAGCCGCCATCCGTTGGTGGACTTCAAGTATGTCTGTGATCTCGACGAGTCTCGCGCCAAGCGCATCGCCGAGACTTATTGTGCCGGCAAGTACACCACCGATCTCAACGAGGTGCTCGCCGATCCCGACGTAGTGGCGGTCTCGATCGCCACACCGGACCACGCCCATCGTGCCGCCACCATCGCCGCGGTCGAAGCCGGCAAACACATCCTGGTGGAAAAGCCTCTGGCCACTACCATCGAGGATGCCGAGGCGATGATCGCTGCCGCCCGCAAGGCCGGCGTCAAGCTGATGGTCGATTTCCACAATCGGGCCAACCCGCCGATGGTGGCGGCTCGCGACGCCCTGGCGCGCGGCGACATTGGGAAGCCGTCCTACGTCTACGCTCGCTTGAGCAACACCGTGACTGTGCCGCAGGACATGCTGAAGTGGTCGAGCAACTCGTCGGCCCTGTGGTTCCTGGGTAGCCACATGATCGATGTCGTCGGCTGGATTCTCGATGACAAGCCGGTGCGCGCCTACGTCGTTTCGCGTGATGGCGTTCTCACAGAACTGGGTGTCAACGCGCCCGACTTCCATGTCGCCACGGTGGAGTATGCAAAGGGCACCGTCGCCGTCTTCGAACACGCCTGGATACTGCCGCGCACCTACAACACGGTGAAGGACCTCAAGCTCGAGTTCCTCGGCAGCAAGGGTGCCATCAACATCGACGGATCGCACAATCGCACCATGGAACTCTATACCACCGAGAAGGGCTCGTTCCCTGACATGCTGGTGCCGCCGTTCGGGCCGCATTTGACAGGCTTTGTGCTCGACGCCGTGGTGCACTTTGTCGAGGCAGTGCTGCACGACAAGCCCGTGCTGGCGACGGGCGAGGATGGCCTCGCCAATACCAGGATTATCAGCGCCCTGATCGAGGCGGCTCGCCTCGGTCAGCCGGTGCAACTGTCCGTCTAGGGCAACTGGGCAGGAGGTGAGCCAGGTGGAACCGAGGCTGTTGTCGGTGCCAACCACAACACCAAGCTCGCCATTTTCGTGCTGTTGCCGGGGTTCGACTACCCCAAGCCGAAGCACGGTTGGCGAATGCTGGAGGAATTCTCCGCGTCGCTCTGGACGCGGCCTGAAGTAGGGGCGGGGGCCCCAATACATAGAAGCAAGGGAGACTGGTAGATGAAACAACTTCTGTTTTCAGCAGTAGCGACCATATCGCTGAGCCTCGCAATCGCCGGGGCGCAAGCACAGACGCTGAGCGTTCCCAGCTGGATGTGGGAAGAGGGCAATGTCGGCGTCTGGTTCAAGAACAATACGGCCCAGTTCGAGGCAGCCGAAGGCACCAAGGTCACGCCAACCCAGATTCCATCTGCCGACTTCGAGAAGGTCGTGACCACCCAGATCGCCGGTGGCGCCGTGCCAGATCTGATGACTGCCTTCACCTCCATGCTGCCGCCGATGATCGACGCCGGCACGCTGGCGCCGCTTGACCAGTGCATCGCCGATGGCGGTTTTGGTGACCGCCTACTGCCTTCGGTGAGCTTTGCCCAGGTCGACGGAAAGACCTATGGCGTGCCGCTCACCATGAGCCCCTGGTCAGTGGTGGTGAACAAGAAGCTCCTGGCCGATGCCGGTATCGCCGAGATGCCCAAGACCGTCGAGGAACTCTACGCCGCGGCCAAGGCGGTCAAGGAGAAGACCGGCGCCTACGGCTACGCCTTCGGCAACGACATGGCGGCACCACTCCATGTCTACATCAACTCGATGCAATGGGTGCTTGGCTACGGCTCGGACTGGTCGCAGCCCGATGGCACGATCACCGCCAACGACCCCAGGAACATCGAAGCCATTGGCTGGATCAAGCGCTTCATGGACGAGCAACTGGCTCCCGTTGGCCTCGGCGTGATCCAGGCGCGCGACCTGTTCCTCGACGGCAAGGTCGCGATCATGTTCGAGGGGCCCTGGCTGATGACCCAGGTGCAGAGTCAGAAGCCCGAGATGATGGCCGATATCGACTTCGAAGTGGTGCCGACGCCGACCCACGCGGCAATCACGGGCGGCGCCTTCTACGTCATTCCGGCCAAGTCGCCCAACCCGGAGGCGGCGTGCAAGCTGCTCACGACGTACCTCAGCGAAGACGCCCAGCGTCGCTGGCTCGAGGATTTGCTGCAGATCCCCGGCACCAAGGTGCAGGCCAGCCCCGAGTTCCTCGCCAAGAACGCCTGGGTCGGCAAGATGGCCGACATTGCCGCCCAGTATCCCGGCGGCATCGGCTATGCACCTCCAGGCTATCTGATTCAGGCAGCAGAGTTCCGCCAGATGGTGGTCGACGCCCTGTCTGAAATCTATTCGGGCAAGACCACGGTCGAAGACGGGCTCAATGCCCTGCAGGGCAAGCTGGAAAACTGGAAGGCGACGCTCTAGCGGCTACCCATCCCTTGGGTTTCGGGGTGGTGCAATCCACCCCGAAACATCCCTCCGGATCCAATGTGAAGAATGCCAATGCCAAGACCCATCTCGCAACGCATCAACTGGCTGCCGATATGGCTGCTCGGGCCGGTGGCGATCCTGCTGGCCGTGATCCTGATCTGGCCCATCGTCCAGGGCGTTGCGTTGAGCTTCTTCAATACCCGGATACTCAACTATTCCGCGGGCAAGTTCATCGGTCTCGCCAACTTCAATGCCCTGTTCCAGGACGAGTATTTCTGGAACTCGCTCAGGGTGACGGCGGTCTATGGCGCGGCCTCGGTAATCTGCACCTATGCCTTGGGCCTGGGATTCGCATTGCTGCTGAACCGCGACTTCAAGGGCCGCGGCTTCATTCGGACTATCTTCATCTTGCCATGGGCTATCCCGGAAGTCGTCGCGGTCCTGATCTTCGCCTGGATGCTCGACCCGCAATTCGGCGTCGGCAACTACCTGTTGGTAATGATTGGCGTGATCGAGCAACCGCAGGCCTGGCTGTCGCAGTCGCACCTGGCGCTACCTGCACTAGTTGTGCTGACCGCCTGGCAGCAGTTCCCCCTGGCCATGCTGATTATCCTGGCTGGTCTTCAGACCATTCCCGAGGAACAATACGAAGCCGCCAAAATGGATGGCGCCGGTGCGTGGACGCGCTTCGTGCATGTGACGCTTCCCGGCCTCAGGTCAGTAAACGTCATCCTGATCCTGCTGCTCATCCTCAACTCGTTCCGGCGCGTCACCATGATCTATGCGATGACCCGCGGCGGCCCAGCCCGTTCGACCGAAACGCTGTCCGTTCTCACCTACAACACCGCCTTTGAGTACCAGCGCGTCGGCTACGCCGCGGCTGTCGGCACCGTGCTGCTGCTGATCCTCTTGGCGTTCAGCCTCGTCTATTTCTGGAGCATCATGCGGAGCAACCAGGCCAAATGACCCCGGCACGCAAGAAGTCGATCCTCAACGCATTCTGGTTTGCCCTGACGCTGGTCTTTGCGGCCATCGTGTTCTTCCCCTACTACTGGATGTTCGTCTCGTCGGTCGAAACCGACAGCATCTTCACCTGGCCGCCGCACCTGATCCCGAGCGGGTTCAGTCTCGAGTCTTACTGGACCATCTTCGAAGAGCGCGACATCGGCCGCTGGCTGCTGAACACCCTGATCGTGGCGGGGAGCACCTCGCTGTTCTCCACAATCATCGCCATCAATGCAGCCTACGCCCTGTCGCGCTTCAAGACCCGAACGACCTCCGTCTTCACGGTAATAATCCTGTTCTCGCAGCTCCTGCCGGCCGCGCTGATCGTCGTGCCGCTCTTTGTGATCTTCCAGCAGATCGGGCTTTACAACAGTCTGGTAGGCCTCGCGATCGCCGACACAGCCTTCATCCTGCCGCTGGCAATCTGGCTGCTCAAAGGCTTCTTCGACCAAATCCCTGTGGAGATCGAACAGCAGGCGATGATCGACGGCTGCTCGCAGCTGGGCGCCTTCTATCGGGTGATCCTACCGCTGTCGCTGCCCGGTCTCGTCGTGGTCGTGGCGATGTCGTTCATCTCGGGCTGGGATGAGTTCTTCCTCGCCCGCACGCTGATCGCATCGCAGGATCAGTGGGTACTCTCGGTGGGCCTCACCTCGTTCCGCGGCGAATACACCCTCGACTGGAGTCAGATGATGGCCGCGGCAGTGATCTTCGCCCTGCCGGCTCTGGCCTTCTTCTTGGTGGTTCAGCGCTACCTGGTCGCCGGGCTCTCGGCTGGCGCGGTCAAGGGTTAGGCAGCAGAACGCTATGGGCACCCGGGTCCGGCTTGGCTTCGATATCGGCGGAACGACGAGCCGTTGGGTTGCCTGCGGTACCGTCGGCGAGCTTGTCGCCCGTGGTGAAGCGGTCGGCGCATCCGGCCGGGTGTTCGGCCCCGTCGAAGGTACGCGATTGTCCCTTGTTGCCCGGCTCGTGGCGTCGGAGTTGATAGAGCGGCCGGTGGCGCTGGTTGGGCGCGGTTTCGACCTGCATCTCGCGCTGCGTGAACAGGTTACCCGGAAGCTGGCAGACCAAACCGTTCGTTCTCGCCGATCTGTTGCCGCGCTGGCTGCGGCGCGCCTGCCAGAGGAGGCGCTTGCTAGCTTTCGGCAAGCTTAGTCGAAAGTCGGCAAAATTGTGATCAATGCTATCATTTTCAAGACAGGCTGCGTGAGCTAACGTCAGCATCGTTGCGAGTAAGTCATTGTCCAGATTTAGCGATTCATCGCGACGAAGCTTGGCGATGCAGTAGGGCGGACCATCGGCGAGGCCACTCGCCAACTAGAGAGATAATATGACCATTGTTATGAGCGCTCCTTGTGGGCGAGCAGTCGACTGGGCGTGCCACGGCGAAGGCCGCGTGATTGCGGCCGCAAGAGGGCCGAGCCGCTGGGCGGCCTGGGCCGGAGCCTCCGTCGCCGCAATCGTCCTCCTCACCGGGCCGGCAGCGGCCCAGACCTGGAACGGCAACACCAGTACCGACTGGACGGAGGGGTCGAACTGGTCAGGTGGAGTGCCGCCCACCAGCGCCAACGTCGTCATGACCAATGGAAGACCAGCCGTCCTGGGGATCAATGGTCCCGCTACAGGGTCAACGGGGAGCTTGCTGCTCGGGGGAGCGACTGGCTCGCTGACCATTCAGAACGGCAGCACACTCACCAGCACGGGCCTTGCATCCGTCGGCTCGGGGGCCGGAGCCAACGTCGTAGCGACGGTGAAGGGACCCGGATCGAAGTGGACCATCGGGGGTCTGCTGAACGTCGGCGGCAGCGGTACCGGGGTACTCAACATCGAGAACGGTGGTGTCGTCGGTGCCCAAGGCGGTGTGCGCTTGGGGCTGATCGCTGGCGTCGTCGGAACCATCAACGTCAACGGCGGCAGCACGCTGGAGACGACCGGCTTCATCAAGGGCGCGGGAACCGCGCAGGTCACCTTCGACAACGCCACCCTTCGCGCGCTTGCCAGCAACGCAACCTTCACCGGGACGCTGACAGTCAACGAACTTGTCATAGCTGCCGGCGGCCTGACCGTCGACACGAACGGCTTCGCAATCGACGCAGAGGGCTTCAGTGGTGTGGGCGGCCTTGGCGTCGTGGGCACTGGTACGCTCACCCTCGCCGATATCAGCACCTATGCCGGCGCAACGCGGATTGGCGCCGGCGGCACGCTGGTCATCGACGGCGATCACGCCGGCACCGGAAACCACCTGCATATCGAAACCGCGCTAGGCGACGACAGTTCCGTCACCGGCCGCTTCGTCGTGGCCGGCAACACCACTGGAACAACGAACGTCACGGTCACCAACAGGGGTGGCGTTGGCGGGGTGACCACCACCGGCATCAAGATCATCGATGTCGGCGGCACCTCGGATGGTCTCTTCAATCTGCTCGGCGACACCACGTACAACGGTGAGCAGGCGGTGATCGGCGGCGCCTATCTCTATGGCCTCTACCAGGACACCGGTGACGGCGACTGGTACCTGCGCACCATCATCGACGACGAGCCGGTGATCCAGCCGGCCGCCCCGGTCATTGAGGCCTACGTCGCCGCGGCGCTCCAGGCCTTCAACACCACCGAGAGCCTGCAGCAGCGCATCGGCAATCGCACATGGTCCGCAGGCGATGCCGAGGGCCGTGGGATCTGGGGTCGCATCGAGGTTGGCCACCTCTCGATCGCTCCCGGTAGCTCGACCACCGGCGCCAGCTACGATGTGACCACCTGGCAGTTTCAGGCCGGTCTCGACGGCGTGCTCAGCCAGAACGAGGCCGGAACGCTCGTCGGCGGCGTCAACGCGCAGTTCGGCACCATCGCGGCCGACATCGCTTCCGCCTCCGGCCTTGGCGGCGTCGCCAGCACGGGATACGGCCTCGGCACATCGCTGACCTGGTACGGCAGCGAGGGCTTCTATCTCGACGCGCAGGGCAAGCTCACCTGGTTCGACAGTGCGCTGAGCTCCGATACGCTCGGCGTCACGCTGGTCTCCGGTAATGCCGGCTTCGGCTATGCGCTCAGCCTCGAGGCCGGGCAGGAGATCGGGCTGGGAGACCACTGGTCGGTGACACCCCAGGCACAGCTGACCTATTCCGCGGTGGATTTCGACGACTTCGCATCGTTCGGCTCGACCGTGGCCCTCGAGAGCGGCGACGGCCTGCTCGGCCGACTGGGCATCTCGGTCGACCGCGAGGCAGACTGGCAGGACACTGCTGGCGAGACCGGTCGCACCCGCCTCTACGGCATCGCCAACCTCACCTACGAGTTCCTCGACGGCACATCGACCAGCATCGGCGGCGATACGCTGACCAGCAGGACCGACCCGGCATGGGGCGGTGTCGGACTTGGCGCCTCGGTCAACTGGGCCGGCAACACGCTGTCGCTCTACGGCGAAGCCAACGTCGGCACGAGCCTGAGCAACCCCGGCGACAGCTACAGCCTTGGGGTGACAGCAGGTCTTAGAGGAAGACTCTAACACTGGCTGCATCCGCTGGCGGGGTGCTGGCCCGGCATCGCGCCAGCAGCCTGAGCCGCAGCCTCGAAGGAATCCCCGGCGCCTGTGCATGCGCAGGCGTTGTCCGTGCAGCTCGAGCTGAACCTGGAGCTTGACCATTCGGGCGCCGGCGACGTCGAGAATCTCTGTTGGTGGCAGCGACGCCCAGCCCGAGGCTGCGCCTTCAGACGGGTCTCCGTTGCGCACTTCATCGGCCTACTCTGCCGAACGGGTGGCGTCGCCGGACCGATGATGGCGAGTTCGATGATCGAGTACCCACGATCGCCTAACGGTGACGTTGCCGTGGCAAAGTACTTGGTGCGTAATCGTACAGTGCAGCAGCTGAGTGGGGTGAGTGTGGTTAACCATTTAACCAATCATTAACGAGCATCTGTTCGCCGTTGGCTCGTTATGCTATTGCTATCTCAGCGTCGTCGTTGAAGCACTGGGACTTAGTCGCAAGTTGACATCGGCCATACGTGTTGCCTTCGTTGATGATCATCCGGTTCTACTTAAGGGCATGTCTGCTCTGTTCAGGTTCGAACCTGGATACGAGGTTGTAGCGGAAGGGGCATCGGCAGACGCTGCGCTGGAGATCGTAGCGGGCCATCGGCCCGACGTGCTGTTCCTCGACCTGTCCATGCCGGGCAATGTCTTCGAGGCGATCACCCAGATCTCGCACAGCGAACCCGGAACGCACGTCGTCGTGTACACGGCGTTCTCCAGTTTTGATTCGGTCCTCAAGGCGCTCGATGCCGGCGCCACCGGCTTTGTCCTCAAGGGTGGCCGGGTTGAGGAGGTGCTGGAGGCGGTAGAGGCGGTGATGAACGGGGAGATGTTCATCACCAAGCAATATGCCGGGCAGGTACTCACCGGACTCCGCAACAAGTCGGCGCGCGGCTCGCCCTTCGAGAAGGCCGTCAAGCTCAGCGTTCGCGAGAAGCAGATCGTCGAGCACCTCTTGCACGCCCGGACGAACCGGGAAATCGCGTCGGAGATGCTGCTCAGCGAGAAGACCGTGAAATACTACATGAGCGGCCTGATGAACAAGCTGAACGCCCGCAATCGGCTTGAGGTCGTGCTGGAGGCGCAGAAGAAGGGCAGCCTCGACTAGCGGTCGACGGGCATGTCCTCGAGCGGCAGCCTGGCAATGACGCGGGTACCCCGGTTCGGCTCCGAAATCACCTCCACCGTGCCCTTCAGCGCCACCACCCGGTTGCGCATGCCGGCAAGGCCGAGCCGTGGCCGCCCCTCGCTATCGGTTTCCGCCGCCGCCATGCCTGGCCCCTGATCGGCCACTTCCACCAGCAGCTGCCCGTCGACGGTGGAGACCGATACCTGCTTGGGCGCTCCGGGCGCGTGCTTGGTGGCGTTCGTCAGCCCTTCCTGCACGATGCGGTAGACGCAGAGCTTGAGTGCCTCATTGACACTCGCCGGCAAGGCCGACTGCTTGTACTGCACCTTCTCGCCGGTAAGGTCTTCGTGCCGGAAGACGGCGAGGCGAATGGCTTCTTCGAGACTGCTTTGTCCGACCTCCGGCAGGCTGAGACCGGTGGAGATGTTGCGCAGTTCCCCGAGGGCTTCTTCCGTGATGGTGATGGCGCTTTCGATCTGCTCGACCGGAGGTGGGCCGGATTTCTTGCGGTTGGTGAGGCTCCGCACGACGGTGGTCAACCGGAGCATGCCCAGGGTGAGCAACTGGATCGGCCCATCGTGAATGTCCGAGCCGATACGACCCAGGTACTGCTCATTGGCTTCGCTGGCCAGCAGCCGGCTTCTGTCGGCGACAACCCGCAACTCGGCATTCTGCCAAGCCAACCGGTTCGCCTCGGAGCGCTGCCGCGCGATGGTGGCCGCGCCGCGGCGGACGATGAGGTAGAGCACCGCGAGCATGAAGATGGTGGTCAAGGCCACGACCACCCAGGTGATCAGGCGGCTTTGCGAGAGTTCCGCGGCCAGGGCGTTGGCATTCTCGTAGATCTCGCCGACGGCCAGCACCTGCGAGGTGCCGGTGCGGTAGAGCGGCGCGTACACTTCGATCAGCGCCATATCGAGCGTCTGCTCGTACGCGCTCTCCTGGCTGACCAGATCCTCGTACTCTGCCACGATCTCGCCGGCCGCGGCCTTGGTGACGTCGTTGGAGGCGAAGCGCTGGCCGATCAGGTCCTTGGTGGTGCTGTAGATGACCACCCCGTCCTCGCGCCAGATCTTGATCGAAACGACAGTGTTGCCGAGCGGCGTGTCGATGAAGAGCTCATCGAGCTCGCGCTGCCGCGCCTGGGGCAGGGTGCCGTCGCTCAGCAGATCCTGGACCCGGGGCTCGAGGAAGCCAGTCATGAAGTTGGTCGCCTGGGCGCCGGAGGTGACCAGCACCGAGTGCTTGATCTGCTCGTTCACCCAGGTGCCGAGCACCGCCATGGTCACGCACAGCACCACGCCGGCAACCACCAGGAACTGGGTCGAGATGGGGCGGTCACTGAAGGCGAGTTTTGACCAAAGTCCAGTAAGCCACCTAACCAAAGTCTAGACCCCAAACTGGTCACAAGGCGGAAAACAAAACCTTCCGTTGAGCAGTATCGCGTCCCTCGCGCTTCCACCAACAATTGCACCCGACTATCCACAGCTGGGTCGATGCCCAGCAGCCAGCATGGCGGTCGGGAGAAATACCGCCAACAGGAGGGAACGATGGCGGTCAAACTCAACCAGCACGACCTGGAGTTCATACTCAAGCAGATCGAGATCGCCGAGGCCCACGCTGCCGGCACCCCTCTCACCGAGCTCATTGCCCAGCCGCATCTGCCCTACGGGTTGCGCACCGTGGATGGGACGTACAACAACCTCATCGCCGGCCGCGAAAACTGGGGCGCTTCCGACCAGCCCATGCCGCGCCTGCTCGACCCAAGCTGGCGGGTGGAGACGGACAACGAGAGCGTCGACATCAACGGGCCGGCTCCCGGCGGCGACGTCATCAACAACGACTACGGCAACGGCGGCCATGTCGTGGACAGCGATCCGCGCATCATCACCAACCTCGTTGCCGACCAGACGCTGAAGAACCCTGCGGCGATCATCGCCGCGCTCCAGTTCGCGGAGTACGAGGGGGATGTGCTGGTCGCGGTCAACGCTATCCGCGCCGCCTACCAGACCTATCTCGATGCTGCCGGATCGGCCGCGCAGACGGCCCTCGCCACTCTCGCCGCCGCCCATCCGAACCCCGCCGATCCGCCGACTGCCGCCGAGAAGGCCGCCGCAGTCGAGGCGGCAATCGAGCCGCTCCGCACCACGCTGCACGAGCAGCTCGCCGCCGACTACGGCTTCGAGATGGACGGCAACAGCATCGTGCTGCCGAACGTGGCCCCGGACGAGGGGCTGTCAGCGCCGTTCAATGCCTGGATGACCTTCTTTGGCCAGTTCTTCGATCACGGCCTCGACCTGATCCACAAAGGCAACAACGGGACCATCTTCGTGCCGCTGGCTGCCGACGATCCGCTGCGGACCCATGGTCCCGACGGCATCGCCGGCAGTGGAGACGAGGTGCCTCCGTCCCGCGCGTTCATGGTGCTGACGCGTCTCGACCCGACAATGACGCCGGGGCCGGATGGCGTGCTCGGCACGGCCGATGACGTCGCAGACGCGAAGAACAAGACCACGCCCTTCATCGACCAGAACCAGACCTACACCTCGCATCCCTCGCATCAGGTGTTCCTGCGCGAATACGAAATGGTGTTCGACGAGGTGCTCGGCCACGACGTGCCGATGGCCACCGGCCGCCTCCTCGATGGAGCCGAGGGAGGCCTCGCGACCTGGGGTGACGTCAAGGCGCAGGCGCTGAACCTGCTCGGCATCGAACTGAGCGATATCGACGTGCTCGGTGTACCCCTGCTTCGCACTGACCCCTACGGCGAGTTCATCCGGGGCGAAGACGGCTTCCCGCAGGTCGTGGTCAATATCGGCCCGGACATGATCCCCAACACCGCCGACGACCTGACGGTCTCGGCTTCACCCGGAAATCCGGTGGTGCTCGCGGATCTCAACGGCGGACTGGGGCCGGTGCGGACCTCGCATCAGTTCCTCGACGACATCGCCCACAACGCCGCCCCCGTGTTCGATCCGAACTCGCCGGCGAGCCTCGCGCCCGATCCGGACACCGGCACCGACGCGTTCGGCAACCCGGTTCCGTTCGATCCCAACACCGGCGCGAACCTGCAGTACGACAACGAATTGCTCGACCGGCACTTCATTACCGGCGACGGTCGCGGCAACGAGAACATCGGGCTGACCGCGGTTCACCACATCTTCCATTCCGAGCACAATCGGCAGATCGAAGACGTCAAGAAGCAGGTCCTCGAAATCGCCGCGAGCGGCCGCGCGGACGACCTCGCCTTCCTCAACGAATGGCTCCTCGTCGACGTCAACACGCTGCCTGCCGACACGAGCACGCTCAAGTGGGATGGCGAGCGCCTGTTCCAGACGGCGCGCTTCGCCACGGAGATGCAGTACCAGCACCTCGTGTTCGAGGAGTTCGGCCGCAAGGTGCAGCCGAACATCGATCTGTTCGTGTTCAACACCATCACGGACGTCAACCCGGCGATCTTCGCCGAGTTCGCCCACACGGTGTACCGGTTCGGTCATTCCATGCTGACCGACCATCTGAAGCTCCTGCCTCTCAATGACCAGGGCCAGCCGATCGGCCCGGACGGCCAGCCCCTCGCGAGCGCGGCCGGCTGGCAAGGCATTGATGTCGGACTGATCGAGGCCTTCCTCAATCCGGTGCTGTACGACAATGACGGTGGCATCACCGCCGAACAGGCGGCCGGCGCGATTGTCCGCGGCCTGACCTATGTCCGCGGCAACGCCATCGACGAGTTCGTGGTGGAGTCGCTCCGCAACAATCTGCTCGGGCTTCCTCTCGACCTCGCCGCCATCAACCTGGCGCGTGGTCGCGATGCGGGTATCCCGACGCTCAACGAGGCGCGCGAGCAGCTTTACGCCGCAACCAGCTCCAGCTGGCTCAAGCCCTATGAAAGCTGGGCCGATTTCGGCGCCAACCTCAAGACGCCGGCCTCGATCATCAACTTCCTCGCCGCCTATGGCGAGCACCCGCTGATTCTCGCCGCGACCACTCTCGAGGACAAGCGCGACGCGGCGATGGCACTGCTGGGTTTGGGCGAGCCGACCGATCCCGACGCCATCGTCATTGCCAATGGGGCGTTCGAGACGGACTCGCTGGCGCCGGGGGCGCCCGGGGTCACGGTGGATCCGCTCGGCAACTACACGTTCACCCCGCCGAGCGGCTGGACGATGACCGGCGTCGGTGGGCTCTTCGCACCTGCCGCCGGGATTGTCGATCCCACCGGACTGACGGGCCCGAATGTTGCCTGGCTGGGGCAGGGGGCCCTCCTTTCGCAACTGACGGGGCATGCCCTCGAGGAGGGTGTCAGCTATCGGCTGACGCTGAACATCGGCGACCGCACAGACATGGCCTGGCCGGGAGGCGAGGCGCGCCTTGTGACCGCCGACGGCCAGGTGATTGCAACCATCCAGCTGGCGCCGCCGGCCAATGGCGACTGGTCGACGGTTGTTCTCGAGACGGGGCCGATTGCGGCCGGCCTCGCCGGGCTCGGGCTGCGCATCGAGATCCAGCAGACCGGCGGAAGCGGCAACCAGATCCTCGTCGATGACATCCGACTCGATGTGCTGCGTCCGGTCGACATCGCCGACCGGCTCGACTTCCTCAACAGCACCGGTGCCTGGGCCAACACAGAGACCGGACTTAACCGGGTGGACCTCTGGATCGGCGGCCTCGCGGAAAAGGTCATGCCGTTCGGCGGCATGCTGGGGTCGACCTTCAACGCCGTGTTCGAGCTGCAGATGGAGAACCTGCAGGAAGGCGACCGGTTCTACTACCTGTCCCGCACGCAGGGCCTCAACCTGCTGAACGAGCTCGAGAACAACGCGTTCTCCAAGCTCATCATGGCCAATACCGACCTGGTGCAGCCCGGCCCGGACGGCATCCGCGGGACCGAAGACGACATCATCACCCACCATATCGGCGTCGACTCCTTCGCGCGGTACGACGGCGTGCTCGAGGTCAACAAGCTCAGCCAGATCGAGACCGATCCGGTGGGCGACGATCCGTTCCTCGGCGCCCTGCGGGCCAAGGTGCAGCGCGACGATCCGACGACCGCGGCGGTGGAGACCAACTATCTGCGCTTCACCGGCGGCGAGCACATGGTGATGGGCGGCACAGCCGGCAACGACACGATCATAGGCGGCGACGGTGACGACGGCATCTGGGGAGGCGCTGGCGACGATCGCATCGAGGGCGGTCACGGCGTCGACCTCGTGGTCGGCGGAGCTGGCGATGACATCATCACCGACAGCGGCGACACCGGCGACTTCATCAAGGGCGAGAGCGGCGACGACGTCATCGCCAACTCCAACGGCCTCGACGTCCTGATGGGCGGCGACGGCAAGGACGTTTTCCTCGTCGGCGTCGATGCCACCGAGGTGTTCGGCGGCGAGGGCGACGACTTCGTCCTCGGCGGCCTCGACCACGACTTCCTGCTCGGCAACGAGGGCGACGACTGGATGGAAGGCGGGGACGGCTTCGACGTCCTCAACGGCGACAACTCGGAGCTGTTCTTCAACTCCACCATCCTCGGCCATGACGTGCTGATCGCCGGCGAGAACGAGAACGATTTCGACGCCGAGTCCGGCGACGACATCATGGTCCAGGGCGAAAGCGTCATGCGCAACGAGGGCATGTTCGGCTTCGACTGGGCCATCTACAAGGGCAGCGACATTGCCGCCGACGCCGACATGCGCATCCCGTTCTTCACCACAGTGGCGGACGACATCCTGCGCGACCGCTTCGACCAGACCGAGGCACTTTCCGGCTGGGACCACAACGACATCCTGCGCGGCGATGACCGGGGCAGCGACGAGGAGATCGAGCTCGAGCTGAGCCTCGTGAACCACGAGCTGTCGCAGGCTGGCGTCAACCGCATCGACGGGCTGCGCGAGCTGCTCGGCCTCGCCGAGTACACGCCCGAGAACGACGATGTCGACCTCGAGAAGGTCACCGCCTGGACCGGCGGCAACCTGCTGATCGGTGGCGATGGCGGCGACCTCATCGAGGGTCGCGGCGGCGACGACTTCATCCACGGCGACGCCTGGCTGAACGTCCGCATCCGCATTACGGGCCTCGATCCCGCGACATCGCAGGCTCTCGAGAACACGGCGGCCAACGAGATCGCCACGGTCGACACGCTCAAGCACGTGTTCACGGCGGGGCAGGTCGACAGTTCGGGGGATCCGATCCCGGCTGCATGGGTGGGCAAGTCGCTGAGCGAACTGCTGCTGACCCGCGCGATCAAGCCCAGCCAGATGCATATCGTCCGCGAGATCAAGTACGACGAGGACCCGAGCAACGACACCGACACGGCGGTCTTCGCCGGCAATCGCGACTGGTACGAGATCACCCATGTCGGCGACAGGACGATCGTCGCCCGGCGCGAAATGGAGGAGGTCGATCCGCAGATCGACGAGGGGGTCGATACCCTCGTCGGCATCGAGCGTATCCTGTTCGCCGATGGCATCTACACCATCCGCCAGACCGGCAACTACGACCCGACGGGCCGGCTGACCATCGAGGGTCTGCCGGCGCAGGAAGGCGAGCCGCTGACCGTCAACGCCAACGCCATTCGCGACCTCAACAATCCCGACGGGACGATCGCCAGCGGCCAGATCACCTATCGCTGGCAGATCGAGCGCAATGACGGCACCGGCGACTACATCAACATCCCCGGTGCCGCGGGCAGCAGTTTCACGCCGACCGAGGAGCATGTGGGCCTGAGGATTCGTGTCATCGGCACCTACACCGATGGCGGCGGCGTGCTGGAAGTGGTGACCTCGCAGCCCACCGACCCGGTGAACAATGTCGACGGCAATCCGACTGGCGACGTGCTCATCAGCGACATGACGCCGACCGAGGGCCTGCCCCTGACGGCGACGGCCGCGTTCACCGATCCGGACGGGATCACCGACGCCTTCGAAGAGGGGCTCCTCATCTACCAGTGGGAGTACTCGACCGACGACGGGGCCACCTGGACGAGCGTGCCCGCCGCGGACGGTGGCAACGCACGAACCTTCGTGCCGGGACCTGAGCTGGTCGGCAGCAAGCTTCGCATGCGCATCGACTACACCGACGACGGCGGCTCCGCGGAGCAGGTCATCTCGGCGGTCACCCAGGTCGTGGGCAACCACATCGTCTCCAACCTCGCAGTGATCGACGCGACGGCTGGCGACGCACAGGGCGGTACGACCATCGGCGACGACATCGTGCTTGCCGGCGGAGACGCAAACCAGATCGATGGCGGCCTCGGCAATGACAGCCTGTCCGGCGGCGGCGGAGCCGACACCTTGTCCGGCGGCGACGGCAACGACGTGATCAACGGCGGCCTCGGCGACGACACGGTCGACGGAGGCGCGGGGAATGACGTCATCATCCATGGCAACGGCGAAGGCGCCGACGACATCGACGGTGGCAGCGGTTCCGACACGCTGAGGATCGTCGAAGGCGTGTTTGCCGCCAATGACACGGTGACGGTGGCCCTCGCCGGCGGCGTCATCTCCTCAGTGAACGGCACGACGAGCGTCGCCAATGTCGAGGCGGCAGAGCTGCATCTCGCCGGCGGCACCGACACGCTGGTGTACGAGACCGCCGACGACGTGTCGGTCAACATGCTCTCGGGCGCAGCGACCGGCTTCTCGTTCATCCGCGGCGTCGAGAACGTCGTTGCAGGCAGCGGCGACGACACCCTGCGCGGCAATGGCTCGGCGAATGCCCTGTCGGGTCGTGCCGGCAATGACGACCTGCGTGGCGGGTTCGGCAACGACACGCTCGACGGCGGCGCCGACAACGACCTGCTCTACGGCGAGGAGGGCGACGACGTCCTCGAGGGCGGGGACGGCAACGACCGCATCGATGGCGGGGCGGGCAACGACACCGCTTCCTACGCCTCGGCGGCGGCTGCCGTGACCGTATCGCTCTCGGCGACGCCGACCCGCGCTGCGTTCGAGGAACAGGATACCGGCGGCGCCGGCCTCGACCGGCTGATCAATATCGAGAACCTCGTCGGCAGCGCCCACAACGATACGCTCCAGGGCGATGGCGCCAACAACATCATCGATGGTGGGGCAGGCGCCGACACCATGGCCGGCGAGGGCGGCGACGACACCTATGTCGTCGACAGCTTCTCCGACGTCATCACCGATACGAGTGGCAACGACACGGTGGAGACCGCGCTCGACGAGTATGTGCTCGCCGCCGACGCCGAGAACCTGGTTCTCACCGGCAACGCCGCGATCGATGGCATCGGCAACGTCAAGGACAACCGGCTGACCGGCAATTCGGCCAACAACACGCTGAACGGCGGGGGCGGCAGCGATGCCGTGGTGCTGCGGGGCAATATCGCGGCCCACACGTTCGCCCTTGCGGCCGGACAGATCACGGTGGCGAGCGCCGCCGGGGGCACCGACACGCTGGTCAGCATCGAGCGGGCCGAGATCGACGGCGCGTCCTACACAATCGTCCCCGGCACCAACGCCGCCAACGCGGGCGCCTCGGCGCTGCACGGCGGAGGCTCGGCCGACCTGATCCTGGGCTTCAACAACAACGACGAACTCCACGGCAACGGCGGCAACGACATCCTCGTCGGCGGAGCCGGCGCCGATACGATGTCGGGTGGCGCGGGCGACGACATCTACCGTGTGCAGGGCGCCGACCTGGTCATCGAACAGGCCGGCGAGGGTATCGACACGATCTACTCCGACGTCACCCGCAACCTGACCAATGCGGCGCATGTCCAGGGCGAGGTGGAGAACGTCGTCCTCGTCGGCGCCACCGGCACCGAAGCCCTCAGCGCGACCGGCAATGCGCTGAACAATGTGCTCACGGGCAACGAGGGCGCCAACACCCTGAGTGGCGGCGCCGGCAACGACACGCTCGTCGGCAATGGCGGCGACGACAATCTTGTCGGCGGCGCCAATGACGACATCCTCGATGGCGGGGCCGGCAGCGACACGCTCAACGGCGGCGGCGGGACCGATACGGCGGTCTTTGCCGGCAGCGCCGGCGACTATGCCTTCGGCCTGAGCGGCGCCGGGCTCGCCACCGTCACCCACCTCGCGACCGGCGATGTCGACACGCTGTCGGGCATCGAGCGGATCCGTTTCGGCAATGGACTCGACCTGACCGTGGTCACGAGCGTAGCCGGCATTCCGACCGGGCCGGCCATCCTCTTCGGCTCCGATGGCGACGACACCATTGTCGGCGGGCCCGGCGAAGACGTGATTATCGGCGGCCCCGGCGACGACACGCTCAACGGCAGCGATATCGGCGACGGCGACGACAACACGCTTCCCGGAACGCCTGATGACGACATCTTCATCTGGTCGGTCGGGGACGGCTCGGACACCATCAACGGCGGCATGGAAGGCGTCGACGGCGACCTGTTCCAGATCATCGGCAATGCCGAGCAGGAGGTGTACCGCATCTACACCTACGATGAGGCGGTAGCGGGCATCGGCTTTGCCGGCAGCGACGAGGCCGAAATCGTCGTGACCCGCGAGGGCGCAGATGGTGTCGAGACCATCATCGCAGTGCTGACCGAGATCGAGGAGATCGTGGTCAACGGCGCCGGCGTAAGCGGGCCCGGCAGCTCCGGCGGCGACACCTTCGAGATGTACGGCGACTTCTCGGTGACCACGAGCCTGAGGCCCGACACCATCACCGTGCTGGGGACCAACGGGAACGACACCATCGACGTGACGTCACTGCTGTCGGCCCACCGCATCGTGTTCAGGACCGGCGGCGGCAATGACGTGATCATCGGGACGCTCCGGCCACAGGATGTGATCGAGCTGCCGGATGGCCGGAACCTCTCAGAATACGCGGTTCGGCCCAACGAGGACGGCACGACGACGCTGGTCGGCGCCTCCCATTCGATCACCTTCATGAGCCCCAACGGACTGCCGGTCATTGTCAGCAGCAGTGCTGGCGACAACGGGACGCCACAGGAGCCGACCGAACCCAACCAGCCTAACGAACCGAACGAGCCCAACACTCCCCCGGGTCCGACTGATCCGGACCCGACTGAGCCGGACCCGACCGAGCCGGACCCGACCGAGCCGGAAACCGCACCCGTGGTCGGCACTGCCGGCAACGACGTACTCATCGGAGGGGCCGAGGACGACTACCTGATCGGCTTTAACGGAGACGACGTAGCCATCGGCTATGGCGGCGCCGACATCCTGATCGGCGGGGCTGGCGCGGACTTCCTCTCGGGCCTGGCCGGCGCCGACACGATATTCGGCGATGAAGGCGACGACACGGTCCTGGGTGGCGCCGACGCCGACATGATCTACGGCGGAGATGGTGACGACCGGCTCTTCGGCGATGGCGGCAACGACTATGTGAGTGCGGGCAGGGGAAACGACGTGGTCGTTGGCGGCGCTGGCAATGACCGGTTCGTCGCGGAAGCAGGAGATGGCAACGACTCCTATTTCGGCGATGAGATGACCGGTGGCGCGGGCACGGACACGCTCGACATGTCCAGCATCACCGCCAACGCGACGATCGATCTGGGCACCGGTATCGATGGGCTCGGCAGCGCGGTGAGCGCGGCCACCGGAACCGACACGCTCTGGCACATCGAGAATGTCGTGTCCGGCTCCGGCAACGACCGCATCACCGCCAGCGACAAGGTCAACGTCATCGATGGCGGCACCGGCGACGACACCTTCGTGTTCAAGACGATCGCGGCCGCCAACGGCGACACCATCCTTGGCTTCGAGGCAGGCGACAAACTCGACCTGAGCGGCATCGACGCCGACGCGGCAACCTTCGGCGACCAGGCCTTCCGACTGACCAACTCTGCCATCTCGGGTATCCGCGACCTGCAGGTCACCCACGAGACCCGGGAGGACGGCGCCTACACCGTCGTCCAGGGCAATGTGAGCGGCACCACGGCTCCGGAGTTCAAGCTCTCCATCAAGGGGACGCACAGCCTTACCCAGGATGACTTCAACCTCTAGCCGAGCCCGGCCGGGCGGCGACCGCGCCGCCCGGCCCAATCGCCGCAGTAAACGAGGCAAATTCCATGCGCAGCTCAAATGCCAAGGCGACTTCCGAGAGGCGCGTGGCCGACATGCTCAAAAGGGAGTTCCAGGGTATCGGGCTCTATCTCTTCGGCATCTCCGGGATCATCAACATCCTGGCGCTGACCGGCGCGTTCTACATGCTGCAGATCTACGACCGGGCCCTGGCAAGCGGCAGCATTCCGACGCTTGTCGCCCTGTCCGTGCTCGCAATCGGGCTATACCTGTTCCAGGGGCTGTTCGACGTCGTGCGGTCGCAGGTGCTGGTCCGTGTAGGAGCCCGGCTGGACCGCAAGTTCGCCCCGATCGCCCACAAGGTCGCTATCGACATGCCGCGCTTCGGCTTCTCCACCGCGGAGTCGCTGGAGCGTGGGCGCGACGTCGATACGGTGCGCAGTTTCCTTGGCAGCCAGGGGCCGATGGCGATCTTCGACCTGCCCTGGGTGCCTGTCTACCTGCTGTTCGTCTACCTGCTCCATCCAGCCCTCGGCGCGTTGACGCTGGGCGGAGCGGTCGTGCTGACGCTGCTCACCGTCCTCAACGAACTGATGTCCCGCCGTCTCGCGGGAGCAACCCAGCAGGCGGCGATTGCCCGCAACGCCGTAGCCGACTCCAACACCCGTAACGCCGACATCCTGAAGGCGATGGGCTTTGCCGGACGCGCCGTCGCGCGCTACGACGTCGCCAACCGCGAGCATCTGAACCTGCAGACGCAGACGACCGACATCAGCGGCACGCTGGGGGCGTTTTCCCGGGTGCTACGGATGCTGCTGCAGTCGGCGGTCCTGGGGTTGGGCGCCTATCTCACGATCATGGGCCAGTTGTCGCCCGGTGCCATCATTGCAGCATCGGTTGCTGCCACGCGTGCGCTGGCTCCGATCGACCTCGCCATCGGCAACTGGAAGAACGTCATCTCGGCCCGCAACTCGATGCGCAGGCTGCGTGACACCCTGGTGGCGATGGGCGACGGCCAGCCACCGATGCCGCTTCCTGCCCCGTCTAGCCGCCTCACCGTCGATCGGATCACGGTGGCGGCCCCTGCAAGTGGCCGTGTCCTGCTCAGCGAAGTGGCCTTCGAGCTCAGGGGCGGGCAGGCCCTCGGCATCATCGGGCCCAGCGCCGGGGGCAAGACGACGCTCGTCAAGGCGCTCACCGGCATCTGGGAGCCCATACGCGGCAGTGTTCGCCTCGACGGCGCCGAACTCGCTCAATGGTCTCCCGACGAGCTCGGCGACCATATCGGCTACCTGCCGCAGGACGTTGGCCTGCTCGACGCGACCATCTGGGAGAACATCTCCCGGCTTGCCCCGCAACGCGACAGCGCCAAGGTTGTGGCCGCCGCCAAGGCGGCGGGCGTGCATGACATGATCGTGCAGTTCGAGGATGGATACGACACGCAGGTCGGCCCCCAGGGCAGCGCGCTGTCGGCGGGGCAGCGCCAACGCATCGGCCTCGCCCGGGCCCTCTATGGCAATCCGTTCCTCGTCATAATGGACGAGCCGAACTCGAACCTCGATGCCGACGGTGAAACGGCGCTGACCCGCGCCATCAATGACATCCGCGCGCGGGACGGCATTGCCATCATCGTTGCGCATCGACCGAGCGCGCTGGTCGCAGTGGATCAGGTCGCCGTCATCCAGAACGGTCGCATGACGAGCTTTGGTCCCAAGGACGAGGTGCTCGCGGCGACCCGCGGTGGCCTGCGTCCGGTCAGGGTTGCGACCGAGACGCAGGAGTTGTCGGCATGATCGAGGTCACTGGCGCAAAAAGCGATGCCAGCGGGACGGAGGGGGCCGACCGCTACGACAAACTCGGTGCGCCGGAGCGGCGCACGGCCCTTCCGCTCCTGGTCGGGCTCGTCATCGCCGCGATAGGCGGCTATTTGCGCACCGCATTTCCCGACCTGCGCTTGCCCAAGGCGACAGAGGCTGCCGCCGGCGAACCGCAGCGCGACGAAGGGGGTGCGGCTCCCGAGCTTGTCCGCCCCCTGTCTGCAATGGTCGCTGAGGAGCAGGCGACGCCGGCTGCCGCCGAGTTCACTCCGCGATTGGTTGCTGATGGGGATATCTATGGGCGCTACCACGGCAATGTCGTTCCATTTCCCGCACGCCCCTTCACGCTGATCGACTCCCCGCCGATCGAGTTCCCGCAGCCCGGACTGCCGGATGTACCGGTCGTAAGTCCCGCGCCAGATGTCCCGAACGGGGCTTCCGGCGGCGGGGCAGGGGGAGGGCCGTCGGCGCCATCCGCCGAGGCGCCCCCGGATCCGGGCCCCGACCGCCGCAACCGTGCCCCCGAGGCTGGCGCCACGCTTCGCCTCAACGAGGCCGTCGCCGGTGGCGTGCTGTTGATCGGGTTCGATCAGCTGCTCCAGGGTGCCAGCGACGCGGATGGCGACCAGTTGTCGATCAGCGACGTTCGCGTTTCGGAGGGTTCCGTCGCCCAGACAGCGGACGGCCTCATCTACACGTCGAACTTAGCCGCCGTCCCGCAGACGGTGCTGGTGACCTTCAAGGTCACCGATGGGGAACTGACTGCCACCCGCAGCGCGCTGATCCCGCTGGTGCGCGGGCCCATCCTCGGGACACCCGGCGACGACATGTTGCCCGGCACGACGAAGCCGGACCAGATCGACGCAGGTGCCGGCCACGACATCATCGACGGCCTCGCAGGCAATGACGTCATCCTGGGTGGCGACGGCAATGATCGCATCGTCGGCGCCGCCGGGAATGACACGATAATAGCGGGCAGGGGGGATGATGTCGTCTTTGGCGGTGCCGGGAACGACCTCATTTCCGGCGGCGAAGGCAACGATCGGTTGCACGGCGAGGCGGACGACGACATCGTTCGTGGCGAAAGTGGAGATGACCACCTGACGGGAGGGCTCGGCGACGATCTCCTGTTTGGCGACAGCGGCGATGACCTGCTGCAGGGCAACGACGGCGACGACGTGCTCGACGGCGGTGCTGGTGACGACGTCCTCGAGGACGGTGCCGGCGCGGATCGCGTATTCGGCGATCTCGACGATGATACCGTGATTGCGTCAAGGGATGCAGCCAACGACCATTTCGATGGCGGCGAGGGCGAGGACACGCTCGACTACTCCGCCCATGCTGCAAGCCTGCACATCGACTTCATCGCCGGCACGGCCGCCGGAGCGGAGGCGGGGCTCGACACCATCTCGGGTTTCGAAGTCGTCATGGGCGGAGCTGGCGACGACATCTTCACCGTGGGCGGCGAACAGATGCGGCTCACCGGCGGCGAAGGCGAGGACACCTTCGTCTTCGAACTGCCGGAGGACGTATCGCGGCCGATGCTCATCCACGACATCCTCGATTTCGTCGCCGGCGACCGCATTCACGTCGCCTCCTACGAGTTCTCGATGGACGAACGCGAGGAGGAGGAGGATCGCTTCGAGCGATACTACCGGGATCGCGACGACGATGGGCCGGGGGAGCTGGAGCTGCGGATCCGCCACCGCACCGATGATGAGCTCGGCGAGCTGACGATCTTCGAGTTCGACGGGAACGGCGATTTCGAGTTCGAGATGACCGTCACCGTCCACGGCCACTACCAGCCATATGTCTACGAGGTTGCCACGGCATGACCGGAGCCAGCACATGACCATGACCTCTGATGCAGCCGACTTCGGCGCTCCGGTTCGAGACCGGCTGACGGGACACGTCCTGTTCGGCTTGCTTGCCAGCCTCGCGCTGATCGGTGGCGTGACCTACTGGGGCACTGCCACCACGCTTTCCGGCGCAGTCATCGCGACCGGGACCGTCGAGATCCAGGGGGACCTCAAGGAGGTTCAACACCGCGACGGCGGCATCGTCGCCGATATTGCCGTCAAGGACGGCCAGCAGGTCGAGGCCGGACAGGTGCTGCTGCGCCTAGACGATGCGCAGACCCGGGCGGAGCAGGGAATCGTGCTTTCGCAGCTGCGGGAACTCGAGGGACGCCGGGCGCGGCTGCTGGCGGAGCGCGACGGCCTCACGGCCATCCGTTTCCCGGCCGCATTCGACTTCCCCGACCCAGCGCTTGCAATGCTCATGGCAGGAGAGAGCCAGCTGTTTGCGGGCAACGTCCTTGGTCGCACGCGGCAGAAGGAGCAGTTGTCGCTGCAGGAGGAGCAACTCGGCCAGGAGACAGCAGGCTTGCGCTCCCAGCTCGATGCCCTGTCCGACGAGATCGCGCTGGTCGAGGATGAGCACTCCAAGCTCTCGGGCCTCGCCGCCGACGGCTTCATCGAGGGCTCAAGGGTCAGCTCCCTGAGCCGTGAGCTCACCCGGATGCTCGGGCAGCGTGGCGAGATCGAAGCGTCGATGGCCCGGGCCGGAGCACGGCAGAGCGAAGTGCAGCTCCAGAAACTGGCGATCGATGAAACGGCCCGAACCGAGGCCCAGCGGGAGCTGCGCCAGATCGATGCCAGCATGGCGGAACTCAACGAGCGCTACCTCGCCGTGACGGACCGCCTGTCGCGAACCGATATCCGAGCTCCGATAGGGGGCACCATCAACGAGCTGAACGTAAGCACCATTGGCGGCGTCATCACGCCTGCCGAGACGCTGGTCACGATCGTGCCGGCTGGCGCAGCCCTGAAGGTCGAGGTGCGGCTGCGCGTCACCGATGTCGACCAGATCGCAGTCGGCGACCCCGCCAAACTACGCTTCTCGGCCTTCAACCAGCGGACCACCCCCGAGCTGGCGGGGCGCGTGACCCGAGTTGCCGCTGCGGCGCAGTACGACAATGCCAGCGGGGCGTCCTTCTATCTGGGCGAGATCACGCTCGACGCACATGAGTTGAGCAATGCCGGCCTGGACCTGCGACCCGGTATGCCGGTTGAGGCATTCGTCGAGACCGAAGCGATGACCCCCCTGGCCTATCTCGCCAAGCCCTTCACCGATCAACTCGCCCGCGCATTCCGGGAGGAGTAGCGGCGTCCGGCATCCTGGAACAGAGGGCGGTATGCGGCTGCCGTCGCTGGAGTTCTGGCAGCTGAGAGCCCGGAATGACATCCGTTGTCGATCCGCGGACTCAACCGACCGACTTCGACTCGGTTTCCATCGGTCCTAGTCGCGCGCATAGACTTCATTGTCGTGTACGAAATCGAACGCAAGGCGCAGAGTGACCATGGCCCTGGGGGCTGCCGTGCATCCTGCTGATGTACGTGCACGTTGTAGATATCTTCAAATATTCGTATAGTTCTCGGCGCCGGAAATCTCCGGCGTGTAGGGAGGGAACTATGAGATATCTTCTGGGCGCCGTGAGCGCCTTGGTGCTCGTTGCCTCAAGTGCTTCGGGCGCTCTGTCGCAATCGGGAAGCGTTTCGTCTGCCGTGGGCGGATACAGTTTCTCGGATGCAGCCAAGGAAGCCGAAGGAACAAAGAACTTCCACTCCAACGACGGTGTGCTGACCTTCGCCATCGTCACCCACACGGCCGGCAACGGCTTCTTCGACCCGGTCTATGTCGGCGCCACCGTCGCAGCCGACCTGATCGGCGCCAAGGTCCTGCTGCTCGGTTCGGAGTCGCCGACCGACGATCCGGCCCGCGAGATCGAGATCCTCAACCAGATCGTCAACGACCCCACGCTCGATGGCCTGATCATGACCACGCCTCAGGTCGGCGCCTACGACGACATCGTGCGGGCGGCGGAGAAGGCGGGCATTCCCATCGCCACCACCAACTCGTTCGACCCGAACCTGCTCAATCGCAGCTCGATCAGCCATACCGGTCAGGATGCCTCGGCGGCCGCCATTGCCGGCGAGGCCCTGGTCAAGTGCCTGCAGGAGCGCGGCATCACGCAGGGCTCGATCATCCTGCCGAACGATACCGCCATGGGTAACATCGAGGTCAACAACCGCGTCACGTCCGCCTACAACGCCATCGTCAAGGCGCTCGACGCAGCCGGCATCCTCGCCAACTTCAAGGTCGACGCCGGACCGGAGAATGTCGGCGTCGCGGCCGACATGAACGATCCCGCCAACTCGATCGTCTCGCTGATCGAGTCGCGCGGCGACGTGGTCGGCGCCTTTGCTGGCAACAACGTCTTCACGCCGGCCCTCGTCAGCGCCGTCCAGCAGACGGGCAACACCGACAAGATGTGCGCCTATGGCTTTGACCTGGGCCCGGCCCAGCAGGAAGGCATCAAGAGCGGCAACCTCACCGGTGCGCTCGGACAGCAGCCGTTCCTGCAGGGGTTCTGGCCGGTGATGCAGCTCTATCTGCAGATCGACCGCGGCATCTCGGCGGCCAATCTCGATACCCGTGCCCAGCTCGTGACCAAGGACACAGTGGCCAACGTTGGCAAGCGGTTCGAAAACTAGGCGGACCGCGAAACGCTGAGCGCTGCGGGGGAGCCCGTCCCCCGCAGCGCATCGTCATGGCGCGAGGAGCAGTAGATGGTGTCGGCGGTCTCGAGGATGCCCGCGGGGCGGCCTCCCCTGCAACTGGTGGGGGGCTGGGAAGTGGGGCTGCTCTCGCTGATGGTGCTGCTCTATGTCGTTGGCGCCGCACTCAACCCCGCCTTCTTCGGCACGACCGATGCCCTGCAGGCGCTGCTGCGCGACACCGCGCGGTTCGGGGTGATGGCGGTCGGCATGACCTTCGTCATCGCCAACAAGGACATCGATCTGTCGATCGGCTCGACGCTGGGCCTCGTCGGCGTGGTCTTCGCCTATGTCTTCAACCCGGCGCACTACGACATGGGCGTCGTACCGGCCATTCTGGTGTGCCTGGTCGTCGGCACTGCGATCGGCTTCGTCAACGGCGTGCTGGTCACGTTCCTCCGCGTCCCGGCCTTCATCGCCACGCTGACCATGCTGCTCATCGGCCGCGGCATGGTGCTCGGGCTGACCGGCGGCCGTTCGATCCTGTTTCCGGTCAAGGCCCGGGACTACGGGTGGTTCTTCCAGCTGGGCGAAACCAACGCGCTGGGTTTCAACAACCAGATCATCATCTGCCTCGTGGCCGTCGCCCTCGGCGCGGTGGTTCTCGCCAAGACCCGGTGGGGCTACGAGACGCTGGCCACCGGCGGCAACGAGCAGGCGGCGATCTATGCCGGCATCCCGACGAACTGGGTCCGCATCCGCGCCTATGTCATGTCCGCGCTGTGCGCCACCGTGGGCGGCCTGATGCTGATCGCCCAGAACAAGGGCATCACCTCGCAGGCGGGGCTGCTGACCGAACTGATCGTCATCGCCGCGGTGATCATCGGCGGCGCCTCGCTCAGCGGTGGTCGGGGCCGCGTCATCGGCTCCTATATCGGCGTGTTGCTGACCGGCCTCATCTACAAGGTGCTGCAGGAAGGCTGGCCGATCGTCCGGCAGACCGAGATCGACGGCAAGGTGCTGGAGGTCCAGGCCACCTACACCCTGCCTGCCGGCGCTGTGCCGGCCTTCATCGGCACGCTGCTGGTCGTCGCGGTCCTCATCGAGCCCTACATCATCCGGCGCAAGCTCCCGCAGCGGCTATGGGCCCGCCTCACCGGGGGACCGGAGCCCGTCATCACCGATGTCGGCGGCGTGGCCATCGAGGGCGTTCAGACCAAGGGCACGCGCACGTCGGACCTGGCGGTGAGCGCACGGGGCATCATGAGGTTCCTCGTCCGCCGCGACGCCCTGGCCATCATCCTCACGGTGGTGCTGTGGCTGGTGGGCCTGCTGCTGCGACCGGACTACTGGGCAGGCCTGCCCAACACGTTCGCGATCCTGCTGAACTTCACCGAGCTGGCGCTCATTTCCGTCGGCATGACCTACGTCATCGCCTGCGGCGACATCGACCTGTCGGTCGGCGCCGTGCTGGCACTTGCCGGCAGCGTCGCTGCATACTCGCTCAAGGTCCTCGGTCTCGACCCGGTCAGCGCGGTCCTTCTGGGGGTGTTTGCCGGCACGCTGGCAGGCGGCGTCAATGCCATCGTCACGGTGCGCTTCAAGCTCCCGGCCTTCATCGCGACGCTGGGCATGTTCTATGTCGCGCGCGGCGTAGCGGCCTGGATCGTCGCCGGCCAGCAACTTACCGGCTGGAAAGAGCCCTACAACCTCATCGGCCGGAAGCTCGGCGACGTGCTCGCCTTCTTCCGCATCCCGGCTCCGGGCGGGCTGTTCGGGGAAATTGTCGGCGTCGTCAGCGTCCAGACCATCTGGATGGCTCTGGTCGCACTGATCGCCGCCGTGGTCCTCGGCGCCACCGTGTTCGGCCAGCAGGTCTACGCAACCGGCGGCAACCGCCGCGCGGCCGACTATGCGGGCATAAATACCGACCGGGTCCGCACCTACGCCATGTTGTTCTGCGGCTTCTGCGCCGCCATGGCCGGCGTCATCAACGTCGCCTACTTCCGCAGCTTCAACCCGGTCGCCGGCCAGTTCCGGGAGCTCGATGCCATCGCCTCCGTCATCATCGGCGGCGGCTCCATCTTCGGTGGTTTCGGCACCATCCTCGGCTCACTCGCCGGCGCGGCGGTGATCACCCTGGTGCGCGCACTGATGCAGCTCAACATCATCCTGCCCGACGGCAGCTCGTTCAGCCTGCCGCAGCACTGGGTCAACACCTTCATCGGCGGCATCCTGATCGGCGCAGTGCTGCTCGACATCTGGGTGCGTCAGCAGAACATCTTCGGTCAGCTCTGGTCGGCCCTGGCGGAGCGGCGCCGGCAAGGGCAGGGGGTTCGCGATGTCTGACCGGAACGCGCAGGTGCCCGTTGTCGAGATGCGCGGCGTCAACAAGTCCTTCGGCGCGGTCAAGGCGCTGGTCGACGTGAGCCTGACACTCCAGCCAGGCGAAATCCTCGGGCTGGTCGGCGACAACTCGGCCGGCAAGTCGACGCTGATGAAGGTGCTGACCGGCGCCTATCACCGGGACTCGGGCGAGGTGCTCATCGACGGCCAGCCGACCAATTTCCGCACCCCGCACGAGAGCCGCGAGCGTGGCATCGAGATGATCTACCAGGACTTCGCGCTGTGCGGGAACCTCGACGTGGCGCAGAACATCTTCCTCGGCCGCTGGCCCCGCAGGGGCATCTTCGTAGATCGCCGCAGGATGTACAGGGAGGCGGGAGAGGTCCTCGAGCGCCTCAATGTCAATGTCAACTCGGTCTACCAGAAGGTCGAGAGCCTGTCGGGCGGGCGGCAGCAATCGGTCGCGATTGCCCGGGCAATCTCCTTCAACCCCAAGGTCCTGATCCTCGACGAGCCGACGGCAAACCTGTCGGTCACTGCCACCCGGACGCTGCTCGAGACCATGCTGCAGCTCAAGGCCCACGGCGTGGCGCAGATCATCATCTCGCACCGCCTCGTTGACATCTTCGAGGTCGGCGACCGGGTCATGGTGCTCAAGCGCGGCGAGAACGTCGGCGATCGCCAGATCAAGTCGACAACCGAGGAGGAGGTCCTCCATCTGATGATCGCCGGCACGCGGGACACCGCTACTTCGGTGTGATCCGGGGCAAGAACCGCGACCGCCGTTTACGATACTTCAGGGAGCGTCTGCGGGCACGGCCGTGGCACTTACGCGCGGCCCGCAACATGTCGAGGCAACGCCGCGTGCAGATGGTCGTAAGCCAGGCGGCCGGGCTGTCGATGGCGCCTCGGTCTGCCGTCTGCCATTTGAGAAAATGTATCCTGAACCGCATCCTTGGCGTCGTTGCGCGAGCCGAGCATGCGATAGGCAAGGCCCTGCAGCGTCCGCCGTGAGCGTTCGAAAGTCCGGCCCCGTCGCTATCCGCGTGCCGATGAACCTGTAGGGGGCTGATTCAAACCGGCATGGTGGGGAAAGGCCGGATTGATCCGGGCGCTACCAAAGGCTCTGACGGTCGATCTGTGTCGCAGGCATGGAATCGGCTGAGGTTCAGGTAATGCTGTCCGGCCTCTGACGGCGCGGCCCTACGGCTGCGCCGCCTCCGCGTAGGGCACGTTGCGGCGGCCGTAGCGGCGCACGCGGACGTTCGCCTGCTCGGCGTGGCCCGCGAAGCCCTCCAGCATGGAGAGGCGCGACGCATAGCTCCCGACCAGGGCCGAGGCCTCGTCGGACTCGACGATCTGCCAGGTGCAGGTCTTCATGAACTTTCCGACCCACAGGCCGCCGGTGTAGCGCGCGGCCTTCATGGTGGGCAGCGTGTGGTTGGTGCCTATGACCTTGTCGCCATAGGCGACATTGGTACGCGGACCGAGGAACAGCGCGCCGTAGTTATGCAGCCGGTCGCGAAACCAGAGATCGCGATCAGTCATGACCTGCACGTGCTCCGACGCGATGCGATCGGCAACTTCGAGCATCTCGTCATAGTCGTCGCATACGATGACCTCGCCGAAATCCTCCCAGGACTTCCGGGCGATCTCGCCGGTTGGGAGTATCGCAAGAATGCGCTCGATCTCCGACATGGTGTCTCGCGCCAGCCTCTCGGAATTGGTGAGCAGGATGGCAGGGGAGGTCGGGCCGTGTTCAGCCTGGCCGAGCAGGTCGGTTGCACAGAGTTCGCCATCGACTGTTTCGTCGGCAATGACCAGCGTCTCGGTAGGGCCAGCCAGCAGGTCGATGCCAACACGACCGAAGAGCTGGCGCTTGGCCTCGGCGACGTAGGCATTGCCCGGTCCAACGAGCATGTCCACGGGGCTGATCGACTCCGTGCCGATAGCCATGGCGCCGATCGCCTGGACGCCGCCCAGCACGTAGATCTCGTCTGCGCCGGCCATGTGCTGCGCAGCAACGATCGCCGGAGCGGGGCTGCCTGCAAAGGGAGGTGCGCAGGTGATGACGCGACCGCAGCCCGCCACCTTGGCCGTCAGCACAGACATGTGCGCCGAAGCGAGCAGGGGGTACTTGCCGCCCGGGACGTAGCAGCCGACGGCCCCCACGGGGAGGTGCCGATGGCCCAGCGTCACGCCCGGCATGGTCTCGACCTCGAGGTCATGCATCGTCGCCTTCTGCTTTTCCGCGAAGTTCCGGACTTGTGCCTGAGCGAAAGCGATATCTGACAGGTCCTGGTCGGACAGTTGCGCCAGGCACGCGTGGATCTCGGCACGGCTCAGCCGAAAGTCCGGTCGATCCCAACCGTCGAACTGGCGCGACAGATCTCGCACTGCCGCGTCGCCGCGTTTCTCGATATCGGCAAGGATGGTCTCGACGACTTGCCGGACCTGCTTGTGGTCCTCAGCTCGTTCCTGAATCGACTTGCTCTGCTTCAGCCAGCGCGCCATGTGCGCCTCCTCCTCGGCTTGTGATCGTTGGTGTGCCAGCGCGCGGGGATGCACTAAGGCGTGGCCGCGGCAATCTGCTCGGCGAAATGGCAGGCCGCCTGCTGTCCCGGAGCTACGGTGCGCAGCGCCGGGGCTTCGAGCTTGCATATGCTCTGGGCGAAGCGGCAGCGGGGGTGGAAGTGACAGCCCGACGGCGGGTTCAGCGGACTAGGTATCTCGCCTTCCAGCCGCTTGCGGTCGCGGCGGCGGCTGGGATGGGAGACCGGCACCGACCCCAGCAACGCCTGCGTATAGGGGTGCATCGGCTGGCGATAGAGCGCGTCCTTCGGGGCCATCTCGACGATGCGTCCCAGATACATCACGGCCATTGTATCCGCTACGTGACGCACCACGGCAAGGTCGTGTCCGATGAACAGGTAGCTCATCCCGAGCTCGTCCTGCAGGTCCTGCAGCAGGTTGATGACCTGGGCCTGGACGGACACATCGAGCGCCGACACGGCCTCGTCGCAGATGATCAGTCGCGGCTTTGGCGCAATGGCGCGGGCGATACCGATGCGCTGGCGCTGGCCGCCGGAGAATTCGTGCGGAAAGCGACTGAGGTGGCGGCGCGACAGGCCGACCTTCTCGAGCAGGTCGCCGGCATAGCGTGTCAGCTCGGCGCTCGGCGCTTCGCCTTGCGCGTAGAGTGGCTCGAGGATCAGGTCTTCGACGCGATGGCGAGGATTGAGGGAGGCCTGGGGATCCTGGAAGATGATCTGCATGCTGCGGCGCAGCCGGCGCAGGTCTTCCTTGGGGATCGTCGCGAGATCCTGGCCGTCGAATTGCACCGTGCCGGCTGTGGGCTCGATCAGCCTCAGGATCAGGCGCCCGGTGGTGGATTTTCCGCAACCGGATTCCCCAACCAGACCAAGTGTCTCGCGGCTGCCAAGGGTGAACGACACGCCGTCGACGGCACGAAGCGTCTGCCTGGGAGCGAGCCAGTCACTACTCTCTACCGGGAAGTGTTTGCTCAGGCCGTCCACCGACAGCAGCGGGGATGTCATCAGGGCGTGCTCTCGATCAGTCCGGGGGCCAGGATGCAGGCAGCACGCTGGTCAGGCGCAACCGGCACCAGCGCAGGTTGCGCCGCGAGGCAGGCGTCGACCACCTTGGGGCAACGCGGTGCGAACAGGCAGCCGGGGGGCAATTCGGACGGGTTGGGCATGGTGCCGGCAATGGTGCGCAGCCGCGGCGTATCGGCGTCGAGTTCGGGCGTGCTTCCGAGCAAGCCTTCCGTGTAGGGGTGCTGCGGCCGATCGAAGAGATCGAAGATGCCGGATTGCTCGACGATGCGGCTGGCGTACATCACCACCACGCGGTCGGCTACTTCCGCCATCACGCCCATGTTGTGGGTGATCAGCAGGATGGCGGTGCCGAAATCCTCGCGCAGCTGGTTCAGGAGGTCGAGAAGCTGGGCCTGGATGGTGACGTCGAGCGCGGTCGTGGGCTCGTCGGCAATCAGCAGCTTGGGTGAGGACGAGAGGGCGATCGCGATCATCACGCGCTGTCGCATGCCGCCCGAGAGCTGGTGCGGATAGTCCTGCAGCCGGCGGCGAGGGGCAGGGATGCCCACCTTCTCGAGCAGTTCGCTGGCGCGGTCCCATGCAGCCTTCCGGCTCATGCGCTCGTGCACGAGGATCGCCTCGGTGATCTGGTCGCCGATCGTGAAGACCGGATTGAGCGACGTCATCGGCTCCTGGAAGATCATGCCGATCTCGCGGCCGCGCAGCTTGCGCAGCCGGCTGCGTGGCATGGCGAGCAGGTCCTGCTCGTCAAACAGGATTGAGCCGGTGACCGTGGCGGTAGGCGGCAGCAGGCCCATCACTGCGAGCGCGGTGATGCTCTTGCCCGAACCGCTTTCGCCGACGACGCCGAGCAGTTCGCCGGGACGCACGTCGAAGCTCGCGTCCCGAACCGCCGTGACTCGACCGCCGAAACTGACGGTCAGGTCACGCACGCTGAGCAGTGGAGCAGCGGTCATTGTTCCACCTTCATGCGGGGATCGAGCACATCTCGCAGTCCGTCGCCGAGGAGGTTGAGGCCGAGCACGGTGACGGCAATGGCGATGCCCGGGATCACGGTCAGCCAAGCTGCCTCGCGCATGTAGGTGCGGCCCTCGGCGATGAGCACGCCCCAGCTGGGCTGTGTCGGCGGAGCACTGAGGCCAAGGAAACTCAGGACGGCCTCGGAGAGCACGGCGTAGGCAAAGACGAAGCTCAGTTGCACGATAAGCGGCGCGAGGCAGTTAGGCAGGATGTGGTGCCACAGAATGCGGCCGTCCCTCGCTCCCGCCGCTCGCGCGGCCTGAACGTAGTCCAGCTCGCGCGCTACCATGATGGAGGCGCGCACGACCCGCGCGGTGCGGGGAATGTAGACCACGGCGAGTGCAATGATCGCCGTGGCCGCCGAAGGACCAAGGGCGGCCGCGATGCCGATGGCGAGGAGCACGGCGGGAAAGGCCATCAGCGCATCGGCGAGGCGCATCAGGAGGTCGTCGAGGCGGCGATAGTAGCCGGCGATAGCGCCCAGGAAGACGCCGAACACGGCGTTGAGGGCTACCACGGCAAAGCCGATGGAGAGGCTGAGCCGAGCACCATTGAGGACTCGGGACAGCATGTCGCGACCGAGATTGTCGGTACCCAGCAGGTATTGGTCGGATGGTGGCTTGAAGCGATTGCGAACCGACAGCGCGTTGGGATCGACGCTGGTAATCAGCGGCGTCAGCAGGGTCAGCACGCAGATGCTGCCAAAGAGGATGGCACCGAGGAGGAAGGAGCGGTTCGCTGCAAGGCGGCGCAGCCAGTGGCGCATCGACGCCAGGGCCAGCGACAGGCGCGAGGGCTGGGCGGCGTGCGTGAGGTCGCTCATCTCAGCGCCCCTTGACACGAATGCGGGGGTCGAGGGCGGTGTAGAGCAGGTCGATCACGATGTTGAGGAGCAGGAGCGCGGTAGTGACGAACAGCAGGCCGCCCTGAATCATCGGATAGTCGCGGTTGGATATGGCGCTGCCGAGCAGCGAGCCGATACCGGGAATACCGAAAATGGACTCGATGACGATCGAGCCGGACAAGAGGACCGAGAGGACCAGCCCGACCATGGTGACGACCGGCATCATGACGTTTGCGAGGGCATGCCGCCCGACGACGATCCATTCGGGCAGGCCCTTGGCGCGGGCGGTGCGGATGTAGTCCTGGTTGAGCACTTCGAGCAGGGTCGAGCGGGTTATTCGGGTGAGCAGGCCTGCCTGCAACAAGGCGAGGGCGGCGGCGGGCAAGGTCGTCGTGCGCAGCCAGCCGATCGGGTCCTGGGTGAACGGGATGTACCCACCGGTGGGCAACCAGCCCAGCATCACCGAGAACAGGACGATCATCACGAGCGACAGCCAGAAATTGGGCAGCGACACGCCCAGCAGCGCGAACAGCGTCGCGGCCTGATCAATCCACCGGTTGTGGTTGAGGGCCGCGAGCATGCCGGTGCTGAGCCCGATGACGATGGTCAGCACCAGCGAGTAGATCGCAATGCCGATGGTGATCGGCGAGCGGGCGATGAGCGCGTCCATCACCGGAATGCCGAGCGTGAGTGAGCGCCCGAGATCGCCCTTGAACAGGTTGATGTAGAAGGTGGCGATCTGCACGTGCAGCGGCTGGTCGAGGCCGAGATTGCGACGGATCTGTTCGAGCTCTTCGGGGGTAGCCGAGGGGCCGCCGATCACCACGGCGGCATCGCCCGGGATGAGGTAGATGATGCCGAAGGCGATCAGGCTGACCAGGATCAGGATGGGGATCGCCTGCAACAGGCGGGAAACGACAAAGCTGATCATCTCGCAGGCCCCGTGGTCGTTGTCGTCAGGTCAGGAGGCAGGCGGACCGAGGCGGCCCGCCTGCAGTCGGATCAGGGCTGGAGCCAGACGTTCGAGACCCGGGTGTTGTAGAAGGGCTTGAAGCCCTCCACGTTTGAGCGAATGCCCTGGACGTTCGACATCACGCCGAACGGAATGGCCAGGACGTTCTCGAAGGTGACCTTCTGGGCCTCGGCGAAGGCAGCAGCGCGTTCCTCGATGGTGGCGCCATTCTGCACCTGCTGGAAGGCGGCATTATAGGCGGGGTCGCCGGCCGGATCCTGCGGCTTGTAGATGTTGGCCGGTGCCGCGAGGTTGCGCAGCGTCGTTGCGCCACCCTGGGCGGCCGAACCGGTCCAGTGTGTGAAGAAGAAGTTCCAGCCCGTGGTTTCCTTCTCGCTGGTGGCGAGCGCTGTCGGCCAGTCGTAGACCTGCAGCTGCGCGTTGATGCCGGCGGCCTGCAACTGCGCCTGCATGACCAGGGCCGTGTTGTACATCGTGGTGATCTGCTGGGTGGTCAGCAGCACGACCGGTTCGTTGTTGTAGCCGCCCTCGGCGAGCAGGGTCTTGGCGCGCTCGATGCTGTTCTGGTTGTAGAGCTCTCCGCCGGCGGTGGAGAAGTATGTGGTGCCGGGGAATTGCAGGCTCGGGTTGAGCTGGAAGACGCCGTCGGTCGCGGCCTCCATGATCTCTTCCATGTTCAGCGCCGCGAGCATGGCCTGACGAACCTGCAGGTTGTCGGTCGGCGGCGCTGACCAGTTCGGATAACCGATGTTGAGGCCGAATGCGTCGAGCGTCAGCAGTTCGACGCCTTCCACGGCAGCGAGTCGTTCCATCGAGATTGCCGGCACGGATTCGACGATGTGCACTTCGCCGGTTTCGAGGGCGGCCATGCGTGCGGCCGTCTCGGTCAGCATGCGGAAGGTAACGGTATCGACGCAGGCCTGCTTGTGGCCGGCAAAGCCGCTCAAGCCGGGCAGGGCGTTGCCCGGCACGTACTCGGCAAAGCGCTCGAGCTTGACATGGCTGTCGGGCACGAACTCGGCCAGCTTGAACGGGCCGGTACCGATGATCTCGACTTGGCCGGCCGCTTTGCCGGCTTCCTCAGCCGGCATGATCACCACTGGGGCAGTCGAGGACGACAGGTTCTCGAGGAATGTCGGCTGCGCCTCGTTGAGCGTGATCACGAAGGTGCTCGCGTCCGGGGCTTCCCAGCTCTTGACCGAGGTCATGATCGAACGGCTGACGCCGACCGTCTTGTAGCGCTCGAACGAGGCCAGGACGTCGGCGGAGGTCATGGGCTTGCCGTTGTGGAAGGTCACGCCCTGGCGAAGCTTGAAGGTGTAGCTGAGGCCGTCGTCGCTGACGGTGATCTCATCGGCGAGGTCAGGCGTCGGGGCCATGTTCTCGTCGCGGATAATCAGCGCTTCAAAGACGTTCATCGCGATGTTGCGCACTGCCGACGAGGTTGCCGTCTGCTGATCGAGCGTGCCCGGCGCGCCTTCGAGGCCGACGATGAGGTCGCCTCCCTGGTTCGGACAGGTGAATTGATCCTGGGCAGTTGCACCGAAGCTGGCGAGCATTGCTGCCGCCAGTCCGGTGCCGAAGACAAGACGCTTGCTGATACTCATGGTGTTCTCCCTGTTATGCATTTGGCGGCAGGCGAACCGATAGGCGGCTTGACAGCCGCCAGTAGATGTATCGTTAAATGTATTCATTCAGACTTCGAGCCGGGTCGTCAAGAGGTAGTCGGCGACTTTCGTGCCGGGGTGCCGCGGCGAGGATCGGCGCGGCGGTATTTGCAGGGGAGGGGACGATGAAGATCAGGGCAATCGAGACGCTCTACACCGAGGAGTTTTCCAACGTCGTCTGGGTGCGGGTGCACACGGATGAGGGGATCATCGGGCTGGGTGAGACCTTCTTCGGGCCCGGCTCGGTAAGCGCGCATATCCACGAGGTGCTGGCGCCACGACTGCTGGGGCGTGACCCGCTGCAGATCGAAGCGATCCATCACGAGATGCTTTACGCTGCTCTCGGCTTCTCGTCCTCCGGCGTGGAGATGCGAGCTCTATCGGCCCTAGACGTGGCGCTGTGGGACCTGTTCGGTCGGGCCTGCAATCTGCCGGTGCATCAGATGCTGGGCGGCCGCTGCCATGACAAGCTGCGCATCTACAATACCTGCGCCAATCCGCGCTATGCCCAGGCGCGGAACTTCAAGCCGGTGGACAATTGGGCTTCCGGGCAGGGCGATAGCCGTTACGCCGACCTGGATGGCTTCATGCATCGCGCGGGCGAGTTGGCGGAAGACCTGCTGGACTCGGGTATCGGGGCGATGAAGATCTGGCCCTTCGATCCTGCGGGCATGGAGAATGGCGGGCGGTACATCACCAACGACCAGCTCAAGCTGGCGCTGGAGCCATTCGAGAAGATTCGCAGGGCTGTAGGCGACCGGATGGAGATCATGGTCGAACTCCACAGCCTGTGGAACCTGCCGACGGCAATGCAGATCGCCAGGGCGCTCGAGCCCTACAAGCCTACCTGGTACGAAGATCCGATCCGGATGAACTCGCCGCAGGCGTTGGCGGAATTCGCGCGATCGACGCCGGTATGGACCTGCGCCAGCGAAGTGCTGGCGACGCGATATCCCTACAAGGAACTGCTGGAGCGCGACGCGACGCACGTGGTGATGGTCGATGTGGGCTGGTGCGGCGGACTGACCGAGGCGCGCAAGATTGCATCGCTGGCGGAGGTGTATCACCGGCCGTTCGCGGCACATGACTGTGTCGGGCCGGTGGCCTTCGCCGCGACGATCCATGCCTCGTTCAGCCAGCCCAACACCCTGATCCAGGAGTCGGTCCGCGCCTATTATGACGGCTGGTACAAGGACCTGGTGACCGTGACCCCGCGCATCGAGGGTGGCTACGTCTACCCGATGGAAGGGCCGGGACTGGGGACCGATCTGCACCCGCAGGTGTTCGACCGCCCCGACCTGGTGCGGCGGATTTCCAGCCTCGACTAGACCCAACCGCCGTCGACGATGAACTGCTGCGCGGTGCAGTGCCTGCTGTCGTCGGCGGCGAGGAACAGCGCCATCCGCGCGATATCCTCGGGGATCAGCGGGTCGGGGATGCACTGGCGTTCGGCGATGCGCTTTTCTCCATCTGGACCAAGCCACAGCGTGCGCTGTCGCTCTGTCATGACCCAGCCGGGAACGAGGCAGTTGACGCGGATCCGGTCCTGGCCGAAGTCCCGGGCGAGCGCTCGGGTCAGGCCATAAATGCCAGCCTTTGCAGTAACATAGGCGGCCATCTGACCGGATGACATCTGCACTGTCACCGAGCCCAGATTGATGATGGAACCACCGCCTCGGCGGGCCATGCCGGCGCGGACGGCCTGGGCGGCGAAGAAGTGGGGACGGAGGTTCACGGCAAGGCGTTCGTCCCAGTAGTCGACGTCGACATCCTCCACGGCGTGACGGTCGTCGCGTGCGGCATTGTTGACGAGGACGTCGACGTCACCGGCGTCGGAAAGTGCAGAACGGAGCGCAGCAACATCGCGGACGTCGCACCGGAGGTAGCGTGACCGTCCATCGGCTGAGAGCGCCGCGGCTGCCTCGTCGTCGATGTCGATGAAGGCCACCCGCGATCCCTGCGCCACGAAGTGCTCGACGAGGCTGGCGCCGATTCCTGTTGCCCCACCTGTAATGAAGATGGATTTGCCGGCAAGGCTGGGGTAGTTGGCGTAGGTGGACATCGGGTATCCCTTGGAAAGCGGTCGCATGTAACGATATATGCTGCCGAGGCGCTGGTCGAGGTTTGTGAGTGACAGGCAAGGTAGTCCGCAAGGAGCGGGCGACAATCAAGGACGTAGCGCGAGCGGCCGAAGTGTCGCCGATGACCGTGTCCAACGTGCTCAATGGCCGGCTGCAGTTCGTCAGTCCTGCGACGCGCAAGCGGGTTGAGCGGGAGATCGAACGGCTCAACTACCGCCGCTCGACCAATGCCCGGAACCTGCGCGTAGCCGAGCAGCGCTCGATCGGCATGGTCATCGTGGACGAGTCGCCGACCTTCCTCGCCGACTTCTTCACCTGCCAGGTGGTGGCGGGGCTGGCCAATGCGCTCAACCGCGCCGACTACACGCTCAGCATCTACGGGGTGCCGAGCGCGGCGCTGGCGCAGTCGATGATCCTGCGCAACTACGAGGTGGCGGGCTTCTGCGCCATGATCTCGGGGCCGGCCGAGGAGCGCGCTGTCGTGGCGCGCCGCCTGGCCGAGTTGGAGCAGCCGCTGGTGCTGTTCCAGCAAACGGCGGATCTGGGGGATGCCGACGTCTGTGCCCTGCGCCAGGACGACCTGGGCGGCGGGCGACTGATTGGTGATCACCTGCTGGCGCGGCGCGTCGAGCGGATGCTTGTGGTGACCCCACGGCAGATCTGGCCGGCGGTGGAGAGCCGCATCGCGGGACTGCGCGACAGCATAGCTGCCGCGGGAGGACACGCCACGCTGACCGTCCTGCCTGCCAACAGCGAATCCTTTGCAGACGTGCAGGCGGCCCTTTCGACCTACCTCGAGACCAATCCGTTGCCCGACGCAGTGGTCGGCGCTAACGACCCGATCGCCATCGCGGCCATGCTGCTGCTCAACGATCGCGCCGTGCGGGTGCCTGAGGATGTGCGTGTCGTCGGCTTCAACGGATTCGACGCCCATCGCTACTCGCGGCCGCATCTCACCACGGTGTTGTCCCCAGCCTACGAGCTAGGCGAGAAGGCCGGCGAGGCCATGCTGCAACGCCTGAAATCCGGGCATTTCAACGCCGCCGAGATCACCCTGCCTGTCGTATTCGAGCAGGGCTTCACTACCTGACTGGGGCCACGCAGAAAGCCTCTTGACGACGACTGCGCATGTAACGTTACATGTTCATGCGGCTGAGGGCGCCGCTGATCGTCGCAGGGGTGGACGGCGGATGAACGACCAAGTCGGCACAAGCGTCAGCGAGACGAGCGCAAAACCGGGCGAGCCGCGGGCCTATCGCAGTTCCGAGTGGTTTGCCCGCGCCGGCAAATACGGCTTCGTGCCGCGCAGCTGGATGAAGAGCCAGGGGTTCTCGCCCGAACTGCTCGACGGCCGGCCCGTGATCGGCATCTGCAACACCTGGTCGGAGCTGACCAACTGCAACCGGCACCTGCGCGAGCTTGCCGAGCATGTGAAGCGCGGTGTGTTGATGGCGGGCGGCTTCCCGCTGGAGTTTCCGGTGACGAGCCTGGGCGAGCCGCTGATGCGGCCGACCACGATGATGTTCCGCAACCTCGTGGCGATGGATGTCGAAGAGACGATCCGCGCCAACCCGATCGACGGCGTGGTGCTGCTGGCCGGCTGCGACAAGACCACCCCAGCGGTGCTGATGGGCGCGGCGAGCTGCGATATTCCGGCGGTGCTGGTGTCGGGCGGGCCGATGCTGAACGCCCGCTTCCGTGGGCGTGTGCTGGGTTCGGGCACCGACATCTTCAAGCTCGACGAAGAGTATCGTACCGGCAAGATTTCCAAGGCCGAGTTGGACGCTGCCGAGGCAGCCATGAGCCGCTCGGCCGGGTCGTGCATGACCATGGGCACCGCCTCCACGATGGCGTCCCTGGGCGAGGCGATGGGTATCGGCTTTGCCATGAACGGCTCGATCCCTGCGCCCGACAGCCGGCGCGCGGTGCTGGCCGAGCAGTCGGGCAAGCGCGCCGTGGAGCTGGTCCGGCAGAACATCACCATCTCCAAGATCCTGACCAGGGCCGCCTTCGAGAATGCGGTGAAGGTCAATGGTGCCATCGGCGGCTCGACCAATGCGGTGGTGCATCTCTTGGCGCTCGCCGGGCGGCTGGGCGTCGACTTCAAGCTCGAGGACTGGGACGCGCTCGGCCGTGACGTGCCGACCATCGTCGACCTCAAGCCCTCGGGCCGCTTCCTGATGGAAGAGTTCTTCGACGCCGGCGGCCTGCCGGTGGTGATGAAGCGCATTTCGCAAATGCTCAACCTCGGCGCGGTTGCGGTCGAGGGCGGCACGATCGGCGAGCGCATCGCCGGGGCGGAGTGCTGGAACGACGAGGCGATCCGCACCCTCGACAATCCGCTGACGCCACAGGGCGGCATGATGGTGCTCAAGGGCAACCTTGCCCCCAATGGCGCGATCATCAAGCCGTCGGCCGCGTCGCCGCGACTGATGCAGCATCGCGGCCGCGCTATGGTCTTCGAGAATTCCGAAGACCTCCGCGCCCGCATCGATGACCCGGCGCTGGACGTCGATGCCGACAGCATCCTCGTGCTCAAGAACGCCGGGCCGCGCGGCTATCCGGGCATGCCCGAAGCCGGCACGATGGCGCTGCCCAAGAAGCTGCTCGAGCAGGGCGTCACCGACATGGTGCGTGTCTCCGATGCGCGCATGAGCGGCACCGCCTTCGGCACGGTGGTGCTGCACGTGGCGCCGGAATCGGCGCTCGGTGGCCCACTCGCGCTGGTGCGGACGGGCGATTACATCGTGCTCGACTGCGCCGCTCGCAAACTCGAACTCGATGTTCCCGCCGAGGAACTCGAACGGCGCCGCGCGGCTTTCGTGCCGCCGCCGCCGGCCTATGAGCGCGGCTATGGCCGGCTCTTCATCGATCACGTGCAGCAGGCCGACAAGGGGGTCGATTTCGACTTCCTCGTAGGCGGCAGCGGCACGCCTCCCTCCAAAGTCTCGTTCTAGAAAAGGGCACTTCCCGTGACCTCCGCGTTCACCTCCCGTCAAAACCCGCCGCTTCCAGAAGGCTGGGAGAAGCTCTACTCGGCCGTGCTCAGCGATGCGCTCGATGCGGCCGGCGTGTGGAACCAGGCGATGACGTCGCGCATGCGTCCACTGGACGACGCTCTCAAGCTCTGCGGGCGTGCCCGCACCGGTCAGTACATGGAAGTGAGCTACGTCGAAGAGGGCGTGAACCCGTACGAGCTCGAGATCGCGATCGTCGACGATCTCAAGCCGGGGGACGTCGCCGTATTCGCCTGCGGTGGTTCGAGTCGCATCGCCCCCTGGGGCAGCCTGCTCTCGACCGCGACGCGCGCCCGCGGTGCCGCTGGCTGCGTTACCGACGGCATGGTGCGCGACATCATGGGCATCCGCGAGTTGCAGCTGCCCGTGTTCCATACCGGTATTGCGCCGCTCGACTCCAAGGGGCGGGGCCAGATCCAGGCCGTGGACGTTCCTGTGATCGTGGACGGCGTCCGCGTGACGCCGGGCGACCTGGTGTTCGGCGATGCCGATGGCGTCGTGGTGGTGCCGCAGGCGGTGGAAGCCACGGTGCTGCAGTTCGCTTTCGACAAGATCAACGGCGAGCACCATTCGATCAACGAACTGCGCGCCGGCAGCTACCTGCGCGACGTCTACGCACGCTACGGTGTGCTCTGATGGCTGCGATCGGAAGGGAAGTCACTCCCACACGCCGCAACCCGGTCGCCGAGTTCTTCAAGATCGAAGGCACGGCGACCGCCCTGGTATTCGTGATCCTGATCGTGCTGTTCATGATCACGGCCCCGCGGGCCTTCATGGGCTACCGCGTGTACATGAGCTTCATGGCCTCGGTGCCGCCGCCGCTGATCGTGGCGCTGGGCCTGACGCTGGTGGCGACGGCGGGCGAAATGGACCTGTCTTTCCCGTCGGTCATCGCCTTTTCCAGCTACGTCTTCTCCGTACTGTTCCAGCAATATGACATGACCTGGCTGGCGCTGGTTGCGGCACTCGCGACCGGTACGCTCATGGGCTTCGTCAACGGGGTGGTCGTTACCAAGCTGGGCATCCCATCGATGATCGCCACGCTGGCCATGATGTTCCTGTGGGGCGGGCTGGTGACGGTGGTGTCGAACGGCATCTCGATCGCCATTCCCGACATCCAGGGTTCGCTCATCCACACCATCATGGTGGGACGCATAGGCGGCGTGTTCCCGGTGCAGATGCTGTGGGCGATCGGTATCGCGGTGGTGATCTGGATGATCCTCAACCGGCACCGCTTCGGTGAAAACATCCTGTTCATCGGCGACAGCGCCAAGGTGGCCAAGGTGGTCGGCATCGCTATCGACCGCGAGAAGATCAAGCTCTTCACGCTGATGGGCTTCCTGTCGGCCCTCGCCGGCGCCTTCCTCACCGTCGAGACCACGACCTACTTCAACTCGCAGGGCACCGGTTACCTGCTGACGGTGATCGCAGCGGTGTTCATCGGCGGCACCTCGATCTTCGGCGGCTCGGGCAAGGTAGCGGGCACCGTCTTTGCCGCGCTGATCGTCGCCGTGATCGAGGCCGGCCTCGTCGCCAGCGGTATCCAGGGCTTCTGGACACGCTTCTTCATCGGCCTCGTCTTCATCATCTCGGTGGTGATGAACACGGCCATCGAGGACCCCGACAAGGTGCCTCTGATCAAATCCATGCGCTCGCGCATGCGGTCTTGAAACCACCGTCGGCGGGGCAGGGGCTATGCACCCTGCCGGCGGTGAACAACACATGAGAGGGAACTGACATGAAATCACTGATCAAGAGCCTTGCCGGCCTTGCGCTGGGTGCCGCGATGGTTGCGGCTCCGGTCGCCGCCACCGCGCAGGAAGCCGTCGACAGCGGTATGACGATCTACTTCCAGATGGGCGGCAATCCTGGCGACACCGCCACGCTGGCCCGCGAGCTGGGCGCCCGTGACGCGGCGCGCGTGCTCAAGGTCAACCTGATCGAGCAGCACTCGGGCTGGGATCCGCAGCGTATGCTGACCCAGGCCAACGAAGCGCTGGCCGCGGTGCCCGACGCCATCGTGGTGATGGGTCATCCGGGCACCGACGCGATGACCTCGTTCGTCGAAAAGGCCAAGGCCGACGGCATCGTCGTGATCGTCAACAACACCAACCTGCCCGGCACGGGCCTCAGCTACTTCGGCCTCGACAACTACGGCGCGGGCAAGAACCTCGCCGCCATGACCATCAGCAACGGCAACCTGGTCGAGGGCGACAAGGTCGTGGTCTACGGCACTTTCATCGAGGGCGCGCCGGGCTACGACATCGCGACCGCTGTGGGCGAGGTGCTGGACGAGAAGAAGATCAGCTACGACAAGCTGCAGTGGTCGAACGAAGCCGTCGCCGACCCGTCGCTCTCGGTGCCGGTGCTGGTGGCCTATCTCGAGGCCAATCCCGAGACCAAGGCAATCATCGTGCCGGGCCATGGCGGCATCACCGCTGTGCTCGACCGCGTCCTCAAGGATGCAGGCAAGCAGCCGGGCGAGATCATCACCTCCGGTTTCGACATTTCGACTGCCGCGATCCAGGGCGTGAAGGACGGCTATGTCACCGCCGTTCTCGACCAGCAGCCCTACCTGCAGGGCTTCATGCCGGTGCTCGCCGCCGTGCTCGAGAAGAAGTACGGCCTGGGCGGCCTCGACCTCAACACGGGCGGCGGTTCGCTGACCCAGGCCAACGTCGAGGCGCTCGAAGCGCTGGTCAAGACCGGCATCCGCTAAGCCGACCAGACGATGGCGCCGTCGGCCCGGCGGCGCCATTTCCACCCACCGCCCAAGCTCGGGACCTCACATGACTTCCACACCCATCGTCCAGCTCGAGAACGTGAGCAAGCACTACGGCAAGGTTGTCAGCCTCAGGAACGTGACGCTCGAGATCGGTTCGAACGAGATCGTCGGGCTGATCGGCGACAATGGCGCCGGCAAGTCGACCCTGATCAAGGTGCTGACGGGGGTGGAGCCGCCGACCAGCGGCACCATCCATGTGCGCGGACAGAAGATCGATGCCTCGAGCTACACGGTCAAGGAAGCGCACAAGCTCAAGATCGAGACGGTCTACCAGGACTCCTCGCTGGGCGAGAAGCAGCCGCTGTGGCGCAACTTCTTCGTGGGTCGCCCGATCACCAACTGGCTCGGCTTCATCGACGTGAAAGCGGAAAAGCGGATCGCCGACCAGATCATGCGCTCCACTATCGGCTTTCGCGGCGTTGGCATCGATGTCGATACGCCGGTGAGCCGCCTGTCGGGCGGCGAGCGACAGGGCGTCGCGATCGGCCGCGCGATGCATTTCGACAGCGACCTGATCGTGCTCGACGAGCCGACGGTGGCGCTGGCGCTCAAGGAAGTGAACAAGGTGCTCGACTTCATCCGCTCGATCAAGGCGGGGGGGCGCAGCTGCATCTACATCGAACACAACATCCACCACGTGCACGAGGTCTGCGACCGCCTGGTGGTGCTCGACCGCGGGGAGATCGCGCTCGACGCGCCGACCGCGTCGATGACCTACAACGAACTCACCGACTTCCTGATGTCGCTGCACAAGCAGCGCATCGTCGGCGCCGCATAATATCTGGAGGGATAATCATGGCCGCACGCGCGTATTGCGACTGTCACGTCAATATCTACAACGAAGATCACATCCTGCCGCTGTACTGGACGCTGCATGGCCGCGTGCGCAAGGGCGAGATCACCCACAAGTCGGACGCCGACACGCTCTACAAGGCGATGGCCGACGCCGAGAAGGCGATCATCTTCACGCTGCGCTATGCCGACGCGATCGGCGTGGAGGGCGACGACGAGACGACGGCCGCGGCCGTGGCCAAGTACCCCGACAAGTTCGTGGGCTTTGCCTATGTCGATCCGCGCCGTCCCGACTACATGGACATGATGATCCATGGCATCGAGGACCTGGGCCTGAAGGGCGTCAAGTTCGGGCCGATCTACAACGGCGTGCACCTGTCGGATCCGCGTCTCGAACCGGTCTACGAATACCTGCAGAAGAACAACATTCCCCTGACCATGCACATGGGCACCACCTATGCGCGCAATGCGCCGGTGGAACTGGGCCGGGCCATCCATGTCGAGCCGATCGCGCTCAAGTATCCCGACCTCACGATGATCCTCGCCCACATGGGCCACCCCTGGTACGACGAGGCGATCGTCGTGGCGCGGAAGCAACCCAATGTCTGGCTGGAGCAGTCGGCGCTCTTCTACCGGCCCTGGCAGTACTACAACATGCTGATCCTGGCCGAGGAGTACCGGACCGCCGACAAGATCTTCTTCGGCACCGACTTCCCGTTCGCGGGCGTGGCGGAATCGGCGGATGGGCTCATCAACATCAACAAGCAGGTCGAGGGTACGCCGCTGCCCAAGGTCAGCGAGGAAACCATCCAGTCGATCCTGTGGTCGAACCCGTTCGATCACTGGTGGAAGGGCGACAACCCGCTGAAATAGCGGGGGAAGGCATGGAGGGGTTCGTGCCATGAAGATGAGTTCGTTGCTGCGTTTTGCTACCAACCGCGATTACTCGCTGGTTGGCCCCGAGGCTGCCAGGGCGATCGAGAAGGGCCTCGCCAACGGCGAGTGGTACAAGTCGCCGATACCGCGCAAGCGGTTGAAGGAACTGATGGCAAGATCGGACGGGCCGGCGCTGCGCGATACCGCGATCTGGCTGGGCCTGATCCTGGTCTTCGGCGGCCTCGGCATCTGGCTATGGGGAACGTGGTGGGCGGTGCCGGTCTTTGCCGTCTATGGCGTGCTCTATGCCTCGGCGGCCGACTCCCGCTGGCACGAATGCGGGCACCGCACGGCGTTCCGCACCGTCTGGATCAACGATGTCGTCTACGCGCTGGCCTCGTTCCTGATGCTGCGCAGCCCGACCGCCTGGCGGTGGAGCCATACGCGGCACCACACCGACACGATCATCGTCGGGCGCGATCCGGAGATCGCCGGCATGCGGCCGCCGCAGCTGATCATCATGGTGCTCAACATCGTCGGGCTCGTGAACGTGCCGCAGTCGCTGGCAACGCTGGCACGCTACAGCCTGGGCCGCCTCAACGCGGAGGAGCTGGACTACATCCCCGAGATGGAACGTTGGCGGGTGCAGGTGGAAGGGATCGTCATCCTGGGCATCCACGTCGCTGCCATCGTGGTGGCAATCGGGACCTGGAGCCTGCTGCCGGTGGTGCTGATCGGCGGGCCGAACATCTACGGTATCTGGTTGCTGTGGTGGATCGGCAATACGCAGCATCTGGGGCTGGCAGAGGACGTGCTGGATCACCGGCTCGACGCCCGCACGGTCTACATGAACCCGGTGTTCCGCTTCATCTACTGGAACATGAACTACCATGTGGAGCACCACATGTACCCGATGGTTCCGTACCACGCGCTCAAGGCGCTGCATGAGGAGGTGAAGGCGGATTGTCCGCCGGCGTCCCCCAGCGTGATGGCGGCCTGGCGCGAAATCCTGCCGACGATCCTGCGGCAACTGGGCGACCCATCGTATTTCATCAAGAAGCAATTGCCGCCCGGTGCCGGACAGCTGCCGGAACGTGTGGAGGCGACCCATGGCTGAGTGGATCCGGGCTTGCGGTGTCGACGACATCGACACCGAGGACGTCGTTCGGTTCGATCATGGCGGGAGAACCTTCGCCATCTATCGCAGCCCCGACGACAAGTTCTACGCCACCGATGGGCATTGCACCCACGAGCAGGCACACCTTGCGGATGGCTTCGTGATGGATTCCATTATCGAGTGTCCCAAGCACAATGGCCGTTTCGACTACCGCACTGGCGCAGCAAAGGGTGCACCGGTCTGCGTGAACCTCGCGACCTATCCGGTTCGGGTCGACGGCGACCACGTGCTGATCGAACTCACCGTCTGACGATGGCATCGGACGCGGCGGTGATCATCGGTGCCGGCTTTGCCGGCGTGTCGGCGGCGTTCGCGATGCGAGAGGCCGGCCATGCCGGCCCGATAACGATCGTCGGTGACGAGGCACATCTGCCCTATGAGCGGCCACCGCTGTCGAAGGGCCTACTGACCGGAAGCCATACCGGGCTGATGCCGATCCGGAAAGCGGCCGACTATGCCGTCGCGGGCATCGCACTGACGACCGGCGCTTCCGCAACCGGCATCGATCGGGACCGATGGCGTGTCGAACTCTCGACCGGGCACGCTCTGGCCTATGACCGGCTGCTGCTGGCGACGGGCGCCGCACCCCGCCGTCTCGACCTGCCGGGGAGCGACGCCGTAACCATTCACACCTTGCGTAACGCCGCTGATCTTGCGCGCCTGCAACCTGCCTTCGCCGGGGCCAGGCGGTTGGCAATCGTGGGCGGCGGGTTGATCGGTCTCGAACTGGCAGCGGCCGCCCGCCAGCGCGGCCTCGCGGTGACGGTGATCGAGGCCGGCCCGCGCGTCCTCGGTCGCGGCGTACCGGAGGCACTGGCCTCGGTGCTGGCGGAGACGCATCGCAGCAACGGCGTGACGATCCTCACCGGCGTGGCTCCAGCGTCTGTGTCGGCGGCTGGCGTAGCGCTGAGTGACGGTCGCCTGGTCGAGGCCGATACCATCATCGCCGCCATTGGTGTGACACCGCGAACAGCGCTTGCCGAACAAGCCGGGCTCGCCGTCGCTGGCGGCATCGTCACCGACAATATGCTGCAGGTAGCCGAGGGGATCTTCGCCGCAGGCGACTGCGCCATCAGCGCGCATCCGCTCTTCGACGACGCCATGGTGCGGCTCGAAAGCTGGCAAAGCGCCGGTGACTACGGCGTGGCGGCTGGCCGCAACATGGCGGGGCAGGGCCAGCCGATCGGCGTTGTGCCGTGGATGTGGAGCGACCAGTACGACCTGGGTCTCTACACGGCGGGCGTGCCTGCCGCCGGAGCCACGACTGTGGACAGGATCGAGGATGGCCTCGTCACGCAGTTCCAGCTTGATCCATCTGGTCGACTGGTTGGCGCCGCATCGTTGGGCTCGGGCACGTCAGCATCGCGCGGCATCAAGATTGCGAGCCGCTTGATCGCCGCCCGCGCCGCGCCCGACCCCGGCCATCTGGCCGATCCGTCCCGCCCATTGAAAGCCCTGCTGCAATGATCATGGGCAACCCCGAGGAGCGACGATGAAGATCACCGAAGTCGAACCGATCCTGCTGCGTGGCACTGCCGCCTATGGCGCGGGTGCCAGCGGCGCCGAGGCCACCGACAATGGCGACTGGCAGCTGCTCATCCGCGTCGCTACCGATGAGGGTCTCACCGGCTGGTCGGATGTCGAGACGCTGGCGCCCGCGGCGGTCAGCATCATTTCCGGGGAGGGCATGGCGACGGTCGGCTTCCGTACGCTGGGGAGCCTGCTGGTCGGCGAGGACCCGCTGGATGTCGAGCGCCTCTGGGACAAACTCTATGTCGGCAGCGCCTACTATGGCCGGCGTGGCATCGCCATGCACTGCATTTCGGCCCTCGACAACTGCCTGTGGTCGATCCGCGCGCAGGCTGCCGGCATGTCGCTGTCCCAACTCCTGGGTGGGCGCCGGCGCGACAAGGTCATGGCCTATGCCTCGACCCTGTTCCGCTCCACTCCAGAGGGCATGATCGAGGCCGCCAACGCCTATATCGACAAGGGCTACCGCGCCGTGAAGTTCGGCTGGGGCGTGTTCGGGCAGGACCCCGGGCGCGACCGCGAACTGATCGCTGCCGCCCGTCAGGCTCTCGGCCCCGATCGTCATCTCATGGTCGATCCCGGTTGGTATCCGACAGTGACCCCCAACCGGATGCAGCCCCGCAGCCTTTCCGACAACGAGGCGCTCTGCCAGTGGCTGGGTGACTACGGCGTGCGCTGGGTCGAGGACTTCATCCACCCGGAGAACTTCGACGAGTACGCAGCGGTGCGCGCATCGAGCCCGGTGCCGATTGCAGCGGGCGAGCAGGTTTCGACCCACTGGGAATTCGCCCGCTTCATCGAGCAGGGCTGCGTGGATGTGATCCAGCCCGACCTCACGCGTTGCGGCGGCATTACTGTGGCGAAGCAGGTGGCGCAAATGGCCACCCGCGCCGGCATCGACCTCGTGCCGCACTCGTGGCTCACGCACCTCCTCACCGGCTACAGCCTGCAGCTCATCGCGACGCTGCCACGCGCCCACTTCGTCGAGTTCAACGTCAGCCAGAGCCCGCTGACCGCGGGGATCGCTCCAACGTCGCTCGGTCTTGATGCGGATGGCTGCATCGCCATCCCCGATGGCGTCGGCATCGGCATCGAGGTCGACACCGGTTTCATCGACGCCCACCGGGCCCGCTGAGGAGACGGACATGGATCGCCGTATCGTCACCGCCGCTGCGCTGGACCTCGAGTCACCCGGACGCCGCGACTACCTGGTGGCCCTGCCGCATGACGGTATCTGGGGCGACCACCTGATCCCGCTCTCCGTCCTCGTCGGCCCCGACGCCACCCCGGGCAAGGGGCTCGTCGCCTTCGGCTCGACGCATGGCAACGAATACGAGGGGCCGATCGCCATCAAGCACCTCCTGGGTGAGATCGACATCGCTGATGTGCGTGGCCGCATCATCCTCGTGCCGGTGCTCAACGTTGCCGCTTTCCGTGCTGGCGCGCGCGACTCAGTCCTCGACGACGGGGTGAACCTCAACCGCGCCTTCGTCGCCGATGCCGGCCGTATCCCCAGTCTCGGCCGCATCACGCATCGCATCGCCGATTTCGTGCGCAGGACCATCTGGCCGCATGTGCACGTGGTTCTCGATATGCATGCCGGCGGCGAGGTGGCACAGTTCGCGCTCGGCCCGAGCTTCCACCCCATCCCCGATCCCGAGCAGAACCGCCGTATCGAGCAGACGGCGCGCTGGTTCGGCTCGCCGATCGTGCTCGTCTACCAGAACGAGACGCCGGGCCTATTGACCAGCGAGGCCGAGCGGCTGGGCAAGATCACCATCGGCGCCGAACTGGGCTGGGGGCGCTCGGTCCAGCCGGACGGTGTGCGCTACGCCCGTCACGGCATCCGCGCCGCCATGGTTCACTGGGATCAGCTCTACGGCGAGATCGCGCCGATCGCCCACCATGCCGACGGTACGCAGCGAAAGATCTCGATCGTCGACCGCCGGTGCGTGGTGATCGCGCCCTTCGATGGTCATTACGAGGCGCTGAAGAAGCCCGCTGATGCCGTAGCGGCCGGCGAAGTCGTCGGCTACCTGCACGACTTCCAGCACCTCGACGCCGCGCCCTGGCCAGTCCGCTCCGAAGTCGATGGCTTGCTCGCAGCGCAGGCCTGGGGCGCGCGCGTCACCCAGGGCCAGCACATCGCCATCACCGGACAGATCGAAGACTGGGTCCGCTGAAGGTATAGTCTTCGGCAGTAGCCGGCTGCGTTCGTCGCCACTGATCGCGCTGCGGCAGATCCGCCTTCTATTTTTCGTCCGGAGAGGTTGTGCGAAATCGTACGCGTTCCGCCAGATCCACTTTGGCCTGATTGTACTATAGTTAAACAATTGCTAATCACCGTGACTGCGGTTGAAGCGTGTCAGCGGGTGGTTGCAGTGCGTGATGCCCCTTCTTCTTTTGGCGGATACCCATTTCTTCTCCAGCAGGACAGTGCGCATTGGGTCGAGCTCGACGCCACGCGCGCGCTTCTGTGCTTCCTGCGGCCGGTCGACAAGGGCCAGCTAGCCGAACGCCTGGGGAGGTTCGGGCTTGAGCTGGAGCGCGACAGGGCCGAGGACAGGGGCGACACCGAGTTCGAGGTCGTAAACCACACCGATCGCCGCTTCTGGGTGCGGGAGGCGCTGGGCGCCCCGCTCGATGCGGGGCTCTATGAAGAGCTCGACGCCGCCTTCGATGGCGAGCTCGAATGGGTCGGCGCCGTCTACCGCGACCCGGAGATTGCAGGGCGCCAGAGCCTCCATTGTCCAGTGCCGGACGTGCTCATCGTGGACGAGGTCGTTTCTGGTCTCGAGGGCGAAGGCCTGCGCGCGGATGACGAGGGGTCGAGCTACCTCAACGGCTATCGCCGCTATTCCATCGAGGAGCCGCGTACCCGTCCGGCGGCACGTGTCGCGCAGGAACAACTGCGGCAGCGGGCCGGCAACGCAGATGCTGTCCTCTACGAGAACATGCCGCTCCTCGTTCCGTTGTCGATGGACCCCGTCGACACCTTCTATCCCGCGGGCCCCCAGCCGAACCTGCCAGCTTATCCAGGGCAGTGGAACCTGAGGCGCATCCGCGCCTACGGCCCGGGGCGAACGGCACATGACGTGGTGGCCACCGGGTCGGGCTTTGACGTCATCATCGCCGTCATCGACAGCGGGTGTGACCTGACGCACCCCGACATAGCCTATGTCGCCGGTAGCGGAGGGATCAGCGGCAACGGCTCCAACACTGGCGTGCCGGGCTTTGCGGCGGGCCACGGAACGATGGTCGCGGGCATAGCCGGCGCCACTTCCCACAATCTCAAGGGAGTCGCGAGTGTCGCCGGCTACTGGTCGAGGATCATGCCGCTGGCCTTCAGTTCTTTCACGAACACGGAGGCGGCGCGGCTGATAAATTTCGCAGTCGCCAACGGCGCACGCGTGATCAACATGAGCTGGAACACGACGGGCTGGCCGAGCACGCTCGTCACCGACCGGGCATTGAACGACGCCAATGGCGTGGTGCTCTGTGCGGCGGCAGGCAACGGTGGCGGCGTGATCACTTACCCGGCGACCCACCCAAACGTGATCGCGTGCGGCGCGGTCAACAACAATGACCGCCGCGCCAACTTCTCGAACTTCGGGACACCACTATCCGTTGTTGCCCCCGGCGTGGACGTGCCGACGACGACGACGCGCGGGAGCGGGACGCTTTCGGATCTCGACCGGAAGGATTGGGTCCACGACTTCACCGGGACTTCGGCGGCGGCGCCGCATGTAGCCGGACTGGCCGCGATGCTGATCGCCATCGAGCCCACGCTCACACCCGCCGAGATACGCGCGATCATCGAGGGCACCTCCAACCGGGTGCCACCGTCGCCTTACAACGGTCAATCCGAGAACGGTCCTTGGAACACGTTCGTCGGCAATGGCCGCATCGATGCGATGGACGCCGTGTCGGCGCTAAAGCCCGCACGGCTCAGGCGGTAGAACGGGAGGGATGCCATGCCGATCTCCGAACTGAACCGCGAGCGGATCCAGCGGATGCTGGAAGGACACGAGGCCGCGCTGAACAGCACCGAACGCTCGCTCAGCCCTGATCAGGCGATGGTGCACAGGACGCTGCTGGAGTTGGGTCGGAACACCGGCCTCCTGGAACTCGTCGACGAGTTCACCGACTCTGCCGAGCTGCCCGGGCGTATTCGCGAGAATGCGGAGGAGGTTCTGCGCAGTCGCGGCATCGCCCTGCCGGAGGGCGTGGTTCTGACGGCCCGCGAGAGGCGCGAAGACGGCACCCGGCCCCTGTTCCGCCTGCATTTCCCGGTGCGCCGGTCACGGATGCTGGTGGACTACGACGCTGCGGCCGGCGTGTCGACGCGGCTTTCCACGGGGAGCGACAATGGCATGGATCTTTGACACTGCGCTCGAGGGCCGCGCCCCCTATGCCGGCAAGGTCTATTTCTTTCGAGGCACGCGATACCTTCGCTACGACTGGACCCTCGACCGACTGGACCAGCGTCCGGCACCGCTGAGCGCCTGGAACCTGCCGTCACCCTTCTCATCTGGGGTGGATGCCGCCGTCAACGGTCTCGGTTCCTACCTGGGCCGCGCCTATTTCTTCCGGGGCGGCCAGTATGTCCGCTACGACTGGGCATCGAACACGGTCGGTCCGCCGACATCGCTCGCGGCCTGGCACCTGCCGGCTCCGTTCCTCGATGGCGTCGATGCTGCAATCAACGGGTATGGGGCACGAGAGGGGAAGACCTTCTTCTTCCGGGACAAGCAATACGTGACATATGACTGGGCCACGGACACGACAACGGCGCCGCGTCCGTTGACCGACTGGAATCTCGTTGGGATGTTCGCGAACGGCATCCATGCCGGCGTCAACGGCGAGGGCGCCTATGCGGGCAAAGCCTACCTGTTCCGCGGCGCCCACTACCAGCGCTACGACTGGGCGACGAGCCGGCCCGACATCCCGCGCTCGCACCTGTCACGCTGGAACCTCGGCAGCGGCCCCTGAGGCCTCGTTTCTCTCTCTTCACTTCATCGATTGCGTCGCTGACGATATCGTGCCCGAGTGCACGGGCCGCGACGGGCTCGTCGTAACCGCCATGATCGAGGCAACGCTGCTCTCGCTGGCGCAGAAGCGGCCTGTTGCCATGTCCGAGGTTCTCGATTTGAAGTCCGTATGATGCCCAGCACGCTCGATCTCTTCCGCCTTGACGGCAAAACAGCATTCGTCTCCGGCGCCAGCCGCGGCCTTGGCCGTGTCATGGCGCTGGCCCTGGCGGATGCCGGCGCCAATGTCGCGATCTCCGGCCGCACCGCGGCATCGCTCTCCGCTACCGTCGACGAGCTCGAGGCCCGCGGCGTCAAGGCGTGGGGCATCGAGGGCGACATGGCGACGCCCGAAGGTGCGGAAGCCACCTGCCGGGCCGTCCTCGCTACTGCGGGCACACCCGACGTCATCATCAACAATGTCGGAAACCGCTCTCTCAATGTGCCCATCGAGGACCAGACGACCGACAGCTGGCGCGAGCTGTTCGACTTCAACCTGACCAGCACCTTCGTCGCCACGCGCGACCTCGGCAAGGCAATGATCGCCGGCGGCAGGGGCGGGCGCATCATCAATATCGCCTCGATGAGCGGGCTGATCATCAACCGCGGCATCGGCGGCCGGCACTACGAAGCGGCCAAGGCTGCTGTACTGCACTTCACCCGGGCCACTGCCTCGGACTGGGCCCCGCATGGCATCAACGTCAATTCCATCTCGCCCGGCCTGATGATGACCGAGGCCAACCAGCGCTGGGAGCGCGACCACCCCGAGGTGATCGAGCGCCTGTCTGCCGGCATCCCGCTCGGCCGCCCGGGCCGGCCCGAAGAGATCGGCCCGCTCGCCCTCTACCTCGCTAGCCCGGCTTCGAGCTACGTCACCGGCGCCAATTTCGTGGTCGATGGCGGCTACACCGTCTGGTGACTGCTTGCTCGCGGGCTATTCCGCCCGCACCAGCTGCAGCAGGTTGCCCTCGATCGTCGTGATGTAGAGCTCACCGGCGCTGTCCTCGCCGAATGAGGTGATGGCGCCGGGGGTGCCGAGCTGGTCGGTCCAGTCGGTCACGTTGCCCGCGGTGCCCTCGGAATAGGTGAGGGAGTGGACGCGGCCGTCGCAGAAATCGGCGAAGAAGTAATGGCCGTCGAGCTCGGGGATGGCCTTGCCGCGGTAGACGTAGCCGCCGGTGATCGAGCAGCCGCCGCTGTCGTGGGAATAGGTGTAGATCGGCAGGACAAGGCCGTCACGGTTGCAGGTCTCGGCCTGGAAGCAGGCATCGCCTTCCATGATACGCCAGCCGAGGTTGGCACCGGCATCGGCGGTGCCGATGACGTCGATCTCTTCCTGTGCGTTCTGGCCGACATCGGCGATGTAGATGAGGTCGCCGTCGAAATCGATGCGCCAGGGATTGCGGAGGCCGATCGCGAAGATCTCGGGCGCGCCGCCGCCGGCGGCATAAGGGTTGGCCGGCGGAATGGTGTAGGGCGTCGCGCCATCGACGTGGATGCGGAGCAGCTTGCCGAGCAGTTCGTTGGGGTTCTGCGCCCGGTTCTGGCGGTCGCCGGCGCCGCCGCCATCGCCCATGCCGATGTAGAGCAGCCCATCGGGGCCGAAGCCGAGCCAGCCGCCGTTGTGATTGCGGGCGGGCTGGTCGATGGTCAGCAGGGTCGTCGCCGAGGCCGGGTCCGCGACATTGGCGTCGGCCGAGACGGTGTAGGCGACGACCTGGGTGTCGCCGTCGCCGTCGGTGTAGTTGACGAAGAAGCGGCCGTTCTCGGCGTAGTCAGGGTGGAAGGCCAAGCCGAGCAGCCCCTGCTCGTTGCCGTTGCTGACGCTGCCGCTCAGATCGAGGAAGGGCCGCTCGAGCAAGGCGCCATCGGCGACGATGCGGATGCGCCCGGTCTGCTCGAGCACGAACAGCCGCGGGTCGCCGGCCGGCGCGGTGGCGAAGAGCGGCATGTCGAGGCCGTCGGTGACGAGGCGCGTCGCCAGTTGCACCGGTTGCGCCGCCGCCGGAGAGGCGATGGCGGCGAGGATCGTGACGAGGAGGGCAGGCAGGAACTGCATTGTGGTCTCCGAAGTCGGGACCCCGTTCCTAGCCCGCGCGGCGCGCCGGAATACCGGGGTCCATCGAAAAGTGGCTATGGGTACAAACGAGAGCAGGGCCAAGGCGTTGCAGCATCAGAGTGCACCGACCGCGGCGTTCGTACCAACCTCCATTTTCGGTCTGCCCCTCCGAACTCCAGCGAACGGCCACAGTATAGGCCTCCTCGTGGTCGGAGAGGATAACCGGCTCCTCGAACCTGAAATCGCGGATCGTGCCCCAGATCTTCCGCCACTGGTTCGCCTCGAGTTCGGCGAGCCCCCGCATGCTCTCGGCGAGCGAGCCGAAGGCGACGACGTCGGAAGCGAAGAGCTGGCGCGAGGTCTCGTAGTCGCCGGCGTTGATCAGGTCCTGCCAGGTGCGCAACCAGACCAGTGGATCGGACGGGGGAGAGTCGGCGAGAGCGGGGTCGCGGAAGTCCTCGAAGATCGAGTAGTCGGTCTCGCCGCCCCACAGGGCGCCGACCTTGGCGTCGACGCTCTCGGGGCGCCATTGCGCCCGCCCACCCCAGGAGTAGGGCGTGAGCTCGCCCACCTTGATGCCGTCGCTGGTCAGGTAGAGATCGACACGCAGGTGGTCCCAGCCGGCGGCCAGCTTCTCGGAGATATCCACGATCTCGAGGCGATCGCGCTCGCTGAGTTCCATGCGCGCGCCGCGGATCGGATCGACGCCGATGTCGAGCTGGCGCCCAGTGGGGTCGAACCAGGCATCGCGGCGCTCGGGCCGGGTCTTGCGGCCGGTGAAGAGCCGGATGAGCCCGACGCGGCCCCCGAAGGTGAACACGTTGACCTCGGAGGGGATGCCGCCGTTGCGGCCCTCCAGCAACGGCTCCGCCATGATGTAACGGGGTATGCCGCGATAGCCCCATTCCTGGGCGAGCCAGTCGAACCAGCGGCGCTTGAGCCAGAGCTGGGCGAAGGCACGCAGGCGTTGCGGGTTGCGGTCCGCTTCGCCGCGGACGAGCGCGAACCGGCCGGAACCCTCATTGGGCTTGATGACGAACCTCGCGGGCAGGGCGGCCCAGTCGATATCCTTGGCCCGACGCCACTTGCCGAGCAGGGGGACGTTGTAGCGGTCGCCGAGGCGCTCGGCGACGTAGTCCTTCACGGCGATCTTGTCGCTTACGACCTTCAGGCGCGGATCGCGGTCATAGACCAAACGGTGCGAGAGGCGCTCGTTGTAGGTCGCCGGTGACTGCAAGTTGGGGGTGCGCCCGAAGTCGCGACGGAAGTCACGGAGGACCTTGCGACGGGTATAGGCTATTTCCAGCGCACGGAAAGGGCCCTTCCAAGGCCGAGGGACCTGAGAATCCATTGTAAAACCAGTGTAAATGCGCCCCACGCAAGGGCGCATGTACTTGGGCGAGGTGCCGTTGGTCAAGCGCTCGTCGCGCTGATGCTGTCCTTGAGGGCGGCGAGTTCCGCCTCGGCGCGGAGAGCGCGATCGCGCCAGTCCTCGATGGTAAGGCCGTCAAGGCGCGCCGGCTCCGTGTCGGAGAGCAGCGGCTCGGGCTGGGGCGCGCCGGTAATGCGGGCGTGCAGCGCCTGGATGTATTCCGCGTCGTCGGCATGGAGCGTGCCGGCAGTGGCTTCCTCGAGCCAGCGGTTGAGGTCGGCGGTGGTTTCCTCGTTCATGCTGCCGGTTGCCAGCAATTCCTTGATCAGCGCTTCGACCTGCACGGGCTTCTCCTTGTTTCTGCGGGCGCAAACTAGCCAAAGCGGGGGCGAAGGGGAACCCACCTAGGCGCGGCGAAACGCCTTGCTGAGATAGGCCGAGCCGGCGACGCCGAAACGCCAGGGGAGATCGGCGGCTTTGGTGATGCCGATACGCGGCCCGATCACCACTGCGGGCGGCGTAGCGGGGAGGCGGAGAGCGAACGGAGCGGCGTCGATGCGGAGCCCGTCATGGGCCTTGGTGATGGCCAGCGCCTCGGCCAGCTTGCCGGGGCCCGAGCACAGCTCGCGCGGATTGGCGAGCCCTCGCCGCTCGGCCATTTTCTCAATGCCTGCAGTGGGTTCGATGGCGCGGATGAGGACGGCGGAGGCGTCGCTGCAGACGAAGTTCAGGCACCAGTGGATGCCATAGGAGCGGTAGACGTAGACGAAGCCGGGACCGAGGAACATCGAGGCGTTGCGGGGCGTCGGGCCGCGATGCGCGTGCGAGGCGGGCTCGGTGGGATGGTAGGCCTCGGTTTCGACGATCAGGCCGCCGACACCGTCGACGAGCAGTTCGGCGCCGAGCAGCTCGCGGGCGACGAGGGTGACTTCGCGGGAGAAGAACGTATCGGGCGACATGGGCGGAGTCTGGGGAAATTATCCAGACAAGGCAAGGTGCTAGACCTTGCGGGTGGTGCCGTTCTGGATGCGCGCGGCGGCGATCCGCAGCGTCAGGTTCACCGACTCACCGGACGTGGTGTTGGTCGAGATGAGCGCGGCGTTGTTGTTGGCCGAGTTGGCCATGTCGGCCTGGAGATTGGCGCGGCGCTTCTCGCGGGCAGCCTGCATCTCGTCGTACATCGACGCGCGGGGCAGCCAGTTCATCGTGCGCTTCTGGACAATCATGCTGACGAATGTGGGCGGTGATGATGAACGAAGCATTAACGACGCCTGAATGGCTTGCGCGGCGGCGAAGGGCCATGAGATTGCTGGCGCTTCACCTTCGGATACTGCGGCGATGACGGATTCACTCAAGTTTGGCACGAGCGGCCTGCGCGGGCTCGCGACGGAACTGACCGATGGCGCGGCAAGGCGCTACACGGCGGCTTTCCTCGCCCATCTTGGCACGGCGGCGGGCAAGCGGGTGTATCTGGGCCGCGACCTGCGTGCCTCGAGCCCGGCGATCGTCGAGGACTGCGCCGTGGCGATCCGCGCGGCGGGGCTCCAGCCGGTCGACTGCGGCGTGTTGCCGACCCCAGCGCTGGCGCTGCACGCCATGGAGAACCGCGCGCCGGCGATCATGGTGACGGGCAGCCACATCCCGGCCGATCGCAACGGGCTCAAGTTCTACGTGGCGGCTGGCGAGATCACGAAGGCGGACGAGGCCGGGATATCGGCGGCGCTCGCGGCGGCGGTGCCGCAGGGCGAGGGCAGGGCGGTGGACGAGAGCATCCTTGCCGGCGACCGCTACCGGCAGCGCTATCGCGGCATGCTCGACGCCACTGCGCTCAATGGCTGGCGCATCGGCGTGTTCGAGCACTCGTCAGTGGCGCGCGACTTGCTGGTGTCGTTCCTCACCCGGGCGGGGGCCGAGGTGGTACGGCTCGAGCGTTCCGAGACGTTCGTCGCGGTCGATACGGAAGCGTTCTCCGACGCGCTGTTCGAGCCGCGCTTCGGCTGGATCGACCGGTACAAGCTCGACGCGGTGGTCTCGACCGACGGTGACGGCGACCGGCCGCTGCTCATCGACGGCAATGGCGAATTCGTGCGCGGCGACGTGCTGGGCATGGTGGCATCTCGCTTCCTCGGGGCCGACCGGGTGGTGACGCCGGTGACGTCGAACTCGGCGATCGAGGGCGTGGGCTGGTTCGGCCGGGTCGAGCGCACCAGGGTGGGCTCGCCCTTCGTCATCGCGGGCATGGAGAGCGCGGCGCAAGGCTCGCCGGGCGCGGTGGTCGGCTTCGAGGCCAATGGCGGGCTGCTGCTGGGCACGGACGTGACCATCAACGGCCGGCTGCTGAAGGCGCTGCCGACGCGCGACGCGGTGCTGCCGATCCTCGCCGTGCTGGGTACGGCCGCCAAGCTCGGCCAGAGCCTTGCCGGGCTGGTGCAGACGCTCCCGGTCCGCGCGGCGCTGGCCGATCGGCTGGCGCATGTGCCGAGCGAGCGGAGTGGGGCGTTCCTTAGGGATCTGGTGGAAACCCAAGGCTATGCCCAGCGGTTCTTCGCGCCGGTGGGCGAGATCGAGAGCCTCTCGGCCATCGACGGCCTGCGCTTCTCGCTCACCTCGGGCGACACGGTTCATTACCGCGCTTCGGGCAACGCGCCCGAGCTTCGGTGCTATGTTGAGGGCGTGACGCCGGAGCGGGCCCAGGAACTGCTTGCCTGGGGTCTCGCAGCCGCGGGGTCGGCGGTGCGCTAACGGAGGACTGGAATGGCAAACGGCGGGAAACAGGCAAGGCTTGCGGTGCTGATCGACGCGGACAACGCCTCGGCGAAGATCGTCGACGGTCTGTTCGAGGAAATCGCCAAGCTGGGCGAGGCCAGCGTGCGGCGCATCTACGGCGACTTCTCCAGCCCAAGATCAAAGGCTTGGGCGGATGTCCTCACCAAGTACGCGATCATTCCGCAGCAGCAGTTCGCCTACACCACAGGCAAGAATGCGTCCGATATCACGCTGGTGATCGACGCCATGGACCTGCTCCATTCCGGACGGTTCGACGGGTTCTGCCTCGTGTCGTCCGACAGCGACTTCACCCGGCTGGCGGCGCGTATCCGGGAGGAGGGCGTCGACGTCTACGGCTTTGGAGAGCTGAAGACGCCGGAGAGCTTCCGGCAGGCCTGCCGGCGCTTCATCTACACCGAGAACCTCTTGCCCGATGCGGCAGCCAAGGGCGGCACCGGTGAACGCGGCAAGGCACTGGAGCCGATCAGCAAGGCAGATGACCTGCTGCGCAAAGCCATCGCCGAGATCGAGACCGAGACCGGCTGGGTCCTGCTCGGTTCGATCGGCAGCCAACTCGCCAACCTCGCGCCCGACTTCGACCCCCGCACCTACGGCTACAAGAAGCTCAGCGACCTCGTGCGCGACCTGCCCTCGCTCGAACTGAACGAAGAGGACGGCGGGCGGCTCAAGGTGCGGCTGAAGCCAAAGGGCGGTTCGGCGGGCCGCAGGGGCTCGCCCAGGGGAGGCCAGAAGGGCTGACGCCCGCCGCCTACTCGCGCACGACGACCAGTGCCGCTGCCGTCGCCATGATGACGCCGGCGGTGCGGTTGAGGGCGCGGATGGCGCGGGTGGACTTGAAGAAGTCGCGCGCGGCGGCGGCGAGGCCGGCATAAGCGCAACCGATGGCGAGCAGCACGACCACCACGATACCGGTGAGTTCGAGGAAGCCGAGCGCGGTGATGGGCTTGTCGAGCGGGATCACGGTGGGCAGCAGCGCGAGGTAGAACACGATGGTCTTGGGGTTGCCCATGGTGAGGGCGAAGCCCGAGAGGAAGGTCTTCCAGGCGCTGGCATCCTGCTTGGCGCCGATCTGCTCGGAGCCCGGCTTGGCGCTCCAGAACTGCCAGGCGACGTAGAGCAGGTAGAGCGCGCCGGCCCACTTCACGATGACGAAGACCGGCCCGAACCACGTGGCGATGGCGGCGAGGCCGAACAGCGCGAAGACGAGGTAGACGAGGTCGCCGACCAGGATGCCGAGGACCATCGGGAATGCCGCCCGGAAACCGCCGCCCAGTGCCCGCGCGACGACGGCCGCGACGCCCGGACCGGGGACGATCACGGCAATGGCGTAGGCGATGGTGAAGGCGGCGAGGGTGACGATATCCATGGCGATGCTCCTAGCGGCTGCCTTCTAGCGCCGAGCGGCACGGGGCGGCAAGAGCGGCCTCCTTTCGGTGCATTTTTGCCAAAACTTCGGTGGGATTGATGGCAGTCGGTTAGGGAGGCGCTTACGCGCGGAGCGCCTACTCCCCCGCACATAACACGGCGCCTCACGGCTGGCTTATGCCAGTTCGCCGCGAACCGAGCGCCCCCTGTCCGGGGCGGTGGAACGCATTTGAGGAGCCGGTATGTTCGCCAGCCACACCCAGCCGTTCGGCCTTGTCGCGACGCTTGCGTCGGCGATCATGGCCACGCCGGCGATGGCGCAGGCCGAGCTTCCGCCGGACGTGCAGAAATCGATCATCGAGCGACGCATACCCGAGGCGGCCATCTGGGGCATGCCGGCGGTCAATACCGACCTGATGCGCCAGCAGATGCTCACCAAGACGCCGGGCAAGGTCGGAGACGTCATCAACCGGGGCCGGTCGCTCGACTGGCACAACCGGACGCTCACGCAAAGCAACTGGGTGCCGACCGATCCCGAGCGCGAATTCGAGCTCATGTTCCGGTTGTACGCGCCGACGGAAGCGCTGTTCGACAAGAGCTGGCAGTTACCCGACATCGTGAAGGTGGAGGGGTGAGATGAGGCGCTCGCTCGCGGCCTTTGCCCTGTCCGGACTGATGATTGCAGGAGCCGTCGCGCTGGAGACGGGGGACTTGGGTCCGGTGCCGGTGAACGTGGACAACTTCGTGCGGGCCGAGAGCGACCTCTATATCGGCAACCTCGTGAAGGATGCCGGCGGGCTCGGAACGTTCCTGCACCATCGGGAGCCGGCCGACATTGCGCACCAGTCGGTCATCCGGTTGAACCGGGACACGCTCTACTCTGGCGTGGTGCTCGACCTCGACGCGGGACCGGCGACGGTGATCCTGCCTGATGCCGGTGATCGGTTCATGTCGCTGCAGGTCATCAACGAAGACCAGTACACGACCGAACTGCACTACGGCGCCGGCAGCTACCCGCTGAACAAGGACAGCGTCGGCACGCGCTACGCGCTCGCTGCGATCCGCACGCTGGTCGACCCCAACGATCCCGAGGATCTCAAGGCGGTGCACGCGCTGCAGGATGCCATGAGGGTCGAGCAGCCGGGCGGTCCCGGCACCTTCGAAGTGCCGCAGTGGGACCAGGCGAGCCAGGCGGCGACGCGCCAGGCATTGCTGGCACTGGCGGCGCAACTGCCGGACACCAGGGGGATGTTCGGCACCAAGGACGAGGTGGACCCGGTACGACGTCTCGTCGGCGCAGCCTCGGCCTGGGGCGGCAACCCGGAAGAGGGTGCGCTCTACCTCAACGTCGCGCCCGAAAAGAACGACGGGGCGACAACCTACAAGCTGGTCGTGCCCAAGGACGTGCCCGTCAAGGGCTTCTGGTCGGTGAGCCGTTACACCAAGGACGGCTACTACGCGCCCAACGACCTCAATGCGTATTCCATCAACAACGTGACCGGAAAGAAGGCTGAAGACGGATCGGTGACGATCCATTTCGGCGGCTGTGAAGGCAGCGTGCCGAACTGCCTGCCGATCGATGATGGCTGGAACTACATGGTCCGGCTCTACCGGCCCGATGCCTCCATCCTCGACGGCAGCTGGACATTCCCGCAGGCGGTGCCTGCAGAAGGGCCGTGACTGCAATGACGTGGAGCAAACCTCACAGGGGACGCATCATGAAGATGACGCTGGGGGCCTTCGGGCTGGCGGCAGTGCTGATAGCAGTCGCGATGGGCCAGGAACTGGGCGACGATCAGGGCGCGCATGGCAAACACGGGACGGCCGCTCGCACGACCGGGATGGCGCCGTGGGCTTCGGCCGGACAGGGCACGATCACGGCAGCCACCCTTGTCGGCACGCCGGTCGGCTGGGCCGGTACCCCGGCGCGGTCCGTGCGCTCGTTCGGGATCGTCCCGGATCTGAACGACGGCAAGACCATCCACAGGCTGCACGTGCCGGCCGACCTGCCGGTGGACGGACTGTGGTCGATCAGCGTCCACGGCGGGCAGGGATTCTTCACGCGGAACGCGTTCGACGCCTATTCGATCAACAACATCAACGCCACGAGGAACGCCGACGGGTCGGTCGATATCCAGTTCGGCGGCTGCGACGGCACGGTGCCCAACTGCCTGTCGACGCCGGCCGGCTGGAACTACACGGTGCGCCTCTACCGGCCGCAGGCCGCAATCCTCGATGGCAGCTGGATATTCCCGGAGGCACAGCCCGCCGGATAACCCTTCAGGATGGCTCCTGACCCTTCGTGCGCATGGTCGCGAAGGGAAACTGCCCCGGCTTCCCGTCCCGGAAGCCGGGGATTTTGTTTCTAGTCGCGCACCGGTGGTCGGCACAGTGCGAGCAGGATGCCGAAGGTGATGCCGGGCGCAAGCGCGGCGACGAGCGGCTGCAGGTGTTCGGGAAAGAAGGCGGCCCCCAGCGTCCAGGGCAGGCCAAGCACCAGGAGATACACGCCGGAAAGCGGCGTCGCGGCGCCGAACCAGCCGGTGAGGCCGACCGCGTTCCAGATCAGGGCGGCGGCGTAGAGAGCGCCGAAGCCGGCGACGACGAGGCGAAACAGCCAGTAGCCCAGCAGAGCCAAATGGGCGGCACCCTGGTCCTCCACCAGGGGAGAGGCCAGGACGGGCGGCTCATGCGCCCGGCCTGGGTATTTATCCTTACGGCGCGTCAGGTGGCTCGACGGATGACGCGGATGACCAGGAGCAGGATGACTGCGCCGATCACCGCCATGATGATGGAACCGATCAGGCCGCCGAAGCTGACCCCGATCATGGGGAGCAGCCAACCGGCCAACAGGCCGCCTACGATGCCGATGACGATGTCGCCAACCAGGCCGAAGCCCGAGCCCTTGACGATGAGACCGGCAAGCCAGCCGGCCACGCCACCAACGATCAGGATGATCAGGAGAGAACCAAGGTCCATTATGAAGCCCCTCGCAACATAAGCGGCCGGAGCAGCATCGTGCGACTCACCCGCCGCACGATGAAGACTCGCTGCTAAGGGCCCGAACTGTCAATGCTTTGGCATCAGGGCAGGCGGCTGAGCCGTTCGGTCAGCAGCGCGTAGAAGCCTTCGGCGTCGCCGGAACGCAGGTACATGACGTTCCTGGGCCGGCTGGTGACGCCCCAGTAGTCGGCAACGGTCATGCCCACGGTGAGCTCGCTGGCGGTCTCGATGACGACGTTGATGTGGCGGCCTTTGAAGAGCTCGGGCTTGAGCATGTAGGCGATGACGCAGGGATCGTGCAGCGGGGCGCCGTTGGAGCCGTACTTCTGCAGGTCGAAGCGCTCGGAGAAGCTCAGCATCTGGTACACGGCCTCGCCGGACTTGTTGCCGAGCGCGCGGATCCTCGCGAGCCGTTCGGGCGTCGACAGGATCATGTGGGTGACGTCGAGCGGCAGCATGGCGATCGGCACGCCCGAGCGCAGCACGACATCGGCCGCATCGGGATCGACATAGATGTTGAACTCGGCGGCGGGCGTGATGTTGCCCATCTCGAAATAGCCGCCGCCCATCATCACGATCTCCTCAATGCGCGGGATGATGCGCGGCTCCTTGACCATGGCCATGGCGACGTTGGTGAGCGGCCCGAGCGTCGCGAGGGTCACGGTGCCGGACTCGTGCGCCATCAGCGTGTCGATGATGAAGTCGACGCCGTGCTGCTCCTCGATCTTGAGCTTGGGCAGCGGCAGGTCCGGGCCGTCGAGGCCGGTCTCGCCGTGCACGTGCTCGGCAGTGACGAGGGTGCGGCGCATGGGGCGCTCGCAGCCGGCATAGACGGCGATGTCCTTGCGGCCGGCGAGCTCGACCACTTTCAGCGCATTGCGGGCGTTCTGCGCGAGGCTGACGTTGCCGGCGACGGCGACGATGCCGAGGATATCGAAGTCCTGGGGCGAGGCGAGGGCCATCAGGATGGCGACGGCATCGTCCTGGCCCGGGTCGGTGTCGATAATGATCTTGCGTGCCATGGGTTTAGCGCGAGCCCCTGAGAGATTGATTCCGGGGCGCATGTTAGTGGCGGAACGGCACAGCGCAACCCGGCGTGGAATGGGGGGCGAAGATCGCCCGAAGGGCAATTGTAGGCAAGTTCTCAGCGTTTTTTGTCCTGGCTCTGGAGGGCTCGTGAAGCCGGCGCTGCTAGTCGTTCCGGGACAACCGATCCGGAAAGGCGCAGAGATGCTGTACGTGGACATTCCCACCAAGTCCGAGTTCGCGGCGCTGAGGGCCGTCAGGGCCGACATCTGCGTGTCGATCGTTACGCCGACGACGCCGGTGACGGGAGCGACCGGCGCCTCGCGCATCGCCTTCCGCAACGCGATCGCGCAGGTCTGGCGGCAACTGGAGGGGCGCGACAAGCGCCGCGTCGAGGCGGTGATGTCCCGGCTCGAGGACGTGGCGGGGGACGACGATTTCTGGGCGCATCAGGCGCACACGCTGCTGGTGCTCGCGGCGCCGGACCAGCTCCACAGCTTCCGGCTGGCGACGAGCGTGCCCGAGACGCTCGATGTCGCCGACCGGTTCTACCTGAAGCCGCTGCTCAGGGCGCTGGCATTCCCGCAGGTGGCGCGGGTGCTGGCGCTGTCGGAAGGGGCGGTGCGGCTGATCGACGTCGAGCCGGACCAGCCGGCGCGCGAGGTGAGTGTCGATGCCTTGCCGCGGGACGGCGCGAGCGCGGTCGGCAAGTCGACGCTCAACGACCGCACCAGCGACGGCCGGGGCGGCGGGCTCGAGGAGCAGAACGTCCAGCTCGGCAAGTATGTGCGGGCGGTAGTCCGGGCCTTGCGGCCGGTCGTGGCCGGCAGCGACGTGCCGCTGATCCTCGCGTCCACCGGCCGGCTCGAGTCGATGTTCCGCGAGATGAGCAGCTTCGGCGAGCTCCTGCCCGAGACGATCAAGACATCGCCGGACCGCCTGACGCCGGGACAACTGGCGGAGGCGGCGCGGCCGGTGCTCGACGCAGCCTACCGGCGCCAGATCGACGATTTCGCCACGCTGTTCCATGAGCGGCGCTCCTCCGGGCGGGCGACTTCGGACGTGTCGGATGCGGCGCGAGCGGCCACGCGCGGTGCCGTCGCGGCCATGCTGGTCAATATCGACGACCACATCCCCGGCCTCGTGGACGACGATGGCGGGGTGACGTTCGCCAAGACGGATGATGCCACGACCTACGGCGTGATCGACGAGATCGCCGGCCGGGCGCTCGACAGCGGCGCCAGGGTGCTCGGCGTCCGGGCCGCGGACCTGCCGGAGGGCGCGGAACTGGCCGCCGTGCTGCGCTATCCGGTCTAGCCGGAACGCGGGGCATCGCATCGGCGTTCTGCATGATCATCGCATGGGAGCCAAGATGCGAAACCAGAGGGTCACCGTCCGCCGCAAGGGACTGAACGACGCCATCGCCAAGACCAATTTCGAGCGCGTGCTCGGCAATGCGGCCCAGATGGCGGTCGTCGGCATCGGCATCGTCGTTGCCTTCGTCGCCGTGCGCGAGGCGCAGGTCGTCCTGGCGCCACTGTTTCTCGCCATCACCGTCGGGCTGATGTTCGGCCCGGTCGCCGACATGCTGGAGCAGCGCGGGGTGCCCGAACCGCTTTCGGCCGGTGTCCTGGTGCTTGTCTTCCTCGTCGGCATCCTCGTCGGCGGCGCCTTGTTCTACGGGCCCCTGAGCGAGTGGGCTGCGCGCCTGCCCGTCGTGTGGCAGCGCATACAGGCCGAACTCGCCAACTGGCGGGAGCCGATTGCGGCGATCGGGGCGTTGCAGGAGCAGGTGAAGGGCGTGCTGGGCGGCGGCGCATCCATGGAAGTGACAGTGCAGGACAGCAGCGCCGTCACCGGCATCGCCATGCTGGCGCCGGCGATCCTCGCGCAGATCGGCGTGTTCCTCGTCTCGCTCTACTTTTTCCTCGCGACGCGCGACAACATCCGCATCGCGACGCTCTCGCTCTGCGTCAGCCGGCGGATGCGCTGGCGGACCGCGCATGTGTTCCGCGATGTCGAGCAGAAGGTGTCGAAGTACCTGCTCACCATCTCGCTGGTGAACCTGGGGGTAGGGGTGGTCGTCACGCTCATGGCCTGGGCGGTCGGCCTGCCGTCGCCGCTGCTGTGGGGCGCAATGGCGGCGGTGCTCAACTACATCCCGTTCATCGGGCAGGCCGTCATGGCGCTGGTGCTGTTCCTTGTCGGGCTCGGCACCACCGGCGGGCTGTTCGGCGGGCTGCTGCCGATGGCGCTCTACTTCGGCATCAACTTCATCGAGGGCAACTTCGTCACCCCGAACCTGCTGGGTCGGACGATGACGATCAACCCGTTCATGATCTTTCTGGCGCTGACGTTCTGGATCTGGGCCTGGGGCCCGGTCGGCGGCCTTGTCGCGGTGCCCTCGCTGCTGGTGCTCTACTCGGTGGCGACGCACATCCTGCCGATGACCGCAGTACCGCCGCGGCGGGTGCGCCGGGCGCTGGAGCAGAAGGCAAACCGGGATGCGGACGCGGCCGAGCCCAAGGCGGCACCGCCATCACCGCCCAAGACCGCGAAGGAGCCGGCGCGGAAGGGTGCCGCTACCCGTTCCCGGACGGCACCTGCCGGGTGATGGCAATCTGGCCGATTGGACAGCCTTGACGCACCCGTACTCTGGCCTCACGCTTGACAGATTCCAGACGGGACAGAGGTGACTGATGGCGGGCGAAGTGGCTGCGCATGCGGCCGAAGTGGCGGCGCACGGCGGCATCGACCTGGTGCAGATCGCCGCGATCCTGGGCGCGGGCGTCATAGCGGTGCCGCTGTTCCGGCGGCTGGGGCTCGGCTCGGTGCTGGGCTATCTTGCGGCGGGGCTGGTGCTGGGACCGTTTGGCCTCAAGGTGGTCAGCGATCCCCAATCGGTGCTGCACGCGGCCGAACTGGGCGTGGTGCTCTTCCTGTTCATCGTCGGCCTCGAGATGGAGCCGGCCAAGCTCTGGGGCCTGCGCAAGGAGATATTCGGACTCGGCGTGCTGCAGGTCGGGCTGTGCGGCGCCGTCCTCACTCTCGCCGGCGTCTTCCTCCTCGGGCTGACGCCGGCAGTGGCGTTCGTGGCCGGCCTCGGCTTCGTGCTCACCTCGACCGCCATCGTCATGCAGATCCTCGCCGAGCGCGGCGAGCTGCAAACTCCGGACGGGCAGAAGATCGTCTCTGTGCTGCTGCTCGAAGACCTCGCGATCGTACCGCTGCTGGCGGCGGTGGCGCTCATCTCGCCGGGGGGCGATGCAGACGTCAGCGCCACGCAGCGCTGGATCAGCGTGGGCGTCGCGGTGGCCTCGATCGTTGCCGTGATCTTCGCGGGGCGCTGGGTGCTGAACCCGGTGTTCAAGCTGCTCGCAGAATCGAAGGCGCGCGAGGTGATGACCGCGGCGGCGCTGCTAGTGGTGCTGGGCGCGGCGCTGATCATGGAACTGGGCGGGCTGTCGATGGCCATGGGCGCCTTCATGGCGGGCGTGCTGCTTTCGACCTCGACCTTCCGGCATCAACTCGAGGCAGATGTCGAGCCGTTCCGCGGCCTCCTCCTGGGGCTGTTCTTCCTCGCGGTCGGCATGGCGCTCGACCTCAGGGTGGTGGCCGCCAACTGGCAGTTCATCGCGCTCGCGGTGCTGACCTACATGCTGCTCAAGGGCGCGGTGATCTACGGGCTCGCCCGGCTGCTGGGCGGGAGCAACCAGACAGCGCTCGAGCGGGCCGTGCTGATGGCGCAGGGCGGCGAGTTCGCCTTCGTGCTCTACACCACGGCAACCGCGAGCGGGCTGCTTAGTGGCGAGCTCAGCGCCATCTTCACGGCGACGGTCATCATCTCGATGGCGCTGACGCCGTTCTCGACGATGCTGCTGAAGTTCCTGCCCAAGCCGGCACGGTCGCTCGAAGGCGTGGAGAAGCCCGAGGGGCTGACCGGCAATGTGCTGATGATCGGGTTCGGGCGCTTCGGGCAGATCGCCAGCCAGCCGCTCATCGCCAAGGGCCAGCACTCGATCTCGATCATCGACAACGACGTCGAGATGATCGAGGTGGCGCAGACCTTCGGCTTCAAGATCTACTATGGCGACGGCACGCGGCTCGACATCCTGCGCGCCGCCGGGGCAGGGACGGCCGACCTCGTCCTCGTCTGCGTCGACAAGAAGGAGGCGGCGACGCGGATCGTGGAGCTGGTGAAGTCGGAGTTTCCGCTGGCCAAGGTCTTCGCCCGCTCGTTCGATCGCGGGCACTCGCTGGAACTGGTGAAGGCCGGCGTCGACTACCAGCTGCGCGAGCTCTTCGAGTCCTCGCTCGAGTTCGGCGCCGAGACGCTCAGGGCACTGGGTGTCGACACGATGGAAGTCGACGAGATCATCGAGAAGGTGCGCGAGAACGACCGCCAGCGCTTCAGCCAGCAGATGGTAGGCGGCATCATGGCCGGCCGCGAACTGCTCATCGCCAATGCCGAAGACCAGGCGCGCGAAAGCGGCACGGTGGCGGGGCCGTCGGAGCCGATCATCGCGCCCGAGGGCGAGCAGGAGAAGGCTTAGGGGCCTAGTCGTTCCGTGCCAAAGGCGTGGCGGTGAGCTTCACGCCCAGCGCCCGCGCGACACCCAGCAGGGTGCTCAGCTTCGGATCGCCCCGTTCGCTGAGTGCCTTGTACAGCGCCTCACGCGTCACCCCGGCCTCCCGAGCAATGTCGCTCATGCCGCGGGCCCTGGCCACGACCCCCAGAGCCTGAGCAATGTAGGTGGCGTTGCCGCTCTCGAAGGCATCGGCCAGCAGCTCGGCCTGGGAGGTCGGGTCGTCAAGGAACTCCGCCGCATCGAACAGTGTGGTTTCGATCGCCATTCAAACCTCCTTGGCGAGCTTCCTCGCCCGCTTGATGTCCTTGCTCTGGGTGGACTTGTCGCCACCCGCGAGCAGGACGATCAGCACCTTGCCGCGCTGCACGAAGTAGACCCGGTAGCCCGGCCCGTAATCGATACGAAGCTCGCCGATTCCGTCGAAGAACTTGGCGTCGCCCAGTAGTCCGGCTTACACGCGGACAATGCGCTGCGCGATCCGCTTCGCCGCCTGGGCGTCGGCCAGGCCCCGGAGCCAATGCCGAAAGTCCTCGGTCTGGCGAACTTCGATCATGTGTGAACCGTAGTTCACGCCTCGGGTCGTGTAAAGTGCGGTGTGAACCGCAGTTCACGCGCTGTGCGATCGGGCTTGGAAAAACCGACCAAGGTTTAGGCAGGCTGCCTTAGAACCGTTCTCATCGGGACTTCACAGCGGTTCGATTCAATGCAAGGGTGAGTCTCTAGAGGGGAACATCGTAATGACGTATGGATTGCGACAATGGCGCAAATGCCCCTCGTTTTGGATGCTCCCGTCCCGCAGAAGAGCGCGCTGACTACCGAGGCGCTGCAGGCGGAGATTCTCGAGAACCTCATCTATTCCATCGGCAAGGACCCGATCGTCGCGCGGCCGCATGATTGGCTGAAGGCGACGATCCTGACGGTCCGCGACCACATCATCGACCAGTGGATGGAGTCGAGCCGCGAGACGTGGCGCACGTCGAACAAGCGCGTCTACTACCTGAGCCTCGAGTTCCTTATCGGCCGGCTGATGCGCGACGCGATGAGCAATATCGGCGCGATGGAGCCGGTGCGCGCCGCGCTCAAGAACTTCAATGTCGATCTCGGCGACCTGATCAACCTCGAGCCCGATGCGGCGCTGGGCAATGGCGGCCTTGGCCGCCTTGCCGCGTGCTTCATGGAGTCGATGGCGACGGTCGGCATCCCGGCCTATGGCTACGGCATCCGCTATGTGCACGGGCTGTTCCGCCAGGAGATGAGCGATGGCTGGCAGGTCGAGCTGCCCGAGGACTGGCTCGCGCACGGCAATCCCTGGGAGTTCGAGCGCCGGGAATCCAGCTACGAGATCGGCTTCGGCGGGCATGTCGAGCCGGTGGCCGAGCCCGACGGTTCGACGCGCCTCGAATGGCGACCGGCCGAGCACCTCCTCGCAGTGGCCTTCGACACACCGATCGTGGGCTGGCGCGGCAAGCGCGTGAACACGTTGCGCCTGTGGTCGGCCCAGCCGATCGACCCCATCCTGCTCGACAGGTTCAATGCCGGCGACCACATCGGCGCCCTCGAGGAGAGCGCCCGGGCGGCGGCGGTGACGCGGGTGCTGTATCCCGCCGACTCCACTCCCTCGGGGCAGGAGCTGCGCCTGCGCCAGGAGTTCTTCTTCTCCTCCGCCTCGCTGCAGGACATCGTCCGCCGCCACATGCAGGCCTATGGCGACCTCGGCTCGCTCAGCGACAAGGTGGCCATCCAGCTCAACGACACGCACCCGGCGATCTCGATCGCCGAGTTGATGCGCATCCTCATCGACGTCCACGGCATGAAGTTCGCCGCTGCCTGGAAGCTCACCAAGGCGACGTTCGGCTACACCAACCATACGCTGCTGCCCGAGGCGCTGGAGACCTGGCCGGTGGGCCTGCTGGAGCGGATGCTGCCGCGACAGATGCAGATCATCTACGCGATCAACGCCCAGGTGCTGGCGGAGGCGCGCGAGATGGGCGGCTTCACCGACGCGCAGATCGCCAACCTGTCGCTGATCGACGAGCATGGCGGGCGCCGCGTGCGCATGGGCCAGCTGGCCTTCGTCGGCGCGCATTCGATCAACGGCGTCTCGGCGCTCCACTCGGACCTCCTGAAGAAGACGCTGTTCGCCGATCTCAACCGGCTCTATCCGGGCCGGATCAACAACAAGACCAACGGCGTGACGCCGCGGCGATGGCTGCTGCAGTGCAACCCGGGCCTCACCAAGCTGATCAGTGAGCGGATCGGGCCGGAGTTCCAGGACAACCTGGAGCTGCTCGCCGCCCTGGACAGGCATGCCGACGATCCGACTTTCCAGGATCAGTTCGCGGCGGTGAAGCGCGACAACAAGGTGAAGCTGGCGCAGGTGATCAAGGACCGGCTGGGGATCGTGGTTTCGCCCGACGCCATGTTCGACGTGCAGGTCAAGCGCATCCACGAGTACAAGCGGCAGCTGCTCAACATCATCGAGGCGGTGGCGCAGTACTCGGCGATCCGCTCGCATCCGGAGAAGGACTGGGTGCCTCGGGTGAAGGTGTTCGCGGGCAAGGCGGCGCCGGGCTACTGGAACGCCAAGCTGATCATCAAGCTGATCAACGACGTCGCCAAGGTGATCAACAACGATCCGGCGGTGCGCGGCCTGCTCAAGGTGGTGTTCCTGCCCAACTACAACGTCAGCCTCGCCGAGCAGATCATCCCGGCGGCCGACCTGTCGGAGCAGATCTCGACGGCCGGCATGGAGGCCTCGGGCACCGGCAACATGAAGTTCATGGCCAACGGCGCCATCACCATCGGCACGCTCGACGGCGCCAATGTCGAGATGCTGGAGCAGGTGGGGCCGGAGAACATGGTGATCTTCGGGCTCACCGCGGACAAGGTGGCCGAGAAGCGCAACCGCAGCGAGGTACCGCGGACGGCGATCGACAACTCGCCGGCGCTGCGCGAGGCGCTGGAGGCGATTGCCACGGGCGTGTTCTCGCCGGACGACCCGTACCGCTACCGCGATCTCATCGGCGGGCTCTACGACCACGACTGGTTCATGGTGGCGCGCGACTTCGACGCCTATGCGGCGGCGCAGCGGAGCGTCGACGAGGTCTGGATCAACCCGCGCAAATGGTATTCGATGGCGATCAGGAACACTGCACATGTCGGCTGGTTTTCCTCGGATCGTACGATCACGCAGTACGCCAGGGACATCTGGAATGTCCCGGTCATCGGGGGTTAGGGCTTGACGAAAGCGAAGTGGCAGGCGGCTGACAGCGACATCAGGGCGATCGTCGCCGGCCGCCATGCGGATCCGTTCGCCCTTCTGGGCCTGCACCAGGTGGGCGAGACGTGGGTGGCGCGGACATTCATCCCACATGCGGAGACGGTTTCGGCGCGCACGCTCGACCAGCGCATCCTGGGCGAGCTGCAGCCGCGCGGCGACGGTTTCTTCGAAGGCGAGGTCAAGGTCAGCGGCCGGATACCGGTCAGCTACCATGCCCGCAACGACGGCGGCGAATGGGACGTGCTCGACCCCTACAGTTTCGGGCCGGTCCTGGGGCCGATGGACGACTACTATATCGGCGAGGGCTCGCACCTGAGGCTGTTCGACAAGCTCGGCGCCCACGCGATGGAGTTCGAGGGCGTCAGCGGCACGCATTTCGCGGTCTGGGCACCCAATGCGCGCCGGGTCAGCGTCGTCGGACCATTCAACGAATGGGACGGGCGGCGGCATCCGATGCGGATGCGCGTCAACACCGGCATCTGGGAAGTGTTCATCCCCAATGTCGGGCCGGGCGAGATCTACAAGTACGAGATCGTGGGCGCCAACGGGCAGCTGCAGCCGCTGAAGGCCGATCCGTTCGCGCGGCAGTCTGAGTTTCGGCCCAAGACCGCCTCGGTGATCGCCAACCCGCGTCCGTTCGAATGGACCGATGCGGCGTACATGGAGAAGCGCGCCAGGACCGACTGGCGGCGGAAGCCGGTCTCGATCTACGAGGTGCACCTGGGCTCGTGGCGGCGGCGGGCGGATGGCTCGTTCATGAGCTACGACCAGCTCGCCGAGCAGCTGATCCCCTATGCGGCCGACAGCGGCTTCACGCATCTCGAACTGCTGCCGATCACCGAGCACCCGTATGACCCGAGCTGGGGCTACCAGCCCACCGGGCTCTATGCGCCGACCGCGCGGTTCGGTGATCCCGCCGGGTTCGCGCGCTTCGTCGACACGGCGCACGCGGCGGGGCTGGGGGTGATCCTCGACTGGGTCCCGGCGCATTTCCCGACCGACGAGCACGGGCTCGCCCGTTTCGACGGCACGGCGCTCTACGAGCACCTCGATCCGCGCAAGGGCTACCACCCGGACTGGAACACCGCGATCTACAATTTCGGGCGCCAGGAGGTTTCGAGCTTCCTCGTCAACAACGCGCTGTATTGGCTGGAGGCCTTCCATCTCGACGGGCTTCGCGTCGATGCGGTGGCCTCGATGCTCTACCTCGATTACTCACGCCAGCCGGGGGAGTGGGTGCCGAACCAGTTCGGGGGTAACCACAACCTCGAGGCGGTCGAGTTCCTCAAGCGGGTGAACACCGAGGCCTATGCGCAGCATCCGGGCGTGATGATGATCGCCGAGGAATCGACCTCGTGGAGTGGGGTGAGCGCGCCGGTGGATGCCGGTGGGCTGGGCTTCGGGTTCAAGTGGAACATGGGGTTCATGAACGACACCCTGCGCTACATGAGCCGCAACCCGATCCACCGCCGCTATCATCACAACGACATGACCTTTGCGTCACTCTACGCTTACGCGGAGAACTTCATCCTTCCCCTGAGCCATGACGAGGTGGTGCACGGCAAGGGAACGCTGCTCAGCAAGATGGGCGGCGACGACTGGGCTCAGTTTGCAGGATTGCGTTCCTACTACGGGTTCATGTGGGGCTGGCCGGGCAAGAAGCTGTTGTTCATGGGGCAGGAGTTCGCGCAGCGCGATGAGTGGAACGAGTCGCGCGGCCTCGACTGGTGGCTGCTCGATGCGCCCTCGCACGAGGGCATCAGGCGGCTGGTGACGGACCTCAACGCGCTCTATCGCGAGCTGCCGGCGCTGCATGCGCGCGACAACGAGCCGGAGGGCTTCGAGTGGCTGATCGCGAACGACCATGCCAACTCGGTGTTCGCCTTCGCGCGCAAGGCGCCGGGCGCGGACCCGGTGGTCGTGATCTCGAACATGACCCCGATGCCGCGCGACAAGTACCGGGTGCCGATGCCCGTTGCCGGAACATGGGTCGAGCGGCTCAATACCGATGCGGGCTGGTACGGGGGCACCAACAAGGGCAACCAGGGCCGGGTCACCGCCCATGCCAGCGAGGTGGAGGGGCTCGGCCCGTACGCCGATCTCTACCTGCCGCCGATGTCGACTTTGTATCTGAAATACGATCCCGCCTAAGCGGGACAACACGGGTTAGGGGAGGGAAGCATGGCTGACTATCGGACACCATCACCGCTGGCGCGCGAGGCGATGGCTTATGTCTTGGCAGGGGGACGCGGGACGCGCCTGTTCGAGTTGACCGACCGGCGCGCCAAGCCGGCCGTCTATTTCGGCGGCAAGTCGCGCATCATCGACTTCGCGCTGTCGAACGCGCTCAACTCCGGCATCCGCCGCATCTCGGTGGCGACGCAGTACCAGGCGCACTCGCTGATCCGCCACCTGCAGCGCGGCTGGAACTTCCTCCGCACCGAGCGAAACGAGAGCTTCGACGTGCTGCCGGCTTCGCAGCGCGTGTCCGAGACGCAGTGGTACGAGGGCACTGCCGATGCCGTGTACCAGAACATGGACATCATCGAGGACTACGGCCCGCGCTACATCGTGCTGCTGGCGGGCGACCACATCTACAAGATGGACTACGAGATCATGCTCCGGCAGCACGTCGATACGGGCGCCGACGTGACCATCGGCTGCCTCGAGGTGCCGCGCATGGAGGCGACCGGCTTCGGCGTGATGGCCGTCGACGGGCGCGACCGGATCGTCGATTTCGTCGAAAAGCCCAAGAACCCGCCCGGCATTCCGGACAAGCCCGACTATGCACTGGCGTCGATGGGCATCTACGTGTTCGAGACGCGGTTCCTGATGGAGCAGTTGCGCCGCGACGCGGCGACCGAGGGCTCGAGCCGCGACTTCGGCAAGGACATCATCCCCTACATCGTCAAGCACGGCTCGGCCTGGGCCCATCGCTTCCCGCGCTCGTGCGTGCGCTCGCCCAACGAGGAAGTGGCGTACTGGCGCGACGTGGGGACGGTGGATGCCTACTGGAAGGCCAATATCGACCTCTGCGACGTGACCCCGCAGCTCGACCTCTACGATCGCGACTGGCCGATCTGGACCTTTGCGGAGATCACGCCGCCGGCCAAGTTCGTGCACGATTTCGACGGACGGCGCGGCACGGCGGTGAACTCGCTGGTCTCGGGCGACTGCATCATCTCGGGCGGCGCGCTGACCAAGACGCTGCTGTCGACGGGCAGTCGCGTCCATTCCTATTCGGAACTGCACGAGGCGGTGGTGCTGCCCTATTGCACGATCGGGCGCGGCGCACGGCTCAGGAAGGTCGTCCTCGACCGGGGCGTCAACATTCCGGAGGGACTGGTGGTAGGCGAAGACGCCAGTTTCGACGCCCAGTGGTTCCGCCGCACGGCCGACGGTGTGACACTGGTCACCCAACCGATGGTCGACGCCTATCTGGCCAGTCGCTAGCGGGGAACGCATGATCGAGGTTCTCTCCGTCGCCGCGGAGGCCTATCCGCTGATCAAGACGGGTGGGCTGGCCGACGTGGTCGGCGCCTTGCCGGCCGCGCTCGCGCCGCACGGGGTGTCGATGCGCGTGCTCGTGCCGGGCTATCCCAAGGTGATGGCTGCGCTTTCGAGCGGTCGCGAGGTTCACGGGTTCGACGACTTCTTCGGCGAAGAGGCGCGGCTGGTCGCGGGCCGGGCCGGCGGGCTCGACGTCATCGCCATCGACGCACCGCACCTCTACGACCGGCCGGGCAATCCCTATCTCGGACCCGACGGCAAGGACTGGCCGGACAACTGGCAGCGCTTCGCCGGACTGAGCTACGCCGCCTACGAGATCTCGCGCGGGCGGATCGAGGGCTACAGGCCGGATATCCTCCACTGCCACGACTGGCAGGCCGGACTGGTGCCGGCCTATGCGCGGTTCAATCCCGGCAGCACGGCAAAGACCGTCGTCACCGTGCACAACATCGCCTTCCAGGGCGCGTTCGGCTGGGATGTGTTCAACGGGCTGCGCCTCGACTACGAGGCGGCGCGCTCGGGTGCGATCGAGTATTTCGGCGGCATCAGCTTCCTCAAGGCCGGCCTGATGCTCGCCGACGCGGTCACGACCGTCAGCCCAACCTACGCGCACGAGATTCGAACGGCCGACTACGGCATGGGGCTTGAGGGACTGCTGCAGGAGCGGGCCGAGACGGTGGCCGGCATCCTCAACGGTATCGACACGACGGAATGGAATCCAGCCACCGATCCGGCGCTGGTTCAGCCCTACACGGCCAGTACGATCGCCCAGCGCGCGGCCAACCGGGCGGCGCTCGAAGAACGGTTCGGCCTGGAGCCGGGCGAGGGGCCGATCTTCTCGGTGGTCAGCCGGCTCACCTGGCAGAAGGGGCTCGACATGCTGCCGCCCCGGATCGACGACCTCGTCGCGCAGGGCGGGCGGCTGGTGGTGCTCGGTTCGGGCGAGCAGTGGATCGAGGACGCCTTTGCCGGCGCGGCGCTGCGGCACCCCGGCAAGGTGGGCGTCATGATCGGTTATGACGAAAAACTCAGCCACCTGATCCAGGGCGGGGCGGATGCGATCCTGATCCCGTCGCGGTTCGAGCCGTGCGGCCTGACCCAGCTCTACGGGCTGCGCTACGGCTGCATTCCGGTGGTGAGCCGGGTGGGCGGGCTCGCCGACACCGTGATCGATGCCAACGAAGCCGCGATCGAGGCGGGCGTCGGAACGGGCGTCGTGTTCTCGCCGGCCACTGAAGTCGCACTGGCCGAGGCGATCCGTCGTACGATCGCCCTCTTTGCGCGGCCCAAGGTGTGGCACAAGATGCAGCGGCGCGGGATGAAGTCCGACGTTTCGTGGGACCTCAGCGCCGAAAAATATGCCGATCTCTACGGCTCACTTCTGGGGCATACACGCGATGACGATTCTGACGATTGAGACCACGCCGTTCGCGGACCAGAAACCGGGCACGTCCGGGCTGAGGAAGCGCACGGCGGCGTTCATGGTGCCCAACTATCTCGAGAACTTCGTGCAGTCGATCTTCGACTGCCTCGAGGGCTTCAAGGGCAAGACGCTCGTGCTGGGCGGCGACGGCCGCTATTTCAACGACGTCGCCATCCAGAAGATCATCAGGATCGCGGCAGCCAACGGCTTCGGCTCCGTACTCGTCGGCCAGAACGGGCTGCTGTCGACGCCAGCCGCGAGCCACGTGATCCGCCATCACAAGGCCTTCGGGGGCCTGATCCTGTCCGCCAGCCACAATCCGGGCGGGCCGGAGGGCGATTTCGGCATCAAGTACAACGTCTCGAACGGCGGGCCGGCGCCCGAGCGCATCACCGAGGCGGTGTTCGAGCGCTCAAAGGTGATCGACCGCTACTACACCGTCGACGCGCCCGATGTGGATCTCAGCCGCATCGGCATCCAGCAATCGGCCGGCATGACTGTCGAGGTCATCGACCCCGTGGCCGACTATGCCGCGCTGATGGAGAGGCTGTTCGACTTCAATCGCATCCGGGCGATGTTCGCGGCCGGCTTCAGCATGCGCTTCGATGCCATGCACGCCGTCACCGGCCCGTACGCCCATCGCATCCTCGAGGGGATGCTGGGCGCGCCCGAGGGAACGGTGATCAACGGCACGCCGTCGCCCGATTTCGGCGGCGGCCACCCCGATCCGAACCTCGTCTACGCCAAGGACCTCTACGACCTGATGATGAGCGAGGACGGACCGGATTTCGGCGCCGCCTCGGACGGCGATGGCGACCGCAACCTGATCATCGGCAAGAACCGGTTCGTCACGCCCTCGGACTCGCTCGCCATCCTCGCGGCCAACGCCCCGCATGCGCCGGGCTATGCGGCAGGCATCGCCGGCATCGCCCGCTCGATGCCGACCAGCGCCGCGGCCGATCGCGTGGCGGAAAAGCTCGGCATCGAGATGCACGAGACGCCGACCGGCTGGAAGTTCTTCGGCAACCTGCTCGATGCCGGCCGGGTGACCATCTGCGGCGAGGAATCGGCGGGCACCGGCTCCAACCACGTGCGCGAGAAGGACGGACTGTGGGCCGTGCTGCTGTGGCTCAACATCATCGCGGCGCGCGAGCAGAGCGTCGACATGATCGTGCAGGATCACTGGGCGACCTATGGGCGCAACTACTACACGCGCCACGACTACGAGGAGGTCGATGCGGCCGCGGCGAACCAGCTGATGGACGACCTCCGCGCCAGGCTCCCCACCCTCGCGGGGCAGACGCTCGAAGGACGCCCCGTCGCCTATGCGGACGACTTCACCTACCACGATCCGATCGACGGCTCGACCAGCGGCAAGCAGGGCATCCGCATCGGCTTCTCCGATGGGAGCCGTATCGTACTGAGGCTCAGTGGAACCGGGACCGTAGGCGCCACGTTGCGACTCTACCTGGAACGGTACGAACCACCGCATGGACAGCACGATCTCGACACTCAGTCGGCTCTCGCTCCCCTCATCGCCATCGCCGACAGCCTCGCGGGCATCAAGGCGCGAACCGGTCGTGACGCGCCGAGCGTTGTCACTTGAGGATCCTGTCGCAGTGAAACCGGTTCTGGTGCCGGGTGGCGGAAGCCCGGAGAAACTTGGCGCGACCATCACCGCCGAGGGGGTGAACTTCGCCGTTTATTCGGAGACGGCGTCGGCCATCTGGGTGTCGATCTACGACGAGCTCGACACGGAAATCGCACGCATCGAACTCGACGGACACGACGACCACATCCATCACGGGCTGGTGGCCGGCATCGGGGCAGGGGCCAGGTACGGCTTGCGCGCCGACGGGCGCTACGACCCCGACCAGGGCTATTTCTTCGATCCCGCCAAGCTCCTCGTCGACCCCTATGCAAAACGTATCGACCGCACCTTCGTGCGCTCGCCGCGCCTGCGGCTGCATCGCGACGAGGCGGTGGACACGGCGCCGCTGGTGCCCAAGGCGATCGTCGTCGGCGCCAGCAACAAGGCGGTGATGCCGCGCCGCAGGTCGCCGCAGTTCTTCTACGAGCTCAACGTGCGCGGCTACACCATGCGCCACCCCTCGGTGCAGGGGCCGCTGCGCGGCACCATTGCGGGGCTCACGACCAAGCGGGTGATCGACCACTTCAAGTACCTGGGCGTCGACACGGTGCAACTGATGCCGACGGCCGCCTGGATTGACGAGGGGCACCTGCCGGCGCTGGGGCTGACCAACGCGTGGGGCTACAACCCGGTCACCTATTTCGCGCTCGATCCGCGGCTCGCGCCGCGCGGTCCGCAGGAACTGCGCACCATGACCGACATGTACCGCAAGGCGGGCATCTCGGTGATCCTCGACGTGGTCTACAACCATACCGGCGAGGGCGACGCCAATGGCCCCATGCTCTCGATGATGGGGCTCGACGCGAGGACCTACTACCGGTTCGTCGAAGTCGACGGCAAGCAGGTGCTCGTCAACGACACCGGCACCGGCAACACGCTGCGCGGCGACCATCCCGCGGTGCAGCGGCTGGTGATCGAGTCCCTGCGCTACTTCGTCGAGGAGATGGGCGTCTCGGGCTTCCGCTTCGATCTCGCCACCGTGCTGGGGCGCGAGCCGGGGTTCAATCCGGACGCGCAGATGCTGCAGATGATCAAGTCCGATCCGGTGCTCAGCAAATCCATCCTCGTCGCCGAGCCGTGGGATCCGGGTCCGGGGGGATATCAGCTCGGACGCTTCGGCAAGGAGTTCCACGAGCACAACGATACCTTCCGCGACGACATCCGCTCGTTCTGGAAGGGCGACCAGGGCAAGATCGGCGCGCTGGCCGGCAAGGTGGCCGGGTCGGCCGAGATCTTCAACTTCGCCGGCCGCAAGCCGAGCGCCGGGGTGAACATGCTTGCCGTCCACGACGGCTTCACCCTCGTCGACCTGGTCTCCTATCTCGACAAGCACAACGAGGCGAACGGCGAGCAGAACCGCGACGGGCACAACAACAACTACTCGTGGAACTGCGGCGCCGAGGGGCCGACGGACGACGCGGGCATCAATGCCGCCCGGCGCCGCGACGTGCGGGCGCTGCTGGCGACGCTGCTCCTCAGCCGCGGCCTGCCGCTCATCCAGCAGGGCGACGAGTTCGGGCGCACGCAGAACGGCAACAACAATGCCTATGCGCAGGACAACGAGATCACCTGGCTCGACTGGGAGAAGGCCGACGGGGCGCTGGTCGACTACGTTTCGGCCCTCAACGATTTCCGCCGGCTCCATCCGGCGATCACCCACGATCATTTCCTCACCGGGCAGGCGCGGCACGGCATCCGCGACGTGATCTGGCTGCATCCCGACGGGCGGGAGATGAACGAGGGCGACTGGAACGATTCCCACGCCTCGGTCCTCGGCATGCGCCTCCAGACCGCCGACGAAGACCTCATCGTCTGGTTCAACCGCCGGATCGACCCGGTCCTCGCACGCCTGCCCGAGGGCTACTGGACGGTCGGCCTGCTGTCGGACGACCAGGCCGTGCTGCCGCTGGCCGACGGCGCCGCGACGCTCCCCCCGCGTTCGGTCGTCGTGCTGCTGAAGGGCCAGATCCCGCCGTCGCAGCCGCAGGAAACCCCGCCGCAGCAGCCGCAGGAAGTCCCACCGCAGCCGGAAACGCCGCAACCGGCGCCCCAGCCGGACACGGTGCCGGGCGAACAGCCCCAGGAACTGCCGGGCAACGAGCCGCCCGAGGAGACGCCGACGGAGTAGGCTTGGCTCCGCAAACATAGATCGCCGCCGGCCGTTTGGCCGCGGGCCGCCGATGTGACATATGGGCTGCTGCAGTGTTTTGCAGGAGGTTCCGTATGTCGCCGCTGCTCGGGCTCGTTCTTATCGCCGCGCTGGTGGGCGCCAGTTCCATCATCTCGATGTCGGAGATCGCCTTCGCGGCGGCGCGCGAGGTGCGGATACGCGCGCTGGCGGAGGGCGGGGACAGCCGGGCCATCCGGTTCGCCGCGCTGCGCGCCGATGCCGGCAACATCATCACGGCGTTCCAGATCGCCATCAACTCGATCTCGATTCTCGCCGGCATCGTCGGTGACGGGTTGCTCGGGCCGACGTTCGCCGACGCGCTGGCGCGGGTCGGGGCAGGGAGCCTTGCCGCGCCGGTCGGCTCGGTCCTCGCGTTCCTCTTCACGACGACGCTGTTCATCCTCTTCGCCGACCTGATCCCCAAGCGCATCGGCATGCTTATCCCCGAGAAGGTGGCGCTGGCGCTGGTGTGGTTCCCGGAGGCGGCGGTCTTGGTGCTGCGGCCGCTGGTGTGGCTGTTCAGCGGCATCGCCGACTGGGTGATCGCACGGCTCCACCTCGCGCCCTCCGGCCCGGTCGACGAGGTGACCACCGAGGATTTCCGCATGATCCTTGCGGGCGGGGAGAAGTCGGGGGCGCTGATGAAGAAGGAGCGCCGGCTGATCGAGAACGTGCTCGGGCTCGAGCTGCGCAGCGTCACCTCGGTGATGACGGTGCGCGACGAGATCGTCTACCTCGACCTCAGCGACCCGCTGGAAGTGCAGCAGGAAAAGGTCCGCCGCCGGCCGTTCTCGCACTATCCGATCTGCAATGGCGGCATCGACGAGGTGATCGGCTGCGTGCGGGCCGAGGATGTGCTCGCGACGGTGATGGATCGCGACGCGCCGGTCGATTTCGCCAAGGCGAGGCGCGACGTGCTGTCGGTGCCCGATACGCTCAATGTCTGGGAGGTGCTGGCCGAGTTCCAGTCGAGCGGCAGCGGCTTTGCCGTGGTAGTGAGCGAGTACGCGCATGTCGTCGGCGTCGTCACCTTCAAGGACCTGATGGGCGCGCTGATGCAGGGCCTCGCCAATCCGTTCGAGGAAGAGGCAATCATGCGCCGCGACGACACGAGCTGGCTCATCGACGGCGTCGCCCCGGTGGTCGACGTGGTCCGCGTGCTCAACATCAAGAGCTTCCCGCTCGACGGCGCCTACGAGACCATCGGCGGCTTCATCGTCCACACCCTGCGCCGCGCCGCCCGCAAGGGCGACAAGGTCGAGCTCGGCGGCTACCTCTTCGAGGTCGTCGACGCCGACACGCTGCGGCTCAACCAGCTGCTGGTGACCAGGATCGGCAGCAAGCCGGCGGGGCGGGGCGCTTCCTGACCCTGGCTCAGTCCTGCGCGAACCCGAACTGCCGATACAGCCGCTGCGCCGTGGCGTTGTAGATGTCCACCTTCAGCGCCAGCTCCTCGGCATGCCGGGCGCGTAGTGCCTCGATTGCCGTCGAGAGCAGGGCCGAGCCGATGCCGTGGTTGCGCCAGTGGGCGTCGACGACGAGGTCCTTGACGAAGCTCGAGGTCCAGCACAGGCAGAAGCCCACGACGTCGTCGCCGTGCCTCGCGACGAGAGCGAGGTTGCGGTCGAACTCGCTGTCGGTCAACAGGCCCTCCCACCAGTCGAGCAGGTTGTCCGGCACCTTGCCGAAGCCGTTGGTGTAGGCGCGCTGCAGCAGCGCATGCACTCGCCCCGCATCGCTCGCGGCGATCGGCGCCACCTCCACTCCGGGGGGCCACACGGCGGGTGGTGCGGGGTCCGCGAGGGACCGTCTCAGGAGGAGGAATCCTTCGCTGTGAGTCATCTTGTGACCGGTCCCCGGGAGCTTACCAACGTTACCCTTCGTCCATGATTGGAGTGGTTCGAAAACGCCCGGAATCCGGCGGGTTTCGGGCGAAAACATACCCTTGCTCCTTCGCACATCCGCCGCTCTCGAGGAGCCATATCCCGACCGTCGACGCGATGTCACGCCGATGACCGCTCGCTGCCCTGCCACCAGATCTTCCGGCGGCGCGACACTGCAAGATTTGCCCTGCGGCCCAATCCGATCCGTATGGAGATGATCAAATGCATCCGAACCTCAAGACTTCCGTTGCCGTTGCCATTGTGGCCCTGCTGTCGGCTCCGGCCCTCGCGGCCACCAATGACAGCGCCACCGTCGTCAATGCGATGAAGGCCGACGCACTCCCCGTCGGGAACCTCACCGCAATGGTCGGCGAATGGACTGCCGGCGACCTGAGCTTCCTCGACAAGGCCGCCTCGATCAAGGTGTTCGACACCAAGACGCTGTACAGCGCCGGCGACCAGGAAAAGATCGCCAGCGCCGAGACGGCCAAAAGCGCCGATCTCACCAAGTTCCGCGCTGCCATCAAGGCCGATACCGGGCTCGCCAACTGGTTCAAGACCCACAATATCGACGTGAACCGGGTGATCGCGGTCGCCGATCCGAACGGCAACCCCGAGATCTTCCTCTACTGAGCAAGAGACTGCGCCGGGCGGGCAACTGCCCGGCGCCTGCTACTCTGCCGCCGCGGCCGGCGCGAGGCCGCCCATCCGCTCGATGAAGGCGACGATCTCGTCGAGGTTCTCGCGGCGGAGCAGGTCGGTGAAGACGTAGGGTCGACCCTCACGGACCTTTCGCGTATCGGCGTCCATGACTTCGAGGCTGGCGTTCACGTATTGCGCGATGTCGGTATGCGTGACGATCAAGAGGTCGGAGCGCGTGATCGCCGGGCCGCCCTTGCGCGGGATCTTCTCTCCCTGCGCCACCGAGATCACATAGAGCGTGATGTCGGCCAGATCGGGCGAGAACGTCGCCGCGAGATTGTCGCCGCCGGACTCGATCAGGATGATGTCGAGATCGGGAAACTTGCGGTTGAGGTCGGCGATGGCCGCGAGGTTGAGCGAGGCATCCTCGCGGATCGCAGTATGCGGGCAGCCGCCGGTCTCGACGCCGACGATCCGATCCTCGGAGATCGCCTGCACCCGGTTGAGGATCAGCGCGTCTTCCTTGGTGTAGATGTCATTGGTGACGACGGCCATCGAGTAGCGCTCGCGCATGGCCTTGAGCAGCATCTCGCACAGCGTCGTCTTGCCTGAGCCGACAGGGCCGCCGATGCCGATGCGGAGGGGACCGTTGGAGGATTTCATATGAGCCTCATGATCACGAGCAGGAGGTAGCCGATGCCGAGCGCAAGGCAGAGCGGGGAGTAGTTCTTGCGGTCGAGCGTGGCGAACGGCTCCTCGGAGAAGCGGGCGCGCCAGCCGTCGGTGTAGCCGATGGCGCCGCGGCCGAGGAACAAAGCGGCGAGGAGGAGCCCGACCACCGAGAGCCACCAGCCGCCGGCAGTGTGATCGGCCAGCGACAGCGCGAATACCCCGGCGGCAAGGACGAGGATCGACACGGCGAGCGAGGCGAGGCGCGGCACGCGCGTCACGCCGGGGCGGCCGATCACCGTGCGCGCCAGCAGCGCGGGGTCGCGGATCGGCCAGGGGCTGCCGATGGCCCACATGAAATGGGCGATCGCCACCGCCAGCAGCACGACGAAGATCAGGGCGGCGACGAACATGCTCATGAGCGGAATATCCTCGGTTCCAGCGTCTCGTGACGCATCTGCGCGATGTCAGCGGCGTAGGCGATCGCGCCGATATCGGCAAGTGTCGCGGAGGCCGCGGATTTCGCCAGCGCGGCGACGCGGGGTTCGAGGGCGGACATGATCCTGAGGCCGTCCGTCTGGCCCAGGGGCACGAGGCGGATGGCGACCGAGACCTGCCCGTGCACGGTGGCGGTCAGCCAGGCGAGAAGGGTGTCCTCGAGGTCGATGTCGTGGGCGGCGGCAATGGCGCCGACGGCGATCGGATAGGGGCAGGGCTGCGGCAGGCGGGCCAGCACCTCGGCCGGCCACAGGCTGGCGGCGCGGACATAGCTGTCGCCGGTGATGGTGGTCTCCATCCAGCGCTCGCGGCTCGAGACGAGCGCGAGGCTGAGGTCGGCGAGGGTGGACAGGGCGGTGATGGTGGCCTCCCCCCTCCCATCCTCCCCCGCAAGGGGGGAGGTGCCGCTCTGAGTTTGCGGCGCGATCGTGCCCGACACGCCGGCCGGCACCCTCCCCCTCGCGGGGAGGGTTGGAGAGGGGGGAGCGGCAGGCTCGGTCTCCCGCACCGCGCGCCAGGCGTGGGCGAGGAGGATGGCATCCGTCCTGATCCCGCCATGCGCCAGCGCGCCCTCGATCCAGCTCATCAAGCGTGCGGAATCGGTTACGCGACGATCTGCAATCGCCATCTCAAGTCCGGCCGACCAGGCGAAGGCCCCCACCGGGAAGGCGGGCGACAGCCAGGTGACGAGCTTCTGGAGCGCAGCGGGTGACGTCATCGGTTGAGCAGCGCGTGCGCCGGCTCGCCGTGGTTGTGGGAATAGGCACCTTCCTCGGGATTGAAGGGCTCCGTCACGTCGGTGACCGTGGCGCCCAGCCCGCGCAGCATGTCGCGGATCACGTGGTCGCGCAGGATCAGCACGCGGTCATCCTCGATCTGCGTTTTGAGGTGCCGGTTGCCCAGGTGCCAGCAGAGGCGCTTCAGATGGATCTGGTCCCGCCCGCGCACCTCGTAGAGCTGCTCCTCGCCGGCGATGATCTCGACCAGCCGCCCGTCCTCGAGCTCCAGCATCGAGCGATCGGCAAGGGTCACGGGCTCGGGAAAATCGACCAGCACGCTGTCGCCATGGACGAGCGTCAGGCTGCGCCGGCGCACGCGGCGTTCATCATGGAGGAGAACGGCCAGATCGAAAGGAATACCGCCCTTGCCGGGCGGCACATAGCTTACCGCTCGAAACGTCTGCGGCATGATACACGACCAAGTCTTCGAGGCTTCCCAACCTTGCCGCCGACCTTAGCGATGAAGCCGCCTCACCGCAAATGCGGCGTAACCCGTGCGCGCAGGATGTCGACGAGCTCGGGCTGCATGTAGGCGTAGCGATCCGGGATATCGAGGCAGATGACCCTGATGGATCGGATATGACGGCCGAAATCCCGCATGAGTTTGGCGCGGTGCGCGCGTTCCATGACGAAGACCGTATCGACGCCCTCGAGGTGTTCCGGCGTCAGTCGCTCCTCGGCGTCGGGCGCAAGCCCCGCCGACGCGACCTCGATACCCGGGTAGCCGGCAAAGACCTGCTCGGCCGTCGGCGAGCGGAGGCGGTTCCGGCTGCAGATGAAGAGGATCCGGCGCATGGTCAGGCGCGGATGTTGAAATAGAAGACGATGGACCAGGCCTGATAGGCGAGATGGAGGATCACGAACCCCAGCTGGAAACGCCGGTTCGGCGTCCAGATCGCGATGGCCGAGAGCAGCAGCCCGACGGGTATCTGCACGAGGTAGGTCCAGTCCAGCGGGTCGAAATAGTCGGTTCCCTTGATCATCGTGTCGATGAGATCGAGGAAGAAGGTCAGCCCGAAGATCGAGAAGAACCAGTGGCGGCGCTTGATGAAGAAATCTTCGTAGCCTTCGTAATCGTCGAGCCTATCGGGGAACAGCAGCGCCGAGAGGGCGAACAGCGTGATCGAGTAGAAGATCAGGAAGGCGAAGGTGCCGAAGTTCCAGCTCTGGAGGCCGGCGAGGTCGTATTCCCACCACCAGAAGAGGATGAGCTCGATCGTGATCGAGGCCGCCCACAGCAGGTGGATGAGCGAGAGCTTGGCCCGCTGCGGGTGCTGGATGATGCCGGCGGCGCCCATCAGCAGGCGCGTAAGTCCCAGGCCGATGATCGTGCCCATGACGATGCGCACATGGACGAACACATCCTGGGCGACATCGACTTCCATGGGCGCCTCAGGGCGTGTTGGTGACTTCGCCGCAGTTGACCGGCGTCTGCGGGTCGGCCTGGAGGTCGGTGAGGGTCGCGTCGCTGCCCTTGGTCCAGAATTCGTACTGGCCGGCGGCGTAACGCGCGCCTGAACCGGACATCACGTTGACAAACACCAGCTTCTTGCCGCCCACCGGGACGATGGCGAGGAAGTTGGGCTCGGCGTTGATGAAATCCACCGAGAACGGCTCGAGCCCCTCGCACTGGTAGTGCACGACGTTGCGCTCGAAATTGCCGGCGAGCTCGAGGACGACCTGCGCGGAAACATCCACATTCTGCATCATGGCGGCGGTGGCCAGGGCTTCCATCGGCAGTTCTCCTCGCGATTCAGCAGGATGGGAGCCTAGCAGATGGAGGCGCGGTGGCTAGACGCTCTCCAGCGTCGCGGGGCGGGGCTGGTAGCCGTCGATGTCGGCATAGCCGTATTCGAGGGCGAGGCCGGCAGTGGTGTGGACCTTCCCGGATTTCTCCATCAGCGCCGGATCGGCGGCGAGGTGGGCGACGGCGCTGCCCTGGAACTCGGGGCTCTCGGCGTTCGACATGTCGAAGTACTGCGCGTTCTTCAGCACCTCCTCGGTGCGGACGAGGCCGGGATAGAGGGCGACGGCGGCGACGTCGAACTCGCGCATCTGGTGGGCGACGTCATGGGCCATCTTGTCCATCGCGGCCTTGGAGACGCCGTAGACGGTGTTCTGCATGAACTTCTGGGCGGCCCAGAAAGAGATGTTGACGATGAGGCCCGAGCGCTGCCGCGCCATCTGCTCGGTGGCAATGCGTATGGCGCACCAGGAGGAGCGCACGCCGACATCCATCATGGCGTCCCAGCGCCACATCGGCTGCTGCCAGATCGGATCGACCCAGGTGAAGCGGTTGTCTTCCTCCATGCGCTCGTAGCCGCCCCAGGCGGAGTTGACGAGCACATCGAGCCGGCCTTCGTCGGCGATCACCCGCCGGACGATGGCTTCGGTCTCGATGTCGGAGGAATGATCGACCCGATGCGCGACGCACCGTCCCGGATACTTGCCGGACTCGTCGAGCACCGAGGCCAGCGAGCCGGCCCGGTCGAGCCCGTCCGGGTGCTCACCATCCCGCTTGGTGCGCCCGGTAATGTAGACCGTCGCGCCCGCCTCCAGCAGCCCCAGCGCCACGCCGCGCCCGACGCCCCGGCTGGCCCCGGTGACGAGGCAAACCTTGCCCGCGAGATCGACCGCCATGCTTGTTCCTCCGATTCACCGCGGGAACATAGCATGAACAAAGATGCGGGGATAAGTTCTTACGACTGACCCGGCAGGTAGTCGGGGTCGAGCGCTTGATCGATGGTATAGGGGCAGGTTTCGGGGAGGGCCTCGATCGGCATGCCCGTCTCCGCAGCTGCATTTCGGCGGGCGATCAGATACTCGCCGTCGAGCGTGGTCGCGGGATAGGCCTTCAGGCTGGGGCTCCGACGGATGACACGCGCGATGCGGTACCGTTGCTCGAAGATCGTCGATGTCCAGCTTGGCGATCTTTTGTCCGGCTGGAACTGATGCTTCAGCAGGTGCGCCAGCAGCACCGCCATGCGGTTTTCGATCTCGCTTTCCTCGGAGCGCCCCAAGCTCTCGATCTCCTCGGCGACATTCTCGAGATCGACGCGGTCGAGCTTTCCCTCGCGGATGAGAGCGGCCTGCTCGGCACTCCATAGCGCCAAGTCCTGCCGGTATCCCGCAAGCCTCTTGAGGTCGATCTTGTTCATGGCGGTATCGTATCAAAACTACCGACGGTAGCAAAACCGGTTGTGGTCTGAGCCGGCGCGCGAGCTCAGAACAGGAAATACCGCTGCGCCATGGGCAGCACGGTGGCCGGCTCGCAGGTCAGCAATTCGCCATCCGCGCGCACCTCGTAGGTCTCCGGATCGACCTCGAGGTGCGGCATCGCCGAGTTGTGGATCATCGAGGCCTTGGTGATGCCGCCGCGGGTGTTCTCGACCGGGAGCATGCCCTTGGCGACGCCGAGTTTTGCCTGCAGGCCGTCGTCATAGGCGGCCTGGCTGACGAAGGTGACGGTGGAACTGGTCTTGAGCTTGCCGTAGCCGGCGAACATGGGCCGGTAGTGCATCGGCTGCGGGGTGGGGATCGAGGCGTTCGGGTCGCCCATCGGCGCGGCGGCGATGGAGCCGCCGAGCAACACCATCTCGGGCTTTACGCCGAAGAAGGCGGGGTTCCAGAGCACCAGGTCGGCGCGCTTGCCCACTTCGATCGAGCCGATATGCCGGCTCATGCCCTGCGCGATGGCGGGGTTGATCGTGTACTTGGCGATGTAGCGCTTCACCCGGAAATTGTCGTTGTCGCCGGTTTCCTCGGCGAGCCGGCCGCGCTGCTTCTTCATCTTGTCGGCCGTTTGCCAGGTGCGGATGATCACCTCGCCGACCCGGCCCATGGCCTGGCTGTCGGAGGAGAACATCGAGAAGCAGCCGATGTCGTGGAGGATGTCCTCGGCGGCGATCGTCTCCTTGCGGATGCGGCTCTCGGCGAAGGCGACGTCCTCGGCGATGGCCGGCGACAGGTGATGGCAGACCATCAGCATGTCGAGGTGCTCGGCCAGCGTGTTGACCGTGTAGGGCCGCGTCGGGTTCGTGGACGACGGCAGCACGTTGGGCAGGCTCGCCACCTTGATGATGTCGGGCGCGTGCCCGCCGCCGGCGCCTTCGGTATGGAAGGCGTGGATGGTGCGGCCCTTGAAGGCGCGCACGGTGTCCTCGACGAAGCCGCTCTCGTTCAGCGTGTCGGTGTGGATCATCACCTGCACGTCGTAGGCGTCGGCGACGGCGAGGCAGTTGTCGATGGCGGCGGGCGTGGTGCCCCAGTCCTCGTGCAGCTTCAGCGACGAGACGCCGGCGAGGATCATTTCCTCGAGCGGGGCCGGCACCGAGGCGTTGCCCTTGCCGGCGATGCCGAGGTTCATCGGGAAGGCATCGAACGCCTCGATCATGCGCTGGGCATGCCAGGCGCCGGTGCAGGTGGTGGCGAGCGTGCCGTGGGCCGGGCCGGTGCCGCCGCCGACCATGGTGGTCATGCCGGCCATCAGCGCTTCCTCGATCTGCTGCGGCGCGATGAAATGGATGTGCGAATCCATGCCGCCGGCGGTGAGGATCTTGCCCTCGCCGGCGATGATCTCGGTCGAGGGGCCGATGATGACGTCGACGCCCGGTTGCGTGTCCGGGTTGCCGGCCTTGCCGATCCTCGCGATGCGCCCGTCGCGGAGGCCGACATCGGCCTTGTAGATGCCGGTGTGGTCGACGATCAGTGCGTTGGTGATGACCGTGTCCATGGCGCCCGCGGCGCGGGTGATCTGGCTCTGGCCCATGCCGTCGCGGATCACCTTGCCGCCGCCGAACTTCACCTCCTCGCCATAGGTGGTGAGGTCGCGCTCCACCTCGATGAACAGCTCAGTATCGGCCAGCCGGACCTTGTCGCCGGTGGTCGGCCCGTACATCTGGGCATAGGTCGAGCGGGAGATGCGAGCGGGCATGACGATCCTCTGGGGCGACGCGCGTGTGTCGCCATTTGAACCGCCTAATTCTGAGGCTGTCCAGATATCTGCCGCGAAAATCGGCAGGCAAACCAGAGTGGCAGAAACAAATTTGCCGGTCGCGGAATCGTGGCTTAGGCTGGGCGCTGTATTTGAGGGGATTTTCATGAAACGGATTTTATGGTTGGCCGCGATTGCGGCCGGTAGCCTCGCCGTGGGCGGTGCAAACGCTGCTCCGTCGGTCGAACGGGGCGATTACCTGGTCAATTCGATTGCCGCGTGCGGCAGCTGCCACACCCCGCTGGGGCCCGAGGGCTATGTCGCCACGCAGGAGCTGGGCGGCCGGCTGGTCGAAGAGACACCGGCCTTCACCGCGATCGCACCCAACATCACGCCGGCCGGCCGGGTGAAGGACTGGACCGACGCCGAACTCGCCAAGGCCATTCGCGAGGGCGTTCGCCCCGATGGTTCGGTGATCGGCATGCCGATGCCGTTCGAGGTCTACAAGGGCCTGTCGGACACCGACCTCGCCTCGATCGTGATGTACCTGCGCACCGTACCGGCGGTGGAGAACGATCCGGGCACATCGGCCTACAACGTCCCGCTGCCGCCAGCCTGGGGCCCGCCGATCACGAGCGTCGCCGATGTGCCTGAGGGCGTGACGGCGGAGTATGGCGCCTATCTCGCGGGCCCGGTGGGCCACTGCACCGTCTGCCACACGACCTTCGGGCCGCAGGGGCCGATGCTCGATACGGCGCTCGGCGCCGGCGGGCAGGAGTTCCATGGACCATGGGGCACGTCGGTCGCGGCGAACATCACGCCGACCGGGCTTTCGGGCTACAGCGATGCCGAACTCGCCACCATCATCACCACGGGCGTCCGCCCGAACGGAAGCCGGCTGCTGCCGCCGATGTCGATCGGGCACTACGCGAAGATGAAGCCCAACGACGTACAGGCAGTGGTCCTCTACCTGCGCTCGCTGCCGGCGAAGTAAGCGATGGAGCGGGGAGCCAATGCGGCTCCCCCCGCCAGCTAGCTGCGCTTGATCAAGGTGACGGTCATCAGCGGTCGAGATCCGCAAGGAGCGTCAGCGAGCCTCGTCGCCGGAGGAGGGGCCTCAGTTCAGCTTGGCGTCTTCGGCCCTGGCCTTGCGGTAGGCGGCGATGAGGAAGCCAAGCATGTCGTCGAGGAAGGCCTCGCCCGTGCGGACGTCAGGGTCGGTCTGGGTGCGGGCGATGAGCGAGATGGCGAGCACCTGGATGGCGTAGGCGTGCTTGGCCTTGCCGTCCTGGTGGAACTGGTTGCCCTGCTTCTCAAAATCGCTGAGGAGGCTCGCATAGGCCGGCGGGGTCATGTTGGACTTGAAGCTGGCCCAGCTCGGCTGGCTGGTCCGGTCGATCAGGCGCGCGGCGAGGCTGCCGATGAGGAACATGGCCTCGGGGTCCTTGCCTCCGTTGGTGCGCAGGTCCTGCAGCACTGCCACGAAGCGTTCCTTGAAGTCCTGTTCCTTGGTGGCCATTGCCGTCCTGCCCGTTGAAGCCGGCGCATCCCTAAACGAAAACGACCGGCAATGCCAAAGGACTCTGGCGGGGGCGGCTGCTTTTCGCCATAGAACGGGGCTCAGCTGACGCCAATCACCTGGAGGCTCACATGAAATTCCGCTTCGCCGCGATCCTCGCCGCAGCCCTGTTCGTCGCCGCGCCGCAGGTGGTGCAGGCCCAGCACATGGAAATCAATGCCATCATCGCCGATATCGGCGGCGTGAAGTTCATGCGCGATGCCGAGCGGGCGCACAGCGCGGCCGGCCTCCGGGTCATCCGGCTGTCGTCGCTGGCCGCCGCCGAGCGCAGCGCCGGGCGGCTCTACGCAGCAGTGGACCGCCATCGGCGCGCGATCCGCTTCCTGTGGGGCAATCTCGCCATCAACCCGATGGCGATGACAGCGATCCGCAACGAAGGCGTGGCGCTCGAGCAGATCGTCTCGCTGCAGGTGGCCGGTGACGGCGGCGGGGTGCTCTACGCGAACGACCTGTGACGCCTCAGAGCTTCCCCATGATCTTCTGCTGGAAGCCATAGACCTCGCGCTTCCCCGACAGCGGGACCAGCTTCACCTCGCGCGTCTGACCCGGCTCGAAGCGCACCGCGGTGCCAGCGGCGATGTCGAGCCGCATGCCGCGGGCCTTCTCGCGATCGAAGCTCAGCCCGGCATTGGTCTCGTAGAAGTGGTAGTGCGAGCCGACCTGGATCGGCCGGTCGCCGGTATTGGCGACTTCGAGCGTGATCTGCGGCGCACCGACATTGAGCTCGATGTCGCCGGGGACGGTGCGGATTTCACCTGGGATCATCTGGATCACCTTTCTCGGTATCGCATTGCGAACACGGGATGTGGACGTTCATCCTGACCATGACCCACGTGCGAAACTCACCACAGTCCCTGGACGTGCGGAACTCGGGAAAGATCGATCGCGCCTTGGGGTTGGACTGGACCCTGACTGCACTTCTCCTCGCCAGCCCATCGAGCTCGGCAAAGTCCGCGTCGGTGTCGAGGCGGGCCCGGGGCAGGTGCCGTGCGTTCACCGGATCGGCTCATGCACGGTGACGAGCTTGGTGCCGTCGGGGAAGGTGGCCTCGACCTGCACATCGTGGATCATCTCTGCGATGCCCTCCATCACCTGGTCGCGGGTGACGACATGGGCGCCAGCCTCCATCAGGTCGGCGACCGAGCGGCCGTCACGGGCGCCCTCGACGACGTAATCGGTGATCAGCGCGATCGCCTCGGGGTGGTTCAGCTTCACGCCGCGCTCGAGGCGCTTGCGCGCGACGATCGCGGCCATGGCGATCAGCAGCTTGTCTTTCTCGCGGGGCGTCAGGTTCATGGGCGGTCCTAGAGATGCCAGAGGCGGGGCAGGGTGCCTGCGCCGGAGAGGTGAGCGATAAGTGGCGTGATGATCCGGCGCAACGCAAGCCCCGAAGGGGCCATGGCGCGCACGACGAGGCGTTCGCCGACGACGCTGGCGCCGGTTGCGTCGGTGAGGAGATCGCGGACCCGGTCGAGCTTCAGCTCGGCATCGGCGCCGACATAGAGGAGGGTCGCGAACGCGTTGGCGCCGTCGAGCAGGCCCAGCCCGTCGCGTTCGAGCGGGTCGGCGCTCAGCCGAGTCGCTTCGGCGTGGATCAGGCGGCCGCCGCGCCGGATGCGCCAGTTGTCGCGGAGGTGGGCGTTGCGCGCGGCTTCGCCCATGGCCTCGCGGCCGAGGAGGATCGCCTCGATGGCAAAAAAGCTCGCGTCGGGCGCGAGGTCGACCTCGAGGCCGCGATCGAGCCGGGCGCCCTCGAACAGGATCGTCTCCTGCGGCAGCCAGTCGAGATGGGCGCCCGCGCCGACCGTGATCGTCGAGCGCACCGTGGCGTCATCCCCGAGCGAGCGGTAGACGCGCTCGCAGGCCTGCGTGGTCAGCACCACCCGGGCGCCAGGCGCGGCGTCGATCTCCCAGGCGACATCATCCCCACCGGTGAGCCCGCCGGCGGTATTGATCAGCACGGCCTGGAGGCTTTGGTCATGGGTATGCGGCAGCCGGATCTTGGCGCAGCCCTCCTGGAAGAGGGTGGTCAGCCGGGTGCGGCCGTCGAGCACGCGCGTGCCGAGACGACCGACGCCGCGGGCGCGCTGGTGGCGGGGGAGGGCGGCCGCGTTGCTCCCCTCCCCCTTGAGGGGAGGGGTGGGGGGTGGGGGTCCTTCGGTTCTTGAACCGGGCCACCCCCTCCCTCGATCCCTCCCCTCAGGGGGGAGGGAGGCGACGGCTGCGGGCTCGGGTTGGATCGCCAATGCTACACCATCAAATGCCGGCGCACCTCGGGCAGGTCGAGGTCGGCGGCCGGGCCGGAATGCATGATCTCACCGCGATCCATGATGTAGATGTCGTCGGCGATCTCGCGGCAGAAGTCCAGATACTGCTCGACCAGGAGGATCGTCATCTGCTTTTCGTCGCGCAGGAACTGCAGCGCGCGGCCGATGTCCTTGATGATCGAAGGCTGGATGCCCTCGGTGGGTTCGTCCAGCACCAGCACCTTGGGTCGCGTCACCAGCGCCCGGCCGATGGCGAGTTGCTGCTGTTGCCCGCCCGACAGGTCGCCGCCACGACGCCCCAGCATCGACTTCAGGATCGGGAACAACTCGAAGATGTAGCCGGGGATGTTGCGGTCACCGGGCTTCAACCCGGCATAGCCGGTCTCGAGGTTTTCCTTGACCGTCAGCAGCGGGAAGATCTCGCGGCCCTGCGGAACGTAGCCGAGGCCCATGCGGGCGCGCTTGTAGGGCGGCGCCTTCTTCAGCACGGCATCGTCGAAGACGATCTCGCCGGCCGAGACGTTGTTGATGCCGGTGATTGCCCGCATCGTCGAGGACTTGCCCACGCCGTTGCGCCCGAGCACCGCGGTAATGCGCCCGGGACGGCACTCGATGGTGATGCCCTTAAGCGCCTGCGCGGCGCCGTAGTGGAGGTCGATGGCGCGGATGGCGAGTGTGGTCATGAGCGTGCTCCGGCGGTTGCGCGGGGAGGAGTTGGGGGTGGGGGTCCTTTTGCCCTCGACCCGCACCACCCCCACCCTCGAAACCTCCCCGCGAAGGGGAGGGAGGCGAGTTCCTGTTCCGGTGTTCTCCTCAAGGGCAGGAGGGATACGGAACATGGATGAAGGCTGTAGAACTGCATCATCGGCCCAGATACCGCTCGATGACGACCGGGTTGGCGCTCACCTGGTCGAGGGAGCCCTCGGCCAGCACCGAGCCTTCGGCGAGGCAGGTGACGCGGGTGCCCAGTTCGCGCACGAAACTCATGTCGTGCTCGACGACGACCACGGAGCGGGTTCGTGCGATCTCCTTGAGGAGCTTGGCCGTCTCGACGGTTTCGGCATCGGTCATGCCGGCGACGGGCTCGTCGACCAGCAGCAACTTGGGGTCCTGGGCCAGCAGCATGCCCACCTCCAGCCACTGCTTCTGGCCGTGGCTGAGGTCGGCGGCGAGATCGTCCTTGCGGGCGGTGAGGCGGACGGTCGCGAGGATCTCGTCGATGCGGGCCTCGTCCTCTCCGCTCTGCGAATAGAACAGCGCGTTGAACACGCCGCGCGGCTTCTTGAGCGCCAGCACGAGATTGTCCCATACCGTGTGGCTTTCGAAGACCGTCGGCTTCTGGAATTTGCGGCCGATGCCGAGGTTGGCGATCTGCGCCTCGTCGAGCTTGGTGAGGTCGGTGCGCCCGTCGAAATAGACATCGCCATCGTCGGGGCGGGTCTTGCCGGTGATGATGTCCATCATGGTGGTCTTGCCGGCGCCGTTCGGGCCGATGATCGCCAGCATCTCGTTGGGATAGACGATGATCGAGAGGTTGTTCAGCGCCTTGAAGCCGTCGAAGGCGACGGAGACGCCGTTGAGATAGAGCATCGTGCCGGATTTGTCGGGGACGGTCATTCGGCGGGCTCCGGCGCGGTCTTGGTCGGGGGCAGGGTGGTGGGATCCTCGCCGGCCTCGGCGGCGGCGCTCTGTTCCTTGCCCTTGCGGGTGCGGACTTTCGCGAACAGGCCGACGAGGCCCTTGGGCAGGAACAGCGTCACCACGACGAACAGCCCCCCGAGCGCGAACAGCCAGTATTCGGGGAGGGCGCTGGTGAACACGGTCTTGCCGAAGTTGACGAGCACCGCACCGATGATGGGGCCGACGATGGTGCCGCGACCACCGACCGCGACCCAGATCACGGCCTCGATCGAGTTCTCGGGGGCGAACTCGCCCGGGTTGATGATGCCGACCTGCGGCACGTAGAGCGCGCCGGCGATGCCCGCCATCACGGCTGAGACGGTGAAGGCGAAGAGCTTCACGTTCTCGGGCCGCCAGCCGAGGAAGCGGGTGCGGCTCTCGGCATCGCGCACGGCAACCATCACCTTGCCGAGCTTGGAATTGACGATCATCGAGCAGATGAGGACGAACAGGGCAAGGAACAGCGCGCTCAGCGCGAACAGCGTCGCGCGGGTTGTCGCCGCCTGCACGTTGAAGCCGAGGATGTCCTTGAAGTCGGTGAGCCCGTTATTGCCGCCGAAGCCGAAGTCGTTGCGGAAGAAGGCGAGCAGCAGGGCGAAGGTCATCGCCTGGGTGATGATCGAGAGGTAGACGCCGGTCACGCGGCTGCGGAAGGCGAGGTAGCCGAAGACGAAGGCGAGGATGCCCGGCACCAGCACCACCATCAGCATGGCGAACCAGAACATGTCGAAGCCGTGCCAGTACCAGGGCAACTCCTTCCAGTTCAGGAACACCATGAAGTCGGGCAGGACCGGGTTGGCATAGACGCCGCGCGTGCCGATCTGGCGCATCAGGTACATGCCCATGGCGTAGCCGCCCAGCGCGAAGAAGGCGCCGTGGCCGAGCGACAGGATCCCGACATAGCCCCAGACCAGATCGAGCGAGAGCGCGAGGATCGCGTAGCAGAGATACTTGCCGAACAGCGTCACCACGTAGGTCGGCACATGGAAGGGCGAGCCCGGCGGCACCAGCAGGTTGAGCGCCGGCACGGCAATCGCGATGGCGACGAGGATCGCAACCAGCCAGATCGCCTTTCTGTCGAGGGCGCGGAAGAGGAGTTGGGTGATCAATTGCCTGCTCCGGTGGCCTGGAACCCCTCATCCGGCGCTACGCGCCACATTCTCCCCGACGGGGAGAAGAATACCGAGGGGCCGGTGCGGGGCACCATTCCTCTCCCCGTCGGGGAGAGGGTGGATCGGCCGAAGGCCGAGACGGGTGAGGGGTGGAGTCCGGTCGGTCGAACTGACGGCTCCCCTCCCCCTTGAGGGGAGGGGCTGGGGGTGGGGGTGGCGAGGAGAGCACGGCGGTGACTGCACCACCCCCTCCCTCGATCCCTCCCCTCAAGGGGGAGGGAGGCGCGAACAGCGGGCTTCCGGATCGGCATAATCATTGCTCCACCGCCCGGCCCTTCAACGCAAACAGCCCCCTGGGCCGGCGCTGGATGAACAGGATGATCAGCACGAGGATCAGGATCTTGGCCACCACCGCGCCGGCGTAGGGCTCGAGGAATTTGTTGGCGATGCCGATCGAAAGCGCGCCGACCAGCGTGCCCCAGAGGTTCCCGACGCCGCCGAAGACCACGACCATGAAGCTGTCGATGATGTAGTTCTGGCCCAGGTTCGGCGAGACGTTGTCGATCTGGCTCAGCGCCACGCCCGCAAGGCCGGCGATGCCCGAGCCGAGCCCGAAGGTCATGGCGTCGACGAAGGGCGTGCGGATGCCCATGGCCGAGGCCATGCGGCGGTTCTGCGTGACGGCGCGCATCTGCAGGCCCAGCGAGGTTCGGTTGAGCACGGCGAGCAGCGCCACGAAGACCGCGATGGCGAAGATCACGATCCAGAAGCGGTTCCAGGTGATCGAGAGCCCACCCAGGTCGAACGAGCCGGACATCCAGCTGGGGTTCGCCACTTCCTTGTTGGTCGGCCCGTAGGCGGTGCGGATCGCCTGCTGCAGGATCAGCGACAGGCCCCAGGTGGCGAGCAGCGTTTCGAGCGCCCGGCCGTAGAGCCAGCGGATGATGCCGCGCTCGATGGCGATGCCGATCAGCGCCGTGACGAGGAAGGCGAGGGGCAGGGCGATCGCCAGCGAGTAGTCGAGCATGCCGGGGAAGCTGCGCCGGATGATCTCCTGCACGGTGAAGGTGGTGTAGGCGCCCAGCATCACCATCTCGCCATGCGCCATGTTGATGACGCCCATCACGCCGAAGGTGATGGCGAGGCCGATGGCGGCGAGCAGCAGCACCGAGCCGAGCGAGATGCCGTACCAGACATTCTGCGCCACGCCCCAGGCGGCCTGCGTCTGGTTGAGCGCGTCGATGGCGCCCTGGATCTGGGGCTTCAGTTCCTCGGGCGAACTGGCGAGCACCGAGGTCAGCAGCGTGACTGCATCGCGTCCGCCGCGCGCCTTGAGCGCTGCCACGGCGGCGGTCTTTTCCTCCACCGAAGCATCCGTCTTGAGGATGATGGCAGCGCGGGCCGTTTCCATCACGGCCTTGATCTGGGGGTCGGCCTCGCTCGATAGCGCCGAGTTCAGCAGTTCGAGATTGTCGGGGTTGGCGTCGCGCAGCACCGACTGGGCGGCGCTCATGCGGGTGCCGCGATCCTCGCTGAGAAGTGTCATCTGGCCGATGATGGTGCGCAGCCCGCGACGGAGGCCGTTGTTGACCTTCACCTTCTCGGTGTCGCCCTTGGCGATGCCTTCGACCGCGGCGCCGGTCACCGGATCGGTCACCCCGTTGCGGGCGAGGAAGACGACCTGGCCGGTGGTCTTGGCTGCATAGAGATTGCCGTCGAGCAGCGTCTGCAACACCGGAACGGCGCGGGGATCACCCGTGGCGCCGAGAGCCTTGGCCGCAGCCTCGCGATCCTTGAAGTTGCCCGGCGCGAGAGCGTTGACGAGCGTTGTCAGCGTCGCGTCATCGGTCTGCGCGAAGGCGGGGGTGATCGAAAAGAGCAGGGCGAGAACGGTGAGCAGCGCTGCGATCCAGCGTGTCGCCACCCCCCTCCCAACCTCCCCCGCAAGGGGGGAGGTGTGGGCCGGTGCTTGTGGCGCGATCGAGCCATTCGCACTGCTCGGAACTTCCCCCCTTGCGGGGGAGGCTGGGAGGGGGGAGGCCACAAGCCCGATCTGACCGTCGTTCATCTTTGGCCTCGAAGGAAATCCGGGAGAAGCGAGGGCGGCGGACCGCCCTCGCGAAGGCTGGGTGCCGGCTTACTGAGCCGTGGCGACGTCGCCGCCGCAGGCCTTGGTCTCGGTGTTGTAGTTGCCGCAGTTGATCGGGGCGGTCCAATCGGCCTCGATCGGCTTGGATTCGGGCAGGAAGTCGGACCAGGCGTCGCCCGGCACGAGGTCGCTGGCCGACACCACTTCGAATTGGCCGTCGGCCTGGATCTCGCCGATCAGGACGGGCTTGGTGATGTGGTGGTTGGGGAGCATCTTGGCGATGCCGCCGGTCAGGTTCGGCGTCTCGAGGCCGATGATGGCGTCGAGCACCGGGTCGGTGTCGGCGGTGCCGGCCTTCTCGACGGCCTGGACCCACAGGTTGAAGCCGATCACGTGGGCTTCCATCGGGTCGTTGGTGACGCGCTCGGGGTTCTTGATGAACTCGCGCCACTTGGCGATGAAGTCGGCGTTCTCCGGGGTATCGACCGACTGGAAGTAGTTCCAGGCGGCGAGGTGACCCACGAGCGGGGCGGTGTCGAAGCCGGCCAGTTCTTCCTCGCCGACCGAGAAGGCCACGACCGGGATGTCCTCGGCCTTGATGCCCTGGTTGGCGAGTTCCTTGTAGAACGGCACGTTGGCGTCGCCGTTGATGGTCGAGACCACGGCGGTCTTCTTGCCGGCCGAGCCGAAGGCCTTGATGTCGGAGACGATGGTCTGCCAGTCGGAGTGCCCGAACGGCGTGTAGTTGATCATGATGTCTTCAGCGGCCACGCCCTTGTCCTTGAGGTACTGCTCGAGGATCTTGTTGGTGGTCTGCGGATAGACGTAGTCGGTGCCGGCGAGGACCCAGCGCTCGACGCCTTCTTCGTTCATCAGGTAGTCGACGGCCGGGATGGCCTGCTGGTTCGGAGCAGCGCCGGTGTAGAACACGTTGCGCTCGGATTCCTCGCCCTCGTACTGCACGGGGTAGAAGAGGATCGAGTTGAGCTCCTTGAAGACGGGGAGCACGGACTTGCGGGACACCGAGGTCCAGCAGCCGAACACCGCGGCGACCTTGTTCACCGAGATGAGCTCGCGCGCCTTCTCGGCGAAGAGCGGCCAGTCCGATGCCGGGTCGACGACCACGGCCTCGAGCTTCTTGCCGAGGAGACCACCCTTCTTGTTCTGCTCGTCGATGAGGAAGAGCATGGTGTCCTTCAGGGTCGTCTCCGAGATCGCCATCGTGCCCGACAGCGAGTGGAGGATGCCGACCTTGATGGTTTCTTCCTGTGCATGGGCGGCGAGGGGCGCGAGCGCCCCGGCAGTCATCGCTACTCCCAGGCCGATACCGGCCATTATGCGACTAATCCCTGTCATATTTACCCTCCGACAGTTTGGTTGTTTGCACCGGAAGGGAAGTTGCAATCGCCGTGCCAGCACCGCGTTAGGACGCTAAGGCACTGAAACTAAATCGCGTTCTGTTCCGCGTGGCGGAAAAGCCGGGTGTGCCGCAGCGGGAGGCGGGAAGGCACCTGCCTGTTTTCTAGGCGCGCCTATTTACCTCTGCTTAAGAATTAAGCGGCGTGCGGAAGCGGCAACTACTGCCCGGTGACCGGACGTTTCAGTCCTGCTAAAGAAATCGGCACCGGAAGTTCCACTTCCGGCAGAGGTTGTTTGCACCACATCCTCGGCCCCGCGCCGGAGACGGCGTGGGGCTTGGTGCCCGCAACGCGGCCGGGCGAAAATCATCCCCGTGCGAGCGCAACCTTCCCCACCATCCACCGTTAAGCCGACGAGCTGCCGGTTTGAACCGGCGCTGGAATATCGGCGGAGACGGGAAGGGCTGACGCTCCCTTTTTGATTGAAGCCGGTGGGGCGCGGAGCTTCGGTTCCGCGCCTTCTTTTGTGCGGCCGAGGGGCGGCCCTAAATCACGGCACGACGCGGCGGCGTCCGCGACAAGCTTTATCCACCGGGGCGATCAGCTTTCGTTAGGCGGGTACGCAGGCACTGTGCCGGTCTTCTTGGATTTGCTGTCGGCCACCGCTGTTCATAGACGAAAGTGTATTTGCCGAAGCTTGCGTCGATCGCGGAGCCGTGGACAGATGAGCATCCGTTTAGCGGCGGATGGAGGAGGCTTGCATGCAGTGGAATGTGGTCGTTCTGGCGGCGTCAGTTGCACTGGCTGCCGGGCTGGGCGCGGCGCCGGTCGCCGCAGAGGGATTGCTCAAGGGCATCGCCGGAACTCTGGGCGACACCGTGGGCAGCGTCGTCTCGCTCAACGACGACGACAACACGGCCCTCGTCAATCTCGACATCGGCGGGGGCAGCAACGTGCTGAACGCGGCGGTGGGCCGTGGGAGCAAGCCGCTGGCCAACGCCAACGTTTCCAGCACGGGTCTTCTGGACCGCACCGCCGTCGCGCTCGATCTGGGTGGGCTCGGCCTCGATGTCGACCTCGACCTGGGGTTCGGTTCGGCCGACCCCGGCAACCCGGGTCGTCCGGGGCGCCCCGTGCTGGTGGGGAGCCTCGAAGGCGGCGACACGTTCGTCATCAGGTGCAACGTCAACAAGACCCGGGAGCTGCTGCAGGTCGCAGCGGCGGGCAAGATCACCGAGGCCGAGTTCCGGGCCTGGAAGCGATCGGCGAATGTCCAGATCGTCCCGGTCAGGCTCTGCCCCGCGGCGAAGAAGCAGGTGGCGGAGATCTTCAGCCACAGCCGGAAGATCAATCAGCTCCAGCGTGCGGTGCAGGCGGACGAGCTGCTCTCGGCATCGCTGGGGCGCACGCGCTACGACGCAGGCGACGTCGCGGCCGTGCAGCGCAAGGCGGGCCAGCTGGTCGTCTACGTCTACTGACGAGGCGGGTGGGGCGCGGCAGCACCGCGTCCCTCGATCCTACTCGGCGGGAGCCGGAGCGGCCCCGTGCTCCAAGGCTTCGGCAGCTTCGAGTTCGCGCTGCAGGCGCTCCTCTTCCACGGCCTTGGGCTTACTGAACCGGGCCAGCAGCAGGTAGGCGACCGGCGTCAGGTAGAGTGTCGCAACCGCCGCGAGGCTGAGGCCGCCGACCATGATCCAGCCCAGCGCCGCACGCGCTTCCGAACCGGCGCCGCCGGCGATGATCAGCGGCACGCCGCCCAGCACCGTGGCGATCATGGTCATCACCACCGGCCGCAGCCGGATGTTGGCCGAGTTCTCCACCGCCTCGCGCACCGATTGGCCGCGGTCGCGCAACTGGTTGGCGAACTCGACGATCAGGATGCCGTTCTTGGCCATGATGCCGACCACCAGTACCAGGCCGATCTGGCTGTAGACGTTGAGCGTCACCCCCGTCAGCAGCATGGCGAACACCGCGCAGGCGAGCCCGAACGGCACCGTCGCCATGACGATGATGGCGCTCCACACGCTTTCGAACTGCGCGGCGAGGACGAGCAGGATCACGATCAGCGCGAAGCCGAAGGTAATCAGCAGGCCGTTATTGCTGTCGCCGAGGGTCTTCGCCTCGGCCATGGGCACGATGGTCGCGCCGTCGGGCAGGAGGGGCTGCGCGATCTGCACGGCCTCGTTGTAGGCGTCGCCGAGCGCGAAGCCGTCGGTCAGCGCCGCCGTCACCGTGACGGCACGGCGCTGCTGCTCGCGGCCGAGCGAGGGCGCGATCGGCGCCTCGTTGAGCGTGGCGATGGTCGACATGGGCACGTAGCGCCCGTCCGTCGTCTTGATGAAGATCGACTCGAGGTCGCCGGGGTCGTTCACCGGGCTCGAGGTCGAAAGCATGCGGACCGAGTAGCTCGCGTCGTTGATGAACACCGTGCCCACGTCCGAGCCGTCGATCATCGCCTGCATCGTGGCCGAGAGGCCGTTGATGTCGATGCCGAGCTGGGCCGCCTTATCGCGGTCGATCGAGAGCGTCATCTGCGGCTGGGTGGTCTCGTAGTTCACCGAGACGCGGCCCCATTTCTCGTCCTTTTCGAGCTCGGACTTCATGGCATTGGCCGCTTGCGACAGCGTCTCGTAATTGTCGCCGAGGAGGGCGAACTGCAGGCCCGATCCGCCGCCGCGCACGCCGAGCGAATTGCCCTGGCGGATGTTGGCGCGGACGCCCGGCACCTGGGTCAGCTGCTGGTTGATCTCGGCGGCGATCTGCTGCTGGGTGCGCGTGCGGTGCTCCCAGTCGGCCAGCGTCATGATGATGAAGCCGGAATTGGTGTTCGAGCCGAAGCCCGAGATAGAGAAGATGCTCGTCGCCTCGCCGCTGTCCTTGTAGGGCTGCAGCATGTCCTCGATCTTCTGCATCTGGGTGCGGGTGAAATCGAGGCTGACCGTGGCAGGCGCGTTGACGTTGATTGCGATCTGCGCGCGATCCTCGGGCGGCGTCAGCTCCTGCTTCAGCGTGCCGAACACGCCCCAGGCGGCGGCCGCAAAGACCAGCGCGAAGACGATCACGACGAGCGGGTTGTTGAGCGCCCAGCGCAGCGTGTGCCGGTAGAAGCCGGAGAGCAGCCCGCCGAAGCGTTCCATCGCATTGGGCGGGCGCTCGGTATGCGGCTTCAGCATGCGCGAGGCCAGCATGGGAGCCAGCGACAGCGCCACGACCGCCGAGAGGCCGACCGAGATGGCGAGGGTGAAGCCGAACTCGCGGAACAGCAGTCCCGTCTGCCCCGGCAGGAACGAGATCGGGATGAAGACCGCGGCCAGCGTCACCGTCGTCGCGATGACGGCGAAGAACACCTCCTGCGTGCCGAGCACGGCGGCGGCGCGTGGCCCTAACCCCATGCCGCGCCGTCTTGTGATGTTCTCGAGCACGACGATCGCGTCGTCCACGACGAGCCCGGTGGCGATCACAAGCGCCAGCAAGGTCAGGATGTTGAGCGAAAATCCGAAAGCATAGATTCCGGCCACCGTGCCGATCAGCGCAACGGGCATCGTCACCGCCGGGATGATAGTGGCGCGCCAGTCGAGCAGGAACAGGTAGATGATGACGATGACGCCGATGACGGCGATCATCAGCGAGCGCTCGACCTCGTGCACGGCGCCGGCGATGAAGACGGATTCGTCGGACGAGATCTTGATGTCGACGCCCGGGGGCAGGGTGGTCTTGAGGCTCTCGACCGCCGCCTTGACGCCGTCCGAGATCTGCATGGTGTTCGATTGCGCCTGGCGCACGATGCCGAGCCCGATGCCGGACTTGCCGTCGCTGCGCAGGCCCGAGTTGGCGGCGCCGGGCGAGAAGACGACATTGGCGACGTCGCCGAGCCGGGTCGTGCCCTTGATGACGATGTTCTCGAACGCCTCGGGCGTGTTCACCTCGGCGATGGCGCGGATGGCGATGTTCTGGTTGGTGCCGTTGAGCGAGCCCGCCGGGCTGTCGAAGGCCATGGTGGACAGCGCGTTGCGGATGTCGCCGACCGTCAGCCCCAGGCTCGCGAGCTTGATCTGGTCGACGTCGATCTCGAACGACCGGTTCTGGCTGCCGTTGACCTGCACGTCGGCAACGCCGGGCACGGCGGCGAGGCGCTCGGAAATGGTGTTCTCGACCAGCTCGGTCAGCTCGTCCTTGCTCATCGTGTCCGATGTCACGGCGAGCTGGATGATGGCCTGCGCATTCGCGTCGGCCTTGACGATGGTCGGGGTCTCGGCGCCGTCGGGCAGGCGGTTGGCGATGCGGCCGAGGGCGTCGCGAATGTCCGAGGTGGCGTTGTCGAGATTGGTGCCGTCGTTGAACGTCATCGACACGCGGCTGCGGCCGTAGGACGAATCCGACGAGATCGATGCCACGCCCTGGATGCGGGCGACCACGCCCTCGATCTCGGCCGTAATCTCGCGATCCACGGTCTCAGCCGAGGCGCCGGAGAAGGTGGTGCTGATCGAGAGCGTCGGGCGCTCGACATTGGGCAGCTCGCGGATCTCGACGCCGAAGAAGGCGGCGAGTCCGGCCACGATGATCAGGCAGCTGACGACGATGGCGAGCACCGGGCGGCGGACGAACAGTCCCGCAATGGCCCCGCCGCGTTCGTTCTGGGACTGGATGCTCATGGTTTGCCCCCAAAGCCGGCGCGCAAAGAGTACCCCCACCCCTGTCCCTTCCCCGCAGGGGGGCGGGAGACGCCCACACAACGCTGGGTGACCGTGGGACGAAGGCTATTCGGTCTGGTCTCCCTCCCCCTTGCGGGGAGGGGACAGGGGTGGGGAAGCGTTTCCCGCGCCGCCCTCACGACGGATTTCCTTCCGTCGGCCGTTGCCGATTGCCACCCTCGCCGCCGCCCGCCGGCTCATCGAGCAGCCTTACGCTGGCGCCGGCGGTGAGCTGCTGGACGCCCTGCGTCACCACCTGGTCGCCGGGCGTCAGCTCGGCCTTCACCAGCACGCCGTCCGAGTTGCGCTGGATGATCTGCACCGGGACGCGCTCGACCTTGCCGTCGACGAACTTCCATAGGTAGCTGCCGGCGCTCGACCACTGGATGGCGAGGGGGTCGACGGTGGGGAATTCCTCGCCGGCGAAGGTGAGGGACACCGAGAAGGACATGCCCGGCCTCAGGCGGCCGTCGTCATTGGGGATCTGGGCTTCGACCTTGAGCGTGCGGCTGGCCGTGTCGATGCGGTTGTCGACGGCGCTGACCGTGCCGGCAATGGTCTCGCCGGGGAGGGCCACGGCGGACGCGGTGAGCGGCATGCCGATCGTGACCGACGAGGCATAGCGCTCTGGCACCCAGAAGCTGACCGTGATGTGGGAGGTGTCCTCGATCGTCGTCACCACGGTCTGCGTGGTCACGGTGTTGCCCGGGCTCACCTGGAACAGCCCAACCGTGCCGGCGATGGGGGTCGAGATGGTGCGCTTGGCCAGCGCGAGTTCGGCGTTCTGCTGTTCGAGCCGGGCATTGTTGTAGGCGAGCCGCGCCGTGGCGACCTGCACTGTCGTAGTGGCATTGGCCTTGGCCAGCTCGTCGAAGCGCTTGACGGCTTCCTCGGCGTCCGAGAACGCGAGCTGCGCGCGCTCGGCAGCGATCTTTTCGGCGTCGGCGTCGAGCCGGCCGATCACGGCGCCGGCCTCGACCGCGTCACCCGGCTTCACCACGAGTTCGGCGAGCGTGCCGGCCGCGGGAGAGATGACGGTCACGGAGCGGGCCGCGCTGCTGTCCCCGATCGCGGTCAGTTTGTCGTTGATGGTGGCAACCGTAACGGGCGCCGTGACGACCACGAGGCTGCGATTGCCGCCACGCCCGCCGCCTGCACCCGGGCCGCCTCGCTGTCCGCCCGGTGCCGCCTGCTGGCCACCGCCCTGGCCGCCGGCCGGTCCGGTCGCGGCTTCCGCCTGGGGCGCAAAGGGCAGCTCGATGCCGTAGCGCGCCAGTGTCTCGGGTGCGCCGGGCACGAAGAAGACATAGGCGGCCGCGGCCGCTCCCAAGACGATGAGCGAAACCAGCAATTGCCTTATCAAGTCACAGTTCCCAACGCGATTTAGGCCCGCGGGAGAAGCGGGCGACAATGGCGCGAACGATACCATCGGCAACCGGCGCCCGACATTAAATCAACGTAACAATTCCTTGCGCTGGCAGGAGCTTCCCGGCTGGGCGTCGTTGCGGCGGACGCGGCGCGCGCGCCGATGGCGGACTTAGTGCCGCGTCTCCAGCCGGTCGGCCAGCCAGGCATGGCCGGCGTTGCGGGCAAGACTGGCCGCCGTCTCGCCCTTGGCGTTCTTCGCCGAGGAATCGGCTCCAGCGAGGAGCAGCAGGCCGGCAATGGCGCCGTCGCCATGATGTCCGGCTGCGTGCAGCGGGGTGAAGCCGTCGGCCTGGACCTGGTTGGGGTCGGCCCCGGCGCGGAGCAGTTTTTCCACCATCGCGGCGTTGCGCTTGGCGCAGGCGGCGTGGAGGGCCGCGACCTTCTGAGGGTTCTGCGCCGCGGCGTTGACGTTGGTCGTCAGCGGCAGCAGCAGGTCGAAGGCCTCGGGGTTGTCGAAGAAGGCCGCCAGCGACAGCGGCGTGAAGCCGTCGGCCGACAGCTCGTTGGCATCCCAGCCGTTGGCAAGGGCGGCTTCGAGGCGGGCGCCATCCCTCAGGATGATCGCCTCGTGCGGATCGAGTTCGCGGAGCATGGCGCGGACGGCGGAAATGGCGCCGACATTGCCCATATAGGCTGCCCAGGCGACGAGCGAGGCGCCGCTCGTATGGCGCGTGCCGACCAGCCCCGGATCGTGCGACAGCGCCGACCGGAGCCCATCCAGATCTCCCTTGGCCACGAGATCGAAAGGATCGCTCATGGGACGAGCATACGCGTATGCAAACCGCACTTGAAGGGCCTCCCCGCACTAAGTCGGAGAACGCGCGTGTGCCTCCAGCGTTCCGCCGCGTCAGACGGTGGAGCGGGCCAGCAGCCGTGCGGCGCTGGGTGGGACGTCGTTGACGCGGCCCCAGGCCCGGCGCAACTGGCGGCTCGAGGCGAAGCCCGAACGCTCGGCGACGCGCTCGAGGTCGAGCCGCGTCTCGGTGAGCAACTGCCGGGCGAGGGCCACGCGCAGGCGGTTGACGTAGTCGGGGATGCTCATCCCGGCGTGCTCGTTGAACAGGCGCGACAGATGCCGCGGGCTGGCGATGGCGATGCCCGCCAGGGCCTCCAGCGTCCAGTCGCGCGTCGGGTCGGCGGTGATCGCATCCTGCACGCGGTGGATCGCGGGGTGGATGTGGTTTCGCCCCTCGAGCCAGGGCGAGAGCTGCGGGTCGGTGCCGGCGCGGCGATGGTAGACGACGAGGTAGCGGGCCACGGCGGCGGCTGTCGACGGGCTCGTCAGCTGCGCGATGATGTGGAGCATCAGGTCGATGCCGGCGGTGATGCCGGCGCTGGTGTAGCGTTCGCCGTCCTCGACATAGAGCCGGTTGTCGAGCACGCGCGCCGTGGGCGCCGCAGCGGCCAGCTCGGAGCAATCGGAGAAATGCGTGGTGCAGCTCCTGCCGTCGAGCAGCCCGGCGCGGGCCGCGAGCAGGGCGCCCGAGCAGATCGAGACGAGGCGGATGCCCGGTCTTATGCTGGTTCTGAGCCAGTCGACGATCTCGTCCGTGCCGGCGCCGGGCGGATCGAGTGGATGGCCGGCCGCCATCGGCTCCTCGGCATGGCCCGAGATCACCACCATGGCGTCGGGCTCGATGCCCTCGGGGAGCGGCTCAATGCCCGCGAGCTTGAGGCCGATGGAGCTCGTAACTTCGGGCAGGGGGCCGACATAGCGGACATCGAACGCCACATCGGCCTGCTGCATGTTCGCGCCGCGCAGGGCCTCGATCGGCCCGGCGACGTCGAGCAGCAGCGTCCGCGCCGGCAGCACGCAGTAGACCGGGATCCGGCGCGGGGCAGGGCTCATGCGGCGGCGGCCGCGGGGCGGCCGGCGAGGGCCTCGGCAATGGTGCAGACGCGGGCGAAGCGCCCATCGAGTACCGCAGCCGTACGGGCCTTCAGCTCGTCGACGCTCCAGGTGCGGCCGGTGGCATCGGTCAGCGCCATGGTGTGGGTCGCCTCGGTGACGTAGTCCACCTGCCAGCCGAGATCGGAGGCGTGGCGCGTCGTCGTCTCGCAGCACTGCTCGGTGCGGATGCCCGAAACGATCAGCCGGCGGATGCCGTTCTCGGTGAGCCACACATCGAGGCCCGAGCCGACCAGCGCCGAATGGCGCGTCTTCATGAACTCCGCATCGGGCGTCAGCTGCAGCTCCGCCAGCGGCCGCACGAAGCCCGACGCCAGCGAGAAGATACCCTCGGGCTCCACATGCAGTATCCGGACGACGGCGTGCCCCTTGGCCCGCGCCCCATCGATCAACGCCTGCTGGTTGCCGAGATAGGTCGCATAATCGGTCTCGAACCAGTTCTGCCGCTGGCGGAAGGATTCCTGGGCATCGATGACGAGAAGGGCGGTATCGGACATTTCTGGACCTCGCGGGCTGGATGAGTTGCCCAAGGCTAGGCCGTGCGAGCATGCGGCGAAAGGCACGGAGCGGTCAAGGAGCGGACAGAAAAGGACATTGGTTGGTGCTGTGGTCCATCGCCATCGCATGGGTCCCCGGGTCAAGCCCGGGGATGACGGTGGTTGGTTGCTTTGTCAGTTCACAAGGCATGCCCACTCCACCCAATACGCATCTCTGTCACCGTCATTCCCGGGCTTGACCCGGGGACCCGGCGATGGCGCCGAGTGCTCAGAACCCGCCTACAACCCCAGGAACCGGAACGGCTTCGTCTCCACGAACTTTTCCGTCGCGTCGCCGGCAAACGTGTTCGCCTGATCAGGCCCGAGGTCGAGCTTGCGGGTCGTGCCGGTCTCCTCGGAGAAATCGATTTTCTTCAGATCAACCCAGAACGTGTTGGGGGTCAGCGCCGACTCGAACAGGTACAGCCCGCGCTTGTGGTCGAGGACGGTGCGCCAGCGGGTCGAGGAGATGTTGGGCTGGTCCGGGGTGGTGATGCCGAACGGGACCGAGGTGTTGCGGATCACGCTGACCACGCTGGCGAGCGCCCGGTTGGGCTCCTCGTCCTTGGGGATGGCGTTGACGTAGAACATGGCGCGGGCGAAGCGATCCGAGGCGCGGTTGGTGCCGGGCAGGAACACCGTGCCGCCGATCTGTTCCCAGTAGCTGTTGAGCGCTAGCTGCTCGTCGAAGGTCGGCGAGTTGGTCATCACCTGGTACTGCCGGCCGTGGTGGATCACCTGCTTGCCGCCGATGTACTCGACGATGGCGCTGTCGCCGGTCGCATCGGAAAGCGACAGATGCACGGTGGCGAGCCTGTCCTCATCCGGCATCTTGTCGGTCACGAGGACGAAGGGCTCGGTCTCGAGGACGGCGACCGCCTCGGCAACGGTGGCGAAGTTGTCGAGCATGTACTGGGCCCAGAGCGAGATCGCGAGGCCGGGCTGGGTGCCGTCGAAGGCGGAGTACTCGGACTCCACCAGCCAGAGCAGGTTGGCCATCAGGCCCTTCTCGTTCACACCGTCCGTGGTCGCAATGTCGTAGGCCGTAGCGACGACGCTGCCGTATTTCGACGTCCACTGGATGGTGTTGGGGCCGGTCTCCCCGGTCCGCTCGACGCCGCGGGGCAGGATCCAGAGGTTGGTGCCGATGTCGGTCTTCCAGTCCATCGACCGGGCGGTGATGACATTGTCGTTCGGGCCCAGGTAGACGAGCCGGGTGCAGGCAAGCACCTGGGTGAGACCGAGCAGGCCGGCAAGAGCCGCGGTCACGAGGAGCAGGCCGAAGGAAGGCGCAAGACTGGACATGGCAAGGCTCCGTGCCGTTCTGGAGGGCAACGTGAGGCCATGCCGTTCTAGGCGGGCAGTGCCGAAGCGAGGCTTGCCCGCCCAGGTCGCATTCTCCGAAATATCGAGGCTAAAGCGTCGGAAGTCCTGCCTGGAGCGGGATCGGCGTCACCGTGCTGTCCTCCTCGGACAGGTCGAGCTCGCCTTCTTCGGATAGCTCGCGTTCGGCCCGGGCCCAGTACTGTTTGTCCGTGCCTTCGGGACGCCCATCGTTCTCCCACAGGTAGTAGGCGCGATCGCGGATGCGGTTCTCGATGTTAGGGTTCATTGGCTCTTCCTCCACAACGCGGTGACAACGTCGCTGCGCTCCTGCGGTTGCGCCATTGGCGGTGCTGCGCGCTCGATGCTAGCTTCGCGCCCGACGAGGAGTTCAGATGACTATCGACGACAGGCCGCGGATCGTAGGCGGTGGCCCAAAGAAGCTGCTCTACACGGTCGAAACCATCCGCAAGATCGGAATCGGCAAGGCAGCCAAGGCACTCACCGCCCACAACGCCTGCAAGGCCTGCGCCTATGGCATGGGCGGCCAGCGGGGCGGGATGACCAATGAACTCGGCGAGTTCCCGTCCGTCTGCAACAAGTCGGTGCAGGCGCAATCGACCGATATCCAGCCGCCGATTCCCAACGAGGCGTTCCTCCATCCGCTGGGCGACCTGCAGCAGCTCTCGGGACGCGAAATGGAGCGGCTCGGCCGGCTGAATACGCCCCTGTTCAAGGCGGCGGGCGCCGACCGGTTCGAGCCGGTGAACTGGGACTTCGCCATCGCCCATTCGGCGGCGCAGCTGAAGACCACCGATCCCAACCGGACGTTCTTCTACTCCTCCGGCCGCTCCTCCAACGAGGCGGGCTTCGTCTTCCAGCTGCTGGCGCGTGCCTGGGGGACCAACAACGTCAACAACTGCTCGTACTACTGCCACCAGGCGACCAGCGAGGGGCTCGCCACCACCATCGGCAAGGGCACGGCCACGGTGGAGCTCGAGGACCTGACCGGCGCCGACCTCATCTTCGTCATCGGCGCCAACCCGTCGTCGAACCATCCGCGCTTCATCCACATGCTGAAGAACTGCCGCGACCGGGGCGGGGACGTGATCGTCATCAACCCGGCCAAGGAGCCTGGGCTGGTGAAGTTCGCCGTGCCCAAGTCGCCGAGCTCGATGCTCAAGGGTGGGAGCGAGATCGCGTCGGATTATCTGCAGCCGCGCATCGGCACCGACATCTGGCTGCTCAAGGGGCTGATGAAGGCGATCCTCGCCATGGGCGCGGAGGATCGCGCCTTCATTTCGGGGCACACGGCGAACGTCGAGCAACTCCTGGCAGATCTTCATGACATATCGCTGGAAGAAATCGCGACTATCACCGGTGTTTCGGTCGAAAGCATAGAGCGGTCCGCCACCATCTACGCCCGCCGGCAGAACGTCGTCTTCGCCTGGGGCATGGGCATGACCCACCACCTCCACGGCGTCGGCAACGTCGAGGCGATCGCCAACCTCGCCCTGCTTAGAGGTATGATCGGCAAGCGTTTTTCCGGGCTCTTGCCCCTGCGCGGCCACTCCAATGTCCAGGGCATCGGCACCATCGGCGTCAAGCCGGTCGTCTCCGAGCAGGTCTTCACCGCCATGGAGCAAACCTTCGGAATAAACCTCAGCCGAATCAATGGCTTGGACACCATGGCCAGCCTCGAGTCTGCCGCCCGCGGCGAGATCGACGCCGCCGTCATCATGGGCGGCAACCTCTGGGGCGCCACCCCCGACACCGCCTTCTCCACCCGCGCCATGGAGGCGATCGGCTTCAAGCTGTTCCTCACGACCACGCTAAACCGCGGACATGTCAATGGGTTAGGTGACGGCGAGGTCATGATCCTCCCGGTCACCGCGCGCGACGAAGAGTGGTCTCCGACCACCCAGGAGTCGATGTTCAACTATGTCCGCCTCTCCGACGGCGGCATCGAGCGCCTCGACAACGTCCGCCCCGAAACGGTGATCCTCTGCGACCTCGCCAAGCAGCTGCTCCCGGACACGCCGATCCCCTTCGAGCGATTCAAGGAACACCGGCAAGTCCGTGAGGCCATTGCGAAAATCGTGCCCGGGCTCGAGCAGCTCGCCGATATCGACGTCGCCAAACGCGAGTTCCACGTCCGCAACCGCGTGATGCACACCCCCGAGTTCGCGACGCCGGATGGCAAGGCCCACTTCACGGTCGTCTCGGTCCCCAAGCCGCCGACCAAGCTGACGCTGGCCACCGTCCGCTCGGAAGGCCAGTTCAACACGATCATCTACGAGGAGCAGGACAGCTATCGCCTGAAGGCAGGCCGCGACGCAATCTTCCTCAACCGGGAAGACATGGCGGATCAAGGAGTTACCGAGGGGCAGCGGATCACCATCGCATCCGACACCGGCCGGATGGCGGGGACGGCAACCGGCTTCGACCTGCCGCGCGGCTCGGCGCTCGCCTACTATCCCGAGGCCAACGTTCTCTGCGGCACCGCGGTCGACCCGCGCTCGAAGACGCCGGCTTTCAAGTCCGTGCCCATCTGGATCGAGGCATGATGAGCGGCTTTCCCAAGCAGACCTTCGAGTTCCTCGCGGGGATCGCAGCGCACAACGAGAAAGCCTGGTTCGACGCCAACCGGCCGCTCTACGAGGCCGGCTATGTGGAGCCGGGAAAGGCATTCGTCGCCGAGATCGGGCCGAAGCTGAAGGCCCTGTCACCCGAGGTGAACTTCGATCCCAAGGTCAACGGGTCGATCTCCCGCATCAACCGCGACATCCGCTTTTCCAAGGACAAGCGGCCATACAAGCAGCACCTGGCGCTGTGGTTCTGGCATGGCGACAAGCGCGGCTGGGACCGGCCGGGCTTCTACGTGCATATCGAGGCCGAGCGGGTGTTTCTCGGCGCCGGCATGTACGGCTTCGACAAGAACATGCTGGACAACTTCCGCCAGTCGGTGATCCACCCGCGTTCCGGCAAGGCGCTGGTCGCCGCGGTGGCCGAAGTGAAGGCGAAGGGTGCCTACGGTATCGGCGAGAAGACGCGCAAGCTGATGCCGCGCGGCTTCGAGGCGGACCCGGACCGCGCCGAGTTCCTGCTCTACGAGGGGCTGACGGCCGGCATCGAGTTGCCGGCCAACGCCGCTGCCCAGCCAGACTTTGCCGACGTGTGCATGGAGCACTTCACCAACACCTGGCCGATCGCGCGCTGGCTGATCGCCGAGGTGGCGAGCTAGCATTTCGGCGCTTGTCGCGCTCTCGGAAAAGTCTGCAACTTTTCCTGAAAGCGCTCCAGTTCAGCCGTTGCGGAAGGCGTAGCCGTAGCCGTTGAGGGCAGGGGCGCCGCCGAGGTGGGCGTAGAGCACCTTGCTGCCCTTGGGGAAGTAGCCGGTCTCGACCAGGTCGATCATGCCCTGCATGGATTTGCCCTCGTAGACCGGGTCGGTGATCATGCCTTCGAGGCGACCGACGAGGCGGATGGCGTCCTTGGTTTCCTCGGAGGGGACGCCGTAGATCGGGTAGGCGTATTCCTCCAGCAGCACCACATCGTCGCCGGTGATTGGCCGGCCCAATTCGACCAGTTCGGCGGTGCGCTGGGCGATCTCAAGCACCTGGGCCCGGGTCTGCTGCGGGGTGCAGGAGGCATCGATGCCGATGACGTTGCGGGCGCGACCGTCGGCGGCAAAGCCCACCAGTATCCCGGCATGGGTCGAGCCGGTCACGGTGCAGACGACGATGTAGTCGAACGTGAAGCCGAGTTGCGCCTCCTGCTGGCGCACTTCGTCGGCGAAGCCGACATAGCCGAGCCCGCCGAACTTGTGCACCGAGGCACCGGCGGGGATGGGGTAGGGCTTGCCGCCGGCCGCCTCGACCTCGGCGATGGCGTTCTTCCAGCTGTCGCGGATGCCGATGTCGAAGCCGTCGTCGACCAGACGCACGTCGGCGCCCATGATGCGGCTCAGCATGATGTTGCCGACGCGATCGTAGACGGCGTCCTCGTGCGGCACCCAGCTTTCCTGCACCAGCCGGCACTTGAAGCCGATCTTGGCGGCGACTGCGGCGACCATGCGCGTGTGGTTGGACTGCACGCCGCCGATCGACACCAGCGTATCGGCGCCCGAGGCGATGGCGTCGGGGACGATGTACTCGAGCTTCCTCAGCTTGTTGCCGCCGAAGGCGAGGCCGGAGTTGCAGTCTTCGCGCTTGGCGTAGATCTCGACCTCGCCGCCGAGATGGGCGCCGAGGCGCTCCAGCTTCTCGATCGGTGTCGGCCCGAAGGTCAGCGGATAGCGAGGGAACTTCGCGAGGTTCATGGGCAGGCTCCTGAGGTCGGGATTGCCTCAAGGCTAGCAATTGTCTCGCGAAGGGTGCTTTCTATTTTGGGTAGTGGACTGCGGTGGTGTGATCGGCTGATCGCAGCACATCGCGCCATCCAGCTCACCGATGAGGCCACAAATGAAAGAATCTTCCGAAGTGGATCTCGACCGCATCGACCTCAAGATGCTGCGCGCTCTGCAGCGCGATGGCCGGATCAGCAATGCGGACCTTGCCGCCGAGGTTGGCGTCAGCGCCGCAACCTGCCACCGGCGGACGCAGCACCTGATCGAAGCCGGCTACATCTCCGGCGTTCGCGCCATGGTGGATCCGGCGCGGGTGGAACTTGGGACGCTCGTGCTCGTGGGGGTGGTGCTCGATCGCTCGACGCCGGAGAGCTTTGCGGCCTTCGAGAGCGCGGTGCAGAAGCTGAAGTTCGTGCTCGATTGCCACCTGGTGGCCGGCGACTTCGACTATTTCCTCAAGATCCGGGTGCGCGATCTGGCGGATTTCAACCGCCTGCACGGAACGCAACTGCTCGGGCTGCCCGGCATGCGGCAGACCCGGACCTTTTTCGTGATGAAGGAAGTGGCCGATAGCCGGCCACTGGATTTTTGAGGGGGCCTGGCGACCGCTGGGGCACCGTGGCCTGCAGCCTCTCCCTCATCACCGGGCTTGTCCCGGTGATCCAGCAACCGCGCGTCGGTGCGGCGAGGGAGTCGTTTCACGCGGCAGACGCCGCGTGGCTGGATGGCCGGGACAAGCCCGGCCATGAGGGGCATGATGAGGCGTCCAAGCGTGAGGAAGCTCTACCGCACCGGATACGCCACGTAGGCAAACCGCTTGCTGTCGGGCGCCCAGGAATTGACGTTGATCGTGCCCTGGCCGCCGTTGAAGCCGATGATGTCGCGGGTGCCGGTGCCATCCGGGCGCATGAAGCGGAGGATCACGTCCTTGTCGGCGGGGTGCCCCTGGGTGCCCGGGGGATAGCTCAGGTAGGCGATCGACTGGCCGTCGGGCGAGACGTGCGGGAACCAGTTCACCCGCTCGTCGAAGGTGACCTGCGTCAGCTCCGAGCCGTCGGTGCGCATCCTGTAGATCTGGGCGTGGCCGGGCGAACCCTGCTCGGAGTTGAACCAGATCCACTGGCCGTCCGGCGAATACTCGGCGCCATCGTTGGGCACCAGAAAGTCGGTCAACTGTGTGTCCGGGCCGCCATCGGCAGGAATGGTCCAGATGTTCACCTTGGCCCATTGGTTATCGCCGATGGCGTTGATGCCGACATAGGACAGCGTCTTGCCGTCGGGCGAGATGCCGTGGAGGTAATAGTGGTGGCGGTGCGGGTAGGTGTTCGACACCCGCCTCGGCGTGCCGCCGCCGATCGGCAGCGCATAGAGGTGCCCGTCGTCGGAACTGACGTAGATCGTCTGGCCGTCGGGCGAGAGCACGTGGTCGTTGTTGAGGTCGCGAAGGTGACCGGTGTCGATCTTCTCCGGGGCAGCCGAACCGTCGGAGGGGATGCGCCACAGCTCGCCGCCGGCATTGAAGACGAGCGTCCGGCCATCCGGCGTCCAGTTCGGCGCCTCGATCACTTCGGAGGCGGTGAAGACGACCCGGCGATCGCTACCATCGAACGAAATCGTGGTCAGTTCGGACAGCTGGCCCTGCTGCAGCTCGCGGCCGCGGCGTGCGAATGGCGTAGTTGGCATGAGTTCCCCCAGAGGGGCCCTCAATAGCCGATTTGATCGGGTGCGGGGACAGATTCCTGCGGTACTCGGCCTGGGGCCGAGGCGGGAAACCTTCCTCGCCCGCCACTCAACGGAGGTGGTGTTGCCCCGCGCGGCGGGTTCCCCTACATACGGCGCTTGTTTCCCCGAATTCAGCGGCAGGACCCTTACGCTTCATGGCGCGCCAGTTCATCTACCACATGCACGGCCTCAACAAGGCCTACTCCAACGGCAAGAAGGTTCTGGACAACATCCACTTGAGCTTCTACCCGGACGCCAAGATCGGCGTCCTGGGTCCGAACGGTTCGGGTAAGTCGACCCTGCTGCGCATCATGGCCGGTATCGACACCGAGTTCACCGGCGAAGCCTGGGTGGCCGATGGCGCCAAGGTCGGCTACCTGCCGCAGGAGCCGCAGCTCGACCCGCAGCTCGACGTCAAGGGCAACGTCATGACGGGGGTCAAGGAGAAGAAGGACATCATCGACCGCTACAACGAGTTGATGATGAACTACTCCGACGAGACCGCCGACGAGGCGACCAAGCTCCAGGACATCATCGACAGCCAGAACCTGTGGGACCTCGACAGCCAGGTCGAAGTGGCCATGGAGGCGCTGGGCTGCCCGCCGGGCGATGCCTCGGTGGACAATCTCTCGGGTGGCGAGAAGCGCCGCGTGGCGCTCTGCGCGCTGCTGCTGTCGAAGCCCGACCTGCTGCTGCTGGACGAGCCGACCAACCATCTCGACGCCGAAACCACGGCGTGGCTGGAAAACCACCTGCGCGAGTTCGCTGGCGCGGTGCTGATCATCACCCACGACCGCTACTTCCTCGACAACGTCACGGGCTGGATCCTCGAGCTCGATCGCGGCCGTGGCGTGCCGTACGAGGGCAACTACTCGGCCTATCTCAACGCCAAGGCCAAGCGTTTCGCGCAGGAACAGTCCGAAGACGCGGCCCGCGCCAAGGTGCTCGAGCGCGAGCGCGAGTGGATGGGCCAGAGCCCGCAGGCGCGCATGGCCAAGTCCAAGGCCCGTATCCGCGCCTATGACGAGCTGGTGAAGGTCAACGAAGCCCGCACGCAGTCGAACACGGCGCAGATCATCATCCCGCCGGGCGAGCGTCTGGGCCACAATGTCATCGACATCGAGGGCGTCACCAAGTCTTACGGCGACCGCGTGCTGATCGACAACCTGACCTTCAAGCTGCCGCCGGGCGGCATCGTCGGCGTCATCGGCCCGAACGGCGTCGGCAAGTCCACGCTGTTCCGCATGATCACCGGCCAGGAGAAGCCGGACTCCGGCACCATCACTGTCGCCGACAACGTCAACCTCGGCTATGTCGACCAGAGCCGCGACACGCTCGCGCCGAACAAGACGGTGTGGGAGGAAATCTCCGGCGGCAACGAGATCCTGATGCTGGGCAAGCGCGAGATGAACTCGCGTGCCTACACGTCGGCGTTCAACTTCAAGGGCGCCGACCAGCAGCAGAAGGTCGGCAACCTTTCAGGCGGCCAGCGCAACCGCGTGCACCTCGCCAAGATGCTGAAGTCGGGCGCCAACGTGCTGCTCCTCGACGAGCCGACCAACGACCTCGACACCGAAACCCTGGCGGCGCTCGAAGAGGCGCTGGAGGAATTCGCCGGCTGCGCCGTGATCATCAGCCACGACCGCATGTTCCTCGACCGCCTCGCCACGCACATGCTGGCGTATGAGGGGGATAGCCACTTCGAGTGGTTCGAAGGCAACTTCCAGGATTACGAGCAGGACAAGATCCGGCGGCTGGGCGCGGACTCGGTGAACAACCACCGGGTGACATACAAGAAGCTGACGCGGTAAGGCCGCGGTGGATCTGCCGCTGACCGAGCGCATCCGTGGTTGCCTCCTGGGGGGCGCCTGCGGTGATGCGCTCGGCGCTCCGGTGGAGTTCTGGTCGACGCAGCAGATTGCGGCGCGCTATGGCAGCAAGGGGATAGTTGGGTTCGCCCACGACGTCGGTCCGGCAGGCGCGATTACCGACGATACCCAGATGACCATGTTCACGGTCGAAGGCCTGATCCGCGCCAGGGTGCGACAGAGCCTTCACGGCGCCGTCGACTGGGCGGCTGTCGTGCACCATGCCTACCTGCGCTGGCTGAGGACTCAGCTCAGCACCTACGATGCACGATCCACGATCGAAGGCCTTGATGGTTGGCTGATCGAAGAACGGCGGTTGTGGTCGCAGCGCGCGCCGGGCACCACCTGCCTGGTGGCGCTCAGAAGCGCGACTGACTTTGGGATTCCAGCAGATAACGACAGCAAGGGGTGCGGCACCGTCATGCGGGATGCGCCCTGGGGCTTGGCCTTTCCGGGCGATCCCGACACCGCCTTCAAGCTGGCGTTCAACGCAGCTGCCACGACGCACGGTCATCCGACGGCGCATTACGCGTCCGGGGCAGTGGCCGCAATCGTCGCAAGACTTTGCGCTGGCATGGATCTCGCGGGTTCGGTCGATCGGACCATTGCAGAGAACCTCATGGACCCGGACGGGGTCGAGGTGGCGGCTGCGCTGTCCCTGGCGCTGCAGTTTTCCGGCACGACTGGCTGGCGGTCCAGCCTGCTGGAACTTGGTGGCGGCTGGGTCGCCGAAGAAGCCCTCGGCATTGCAGTGCTTTGCGCGCTGTCGGCCGAAACGCCGCGCGCCGCACTGATCGCCGCGGTCAATCACGATGGCGACTCCGACTCAACCGGAGCGATCTGCGGCAATCTGCTCGGCGCTGCCCTTGGGGCCGACGTGTTCCCTGCCGAGTGGGTCGAGCAACTGGGAGTGCGGGACCTGCTAGAGACGCTGGCGGTCGACCTTGCCGGAAGCATTGCGCAAGATTTCAGTGCCAGCGCGGCCGGGGCCCGCTACCCAGGCTGGTAGAGAGGTGGGGCAGGGTGCGGGCAGCGCGGCTGCCCGGCTCCTCGCCCGCCAAGTCAGTCCTTCTCGCCCTCGAGCCGCAGCATATCCCCGCCTTCGCCCAGCGAGATCAGGCCCGTCTTGCTGTACAGGTCCAGCTTCGCCCGCGTGTCCGCGATGTCGAGGTTGCGCATGGTGAGCTGGCCGATGCGGTCGGCGGGGGTGAAGGGGGCGTCTTCGACTTTTTCCATGCTCAGGCGCTCGGGCGCGTAGGTGAGGTTGGGGCTCTCGGTGTTGAGGATCGAGTAGTCGTTGCCGCGGCGCAGCTCGAGCGTCACTTCGCCGGTGATGGCGTTGGCGACCCAGCGCTGGGCGGTTTCGCGCAGCATCAGGGCCTGTGAGTCGAACCAGCGGCCCTGGTAGAGCAGGCGGCCCAGCCGCATGCCGCTGATGCGGTACTGCTCGATGGTGTCTTCGTTGTGGATGCCGGTGACCAGGCGCTCGTAGGCGATGTGCAGCAGCGCCATGCCCGGCGCCTCGTAGATGCCGCGGCTCTTGGCCTCGATGATGCGGTTCTCGATCTGGTCGCTCATGCCGAGGCCGTGGCGGCCGCCGATGGCGTTGGCTTCGAGGAACAGGGCGACGGGATCGGTGAAAGTCTGGCCGTTGAGTGCGACCGGCTGGCCTTCGGCGAAGCGCACGACGACCTTCTCGGCCTTCACAGGTTCGTCGTCGCGCCAGAACGGCACGCCCATGATCGGGTTGACGATCTTGATGCCGGTGTCGAGGCTCTCGAGATCCTTGGCCTCATGCGTGGCGCCGAGGATATTGCTGTCGGTCGAGTACGCCTTCTCGGCGCTCATCTTGTAGGCGAAGCCATGCGAGGTGAGGAAGGCCGACATCTCGGAGCGGCCGCCCAGCTCGTCGATGAACTGCTGGTCGAGCCAAGGCTTGTAGATGCGCAGGTTCGGGTTGGTCAGCAGGCCGTAGCGGTAGAAGCGCTCGATATCGTTGCCCTTGAAGGTCGAGCCGTCGCCCCAGATGTTGACGCCGTCTTCCTGCATGGCCGAGACCAGCATGGTGCCCGTGACGGCGCGACCGAGCGGGGTGGTGTTGAAGTAGGTGATGCCGCCGGTCGAAATGTGGAAGGCGCCGGACTGGATGGCGGCGATGCCTTCGTGCACCAGCTGAGTGCGGCAATCGACGAGGCGCGCGTTCTCGGCGCCGAAGTCCATGGCCTTCTTCGGGATCTCGTCGTAGTCCGCCTCGTCGGGCTGGCCGAGATTGGCGGTGTAGGCGTAGACCTTGGCGCCCTTTAGCTTCATCCACAGCAGGGCGGCGCTGGTGTCGAGGCCGCCGGAGAAGGCGATGCCGACTTTTTCCCCCTTGGGCAGGCTCTTCAGGATTGTGCTCATAGGGGGCTCCAGTCGGCTCGAAAGGTTGGTCAGGGACGCTGTTGCCGGCGCGAATAACAAATTTCACATCGCTCGCATAGGAGCGGGGCGCATCGATTCTGCGGCCGGCTGGGCGTACGACTTGACCGCATCGGCGGCTGGATCGAGAAGTCGGGGCGACAACGCGGATGCACACGATGGCTGACTGGTCTCCCGCCAACTACCTCAAGTTCGAAGACGAGCGAACGCGGCCGGCTCGGGATCTGCTGGCGCAGGTGCCGGTCGCGCGACCGCGGCGGGTGGTGGATATGGGGTGCGGGCCGGGCAACTCCACGGAGTTGCTGGTCGAGCGGTTTCCCGAGGCGGAGGTGGTCGGGCTCGACAACTCGCCGAACATGCTGGCGGAGGCGCGGAAGCGTGTCCCGCGAGCGAGGTTTGCGGAGGCGGATGCAGGGAAATGGGTCCCGGACGCGGGAACCGATGTGGTTTTCGCCAACGCGATCTACCAGTGGGTTCCGGACCATCTGGAGGGTCTGTCGAGGGTCGCCGCAGGCCTGCCCGCAGGTGGGGTGCTGGCCGTTCAGATGCCCGACAACGTGGCAGAGCCCAGCCATCAACTGATGCGGCAGGTGGCGGCGGAGGGGCCGTGGGCGGAGAAGCTGCGCGACGCGGCGAGGCCGCCGCTGCCGCCGGTGCGGACCTATTACGATGCGCTGAGGCCGGTCTCGCAGCGGCTCGACATCTGGCATGCGGTCTACAACCACGTGCTGTCCGGCCCCGAGGCGATCGTCGAATGGGTGAAGGGCACCGGGCTCAGGCCGTTCATCGATCCGCTCGAGCCGGACGAGCGCGAGGACTTTCTCGCGCGCTATCTCGCGCTGATTGCGGAGGCCTATCCCCGGACCGGCGACGGCAAGGTTCTGCTGCGGTTTCCGCGGCTGTTCATCGTTGCGGTGAAGTAGGCGGCCTCAGGCGGCGGCGTTCACTTCCACCACGTTGCGGTCGGGGTCGAGGACGTAAAGCTGGAACCTAGCGTCCCGCTCCGCTTTGCGATAGCTCGGAAGCCATAGTCCACGCGCCGCCGGAGCCCAGGATGCTACCTCGCCTTGCCTTCCTCGCAACCGTCGCCGTGCTGACCCTCACAGCGCCCGCCATCGCCAAGGACGCGCGGTGCTTCACGACCGACGACGGTTACTACGACTGCGATTTCGAACCGCTCGGCGACGGCAGTTTCGAGATCACGGCGGAAGGCTATCCGTCGTTCTAGCTGGTCATGGACAGTCCCGGCGTCGCGTTCGGCTATGGCCGGTATGAGCCGGGCGGGAACTTCGTCGCGCTGCCCGGTTCGTACCTGCGCAACGAGCAGGATGGCGCGTGCTGGGACAATGACGAGACGGCCACCCAGATCTGCGCCTGGTAGACGGGCTGGCCTAGCGCCGAGCACGGTGATAAGTGCGGCGCCTTTGGCGGAACGCGGAGCATCACCATGACCTCTCCCTTTGAAATCCCGTTCGATGGCGCGGTGATCCGCGGCGAGGCGGATGGCTTCGGCATCCCTGTCGTGTTCCTCCATTCCGGCGTCACCGACCGGCGAATGTGGGCGGAGCAGATGCGCGAGCTGGCGGAGGAGGGCTACCACGTCATCAGCTACGACCGGCGCGGCTTTGGCGAGACGCAGACGGAGGATGTGCCTTTCAACCACCTCGTCGATCTCGAGACGGTGCTCGACCAGCTGAGCGTTCACGCGGCGATCCTCGTCGGTTCCTCGATGGGTGGCGCGCTGGCGCTCGATTTCGCGCTCGAGCATCCGGAGCGGACGATCGGCCTCGTCCTCGTGGGGACGGCGATCACGGGCGGCGAGAGCGCCGAGATTCCGGAGGAAGCCGCCGATCTCGAGGATGCGCTCGAGTATGCCGAGGAGCGCGGCAACGTCGATACGATCAACCGCATCGAGGCGCACCTGTGGCTCGACGGTCCGCTGAGCGAGTCCGGGCGCGTGCAGGGGGAGCCGCGCGAGCTCTTCCTCAAGATGAATGCGGTGCACCTCAACCACCCCAAGCTGACGCAGGAAGAGGAGCCCGAGCCGGCGATCGACAACCTGGGTTCGATCACCGCGCCGACGCTGCTGGTCGTCGGCGAGCTCGACATGCCCGACATCATCGACCGGCACGAGGACCTGTCGGAGGAGATGGAGAACGCCTTCGCGGTGGTGCTCGAGGACACGGCGCACTTCCCCAGCCTCGAGCGTCCGGACCTGTTCAACCCGATCCTGTTCGAGTTTCTCGAGGCGGTGACGGGGCAGGGCGAGAACGACGAGGATGAGGCCGACTAGGCAGCCTTTCGTCCGAAGGCCCGGCGGAAGGCCGTCGGGCTGACCCCGGTGCGGGCGCGGAAATGGTGCCTCAGCGTTTCCTGCGAGCGGAAGCCGCTCGCGGTGGCGATGGCGTCGAGGTCGAGCCCGGTCGTTTCGAGCAGTTCCTTGCAGCGTTCGACCCGCTCGGCGATCAGCCAGTTGAGCGGGCTGAGGCCGGTGCCCTCGTTGAAGTGTCGAATCAAGGTCCGCTCGGAAAGCCTTGCGGTTTCGGCCATGCGGGCGATCGACCAATCGTCGTCGAGCCGCCCCCTCAGCGCGTCGAGCAAAGGCCCGATGCGACCCCGGCGTTCGCGTGGAACGGGGCGGGCGACGTACTGGGCCTGGCCGCCCTCGCGATGGGCCGGCAGCACGAGGCGGCGGGCAACCATGTTGGCGACCTCGGCGCCGAAATCCTGCCGGACGATGTGGAGGCAGAGGTCGATCCCGGCGGCTGATCCCGCAGCGGTCAGCAGGTTGCCGTCCTCGGTGTAGAGAATGTCCGGCTCGACGGTGATGCCGGGGAAGTCCTCGGCGAGAATGCCGGCATAGCGCCAGTGGGTCGTGGCCCGGCGACCGTCGAGTAGGCCGGCTCTCGCGGGCACGAAGACGCCGGAGCAGAGCGTGGCGATGCGGGCGCCACGGGCGTGTGCAGCCCGCAGCGCATCGGCCAATGGCTCAGGGATGGGTTGCTTCGCGCCGCGCCAGCCGGGCACGACGATGAGCCCGGCTTGCTCGAGCCGGCCGAGGTCATGTGCCGCGTCGACCGTGATGCCGCCTGTAGAGCGATACGGGCCGGGTTCGATGCCGACGACCTCGTGGCTGTACCAGTCGAGGTGCGCGAACTCGGGTCGCGGCAGGCCAAAGACTTCGACGGCGATGCCGAACTCGAACATGCAGAGCTGGTCGTAGGCTAGGCTGGCGACGTGGCGGTTGGGCTCAATCATGATGGCGGGATGTTACCGCATATTGGCGATCCCGCCACTCGCAGATCATGTCATTTCACGGCAGCTTCCTGCCATTCGAACCGATTGGAGGCGTTCATGCCAAGCAATGTCACTCAGGTCCCCGCCGCGCAGTCCGCAGAAGCGCTGGCACATTTCTCGCGCCGGCTCGGTTTCGAGACCGACTGCTGGGACGTGCACGATGCGTTCAGCCGGGGCGTGCAGGACTTCGTGCTGCTCGATGTGCGCAGTCCCTCGCTCTACGCCGAGGGACATGTGCCCGGCGCGATCAACCTGCCGCATGGCAAGATCACCGAGCGGCGGATGGCGGAGTGGCCGGCCGGGACGATGTTCGTGACCTACTGCGCCGGGCCGCACTGCAACGGCGCGAACAAGGGCGCCATCCGGCTCGCCCAGCTCGGTCGCCCGGTCAAGGAGATGATCGGCGGCGTCACCGGATGGCTGGACGAGGGGTTCCCGCTCGCGGCGGGCGAGGCACTGGTGAGCCTCGCGCCCGCCGCGGCGGAGTGATCAGACCGGCAGCAGGTCTTCGAAGTGCTGGCTGAGCTGGTCTGTGGGGATGTTGGTCAGATCCTTGGGAAGCTCGGCCATGATGGTGTGCTTCAGGCCCTTGCTGAGGGCGGGACGCAGATCGCCAAGGGCAGTGGGTGCCGCGGCCACGATGAGGCGGTCGAAGGCATGCTGCTGGTGCTTGCGCTCCAGCTCTTCGGCGACGCTCTCGACGAAGCGCCGCTCGCGAACCGCCACCGGGTCGGATGAGTATTCCATGGCGCTGCGGCCGAAAGCGCTGCCGGAGGAAAAGCTGCGCCCCTGCTTGTCAGCCATGATCTCGCTGGCCCTCAGCGGCTCCTGCTCGAACATCAGTCCGTCGACGGCCTTGAGGCCCTTGCCGGGCCCCGAGTGCTCGAAAACCTTGGCTGTCGCTCCGTCCGCTATGAGGATCCAGGTCACCTTGGCTTTCATGGCACTCTCCATTGTTGGGTTTACGCCAGTCTCAATGCAGGACGTGGCGATTGGTTTGATCACGATCAAGGATCGTGACGTTTCCGATCACAAACTCTCATTTGTCGGTGTGTGGGGCGGCTGCTAGAAGCGGAGCAGCACAGGGGCCGCCAGGCCTAGAAAGTCCGGCCGTGGCCTCCATCAGCAGCACCGAAACCCGAACCACCGAAAGCGGCCTTGCCGCGGGCCTTGCGGCCTATCTGCTCTGGGGCTTCCTGCCCCTGCTGTTCGACCTGCTCCGGCACGTGGGAGCGATGACGCTGGTGGCTGACCGGACGCTCTGGTCCCTGCTGCTGGTCGGAACCATCATGATCGTGGGTGGCCGAACGGCCGAAGTCCGATCGATCCTCAGGGATCGCGCCGCGGTGCGCTCGATGGCCCTGGCGGCGTTCGTGCTCGCTGCAAACTGGCTGATCTATGTCTACGCGGTCGAGACCAACCAGGTGCTCGAGGCGAGCTTCGGCTATTTCATCAACCCGATGGTCAACGTGGCGATCGGCATGCTGGTGCTGGGCGAGCGGCTCAACCGGTGGCAGGGCGTGTCGGTGGCCATCGCCGTCGTCGCCATCGGAATCCAGGCAGTGGGGCTCGGCGGCGTGCCGTACATCGCGCTCGGGCTGGCGCTGACATTTGCGCTCTACGGCTATCTCAGGAAGACGGCCAAGGCGTCGTCGGCGACGGGCCTGTTCGTCGAGACCCTGATCCTGTCGCCCGCGGCACTGGCCTACCTGCTCTTCAGCTTCGTGATCGATGGGGGCGTCGGCGTCCATGCTGATCCCTACACGCTGTTCCTGCTCGTCATGACCGGACCGGCGACCGCGGTGCCACTGCTGCTCTTTGCCTACGCGGTGCAGCGGCTGCGGCTGACCACCATCGGCATGCTTCAGTACCTCGCTCCGTCGATCGCCTTCATCCTCGCCATCGTCGTGTTCGGCGAGCATCTCAACTGGGTGCGGCTGCTGAGTTTCGGGATGATCTGGCTTTCCCTCATCGTCTACACTGCCGACTCGGTGGTGCGCCGGCGCAGGGGAGCAGCATGATCGAGGAACTGCCGGCACTCGCGCTATCGGGGCAGGTGGAGGGCGTGTTCGTCGTCGACAGCGACGCCGTCGAGTCGACGGTGCGCGACGAGATCATGCTCACCTATGCCGGTGTCGTCGGCGACCGCCACGAAGGGCTGACCCGCCCCAGCAACGCACGTGAGCCGTGGTATCCCCGCGGCACGCCGATGCGAAACGAGCGGCAGATTTCGCTGCTGAGTGCGGAGGAACTGGCCGAGGTGGCGGCAACACTCGGGCTCGATCGGCTGGATGGCGGCTGGATCGGGGCGAACCTCGTGCTGTCGGGCATTCCGCATTTCACGAGCCTGCCGCCGCGGACGCTGTTGATGTTTCCGAGCGGCGCGACCATCCGGATCGATGGCGACAACGGACCGTGCCGCAAGTCCGGCAAGTCCATCGTCGCGCACTACCCGGATCGGCGGGATGTCGAGTTCGCGTTCGTGCAGGCTGCGATGGGCAAGCGCGGCCTCGTGGGCTGGGTTGAGCGCGAGGGCATCATCCGGCCGGGCGATAGCGTGAAGGTCAGGGTCTGGCGGCAGGCGATCTATCCGGCCGTAAGCTGATCCACGGCTGGGCGAGCCCGCCGGATCGTTTCCGCGACTTCCGAAAAGACCTCGCCGAAGGGAGTCGCCTCGCGCCAGACCAGCGACAATTGCCGACGAGCGCCGGGCGACTGGAGCCGGTGGATACGGATGCGGTCGCCGGTTGCCTCCTTGCGTAGCGCGATCTCGGGCAGGAGCGTGATGCCCTGTCCGTTGGCGACGAACTCGACGATGGTCGAGAGCGACGTGGCCGCGAAGGTTCGGGCCGCTGCTTCCTGACCGATGTCGCATACGGCGATGGCCTGGTCGCGGAAGCAGTGCCCTTCGTCAAGCAGCAGCATGCGTCCGCCGTCGATGCCGGTGAGCGGCACCGGGTCCCGGGGCTCCTCGTCGAGACCGGTGGCGAGCACGAACTCGTCGTCAAAGAGCGGGGCACTGGCCAGCTTGGGACCGCCGGGGCGGGGTTCGCTCGCGATGAGCGCCAAGTCGAGGCCGCCTTCGGCGAGCGCCTTGACCAGCGCGTCGGTGCGGCTCTCCGAAATGGTGAAGCTCAGCGTCGGGTGTTCGCGCTGAAGGGCCGGAAAAATGTGGGGCAAGAGGTAGGGCGCCACTGTGGGGATGACCCCGAACCGGAGCGGGCGGGACGGATGGCCGTGCGCCCCGGCAAGGAAGCCTTCCAGCGCATCGGCCTGATCGAGGATGGGGCGGCTGCGTTCCACGAACTCGCGGCCCAGCGGCGTGAGCCGAACAGTCTTGCCGAGGCGGTCAAACAGGGGACCACCGCACAGCGCCTCGAGCTGCCGGATCTGCTGGCTCAGACCTGGCTGGGTGACGTGGCAGCGCTCGGCGGCGCGACCGAAATGACCCGTTTCCGCGAGGGTCGCCGCATACTGCATCTGTCTCAGAGTGATCATAATCTGATGTTATCAGCATCAGTAGCGCAATCAATTGGCATTATCGGACGGCGTAGGCGAAAACCCTGGAACGATTCCAGACTGACCAGGAGACCGAGATGGAAGCAGCAACCGAGAGTGGCGCGGGCAAGTGCCCGGTGCCGCATGGCGGCAAGGGGCGTTCGAACCGTGACTGGTGGCCGAACCAGCTGGATTTGTCGGTGCTGCACCAGCACACGGCGCTGTCCAACCCGATGGGCCCGCTGTTCAACTACGCCGAAGAGTTCAAGAAGCTCGACTACGAGGGGCTGAAGGCGGACCTGCGGGCGCTGATGACCGACTCGCAGGACTGGTGGCCGGCGGACTTCGGGCACTATGGCCCGCTTTTCATCCGCATGGCCTGGCATAGCGCCGGTACCTACCGCATTGCCGACGGGCGTGGCGGTGCCGGCGAGGGCCAGCAGCGGTTTGCGCCGCTCAACAGCTGGCCGGACAACGTCAACCTGGACAAGGCCCGACGCCTGCTGTGGCCGATCAAGCAGAAGTACGGCAGCCGGATCTCCTGGGCCGACCTGATGATCCTGACCGGCAACGTCGCGCTGGAGTCGATGGGGTTCAAGACGTTCGGCTTTGCCGGCGGCCGCGCCGACACCTGGGAGCCAGAGCTCGATATCTACTGGGGCAAGGAAGGCGAGTGGCTGGCCGAGGAGCGCTACAGCGGCGAGCGCGATCTCGATAACCCGCTGGCTGCAGTGCAGATGGGCCTCATCTACGTCAATCCGGAAGGCCCGGGCGGCAATCCGGACCCGCTCGCTTCGGCACGCGACATCCGCGACACCTTCGCGCGCATGGCGATGAACGACGAAGAGACGGTGGCGCTAATCGCTGGTGGCCACACGTTCGGCAAGACGCACGGTGCAGGTGATGCGTCGCTCGTCGGGCCGGAGCCGGAAGCTGCCCCCATCGAGCAGCAGGGCCTCGGCTGGGCCAGCAGCTACGGTTCCGGCAAGGGCGGCGACACCATCGGCAGCGGGCTCGAGGTTACCTGGACCTCGACGCCGACCAAGTGGAGCAACAACTTCTTCTGGAACCTGTTCGGCTACGAGTGGGAGCTGACCAGGAGCCCGGCCGGTGCGCAGCAGTGGACGCCCAAGCACGGCATGGGGGCAAACACGATCCCCGACGCGCACGACCCTTCCAAGCGCCATGCGCCGACCATGCTGACGTCCGACATCGCGCTCCGCGTCGATCCGGTTTACGAGAAGATCTCGCGCCACTTCTTCGAGAACCCGGACGAGTTCGCCGACGCCTTCGCCCGCGCCTGGTTCAAGCTCACTCACCGCGACATGGGTCCCAAGGCCCGCTATCTCGGTCCGGAGGTCCCGGCGGAGAACCTGATCTGGCAGGATCCGGTCCCGGCGCTCGATCATGACGTGGTGAACGACGCGGATATCGCCGCGCTCAAGGGCAAGATCCTCGCTACCGGCCTCACGGTTTCCGAGCTCGTCAGCACTGCCTGGGCCTCGGCCTCGACCTTCCGTGGTTCCGATATGCGGGGCGGCGCCAATGGCGCCCGTGTCCGGCTCGCACCGCAGAAGGACTGGGCGGTCAACCAGCCCGAGCAGCTGGGCAAGGTGCTTGGCCACCTCGAGGCCATCCAGGCCGAGTTCAACGCCGGTGGCAAGACAGTGTCGCTGGCCGACCTGATCGTCCTTGCCGGTTCGGTAGGCGTCGAGAAGGCTGCCAAGGATGCCGGTCTCGATATTGCCGTGCCCTTCACTCCGGGCCGCACCGATGCCTCCGCCGAGCAGACCGACGCAGCGTCGTTCGCCCCGCTCGAGCCGGTCGTCGACGGCTTCCGCAACTACTCGCGCGGCCGCCAGCGGCTTACGCCGGAAGAGAACCTGGTCGATCGCGCCCAACTGCTGAGGCTGACCGCGCCGGAGATGACGGTGCTCGTCGGTGGCCTGCGCGTGCTGAAGGCAGGCAATCCCGAGCACGGCGTGTTCACCAGCCGGCCCGAGACGCTGACCAACGACTTCTTCGTCAACCTGCTCGACATGGGCACGAAGTGGAAGCCGGCGGACGACACGCACAGCGTCTATCAGGGCGTCGACCGCGAGAGCGGTGAACCCAGGTGGACCGCCACCCGCGTCGACCTGATCTTCGGGTCGCACTCGGTGCTGCGTGCGCTTGCCGAAGTCTACGGCCAGTCGGATGCGACAGAAAAGTTCGCCAAGGATTTCGTGGCGGCCTGGGTCAAGGTGATGAACGCGGATCGCTTCGATCTCGCACACTGACATTGAGGCGTCCGATGCGGTCGGGCGCCTCAGCCGTCGCGTCTGACGGACGCCTTCTGGGCCCGGTCGCAATGCTGTCCGGGCCCTTTCCATGATGAGCAACCGGTGAACCGGATTGCTACAATTTGAATCAAATCCCCGTCCTTACCTTCAGCGGCCGCACTTAACTGATGGACAAATCTGTCGAGCAGTCGGCAGAAGCCGGAGGGAAGTGAACATGACTGATATGGAAGAGGGCACCGCAAACACTCGCGCCTTCTCGACGTTCAGGGTCCTGAACGGTGACTCCAACATCGTGGAACGCGAACAGCTGTTCCGCAACATGGCCCAGCTTTATTCCTACGTGTCGGATCGCTGCGACGACGAGCAGGTCGCGCAGTACGACGAGGTGCTGTGCCAGCTCGCCGAACTCGTGGAAGCCGAGGCGCGGGCCCATGTGGCCAAGCTCCTCGCACCGCTGGACCGCGCGCCGGGCAACGTCGTGGTCAAGCTCGCCAATGACGAGATCGAGGTGGCTCGGCCGCTGCTCGAATTCTCGAACGTGCTGAGCGACGATGACCTGATCGAAATCATCGCCAAGCAGTCCGAGGCACATCGTATCGCCATCGCCGGTCGCCAGCAGGTGCCCGAGCGCGTCGGCGAAGCCATCGTCGAGCACGGCGAGACGGCTTCAGTGATCAAGCTGGTCCGCAACACCAATGCAGAACTCGGGCAGACGACGCTCGAGCGCCTGGCCGAGCGCGCCGCTGCCGATGCGACGATCGCCGCCGACCTGCGCGGCCGCGACGACATCAACTGGAAAGCGCTCTCGACCAAGATCGACGCCGTCGGCGACAAGGTGCGCGAGACGATCGAGCAGATCGACCCGCGGGTCGATCCGGTTACGGTCGGCAAGGTGCAGGCGGTGGTCTACAACCGCATGCGCAACCGCGCCGGCTTCTCCAGCCAGGACTGGAAGGTCGCCTACAACCAGGTGAAGGCCCTGTCGGACCGCAAGCAGCTCGATGAGCGCGCGCTGATCCGCTTTGCCCGCTTCGGCTACGGCCACCACACTGCCGCCGCGCTCACCATGCTGCTGCGCGTGGGGCCGGAAGTGTTCGTGAAGTGGCTGGCCATGCAGGACTATGTGGCGATCACGGTGGCGCTTCGTGCGCTCGGCATCCAGCCCGACCTCTTCGAGGCAATGATCGCGTCCATGCCGTGGCGCGACCTGCCCACCCAGGCCGACCTGCAGAACGTCCGCAAGCGCTTCGAGGCGCTGAGCAAGGACGAGGCGGCCGGTATCTTCGAGCTCTGGCGGACCCATGCCTTCCGCCGCCGTCTGCCCAATGAGGACGTCGTCGGCGCCGCCTGAGACCATCCAAAGTCTGTCCAACCCTATAGGGCGGTCCTCGGACCGCCCTTTTTTGTCCGGCTACTGCACGCCGCGTTCGACGAACTCGGCGAGCTGGTCGGCGACCGTACCCCAGCCGTCGAAGAAGCCCATCTCCTCATGCAGGTTCCGGTCGTCAGGGCTCTTGTGCATGACGTAGGCGGTATACTCAGTGCCCTCGGCGTGGTCGGCCAGGGTGATGATCGCCGTCATGAACGGCTGCTCCGCCGGCCGCCAGCCGGAAACGAGGGAGTTGGTGAAGACGAGGCGCCGGCCGTCGTCGACGGCAAGGTAGCAGCCGTCGAAATGGGTGACGAAGTCGCCGCCATTTTCGCTGATGCGGGTGACGAGCGCGCCGCCGGGCACGACGTCCATCTGGGCGATCCGGCACAGGGCAGGGCGGGGAATCCACCACTGCTCGAAGCTTGCCGGCGTGGTCCAGGCACTCCAGACAAGGTCGCGCGGCGCCTTGATGGTCCGTGTCAGCGAAAGGTCGAGCTCGGGGTTGCGTGTGATCATCTGTGACCGTCCTTGTGTTGTGCGCCCAGGAGGAACTGCTCGAGCCGGTCGGTGCGGCCCTCCCAGGTCCGGCGCTGCTCATCGAGCCAGCCATCGATGAGCGAAAGGCGCGCCGTGTCGATCCGGCAGGTGCGCACCCTCCCATGCTTGCTTGTGTGGATCAGGCCTGCGTCCTCGAGCACGCGGATGTGCTTCATGAACGAGGGCAGGGCCATCTCGAAGGGCGCGGCCAGCTCGCTGACGCTGGCCTCGTTCCGGCCGAGCCGGGCGATGACGGCCCGTCGGGTCGGGTCGGCGAGGGCCAGGAAAACGTCGTCGAGCTGAGTCTGATGCTGAGCCATGTGGCTAAGTAATCCGGATTGATACTTAGCGCAATGGCTAAGTGATCGGCTGCCGGCCGCCGCGATCATGGGAGCAGGTTGGCGGGGGCTAGACCTCGTCTCGCAACGCATATAAAGATATCTTTATATCTCGCGAGGCTCGATGAACGACACGGCTGACTTGGTGGGGGTGCTGCGCGCGGCGGGGGAGACGACCCGGCTGCGCCTCCTGGCATTGCTCGCCGATGGCGAGCAGTCGGTCAAGGACCTGACCGAGATTCTGGGCCAGAGCCAGCCGCGCGTCTCGCGCCATCTGAAGCTGCTCGCCGACGCCGGGTTGGTGAGCCGCAACGCCGAGGGCGCCTGGGCTTACTACGGCCTCGCGCCGGAGGGGGCCGGTGGTGATCTCGCCCGCTGGCTCATCTCGCGGCTTTCGCCCGACGATCCGGATCGGCTGCGGGACACCAAGCGGCTCGAGGCGGTGCGACTTGCACAAGCCGAGCAGGCGGCCGAGTACTTCGCCAAGGTGGCCGACAGCTGGGACCTGCTGCGGTCTCTGCACGTGCCTGAGGAGGCCGTGGAGGCGGCCATCGTGAAGACGCTGGAGGGCAGGGCCGTCGACACGCTGGTCGATCTCGGCACCGGCACCGGTCGCATGCTCGAACTGCTTGCGGGGCATTATCGGCGGGGCATCGGCATCGACGCCAGTCGCGAGATGATCGCGGTGGCGCGCGCCAAGCTCGCCGCGACGTCCATCGGCCACGCGCAGGTGCGGCTCGGGGACATCAGCGATCTCGATGGCGTGGCGCTCAAGGCCGACATGATCATCGTCCACCAGGTGCTGCACTATTTCGACGATCCGGGTCGGGTGTTGCTGCAGGCACGCCGCGCGCTGAAGCCCGGCGGCGAGATGCTGATCGTCGATTTTGCGCCGCATGGCCTCGAGTTCCTGCGCAGCCATCATGCGCACCGCCGCCTCGGACTGTCCGAGGCACAGATGACAGCCTGGGCCCGGGCCGCGGACCTCGCCGTGGCCGACCTCCAGTGCTTCCCGCCCACCAATCCGACAGAGGGCCTCACCGTGTGCCTCTGGCGCCTTATCGACGAGACGGACAGATCCTTATGAGCACCGACTACACCGACCGCCCGAGCCGCCGGAGCCCGGACGCGCGGCCTGATTTCCTCGTCTCGTTCGAGTTCTTCCCGCCCAAGACGGACGTCATGGAGGAGCGCTTCTGGGAGTCGATCCATAAGCTCTCGCCGCTTCACCCGCGCTTCGTCTCGGTCACCTACGGCGCCGGCGGCTCGACCCGGGAGCGGACGCTGCGCATGGTCAGCCGGATCAAGTCCGAGACAGGCGTCGATGCTGCGGCGCACCTCACCTGCGTCGGGGCGACGCGCGAAGAAGTCGACGCCGTGGTGCAGGGCTACAAGGACGCTGGCATCACCCGGATCGTGGCGCTGCGCGGCGACCCGCCGGAGGGCGTCGGTAAGCCCTTCACGCCCCATCCAGATGGATACAAGGATGCCGCGGACCTCGTGGCCGGCATTCGCCGGATCGGCGATTTCGACATTTCGGTTGCGGCTTACCCGGAGAGGCACCCGCAAAGCCCGAGCTGGGACGCGGAAATCGACAACCTGAAGCGCAAGCTCGATGCCGGGGCGACCCGGGCCATCACCCAGATGTACTTCGACAACGATGACTACTTCCGCCTGGTCGACAGGGCGCAAGCGGCCGGTGTCTCCGCGCCGATCGTGCCGGGCATCCAGCCGATCCATTCGTTCAAGCAGATCTCGGGCTTTGCGGCCCGCTGCGGCGCGTCGATTCCCGGCTGGGTCGCCGACCGGTTCGACGGGCTGGACGAAGATCCCGAGACCCATGCGCTGGTCGCATCGGCGGTAGCCGCCGAACAGGTCTTGGAACTCGTCGACCAGGGGATTACGGAGTTCCACTTCTTTACCCTGAACCGGTCGAACCTGGTTCTGGCGCTGGCCCGGCTGCTCGGCTACCGGCCGGACTGACACCGAACGTTCAGCGTCCGTTCAGGTCTCTGCTGTCAGGGTTCATGGTGGGGTTGATTCCCCGGCCATCCACAAAATGGCCCTATTGATTGGCTTCCGTCGGGGGTGTTGAGGCGGGGGCGATTTGAAGGACAGCAGCCTATGAAACTCGATGGCAAGGTGAAGGGCGGACTGGCTTGGGCCGGCCTGGTCGTCATCCTCGCGGTGCCCGCCGCTGACATCCTGCTCGGCAAGCCTGGCGACACGGCAGCCACCGCCGTTACCTCGGATGCGCAAGCGGGCAAGACACAGCTCAAGGTCCCAGCCGCCAAGGCGCCGGCTGCGGCCACGACCGACCCGATCCAGACATCGAGTGTGGAAGAGGGCGAAGCGGTCGGGAAGTTCCTGAAGGCCGGCAAGAAGCTGCCGTCGTACATTTCGGATGCCGACGAGGTCGAATCGACCAAGCCGGCCGCCGCGGTGACGACTCCGGCGACCAAGACTCCGGCTGCCGTGAAGGCGCCGACTGATGTCGCGATCACCCCGGCCAATCCGCCGATGCCGCTGCCGCGCAGCGCACGGCCGAAGGCCACGGAAGTTGCCTCGCTGCCGTCGGCGACGGGCGAGAAGCCGCTCATTCTCGACGAGAAGAAGGTTCAGCAGAACCAGGCTGGCATCGAGCGCTTCCCGCTCAGTGATGAGAATCGGGACGTCGTCACCAGCGACCAGCTCGAGGAATGGGATTCGGGCTCGCTCGCCGACTACCTGGAGCGCAAGGGCCTGATGTCCAACTCCCAGGCGTCGGAGAACTACGACTCCGATGGGTTCTACCTCGACGAGGGCCCCAACGAGCCGAGGCGCCTGGTCAGGCGACTACCGGACTTCGTCCTGTTCTAAGTTCCCTCGGCCGCCCCATCAGGCGGCCGATCTTTTCTGGGGGTTAACCTGTGCAATCGGCCGCATGCCTAAGGGCTACCAAATTCGCTTTCGGCAGCTATTGTGCGCCCAAATCGGAGAGGCTTATGTCGGTCTGGCAGCGGCTGGGCGCATTGGTGGGTTCGGCATCCGAGCGGACGGGAATCGTCGGCTCGTTCGTCAACATGCTCGATCCGGACAACTGGCTGCCCGGCGGCAGGGACGCCGCGTTCACGCTGGCGCTCATTGCCCTTTCGGCCAAGATGGCAGTATCCGACGGGGTGGTGACGGCCTCGGAACTGCGGGCTTTCCAGCGCACGGTGGAGATTCCGTCCGGCATCGAGCCGCAGGTCGACAAACTGTTCCGGCTCGCCCAGGAGGACGTGGCGGGCTACGAGGCTTATGCCAAAAAGATCCGGCGTTTCTTCGTCGACAGCCCCGACACGCTCGAGCACGTGCTCGACAGCCTCTTCTTCATCGCCTCCGCGGATGGGATGATCCACGAAGCCGAGCTCGACTATCTGAAGCATGTCAGCGACATCTTCGGTTTTGATGAAGCACGCTTCGAGCAGCTGACCTCGCAGCACGTATTGTTCGAGCAGGGCATCGATCCCTACACCGTGCTCGGGCTGGCGCCGGCCGCCGACCGCGAGGAAGTAAGGCGGGTCTATCGTTCGCTCATTGCCGAGCACCATCCGGACAGGCTGATCGCCAAGGGCGTGCCCGAGGAACTGATCGACGTGGCGACCGCCCGCATGGCGGCGATCAACAACGCCTATAACCAGATCATGAAGCGCGCGGCTTGACGGGGCGGGCCCCTCTCCCCCATATGCGCCTCGCCAGTTGACCGGGTGGCCGCTCCGCTTCGCGGGGAGGAAAGTCCGGGCTCCATCGAAATACGGTGACGGCTAACGGCCGCCGGGGGCGACCCCAGGGAAAGTGCCACAGAAAGCAAACCGCCTTCGCCAAGTACTTCGGTGCTTGTTCGTCGGTAAGGATGAAAGGGTGCGGTAAGAGCGCACCGCGGACCTGGCAACAGGGACGGCACGGCAAACCCCACCGGGAGCAAGACCAAATAGGGATGACACGGGGTTCGCCCCAGCCGGTTTTCGAGGCCTGTCATCCGGGTTGGTCGCATGAAGTCGGCAGCAATGCCGCCTCTAGATGAATGGCCGCCGCGTCGGGGAAACCCGGCCCTACAGAACCCGGCTTACAGGTCAACTGGCATTCTCCCCCACCGTCGCTTGTCGCGCCGGTGCGTTCGCGATCCGCGGAGCACCGACTGGCGGACCTCGGCCGCTGCCTTGCCTCCTCACACCGGATGTCATCCCTGCTAAAGCGGGGACCCCATCTCACGGCCCCGCGCCAGCTGATGGTTGGGTCCCTGCTTTCGCAGGGATGACACCGATCGGGTGGAGCGAGCGCGTTCCATCGCGGACCGACCTGAGTCGCGGTATGTCCGAAATCTACGACGTTATGTATGGAAAAATTGACATCATGTCTGGTTCGCATTACATGCTTATCAACGTTGAGCGCAGGCTGGGAGGCCGAGATGAGCTACAAGGAGTGGGAAGCCGTGGTGAACATCATCGCGGCGGTGGTGATTGGCGCCTGGGTGATCTTCGAGGCGTTGACCAACCCGCCCGCGACTGTCGTCGTGGCGGCCAGTCGGTTGCTGTGGGCGATCCTCTACGGGGTGCTGTTCACGATCGGGGCGATGATCGTGATGTCGATCCTTGTCTCCATCGCGCGGCGCGAGCAGTTCAGGGACGAGAAGGCGGATGAGCGCGACAAGCTGGTGGGCCTGCGCGCCATGCGCAATGGCTACGTCGTTGCCTCGATCGCCGGGGTGACGAGCCTGCTCTACCTCGCCTTCGGCTCCAATGCCGCCGAAGCTGCCTATGCGCTGTTCTTCGGACTGATGCTGGCCGGCATCGTCGATGCAGCCTCGCGCCTCCTCTACTACCGGATCGGCTGACGGCCATGGGCAAGGGACAGGCGCGGATCGACAACACCATCCGCACGCTTCGGTTCAACGCCGGCGAGATGACCCAGGCTGCGCTTGCCGAGAAGGTGGGGGTTACACGCCAGACCATCGTCGCGATGGAGCAGGGGCGGTACTCGCCCTCGCTCGAAGTCGCCTTCCGGGTGGCGCGCGCCTTCGGCGTGCCGCTCGAGCAGGTGTTCCAGTATCGCGGGGAGGGGGAATGATGCTTGCCGCAGTCGTCGACCGCTACGGTCCGCCGGAGGCTCTCGTTATCCGAGAGGTGCCGACGCCGGTACCCGGCCCCGAGCAGGTGCTGGTGCAGATACACGCGACGGTTGTGACGCCCTCGGACGTGGCCTTCAGAAACGGCGAGCTATGGATCGCCCGGCTGTTCTCGGGCCCGTTCAAGCCCCGCCTGCCGATCCTGGGCGATGCCTTTGCCGGCGTTGTCGTCAGCGTCGGGGCGGGTGTGACCCGCTTTTCTGCCGGTGATCGCGTGGCGGGGGCTACCGGCCCCGCGCTAGGGGCGCATGCGCAGTTCGTGGTCGTCGACGAGGCTGGGGCCATGATCCGCCTGCCGAGCGAGGTGGAGTTCGGTGCTGCAGCCGGGCTCTGCGACGGCGGCCTTGTGGCGCTGCCATTTCTGCGCGATCAGGCGAGGCTCGAGGCTGGGCAGCACGTGCTTGTCAACGGCGCTTCGGGCAGCATTGGCACGGCCGCGGTACAAGTCGCGCGAGCCATGGGTGCGGTTGTCACGGGGGTGACCAGCACGCGCAACGTCGAACTGGTCCGCTCGATCGGTGCGGATCGGGTGATCGACTATACCGCCGAGGATTTCACCGCGGTCGACGCCGCATACGACGTGATCTTCGACACGGTCGGCAAGAGCAGCTTTGCCCGTTGCTATGATGCCCTGAAGCCAGACGGTATCTACCTCACGCCGACGCCCATGCTCTCGCCGGCGATGCTGCGGAAATCGGGCCGTCGCGCGCGGTTTGCGGCGACGGGACTGAGACGGCCCGCTGAGAAGGCCAAGGACCTGGTCCAACTGTTCGACTGGCTGGCCGCGGGTAAGCTCCGTACCGTCATCGAGCGTGAGTACGACTTCGCCGACATCGCGGCGGCCCATGCGCATGTCGAAGCTGGTCATAAGGTCGGCTCGATCGTGGTGAACGTCCCGTAACCTCAATGGAACCTTAACCTCCCCGCATCAAAGTGCGCCGATACCCAACATGGGTGCGTTGTGTGCCGGCGTTGCCGGAGTGGAGTTCGAGCGGGAATGAGTGAGCCCAGGGGCAGCGACAGCCAGGCGCCGCATGTGCCGGTGCTGCTGGCCGAGGTGCTCGATGCGCTGGCCCCACTGGAGGGCGCCCGCATTCTCGACGGCACTTTCGGAGCTGGAGGCTATTCGCGCGCGCTGCTCGAGGCGGGCGCCTCAGTGGTGGCGGTCGATCGCGATCCCTCCGTGCTCCCCCATGTAGATCGGCTCGCAGCGGATTTCCCGAGTCAGTTCAAGTTCGTGGCGGGCACGTTTTCCGAACTGGATGAACTGGCGGACGGCCCCGTCGATGGTGTCGTGCTCGATATCGGCGTCTCATCCATGCAACTCGACCAGGCAGAGCGCGGCTTCTCCTTCATGCAGGAAGGGCCGCTCGACATGCGCATGTCGTCCGAGGGCGAGAGCGCTGCGGACCTGGTGAACACGCTCGACGAGGCAGAGCTTGCGAACCTGCTCTTCGCCTTCGGCGAGGAGCGGAAATCGCGCCGCATTGCGCACTCGATCGTGATGGCGCGGGCGAGCCAGCCGATCACCACGACGACGCAGCTGGCGAGGCTGATCGAAAAGAGCATTGGCCGGAAGCCCGGGGACGCGCACCCGGCGACCCGCAGCTTCCAGGCCCTGCGCATTGCGGTGAATGGCGAGTTCGACCAACTGGTCGAGGGGCTGTTCGCGAGCGAGCGGCTGCTCACCGAAGGTGGGCGGCTGGCGGTCGTGACGTTCCATTCACTTGAGGACCGGATCGTCAAACGCTTCTTCGATCCCGAGAAGGGCGCGCCGACGCAATCGAGGCACCTGCCACAAGTCGCGCTGGAGGCGCCCCGCTGGGCGCGCGCCGGCAAGGCGCTGAAGGCATCGTCGGGGGAAGTGGCGCGTAACCCGCGTTCGCGTTCCGCCACGCTGCGTGCCGGCATTCGCACTGCCGCGCCGGCGCGCGCAGTGACCTATGCCGGGCTCGGAGTGCCGATGTCGCGAGGTGCGACATGATTCGGATGCTCAACGTGGTCCTGCTCGCCACCACACTCATCGTGCTGGTCGGCGTTTACGGGCTCAAGTACTCGGTCGAGGACATTGCTGCCGAGAAGGCGGCTATCGAGCGCCAGATCGACCGGCAGACGGGCGTCCTGAGCCTGCTCAAGGCAGACTGGTCCTATCTCAACCAGCCGGCGCACGTGGCGCCCATCGTCGTGCGGCACCAGCAGGCGCTGGGGCTGGTCCCGACCGGCCAGGAACAGTTCGGGCGGATGGACAACCTGCCCATGCGGCCAGCGGCACCGGACACGGCGGCGCTCGACGACCTGCTGAACTCCCTCGATGCGGGCATCGACCCGATCGGCCAACTGATCGAGGCCAACTAGATGGCGATCCTCTCCGAAGTCGCCGAGACCATTTCGCTGGACGGCGGGCGCAAGTCCCGGGGCAACCTGACGAAGGCGCGTATCCGGTGGGTCATTGTCGCGCTTGTCCTGGTCTTCGGCACGGTGGGCGGTCGCCTCATCCAGCTCGGCGCAACGGTGACCGACTCGACCATCGAGGGCGTCGCGCGTGATGTCATTACCGCGTCGCGCCCTCCCATCCTCGACCGCAACGGCCTCGAGATGGCGGTTGATATCCGCGTGCCGTCGCTGTTTGCCGAACCTCGCCGCATCGTCGATGTGGAGGAGGCGGTGCAGAAGCTGCGGACGGTGCTCCCCGACCTCAACGAGGACTGGCTGCGCAACCGGCTGACCGGCGACAAAGGCTTCGTCTGGGTGAAGCGCGAACTGACGCCTGCAATTCAGGAGCGCATCTACCAGCTCGGCATCCCGGGACTCGAGTTCGTCACCGAGAGCAAGCGCTTCTATCCCTCCGGCAAGGAGGCGTCGCACATCCTGGGGGCGGTCAACATCGACAACCAGGGCACCATGGGCATCGAGAAGCACATGGACGATGACAGCCTGGCGGTGCTCCAGTCGATCGGGATCGCCCGCGATACGGACCTCACTCCGGTGAGCCTGTCGGTCGACCTGCGCGTGCAGCACGTGATGTACGAGCAGTTGCAGGACGCGCTGGTGCGCTACAAGGCCGTCGCTGCCGCCGGCGTGATGATGGACGTGAAGACTGGCGAGATCGTCGCGCTGGCCTCGCTGCCCGATTTCGACCCGAACAATCCCTCGACCCTGTTCCAGGATTACAACGGGGTGAAGAACGACCGCTTCAACCGGATCACCTCGGGCATCTACGAGTTGGGCTCGACGTTCAAGACGGTGACGCTGGCGGGGGCTCTGGACAGCGGCAAAGTCAGGATCACCGACGAGTTCGATGCCCGGTTCGCTGTTCGCTTCGGGCGCTTCACCATCGACGATTTCCACGGCAAGCACCGCGTTCTGTCCGTTCCGGAAGTATTCAAGTACTCGTCCAACATCGGCACCATCAAGATCATGCAGGAGCTGGGCAAGGATGAGTTCCGCGACTTCCTGACCAAGATCGGCATGGACAGGACCGTGCCGTTCGAGCTGCCCGAGATGCGCAAACCCAAGGTGCCGGACAAGTTCTCCGAGATTGTTGCGGCGACCTCGAGCTTCGGGCACGGCCTGTCCGTGTCGCCCCTGCATATGGTTCGGGCGGTTGCCGCGTTCGTGAACGACGGATACATGGTGCCGCCGACGATGTACAAGCGCGACGAGGCCGAGGCGCGGCAGCTCTATGAGCCGGTCATCTCCCCCTCGACCAGCGCCGAGATCCGTTACCTGCTTCGTCTGAATGCGATCGGAGCGGGCGGGTCCGGGTCACGGATGAACAAGATCGCCAACGGCTATCGCGTCGGTGGCAAGACTGGTACCGCCGAGAAGGTCGTCAATGGACGCTATGCCTCCAATGTCAATTTCAACGTCTTTGCTTCGGCGTTCCCCCTCGACAAGCCACGCTATGCGATGGTCATCATCGTCGATGAGCCGAAGGCAGAGAACGAGCAGACCGGTGTCACCGCCGGCTGGAACGCCGGCGAAGTGACCGGCCGCATCGTGCAGCGCGTCGCGCCGATGCTTGGAATCGCGCCCGATTTCGGCGAAATGTTGGATCAGAACCTTGTCCCAGTCGAGCTTCGCTGAAGCCATCCGAGAAGACGGCGTGCCCTTTCCACTTACAGAACTGCTCAAGGGAACCGGTGCTGCTACCGTTCCCGCCCTCGAAGTCGAAGGCATCAATTCCGACAGCCGGGCCATAGGGCCGGGAGAGGCGTTCTATGCGCTTCCCGGAACGCGCGTCCATGGCGACAGCTTTGCGGCCCAGGCCGTGGGGCGGGGCGCCAGCGTGATGATCACGGACCGCAAGCCTGACAGTTCGCCCGGCGTGCCGGTAGTGATCGTCGAAGACGTCCGCGCCGCCTATGCCCAAGCCGCAGCGCGCCAGTTCGCGCCGCAGCCGCAGACCATGGTGGGCGTCACCGGCACCAACGGCAAATCCTCGATCGTGTCGTTCGTGCGCCAGATCTGGGCGGCTTGCGGCATCGAGGCGGCCAGCATGGGCACTGTGGGTGTCGAGACCAAGGACGGTATCCGGCCGCGCGAGCTGACGACGTCCGATGCGCTGTCGCTGCACCGTGACCTCGGCGAGCTCAAGGCCGAGGGTGTCGACCACGTCGCCATGGAAGTTTCGAGCCAGGGGCTGGACCAGCGCCGTGCCGACGGCATCCGCTTCAACGCGGTGGCGTTCAGCAACCTCAGCCGCGACCATCTCGACTATCACCTCGATATGGAGACCTATCGCGAGGCGAAGCTGCGGCTGTTCAAGGACCTGATCGCGGATGGCGGGGCGGCTGTGGTCAATGCCGACGATCCCGAGCACATGCCGTTCATGTTCGCCGCGCTTGATCGTGGCGCGACCTTGCTGACCGTCGGCAGGGAAGGCGCCTATCTCGAGCTCACCGACATCCGCAACGAGGGTTACGGCCAGCGCGTCACCGGGCGTATGGTCGGGGAGCCCGTCAGCTTCCTGCTGCCGCTTACCGGCGCGTTCCAGGTCAGCAACGCCGCGGTCGCGCTGGCGCTCGCTGTCACGACCGGAGCACCGGCGGACAAGGCCGTGAAGGCGCTCGAGCATCTCAAGGGCGCCAAGGGGCGCCTTGAGTTGGTCGCCGAGCACAACGGGGCGGCCATTTTCGTCGACTATGCGCACAAGCCGGTTGCGCTGGAGACGGCGCTCGAGGCGCTGAGGCCCTATGTCAGCAACAAGCTGAAGGTCGTGTTCGGCGCGGGCGGTGATCGCGACCAGGGCAAGCGTCCGATGATGGGTGATGCCGCCAACAGGCTGGCCGACGACCTCATTGTCACCGACGACAATCCGCGTGCCGAGGATGCCGCGACGATCCGCAACCACATCCTGATCGCGACATCCAACGCCCGCGAGATCGGTGACCGCCGCTTGGCCATCGAGACCGCGATCAAGGAACTTCAGCCCGGCGACGTGCTGCTGATTGCGGGCAAGGGCCACGAGGACTATCAGATCATCGGCACCACCAAGCACCACTTCTCGGACCACGAGGTGGTGCTGGAGACGCTGAAAGGACTCTAGCCCATGCGACCTCTCTGGACCGTCGCCGAGGTCGTCAAAGCCACCGGCGGCCACCCGGAGGGGCTGTCGGACGGCCCGATCTCCTCGATCTCCATCGACTCGCGCGAGATCGCGCATGAAGCGCTGTTCGTCGCCATCAAGGGCGAGGTGCATGACGGGCACGACTTTGTCGGCAAGGCGCTGGAGGCCGGTGCCTCGGCAGCGCTGGTGTCCGAGGATCACTTCAAGGCGCATGGCGGCAAGCAGGTCATCGTTGTCCCCGATACGCTGAAGGCTCTCGAGGCGCTGGGCATTGCGGCGCGCGCCCGCAACCGCGGCCAGATCATCGCCGTGACCGGCAGCGCCGGAAAGACCTCGACCAAGGAGGCTATCCGGACGGTGCTCGCCGCCTTCGGCGAGACGCACTATTCGATCAAGAGCTTCAACAATCACTGGGGCGTGCCCCTGATGCTGGCGCGCTTGCCGCGTGAGGCGCAGTTCGGCGTGTTCGAGGTCGGCATGAACCATGCAGGCGAGATCACGCCGCTGGTGAAAATGGTCCGTCCGCACATCGCGGTCATCACCACGGTGGCGGCGGCGCATCTCGAGTTCTTCAACTCGGTTGCCGAAATTGCCGAGGCAAAAGCCGAGATATTCCTCGGGCTGGAGCCGGGGGGGACGGCCGTGCTCAACGGCGACCATGAGTACCTGCACATCCTCTTCGCTCAAGCGCGTGCCGCGGGCGTGTCGAACGTGGTGATCTACGGGTACGACGAGAGCGCCGACTGGCATATAGACCAGGTCGGCAGTTCGGGTACTTCGACGACTGCCGACGTGTCGCATGAGGGCGAGACCTATCATCTGAACCTGCAGGTACCCGGGCGGCACATGGTGGCCAATGCCGTGGCGGCGTTGGTTGTGGCGCAGATCTCGGGCGAGGGCACCAAACCGGCTATTGCTGCGCTCGCCAAGTTCGGCGCGCCGGAGGGCCGGGGGCTGACGCTCAGGCTCGGGCCGGAGAAGAAGCCGCTGCTCCTCGTGGACGAAAGCTACAATGCCAACGTCGCCTCAATGACGGCGGCGATGGACCTCTATGCCGGCGTGACGCCGCCCGACGGCCGCAAGCTGCTGGTGCTGGGCGACATGCTGGAAATGGGGCCGCAGGGGCCGGTGCTGCATGCCGGACTGGCCGGCGCGGTGCTGAATACCGGTGCGGCCGAGGTCTTCCTCGTCGGCGAGGCCATGCGGTCGTTGGCGGATGAGCTGCGCCGCAAGGCCGAGAGTGATCGGGATGCCCCGGCCGTGACCCACATGACAACCGCCGAGGAGATCGCGGATACGGTTCTGTCGGCGCTTGCCTACGGCGACGCAGTTATGGTCAAAGGGTCCAAAGGCGTCCGCCTGTCACCTTTGGTGCAGAAGATCCGCGAGCGCTTCCAGAACGCCTAAGGGCGACGGGTGGGACACCGAGAGCATGCTGTATTTCCTCGGGCAGTTGGGCGATAGCCTCGCCGCCTTCAACGTGTTCCGCTACATCACCTTCCGCACTGCGGGCGCGGTGATGACGTCCCTGTTCTTCGTCTTCCTCTTCGGCCCCAGCATGATCGCGGGCCTGCGAATCCGTCAGGGCAAGGGGCAGCCGATCCGCGAGGATGGTCCGCAGGGGCACCTGCTGACCAAGAAGGGCACGCCGACCATGGGCGGGCTCATGATCCTCGCCGGTGCGGTGATCTCGATCCTGCTGTGGTCCAACCTGAGCAACGTCTACGTCTGGGCCGTGCTGTTCGTGACGATTTCGTTCGGCGCCATCGGCTTTTACGACGATTACCTCAAGGTCACGAAGATGTCCCACAAGGGCTTCTCCGGGAAGCAGAGGTTGATCATCGAGGGCATTGTCGCGCTGATCGCGGCCTTTGTGATGGCATCGGTGACCGATCCGACCATCGCCACGCAGTTGATGTTCCCGTTCATCAAGGGTTCCGGCCTGCCGCTCTGGTACTTCTTCTATTTCTTCGCCGCCTTCATCATCGTGGGCGCCGGCAACTCGGTGMACTTCACCGACGGACTGGATGGGCTGGCCATCGTGCCGGTGATGGTCGCAGCGGCATGCTTCGGCCTCATCGCCTACCTCGTCGGCTCATCGAACTTCTCCGAGTACCTGCTGCTCAACTACGTGCCGGGCACGGCAGAGCTCTCTGTGGTCTGTGGTGCGCTGATCGGCGCCGGACTCGGGTTCCTGTGGTTCAACGCCCCGCCGGCCCAGATCTTCATGGGCGACACCGGTTCGCTTGCCCTGGGTGGCGCACTGGGTGCCATCGCGGTCGCTACCAAGCACGAGATCGTGCTGGCGATCGTGGGCGGCTTGTTCGTGCTGGAGACGGTTTCGGTGATCGTGCAGGTGGTCTCGTTCAAGCTCACCGGCAAGCGCGTGTTCAAGATGGCGCCGATCCATCACCATTTCGAGATGCTGGGCTGGACCGAGAGCCAGGTGGTGATCCGGTTCTGGATCATCARCTTCGTGCTGGCGCTGATCGGGCTGAGCTCGCTGAAGCTGCGCTGAGGCGGCGCGACCGCGCTGGCGCCGGATGGCAGCCAGTGGGGAGGATTCGCAAAACGCGAGCGGCGTTGCGAACTTGGTAACCAAACCGTCCGTACAATTTGCCTCTAGTTGTGCGTACGGGAGGCCGTCCGGGTGCGGGCGGCGTCAAGCAGATGTTTTCACGCGAGCGCAAGACCCCCATCGCCGAGTGGTGGTGGACGATCGACAAGTCCCTGCTTGCGGCGCTGATCCTCCTGTTGCTGGTCGGCGTGCTGCTGAGCTTTGCGGCGAGCCCCCCGGTCGCCGAGCGTCTCGGGCTCGGGCCGTGGCACTTCATCATCCGCCAGGCGATCTTTGCGGCGCTGGCGCTGCCGGTGATGATCGCGACGTCGTTCCTGCCGCGCAGGCCGGCCCGGCTCCTGGCTCTCGCCGTCCTCGTCGGTTCCACCATCCTGCTCTGGTTGACCCTGGTCCTTGGCGTCGAGGTGAAGGGCGCCACGCGCTGGGTCTCGATTGCCGGCAACACGGTACAGCCGTCCGAGTTCGTGAAGCCCGCCTATGCCGTGATCGGCGCCTGGCTGTTCGCCGAGAGCATGAAGCGGCCGGGCGTGCCGGCCCGCAGTATCGCGTTCCTGCTGATGCTGGTGATCGTCGCAGGCCTCTTGCTCCAGCCTGATATCGGGCAGACGGCGCTGGTACTCGCTACCTGGGGTGCGCTGCTATTCCTGTCGGGCATCTCGTGGGTCGTGATCTTCGGCCTCGGCGCCACCGCGGTGGGGTTGCTGTTCGCGGCCTATGCGTTCTTCCCGCACTTCGCCAAGCGCATCGATACCTTCCTTAACCCGGAGGGCGGCGGCAACACCTACCAGGTCGACAAGGCGCTGGGCTCGCTGCTCGAAGGCGGCTGGTTCGGGCGGGGGCCGGGTGAGTCCATGGCCAACAAGATCATTCCCGACGCGCATGCCGACTATGTGTTCTCGGCGGCGGCGGGGGAGTTCGGCATCCTGTTCTGCCTGTGCCTCGTGGCGCTGATCGGCTTCATCGTGATCAAGGCGCTGATCGGGGCCCAGCAGCAGCAGAGTCTGTTCGCGCGACTTGCGGCCTCGACCCTGGCCATCCAGTTCGGGCTGCAATGCTCGATCAACCTGGCGGTGAACCTCAGCCTCATGCCCCCCAAGGGCATGACGCTACCATTCGTCTCCTATGGCGGCACCTCGATGCTCGCCATCGCCTTCGGCATGGGCCTGATGCTGGCGCTAACGCGCAAGAAGCCGGAGGAGCGGCTCGCGAGCGGGCTTCCCGTCTATCGCAGTGGGGTGCTATCCCCGGCCGAATGAGCAGATTCGTCCTAATGGCGGGCGGTACGGGAGGCCATCTCTTCCCGGCAATGGCGCTAGCGCAGGAGCTGCGGCGACGCGGCCACGACGTCCAGCTGATGACCGACCACAGGGTCGAGAGCTACGGCGGCGACTTTCCCGCCAGCGCGACCCATGTCGTGCCATCGGCGACCCCCTCCGTGCGCAACCCTGTGCGCTTCGTCGGCGCGGGGCTGAAGATCGTCTGGGGTATCGGCACAGCCTTCGGCAAGCTTGGCAGCATCAAGCCGGACGCCGTCGTCGGCTTTGGCGGCTATCCCGTGTTCCCGCCATTCGTCGCAGCCAGCCTGCGCGGCATTCCCGGACTGCTGCACGAGCAGAACGCGGTGATGGGGCGCGCCAACCGGGCGCTTGCCAGCATGGCCAGGGCAATCGGTCTGACCTTCCCGCGCACTGCCAAGGCCGAGGCTTTTGCAGCAAAGAGCGAGGTCGTGGGCAACCCGATCCGCGACCGGGTTCGCGCGGTGGCTCGTATCCCTTACCCGGCGCTGGAGCCCGGCGGCGTCGTACGGCTGCTCGTCTTCGGCGGTAGCCAGGGCGCGCGAGCCTTCGCGGACCTGGTGCCGCCAGCCGTCGCGACGCTGCCGGTTGAGCTCCGCTCGCGGCTGCTCATCACACAGCAGTGCCGGCCCGAGGATCTCGACCGGGTGGCGGAGAGCTATCGGCAGGCGAAGGTCAACGTGGAGCTGGCGCCATTCTTCAACGACCTGCCGGAGCGCATGGCCGCCTCGCATCTCGTCATCTGCCGTTCGGGCGCATCGACCGTCGCCGAGTTGACCGCAATTGGCCGGCCGGCCATCCTCGTGCCGCTGCCGGGCGCCATCGACGCCGACCAGAAGAACAATGCTCTGGTGATCGAGGCCGCCGGTGGTGGCTGGATCGCGGAGCAGGCCACGCTTACGCCCCAATCGCTTGGCACTCGCTTGGCCTCACTTCTCGGTGATCCGGACGCACTGGAAAGCGCGGCCGCGGCGGCAAAATCGCTGGGTCAGCCCGACGCGGTCATCAAACTCGCTGACTTGGCAGAGCGCCTTGCGGCCAGGGGGAACAGACAAGAATGAAGATGCCCCGCAACATCGGACCGGTGCATTTCGTCGGCATCGGCGGCATCGGCATGAGTGGCATTGCCGAAATCCTCCACAACCAGGGCTACAAGGTCCGCGGCTCGGACAGCTCCGAAAGCCCCAATGTCCAGCGCCTGCGCAAGATGGGCATCGAGGTGGAGGTCGGCCAGAAGGCCGAGAACCTCAAGGATGCGGCGGTCGTCGTCATCTCCTCGGCCATCAAGAAGGGCAACCCCGAACTCGACGCAGCACGCGCGCGCGGCCTGCCAGTAGTCCGGCGCGCCGAGATGCTGGCCGAGATCATGCGGTTCAAGAACGCCATCGCCATTGGCGGCACGCACGGCAAGACGACCACGACCACGCTGGTTGCGACGCTGCTCGATGCGGCGAACTACGACCCGACCGTCATCAACGGCGGCATCATCAATGCCTATGGCACCAATGCCCGTCTCGGCGACGGCGAGTGGATGGTGGTTGAGGCCGACGAGTCCGACGGCACCTTCGTCAAGCTGCCGGCTGATGTCGCCATCGTCACCAATGTCGACCCCGAGCACCTCGACTATTACGGCGACTTCGAGAAGGTGAAGCAGGCCTTCATCAACTTCGTCGAGAACGTGCCGTTCTACGGCTTCGCCGTGATGTGTCTCGATCACCCCGAGGTGCAGGCGCTGGTCGGCCAGATCCGCGATCGCCGTGTCATCACCTATGGCCGCAACCCCCAGGCCGACGTGCGGCTGGTCGATGTCGAGAACCGCGACGGGGTGCAGCATTTCTCAGTCGAGATTCGCGATCGCATCCGCATGACGCACCTGAGGATCGACGGGCTCGAACTCCCCATGCCGGGAGAGCACAACGCGCTCAACGCAACGGCAGCCATTGCCGTCGCAGACCAGCTGAAGGTCCCGGCGGAGGCCATCCGCAAGGGGCTCAAGACCTTCTCGGGCGTTAAGCGACGCTTCACCCGCACCGGCAGCGTCGCAGGCATCACTGTCATCGACGACTACGGGCACCATCCGGTGGAGATTTCCGCCGTGCTGAAGGCGGCGCGGCAATCGACGCGACGCGACGTGATCGCCGTCGTCCAGCCGCACCGCTACTCGCGCGTCCACGACCTCTTCAACGAGTTCGCCACCTGCTTCAACGATGCCGATACCGTCATCGTGGCGCCGATCTACGCCGCCGGCGAAGCGCCGATCGACGGCGTGACGCATGAGGAACTGGTTGCCCGTATCCGGGCCCGCGGGCATCGCGACGCACGAGTGCTCGACCGGCCGGAAGACCTGGCGGCGATGGTCGCCGTGCGGGCAGAGCAGGGCGACTATGTCGTTTGCCTCGGTGCCGGCAACATCACGCAATGGGCCGCGGCGCTGCCCGGTGAGCTCGGGAAGCTTCTGGGCCAGGAGGTCGAAGCGGCATGAACATGCATGTTCCCCAGTGGCCGGACCTGATCCCGACGCTGCAGCCGTGGATCTCGGAGGTACGCGGGCAGCTCGTCCCCAACCAGCCGCTTGCCGAGATGACGACCCTGCGGGTCGGTGGGCCGGCGCAGCTGTTCTTCCGTCCGGTGGACGAGGACGACCTGGCGTTCTTTCTCAAGAACCTGCCAGAGCATATCCGCGTCACGGTCATCGGGCTCGGTTCCAATCTCCTCATCCGCGACGGCGGCCTCGACGGCGTGGTCATCCGGCTGCCGGCCAAAGGCTTTGGCGCTATCGATATCCTCGATGGCCACCGGGTGCGTGCGGGGGCCGCCGTGCCTGACGTGAAGGTCGCGACGGCCACGGCCGAAGCGGGCATCGACGGGCTGTGGTTCTACCGGGGCATTCCCGGCGGCATCGGCGGTGCGCTCTACATGAATGCCGGCTGCTACGGCACGGACACGCGCAACCGCATGGTTGAACTGCGCGCCGTGACGCGGCAGGGCGAGATCGTCACCCTCACCAATGACGACATGAGCTACCTCTACCGGAAGTCCAACGGGCCGCGCGGCGCGGTGTTCGTGTCCGGCGTCTATCAGGGTTTCCCTGGCGATCCCGAGAAGATCCTGACCGAGATGCGCACCGTGACCGAGCGGCGCGAGAGTTCGCAGCCGACCCGGGCCAAGACGGCGGGATCGACCTTCAAGAACCCCGAAGGCCACTCGAGCTGGAAGTTGATCGACGAGGCCGGCGGCCGCGGCTTCACCTTCGGCCGCGCCCAGATGAGCGAGATGCACTCGAACTTCCTCATCAATACGGGTGAGGCGGACGCGTTCGAGGTCGAAACCGTAGGCGAGACGATCCGCCAGAAAGTGCGCGACAAGCACGGCGTCCAGCTGAAATGGGAAGTCCGCCGGATGGGCCATTTCGTGCCCGGCCGCGAGGTGCGTGAATTCATGGACGGCGAGCCGTTCACCGGAGCCGTCTGATTGGGCGCACAGCAACCTATCGGTGGTCGCCTTCTCCCCTTGTGGGAGAAGGTGCCCGAAGGGCGGATGAGGGGTATCTCTCCTCCGCACGAGACGTTCCTCGCTTCGCTCAGACCGCGCAACCCACGGTTGCGGACCCCTCATCCGGCCGTTGGCCACCTTCTCCCACAAGGGGAGAAGGCGATCGCAGCGCGCTCACGGCGTGCGGATAGGATCAAACAATGACCAAGCATGTTGCCGTCCTCATGGGCGGGGTCGCCAATGAGCGTCCCGTCTCGCTAAAGTCGGGCGGCGAGTGCGCTCGCGCGCTGCGAAATGCCGGCTACACGGTGACCGAAGTCGATGTCGGCTACGACATCGCCGAGCGCCTGCGCGAGCTGAAGCCGGACGTCGCGTTCAACGCGCTGCACGGCCCCTTCGGCGAGGATGGCACGATCCAGGGCGTGCTCGAGTTCCTGCGTGTTCCCTATACGCATTCGGGCGTTCTCGCCTCGGCGCTGGCGATGAACAAGCACCAGGCCAAGATCATGTTCAAGGCGGTCGGTATTCCGGTCACCGATCACACGATCGCCAACCGGGCCGAGGTCGCCCGGTCGCACGTCATGCAGCCACCCTATGTGGTCAAACCGATCTCGGACGGATCGAGCTTCGGTGTGTTCATCGTCAAGGCTGACCATTCCCATCCGCCGCAGGAGCTGCTGCGCGAGGACTGGAATTCGGGCGAAGAGGTGATGGTCGAGCGCTATATCCCCGGCCGCGAGCTCACCTGCGCGGTGATGGGGGACGTCGCGCTTGGCGTGACCGAGATCGTCACCGACCTCAGCTTCTACAATTATGAGGCAAAGTACGCTCTCGGCGGCTCCCGCCATGTCATTCCGGCAGAAATTCAACCGAAAATTTACGACAAAGTGCAGAAGATGGCGCTCAAGGCGCATGCTGCGCTTGGGTGCCGGGGCGTATCGCGGACGGATTTCCGCTTCAACGACCAAGCAGGGCCAGACGGTGAACTCGTCTGCCTTGAGATCAACACCCAGCCGGGCATGACCGAAACGTCACTTGTTCCCGAGCAGGCCCGCCATGCAGGTCACAGCTTCGAGGAGCTGGTCACCTGGATGGTGGAGGATGCGAGTTGCAACAGGTAGGGGCCCAGAGTTTCGCCAACGCCCAGCCTGTCGATCCTCGCCAGTTCCCAGTCGTCATTCCCCGCTCCAGCCGTGCGCTGGTCAAGGCCAACCACGTCTGGGTGCTGCACCGGCAACTGATCGTCCGGATCGCCGGCGCGGTGCTGGCGCTGCTGGTCATCGTAGGGGCGTTCCAGGCGCGTGACGCAATCGCTTCGGCGGGGCTGACGGTCTATCGCTTCGTTCAGGGCGAGTTCGCCGAGGTCGGATTCGGCATCGATGCGATCGAAATTACCGGCCAGACGCTGACCTCCGACAGGGACATCATCACGCTGCTGACGGTCGGGACCGGCAACTCGACGCTCACCTTCGACGCGCAGAAGGCGCAGGCGCGACTCGAGTGGCTGAGGGCCGTCGAGTCGGCAACCGTTCGCAAGGTCTATCCCAACAAGGTCATCGTCTCAGTCGTCGAGAAGGTGCCGGTCGTGCGCTGGCGCATCGGCGACACCACCTGGCTGATCGACGAGAGCGGCAAGAAGATCGGCACCGATATCGCGTCCTACACCGATCTGCCGCTGGTGATCGGGGAGGGTGCTGCCGACGATGCCGTCGCCATGGTGAGGCTGTTCGCCCGCCACGAGATGCTCGGCGACAACCTGGCAGCGCTGAGCCGTATCGGCGATCGTCGCTGGGACCTCATCTATCGCAACGGCCTGCGCGTCCAGGTGCCCGAAAGCGGTGTGGCGCAGGCACTCGACCGCCTCGAAATGTACCAGCAGGACTATGCGCTGCTCGACCGCGACGTCACGGTGATCGACCTGCGGGTGCCCGGCCTGGTTACGCTCAAGCCCGGCGAGATCGCTGCGGCGCAGATCGCCGAGGCGAGCGGGAAGAAATCGGCCAAGAAGCCGGCATTCGCGGCCATCGATGCGCCGCCCGCTACCGGCGCGCCAGCCGCCGGCGCTGCCCCCATTCCAGTCGTGCCTGTAACACGGACCCAGTAAGACCATGATGACCGATGCCATGACCGCGCGGCTCAAGCCTGTGCAGCCGGGGCGCACCTCTTTGGTGACCGTGCTCGATATCGGCTCGACCAAGATCTGCTGCGTTATTGCCCGGCTCGTGCCCCGTCCGGAGGGCAAGTCGCTGAGGGGCCGGACGCACGCCGCGGAGATCATCGGCTTCGGCTATGGCCCGTCCGCGGGTATCAAGTCGGGCGTGATCACCGACCTCGACAAGGCCGAGCAGGCCGTTCGCACGGTGGTGGGCATCGCCGAGCGCGCCGCTGGCCTTACGGTGGAATCGGTGATCGTCAATGTCACCGCCGGGCGGCTCGGTTCGGAGACCTTCTCCGCCGGAGTGAACCTTGGCGGTCAGGAGGTCGAGCGGGCTGACATCCAGCGCGTGCTGCGCGCCGTCAACGAGCGCTCCGTGCGCCCGGAACGCTCGATCATCCATGCGCTGCCGATCGGCTATGCGCTCGATGGCCAGAAGGGGATCAAGGATCCCAAGAACATGGTCGGCGAGAAGCTGTCGATCGACGTGGCGGTGGTGTCGGCCGAGACGCTGGCCATGCGCAACATCGAGTTGGTGCTGCACCGCTGCCACCTGCAGATCGAAGCGCTGATGGCCACACCCTATGCGTCCGGCCTCGCGACGCTGGTCGACGATGAGTCCTCGCTCGGGGTTGCCTGTATCGACTTCGGTGGCGCGACCACAACCGTATCGGTCTTCGCCGAGGGGCATCTGGTCTATGCCGATGCCATCGCCATCGGCGGTCACCACCTGACCCTCGACATCGCGCGCTCGCTTTCCATCGGCATTGCCGAGGCCGAGCGGCTCAAGACCATGTACGGCTCGGTTCTTCCCGGCCAGGCCGATGAGCGCGACATGATTCCGATCACCCCGGTCGGGGCGACTCGGGACGAGGCTCCGAGCCAGATTCCGCGCTCCCACATCACCCGCATCATCCGCCCGCGTGTCGAGGAAGTGCTCACTGCCATCCGCGACCGCATGCAGGCCACGGGGATGATGGACGTGTGCGGGCGCCGGTTCGTGCTGACCGGCGGCGCCAGCGAACTGACCGGCTTGCCCGAGGTGGCTCGTCGCATCCTTGCCCGCAACGTCCGCAACGGTCGCCCGATGGGCATTTCGGGGCTGCCCGAGCTTGCCAAGGGCCCGGCCTTTGCGACTGTCTCCGGCATGCTGATCTATCCGCAGGTCTGTGCGGGCGAATACGTCGAGCCGCATCGCTCGGTCCGCCTTACGGGTACGGATGGCTACTTTGCCCGCGTCGGCAACTGGCTCCGGACGAGCTTTTAGACCCCACTTCGACGGGGTGGCGGAGGAGGGCGCCGGCACCACCACAATGTGACCCGAACCGCTATGCTTAACGCAACGTAACCAAGCGCTTAGGCCGCCTTGCAAATTGCCATCACGTTAACGCTTTCGAGGGCATTGTTAGGGTCTGGTTAACGAATTGGCGACTAATACTGGTCCCACACGCCACTTATGGGGCCAACATGACCATCAACCTCACCATCCCGGACATTCAAGAACTGAAGCCGCGCATCACCGTATTCGGTGTGGGCGGGGCGGGCGGCAACGCGGTCAACAACATGATCGCATCTGGGTTGTCGGGGGTGGATTTTGTCTGCGCCAACACCGACGCACAGGCCCTTGCACTCTCGAGCGCCCAGCGCATCATCCAGCTGGGTGTCTCTGTCACCGAAGGCTTGGGCGCCGGCTCCCATCCCGAGGTGGGCAGGGCGGCCGCCGAAGAGAGCTATGACGAGATCAACGATCACCTGAGCGGCGCGCACATGGTGTTCATCACCGCCGGCATGGGCGGTGGCACCGGCACCGGCGCAGCCCCCGTGGTGGCGCGCGCGGCGCGTGAGCAGGGTATCCTCACCGTTGGCGTGGTGACCAAGCCGTTCCAGTTCGAGGGCAATCGTCGCGCCCGCCTCGCCGAGGATGGCATCGACGAGCTTCATCGGCATGTCGATACTCTGATCGTCATCCCGAACCAGAACCTCTTCCGTGTCGCCAACGAGAAGACCACCTTCGCGGACGCCTTCAAGATGGCGGACCAGGTGCTCTATTCCGGCGTCGCATGCATCACCGACCTGATGGTCAAGGAAGGCCTGATCAACCTCGACTTCGCCGACGTGCGCGCCGTGATGCGCGGCATGGGCAAGGCGATGATGGGTACGGGCGAAGCCTCGGGTGAGGATCGTGCGCGGCATGCAGCCGAAGCGGCGATCGCCAATCCGCTGCTCGACGATGTGTCGATGCAGGGCGCGCGTGGCCTCCTGATCTCGATCACCGGCGGTCCGGATCTCACGCTGTACGAAGTCGACGAGGCGGCGAGCCGCATCCGCGAGGAAGTCGACTCGGATGCCAACATCATCCTCGGCGCGACCTTCGATCCGGACATGACCGGCACGATCCGCGTCTCGGTCGTCGCCACCGGCACAGACGCCACGATGGTGCAGGCGCTCGAGCCGATGAAGGCCAACCCGGCCCGCGTGCCGCTGCAGGCCGCCGTGATGCGCCAGGCGATGCCTGAGCGCCAGCAGCCCGTGACGATGGAGCAGCCCGAGCCCGAGTTTGACACCCAGGTTCAACAGGCAGTCGCCGAGGCGATCACGTATACCGAGCCAGCCTATGGCGGGTACCAGGAAGACGACGGAATCACCGTCGAGCCGTACATCCCGGCTGCGACTCACACGCAGCTCGAAGATGCTCCGCGGCTCATCGAAGCGCCGATTCCGAGCGCTTACGTACCGTCGAGTGCCGAGCGCCCGGACGGTCAGCGCCGCATGCCGCGCACCGAGGAGTTTCCTGCTGTTGCAAGGCAGTCACTTGCTGCGCAAGAAAAGCAGGAAGTAGAGCCTCGCAACGCTCGCGCTCTGTTCAAGCGGCTCGCGTCGAATGTGGGGATTAGCCTTAAGTCGAACGAGCCTGCCCGGCAGGAGCCGAACGTCCGTTCGAGCGACGATGATGCCGCTGCACGCAGCGCCATCGAAGCTGGAGGCGCCCGGAATGCACGGGTTTCCGGCGGTGCCGAGGGCGCCCGCGGCAATCTCGACCAACACGGTCGGGCAGCGCCGCAGCAGGCTCCCAAGGAGCATATCGAGATACCTGCTTTCCTCCGCAAGCACGGCTAAATGCCGCCACAGGAGCCTGTTTTCACAGCCCCGGCGCGGCTTCCGCGCCGGGATTTTATTGTCTATGACTGCACCGGGTTGATACGGGGCTGGAGTCCTTTAGAGCATGCATAAACTTTCGACGCGGCAGCGGACTTTGGCCGATGCGCTCGAATTCAGCGGTTTCGGTGTCCACTCCGGCGCCCCTGTCACCCTCACCCTGGAACCGGCAGCTCCGGACAGCGGGTACACCATTACGCGGGTGCTGGAAGACGGTCGCCGCGTCGGCCCGGTGCCGGTGCATTTCTCGCGCGTTACCCGCACGACCCTGTGCACGACGATCGACCTTGGCGACAGCGTCTCGGTTGCGACGGTCGAGCATGTGATTTCCGCGCTCTCCGGCATGGGCGTCGACAATTGCCACCTTCTGCTCGACGGCACGGAGTGCCCGATCATCGATGGCAGCGCATGGCCTTTCGTCGAAGGCATCCAGGCCGTCGGCCTGATGGTTCAGCCGGCGCCGCGCCGCTACATCAAGATCATGCGGCAAGTCACTGTCCGCAATAACGAAGCTTCGGCTGCGCTCGAGCCCTATAATGGGCGGTTGCTCGACCTGGAGATCGACTTCGACAGCCGTGTCATCGGCCGGCAGCGGATGATCTTCGACTGGACGCCGCGCAAGTATTACGACGATGTGTCCCGGGCGCGTACCTTCGGCTTCGTGCGCGATGCCAAGATCCTGCGCCAGGCTGGCTATGCGCTAGGCTCCTCGATGGAGAATTCGATCACGGTTCACGAAGATCGGATCCTCAATCCGGGCGGCCTGCGTTACGAGGACGAGTTCGTCCGTCACAAGCTTCTGGATGCCATAGGCGATCTCGCGCTGTGCGGTCTGCCGATCTATGGGCGGTTCCGTTCCTACAAGGGCGGACATGCGCTCAATGCGCTCGTTCTGAACGGTCTGTTTGCCAGCGAGGCAAACTACGAGATCGTGACTGCGGACCAGTTGCCCGCTCAGTTCGATGCACTCGACGACGTCCCCGAGGGACTCAGCGTAAGGTCCTACCTGCGGTCCGTCGGCTAAGGCCGCGCCACAGTTTTGATCTTTTTTGTCATTAGTCCGCCTGCCAAATTTCGGTGGTGCGTCAAGGGATGGGGCAGGTCGTGACGATCTCTCAGCATGCAGGTGTTTCGGTTCGTGTTGCGCGCTTTGTGGCGCTAGCCGGTGTTGTTTTGCTGCTTGCCGGCTGCAACCTCTTCGGCCAGCCCAAGATCAAGGAAGAACCGATCATCCCGCCCGACACCCTGTATCAGCAGGCGCTCGGCGAGATGGACAAGCAGCGCTATGTCACCGCCATCGCCACGCTCGAGAAGCTCGAGCGCCAGCATCCCTTCTCCGAATTCAACGAGAAGGCGAAGATGATGGAGATCTACGCCAACTACCGCATTGGCCGGTTCCCTGAGGCGATTCTCGCCGCCGACCGGTACCTGGCGCTCTTCCCGTCCTCCAAGGAAGTGCCTTACGTCCTGTATCTGAAGGGTAATTCCTACTTCGGCCAGATCAAGGACATCACCCGCGACCAGCAGATCTCGAAGGATGCGATCGAGACCTACAGCCTGATCGTCGCCAACTATCCCAAGAGCGAGTACGCCAAGGACGCGCGCGAGAAGATGGTGATTGCCGTCGACCAGATCGCGGGCAAGGAGATGTCGGTCGGCCGCTACTACCTCGGCAATGGCAACTATCCGGCGGCCATCAACCGCTTCCGCATGGTGGCCGAGCAGTTCCAGACTTCGACGCACATCGAAGAATCGCTCTATCGCCTCGTCGAAGCGAATCTGCAGCTTGGCCTCGTCTCCGAGGCGCAGACTGCGGCGGCGGTGCTGGGGCATAACTATCCGCAGTCGACCTGGTACAAGCAGGCCTTCGACCTGCTCGCCAAGCAGGGGATTTCCCCGCAGGTGAACCCGGGTAGCAGCCTCGCGCAGCTCAAGCGCACCTGACCGGCGACGGGCGCGGGCCCGTCGGACTCGATCGGACCTTCGCTGTTTATTCCACCACAAGCAGGCAACAAATCCGTTGCCTGTTTGTTCTTGTGTGGTAGATTTCCGGCTGCGAGATTGTTCGGCCCTCCGGGCCGTCGACCACCGAGGGGCCAACCCGAATGCTCAACGCGCTTTCGGTCCGCAACATCGTTCTTATCGACCAGCTCGACCTCGCCCTAGACGAGGGGCTCACTGCGCTCACCGGTGAAACCGGCGCCGGCAAGTCGATCCTGCTCGACGCACTGACGCTGGCCCTCGGTGGCCGCGGCGATGCCTCGCTGGTGCGGGCAGGGGCCGAGAGCGGGCAGGTGGTTGCGGTACTGCAGCTGCCGCGCAACCACCCGGCGCGCGAGGCGCTGCGCGAGAACGCCATAGCCGACGACGAGGACGTCATCTTGCGGCGCGTGCAGTTCTCGGACGGGCGTACCCGGGCCTTCATCAACGACCAGCCGGTTTCCGCCGGGCTCCTGCAGGCGGTGGGACGGCTGATCGTCGAGATTCACGGCCAGCACGATGATCGGGCGCTTGTCGACGTTGCGACTCACCGCGCGGCGCTCGATGCCTTTGGCGGGCATGAGACGCTGGTCAGCGCCACCTGGGCCACGCACGAAGCGCTGGTCGAGGCCGAGGCGGCCGTTGCCGGGCAGCGCGCCGTGATCGCGGAGGCGCAGGCGCGCGAGGAGTATGCGCGCCATGTGGTCGAGGAACTGGGCGAGCTGCATCTCGAAGCGGGCGAGGAGGAGGTGCTGGCGGAGCGGCGCCAGCGGCTGATGACGCTGGAAAAGGCCGCGGAGGAAGTCCGCGATGCCGATGAGATTCTCAACGGTCCGATGGCTCCCGGTCCCGTGCTGGCGGGGTTGATGCGGCGGCTCATGCGCAAGGCCGATGCCGGCGCAGCGGTATTCCAACCCATCGTCGAGGCACTCGATACGGCGCTGGTTTCGCTCGATGCGACCTCCGATGCGCTCGAAGGCCTCAAGCGCGACATGGCGTTCGACCCGGCCGATCTCGAGAAGGTCGAGGAGCGGCTCTTTGCGCTGCGCGCTGCGGCCCGCAAACATCAGACCACGGTCGACGGTCTCGGCGACGTGCTCGCCAAGCACCGGAACGACCTCGACATGCTGCAGAGCGGGGAAGAATCGCTGAAGGGGCTCGAAGCCGCCGCCACCTCGGCGCGTGGCGCCTATCATGCTGCCGCTTCTGCCCTGACCAAGGCGCGCGAGACGGCGGCGGAGGCTCTTGCCAAGGCAGTCGGAGAGGAACTGCCCGATCTCAAGCTCGGCTCGGCGAAATTCATCGTCGACCGGCAGGTGGACGAGAAGCGCGTCGCGGGCTCCGGCTATGACCAGATCGCCTTCCACGTGCAGACCAACCCGGGCACCCCGGCAGGGCCGATTCTCAAGGTCGCATCGGGTGGCGAACTGAGCCGCTTCATGCTGGCGCTCAAGGTCGTTCTTGCCGATCGCGGCTCGGCGCCCGTGCTGATCTTCGACGAAATCGACACCGGCGTGGGCGGGGCCGTAGCCGATGCCATCGGGCGTCGCCTCGATCGCCTTGCCGACAAGGTGCAGGTGCTCACCGTCACCCATGCCCCGCAGGTTGCCGCGCGGGCACAGAGTCATTTGCTGATCGAGAAGCAGGCGATAGAGGAGGGGGCATTCGTGCGCACCCATGTCCGTCGTCTCGACGGCAAGGCGCGCCAGGAAGAGGTTGCGCGCATGCTCGCCGGCGCCACGGTGACCGATGAAGCGCGTGCCGCAGCCGGCAAGCTGATTTCGGAGGTATCGTGAGCGGCGAGGCGCGTGAGATCGAGAGTTATTCGGAGCCCGAAGCCAAGGCCGAGCTCGACCGACTGCACGAGGTGCTGACCAAGGCGGACCTGCTGTACCACCAGCAGGACGCGCCGGAGATGACCGACGCGGACTACGATGCGCTGAAGCTGCGCTACCAGATGCTGGAGACGGCGTTCCCGGAGCTGCGCGGGCCGGACAGCCTCAGCGGCAAGGTGGGCGCGCCACCGGCCGAGGGCTTCGCCAAGGTGCGGCACGCGGTGCCCATGCTGAGCCTCGCCAAGGCCTATACCGACGAGGACGTCCAGGATTTTGCCGACCGTGCGCGCCGCTTCTTCGAGCGCGACAAGGACCTGAAGCTCGTCTTTACGGCCGAACCCAAGATCGACGGGCTCTCGGCCTCGCTGCGCTACGAGAATGGCGTGCTGGTCAAGGGCGCGACCCGTGGCGACGGCGCAGTGGGCGAGGACATCACCGAGAACCTCAAGACCATCGCCGACATTCCGCACAAACTGGCGGGCTCCGGCTGGCCCGAGGTCATCGAAATCCGTGGCGAGGTCTACATGACCTATGCCGAGTTCGAGGCGCTCAAGGAGCGCTCGGCCGCTGTCGGCGGGCAGGCGTATGTGAACCCGCGCAATACGGCGGCGGGCTCGCTGCGGCAGAAGGATCCGTCGGTCACGGCCAGCCGCAACCTCAAGTTCTTTGCCTATGCCTGGGGCTACACGACGGCCGATCCGGCGCCGGCGCAGTTCGATGCGGTGCAGAAGTTCGGCGCGTGGGGCTTCAAGGTGAACCCGCTGATGATCCGGGCGAGCTCGATCGAGGAACTGATCGCGCACTATCATGTCATCGAGGAGCAGCGGTCGTCGCTCGGCTATGACATCGACGGCGTCGTCTACAAGATCGACGACCTCGAACTGCAGCGCCGCTGGGGCTTTTCGAGCGGTGAGCCGCGCTGGGCCGTTGCCCACAAGTTCCCGGCCGAGCAGGCATTCACCACGGTGCGCGCCATCGACATCCAGGTCGGCAGGACCGGCACACTGGCGCCGGTGGCGCGTCTTGCGCCCGTCGGCGTGGGCGGTGTCGTCGTCGAGAACGTGACGCTCCACAACGAGGACTACATCGCCGGCATCGACAGCAACGGGTTGCCGATCCGCGGGGATGAGCCGATCGACATCCGGGTCGGCGATACGGTGGTGATCCAGCGCGCCGGCGACGTGATCCCGCAGATCGTCCGCGTCGTGCTCGAGAAGCGCCCGGCCGACGCCGTGCCCTTCGAGTTCCCGCATGTCTGCCCGGTCTGCGGCTCGCCCGCGACCCGCGAGCTCAACGAGAAGACCGGCAAGGAAGATTCGCGCCGCCGCTGCACGGGCGAACTGATCTGCCCGGCCCAGGCGGTCGAGCAGCTGAAGCACTTCGTGTCCCGCGGTGCGATGGACATCGAGGGCCTCGGCGCCGAGAACATCGACGTGCTGTTCAACTCCGGCCTCGTGAAGACGGCGGCCGATATCTTCACCCTGCGCGACCGGCGCGACCAGGTGCAGGCGGCGTTCGCCGCGCGGCGCGAGGAACAGAGCCGGCTACGTGACGAGGCGGCGGGCAAGGTGCGCAAGGCTTCGCGCTCGGTCGAGGAGCGCAGCTTCCAGGGGCTGGACAAGCTCTTTGCCGCCATCGACGCGCGGCGCGAGCCGGAGCTCGACCGCTTCATTTTCGCACTGGGCATCCGGCACATCGGCGAAACGACGGGAGCGGTGCTCGCCAAGACCTTTACGAGCATGGACAACCTGCGGGCCAAGGGCATCGAGGCGGCGAGCGTCGGCGGTGCCCTGCACGAGGTCTTTCCGTCGGTGAACGGCATCGGCGACACGGTCTGGGAGGCGCTGCGCGACTTCTTCGATAACCAGCGCAACGTCGAAGTGCTGGACCGGCTGCTGGAGCAGGTAAAGCCGCGGGACTATGTCGTCACGGTCTCGGCCGACAGCGAGGTGGCCGGCAAGACGGTGGTCTTCACCGGTTCGCTCGAGAAGCTGACACGCGGCGAGGCCAAGGCCATGGCGGAGCGGCTGGGGGCCAAGGTGGCGGGGTCGGTCAGCAAGAATACCGACATCGTGGTTGCAGGGCCGGGGGCCGGGTCAAAGCTCAAGGACGCCCAGGCGCTGGGCATACTTGTGCTCGATGAAGATCAGTGGCTTGAATTGGCTGCCAAATAGCCGGGGGGCGACTTTGGAGACGTCATGCTCAGGTCCATCGCTGCGGCAGGTCTTGCCGCGCTAGCATTGCCCGCAATCGCCGGTGAGGCCGGCGATCTCGCGCGGCAGCACCTCTATGCCGGCTCGCTGTCGGAGGGTCTTGCGGCTCTCAAGCCGTTCGACGAGCGATATGAAATGGAGGGCCGGTTCGGCATCGGCCTGATCCGCTTCGTCCAGGGCGTCGAGCATCTCGCGCAGGGGCTTTACCGACATGGCTTTGCCGCCCCTGACACGGGCCCGATGGGGCCGGCGGTCATCGTGCCGGTGCCACCAAATCCCAACCCGGAACCGCTGGACTACGCCAAATTCCGCGGGCTCCTTGCCGCGCTGGTCAATGATATGGACGCCGCCAAGGAAGCGCTGCTCGACGCGGGTGAGCTCGGCGACTATGTCGTGCCGGTCGATGTCATGCGCATCCGGATCGATGTCGACGGCGACGGCCGCAGCAACGAGGCGGAAACGATCGGCGGCGTGCTGGCCTCGATGTTCGGCGCGCCGGTGCCGCCGGCCGGCCAGCCGAGCGAGAATGCGCCACAGGATGCGGTTCCCGATGTCACGATCGGGTTTGATCGCGCGGACGCCATCTGGCTTGCCGGCTACAGCCAGGTCGTCGCCGCGCAGGCCGACTTCCTCTTGGCTCACGATTTCCACGAACTCGTCGATGTCGCATTCCACCGGCTGTTCCCGCGCGCCGGCCTGCCCATGCAGGACTACATCAGGTCGGAAGCGACCGTGTTGCTCGATCCCAATTCCGACAACGCCATTGCCGACCTGATCGCGGCAGTTCACACGTTGAACTTCCCCGTGGTCGAGCCTGCGCGCCTCAAGCGCGTGCTGTCGCGGCTCGAAGCCGTGACGGCGTTGTCGCGCCGGAACTGGGAGGCGATCCTCGCCGAGACGGACGACAATCGCGAGCTCGTGCCGAGCCCGCGCCAGACGCCGCTGGTGCCCGATGCGCAGGTCACGGACGAGACGGTCGAGGCCTGGCTGGCCACACTCGACACGGCCGACCAGATCCTGCGTGGAGAGTTGCTCGTGCCGCACTGGCGCTTCCAGAAGGGCTTCGACCTCAAGGCCTATTTCGAGAACTCCACGCGCTTCGACCTCGTGCTGCTGATCTCGGGCTATGACGCGCTGCCGTTCCTCAAGGACGGTCCGGTCGCCAACGCCGAGTCCTTCGCGGCGGCCAACCGGGTGTTCGGGGATGCCATCTGGGGTTACGCCTTCTGGTTCAACTGAGCCCGGTGGGCGATCGAGCTATCGGGCTGCAACTGCGGTGAGATCGCGCCGCGGGTTGGCGCGGTGAGGTGGAGTTCTGCCTTCGCCTTGGGCGACAGGCGTCCTGCGGCCTGCTGGCTCGATGCCGCTGGAAATCGCACGACCTGCTGCTCGGGTCGCGCATCGCCACTCATTCCCGAAGGGGTTAACGGTCACCCTGCGGTGCAGGGGAAAAAGCCGCTCAAGTGCTGCCGATGACGCTTAGTCCGCTTCAACAGTGGATGCCGCATGCTCAGGACTTCCAGACAGGGAGTGGGTTGCATATGGGATTAGTGGCTTTGGCGTATGAGCAGGTCATGAGCGATCCGATCAATGAGGCCCTGGTGCTGTACACCGGGTTCGGCAGTTCGCCCTTTCCGCGCGCCAAGACTCCGCATCTCATCCAGCGGTTCGGCGAGGCGGAGGGTTCCGCGCTCAAGGGGCGCATCCTCGACCTGCTCGAGGAACTGCAGCAGCCGATCGACGGACTCGAGAAGCGCTCCAAGAAGAGCCTGACCGAGCGTGCCATCGAGCAGCTCCAGCCGCGGCATCCCGAGCTTGATGATTCCGGGCTGAAGGCCCTGGCGTGGACCTACGCCTTCGGTTTGCGCTGATCGGCTGTTCGCTGATCGCGAACGATCCATTTCCCCAAACAGACGATAGTGACGGACAGCCCCGCGGGCGGGTCGCGATTGCGCCCGAAACCGCCGGGCTGCCTTTGCTTACCCGCAGGTAACCGCAGGGACATGGGTGTAACTGGGTGTCGCGGCTGTGCGCCCGATCCATAACGGTGCCTGCTTGCGGCTGGGTGGGCAGGGCACTTATTTGGCTCTAGTCACATTTTGTTACTGGAGTGCAGCAGATGACCAAACCCAAGATTGCAGTGATCGTCGGTTCGATCCGTCCCACCCGTTTCGGCGACAAGCCGGCCAAGTGGATCGCCGACCATGCCGCCGCCCGCGGCGATATCGATGTCGAGATCGTCGATCTCGCGGACTATCCGCTTCCGCTGTTCGACGCGGCCGCGTCCGACGCCTGGATGCCGACCCCGAACGAGACGGCTGCCAAGTGGCAGGCCAAGCTCAACGAGTTCGACGGCTACATCTTCGTTACCGCCGAGTATAACCGCTCGGTTCCCGGCGCGCTGAAGAACGCCATCGACTGGGCCTACACGCCCTTCATCAAGAAGGCCGCCGCGTTCGTGGCCTATGGTTCGGTCGGCGGTGCCCGCGCCGTCGAGCACCTGCGCAACATCATGGTCGAGGTGCAGGCTGTCCCGGTTCGCCAGGGCATCCACATCGGTGGCTCCGACTTCATGCCGATCATGATGGGCCAGCAGAGCTGGGACGATGCCAAGGGCAAGTTCGACATGTTCGTGCCCGACCTGCTCGACAACCTGGTGTGGTGGACCAATGCCACCAAGGCAGCGCGCACTGCTGATGCCGCCGCTGCGACCAAGGCAGCGTAAGCAGCCCACCGGTAGTTTGCCGGGGTTCTTCCTCCTTTCGCACCCTGGCTGGGGCGGCGCATCCCATGGCGCCGCCCCTTTGCTTGCGCAACTCTCCCAATCGGCCTTACTGTCCACGGCCAAAAGCGAAACTTCGGCGGAATTTGTCCGTTGAGTGTGCCGATGGGCGGGTGTAGAGACCCGCCCACCCGCCAACTGGGTGAGCGAAGGGCATATGACGCAGACGACTCCGTCCGGCCTGTCAGCCGGCGCTGGGGCGACCGATCAGGCCGGCCACGCGACGAACGCCAATCTGCCCGTCCTCCTCATCGGCGCGCTTGGTGTCGTGTATGGCGACATCGGTACCAGTCCGCTGTACGCCTTCCGCGAGGCCCTGCATGCGACGGGCGGCAATCCGTCCGAGCGTGAGGTGCTGGGCCTGCTCTCGCTCATCATCTGGGCGCTGACCATCGTCGTCACCATCAAGTACGTGACGTTCGTGCTGCGCGCCGACAACAAGGGCGAGGGCGGCACGCTGTCGCTGATGACGCTGGCGTCGAATGCCTTCGCCAAGCGTCCGGCGTGGATCCTCGGTCTCGGCATCGTGGGCGGCGCGCTGTTCCTCGGCGACGCGATCATCACGCCGGCAATATCGGTGCTGTCGGCGGTCGAAGGCCTCGAGGTCGTCGAGCCGCGGCTGACGCCGTGGGTGGTGCCGATCACGGTGGTGATCCTGGTCGGACTGTTCATGGTGCAGCGGCTGGGTACGGCGCGCGTGTCCACGGTGTTCGGGCCGGTGATGGCGGCGTGGTTCATCATCCTGGGGCTCACGGGGCTGCTGCATATCGCCGATGCGCCGCAGGTGCTGCTGGCGCTCAATCCGCTGTACGGCATCCAGTTCCTGTTCACGCATTCCCATATCTCGGTCGTCGTGCTGGGCGCGGTGTTCCTGGCCGTGACCGGCGCCGAGGCGCTTTACGTGGACCTCGGCCATTTCGGGCGCCGGCCGATCATCGTGGCGTGGCTCTGCCTCGTGTTTCCGGCGCTGCTGCTCAACTATTTCGGGCAGGGCGCGTTCGTGCTCAGCCATCCCAAGACGGTGACGAACCCGTTCTTCCAGATGCAGCCGGACTGGGCGCTGCTGCCGATGGTCGGGCTGGCGACGGTCGCCACGGTGATCGCGAGCCAGGCGGTGATTTCGGGCGCCTATTCGCTCGTGCGGCAGGCCATGCACCTCAACCTCCTGCCTCGCCTCGAGGTTCGGCACACGTCCGAGGAGGTTGCGGGGCAGATCTTCATGCCGCAGGTCAACTTCCTGCTGCTCATCTGCGTCGTCGTGCTGGTCATCGGGTTCCGTTCGTCGAGCGCACTCTCGGCCGCCTACGGCATCGCGGTGACCGGCGAGATGCTGGTCACGGCGGTGCTGCTGTTCATCGTGATGTGGCGGCTGTGGAAGTGGAACCTCGTGGCGGCGCTGGCGATCATCGTGCCGCTGTTCATCATCGACCTCGCCTTCTTCCTCGCCAACGCGGCCAAGTTCCCGCAGGGCGGCTGGGTGCCGGCGGTCGTGGCTACGGTCGTTGCGTCGATGATGTTCATCTGGATCGTCGGCCGCCGCCGGCTGACGGAGAAGACCCGCCGCGACGAAGTCCCGCTCGAGTTCCTGGTCGAGAACCTGTCGAAGAAGAAGCCTACGACCGTGCCGGGGACGGCGGTGTTCCTCACGTCCGACATCGAGGGTGCACCGACGGCGCTGCTTCACAGCCTCAAGCACTACAAGGTGCTGCACGAGCACAACGTGATCCTGACGGTGATGACGTCGGACAGGCCACGCGTCGCCGACGAGGACAAGATCAGGATCGATGCCTACAATGACCTGTTCTACCGGGTGGTCGTCACGTTCGGGTACATCGAGACGCCGAACATCCCGAAGGCCCTCGCGCTGGCGCGCAAGCTGGGCTGGAAGTTCGACATCATGAGCACCTCGTTCTTCCTGTCGCGGCGGTCGCTCAAGCCTTCGCCGAAGGGTGGGATGCCGCTCTGGTTCGATCGCATCTTCATCGCCCTGGCACGCAATGCGACCGACGCCACCGAGTACTTCCACATCCCGACCGGGCGCGTGGTTGAAATCGGCACGCAGGTGGTGATCTAGTGCATCCTCGGGTAGACCGGGGACGCGAGAACTGCCGAAGCCATTCGACATAGCGACCGCGGGAACCCGCGAGCCGGCTCGCGAGACCGCCAGATGAGTCGTCCGCACGTCCTGATCGTCGGGGCGGCCGGCGTGTTCGGTTCCCGCCTGGCCCGGCTGCTGGCGCGGCGGCAGGCATACCGGGTTAGCCTTGCCGGGCGGAACGAACAGCGCGTCCTGCCGCTGCAGCGCGAACTGAGGCAGATCGACGGGCAGGGCGAGTTCTCGTTCGTCCATCTCGATCGCAACCAGGTCGGCGTCGAGCGGCTGAGGGAGATCGACTGCGACGTCGTGGTCGATTGCTCGGGGCCGTTCCAGACGAGCGGGACGCAGCTGATCGAAGCGGCTATCGGGGCCCGCTGCCACTACATCGACATCGCCGACTCGCGGAAGTTCGTGGCGAGCATCAACCGCTTCGACAGCGCTGCCCGTGCCGTCGGCGTTGCCGTGATTTCGGGCGCGAGCTCGACGCCGGGGCTCACCCACGCGGTGCTCGACAGCATCACTTCGGCCTGGCTGAGCATCGACAGCATCGACGTCGCCATCGTGCCGGGAAACAGGACGCCCAAGGGGCGCTCGGTGGTCGAAGCCATTCTCAGCTGGGTCGGGCAGCGCGTGCGCGTGTTCCGCGAGGCCGGATGGGAGCATGGGCGGGGCTGGGGTTCGGCGCGCTGGGTGCACATCGATGGGCTGAAGCGCCGTCGCGCCATGCTGGCCGACGTGCCCGATCTCGACCTGATCGCCGCGCGCTACTCGCCGCGTGTCCGTGCAGGGTTCGATGCGGGCATGGAGCTGCCGATCCTCAACCGGCTCATCGGGCTGGCGGCGCTGCCGGTCAAATGGGAGCTCATGCCTTCTGCCCGGTCCTTCACCGGACTGGGCACGATGATCGCCAACCTGCTCGACGGGTTCGGGACGACCGATGGCGGCATGCTGGTCGAAGTGGCGGGGCAGGATACGCGCGGTGACGCCCGCGTCGTGCGCTGGTGGCTGAAGGCGACGAACGGCGACGGACCCTATGTTCCGGTGCTGGCGGCTGCGGCGCTGGTGGAGGCGTTGACCCACGGGCGCGCCGCACGCGTGGGCGCGAGACCGGCTGCGGGCATGGTCAGCCTCGAGCAGATCCGGCCCTGGCTCGATGGCCTGGCGATCGAGACCAAGCAGATGGCCTTTCGCGGCGAGAAGCCGCTGTTCCGGCGCGCGATGGGCGAGGCGTTCGATCGGCTGCCGGAGGTAACGCAGCGCCTGCATCGGGGGCGCCCGGCGATCGTGGCGCAGGGAGAGGCGGTGGTGGCGCCGGCAGAAGGGGGCCCGGCGAGTCTGATGGCCGGATGGCTGGGGCTGCCGCGTGAGGCGGGCAGGGTGCCCGTTCGGGTCGTGATCGAAAGCCGCGATGGCAGCGAGCGCTGGACGCGGTTCTTCGCCGACAGGGCGATGCGATCGGTGATGAGCCTCGCGGACGGCGGACTGGTCGAGGAGCGGTTCGGGCCCGTGGCGATCCGGCTGCGGCTCATTGCGCGCAAGGACGGGCTCGACATGCATGCGATATCGGGTCGTGTCTGGGGCGTGCCGCTGCCCAAGTTCCTGTTACCCCGGATCAAGGGGGAGGAGCGGGTGGATGAGGGCGGACGCCATCGGTTCGAGGTCGAGATCGACGCGCCGATCTTCGGACGCCTTGTCGCCTACCGCGGCTACCTGATGGTCTAGAGGCCGATGGCTGCGTCGCGCTTGCCATAGGCGCGGAGGAACGTCCGCACGCCGTTGCGGGCCGCGCTCTGCAACTGCTCCTCGCTGGCGCGTTCGCCGGGGCCGTTGGGCAGGTCGGCGCCGATCAGCGCCATGAACTGGCGTGCGGCCAGATCGGGGTCGTCGATCTCGATGTCGCCCGCGCGGGCGAGGCGGGCGAAGCGCGCGGAGATGGCCGGCCAGTTCTTGCCGGGACCGTAATCCTTCCAGGCCTCGAACAGCTCGGGGTAACGCGTCCCCTCGTTCTCGATCAGCTTGCGCAGGGCCCGCGCGTTGGCGTCGCAGAGGCAGTTGCGGGTGAGCCGGATGGCGAATTCCACGAGATCCCGGGCGAGATCGCCGCAGTGCTCGGGGAAGGTGGCGAGCGTTTCGACCAGCATCGCGCTGCTCTGCTCGTTGATGCCGCGGACCACCTCGGCGAACAGTTTCTCCTTGTCGCCGATCTGGTTGTAGATCGTCTGCCGCGAAACGCCTGCCTCCTCGGCGATGGCGTCGATGCTTGCTCCCATATAGCCGTCCCGCACGAACACGGCCGTCGCCGCGGCGATGATGGCGCAGCGCTTGTTGTAGTTGCCCTTGGGCGGGACGCGGTCGCGGGCGAGATCGAGAAATGTCTCCATGGGCACCAACATAAATGGGGTTGACGAATTGGACAAGACTGTCCAAAAGTGACTTTGACACGAGTGTCCAATTTAGTGGACGACGTTGTCATCTCTAATTGGCAGCTAAGCCGGGCAAGCCGGTCCAGGGAGGCAAACGACGCGCGGGGGTGAAACGCGCGCGGCCGAACTTTCGTCCGGCGATCGTCGCCGGGCGGTCGCTTGCCCATCAGTCAATCGGCAGTCTTGGGAATTACTGCTATGAACGCAAAACTCATCCGCATGGCCATCGTACTTGGCCTTCTGTCGGTGATCGGCCCCGTCGCCATCGACATGTACCTTCCGGCCCTGCCGGACATCGGCGGTCAACTCAACGCAACGACCGCCGCCGTGCAACTCAGCCTCATGTCCTTCATGGCGGCGTTTGCCCTCGGCCAGCTCATCTATGGGCCGATCAGCGACATGGTGGGTCGCAAGCCGCCGCTCTACATCGGCACGCTCGTATTCATCGGCGGCTCGATCGGCTGCGCACTAGCGCCTTCGGTGGAGTGGCTGATCGTGGCGCGCTTCATCCAGGGTATCGGCGGTTGCGCCGCCATGTCGCTGCCGCGCGCCATAGTGCGTGACGAGTATACCGGCGCCGAGGCGGCGCAGCTGTTCAGCCTCATCATGCTGGTGTTCTCGATCTCGCCAATCCTTGCCCCGCTTTCGGGCAGCATTGTCATCGCCTTCGGCGACTGGCGGCTGCTGTTCTGGGTGATGGCTGTCGTGGGCGTGCTCGGGCTGATCCTCTCGATCGTCGCGCTCAAGGAGACGCGGCCGAAGCACCGGAGGACCGAGTCAAGCATTGGCGGCGCCATCCGCGGCTATGGTTCGCTGCTCAGGGACGGGAACTTCCTCGGGCTCACCTTCATCGGCGCCTTCGGCATGTCGAGCTTCATGGCCTTCATCGGCAACTCGAGCTTCGTGTTCATCGAGCACTACGGGCTGACGCCGACGGAGTACTCGCTTGCCTTCTCGGTGAACGCCATCTCGTTCTTCGCGGTGTCGCAGTCGACCGGCTTCATGGTGAAGCGCTTCGGCCTGCAGCGCGTCGTGCGCTGGGCAGTGTTCGGGTTTGCCGCGTCCATGTCGCTGCTCGCCGCGATCTTTCTCGCGGGCATCGACAGCATGTGGATCCTCTGCGGCCTGATGTTCGTCGCGTTCGGCTTCCTCGGGCTGGTGCTGCCGACCACGGGCGTCCTCGCGATGGAGGAGCATGGCGAGTTCGCCGGCACGGCCTCGGCCCTGATGGGCACGCTGCAGATGGTCCTCGGCGCAGTGGTGATGGGCATTGTCGGCGCCTTCCATGACGGCACCGCGATCCCGATGGTGCTGGGTTTTGCGGCCTGCGCGATCCTCGCGCTGGTGCTGACGCAGCTGACCATCCGGACGACCACGACGCCGGTCGTGGGTGCGCCGGCGGAGTAGGGTGGCCTAACCCATGCGGGCTGCCCAGGGCGCGAGGGAGACCTCGCGCCTTTTCATTTGGCAGATCAGCTCTTGGGTATGTCGGGGCAGACGAAGGGGACGGTGGCGCTCACATACTTTTCCTCGACGGCGTCGCTGCCGAGCTTGAGGCTCAGCACGAGTTCGCCGTCGGTCAGCGAGACGATGTCGGCGGCGATGTCCATGCCGTCCTCGTTCCACTTGAGCGCCGTGTCGGAGGTGAGTTCCCAGCTCGAAAGCCGATGGGTCTCCCAGCACGAGTCCTGCACCAGCGTGCCGTCAGAGAGGAAGATGCGCATCACGCCCGGCAGGTCGCCATCTGTCTTGGTCCATACGCGGTCGACGAGACCGGGCTTGGATGTCTTGCTTTCGGAGGCGCTCTCGGTGGCGGCTTCTTCGGCAAAGGCCGGAAGGCACAGGGTGGAGCCGACGCCCCACATTGCGAGCAAGGCGAAAAGGGCGGCTTTGCTGGTCATCGGGGGTGAGGTCTCCTGAACGTCATCCGAAGGTGGGGATGCCGTCCGAGGGCTGCAAGGCCCGTGGCGGCATCCCGATGCTTAGTGGCTTCGGATGAACGCGGGATGAGCGCTACTGGCGGATGCCGAGCACGCGATCGCGATCGCGGATGCGGTTGCGGGCCTGCTTGGGCCACAGCTGATAGGCGTCGCCGCCGCCCTCGAGGATGTGGCGCGCATGGATGGCCCAGTTCGGGTCTTCGAGAGCCGTGCGAGCGAAGGCGACGAGGTCGGCTTCACCGGACTCCAGGATGCGCTCGGCATCATACGGGTCGTCGATCAGGCCGACGGCGATGGTGGGAATGCCGGCGGCCCGAACGGCCTTGGAGAGCTGGACCTGATAGAGCGGCGCCGACTTCAGGCTGTAGCCGTCGAAACCACCGGAAGAGCAGTGGATCATGTCCACGCCCAGCGACTTGAGCTCGAGCGAGAGTGCGATGGTGTCATCGATGCTCCAGCCGCCCGGGCTGCCATCGGTGACAGAGAGGCGCATCAGTAGCGGCTTCTCTTCCGGCCATGCAGCGCGGACGGCCTCGGTGACCTCCAGCGCGAAGCGCATGCGGTTCTCGCGGCTGCCGCCGTACTCGTCGGTGCGGTGGTTGGCGAGCGGGGAGAGGAACTGGTTGATCAGGTAGCCGTGGGCGCCGTGGATCTCGACCGTGTCGAAGCCGGCCTGATCGGCGCGGCGGGCTGCGTCGGCGAAGCTCTGGACGAGGCGGTGAATGCCGGCCTTGTCGAGCTCCACGGGCATCTGGAAAGCGGGATTGTCGGAGTGGCGTTCGGCGCTCGGGGCTTCCGGGATCCAGGTCTCGTAGGCGTACTCGGCCTTCTCTGCCTCGGTCTCGTCGAAGCCATGGCGCCAGGCGATCGGCGTCGCGGCCTTGCGTCCGGCGTGGGCGAGCTGAATGCCGGTGGCGGAGCCTTCGGCCTTGAGGAACTGCACGATGTGGGCGAGGGGGGCGATGTGTTCGTCGTCCCAGAGGCCCAGGTCGCCATAGGAGATGCGGGCTTCGGGCGTGACGCCCGTGGCTTCGAGGATAACGAGGCCGAAGCCGCCGAGGGCGAAACGTCCAAGATGCACGAAATGCCAGTCGTTCGCGAAGCCGTGCTGCGACGTGTACTGGCACATGGGGGCGATCACCGTGCGGTTCCGGATGGTCAGTCCGCGCAGGGTGAACGGCGTAAAGAGCTGGGACATGGGGATTAAGCTGCTGCAGTTGGAAGAGGGCGCAACATGCACCGGACTGCATTCATCGGCAAGTGCCGATGGAGTGAGCTTGATGTGTATTGTCCCGTTTGGCCTAAGGCGAGGTTAGGCCGGGCCGGGCTAGCCTGCCCCGCATGATGACCAGGATGCTCATAGCGATCCTTGCGGCGGGGCTGACGGCAGGCTCTGCCTTGGCGGTGGAGCCTGCCGATATTGCGGTTCCGTTCCCGAACCCGCTCGAGCTCGAGGTGGATCGCATCGGCCAGGAGATCATGGCCGTCGGCATTCCACCTCGTGACGCCGACAGTTACATGGATGCGAACTGGCGGGCGAACGACCCCGAGGCACCCTTGTTGATGGACAGGGCGTTGATCTCCTTGCGGGAGAACACGTGCATGGACGTCGAGGGCGTCGACTCCATGTACTTGATGACGTTCTTGGGCACGAAGCGCTGAATCTGGCCCTTCACCGAACGGTAGTAGGCATCGGCACCGGCCGAGGCGCTGCCATCGGCTTCACCCACGCGGTGGACACCAAGCTTGCCGGTGACGATATGGTCGCGGCCAGCGAAGAAGATATAGGTGCAGGCCGAGAAGCAGTGCATGTTGCTCGGCACGGCAGTGCTGAGGCCGCGGCTTCGGACCATGGCGGCCACATCGAGACCCACATCGACATAACCACCGGCGCTGCGCAGCACGAGCAGCTTGGCATTCGGCCGGGCCTTCAGGGCGCGGCGGAAGTCTGATACGGCGCGATCATTCAGGTCGCCATCCAGCATGATGTAGTCGGTAGACGGGAAGACGACGAACGACCCGAAGCGTTGGGCGCTGGGGGCGGCCTGGGCCGAGACGAGGCTCAGCGCCAGGAAGAGAACGGCCGAAGCCAAGGCAAATACGCTACGCAAGCTAGGAACTCCCTTAGGACAGTCTTAAGGTTATCAATTTGATAACGGACAGTGTCCCAAAGTAGGCGGGCGTGTGCGCAGCTCTGCCGATAGTTAACCGGCGGATCAAGTGTTTGTCAGTGCTGGAAATAACCTACCGAGAGGGGCGAGGTCGGCGGTTTCGTTTGTGGCGGGACTTTGGCAAGAGGGGGCTGATTCAGCCCGCTGAGCCTGTCTACTCGGCAGCCTGCGGGCGTCGGTGGCCCGAGACTTCGGCGCCGACGTCCCGGTGCAGGGTCAGGAACTGCAGGGCGCAAACGACGACGATGAGACCCATCACCAGATAGGCGACCTGGAAGTCGATGACACCGAGGGCCGGGGCCCCGCGCCACATCTGGCTGAGGTTGAGGCAGCCGGCGGCGATGGCCACGCCGAACACCATCGAGAGCTGCTGCGACATGCTTGAGATCGTCGTAGCAGAGCTGCGCTGGCTGGCGTCGACATCGGCGAAGGCCAGCGTCGCGAGGGCCGTGAACTGCATCGAGCGGGTGGCGCCGGCGGCAAAGAGGATCGCCGCGGTGAGGGCGTAGGGCGTATCGGGGCCCAGCAGGCCGCAGAGCGCGACCGAGATGCCGGCGAGGACGCCGTTGACGATGAGGATCGAGCGGAAGCCGAAGCGGCGCAGGGTGGGCGTGGTCACCGCCTTGATGGCGAGGTTGCCGAAGAAATAGATGACGACGAGGCTGCCGGCCGACAGCGCGTCCATGCCGTAGGCGACCTGGAACATGAGGGGCAGGAGGAACGGCGTGGCGTTGATGGCGGTGCGGAGGATGGCGCCGGCCTTGACGTCCGTCGCGGCAAACGAGGTGATCCGGAGGGTCCGCAGGTCGACGAGCGGATGCGCGATGCGCAAGAGCCAGGTTACCGCACCGGCGCCCACGACGAAGCCGGCGACGATCAGCGCCAGCGAGATCCAGAGGGCAAGCGTTCCCTGCACCAGGGCGTCGAAGCCGTAGAGCAGGCAGCCAAGCGCAATCGCGGTGAGCACGAAGCCGGGGGCGTCGAAGGGGCGATCGGCGAACTCGGTGTCCCTGGGCACGATGGCGAGAACCAGCGCGATGCCCAGGATGCCAAGCGGGATGTTGATCCAGAAGTTCCAGTGCCAGGAGATGAACTCGGTGATGAAACCGCCCAGGGCAGGGCCGATCACCGGGGCAAAGAGGGCAGGCCAGATGGTGAGGCCGATGGCGGCCACGATCTCGGATTTCTTCGCGGTCCGCAGCACGATGACGCGGCCGACGGGGAAGAGCACGGAACTGCTCGCGCCCTGCAGTGCGCGCGCAATGGCGAACTGGCCAAGATCCTGGGCGAGGCCGCAGGCAATGGAGGTGAGGGTGAACAGCGCGATCGCCACCACGAACACCCGCCGCGCGCCGAAGCGGTCCGAGAGCCAGGCCGCGGCCGGGATGCAGACGGCGACCGCCAGCATGTAGATCGTGACGCCCAGGCTCATTTCGAGCGTGCCGACACCGAAGTCCTCGGCCATGCGCGGCAGGGCGGTGACGATGATCACGCCGTCGAGGAACTGCATGAAAAGGGTAGCGGCCACCACGAGGGCGACGTTGCGGGCGTGCGGGCTGAGCGGTGAGGACATGATGAGGATGCGAATGACTAGTATGGTACCGTATCCGCAAACGGGCCGGCCGCCTATGGGCGATTGGGATGATCCTGACAAAATCGGGTCGGGGTGTCGCCTAACCTCCTCACATCGATCAAATGAGGAGACGCAAATGACCCGCCCGCAGCTTCGTGGCCTTACCACTGTCGCCTACACGTCCAACGACCACGAGGCGGCCAAGGCCTGGTTCGCCCGGCTGCTCGGCGTCGAGCCCTACTTCGACAACCCGGGCTATGCCGAGTTCCGCATCGGCGACTATCAGCACGAGCTGGGGCTGCTCGACGGCAAGTATGCCGGCTACCTCGGCGGCGAGGTGGTGCCCGCCGATGGCCGGGCCGGCGCGATCGTCTACTGGCACGTCGACGACGTGCAGGGGATGATCGACCATGCCGTGTCGATCGGAGCCAGGCTCCATCACCCGCCGCGCGAGTTCCAGCCGGGTTCGGGCTTCGTCGGCGCGAGCGTGATCGACCCGTTCGGGAACGTGCTGGGGTTCATGTACAACCCGCACTATCTCGAGGTGCTGGGGAAGCGCGGCGAACTGATAGAGACGGCCTCTGGCAGCCTCTAGCGGTGTGCGCCGTCATCCCCGGGCTTGACCCGGGGACCCTTGCGATGTCGCCGCGGCAACAGAGTATGTGGAGCATCCGGTTGGGTCCCCGGGTCAAGCCCGGGGATGACGGTGCGTCTTTGCGGCGGAGCAGTTGGACTGCTCTTACCCCTTCACCGCGCCTGCGGTCATGCCGGCCACGATCTGGCGGTTGAAGAACAGGTAGACGATCAGGGGCGGGATGGTGATCAGCAGGATGTTCATGAAGAGCAGGTTGTAGGACGTGCTGAACTGGCTCTGGAAGTTGTAGAGCGTCAGCTGCACCGTGACGTTGTCCTTGCCGGGCAGGTAGTAGAGCGGGTTGGTGAAGTCGTTGAAGATGGCCACCGACTGGACGACGATGACCGTGACGACTACCGGCTTCAGCAGCGGCAGGATCACCTGGAAGAACAGCCGCAGCGGTCCCGCGCCGTCGATGATCGCCGCTTCGTCCAGCTCCTTGGGAATGGTGGCCACGAAGGCGCGGAACAGCAGCACCGAAAAGCTCAGGCCATAGGCGACCTCGATCAGGATCAGGCCGTGCAGCGTCTTGAACAGCCCGAAAGACTGCATGACCCAGATGGTCGGGACAACTGCCGGGGGGATGATCAGTCCGGCGAGGACGAAGAAGTTGACGAGGCCCGTCCAGCGCGAGGATGGATTTCGCTGCAGCACGAACCCGACCATCGCCCCCAGCACGACCAGCAGCGTCACGCTGGCGACCGTGAGGATGGTGGAGTTCACGAAGGCGGTGACCAGCATGTAATCCCGGGTCTGGATCACCTGGACCAGATTGTCCCATAGATGCCATGAGGTGGGCCAGTCGAACGACCGGGTGGCGGCGGACTTCCGATCCTTGACCGCCGTAAGGACGATGAAGGCAAACGGAACGAGGAAGACGAACACCGAAACGAAGATCGCCGTCCCGCCGACCAGATAGCGTCGAAGGCTGTTCATCGTTCGACCTCGTTGCGATTCAGGAACATCGAGAGCGGCACGATGATCAGCGCCACAAGGACGAACAGCACGACGTTGCCTGCGGTCGAGAGCCCGTAGAAGCCGGCCTGGTACTGTTTGTAGATCACCGACGCGATGACGTCGGAGGTGAAGCCCGGGCCGCCGCGCGTCATCGCCCAGATCAGGTCGAACGAGCGCAGCCCGCCGATGAGCGACAGGATGATCACGGTAACGGTTGCCGGTTTCAGGAGTGGCAAGGTGATGGCCCAGAAGTTCTGCCACGCGGTGGCGCCGTCGATCCTCGCGGCCTCGAAATAGTCCTGCGGGATCGAGACGATGCCGGCCATGTAGATGACGGTGGCAAGCCCCACGCCCTTCCAGACGTCGACCAGTGCGACCGAGTAGAGCGCGAAGCGCGGGTCCGTGAGCCAGGCCGGACCCTTGATGCCGACCATTGCCAGCGTTTCGTTGATCATGCCCTGCGTGGGATGCATCAGCGCAACGAAGGCGATGCCGACACCGACGGTCGAGACCAGTACGGGAAAGAACACCACGGCGCGGAGGTACCCGCGCCCGATGATGTCGGAGGTCAGGAGCAGCGCGAGCAACATCCCGATGATCACCTTGAGGCCCGACGTCACCACGCCGTAGATCAGCGTGTTGATCAGCCCCTGCACCAGAAACGGCTCGCGGAAGAACTGGATGAAGTTGGCGAGGCCGATGAAGTTGGCCTCAAAGAGCGTCCACCGCGTCAGGCTGAAGAACAGCGAGGCGATGGTCGGCAGCAGGAAAAGCACCCCGAAAACGATGGCAGCGGGCAGATAGAACCAATTCGGATAAGAGGCGCCACGTCTGGCGCGTCGCGCTACTGTCCGGCCCGCGGTGACTCCACCAGCGGTTATCGCATCACTCATCTGCCGTCTCCCGGTGGGAAGCCGTGCCCGATCGTAACCGGGCACGGCGCGTCATGCGAGGGTCAATCCCAGCCGGGAAGGCCGAGCTGCTGGGCCTGCTTCTTCACGTCCTCGTCGTAGAGGGCGGCCGCGTCTGCAGCGGAGCGGATACCCGAGCCGACTTCGACGGTGATCTGCTCGAGGGCAGGGCCCTTGATCGGCGACAGGAACTCGAGCGCCGGAGCGGTCAGGCCATCCTGCTGGAAGTAGGGCAGGAGGTCGGCGACCGCGGCCGGCACGTCAGCGGGAAGCTCGCAGCCCTTGATCAGGTAAGGTCCGGTAGCCCCGTTTGCGCTGCTGCGGGCGTCGCAGCCCTTGGTGCTGGCGATGAAGGCGACGAACTTCTTCGCCTCTTCCGGGTGGGCAGTGGTCTTGGAGATGTAGGTGGCCGCCGGCATCCAGACGGTAAGGCCGTTCTTGGCCGCGTCGTCACCCGGGATGGCAAAGAAGCCGACATCCGGCAGGTTCTCTGCATAGTCCTGAGCGATGCCTCCGATCGCGAAGGTCAGCATCGGGTAGTGGGCACCCTCGCCAGTCGCCACCATGCGCACGCCGTCGGCGAAGAGGGCCGAGCCGAAGTCCTCGTTGAGGAAGCCGGCCTTGAACACGTCCTCGCCCTTCTGGAAGCCAGCCATTGCGGCGGGCGTCGAGGCGTACTTCGCCTTGCCGGCGGTATAGTCGGCGGCAAAGGTCGGCACGGCTGCCTGGACGTTGAAGAAGTCGCCGAGGACGAACAGCTGGCTCGTCCAGGTGTCGCCGAAGGTCTGGATCACGGCGGTCTTGCCGGCCGCCTTGATCTTCTCGTTGTTGGCCATGAACTCGGCCCAGGTCTTGGGCACGGTCAGCCCGAGTTCGGCGTAGATCTTCTTGTTGTAGAGGATACCGCCGCCCATCGCGGCTTCTTCCGGCACGCCGTAGATGCGGCCGTCAGTGGCCGTGACCACTGGCTTGAACGAGTCGATGATGTTGGCCTGGAACGGCTCGTCGGTGAGGTCGAGCATCGTCTGCGGCGCATTGAGTGCCTGGAACAGCGAGCCGGCGTTGTAGCGGAAGACGTCGGTCATCTCGCCCGTCGCGAGGCGGGTCTTGATGATGTTGTCGCCTTCGCCGCCGCCTGGGCGGGTTTCGATCTCGATCTTGATGCCCGGGTTCTCGGCCTCGAATGCGGCCTTGAGGGCTTCGGACGTCGCAACGTTGGTCGGGTTGTCGTCCACCAGATAGGTAAGCGTCACTGTGTCCTGTGCGAAGGCCGGGCCGAACCCGACCGACAGCAATGCGGTTGCGGCGAGCAGGGCTCGCCTCGTCATCGATAATGCCATTCTTCTTCCTCCCTTAAGGCCGGCGAGGCCGGCAATTACGTCTGATCGCTTCCGGCCCGTTCCTCAGTTGCCGGGCTTGCTGACCCGGAACGTCACCTTGTGCTTTCCGGGCGCGAGCAGGCTGCGCGCTTTTCCGTCGGTGCCGCGCTCGCTGACGGCGATGCCGTCGACGCTGGCGTCGGTGTAGTCGGCGGCGAGGACGAGCGTGCCGCTCGCGCCTTCGGGCACCGTGATGTCGTAGGTCACCTTGCCGCCATCGACCTTCCAGCCCGCCTCGATCCGGCCGGCGGCCGAGTCATGGTTGGCGGCGACCGGCGACAGCGCCGGGATGATGGTGGGCTCGAAGAAGATGTGCTTGAACGCCGGCAGCGCCGGATCGGGGCGGAAGCCCGCGACGCCTTCGAGCAGCCACTGGCACACCGCGCCATAGGCGTAGTGGTTGTAGCTGTTCATCTGCGGGTCGAACGCCACGCCATCCTCGTTGAGGGCGTTCCAGCGCTCCCAGATCGTGGTGGCGCCCATCTTCACCTGGAACAGCCAGCCGGGCAGGCCTTCCTGGAGGAAGACCGAGGCCGCGAGATCGGCCTCGCCGATCTTGACCAGTGCCGGCAGCAGCGCCGGGGTGCCGATGAAGCCGGTGCCGATGCGGCCATGGGCGCGGGCCACCGTCTCCTTGAAGTAGCCCTTGGCTGCCTCGTAGTGCTCGGGCGGGATCAGGTCCCACAGGAAGCCCAGCGCATAGGAGGTCTGGTCGTTGTAGCCGATGCGGCCGGCAGCGGTTATGAACTCGCGCTGGAAGGCCTTCTTCACTTCGGCGGCGCGGTCGTTGAGGCGCTTGGCCTGTGCCTGGTCGCCGACGACTTCGGCGGCTTTGGCGGCGAGGTGCGAGGAGATGTAGAGGTAGATCGTCGCCGCGGCGTCGTCGCCGATGGTCGGGTAGGGCTTGGCGAAATCGCCCTGCGGCTGCAGCCAGTCACCGAAGGTGAAGCCGCGCTCACCCCAGCCGGCCGGCGGGCGGACGATCGGACCATCGCTGATCGACCAGACGAAGTCGTTCCACTTCACCATGGCCGGCAGCGCTTCCTCGAGGATCGCGCGGTCGCCGTAGTGGGTGTAGAGCGTCCAGGGGATGACGGCGATGGCGTCGCCCCAGCCGGTCGAGCCGTAGAAGCCCGGGATCACGTCCTCGTGGTTGCGTGTCGGGTCCGGCACCACATGCGGGATGGCGCCATCGGGGCGCTGGTCGGCGATGAGGTCGCGGACATACTTGGTCAGCATGCCGTGGCTCTCGTGCAGGTAGCAGGCGGTGGGCGCGAAGACCTGCGCGTCGCCGCTCCAGCCCAGCCGCTCGTCGCGCTGCGGGCAGTCGGTCGGCACGTCGATGAAGTTGGAGCGCTGCGACCAGACGGTGTTCTCGACCAGCCGGTTGACCAGTGGATTGGCCGAGCTGAAGTTCGCCGTGCGGGTGATCGCCGAGCTGATCGGGATCATCTCTATTTTGCTGATCGTCGCCTTGCCCTCGATGGCGACGCGGGCGAAGCGGAAGCCGAAGAAGGTGAAGGTCGGACGGTAGCTCTCGGGCGCGCCACCCTTCAGCACATATTCCACGCGGGCCTCGGCCGAGCGCATGCTTTCGCGGTCGAACTCGCCGAGGTGGTTGGTGAGTTCGGCGTGCTCGACGGTGACCTTGGCACCGGCCTCGCCCTCGACGGTGAAGGCGACGTAGCCGCCGGCGTTCTGGCCGAAGTCGTAGACGGTGCGGCCCTGGGCATCGGCGAAGGATTTGACCACGGGCAGGGCGGGGAGTTCGTGCACGCCGGCGGTTTCGGCCGGCAGCAGGGTCGACTTGTCGAAGTCGCCGAGTACGCTGGCGCCACCGCTCACCGGCGCATTCTCGGCGCGGGCGTCGTAGTTCTCGCCGTAGTAGATGCCGGACTTCATGACCGGCGCGAGGCCGCTCTGCCAGGTGCCGTCGGTGGCGAGGATGAGCTCGCCATTGGCGCCGCGCAGCTCGGCGATGGCGCCGATCTTGTCGCCCCAGGTGTTGAGGAGCTGGTTGCGCGGCCACATCATCCGCGAGCGGTACCAGCCGTCGCCCAGCCAGATGTCGATGGTGTTGTCGCCGTCCTTGAGCAGGGCGCTGACGTCGTAAGTCTGGAAGCTGAGGCGGTCCCAGTAGCTGGTCCAGCCGGGGGTGAGCACGTCGTTGCCGACGCGCTGGCCGTTGATGAACGCCCGATAGAGGCCGAGAGCGCTGATCCGCAGCGTGCCGGTCGCGTCGCGGGAGGAGAGGTTGAAGGTCTTGCGCAGGAAGGACGACTGCGTGCCGACGCCCTGATCGACGCTGGGGCGGATCATCTCGCCGATCCACGCGTCCTGGCTGGATACGACGGTGCCTGCTCGGGCGAGCATCGTTTCGTTCACTTCTGATCCTCCCATCGGGCTTGCTGCCCGCCCACCGGCCGTTTTGCCGGCTCGCTGTGTCACGTTCTACGTATACCGTTCTACGGATCAGTTTCAAGCATGCTTCGCGCAGGAACAACCAAATTTTCTCATATGACGGCGGCATCCTCCAGAAACCGCCAAAATCGCTCAAGTTGTGTCATGCGCGGTGGCTCTGCTAGAAGTGCCGGGCGCTGGGGGGAACATGGCGGCAAGCACGAAGTCCGGAACGGGCCGGGTCACGATCAAGACGGTCGCCGCCGATGCAGGCGTTTCCGTCGCCGCCGTGTCCAAGGTCCTCCGAGACGCCTATGGCGTCAGCGATGCCCTTCGCGCCAAGGTCCAGGCGTCGATGGAGAAGCTCAACTATCGCCCGCATGCAGCGGCGCGGGCGATGCGCGGGCGCACCTACGCGCTGGGCGTGCTGCTGCCGGACCTGCGCAACCCGTTCTTCGCGGACATTCTCGCCGGCATCAACGAGGCGCTGGAGCGGACCCAGTATCAGCCGCTGATGGGCGTCGGCCAATCCGCGCACATGATCGAGATCTCGCTGATCGAGTCGATGATCGACCGGCAGATGGATGGGTTGATCATGATCGGTCCCCGGATGCCCCCCGACGCGGTCGATGAGGTGACCCGGCGCATACCCACGGCCCTCGTGGGCTACTACTCCCCGCTTGCCCAGCAGTTCGATACGGTCAACGACGACGACATCTACGGCGCCGAGCTGGTCGTGCGCCATCTCGTGGAGTCGGGATACAGGCGGATCACGATGGTCAGCCTTACGCAGCCGCTCCATGAATCCGTGATCGTTCACCGACGCGAGATCGGGTACAGGAAGGCGATGATGGCGGCTGGCCTCAGCCAGTATATCGATACCGTGTCGTGCCCTATGTCTCCCCGCGAGGTCCTGACCACCATCCGACATCTGCTGGAGCGCCGCGACCGGCCGGAAGCGCTGTTCTGCTGGACGGACAGTGTGGCGCTGCAGGCGATCAGCGCCGCGCGCGATCTCGGGCTGTCCATACCGAACGATCTCGGCGTGGTGGGCTACGACAACACGACCTATTGCGACATGGCTCAGAACAGCCTCACCAGCGTCGACCAGTCCGGGCAGGTGCTCGGCCTGCAGGCGGCCCGCCTCCTCGTCGAACGGATCGACGGCAGGACGCAGGGCGAGCACTTCGTCGTCACGCCGCGCCTCGTAGCGCGGGGGAGTTCCCGTCCACGCCGTTCGTAGAACTGTTCGAAGCCCCGGTTTCCAGCCAATCATAGACGATCATCAGGACCGATAATCTCCATGCCATTCTTCGATCTCCCGCAGTCCCAGCTCGAGACCTACCGTTCGAGCGCCGTCGCACCCGCCGATTTCGACAGCTTCTGGGCGGAAACGCTCGAGCAGTCCCGCGCCAAGCCGCTCGATGCGAAGTTCGAGCCGGTCGAGACCGGGCTCAGGATGTTCGACGTGTTCGACGTGACGTTCTCCGGCTTCGGCGGGGACAAGGTGCGCGGCTGGTACATCAAGCCGGCCGGAGCGGCGCCGCGGGGCACAGTGGTGAAGTTCATCGGCTATGGCGGCGGTCGCGGCCTGCCGCAGGAACACCTGCTGTGGCCGGCAACCGGCCGCGCCGTGCTGGTGATGGATACCCGCGGGCAGGGCAGCAGCTGGTCGCGCGGCGATACGCCTGATCCGGCCGGCTCGCATCCGGCGCATCCCGGCTTCATGACCCGCGGCATCAACGACCCCAGCGACTATTACTACCGACGCGTCTACACCGATGGCGTGCGGGCGGTGGAGGCGGCGCTCGGCCGGACCGAGACCGATCCGAGCAAGCTCGCCGTGGTCGGCGGAAGCCAGGGCGGCGGCATCTCGATCGCGGTCGCCGGCCTCGAGCCGCGGGTTAGGGCCGCGATGCCGGACGTGCCGTTCCTCTGCGACTTCCCGCGTGCAGTGGGTCTCACCAGCCGCGACCCCTACGGCGAAATCGTCCGCTTCCTCGCCACGCACCGGGAGAAGGCGGCGGCCGCCTACAACACCATCAACTACTTCGACGGCGTGCATTTCTCGGCCCGCTCCAAGGCGGCGGCGCTGTTCTCGGTGGCGCTGATGGACGATGTCTGCCCGCCCTCCACCGTCTATGGCGCGTTCAATGCTTGGGCCGGCCCCAAGACCATCGAGAGCTACTCCTTCAACAACCACGAGGGTGGCGGCACCTGGCAGGAGAAGGCGCAGGTCGCCTGGCTCGACGAGACCTTGCCGTGACCACGCTGGCGCTCGACTACGCCGACCGGGACGGGGCCAGCGCTCGTCGCCGGTGGGCGCTGTCGCGTATCCTGATCTACGCGGTGCTTGCGCTGTTCGCGCTGGTCTACGCGCTGCCGGCGCTGCTGGTGTTCGCCAACTCGTTCCGCGACGGCGAGGAAGTGTTCCGCAACGGCATCATCGCCATTCCGGAGAGCTTCTCGTTCGACAACTACCTGCGCGCCTGGAACGACGCCTGCGTCAGCGGCATGTGCCGTGGGCTCGGGCCCAACTTCCTCAACTCGCTGATCATCACCATCCCTGCGACCATCGCCACGACGATCCTGGGGGCGATGAATGGCTATGTGCTGAGCAAGTGGAAGTTCCCGGGCTCGGAGTTCATCTTCGTGATGATCTTCCTCGGCATCTTCCTGCCCAGCCAGATCGCGCTGCTGCCCTGGGCCTGGATCATCGGCCAGCTCGGGCTGCAGAACAATGTGCTCGGCCTGTTGCTCATCCACACCGTGATGGGCATCTCGTTCGCGACGCTGTTCTTCCGCAACTTCTACGCCAGCGTGCCCAACGAGATCGTCAAGGCGGCACAGGTGGACGGCGCCGGGTTCTGGCGGATCTTCATCCGGGTGATGCTGCCGCTTTCGGGCCCAATCGCCGCGGTGACGGTGATCTGGCAGTTCACCCAGATATGGAACGAGTACCTCTATGGCATGGTGTTCACCTCAGGCACGCAGCAGCCGATCACCGTGGCGATCATGGGCGTCAGGGCTGGCGGTTCGGCCGCGACGGTGATGATGGCGATCGTGCCGCCGCTGCTGGTGTATCTGATCGGCGGCAAGTATTTTGTCCGCGGACTCACCCAAGGGGCACTGAAGTAGGCATGACGACGCGCAACTACGTGATCGACGAGATGATCTCGGCCAAGGCCATTGCGGCCCGGGTCGAAGCGCTCGCCAAGGAGATCTCGGCCCATTACGCCGGCACCGACAAGCTGGTGGTGGTCGGCCTGCTGCGCGGCTCGTTCATCTTCATCGCCGACCTGGTGCGCGAACTCGACCTGCCGGTGGAAGTCGATTTCCTCGAGGTCTCGAGCTACGGCAACTCCACCGAGTCCAGCCGCGAAGTGCGCATCCTCAAGGACCTGCGCGGCGAGATCGAGGGGCGCGACGTGTTGTTGGTCGAGGACATCGTCGACACCGGCTATACCCTCAAGCACGTGCTCGAAATCCTCGCGACGCGCCACCCCAAGCGCATCGAGGTCTGTGCACTGCTCGACAAGCCGTCGCGGCGCGAGACCAGCGTGAAGGCCCGCTGGATCGGCTTTGAGATCCCCGACAAGTTCGTCGTCGGTTACGGGATCGACTACGCCCAGCGCAACCGCAACCTCGACCATATTGGCGCGGTTCGCTTTACCGACTGATTTTCGGTGCGTTAGTGCACCAAGGTCTTCTGAAATCAAGTCAATTTGGCTCACCGCCGGGTTTCTTCGCGTCAACCGACTCTGGTAGTCTAGGGCTGCCGAGACCCGTGTATTCCGCAATGGAGAGCGAAGATGGCCAATACGAATAACTCGACAGCGAGGTCGGACCTGCCGTTCGACGGGCCGCTGCTGCGCATGCTGGGCGACAACTGGTGGCTCGTACTGCTGCGCGGCGTGGCCGCGATAATCTTCGGTGTGCTGGCACTCTTCTGGCCAGGCATAACGATCCTCACCCTCGCATTATTGTGGGGCGCCTACATGCTGGTCGACGGGGTCTTTTCCTTGTGGGCCGCCATTTCAGGCCGCGGCGTCGGCCAGATGACGCCACGGTGGTGGCTGGCGGTGAGTGGCGTCATCAGCGTTCTTGCCGGTATCGCGGCCTTCATTTCGCCGGCGGCCGTGGCTCTGGTCCTGCTGATCTTCATCGGCGCCTGGGCGATCGTCGTCGGCGCGCTGACGGTCTGGGGCGCCATCCAGATGCGCAAGGAGATCGAGGGCGAGTGGCTGCTCGCGCTGTTCGGCGTCCTGACGATCCTGTTCGGTATCCTGGTCATCTGGCAGCCCGCGACCGGCGCGCTGTCGCTGATCTGGGCTATCGGCGGCTATGCCATCGCGTCCGGTGTCCTGCTCATCGTGCTGGCGTTCAGGTTGCGCAAGCTGCGCAAGGCGTGAAGCGGACGAGAGCCGAGGACCCGACTGGCCCTGGCTATCGAGACTCCTGGGGCTCGGGGCGGCACTTCGTCCCGAGCTAGTGGCTTGGCCGGATGGGACTCTCGCACCATCCAGCGCGAGCGGTATCCTGGCGCCGGGCGTCCCTAGTGCCGCGGATGGCTCGGGCCGTCGCCCGCGCCGGTGGCCGCGATGGCGTTGGCGATGGTGTCGAGGTCGTCCTGGTCAAGCTCGAACGTCGCAGCATCGATCCAGCCGTCGACCTGTTGCGGTGAACGGGCCCCGACGATGGCGGCGGTGAGGCCGGGCCAGGCGAGGACCCAGGCGAGCGCGACGGTGGATATCGAGGTGCCACGGCGTTCGGCGACGGGCTTCAGCCGGGCGGCGAGTTCGAGGTTGCGATCGAGCTTGTCGCCGGTGAACTCGGGGCTGGTCTTGCGCCAGTCGTTGTCGGCAAGCGTCGCCGCCCGCTCCCGGGTGAAGGTGCCGGTGAGCAGGCCGGCCTGCATGGGGCTGTAGCAGATGACGCCGGTGCCATGGGCCTCGCACCAGGGGAGGATCTGGGCGGCGGTTTCGCGCTTGATCATGGAGAAGGGCGGCTGCAGCGTTTCGACGTGCCCCAAGGCCTCCGCACGTGCGAGCTGCTCGGCATTGTGGTTGGAGAGGCCGATGTGCCTGACCTTGCCCTCGGACTTGAGCTCCAGCATCGTCGCCCAGTAGTCCTCGAGCGGCACGTCGTCGGCCGGCCAGTGGACCTGATAGAGGTCGATCGTTTCGACCTGCAGGCGCCTGAGGGAGTTTTCCAGCTCGTTGCGCAGGCTCCTGCGCTCGGCGAGGCGGCGCGGATTCTGGCCGTTGTCGTCGCGGATCACGCCGCCCTTGGTGAAGACGAACGGGCGCTGGTCGGCGGGCAGTTCCTTCAGGGTCCGGCCGATCACTTCTTCCGAGTGGCCAACGCCATAGGCTGCGGCGGTATCGATCCAGTTGATGCCGAGGTCGACGGCATGGCGGATGGCGGCGGCGGACTCAGCGTCGTCCTGCGGGCCCCACATGTTGCCACCCATGGCCCATGCGCCGATGCCGAGGCGGGTGATTTCCATGCCGGTCTTGCCGAAGGGGCGGGTGGGCAGCGACGTCTTCATGTTCATCCTCCAGTTGGTCAGCAGCTGCCATACCAGCATTGGATGACAAGTCGAGCAACCCAGCCATAGGATGGGCATGACCACCTGGCAGGAAATGAAGGTTCTTCGTCGTTGCTGACGGACGCAGATGGCGTGTGAGAAGTCCGAAAGCCCTGCCGCGCGTGAACCGCTTATGGCCGGCTGGATGCGCAAATGATTGCGCCGGCCTTCCCCGGGGGAGTGTCGGCGCGCGCCGTTTTTGGGCTGAGCCGATCAGGCCCTAGAGCAGGCAGCGATGCCAGTAGCCGTCGCGGCCCAGGTACATGTCGGTTCTGGGGTTGTACGACTGATAGGCCGCCTCGCACCGCGCCACATGGCCGTAGCCGTAATTGTAGAAGTAGTAGTCGTCATAATCGTCATTGTCCCCGAAGCCGAAGAACCCGAAGTTCGTGAACGGTCCGTTGAAGTGCCCGTGGCCGTGATGGTGACCGCCGCCGCCATGATGGCTTCCGCCACCGTGGTGACCTCCGCCACCGCCGTGATGACCGCCACCTCCGCCACCCCAGTTTCCACCGCCCCCTCCGCCACCCCAATGGCCACCACCGCCGCCGCCGCCCCAATGTCCACCACCGCCACCGCCCCAGTGACCTCCGCCACCTCCATGGCCGCCGCCCCAGCCTCCGCCGCCGTGGTGACCACCTCCGCCACCGTGGTGGCCTCCGCCGCCCCGCCGCTTGCCGCCACCGCCGCGCCAGGCGATGTCCTGAAGCACGGCTCCGTCGGAGTAACTCAGGCCGCTACCGAAGGGCGCGGCGATCGGTGCGGTGGGTGCTGCGATGAAACTGGCGATTACGGCCGCAGCGGCTGCAAGGACGAGATTTCTCATCTCTCTTCCCCCAATTGCGTAGCGTGAGGCCAAGTCGCTAAACCGCCAGACCAGCGAGAAGGTTCCGGCGGATTCCGGCTCGATTTGAATCACGTTGTTGGTGCTGACCGGCGCCAGTCACATCCAACTCGATCGTCATTCCCTCTTGCGCCGAACCGTACGTTACGGTACGCCTTGTCGCAACTGAGGGGAAACCGGTGGCTACAGTCGTTGCCAATAGCGAGGAGACGTTCACGCCGCGCCAGCAGCAGGTGCTGACGGCGGCGCTGGATCTGCTCGTCGAGCAGGGCGACCGGCTGACGATGACGTCGGTGGCGCGGCGTGCCTCGTGCTCCAAGGAAACGCTCTACAAGTGGTTCGGCGACCGCGACGGGCTGCTCACTGCGACCGTGCAGTGGCAGGCCGCCAAGGTGAAGGCTCCGCATGTCGATCGCTGGCGGCTCGACGCGGAGTCGCTGCGCCAGAGCATCGAGCAGTTCGCGCACGATCTGCTCGGCACGATCGCGGGGCAGGTCTCGGTGACGCTCAACCGGCTCGCCATTGGCCATGCCGGGGCCGAGAAGCACGGGCTCGGGCAGATCGTGCTCGAGAATGGGCCGCTGGCCATCCGCAAGCGGCTGAAGCCCGTGCTCGAGGCCGGACGGGAGGCGCGGCTGCTGCGCTTCGACAACTCGGAAGAGGCCTATCGCAGCTTCTTCGGGCTGGTGGTGCGCGACACCCAGATCCGGCTGCTGCTGGGCGAGGCCTACAACCCGAGCGACGCGGAGATCACCCGCGATGCGGCACGGGCGACGGAGCAGTTCCTGAAGATCTACGGGGTGGGGCAGGCGCAGTAGCCAGTTTCACCTCCCCAAGCCATCCCTGCGCAAGCAGGCATCCGTTTCGCCGATCGAGGCGTGGATTCCTGTTTTCGCAGGGGTGGCAACCGAGTAACGGGGTGGTCCGAGAGACTGCCCAGCAGTTGGAAATCGGCCGAAGGGCCAAAACGCACACAAGGGAGACTTCCATGCGCGTCTATTACGATCGGGATGCCGATCTCAACATCATCAAATCCAAGAAGGTCGCGATCGTCGGCTACGGCTCGCAGGGCCATGCGCACACGCTGAATCTCCGCGATTCCGGCGTGAAGGACATCGTGGTGGCGCTCCGTCCCGGTTCGCCGTCGGCCAAGAAGGCCGAGGGCGAGGGCCTGAAGGTCATGTCCGTCGCCGATGCCGCCAAGTGGGCCGACGTCATCATGATGCTGACCCCGGACGAGCTGCAGGCCGATATCTACAAGAAGGACATCGAGCCCAACATCCGTGACGGCGCCGCGATCGCCTTCGCCCACGGCCTCAACGTGCACTTCAACCTGATCGAGCCCAAGGCCTCGGTCGACGTGATCATGATCGCGCCGAAGGGCCCGGGTCACACCGTGCGTGGCGAATACCAGAAGGGTGGCGGCGTGCCGTGCCTGATCGCCGTCCACCAGGACGCGTCGGGCAATGCCCATGACATCGCGCTGGCCTATGCCTCGGGCGTTGGCGGCGGCCGTTCGGGCGTCATCGAGACCAACTTCCGCGAGGAATGCGAGACGGATCTCTTCGGTGAGCAGGTCGTGCTCTGCGGCGGCCTCGTCGAGCTCATCCGCGCCGGTTTCGAGACGCTGGTGGAAGCCGGCTACGCTCCGGAAATGGCCTATTTCGAGTGCCTGCACGAAGTGAAGCTGATCGTCGACCTGATCTACCAGGGCGGCATCGCCAACATGAACTACTCGATCTCGAACACCGCCGAGTGGGGCGAGTACGTGTCGGGTCCGCGCATCATCACCTCGGAGACCAAGGCCGAGATGAAGCGCGTGCTGCACGACATCCAGTCGGGCAAGTTCACCTCCGAGTGGATGCAGGAATACAAGGGCGGGGCTTCGCGCTTCAAGGCGACCCGTCGCCTCGCCGACGAGCACCAGATCGAGGAAGTCGGCGAGAAGCTGCGCGGCATGATGCCGTGGATCAAGGCCGGCGCCCTCGTGGACAAAGCCAAGAACTAAGCGGGCCTTGCTCCACGCTTGCCTGATGCGCGCTTGCGCGTCGCCGTGATCAAGGCCGGCGCGCTGGTCGACAAGGCCAAGAACTGATCCATCCATCCTTCGCAGGATGACTGCGCAGAGGGGCCTTCGGGCCCCTTTGTCGTTTCAGGGCTGGGCGTCACCCTTGTCGAGCCGTTCCCGGGTGAGCAGTTCGAGCAGACCGACCAGCCGTGTGATGTCCTCCTGGCGCAGGAGGTCGATCTTCTGGTGCAGTTCCTCGATGTCGAGTTCGGCGCGCAGGTTCACGTCGTAGTCGAGCTGCGCCTTCTGCCGGTCGATGGCTGACTGACGGTTCTGCGCCATCATCAGGACGGGGGCGGTGAAGGCGGCCTGGAAGCTCAGCACCAGGTTGAGCAGGATGAACGGGTAGGGGTCCCAGTGCTGGATCCAGGCAACGACGTTCAGCACGATCCACAGCGCCAGCAGTGCCGTCTGCACGACGATGAATGTCCATGAACCGACGATCGCAGCGATCCGATCGGCGAGATACTCGCCGTAGGTGCGGGGCAGGGTGGACGGCTTGGCGTGCCTCAGGGTGAAGCGCCGGGCGGCCTCGGTTGCAGCGTGATTGGACTTGGGGTCGCTCATCTGGTGCCTCTCCGGGCATTCCGTGTGCGATGGTTGTAGCAGTTTCGCGTCGACGCTCCGAGTGCCGGGGCGGCGCGGGGGATCAAGCGGTGTCCAGGGCGAGAATGCTGCGGGGGCACTCACGCCCGCGAGGGTGAGGTTGTCGCCGAAAGTACCGTCCGCAGCATCAGCTCCACCACCGCGTCCGGCGTGAGGTCGGCGTCGCGCAGCGTGCGCCAGGTGTAGAAGCTCAAGGCGAGGGTCAGCGCAGCCCGCTGCCGTTCCGTCAGCCCGTCGGCGAGCGAGGCATGGATGGCGCCGAGCGGCACGCCGAAGCGCAGTTCGGATACCTCGCGCAGCACGGGGTTCCGCTCGGCGTCCCGCAGGACATGACCGGTAACTGCTTCGTTGCGGGTGAACCACGCGTAAAGTGCCGTGAGCGCGGTGCGGAGCCGGGTTTCCGGATCGTTGATCCCGGCCCAGAGGTCGGGCGAGGGCAGGGGCATGCGCTCGGCGTGCAGACCCGAGCAGGCCATCAGCACGGCCCGGTCGTCCGGCAGGTGGGCGTAGACGGTGTGCCGCTGCACGCCGGCGCGTTCGGCAATCATGCTGATCGTGGTGCTGGTCGGGCCGACCTCGGCGTGAAGCGCCAGCGCGGCCTCGACGATGCGCTGGCGCGTGCCGGCTTCCTGCTCCGCCCGCTTCCCCTTGGTATAGGCTCTGGCTGATTTCAATGCACACTCTCGTGCAGCCATTCAGCTGCGGTTCATATTCGATTGCACATACATGTATCCCGAAATGCAACGAAGTTCCATAGGAGACGGAAAATGGACTTCCCGACTTTCGTGGGCGCAAGGAAGGTGGCGCCCGATGTGACCACCTTCGCAGGCTTCTTCCCGATCGGGCCGCTCGGCATCCTGCCGGCGAACTCGCACTTCATCCACGCCAGGGACCCGATCCTGGTCGACACCAACGGTGTCGCCTTCGAGGACCAGTACCTCGAGGCGCTGAGCAACGTCATCGATCCGGCGGATCTCAAGTGGATCTACATCAGCCACACGGACCTCGACCACGTCGGCAACCTCGACAAGGTCATGGCGCTGGCGCCAAACGCCAAGGTCGTCGTACCGAGCCTCGGAGCTGCCAAGTTCGGGCTGCGCGAGAGCTTCGACATGAGCCGGCTCGTGCCGATGGATCATGGGCAGCGGCTCGATCTGGGCGACCGCGAGCTGGTGCTGCTGAAGCCGCCGACCTACGATGCGCCCGAGACGACGGGCTTCTTCGATACCAGGACGCGCGTGCTGTTCAGCGTCGACTCGTTCGGGGCGCTGCTCGACGCGCCGCACGAGGAAACCGAGGCCATTCCCGAGGCGACGCTGCGCGACGGCATGACCATGTGGGCCGGGATCGACGCGCCGTGGCTCGGCATGGTGGACAAGAGCCGGCTGGGCGGTCTGCTGAACGATATCCAGCGGCTCGACCCCAGCACGATCATCTCCGGCCACCTGCCGGCGACCTCGGGGCGGATGATCGGCACGGTGCTCGGCAACATGCTTGGCTCGCTCTCGGAGGATCGGTTCCAGCATCCTGACCGCGAGACCATCGAGGGGCTGTTCGCGCAGCCGGCGGTGGCGTGATGGACGAGCTCCTTAGCCTGCCCGGGGCCGTGCGGGACAATGCGGGGCTGGTGAGTGTTCCGGTTGTTACGGCGCCGGGATGCCGGGGAGCGGCGTGTCCTGCCTTTGCACGCTGTGGCGGCCGGTGCGGGCCGAGGCAGTTCCTGACGGACGAGGAGGTGGCAGCGGGCAGCCAGCCTTACCGGAGGGAAAACGCCCTCATCGGGCAGTGGGCGCGGGAACTGAGCGCCTGAAAACAAGAAGGGCTCCGGCGGTGTCGCTCGGAGCCCTTCAGGTTTTCATGGCGTCTGCGGGATCATTCATGGCCGCGAGACGGCGACGGATGGCGGTTGGCGCGCATCATGGCGAGATCGGTGCGCGTGAGACCGATATCGCGCAGCAGGTGATCATCGAACTTCATCAGATCGGTGAGGACCCGCTTACGCTCCGCGCGGCGGAACAGGGTCGTCAGGTAGGACATTTGCTTCTCCTGGGTTGCCCATCAGGGCAGGGGCGGCCTTTTAGTTCGCCCCGATGAACCGGCAATGAACCGGCTCGTTATTTGCCCTTGCGCTGGAACCAGCGCTTCTGCTTTGCCAGGTCAGCGCGAGTGAGACCGATATCGGCCAGCAGGCGGTCGTCCATGTGGTCGAACTGCGAGTTGCGCATACGCAGGGCAGTGGTGAAGAACAGCTGTTCGGTGAACATGTGATTGGCTCCTTGCCATTTGGGTGGCGGGGGATGCCGCATTGCGGTTGAACAGGTTCTGAACGACAGGTTCAGGGGAGGACGGAATGGATCGTATCGGGTTGCCGGCATTTCCGGTCGAAGGCGGGTGCGTCTGCGGCGCTGCGCGCTATCGCATCACCGGGGCGCCGCTGGCGGTCTACAACTGCCATTGCACCGACTGCCAGAAGGCGAGCGGCGGCACGCACACGATGTCGATGCCGATCGCGCGCGACCGGCTCGAGCACCTGAGCGGCGATCTCGTCCACTTCGACAAGCCGGCCGACAGCGGACGGACGGTGCGGATGTTCGGCTGCGCCCGGTGCGGCACCAAGCTCTGGAACGAGCCGCTGGCGAGCCCGCAGATGCTGGTGGTGAAGCCGGGCACGCTCGATGATCCGAGCTGGGCCGTTCCCATCGGCAACATCTGGACGGAGAGCGCCTTGCCGTGGGTCGCGATCGATCCGGCGCAGGTCAACTTCACGGGCCAGCCGCCCGACCGGCAGCCGCTCTACGATGCCTGGTCGGCCGCGACGGCGTGACGCGAATCGACCGGCGCGCGTGATAGAAGCGCCGTCAAACGGAGGAGAAATCATGAGCGTAGCAGACGACATCGCCAAGGTGACCGAGCAGGAGCAGCGGCTCGTCTTCGACGCCTTCGACGAGGCGACGGCCCTCACCATCGGCGATGCGATCCGGCAGATCGCGGTGGATGCCGGCGTGGCCGTGGCCATCGACATCCGCTTCTTCAACCGGCCGCTGTTCTACTACGCCATGAAGGGCACGAGCGCCGATAACCCGGACTGGCTGCGGCGCAAGGGCAACTGCGTGCGCCGGTGGGACCGCTCGTCCTACCTCTCGCACCTGCGGCTGAAGCGCGACAACCGCACGCCGGCGCCCGACCACAATGTCGATCCGACCGAGTATGCGATCCATGGCGGGGCTTTCCCGATCCGCATCAAGGGCGTGGGCGTGGTGGGTTCGATCACGGCGTCCGGGCTGCCGCAGCGCGACGACCATGCGTTCGTGGTGAAGGCCATCTGCCAGCACCTCGGGATCAACCCGACCGAACTGGCGCTGGGGCCTGAAACGCCCTGAACTGCGGGCGCGGTAAGACTTCCGCTACAGTGATCTGCTAGGGGCTGTGGCGCTTGTCGCGGAGCTTTCCATGAAACTCAACTACCTGCTGCTTGACGTCTTCACCACGGAGCGCCTCAAGGGGAACCCCCTCGCGGTTGTGCTGAAGGCCGACGGGCTGCTCGACGACCAGATGCAGGCCATAGCGGCCGAGTTCAACCTGTCCGAGACGGTGTTCATCCAGAAGCCGCAGTCGGAGCGGCATGCGGCGGCGATCCGCATCTTCACGCCGAAGGTGGAGCTGCCGTTCGCGGGGCATCCCACGGTGGGGGCCGCAATCGCGCTCGGCATGCAGAGCCGTGCAACCGCGGTGCGGCTGGAAGAGAAGGTCGGCGTCATCACCTGCGTGCTCGAGGGCGTCGACAAGGAGCGTGGTCAGGCGCGCTTCGGGCTGCCGCGGCTTCCCGAGGAAGCCGGGAAGGCGCCCGGCAAGGCGGCGATCGCGACAACGCTGGGGCTCGACCTCGAGGATATCGGCTGCGGGCACTATGAGCCGGCGCTGTATTCGGCGGGCGTGCCCTTCTACCTGATCCCGGTGAAGGATGCCGCGGCGCTCAAGCGCATCCGGCTCGAGCGGCGCGGCTGGGACGAGGTTTATCCGGAAGGTCGCGGTTCGATCTATGTCTTCACCCAGACGCCCGAGGAACGCGCTAACGACTTCGCCGCGCGCATGTTCGCTCCCGGCATGGGATTGGGCGAGGACCCGGCCACCGGTTCGGCGGCCGCCTGCCTGATCGGGCTCATCGCGAAGTTCGCCGACAACGGGCAGCACGAGTTCCGGCTGCGGCAGGGCCACGAGATGGGGCGGCCGAGCCTCATCACGCTGCAACTGCGCAAGGATGGCGAGAAGCTCACCCATGGCGGCATCGGCGGGCATGCCGTGCTGGTGGGCGAGGGGACGCTGACCATCGGGGACTAGCGGGGAATCGTCCGCGACCTTAGTGTCACGGCGAGGCACCTGGAGGGCTCCGCCGTGTACGCGATTGGTCTCATTACGCTTTTCGTTCATATCGTCGCATTCGTCGCCGGTGGCGCCAACCTGGTGCTGATGCCGGTCGTCGGGCCCAAGCTGGCGACGGCGACTCCCGAGCAGCGCGGGCTGCTGATGGAAATCGTCGAACGGTTCGCCAAGACCGGGAAGTATGCGTTCGGCCTGCTGCTGCTGACCGGCATCCTGACGCTGTGGCTGAAGTGGGACTGGGCAGTGCCCAATCACTGGTTCTGGGTGAAGATGCTCGGCGTTGCAGCGATGATCGTGTTCATCGGGCTCAACGACATGAACCGCAAGCGGGCCAAGGCCGGCGATGCAGCGGCGGCCAAGCGGTCCCAGCTGTTCGGGCAGCTGACCGGTATCGCCTTCCTCGCGATCATTCTCTCGGCCGTGCTCACGTTCGGCTGACATGCCCAGGCTCGACCACATCAACATCCACGTGGTCGACGGGCCCAGAATGGTCAGGTTCCTCGAAACGGTGCTGGAAGCCAAGGAAGGCTTCCGGCCGCCGTTCGATTTTCCGGGGCATTGGGTCTATGTCGGGGGCGAGCCGGCCATCCACCTGACCGTGGTGGAGCGCGCCGAGGACTACCCGGCAGGGCTGATCAACCACGTTGCCTTCGGCGTGTACGAGTTCGAGGAGGCCAAGGCACGGATCGAGGCGGCGGGTTACCCATACAAGCTGACCGGCATACCCGAGACTGGTATCGGCCAGTTCTTCGTCGAGGGGCCGGAGGGGCTGCTGCTCGAGGTTCAGTATCGGCGCTGACGGTTTTGGCCGGAACCGCCTTGCCAAGATTGCCGATTTCCAGCACTATCCGCGGCGCAAACGGATTTTCGCCATGCAGCGCAAGCGCGCCATTGCCATTGCAGTCGCCGAACAGAAGGCTCGTGAGAGCCGGCTGATCGTTGCCGCTGCTTTGCTGCTGCTGCCGGCCGCCCTGCTTCTCCTTCTTATCAGCCCCTGATAACCGACAGCTCGGATAGCGAGCGGGTGGTCAGGGGATAGCGCGCAACGAGAACCGAACAACGATTTGTCCGGTCGCGATGGTGTCTTCACACCCCGGCCGCCTGATAGGAAAACCAAATGACTGACGCAGCGGCGAACAGCAATAAAGACCGCGTCTACATCTTCGACACCACCTTGCGCGACGGCGAGCAGAGCCCCGGCGCGACGATGACGCTGGAGGAGAAGCTCCAGGTCGCCGAGGCGCTGGACGAGATGGGCGTGGACATCATCGAGGCCGGCTTCCCGATTGCGTCGAACGGCGACTTCGAGGCCGTCGTGGCCGTCGCCAAGCACGTGAAGAACTCGGTGGTGGCCGGGCTCGCCCGCGCCATCCCCGCCGACATCGCACGGGCAGGGGAGGCGGTGCGCCACGCCAGGCAAGGCCGCATCCACACGTTCGTCTCCACCTCGCCGATCCACCTGGCGCACCAGATGCGCAAGACCGAGGAACAGGTGCTCGAGATCATCAGCGCCACGGTCGCGCAGGCGCGGAACCTCATCGACAATGTCGAGTGGAGCGCGATGGACGCCACCCGCACGCCGATCGACTACCTGGCACGCTGCGTCGAACTCGCCATCAAGGCCGGCGCCACGACGATCAACCTGCCCGATACGGTCGGCTATGCCGTGCCCGACGAGCACGAGGCCATGTTCCGCTCGATCATCGAGCGCGTACCGGGCGCGGACAAGGTGATCTTCTCGGCTCACTGCCACAACGACCTGGGCCTGGCCGTCGCCAACTCGCTGGCCGCCGTCCGCGGCGGTGCGCGGCAGGTGGAATGCACGATCAACGGGTTGGGCGAGCGCGCCGGCAATGCGGCGCTGGAAGAGGTCGTGATGGCGCTCAGGACCCGCGCCGACGCCATGCCCTATGAGACGTGGATCGAGACCACGCATCTGAGCCGCGCCAGCAAGATCGTTTCGGCGGCGGCGAACTTCCCGGTGCAGTACAACAAGGCGATCGTGGGCAAGAACGCCTTCGCGCACGAGAGCGGCATCCACCAGGATGGCATGCTGAAGAACGCGCAGACCTACGAGATCATGACGCCCGAAAGCGTGGGCATCAAGGAAACCACGCTGGTGATGGGCAAGCACTCGGGCCGCGCTGCGTTCAAGGACAAGTTGAAGGAACTGGGCTACGAGCTGGGCGACAATGCCTTCCAGGAAGCGTTCCAGCGCTTCAAGGATCTCGCAGACCGCAAGAAGCACGTCTACGACGCCGACATCGTCGCGCTGGTCGACGACGAGGCGGGCTCGATCGACGATCGCATCAAGCTGGTCGACATGCAGGTCGTTTCCAAGACCGGCGGCGTGCATCGCTGCGAGCTGACGCTCTCGATCGACGGGGCGCCGGTTTCGGCCGCTTTCGACGGCACGGGCTCGGTGGACGCGATCTTCAATGCGATCAAGCAGGCCGTGGGCAGGGATCCGCATCTGGTGCTCTACGCCATCGACGGTGTCACCGGGGGCACCGACGCGCAGGCGAGCGCGCATGTCCGTCTCGAGATGAACGGGCGCATCGTCTCGGGCAATGCTGCCGAGCCGGACACGCTGGTGGCATCGGCGCGCGCCTATATCAACGCCTACAACCGCCTGCTGCTCGACCGTGGTGCGGCGGCGCAGGGGGCGACCGAAGCCGCGGCAGGCTAAGCCCGCCGCAGAGAGAGATTGGAGCCGCTTCACGGAGCGGCTCTTTTCATATCCGGGGGGAGCGAATGGCCTACGAACTGCGTGAGCTGGCGACCCCCGAGGACTGGGAGGGGATGCATCGCATCCGCCTGCAGGTGCTGTTCACCCCCGAACGGCACCCGAACCTCGTCTACAATCGCGCCCATCCGCACGATACCGACCCGGCGCATTTCAAGTTCCTGCTCGTGCTGGATGGCGAACCGATCGGCACCACGAGGCTCGATCCGCGCGGAGAGGGCGGAATCGTGCGGCTGGTGGGTATTGTCCCGCACCTGCAGCGCCGGGGGCATGGGTCGGCGCTCGAGAGGCTCGTGATAGAGTTTGCGCGGGCGCGCGGGATGACGCGGCTGTGGCTCAACGCCGCGAAGGAAGCAGTGGGCTTCTACGAGAAGCTTGGCTGGACGCCACTCGTCTGGGACGAGGAAGAACTGGCCACCTTCGCCGCCAACTGCGTGCAGATGACCAAGCCGCTCTAGTGGCGTGGGAGGCATGCGGTGATCGGTAGCGGCAACGAGGACCAGTCTGTCGCGATCCACGAGGCGTTCGCTGCGGGCGACGCGGCGGCGCTGGCGGCGATACTTCGCAGCCCGCGCTGGTTCGATGCCGAGCTGCCGGAGGCGTTCGGGGGCGGTCACGCCCTGGTCTACGCCATCTACTGGAGTCAGCCGGCGTTCGTCGAATGGATGATCGAGGCGGGGGCCGACGTCAATTTCGCGGCGGACGATGGCTTTCCGGCGCTGCACGCCGCGCTTTCGCTTGATCTGCCGCGGCGCCGTGAGGTGCTTGCGGTGCTGCTGGCGCGCGCGGTCGATGTGAACAGGCGCGGCATCAACGACTGGACGCCGCTCCACTATGCGGTCAGCCGAAGGGATGAGCTGGCGATCAAGGCCCTGCTGGAGGCCGGAGCCGACCCGGATCTGCGGACGCGGATCGATCAGTTCTCCACCGCACTGGAGGATGCCCGCGCCCTTGGTTTCGGCCCCGGAGTCGAGCTGCTGGGCAGCAGCGGCCGCCGGGAATGATCGCAGGCGCGGAGACGAGCGGCTCGGGTCCGGCGGGTGGCTGCAGAGCAAATCCTGTTGCCCGATGCCGCCTGCCATGTCTGTAGTTCCCGCAGGTTAGATTACTTCCCGGGGGCGGGTCGTGGATGAACGGATCAGGAGGCAGCCGCCTTATGGGCGGCTGCTTTCGTCATATCGACGCGTCACGCGCCGAGGCAAGCGCTGGCTCAAGTGGCAGGCGTTCGGGGCTGCGGGTCGGAAGTATCCGCCATCGATGCGGATTTCGTCGCCGCCATGGGCTGTCGCCAATACGACGGGCGCAGGCTCCGAGGTCTCGGAATTACTGAGGCTGCCCACCGTCTATGGCGAGGTTCGGTCACGGCTCCTGGACGAGATGCCGGGGCGGGTGACCTTTCGGCCGGCGCGGGTCGTGGTGGAGCGGGACGTCGTGGCGTTTCCCATGCATTTCCTCGTTTCGCGCTCCAGGCGGGAAGTTCTCCCGCAAACAGCGCCGTACTGGGGCAATGTGGACGGGCTGGAGATCGAGCCGCCGCCAGGCAAGCTCGGCCGGGAGGCGATGGAGGCCGCCTTCGTGGTCGATTGCCGCTACCACCAGTTCGGCCACATCCTGCTCGAGGCGGTGCCGAGGCTGGCGTTGCTCAGCCATGTGCCCGACGACGTGCCCATCGTTACTTCGCTGCCCCTGTCTCCGACGCTTCTGACGCTTGCTTCGGCGCTGGGCGTGAAGCCGGAACGCTTCCGGCACAGCGGCGGGGCCGTCTTCTGTGCGAAGGCCTATCTGCCGGATCCGGTGGTGGATCTGTCGAACTGGATCCAGCCAGTGGCGCGTGAGGCGTTTGACCGCCTGCGCGTACTCGGGACGGGCAGCGGCGTGACCAGGGTCGAGCGGCTCTACCTGTCGCGGAGCGGGCAGACGCGGCGCCGGCTCGTCAATGAGGACGAGATCGAGGCGCTGTTCGAGCGGTATGGCTTTTCGATCGTGAGGCCGGAGGAGCACGATATCGAGACGCAGGCTGCGCTCGTTTCCGGGGCCCGGATGATTGCCGGCCTGGGTGGATCAGCGATGCATGGCGCGGTGTTCGCCTCGCCGGGGACGCCGGTCCTGATCGTCAGTTCCCGGGGGTGGGTTGCACATGTCGATGTGTTCATCAGCCAGGCTAACGGGCCGCTCGGGTATGTTTTCGGCGAGCCGCAGACCGAGCAGGGCGGCATTCGGGCGCCGTGGTGGGTGGAGCCGCTCGAGGTGGAACGGGCTATCCGTTCGCATTTCTGCCTCTAGAGGCATCAACAAGCCGGTTTCGTGTGGCGCAGCAGCCGGATAGGGTGCGGCGAACGATGGGGCACGGACGTGTTGCGCGAAATTCGGGGGGCACTGACGGCCCTGGCACTGGTGGCCTGCGTTGCGCTTGCTGCCGCTAGCATCAGCATCTGGCAGCCCGGGCAGGCCCTGCTGGCGTCGCTCCGCTTTCACATTGCCGCCGGCCTGTTCGTCCTGATCGTGCTGCTGGCGTTGAGCCGGGCCTGGCGACGGGCGCTGCTGTTTCTCGTGCCGCTCGGGGCGAGCCTCGGCCAGGGCGCGCTGGTGATCTACAACCAGCAGCAGCCGCGCATCGAGGCGGCGGCAGAGGGCACGACCCCGCTGTTCAAGGTGATGAGCTTCAACCTCATGACCGACAATCGGAATGGCGCTCGGGTCGCTGAGTACATCTTGGCCTCAGGGGCGGACGTGGTGATGCTGATGGAGGCCACCCCGCTGCGGCCGTACCGGGATCGGCTGCTCGGGTCCTATCCCTATGTTGCCGGGTGCGAGGACTTCTCGCGATGCGGCACGATGATCCTCTCCCGCACGCCGCTCGAGGATATCAAGCTGAGCCCGCTGAGTCCGGTCTGGCCCGACCGGCTCGTCACCGCAGCCACTGAGATCGGCGGCACGCGGGTGAACCTCGTGCTGGCGCATCTGGTGAAGCCGTATTTCGATGAGTTCCCTTTCGAGGAGACCTATCGGCTGGCCAAGGCCATGGAGGGGCTGGAGGGGCCGCTGCTGCTCGCGGGCGACTTCAACGCTGCGGCATGGTCGGACAATATCGACCGGCTGGTGCAGCGGGCGGGACTGCTGCCGCCGCCGATGTATCCGGCGACCTGGCCGGTGCGGGCGGGGCCGCTGGGCGTGCCGATCGACAACCTGTTCACGCGCGGCTCGCTGGTGATCGATCGGATCGAGGCGTTCGCGGACGCCATGGGCTCCAACCACCGGGGGCTGACGGCCGAGGTCTCGCTCACCACCGGCAGCTAGCTGGACAGCATCTCTTCGCGTGCTATCGCCGGGACGGGCATCGGGGGCAGCATGAGGCTGAAGAGATCCTTTGGGTCATCTAGCTCGGGCAGGAGGTCGATGTCGTGGCCCTCGCTGCGGTCAAGATCGCGCACGAAGCGCAGGGCAGAGAAGTCCTCGACCGCGAAGCCGACGGAATCGAAGATGGTCACCTCGGACGCCGACCGCCGACCGGTCGCCGTGCCGGCGAGTACGCGCCACAGCTCGGTCACGGGGAAATCCGGCGGCATCTGCTGGATCTCGCCTTCGATGCGGGTCTGGGGCTCGAACTCGACGAAGACGGAGGCGCGGGCGACGATGTCGGGGTGCAACTCGGTCTTGCCCGGGCAGTCACCGCCGATTGCGTTGAGGTGCATGCCGGGCTCGATGAGGTCCGGAGTGAGCACGTGGACGCGGGCCTTGGTGGCGGTGGCGGTAGTGACGATGTCAGCGCCGCGGACGGCCTCCGCCACTGAGGCGCAGCGACGGACGGCAAGGCCGCTGCCGGCGAGGTTGCGGCAGGCCTTGTCCAGCGCTTCGGGATCGGTGTCGAACAGGCGGACCTCGTGGATATGGAGCAGCGCCTTGAAGGCGAGGGCCTGGAACTCGGCCTGTGCGCCCGTGCCGATCAAGGCAAGGGTGTGTGGGTGCTGGGCGGCGAGGGTACGGGCCGCGAGGGCGGAGACTGCGGCTGTGCGCAGCGCGGTCAGCAAGGTCATCTCGGAAACGAGCAGCGGATAGCCGGTACGGACGTCGGCGAGGACGCCAAATGCGGTGACGGTCAGCTTGCCTTCGCGGGTATTCCCTGGATGGCCGTTGACGTATTTCATGGCGTAGAGCTGCCCATCGGACGCCGGCATCAGCTCGATGACGCCGTCGCGGCTGTGGCTCGCCAGGCGGGCGGACTTCTCGAAGCTCTCCCAGTGGCGAAAGTCGGCCTCGATGTAGGTCGCGAGGCCGACGAGGAAGTTCTCGATGCCGATCCGGCGGACGAGAGCTCCCAGGTCGCTGGTGCCGATGAACTGGGTCATGCTCTGCTCCTATGCAGCCGTGCGCTGGGCCGACGCCGTCGCTCGGGCGGCGACTGACCTCTCGCCGAGGAGGCGAGCGGTCAGGTCGACCATCAGATCGGCGCTCATGCCCAGGCGATCGAGGACCGGGTTGAGCTCGACGAGATCGAGCGAGCCGACGCGGCCGCTGCGATTGAGCATGTCCATCACCAACTGCCCCTCGCTCAGGGAAAGGCCGCCGGGGACCGTGGTGCCGACGCCGGGGGCAAGGGCAGGGTCCATGGCGTCGACGTCGAGCGACAGGTGCAGATGGCCGTTCGCCGCCTCGACGCGATCGAGGAAACGGCGGAGCGGCGCCTCGAGACCGCTCACCCGGATCACGTCCATGTCGACGACCTCAACGCCGCGCGCGGCGATCAACTGCGCCTCCTCGCAATCGAGGGCGCGAGCGCCGAGGATCATCACATTGGCCGGATCGAGCGGGGCGAACCAATCGGGCGCGTTGGCGAAGCCGGGCTCGCCGCAGAGGCGGGCCAGCGACATGCCGTGGATGTTGCCGGTTTCGGTGGTCGCCCAGGTGTTGAAATCGCCATGTGCGTCGAACCACAGCACGAAGAGCGGGCGGCCCGTATCGCGGCAGTGCCGCGCCACGCCAGCCACCGATCCCATGGAAATGGAATGGTCGCCGCCGAGAAAAATCGGGCGGGCGCCGTTCTCGAGGCTGCGATAGGCCTCCTCGCTGGCGCGGATGGCGAGTGCATCGATCTCGGCGGCCGGGGCGAGCTTGCGGCCCACGCTCACATCGCCAAGGTCGGCGACGGCGTAGCCTAGCCCCGCGAGACGCTCCGCAAGGCCGGCGGCCCTCAGGCCATCGGGCCCCAGAACGGCGCCGCGACAGGATGCACCGGCATCGGTCGGCAGGCCGATCAGATCGATGCGGTTACCGGCAGAGGGGCGGCGGGCGCGGGCGTCGTGGAGCATTGGAAACCTCGATTCAGTGCGTGCCTGAATGTGTGGAGCAATGCGTGCTGGCGAAAAGAGCGAATAGTGTTAGGTTTGCTCACTGGATCGAGCAAAACGGCAGGACTGCATGGCAGAAAGTACATTCAGCCTCGATGACCTCGATCATCGCCTGATCGCGTTGCTGCGCACAGATGGGCGGCTCCCGGTGGCCAAGCTTGCGGCAGAGCTCGGCGTATCGCGTGCAACCGTCTCGGCGCGCATGGAGCGGCTGGTGAAGACGGGCGCCATCGCCGGGTACACCGTGATGCTGCGCAGCTCAGGCCGAGCCGATGCGGTGCGCGCCATTACGATGGTCGAGATCGACGGCAAGAACTCGGAGGCGGTGATCCGTCGGCTGGTCGGCTTTCCCGAGATCAGGACGCTCTACACGACCAACGGGCGCTGGGACGTGGTCGCCGAAATCGAGACGGCGACACTGCGCGAGTTCGATGAGCTGTTGCGCAAGATCCGCCAGATCGACGGCATCGCCAACACGGAGACGAGCATTCTCCTCGCGGCGCGGAAGGAACTCGGCTGAGGCTAGGCTTCGGCGGCCTGCCGAAGTGCCGCCGGCAGTTCCTCGGCCACGACGTCCATCTCCTCGGGGCGGCCGATGGTGATCCTGATGTGACGGTCGAGGCCGGGGGCCATGGGCTTGCGGACGAAGACGCCGCGCGCTTCGAGCGCCTTCAGCACACGCATGGCGTAGTCGCCGTCGCGGCCGCAATCGACGGCGACGAAGTTGGTGGCGGAGGGAACCGAGGCGAGGCCGCTGCGCTGCGCGATGGCGTAGAGCCGTTCGCGCCCGGCGGCGACCCTGGCGACGACGTCGCTCAGCCAATCCTGGTCGGCGAGGGCGGCGATGGCCGCGGCCTGGCCAAGTCGCGTGACGCCGAAGTGATTGCGCACCTTGTCGAAGGCCCGGATGAACGTCGCCTCGCCGATGGCGTAGCCGACGCGCATGCCGGCGAGGCCATAGGCCTTGGAAAAGGTTCGGGTGCGGATGAGGTTGGGGCGCGCGATGTCGAGCGGGGGCAGGGTGCCGGCCGGAGCGGTTTCGCAATAGGCCTCGTCGAGGAGGATCAGGGTTTCCTCCGGCACATCGGCGACGAAGCGCTCCAGCTCCGAGCCGCTCCACCACGTGCCCATCGGGTTGTCCGGATTGGAGAGGTAGATCACCTTGGCGCGCTCGCGGCGGGCTGCATCGGCCAGCCCGGCAAGGTCCTCGTGGTTGCGCGAATAGGGCACCGCCACGACGCGGCCGCCGAAACCGGCGACGTGGTAGTTGAACGTCGGATAGGCGCCGAGCGAGGTCACGGCAACGTCGCCCGGTTCGGTGATCAGCCGCGCAATCAGGCAATGGAGGCCATCGATGCCTTCGCCGATGGCGATATTGGCCGCGGGGATGCCGAGATGCGCGCCAAGGGCCTGGCGCAGGTCGTGGACCTCGGGGTCGCCGTACATCCACACATCACCAGCTGCAGCGGCGATAGTCTCGATCACCCTGGGCGAGGGGCCGAAACCGCTCTCGTTGGCGCCGACGCGGGCGCGAAAGCGGACGCCGGTCCGGCGTTCGAGCGCCTCCGGACCGGTGAACGGCACGGTCGATGGCAGGGACTGGGCGAGCGGCGTGAGAATGGGGCGCATGGGCCGGACCATATCCCGACCATGGCGCACTGCAACTCCGCCGGTACGTCCGTCCGCCGCCCGGAGTTTCAGCGGCACCTCGCACATATGATTGTGTTGCGTGTGACGCGGGCGAGGGCCAACTTCATGCTGCAATTTCAAGGGGTGGATGGAAATGGCGAAGAAGGGGTTGGCGCTGGCTGTAGCGATGGCTGGCGCCATGGCGATGACAGGTGCACAGGGCGCAGAGACGGCAGTCGCGATCTTCGCAGGCGGCTGCTTCTGGTCGGTGGAGAGCGATTTCGACCATGCGCCGGGCGTTATCTCGACGACCTCGGGCTATATCGGCGGGCATGTGCCGAACCCGACCTACGAGCAGGTGGTGACCGAGACCACGGGGCATCGCGAGGCGGTCCGCGTCGAGTACGATCCGTCAGTGACGAGCTACGAGAAGCTGGTCGATACGTTCTTCCACCTGATCGATCCGATCGAGACGCGCGGGCAGTTCTGCGACTTCGGCGAGAGCTACACGTCGGCGATCTACGTCGGCAATGACGACGAGATGAAGCTTGCCGAAGCCGGCAAGGCCGCCACCGCCGAGGCGCTGGGCAAGCCGGTGGCAACGGTGATCGCGATGGCGCCGACCTTCTATCCGGCCGAGGACTACCACCAGAACTTCTGGGAGAAGGCCGACCTTTATCCGTTCAGCGGCTGGCCGAGCAACGTCCACTATGCCCGCTATCGCGCGGGATGCGGGAAGAATGCGCAGGTGGAAGCCATCTGGGGCAAGGAGGCGTTCCGCGGTCTTGACGGGCACGCCTGAGAAAGGTCAGGCAGCGATCGCAGCCGCGGCCCGGCCGACGACATCCTCGAACATCTGCGTGGTGAGGACGCCCGTGTTCGTGTTGTAGCGGGAGCAGTGGTAGCTGTCGAAGAGGATGGCGCCGCCGGTGAGGCGGTGCTCCGCGCCGTGGCCGAACGGGAAAGCGCTGCGCTTTTCGCCCAGGGCGGTGAGCAGCGAGTCGTGCGCGATGCGGCCGAGCGCCAGGAAGGCGCGCGGGCGATGGACCTCGATGCTGGTGACGAGGAACGGCCGGCAGGTCCTGATCTCCTCCGGCGTCGGCTTGTTCTGCGGCGGTACGCAGCGAACGGCGTTGGCGATAAGCACGTTGCGCAGTTCCAGCCCATCGTCGGGGCGCTGCTCGTAGTGGCCGGTGGCGAGGCCGAACTTACCGAGCGTGGCGTAGAGCAGGTCACCGGCATAATCGCCGGTGAAGGGGCGTCCGGTCTGGTTGGCGCCCTTGAGGCCGGGCGCGAGGCCGACGATCATCAGGCCCGGGTGGGGCTCACCCCAGTTGGGGACGGGGGCGTTGAAGAAGTTGGGATACGCACGCTGGTTGTCGTGGCGGAAAGCCACGAGGCGCGGACAGCGCGGGCAGTCGTGCGGGGGATTGGTGTCAGGCAAGGCGTACCGGCAGGGTAAGGAGACTCAACTTCCCTTAGGGTCCACGGTCGCCATCGGGCGGTCAACCTGGGCGCGCTCGGCACTGTGGGAACGATCGACCGGCGGGATGCGACCGACGGTCTTGGCCAACTCGGCGACATCGATGAAGAAATCGGCCTGGCGACGGAGCTCGTCCGAGATCATCGGCGTCGGGGTGGTGAGGGTCGAGACGACGGTCACGCGCTTGCCGCGCCGCTGCAGCGCGGCGACGAGGGCGGTGAAGTCGCCATCGCCCGAGAACAGGACGAGATGGTCGTAGAACTCGCTCATCTCGAGGGCATCGACCGTGAGCTCGATGTCCATGTTGCCCTTGATCTTGCGGCGCCCGGCGGCGTCGGTGAATTCCTTGGCGGGCTTGGTGACGACGGTGAAGCCGTTGTAGTCGAGCCAATCGATGAGCGGCCGAATGGACGAGTATTCCTGATCCTCGACCAGGGCCGTGTAGTAGTAGGCGCGCAGCAGATAGGCCTTGGCCTGGAACTCGGCGAGCAGTCGGCGATAGTCGATGTCTATGCCGATGGCCTTGCTGGTGGCGTAAAGATTCGCGCCGTCGATGAAGAGAACGACTTTCTCGCGCGGATCAACGGACATGCATCTTCTCCTGACCGGGTCGGCCGGCCTCTCAGGCTGCCCGGCACAAAATCACAATGGCGCACCACTATTGCCTCAGGGCAGCCGAACAATGGCTTGGGGCGCCCGCTAAGTTCGGAATACGCGCTTATTCCCGGGCGTTTGCAACACGAATAATTGCGGGGGCCGCGGGACGAGTTCATGGGAGATCCATCAACCAATTGGCCGAGTTGGAGAAAACCCGCGTCCGACGAAAGTTGTAATTCTGTGGCAAACACGCGTTCGTGCGGCACCAGCCTAAAAACTTGTGCCCCGGGAGCGGGTCGTGTATGAGGGCCCCTTGATCCCACAATTAGCTGGAGACGTCCGTGGCCCGCGTCACCGTCGAAGACTGCATTGAGAAGGTGAACAACCGTTTCGACCTCGTGCTGATGGCGGCTCACCGCGCCCGCATGATTTCGGCCGGCGCTTCGATCACCGTCGACCGCGACAACGACAAGAACCCCGTCGTTGCGCTGCGCGAGATCGGGGATGGCACCATTTCCCCTGAGGACCTGCGCGAGGACCTGATCCACTCGATGCAGAAGTATGTCGAGGTCGACGAGCCCGAAAAGCACGCCGCCCCGCTGCTCGACGCCAATGCGGACGAGGACAGCGACACCTTCGACACCATCAGCGAAGACGAACTGCTGCGCGGTATCGAGAGCCTGGCTCCGCCAGAGCGTCGCGACGACTGATTTCTCGATCGTACGCGCCCGGCGCAATTGCGTGCCGGCGGTACTCGCATATAGTTGAGGCGTCGGGCGTTTTCGCCCGGCGCTTTTTAGTTTTCGTCGCGACAGATTCGCCGAGTCGCCGCCGCCTAGGAGTGCGGCAACCCTATGATGCGTCAGTACGAACTCGTCGAACGGGTCCAAGCCTACAACCCGCACACCGACGAGGCGCTGCTCAACAAGGCCTATGTCTATGCCATGCAGAAGCATGGCACGCAGAAGCGCGCCTCCGGCGACCCGTACTTCGCCCATCCGCTCGAAGTCGCGGCGATTCTCACCGACCTGAAGCTCGATGACGCCTCGATCGCGGTGGCGCTGCTTCACGACACGATCGAGGACACCGACGCAACACGCGCCGAGATCGACCAGCTGTTCGGCGCAGAGATCGGATCGATCGTCGACGGACTGACCAAGATCGACCGGCTGCAGCTGGTGACGCGCGAGGAGGCGCAGGCCGAAAACCTGCGCAAGCTGCTGCTCGCGATCTCGGCGGACGTCCGCGTGCTGCTGGTGAAGCTGGCCGACCGGCTGCACAACATGCGCACGCTCGACTTCATGCGCGAGGACAAGCGCAAGCGCATCGCCACCGAGACGATGGACATCTATGCGCCGCTGGCCGGCCGCATGGGCATGCAGGGCATGCGCCAGGAGCTCGAGGACCTGGCTTTCAAGCACCTGCAGCCGGAACACTACAAGGCGATCACCAGCCGTCTTGACGAGATGAAGGCGGAGTTCGCCGATACCATCAGCACGATCAAGTCCGAGCTCGGCGACAAACTGAAGGACGAGGGCATCGTTGCCCGCGTCTCGGCCCGGGTGAAGTCGCCGTGGTCGATCTTCACCAAGATCGAGCGCAAGCAGATCGCGCTCGAGCAGCTCTCCGACATGATCGGGTTCCGCGTGATCGTTCCGACCATCCCGGACTGCTATCGGGCCCTCGGGATCGTGCACACCAACTGGAAGGTCGTGCCGGGGCGCTTCAAGGACTACATCTCGGTTCCCAAGCACAACGACTACCGCTCGATCCACACCACCATCGTGGGCGTGGGGCGGCAGCGGGCGGAGCTGCAGATCCGGACCGAGGAGATGCACCGGGTTGCCGAACTCGGCATCGCCGCGCACGCGCTCTACAAGGAGGGCGCGACCGACATCCACAAGATCGAGAACGAATCCAAGGCGTTCGCCTGGCTGCGCCAGACCATCGAGCACCTGACGGTGGGCAACACGACCGAGGATTTCCTCGAGTACACCAAGCTCGAGCTGTTCCAGGACCAGGTGTTCTGCTTCACCCCGCGCGGCCGGCTCATCGCGCTGCCGCGGGGCGCGACGCCGATCGACTTCGCCTACGCGCTCCACACCGACATCGGCGACACCTGCGTAGGCGCCAAGATCAACGGGCAGATTGTTCCGCTGGTCACCCAGCTCCGCTCGGGCGATGAGGTCGAGATCATCCGCGACCAGAACCACCTGCCGCCGAGCAACTGGGAGACGATCGCGGCGACCGGCAAGGCTCGCGCCGCCATCCGCCGCGCGGTGCGCCAGCAGAGCCAGCAGCGTGCATTTTCGATGGGCGAGCACATGCTCTCGATGCTGCTCGAGCGCGAGGGCGTGCTGCTCGACGACGGCGAGATCAAGCAACTGGCCGAGGCGCTTGGCCATTCCGGCCGGCGCGACCTGCTGATCGCGCTGGGCGACGGCAAGATCAGCGGCGAAGACCTCGATACGCAGGTGATGGAGGTCAAGGGCATCAAGCGGCGGCGCAAGCGGATCGACCTGCCGGTGCCGGACAAGGCCGAGGGCTGGTTTGCGCTGCGCTCGACCGAGCTGTTCCGCTTCCGCGTGCCGGGCAATCCGCGGTCGGGACCGAACGCCAAGGCGGCGCTCAAGCAGCTCGACTTCAACACCAAGGTCGAGGTGTCGCCGGAGGGCGTGGTGCCGGGCGACCGGCTGATCGGCATCATGGAGCCGAACAAGCCGATCATCATCTACCCGATCCACTCGGACGCGCTGTCGGATCTGTACGATCGCGACGTGGCCTGGATCGATGTCCGCTGGGACATCGTGGGGCGCGAGGATCGCGACTACCAGTGCGTGATCTCGATGCACGCCCAGAACAAGCCCGGCTCGCTTGCCCAGATCGCGGCGGTGATTGCCGCGTGCGAGGCCAACATCCATAATCTGGTCATGCGCATGGAATCGCCCGACTTCCATCGCTTCATCTTCCAGATCGAGGTAAGGGACCTGGCGCAGCTGACCGATGTGCTGAATTCGCTGAAGCTCGCCGCCGGGGTATCCGACGTGCAGCGTGCTACGGTGGCAGAGGCGCTGGGGCTGGACCGGATCGACTGGACCGCGCCGAAGAATCAAGAGGAACCCGCGTGACCACCGAAGAAGTCCTGGACCTGTTCCGCGAAAGCGGAGCGCTGCTCGAAGGCCATTTCATCCTGTCCTCCGGGCTGCGTTCGCCGGTCTTCCTGCAGAAGGCACGGGTCTTCATGCATCCCGCCAAGGCGGAGAAGCTGTGCCGGGCGCTGGCGGCGAAGATCCGCGAGGCCGGTTATGGCGATGTCAGCCAGATCGTGTCGCCGGCCGTGGGGGGGATCATCCCGGGCTACGAGACGGCGCGACACATGAGCGTGCCGGCGATCTACACGGAGCGCGTCAACGGCGTGTTCGAGCTGAGGCGCGGCTTCGAGCTTGCGCCGGGCGAGAAGGTGATCGTGGTCGAGGATATCGTGTCGACCGGCGTCTCGATCCGCGAATGCATCGAGGCGATTCGGAAGACGGGGGCGAACGTCGTTGCCGCAGCCTGCCTGATCGACCGCTCGGGCGGCGAGGCGGATGTCGGGGTGCCGCTGGTTTCGCTGGTGCAGTACAAGGTGTCGGCCTATCCGGCCGATGCACTGCCGCCGGAGCTGGCGGCGATCCCGGCGGTGAAGCCCGGCTCGAGAGGGCTCACATGATCATCGGCCTGGGCAACGACCTGTGCGACATCCGCCGCGTCGAGAAGACCCTGGAGCGCTTTGGCGACCGGTTCACGCACCGGATCTTCACCGAGGTCGAGCGGCAGAAATCGGATCGGCGGGCACAGCGCGCGGCCTCCTATGCCAAGCGATTTGCAGCCAAGGAAGCCTGCTCGAAGGCGCTCGGCACAGGCCTTAGTTTCGGCGTTTATTGGCGCGACATGGGCGTGGTAAACCTCCCGTCGGGCAAGCCGACGATGAAATTGACCAACGGTGCTGCCCGCGTTCTTGAGCGGCTTGTCCCTCAGGGTATGAAGCCACATATCCACCTGACCATTACCGACGACGGCGGCATGGCGCAGGCTTTCGTCATCATCGAGGCGCTGCCGATTGACCAGGCGGCGGCGCTCCCGTAACCACTTGGCCCCGCGGGCCAGAGGCGAGAAATGAGCCAATCCATGTCGAAAGCCGAAGCCAAGGCCGGCAAGAAGAAGAACGAGCTGCTCGAGACGGTGATCGTCATCATCGAGGCGCTGATCATCGCGCTCCTGTTCCGCACGTTCCTCTACCAGCCGTTCTCGATCCCCACGGCTTCCATGCAGCAGACGCTGATGATCGGCGACTATTTCGTGGCCAACAAGTGGGCCTGGGGCTTCGGCAAGTACTCGTTCCCGCTGCCGGTTCCGTTCAACGGCCGCATCCTGGGCAGTGCGCCCGAGCGTGGCGACGTGGCGGTGTTCCGCAACGAGATCACCAACGAAGACTATATCAAGCGCGTCATCGGCCTGCCGGGCGACCGTATCCAGATGAAGGACGGGCGCCTCTACATCAACGGCACGATGGTCGAGCGCGAGCAGATCGGTACCGCGCAGGATACCGACAGCTACATGACGACGGTGCCGGTGACGGTCTATACCGAGACCCTGCCCAACGGCGTCTCCCACACCATCCAGGAAATCTCGGACGACGAGCCGCTCGACAATACGGCCGAGTACGTCGTTCCGCCCGGTCACTACTTCATGATGGGCGACAACCGTGACCGCTCGGCCGACAGCCGGGTGCTCAGCCAGGTCGGCTACGTGCCGCTCGACAATTTTATCGGCAAGGCCGAGGCGCGGTTCTTCTCGATCAAGAACAACCTGCCGCCGTGGGCGCTGTGGGAGTGGCCGGCGAACGTCCGCTGGGACCGCATGTTCCAAGCCGTAAACTGATGGCAAAGGGGCGTGCGCACGAAAAGCTTCAGGCCCGCCTGGGGTATCGGTTCGCCGATGCCGACCTGCTTGACCGCGCACTGACCCATTCCAGCGCGGTTTCGCCCGGCAAGCGCATCGAGCGTTCCTACCAGCGGCTGGAGTTCCTGGGCGACCGGGTGCTTGGGCTGGTCGTTGCCGACATGCTCTACCGCCGGCTGCCCAAGGCCAATGAGGGCGAGCTTAGCCGTTCGCTGAACACCCTGGTACGCAAGGAAACCTGCGCTGCCATCGCCCGGGAGCTCGACATCGGCGCCGAGCTCAACCTGGGTGAGAGCGAGGCGCGGACGGGCGGGGCCAACAAGGACGCGATCCTTGGCGACGTCGCCGAAGCGGTGATCGGCGCTATCTTCATGGACGGCGGGCTTGGACAGGCCTACGAGGTGGTCGAGCGGCTGTTCGGCGAACATCTCGGGCAGGCCGGTACCGTGCGTGCCGACCCCAAGACGACGCTGCAGGAATGGGCACAGGGCAGGGGGCTCGAGCCACCTGTCTATGCCGAGGTCGAGCGAACCGGCCCCGACCATGCCCCGGAATTCACCATCGCGGTACGGCTCGGCGCGTTCGAGGCCGTAACCGCCACCGGCCCGAGCAAGAAGCTGGCCGAGCACAAGGCCGCCGAGGCCTTCCTCATCCGAGAGAAGGTCTGGCGGGAGACGCTATGAACGACAAGAACGAGATCCCCGACGCCTCTGAGCTGCCGCAGGCCGGCGAGAATACGCGCTGCGGCTTCGTCGCGCTGGTTGGCGCGCCCAATGCCGGCAAGTCGACGTTGCTCAACTCGCTGGTCGGCACCAAGGTGTCGATCGTCACCCACAAGGCGCAGACGACGCGTGCGCAGATCCGCGGCGTTGTCACCGAGGGCGACGGGCAGATCGTCTTCATCGACACGCCCGGCATCTTCGCGCCCAAGCGCCGGCTGGACCGCGCCATGGTGGAGGCCGCATGGAGCGGGGCGGGCGATGCCGACTTCGTGGCGCTGATCGTCGATGCCGAGCGCGGCGTGACGCCGGAGCTGGAAGCGCTGCTCGCCGGCCTCGAACAGGTGCCAAATCCGAAAGCGCTGGTGCTGAACAAGGTCGACCTGATCAAGCCGGAGAAGCTGCTGGCGCTGGCCGAGCTCCTCAATGCGCGGCTGAAGTTCGAGCAGACCTTCATGATCTCGGCGCTAAAGGGCAGCGGTGTTCAGGATTTCCTGAACTGGGCGCTGCAGCGGATTCCGCTTGGCCCATGGCACTTCCCCGAGGATCAACTCACGGACCTGACGCTCGCGATCACCGCAGCCGAGGTGACGCGCGAGAAGCTGTTCCTGAGGATCCACGACGAGATCCCCTACAACGCCACGGTCGAGACCGAGAAGTTCACCATCAACAAGGATGGCTCGTACCGCATCGACCAGGTCGTCTACGTGACGCGCGACACGCACAAGAAGATCGTGCTGGGTGCGGGCGGGCAGACGATCAAGGCGATCGGCGCCGAGTCGCGCCGCGAGCTGATGGAGATCTTCGAGGTGCCGGTGCACCTGTTCCTCTTCGTCAAGGTCCGCGAGAAGTGGGGCGACGACCCGGAGCGCTACCGCGAGATGGGGCTGGAGTACCCGCACCAGAAGTGACGTTCGCGTCGGAGCTGAGCGGGTCCACCCATGCACTGGTCCGGTGAAGGCCTGATCATCGGCGTCCGCCGCCATGGCGAGACCGGAGTCATCGCCGAGGTGATGGTGGCTGGTCGCGGGCGCTGCCTGGGGCTGATCCGTGGCGGTCGATCGACGAAGCTGGCGGCCACGCTGCAGGCGGGCAATACCGTTCAAGTGGGCTGGAGCGCGCGGCTCGAGGAACACCTGGGCACTTTCCAGCTTGAACTGCTCGAGGCGAGGGCGGCGGCCCTGATCGCCGACCGGACGCGGCTCTATGCCAGCCAGCTGATCTGCGAGCACCTGCATCTGTTACCCGAGCGCGATCCGCATGACCGGCTGCTGGGGCGAGCCGTCCGCATCCTCGACTTCGGGGGAACACCGCACCAGCTGGCGGCTGAGGTGGCGCGCTATGAGCTGGAACTGCTCGAAGAGCTGGGGTTCGGGCTCGATCTGACGAGCTGCGCCGCGACGGGAACGACCAGGGACCTAACGCATGTTTCGCCCAAGACCGGGCGGGCGGTCAGCCGGAGTGCGGCCGAGCCGTACCTCGACCGTCTGTTTCGCCTGCCGCCATTCCTCGTCGGAGGCGGTGATCCCGACGAGGCCGAGCTCGCTGATGCGTTTCGGCTGACCGGCTACTTCCTCGATCTCTACGTCTGGATGCCGCGACAGCTGGACCCGCCCGCGATCCGCGATACATTCGTTCACCTCGTGACTTAGCGGGCAGGGAGATTGGCGTGAGGCGTTCCGATACGGCATCCCGGATCATCGCGGCACCGCGGGACGTCATCTACGCGGCGCTGGTCGATCCGGAGGCGCTGAGGACGTGGCTGCCGCCGGAGGGGATGACGGGCGAGATCCTGGAGTTCGATCCGAGACCGGGCGGGGCCTTCCGCATGGAACTGCGCTATCCCGAAGCCGGGCACGGCAAGACGACGGACAATTCCGACCTCGTCGAGGCCGAGTTCGCCGAGCTCGTGCCGGGTGAACGCGTGGTGCAGCTGGTGCGGTTTCGGAGCGACGATCCCGACTTTGCCGGCACGATGCGGATGGTGTGGGATCTCGAGCCGATGCCGCAGGGAACGCGGGTGATCATTCTCGCCGAAGACGTGCCGCCGGGTATCCGCGCGGAAGATCACGCAGTCGGGCTACGCTCGTCGCTGGAAAACCTCGACCGGTATGTGACGACCAACGCGGCCTGAGCGGGCCGCTGTCAGGCGAACTTGCCGATGACGGGCGGCCGCGGCGGTGGCTCGGTTCCGAGCCTGCGCCGGAGCTTGGCGAGCGCGAGCTGCTGCATCTGGTGGGGCGTTGCGGTCAGCGGCGCGATGACCACGACTTCCGTGCCGGTCGCCTCGTCGATGGCGGCGACCCGCATCTGCTGTCCGAGCTGGGCAAATTCGAAGAAGACGCGGCCGGACTGACTGTCGTCGCGCCCGGCCATGGCCTCAACCCTCGGAGAAGTTCACGATGCCGGCGGCATCGAACTGGTAGACGTCGTCGCGGAAGCTCACGGTGCCCTGCCGGTTGGCCCAGGCCGTGATGTAGGTGGTGTGGATCGGCACCTGCACGTCGAGCTTGACGTCCTCGCGCAGGCCGCCCGTGAACGCCGACAGCACGCCCGGGACATCCCAGCCGCCATTGTCGCGCAGCAGCCAGGCCACCAGTTCCTCGATGTTCTCGCAGCGCATGCAGCCGGAGGAGTGGAAGCGGGCGTTCTCGCCGAACAGCGCCTTCTGCGGCGTGTCGTGCATGTAGACGTCGTGCTTGTTGTAGAAGTCGATCTTGCAGTGGCCCATCGAGTTCTCGCCACCCGGGTCCTGCCGGAAGGTGTACTTCACCGCCTCGGTGGTCTGCCAGTTGATGGCGGCGGGCGGGATCTCATTGCCCTTGCCGTCGAAGATACGGATGCGGAACTTGGTGAGGTACTCCGGATCCTCGTTCATGTACTTGATCAGGTCCTTCTCGATGATGCTCTTGGGCACCGTCCAGTAAGGATTGAACTTCACCTGGAAGATCTTGGAGTTGAGGATCGGTGTGGCGCGGTCGACCTTGCCGACCACCGAATTGTGGCGCTGCACCACCTGCGCACCCTCGACCGCCTCGACGACCGCCGCCGGGATGTTGACCACGACATAGCGGTCCGAAAGCGCCTGGGCCCAGAACTCGACGCGCTGGGCATTGAGGCGGAGCTGGTTGAGGCGGTAGTCGGCCGGGACCGAGAGCGCGTAGAAGGTCGCCTCGTCCACCGTGCCGTTGATGACGAGGCCGTGGCGCGCCTGGAACAGGCGAACGGCGGCATCCAGTCCGGCATCGAACTCGTCGTTGACGCGCTTTTCGAGCGGCATGTCGCCATTGATCATGAGGCGGCGCTTGAGCAGCGCTGCGGCGCGGCGCGATACACCGAGCTTCAGGCCGAAGGTCTCGCGCGACGGCGGCTCCCAGGAGCCATTGGCGCCAACGAAGGCCTCGTAGTTCTGGATGGCGAGCTGCAGGTTGTAGGCGGTGTCGTAGCTGAGAATCGGCTCGATCGTGTCGACGAGGCTCTTGGCCGTGGCCGTGTTCCCCTCCAGATCAACGGAGTTGATCCGCCGATCCTTGTTGAACATGTCCCAGAAGTTGTCCTCCTGCGCCCGGACGAGCGCCGGCATGGCCAGCCCCGCCGTCATGGTCGCCATGGAGGTCAAGAGGTTACGTCTCGTCAGCCGCATAGAGTCACACCCGGAGTCGCGTGGTCAGGGGTCGCTTCTAATAGCATCGGCTCGAAATCGCACCAACGTGGGTCAAGCAGCTGTGAACTGCCAAGCCGCGCTTGTCCGGAAAAGCCTGCAGGACCGAGAAGCCACCCGCAATTGCGGTCGATGCAATAGCGCCATTTTGGGCGCAAATAAGAAACGCCGGCTTAAAGCCGGCGTTTGCGTAATCCCCTGTGGCAGAGCTGCCACAGTGTGAGGCATCGGGATCAGAGCTTGTAGAGGATCTGGTCGACCCAGAAGCGTTCCAGACGGCCGAGCGCCTTGTTGAGGCCCTCGAAGGATTCGTTGTTCAGGCCGCCAACCTTCTCGATCGACTTCAGGTGACGGTCGTAGAGTTCGTCGATCACCTCGGCCACTTCCTCACCCTTGGGGGTGAGCCGGATGCGAACTGAACGGCGGTCCGAACGCGAGCGCTCCTGGAAGATGTAGCCGGTCTCGACCAGCTTCTTGAGATTGTACGAGACGTTCGAGCCCAGATAGTAGCCACGCGAGCGCAGCTCGCCGGCGGTCATCTCGGCATCGCCGATGTTAAACATCAGCAGGGCCTGGACGGGATTGATGTCATCCCAGCCCATCCGGTCGAACTCGTCCTTGATCAGGTCGAGCAGCCGGCGGTGGAGCCGTTCAACACGGCTTACAGCTTCGAGATAGAGCGGCTTAAGCCCTTGGGCTTCTTCCGGAACCATTGCCTCTGCGGCGTTAGATTTGATTGCCATTTGTGCCTCACTGTCCTGTAGTCCTGCGCGATTTCTTCGCGTCTCATGTCGCCCAAACTATGGGGCTCCAAATAAGATGGCCTTAAGCCGTAGACTTAAAACTATCTTACGGAAAAAGTTCAGGAATTTGGCTTTACGAGACGTAACCACAGGTCAGAAAATTGTAACCTGAACGTTTCGTATACGGCGGGCTAGTCGTGAGCGCGACGCATGCGGATGTTGAGGACGAACAGAACGGCGATGCTGCCCACCAGCAGCAGCCGGAGGGCGAACCCGAACGCATCCATCTGCACCTCGCGGACACCTGCGAGATAGAGGGCGAGCTCGATGAAGGTGGCGCCGACGAGCAGCACGGCACCCCAACTCGCACGGATCCACAGACCGACCGCGGCGAACAGCCGGGCGACGCAGAAGACGGCGAGGTAGGAGAAGCCGATGGGACCCATCTGGGTGAGGGGGCTTTGCGTGCCGGTCGAGACGCCGAGCAGGCGCGCGGCGTCGGCGAGCCCGAGCAGGAGCGCGATGATGGCGATGATGCGCAGATAGCGGCCGGCAAGTTCGCTCTTGAAGTCCATGGGCTTGGGATAACCCGGATCATCCAGTGCGACAAGCGCGAGCCTTGGCGCGGGCCGATGCGGTTTGTTACAAGCCGCGCGAACCGACGGAGCGCCCCATGAGCAACTGGCCCAAGCATGACATGAGCTTTCTCGAGGGGCGGCGGCAGCGGCGACTGCGGCGCACCGGCTGGATGCGCAACATGCTGCGCGAGACCGTGCTCACGCCCCACGACTTCATCCTCCCCATCTTCGTCGAGGCGGGCACGAACAGCCGCAGCCAGATCAAGACCATGCCGGGCGTGGAGCGGGTGAGTGTCGACCTTGCCGTCGATGTGGCCCGCGCGGCTGCCGCCGAGGGCATTCCGGCGCTCGCGATTTTCCCCAACACCGAGGACGAGCGGCGCAGCGAGAACGGCTCCGAAGCCTTCAATCCGGACAACCTGACGGCGCGGGCGCTGCGCGCAATCAAGGAGAAGGTGCCCGAGATCGGGCTGATCACGGACGTGGCGCTGGACGAGTACTCGTCCGACGGCCAGGACGGGCTGGTCCGTGACGGCGAGATCCTCAACGACGAGACCGTCGAGGTGATGGTCAAGGCGGCGCTGATGCAGGCGCGGGCAGGGGCCGACATCATCGCTCCTTCCGACATGATGGACGGGCGTGTTGCGGCGATCCGCCAGGCGCTGGACGCCGAGGGTTTCGAGCAGGTGGCGATCATGAGCTATTCGGCCAAGTTCGCTTCGGCCTTCTATGGCCCGTTTCGCGAGGCGGTGGGCTCGGGCAGCCGCCTCGTCGGCGACAAGCGCACGTACCAGCTCGATTTCGCCAACAGCGACGAAGCCATGCGCGAGGTCGATCAGGACATCGCCGAGGGTGCGGACATGGTGATGGTTAAGCCGGGCATGCCCTATCTCGACATCGTGCGCCGGGTGCGGGACGAGTTCGACGTGCCGGTTTTCGCCTATCAGGTGTCGGGCGAGTACGCGATGCTGAAGCTCGCCGGGGCGGCTGGTGCCATCAACGGCGAGGCCGCGATGATGGAGAGCCTCATGGCCTTCAAGCGGGCAGGGTGCGACGGCGTGCTGACCTACTTCGCGCTCGAGGCGGCGCGGGTGTTGAACCGATAGGCCGCTGGCGGGAGAGGGATGGGACCACTTTCTTCGCTTAGCTACTTGCACCAGCCCTCATGGTCCCCATCTTTTGCCGCATGAACCAGGGCAATCCGATGAGCGACCATCTCCCCGATCCTTCCGTGGCTCCCGAGCTGTTCGAGGGCGTGCTGGCGCGCCGCGCCGTCGCCTGGCTGATCGACTGCGTGATCATCGGCGGCATCACCATTGCCGCGCTGCTGGTCGGGCTCGTGATCGGCGTCGTGACGCTTGGGCTCGGGCTGCTGGCGCTGCCGATCATCATTCCGATCGCCATCCTCGGCTACTATGCCGCGACCCTGGGCTCGCCCATGCGCGCGACGGTGGGGATGCAGGCGATGGACATCGTGCTGACGCCGGTGCGCGGCACGCCGCTCAACGGCTGGTCCATTCTCGTTCACCCGCTGCTGTTCTGGCTGACCATCTGGATCAGCTGGCCGTTCACGATCCTGTTTGCGCTTTTCACGCCGCGCCAGCAGATGATCCACGACCTCGTGGTCGGCACGCTCATGCTGCGCCGCTCGCCGATGCAGCGGTTCTGGCGCGCCGGCGGCGCACGCTCTGCCTAGTGGAGTAAGTCCTTGTCGGCCATTGCTCCTCGGGGGGTGCGCAGCTAGACTGCAACGGACGCCCGAAGGCTGCCGATGACCGATCAGACGCCCGAGAACACCCAGCTTTTTCTTACGGCAGCCATGCCCTGCCCGTATCTGCCGGGTCGTCAGGAACGGAAGCTCTTCACCCACCTGACCGGCCGTCGCGCGGCCTCGCTGCATCACCTGCTCAGCGACAACGGTTTCCGCCGCAGCCAGAACCTCATCTACCGGCCGGCCTGCGACGGCTGTTCGGCCTGCCAGTCCGTCCGCATCGTCGCGCAGGAATTCACGCCGACGGCGCGTTATCGCCGGGTGCAGAAGCTCAATGCCGATATCGCGGTCGAGGTCTGCCAGCCGCGCGCCACTGCCGAGCAGTTCGGCCTGTTCAAGCGGTATCTGGATGCGCGCCACGCCGGCGGCGGCATGACGCAGATGAGCTTCGTCGACTACGAGTACATGGTCGAGGACACCCCGGTGCAGACCGTGGTGGTGGAGTACCGCATGGTTTCCCGCCCCGGCCGGCCGCTGGTGGCGGTGGCGCTGACCGACGTGATGCCCGATGGGCTGTCCATGGTCTACAGCTTCTATGATCCGGAGCTGGATCGGCGCGGGCTGGGGAACCTGCTGATCCTCGACCACATCCAGCAGGTGAAGCTCGCCGGCCTCAGCTACGTCTATCTCGGCTACTGGGTGAAAGATTCGCCGAAGATGGCCTACAAGGGCCGGTTCCGGCCGCTCGAAGTCCAGCGCGGGCCGCTGGGGTGGCGGCGCCTGGAGTAGGCGGACCGTTCAGCATCAGTTCAGGCGCAGTGTGGCAATCATCGGGCCAATGACCCGTCCGGTGAGTACCATGCGCCTGCCAATCATCCTTGCCCTGATCGTCGTCGTCACCCTGCCCAAGGATGTGCAGGGGTTCGTGGACGACATTTCCAGCCAGGTTCGCGTGGCGACCGCCTCGGTCAGCCGCATGCTGGATCGCAGGGCCGCAGCCGAGCCGACCAAGGTTGCCGAGCTCCGCGTGTCGACGCCTGCGGTCGCCAACTAAGCCCGCCTAGAACGCGAACTCGCCGATCACCGGAACGTGGTCGCTGGGCTTTTCCCAGCCGCGCACCTCGCGATGGATGGTGACGTCCTCGAGCCGATCGGCGGCCTGCGGCGATAGCAGCAGGTGATCGATGCGGATGCCGTCGTCTCGCTCCCAGCCGAAGGTCTTGAAGTCCCAGAAGCTGTAGAGCGGCTCGTCGGTGACGGCGCGGAGCGCATCGGTCATTCCGAGGTTGGTGAGGGCGCGCCAGCGCTCGGCGCTTTCCGGGCGATAGAGGGCGTCGCCGACCCATTGCGCCGGGTTCTTGGCGTCGATTGCCGCCGGAATGATGTTGTAGTCGCCGAGGAGGATGAACGGCTCCTCGAGCGCCAGCCGGCCTTCGACGAAGGTAATTAGCCGGTCCATCCAACTGAGCTTGTAGGTGAACTTGTCCGTGTCGACGGGATTGCCGTTGGGCAGGTAGATGCAGCAGACGCGGATCGCGCCGCCTTCAACCGAGAACACGCCTTCGATCAGGCGGGACTGCTCATCGCCATCGTCGCCGGGCAGGCCGCGCGTGACCTCGTCGAAGCGGTGCTTGGAAAGGATGGCGACGCCGTTCCAGCTCTTCTGGCCGAAGGTCTCGACATTGTAGCCCAGCGCCTCGATCTCGAGGCGTGGGAACGCCTCGTCGACCGACTTGATCTCCTGCAGGCAGACAATGTCCGGCGAGACCTCCTCAAGCCATTTGAGAAGAAGTCCGTGCCGGGCTTTGACGCCGTTGATGTTCCAGGTCGCGATGCGCATGAGCAGAATCCTGTTCGGGCCGGGAGCCTACCGGCCTCCCGTCCGACCGTAAACCGCATCACGGATATCGTAGCGATACTGCCCGCTGCAGCCCTCGTAGGGGGTGTTGGTCATGGAGAGGATGGTGATGCCGCTTGCCGGATCCACGGACCATTCGTGACCATAGACGCCGCCCCAGCGCAGGGTGCCGCGGGCCACGGGGCTGTTGGCTGCGACGGGATCGTCGACGATGGCCGAGAGGAAGCCGAAGCGCTGGCCGGCATCCTGCGGACGGCGGGGCAGGTCGCCGATCTGGTTGCTGGCGGCCGCTTCCACCGTCTCGTTGAGCAGGACATCGCCGCCGCCGGTCCGGATGGTCTCGAAGAAGGTCATCAGGTCGTCGGCCGTGCCGACCATGCCGGCGCCGCCGGACTGGAAGGCGCGGGTGTTGAAGATGCGCGACGGCGAGAAGTTCGTACGCTCGCCGAGCGGGTTGATGAGGACATCCGGATCGCCCATGCGGCGCAGGCCTGGCGGGCCGTCGGCATAGGGCACCGCCAACCGACCGAGGTCGCGGACGGAATAGCCGGTATCGACCATGCCGAGCGGGCCGGTGATGTAGTGCGCTGCCGCGTCGCCCAGCGTGCCGCCGTGGATTTGCGCGATGATGGCGCCGAGCACGTCGATATTGACGCCGTACTCCCACCCCGTGCCGGGCTCGAACAGCAGCGGCTCCTGGGCGATGAGCGTCAGGTTGGCCTCGTGATCGAGTTCGGTCTGCTGCAGGCCGGTGGTGATGGCCGGGTTCTTGTACCCGTAGCCGAGGCCTGACGTATGGCTGAGCAGGTGCCGGACGAGGATACGGGCCTCGGTTCCGTCCTGCAGCTTCGGCCGGAAGTAGGGGAGGTGGTCGCTTACCGCATTGTCGAGGCCGATGAGGCGGCGTTCGACCATGGCGAGGGCAGTGGCGGCGACGATCGGCTTGGTCACCGAGGCGAGGCGGAAGATGGCATCGCGGCGCATCGGAGCCTTGGCTTCGCGATCGAACCAGCCCGCGGCGCGCGCGTAGACCAGCTCGCCGTGAGCCTTCACCAGTGTGACCGATCCGACGATCTTGTCGTTTGCGATTGCGCTGTCGACGACGGCGTCGACTCGCTTGGCCAAGTCCATAGCATGCCTCCCTAATCCGGCGCGGACGCTAGCCGCGGGAGGTCAGTGAGGCAAGTGCGGTCGGCAGCGCTCAGGCAACCGCGAAGCTGGTGCCGCAACCGCAGCCGGCCACGGCGTTCGGGTTCCGGATCTGGAAGCTCTGGCCGATGAGGTCGTCGACATAATCGATCTCGGCGCCGCCCATGAACTCGAGGCTGAGGGAATCGATCAGCACGGTGGCGTTGTCCCTGCTCAGGACCAGGTCGTCGTCGGTCGGCGTCTCCTGGACGAGATTGTACTCGTACTGGAAACCCGAACAGCCGCCGCCGGAAACGGCGATGCGCAGGACCGTGCCCTCGCCTTGCTTGGCCAGGATGCGGCCGATCCGCTTGGCGGCGCGATCTGTCAAAGTGACATTGTTCGGTGCTAGAGCAGCTTCGGACATTCAATACCTTTCCGCCGCGCTCATGCGGCGACCTGGGTAAATCTAATATCGTCGGTCGACGATGAAAAGGGTCTTGGTCGCATAATGGGTGAACGCGCCGCCTACGCCTCCGATCCGGCGCTGAGCCGCGGGCGCCTTCATGGCACCGGCGCCAGCCCCACCCGGTCGGAATTCCAGCGCGATCGCGACCGCATCATCCACTCCACCGCCTTCCGCCGGCTGCAGCACAAGACTCAGGTGTTCCTCCACCACGAGGGCCAGCACTTCCGCACCCGGCTGACCCATACGCTGGAAGTCAGCCAGATGGCGCGCTCCATTGCCCGCGCCCTGGCGCTGGACGAGAACCTGGCGGAGGCAGTGGCACTGGCGCACGATCTCGGCCACACGCCCTTCGGCCACGCCGGCGAGCGCGTGTTGAACGAGAAGCTCGCCGAGTGGGGCGGGTTCGACCACAACATGCAGGCCATCCGGGTGGTGACGCGGCTCGAGAGCCGCTACGCCGAGCATGACGGGCTGAACCTCAGCTGGGAGGCGCTCGAGGGAATACTCAAGCACAACGGCCCATTGGTCGATCGCGAAGGCAGGGCGCTGCGGGACGATCACCCCTTGCCGGCGGGCCTCAACGATATTCCGGCGAGCACAGACCTGATGCCGTGGAGCCATGCGAGCCTCGAAGCGCAGGCGGCCGCGATCGCCGACGACATCGCCTACAACTCGCACGATATCGACGATGCGCTGCGTGCGGGCCTCATCAGCATCGGCGACCTCGTCGACGTGCCGCTGGTTGGCCCGTTCGTGCGCGAGGTGCTCGAGCGCTGGCCCGATATCGAGCGCAGCCGGCAGGCGCATGAGGTACAGCGCCGGCTGATTACGGCGCAGATCGAGGATGTCATAGCGGAGAGCGAGAGGCGCATTGCCGAGGCGGGGCCGAAGTCTGCTGACGATGTGCGGTTCGCCGGGCTTACGCTTATCGCCTACTCCCCGCCCGTCGCAGAGGCCGAGCGGGGGCTGAAGCGCTTCCTGTTCGACAATGTCTATCGCAGCGAACCGGTGATGGAGCCGGTCCGGCGCAGCCAGAGCGTGGTGTCCATGCTGTTCGACCACTACATGGCCGCCGGGGACATGCCCGGGCGCTGGGCCGAAGCGGCGCGCGATGCGCCCGATCGCGGGGCGCGGGCGCGCCTCGTCGCCGACTTTGTGGCCGGGATGACCGATCCCTATGCGCTCGAGCAGCACTCGCGGCTGTTTGACGGGGCTGGGGCTTTGGGGTAGGGGCACCGGACCCTTCCCAAAAGGCACTGAAATGAACGTTTTCGCGTTGTTCGCCACCCGCGTCGCCGACGCCCTCAAGGGGCTCTATCCCTCGATCACCGAGGAAGCACTGTCGCGCATCGTGGTCGAGCCGCCGCGAGATGCCGCACACGGCGACCTGTCGAGCAACGCTGCGATGGTCGTAGCCAAGCCGCTGGGCAAGAACCCGCGGGACGTGGCGTCGGCACTCGCCGATCATTTCAAGGCGGACAAGGACGTCGCTTCCGTCGAGGTTGCCGGCCCCGGCTTCCTCAATTTCCGGCTCGAGACACCGATCTGGCACGATGTGCTGAAGTCCGTCGCGGCCCAGGGCGCCGAATTCGGCAAGTCCAACGTCGGCAAGGGCGAGCGGGTGAATGTCGAGTACGTCTCGGCCAACCCGACCGGACCGATGCATGTCGGCCATACGCGCGGCGCCGTGTTCGGCGACGCGCTGGCCTCGCTCATGGCCTACTCGGGCTACGATGTGACGCGCGAGTACTACATCAACGATGCGGGCAGCCAGATCGATACGCTGGCCCGCTCGACCATGCTGCGCTACCGCGAGGCGCTGGGCGAGACCATCGAGATTCCGTCGGGCTTCTATCCAGGCGACTACCTCGTCCCGGTGGGGCAGGCGCTGAAGGCCGAATTCGGCAGCACGCTGCTCGACAAGCCCGAGGCTGAGGCGCTCGCCCTCGCCAAGGACCGTGTGCTGGCCGCGATGATGGACCTGATCCGGGCCGATCTCGCCAAGCTCAACATCCACCACGACGTGTTCTTCTCGGAGCGCCAGCTGCACGGGCAGGGCGGCGAGGTCGACACCACGCTCGACTGGCTGCGCAGCCAGGACATGGTCTACCAGGGCCGGCTCGAGCCCCCGAAGGGCAAGACGCCGGAGGATTGGGAGGACCGCGAGCAGACGCTGTTCCGGGCCACCAACTACGGCGATGACGTCGATAGGCCGCTGGTGAAGTCGAACGGCGCCTACACCTACTTTGCCGCCGATATCGCGTACCACCGCAACAAATACCTGCGCGGCTTCAAGCACATGGTCAATGTGCTCGGCGCCGACCACTCGGGCTACGTTAAGCGCCTGCAGGCGGCGGTGAAGGCCGTCTCGCACGGCGAGGCCGACATCGACGTGCGCATCTGCCAGCTGGTGCGGCTGCTCAAGAACGGCGAGCCGTTCAAGATGAGCAAGCGCTCGGGCGACCTCGTGCAGCTCTCGGACGTGGTCGAGGAAGTCGGCTCGGACGCGACCCGCTTCATGCTGCTCTACCGGCGCAACGATGCCGCGATGGATTTCGACTTCGCCGTGGTGAAAGAGCAGACCCGGGACAACCCGGTGTTCTACGTCCAGTACGCGCATGCCCGGACTTACTCGGTGTTCCGCAAGGTCGCCGACGAGCTGCCCGATCTCGACGTGACGCCGGCTGCCCTCGCCAAGGCCGATCTTTCGCTGCTTTCGAGCGAGGCCGATCTCGAGCTGATCAAGGCGCTGGCGCAGTGGCCGCGCATCGTTGCTTCGGCGGCCGACGCGCATGAACCGCACCGAGTCGCGTTCTATCTCTACGAGCTCGCCAGTGCCTTCCACGGCTTCTGGGCGAAGGGCAATCAAGATGTTGCCTTACGCTTTGTTAACGCCGATGATTCAAAGCTGACGGCGGCCCGACTCGCCCTTGTCGCGGCTGTCCGTCAGGTGCTCGTCAACGGCTTGAACCTGCTCGGTGTTTCGGCTCCGGAGGAGCTTTCATAATTCGGGCGTATTGGTTGGTAGAGTGGCCGGCTCGCTTCAGGGGGTCGCCTCGGGCACCGAAGAGTACGAGTTGAAGGGCGCTGCTAACGATGACAGCGAGACCACAGCACATGCCTGATGGCCAGGATAAATCCGACGACCTGATTGCCGAGCTCGCCAAGCTGATGGCAAGCAATGCAGGGTCTGCCGAACCCGAGGCCCGTCCGGCGCCCAAGCTGGTCACGCTGCCCGAGGATAACCCGGCGCCGCCTCCACATGTGCGCATTCCCGGCATGGATGCGCCGGTTGCTGCGCCTGCGCCCGTAGTCAGTGCGCCCCAGCAGGCCGTGAGGTCTGCTCCGAATCCGGCCCCGATCCCGAGCGGGGTGCTGCGCATTCCGGGGATGGACCAGCCGGCGGCCGCCGCACCGGCGCCCGTCGTCACGGCGCCGTCCGTTGCGCCTGCGCGTCCCGCGGCATCGTTCGATTTCGGCACGATGCCGACGACGTCGACGTTCAAGCCCGAGCCCATGGCCAACTGGCAGGATCGCGAGATTCCGCGTCCGGTTGCTTCGCGTCCGGCACCTGTTCCGGTTATCGAGCTGCCGAAGGCCGCCGCCCAGGCTCCTGGCCGAGCCGTCGATCCGATGGCGGAACTCGAGGCCGAGTTCGCGGCGACCAGGAGCCAGCCCACGCCGGCTCCGGTCGAACCCGTGGTGTCTGCGCCGCGGCCCATGTCGGCTCCGGCGGTGTCGCCGATGATCCAGGCTGCGAAGGCTTCTCCGGCCGCAGACAATTTCGATTTCGATTTTGGCTTCGATACCGAGCCGCCCGTGGCGATTTCGCCCAAGGCGAGCGTGCCTGCTCCGGCTCCCGTGCGTCCGGCTCCTGCCCCGGCACCGTCGTCGGGTGACCCAATTGCCGACCTGATTGCCGCCGAGCTCGACTCGGCCGAGGCGGAGATCCATGACGCGCCCGAACCGGCGCCGCAGCCCACACCGCGCAGCTTCCCGCAGCCTGCCGCCGCGCCGGCGCCGCGGCCGCCGGTGAACTCCGGGGTATTCCGCGGTCCGGCTGGTCCGATCAATGCCCAGGCCGCCGGTGTGCGGCCGGAAGACCATTTCGGCGTTGCGCCGGTGTTCGGGCCGACCAGCAAGGTGCCGGCCCAGAAGCCGCAGGCGCCTATCGATCGCGATCCGATGGACGAGATCGAGAGCCTGATCGGCGAGGCCGTGCGTGTCGAGCTGACTTCCGACCAGCCGGAACCGGCACAGCTCATGGCGCCCGCTCCTGTCGCGCGTGAGCCGCAGCCTGCGCCCATCGTTCCGCCGCTGACCGCAGGTCTGCCGCCGCGTCGTGCGTCGCTCAAGGATACCGAGCCGCAGATTCCGTCGGCCGAGGCCGCCATCCTCGCGGCTGCCGCCGCCAGCGGCGCCGAGGTTGGACGGATCGACAGCATCGCGGCCGAAAAGAACCCGTACAAGCGCATCAAGGCCAAGCCGGAGCGCAGTGCCAACGGCCTGCGGCCGTATATCGGCATGGCGGTGGCGGGCACGCTGCTGCTTGCGGCCGGCTTCGGCCTCTACTGGGTCCTTGGCATGGGCCGGCCCGGCGACACCGAAGCCCCGGTCCTGCAGGCCGATTCCGCGCCGGTAAAGGAGGCGCCGCCGCCGGCGCCGAGCACCACCGGCAACCAGGGCTCCGTCGTCTTCAACGAACTGGACGGCAACAGCGCTGCGGCCATCGGCAACGAACAGCTCGTCTCCCGCGACGATAGCGAAGCGACCAGTGTCGCCGACGTTGCCCAGACCGTCGGGGACGGTGGCGGCGCGGCCAGCGAGAGCGAACTCGCCAACCGCAAGGTCCGCACCGTGACCGTGCGGCCGGATGGCACGATCGTTTCGGGCGACGAGGCGGTCGCCGGCAATGAAGAGCTTCCGGTGGATCGTCCGGCCGTTCCGGACATGCCGGGATCCGACGTGCAGCCGTCCGAACTGCTGGCAGCCGTGCCGGGCGCGGTCGATGTGAATTCACCTGCTATTGCAGACCCGAACCAGGTCTCGGCGCTGATCGAGGCTCCGGCTGCTGGCACGGCGCCTGCGACGATCAACCCGAGCATTGTTGCCCCGATCCCGGTGGCCCGGCCCGCCGACCGTTCCGTTCTGGGCGGTGGCGCGAACCAGCGGACGGCCGTCGCGGCGCAGCCGCAGCCGTTGCAGACGACAGAGCTGCTGCAGCCTCAGCAGCCAGTTGCTGTGCAGCAGCCGGTATCAACTGCGTCGGTTGGCGGCAGCGGACCTTACGTCCAGTTGAGCTCGCAGCCGACCGAGCCGGACGCGCAGGCGTCGCTGCGGGCGACGCAGAACCGCCTGTCGGGGCTGCTGGCTGGGCGCAACCTCGCGATCCGTCCGGTCGACCTGGGTGCCAAGGGCACCTGGTATCGCGTCGTGCTGCCGGTCGATTCCTTCCCGGAAGCGACCCAGACCTGCGCAAGCCTGAAGGCGAATGGTGTCGACTGCGTGCCGATTGGCGGTTGATCGACGCCCCGACTTCCTTGACGCCCATACCCATTGGGGACCAAATCCGCTCGTGAAGAGCGGATTTTCGGCGTTATGAGCGACACACCGGCAGATTGGTTCGCAACGCCCGACGCACCTCGCGAGGACGAGGTGCTCTATGTCGACGTTGCCGGGTACGAGGGGCCGCTCGACCTGCTGCTCGACCTGGCCCGCCGCCAGAAGGTGGACCTGGGCAAGATCTCAGTCCTCGCGCTGGCGGAGCAGTATCTCGGCTTCATCCAGACCATCCGCGATCGCCGCATCGAGGTTGCCGCCGACTATCTCGTGATGGCGGCCTGGCTGGCCTACCTCAAGAGCCGGCTGATGGTGCCGCAGGCGCCAAGCGACGACGAGCCGTCGGGCGAGATGATGGCGGCACTGCTGCAGTTCCGCCTGAAGCGGCTCGAAGCGATGCGGAAAGCGGCCATGCAGCTCGTCAACCGGCCGCGCCTTGCGCGCGACGTTTTCGCGCGCGGCCAGCCCGAGCCGGTGATGATCGAGCGGCGGAACCTGTGGGAGGCGTCGCTCTACGATTTGCTGAAGGCGTATGCGAATGGCCGGGAGCGCGGCGTCCCGCAGGACTACCACCTGTTCGAGCGCACGGTCTGGTCGCTGCAGGAGGCCCGCGAGATCCTGACGCGGCTGATCGGCGAGAACATGGACTGGGTGCCACTGGACGCCTATCTGGACCAGTTCCTGAGCGATCCGGCGCAGCGGAAGACCGCGACGGCCTCGAGCTTCGCCTCCAGCCTTGAATTGGCCCGGCAAGGGCAAATAGAACTGCGCCAGACCCTGACCTTCGGCCCGCTGTTCATGCGCCGCAGGCAGCAGGACGGAAAGAAGCCTTCATGACGGACACGTCCGCCACCGGATCGGAAATCGACGAGCATGGCGAGGTCGGAGAGCGCAATCTCCGCATCCTCGAAGCCATCATGTTCGCGTCGGCCGAGCCGCTTTCGCCGGCCGAGATCGCCCCATACCTGGGGGAGGGGGCCGACGTGCCGCTTCTGCTCGAGAGGCTGGCCGCGAGGTATGCCGGCCGGGGCGTGAACCTCGTGCGCCGCGGTGACAAGTGGGCCTTCCGGACAGCCGACGATCTCTCGTTCCTGCTGCGGCGCGAGCAGACGGAGAGCCGCCAGCTTTCCCGCGCCGCGCTCGAGACGCTGGCCATCATTGCCTACCACCAGCCGGCGACGCGTGCCGAGGTGGAGGAGGTGCGCGGTGTCGCCAGCGGCGGCGGGACGTTCGACGTGCTGATGCAGACCGGCTGGATCCGGATGCGTGGGCGGCGGAGGACGCCTGGGCGGCCGGTGACCTATGGCACGACCGAGGCCTTCCTCGATCATTTCGGGCTCGAGGGCATCACCGACCTGCCGGGGCTGGAGGAGTTGAAGGGCTCGGGCCTGCTGTCGAGCCGGCTGCCGCCGGCCTTCCAGGTGCCGTTGCCATTCGATGGCCCCTTGCGTGATGACGAGGATCCGCTCGATCCCGACGACCAGGGCGAAAGCGACCCGGTAGAATGACCGATACCGAAGAGTTCGAGGACTGGGGCCCGCGCGGCACCGCTGGCGTCGCGTTTGCCGGAGCGCTGAAGTTCGACCATGTCGACGTGACGCTGGGCGGCCGGCCGGTGCTGCGCGACTTCTCGCTGGCCCTCGTGCCGGGGGAGATCGTCTGCCTGCTGGGCGAGAGCGGATCGGGCAAATCCACGATCCTGCGCGTCGCGGCCGGCATCCAGCGGATCGATGCGGGTACGGTGAGCATCAATGACGAGGTGGTGTCGGGGCCGGGCGTCCATGTGAAGCCCGACCGGCGCGGCATCGGACTGATGTTCCAGGATTTCGCACTGTTCCCACACCTGACGCTGCTGCAGAACGTGACCTTCGGGCTGCGCAGGTTGGGCCGGGGTGCTGCGTTGACGCAAGCGCGCCAGGCCCTCAAGCGGGTCGGGCTTGAAGACCGGGAGGACGATTACCCGCATCGGCTCTCGGGTGGGCAGCAGCAGCGATTGGCGCTCGCCCGCTCGATCGCGCCGCGGCCGGGGATCCTGATGCTGGACGAGCCGTTCTCCAGCCTCGATGCGCGGCTGCGCGAGACGGTGCGCAACGAGACGCTGGCGGTGCTGCGCGAGACGCATGCCACGACGATCATCGTGACCCATGACCCCGAAGAGGCGATGCTCCTCGGCGACCGGATCGCCTTGCTGCGGCACGGCAGACTGGCGCAGATCGATACGGCGTCCGCCATCTACAATCGTCCGGTCGATCTCAATGCCGCACGTTTCTTCTCGCCGCTGAGCGAGATCGAGGCCCGCGTCGTGGGCGGGAGCGTCGACACACCGCTGGGCGCCTTGCCGGCGCCGGCCTATGCCGACGGCACAGCTGTGACGGTTGCGATCCGGCCGATCGGCAGCCTCGATGTCAGGACGGAGGGGCCCGGGGTTCCCGGCCGAGTTCTGGCGAAGCGGGACGCCATCGGCATCGATCTGTGCGAGGTAAGCGTCGCGGGGCTCGACCGGCCTATTCAGTTGCGGCGGCGGTCAGATCGCAATCTCAAGGTCGGTTCCGACGTTTTCCTGAGCCTGAACCCGGAACACGTCCTTGTGTTCGCCAAGGATTAAACCTATTTGTCTGCGCTAACGGTGTAGACTACGCGTTCGAATATCGGAGACCAACGTATGCACGCGCCAGGCATTTGGGGCATCATTGTTGTAGCGATCGTCGTGATCCTGCTGTTTGGACGCGGCAAGATCGCGGGCCTCATGGGCGAAGTCGCCTCGGGCATCAAGTCCTTCCAGAAGGGCATGCGCGACGAGGAAACCAAGCCCACCCCGCAGATCGATGCCCAGGCCAGTGCCGAGCCGACCCGCGAAACCGAAAAGGCCAAGGACGCCTGATCGTCTGACGGCCGCTCTCGGGAGCCCACCACATGCTCGGCGTCGGCTGGCTGGAAATGCTGTTGATTGGGATCGTGGCGCTTATCGTCATCGGTCCCAAGGAACTGCCGGCGGTAATGCGCCGCATCGGGCAGTTCGCCGGAACCATCCGGCGGATGGGGCAGGACTTCCAGCGTGAGCTCAACAAGACGACCGGGCTCAACGAGATCACCAATCTCAGGAACTCCGTGACGCAGCCGCTGAAGGCGACTGCGGATGCGATCCGCAAGGAGTTCAACACGACAACGTCCACCGGGCAGGTTCAGCCTTCCGGTGCGATCAAGCCGGCCGATCCCAAGGTCGAGAGCGTGGTCGACGAGATCAAGGCCGCCGCCGGGATGACCGCGCCGGCCGCTGCCGCTGCCACGACGACGGGTGCTGCGACCCCGGTGGCCGCGAGTACACCTGCTGCCGCTAAGGCCCCGGTCAAGGCTGCCCGCCCCGCACGGATCAAGGCGCCGAGCGAGAGCACCGTTGCGACGGCCGACATTCCGGCCGCCAAGAAACCGACAAGGGCGAAGAAGCCGATCGAATCTCCGGCGCCGGTCGAAGCTATCGCGCCAGCCAAGAAGCCGGCCGCGAAGAAGGCGGCGCCCAAGCAGGCTGCCGTTGCTGATCCGGCGCCCGCGGCGAAGCCTCCGGCCAAGAAGCCCGCTGCGGTCAAGAAACCTGCCGCCAAGAAGCCCGCCGCCGAGAAGCCGGCCGTTGCCAAGAAGACCACGTGACGATGGCCGAGCAGACCAAACTCGAACCGCCCAAGCCTGAGACCGAGGCCCCCGATGAGCTTGCGGGCAGCGAAGCCCCACTGCTCGATCACCTGATCGAACTCAGGAAGCGGCTGATCCGATCGCTTCTGGTGATCGTCGGCCTGCTGATCGCCTGTTTCTTCGTTGCAGGTCCGATCTTCGACATCCTCGTCCAGCCTTATCGCGAGGCGGTGGCTCCCCAGCCGGTGGAGCTGATCTACACCGCGCCGCAGGAATTCTTCTTCACGCAGCTGAGCCTCGCCTTCTTCGGCGCGATCTTCCTCGGCTTCCCGTATCTTGCGGTCGAGATCTACGGCTTTGTCGCTCCGGGGCTCTACAAGAAGGAACGCAAGGCCTTCATCCCGTACCTGATCGCAACGCCGATCTTCTTCCTGCTCGGCGCGGCCATGGTCTACTTTGCCGTGCTCCCGCTCGCCATGCGGTTCTTCCATTCGATGGAGACGGGCGAGATCAGCATGCTGGTCAAGGTCAGCGAGTACCTTGGCCTCGCCATGACGCTGATCATTGCGTTCGGCCTCTGCTTCCAGCTGCCGGTGATCCTGACGCTCCTGGCGCAGATCGATCTCATCTCGAGCGGTACGCTCAAGAAGGGCCGCCGCTACGCCATCGTCGCCATCCTGGTGTTTGCCGCGTTCATCACGCCGCCCGACCCGATCTCGCAGATCGGATTGGCGCTGCCGATGTACCTGCTCTACGAGCTCTCGATCTGGTCGGTCATGTGGATCGAGAAGCGTCGCGCCAAGACCCTCGCCGCCGCCGAGGGCGAAGGCACGGACACGACCACCACCCCCACCTGAGCCAGCCTGCCATGATTGTGGCACGGCGCAGCCCTGAAGGCGCCGCGACTCGTTGCTAGCCGGAGTCCGTTCGAAACCGGGCACGACGGGGCGGTCATGCGGCGCATAGTCTCTACTCTTCTACTCGTTGTCGGCTTCACGGGCGGCGCGGCGGCGTACGACACGCCCAAGGCGCTGGTCGAAGCCATCTATCAGCCCTACACCAGTGGTCAGAACCACGATGGCGGGCTTCAGCACTTCTACTCCGAGCGGCTCAAGGGCCTGTACTCGGCGAGTGTCGAGCGCCATGCGAGCGAGGAGGCCGGGGCGGATGCCGCGTCGAACGCAGCGGACGTGCTCGCCTTTGACCCGTTCATCGAGGCGAACCACACGCTGCTGTTCGATCTGGTGATCAACGAGCCGGTGGTGAGCGGCGACCGCGCGGTAGCAACGGTCAGGTTCCACAACTTCGACCACCTGAGCCTGATCAGCGTGTCGATGGTCAAGGAAGCCGACGGCTGGAAGGTGGACGATGTCGCATCGCTCGGCGGCAGCCAGAACTGGTTGCTGTCCTGGCTGCTTCAGTACGATCCGTTCGCGCTGATCTAAATCTCGCGCGTGGCGTCCTTGAGCCACGCCTTCACCTCGCCCTTCACGAGCGGGCCGATCTCCTTGAACACCCGCTTGTGGTAGGCGTTGAGCCACTCGCGCTCCGGCTCGCTCAGCTGCCTGACGTCGATGAGTCTCAGGTCGATCGGGGTCAGCGTCAGCGTCTCGAACTCGAGGAACTTGCCCTCGCCAACCTCGCTCTCGATCACGTTGAGCAGGTTCTCGATGCGGATGCCGTAGGCGCCTTCCTTGTAGTAGCCCGGTTCGTTCGAGGTGATCATGCCGGGCTCGAACGGGGTCGGATAGCGCGGCGAGATGCCGATGGGGCCCTCGTGCACGGAGAGAAACGCGCCGACGCCGTGCCCGGTGCCGTGGTTGTAGTTGATGCCGTCGGCCCACAGGAACTGGCGTGCCAGGACGTCGATCTGTGCGCCGGTCGTTCCCCTGGGGAAGCGGACCATCGACACCGCCATCATGCCGCGCAGCACACGGGTGAAGCGGTCCTTCTGCTCTGCGGTCGCCTTGCCGGTGAAGAGGGTGCGGGTGATGTCGGTGGTGCCGGAGAGGTACTGGGCGCCGGAGTCGACCAGCATCAGCTCGCCGGGCTTCAGCCCGCGGTTGGTGCGGGCGTCGACGCGGTAGTGGATCACGGCGCCGTTTGGGCCGGCGCCGGAAATCGTGTCGAAGCTGATGTCGACGAGGCTCGAATCCTCGCGCCGGAAGCTTTCGAGCGCGGTGGCGATGGTGATCTCGTCGAGCTTGCCCTTGGGGGCCTCGGTGTCGAACCAGTGGAGGAACTTCGCCATGGCGGCGCCGTCGAGCCGGTGCGCCTCGCGCATGCCGCCGAGCTCGGCATCGTTCTTCCTGGCCTTGGGCAGCAGGACTGGATCGCGCTTCTCGATGAGCCTGGCTTCGCTGACGCCCTTGATGGCATTGGCCACGGCGACGGGGACCGTCCCGGGATCGACCATCACGCGCTTGTCGCCGGCGCCCAGCTTGCGCAGGGACGCGACCATCGTCGCAACGTCCGCGACCTTGGCGAGGCCTTCGAGGCCCTGCCTGAGCTCGGGCGTGATCTTGTCCTTGTTGAAGAACAGGGTCGGCATGCCGGATTTCGGCACGAGCGCATAGCAGAGGACGACGGGCACGTGCGGGACGTCGCGGCCGCGCAGGTTGAAGAGCCAGTTGATCGATTCCGGTACCGTCAGCACCAGCGCGTCGGCGTCGTCCTCGGCCATGGTGGCCCGGATCTCGGCGAGCTTGTCCGGCGCGTTCCTGCCCGCGCGGTTGTGGCCGAGGAACTCGATCGGGGCGACAGGCGGGGCAGGGCGATCGGTCCAGGTCGTGTCGACAAGATTGGCGACCGGGACCAGCGTGGCCTTGCCGGCGAGCTTTTTCTCGAGGTCGGCGATTTCGCTGGGCGTGTGCAGCCAAGGGTCGAAGCCGACCTTGCCGCCCTTGGGTACGAACTCGGCGATCCGGGGCGACATGCCACCCTGTGCCGCCTCGAGCACTTCGATGACCGTGGTGTCGGTCTCCGCCGGGGCCTGCAGCGTGTAGCGGCCATCGACGAACAGCGCGGCCTTGCGGCTGCCGATGATGGCGAGGCCGGCCGAACCGGTGAAGCTTGTCACATAGCTGAGCCTCGCCTCGCTGGCCGGAACCGATTCCCCGCGATGCGCGTCGGTGCGGGGAACGAGGAACGCGTCGACCCCGGCCTCCTTCATCGCCGTCCGCAGCGCCTTGACGCGCGGAGCCACCGTCCTGGGATCGGTGCGGATATCGAACGTCTGGTAAACGGCGGGGGCGAAGGCGTTGTCGTTCATAATGAAATGCCGTGGGAAGGTAGGTGGCGCGGACCCTAACAAGGCCCGTTGGCCATTGCGAGCGTTCATTCCGCGTTCAGAGCGGCCGGTGCGCAGCCGCCAGGCGCAGCGCTACATCACCGAATATCTGAAGGCGCGAACCGAGCTGGAGAGCCAGCGTCGGGACTGACGCGATTCACCGGCTGTTAAGTGGCCCTGCGCCAATGGCATGGCTGCCTTTCGCAACAACGACTTACCGGCGGGGCTCGCCCGCACTACATACACATCGTCGGCAGAAGAGCCGCACGAGATTCCACACCGGGAGAATGAGATGCCCGAGAGCAAGAACGACTTCCGCAAGGCGCTAGCCGGCGTGATCGATGCGCGGGGCCGCGAGGCGACCCGCAGCGTTGCGCGCGCCCGCGAACACCTGTTGCTCGGCGCGCTTACCAAGCGCCCGAGCTAAGCCACAGCGCGTCACGCGCGGGATTAGTCCCAGTATCAAGACCGAAGCGAATCCCCGGCATCGTCCGGGGATTTTGGTTTTTATGGCTAGAGGTCCAGCATGCCGTCGAGGCGGCCGGCCAGCTCGTGGTGGGTGTGCTGGAGCATGAGCGGCGTCACGGTGATTGCGTTCTCATGCATCAGCAGGCCGAAGTCGTTCTCGGGATCGAGCGGCGTCGGCGTCTCGGGGATGGCGATGAAGAACTTCCCGGCGTTGTCGCTGGGATAGTAGGCCATCGGCGAGCGCGAGAAGCGCTGGAAGGGGACGACGCGGATGCCGCTGACGTCCTCGGGGGCGCAGAAGGGCAGGTTGACGTTGAAGTAGGCGTCGCCGCGCGACCGCACCTGAGCGAGGAGCTGGCGGACGACGCGGGCGCTGTAGGTCGCCGCGTTGGTCCAGTTCACCTCGTTGGTGCGCTCGTAGTCGACGCCCTGGCTGATGCCGATGCCGAGCGCGCCGTGGAGGGCGCCCTCGCGGGCTCCGGCGACGGTCCCGGAACAGTTGAGGATATCGCCCAGGTTCTGGCCGTTGTTGACGCCGGAGAGCACGAGGTCCGGCTTGATGTCCTTGCAGACATAGGTCATGCCGGCGACGACGCAGTCGGCGGGCGAGCCGCCGACGACGGAAAAGACCCGCTCGCTGCGCTGATCGAGACCCAGTTCGCGCCCGAAGGTGAAGCGGTGGGCGGCGCCCGACTGGTTGCCGTCGGGGGCGACCACCCACACATCGTCGCTGAGTTCGGCCGCTATGGCGCGCATCACCTCGATGCCGGGCGCGTCCACGCCGTCGTCATTGGTGATGAGGATTCTCATGAGCGGGCGCCGATCGACTTGAGACCCTTCATGTAGGACTGCAGCGCGTCGGGGACGAGGACGGAGCCGTCTTCCTGCTGGTAATTCTCCATCACCGCGATCAGGGCGCGGCCGACGGCAACACCCGAGCCGTTCAGCGTATGGACGTGACGGATCTTGCCGTCCTTGTCGCGGTAGCGGGCGTCCATCCGGCGGGCCTGGAAATCGCCGCAGACGGAGACCGAGCTGATCTCGCGATAGGTGTCCTGGCCCGGCAGCCAGGCCTCGAGATCGTAGGTCTTCTGCGCGCCAAAGCCCATGTCGCCGGTCGAAAGCATCATCACCCGGTAGTGGAGGCCCAACTGCTTGAGCACGTCCTCGGCATCCGAGAGCATCTTCTCGTGCTCTTCGCCCGAGGCCTCGGGGGTGGTGATGGCCACCATCTCGACCTTGTTGAACTGGTGCTGGCGCAGCATGCCGCGCGTATCGCGGCCGGCCGAACCGGCTTCCGAGCGGAAGCAGGGGGTGAGGGCGGTGAGACGGAGCGGCAGTTCGTCCTCGGAGAGGATGCTGTCGCGCACGAAGTTGGTCAGCGGAACCTCGGCGGTGGGGATCAGCGCGAGGCGACCCTCGCCGTGCGGCACGAAGAAGAGGTCTTCCTCGAACTTGGGCAGCTGGTTGGTGCCGTAGAGGGCATCGTCCTTCACGAGGTAGGGCGGCTCAACCTCCGTGTAGCCGTGCGCGTCGACATGCAGGTCGAGCATGAACTGGCCGATGGCGCGCTCGAGGCGGGCGAGGTGGCTCTTCAGCACGACGAAGCGGCTGCCGGAGATCTTGGCGGCGACCTCGAAATCCATCTGGCCGAGGGCCTCGCCGGTTTCGAAGTGCTCCTTCGGCTTGAAGGAAAAGGTCGGCCGGGCCGGGCGATTCTTCGCCGCCGTCTCGGGCGAGCCGTTGCGGCCGAAATACTCGACATTGTCGCTCTCGTCGGCGCCGCGAGGGACCTCATCGAGCGGGATGTTCGGGATGATGGCCAGCGCGCCGCGGAGCTTGTCCTCGGCTTCCTTGCGGGTGGCTTCGCCGGCCTGGATGGCGTCCTTGAGCTGGGCGACTTCATCCATCAGCGCCTGGGCCCTGGCCTCGTCCTTCTGGGCCTTGGCCTGGCCGATCTGCTTGGACAGCGCGTTGCGCTTGGCCTGTGCCTCCTCGACGGCGGCAATGGCGGTGCGGCGGGACTCGTCCATCTCGATGAGCTGGGAGGCCGTGAACGGCACATTCTTGCGCTCCTTGAGCGCAGCATCGAATGCGGCGGGGTTGGCTTTGATCCAGTTGATGTCGAGCATGGAAAACCTGCGGGTCGCGGGGAGCGATCTCGTTTACCGGATTGGGGGGCGGGATCAAGGGGCGAGAGTGCCGGATCGTCGCTCTTCCGGTCACTTCGCGTGCCCGCGCATATACATCCGGGCTGCCACTGCCTATATTCGCCAATGAGAACGAAACAGGATTCGTCAATCCCGCATGCCAGCTGAACCGCAACGCCTCGACCGCCCCAAGGCAGGCTCGATCACCAGCCAGTTCGGCCGGGGATCGGGTGCGCCCGACTATCTGAGAGGGCTCAACGAGGAGCAGCGCGAGGCCGTGATGACCACGGAGGGGCCGCTGCTGGTGCTCGCCGGCGCCGGTACGGGCAAGACGCGCGTGCTGACGACGCGTATCGCGCATATCCTTACCTCGCGCCTCGCGTGGCCGTCCGAAATCCTGTCGGTGACCTTCACCAACAAGGCGGCGCGGGAGATGAAGGAGCGCATCGGCGCCATCGCCGGCGCGGCCGTCGAAGGCATGCCGTGGCTCGGCACGTTCCACTCGATCGGCGCGCGCATCCTGCGCCGGCACGCCGAACTGGTGAACCTGCGCTCCGATTTCACCATTCTCGATACCGACGACCAGATCCGGCTGATCAAGCAGTTGCTCGAAGCCGAGAACATCGACGAGAAGCGCTGGCCCGCCCGGGTGTTCGCCGGGATGCTCGACAACTGGAAGAACCGCGGCTGGCTGCCGGACGACGTGCCGATGGCGGAGCTCTCCGGTTTCGCCAATGGGCGACTGCCGAACCTCTACCGCGACTATCAGGCGCGGCTGGCGACGCTCAACGCGACCGATTTCGGCGATCTGCTGCTGTTGAACATCAAGGTGTTCAAGGAGCATCCGGACGTGCTGGCGGAGTACCACCGCAAGTTCAAGTACATGCTGGTGGACGAGTACCAGGACAGCAACACGGCTCAGTACCTCTGGCTGCGGCTGCTCGCGCAGGGGAAGCCTGCGTCGGAGGCGAATCTCTGCGTCGTGGGTGACGACGACCAATCGATCTATGGCTGGCGCGGCGCCGAGGTGGACAACATCCTGCGCTTCGAGAAGGACTTCCCGGGCGCCAAGGTGATCCGGCTCGAGCGCAACTACCGCTCGACTTCCAACATCCTGAAGGCCGCCTCGCACCTTATTGCCAACAACGAGAGCCGGCTGGGCAAGACGCTCCAGACGGATGTCGGTGAGCCGGGCGAGCTTGTCGCCGTGACCTCGGTCTGGGACAGCGACGAGGAAGCGCGGCAGGTTGGCGAGGAGATCGAGCAGCGCCAGCGGCAGGGCGATGCGTTGAACTCGATGGCGATCCTCGTGCGCGCTTCGCACCAGATGCGCGCCTTCGAAGAGCGTTTCATCACGCTGGGGCTCAACTATCGGGTTATCGGCGGCCCGCGCTTCTATGAGCGCAAGGAAATCCGTGACGCGCTGGCCTACCTGCGGCTGGTGTGGAACCCCAGCGACGACCTCGCCTTCGAGCGCATCGTCAATGTGCCCAAGCGCGGGCTGGGCGATTCGACGCTCAAGATTCTCTACGACGCAGCGCGGCACCAGGGGGCGTCGCTGACCGGCACGGTGCGCATGCTCATCCAGACCGAGGAGCTGAAGCCCAAGCAGCGAACGACGCTTCGCCAGCTCATGGATCAGTTCGATGACTGGGCGCAGCGGGCAAGGGCGCTTCCGCTCGAGGATGGCGACCCAGATGAGGAGATCGCTCCGGGTATCGTGCGGCGGCACGCCTCGCATGCCGAGCTGGCCCGGCAGGTGCTGGACGAGTCGGGCTACACGGAGATGTGGCAGAACGACAAGTCGGCCGAGGCCGAGGGGCGGCTCGAGAACCTCAAGGAACTGGTCAACTCCATGGAGGAGTTCGACTCGCTCGGCGGCTTCCTCGAGCACGTCTCGCTGGTCATGGACCGCGATACCGGCGAGGCCGACGACGCGGTCTCGATCATGACGCTTCACTCGGCCAAGGGGCTCGAGTTCGACACCGTGTTCCTCCCCGGCTGGGAGGAGGGCCTGTTCCCGAGCCAGCGGACGCTCGATGAACTTGGCCGCGCCGGGCTCGAGGAGGAGCGGCGGCTCGCCTATGTGGGGCTCACCCGGGCACGGAAGCGCCTCAGGGTTTCGGTGGCGCAGAACAGGCTTACCCATGGGCTCTGGCAGTCGGCCATCCCGTCGCGGTTCCTCGACGAGCTGCCAGCCTCGGCGGTCGAGGTGAAGGATACGGGCTCGTCCTATGGCGGCTATGGGTACGGTGGACGCACCGGCGGTGGCCGCTTCGACACGCGCGATCCGTTCGACTCGATCTACGAGACGCCGGGGTGGCAGCGGGCGCGGGCACAGGCTTCGACCCGCAAGTCGCACGGGCCGGTGACGATCGACGGCGACCTCGTCGCCCGCTCGGTGGATGATGGGCGCGGTTCGAAGTATGCGGTCGGCGAGCGGGTGTTCCACCTGAAGTTCGGCTACGGCACGGTCAACAATATCGAGGGCAACAAGCTCTCGATCGAGTTCGAGAAAGCCGGTCCGAAGAAGGTGCTCGAAAGCTTCGTGCAGAAGGCTTAGCGATGACGCGGGAACTCGAGACTTCCCGCGCCATGTATGAACAAGTTCGGACCGAGCTACTGTTTGGCTTTCCTATCCTAGAAGCTACCGTGCCCGCGCCTAGGGCGACGACCCTGCGGCGTCAGCGAACCTTTCGATACTTGGAGCGAAGCCTTCAGCAGGCAATAGTTGTCAAGCTGGCCCGCTTGGTAACTGGTGTACAGGCAACGTGGCATCTGCTTGTCGGCGGCTTTTCGCAGGAGGCCGGAGCCATCCAGCGTATTCTCGATCAACTCGATTCTGACATATCGTTCTTGTCCGGGCCGCTCATTGGCGGAAAACGTGAACCGATCCACGATAGGTATCTGAAGGAGTTCTTCCAAGAAGAGTTCGATGGAGCAGATCCCGTGGTCTCGCGGTTAGCTCGTGACCGCGTTCCGAGAGCGAAGATTCGCGCGTACAACGTGCGCACATTTTCTGATCCTGACGACAACACCCAGAGGATCCTTGACGTTCTTGCGTTCGTAGAGGGGGCATACTCAGGTTTCATCCACTCTGCCGGTGCACACGCCATGGATACATTTGATGCTACGTCGGGACGGTTTCTCATTCAGGGGATGCACGGAACGCCCTTTCTTGACGACAGTTTTGTGGATTTCCGCAACTACCTTCATCGAAGTCTCGTGGCCATGGCGACGGCGGCGATAGCTCTTAGGCAACGCAAACTATTCGAGCACCTAAAAGAACGGTCAGATCGTATCGCCGCTGACTTTAGGATGCATGGCTAGAACATCACTGCGGCGGGCTGACTTCGCTCGCCTTCTTCCGCTCCAGTCCCAGCTGGTGCTCGCGGTAGATGATGAAGAGGCCGGAGCCGACGACGATGGTGCCGCCGATCAGCATCTGCACGCTCGGGACATCCTGGAAGATCACGTAGCCGATGGCGATGGAGAGGATCAGCGAGGCGTATTCGAACGGCGCGACCACCGACATGTCGGCGTGGCGGTAGGATTCGGTGAGCAGGATCTGGCCGATGCCGCCGAAGATGCCGGCGCCGATGAGCAGGGCGAACTGCTCGGGCGTCGGCATGACCCAGCCGAACGGGATCGTTGCGAGGCCAAGAGCCGCCGACGTCACCGAGAAGTAGAGGACGATGGTGGCCGAGCGCTCGGTTTCGACGAGCTTGCGCACGAGCACCATGGCGGTGGCGGCAAAGCCGGCCGCGACCAGCGCCGAGATGGCGCCAAGAGTCGCCCCGCTCATGTCCGCGATGCCGCCCGAGAAGACGGTGAGGCGGGGCCAGATGATGACAATGACGCCGACGAGGCCGACCAGCACCGCGCTCCAGCGATAGAGCCGGACCTGCTCATGGTAGAAGACGGCGCTGAACACCACGATCAGCAGCGGCGTCGCGTAGCTGATGGTGATGGCCTCGGCGAGCGGCAACTGGGTCAGGGCGAAGAAGCCGGTCATCATGCCGCCGGTGCCGACGAGGCCGCGCATCAGGTGGCTCAGCGGGTGCCTGGTCTTGATGCCGACGCCGAGTTCGCCCTTCCAGATCAGATAGACGATGATCGGCAGGACGGCGAAGAACGAGCGGAAGAACACCAACTGGCCAGCCGGCACGCCTTCGGAGGCCTTGAGCAGGCTGGACATGCCCAGAAACACGCAGACCGAACTCAGCTTGAACGCAATCCCCGTCATGGCGTTCTGACGGAGCATTGGCGGTTGCGGCGACACGGGCAAAATCTTCCAGAGGCGGGAAAGCAGGCGATAAGGGCTTGAGTGCTACTGTCGCGGCGTTTGCTGACCGGCGCAACTGTTCAGTGCCTTGGTGCAGGTACTAGCCAGCTTCCGTGCATCGGCTATTAGTCTTAGGCGAACCGCCGGAGGGACGATGACGGAAGTTGTCGATATGACCGACGTGGTCGAGGGTGTCGTCGAGAGCATCCCGATCATCGCGATGATCCTGGCCGGATTCTATGTGCTGGCGGTCATCTGTGCCGTTCGCGAGATCAGCGTGTCCCGCACATCCCAGGGCTCGATCGCCTGGCTCGTGTCGCTGGCCTTCCTGCCTTTCCCGACCACGATCTTCTACCTGATCTTCGGCTGGAAGCACTTTGACAGCTACGCCAAGACCCGCATGCAGGTGCGCCAGTCGCGCCTGATCCGCAGCGAGGACCTGCAGGTCATCGACCGCGACATGGGGGCGGCATGGCCCGTGCAGCGCCGCGCCGCCGGCATGCCGTTCCTCGCCGGGAACAAGGCCGAGCTGCTGATCGACGGGGAGGCGACGTTCGATTCCATCCTCGAAGGCATCGCCGAGGCCAAGCGCTATGTCTTCGTGCAGTTCTACATCATCCGCGCCGACGAGCTGGGCCAGCGCCTCGCGGCCGCGCTGATGGAGCGGTCGCGCGCCGGGGTTTCGGTCTACGTGCTCTATGACGACGTCGGCAGCGGGGGGCTGTCGAAGGAGTTCAAGGACCGGCTCTGGGCCGAAGGCATCCAGATCTACGGGTTCAACCACCGCCACCAGTTGCTGCGGGTGTTCGGGCCCATGCGGATCAACTACCGCAACCACCGCAAGAACGTGGTGGTGGATGGCGAGGTGGCGTGGACCGGCGGCGCCAATGTCGGCATCGAGTATCTCGGGCAGGACAAGCGGTTCGGCCACTGGCGTGACACGCAGCTGCGCATCGAGGGGCCGGCCGCCTCGTCACTGTCGCTGATCTTCCAGGAAGACTGGCTGTGGGCTACCGGCGAGGCGCTGGACGTTCCGCTCGCCGGCACCGCGGGAGTGGGCGACGTATCGGCGCTGGTCATGGCGACCGGGCCGGCCGACAAGCTCGAAGCCAATGCGATCGCCTTCACCGACATCATCGGGCAGGCCCGGGAGCGGCTGTGGATCGTCAGCCCGTACTTCGTGCCGGACACCGATACGCGGACGGCGCTGTTCGCGGCGGTGCTGCGCGGCGTGGACGTGCGCGTGATGCTGCCGGCCAAGCCGGACCATATGCTGGTCTGGCTCGCCAGCAATGCGCACGCGGATTCGATGGTGGAACACGATGTCGCCATCTACCGTTACGAAAAGGGCTTCCTGCATCAAAAGGTGCTGCTGATGGACGACAGGATCGCCAGCGTCGGCAGCGTGAACTTCGACAACCGCTCCTTTGCGATCAACTTCGAGATGACCGTCTGGATGCCGAACAAGGCTGTGGTCGACGCCGTGGAAGCGATGCTGGTGGCCGACTTCGCCAGTTGCCGCAAGGTGACCAAGGAAGAGGTGCTGGGGCGCAACCCCATTCCCCGCTTCATCTCGCAGGCCGCGCGCCTTTTCTCTCCCATCCTCTAGGGTCCGATGATCAAATTCGCCTCATACAACATCCGCAAGAGCATAGGCACGGATCGAAAGCGCCAGCCCGAGCGGATCATGCAGATCCTTGCCGAGCTCGACGCCGACGTCGTGGCGCTGCAGGAAGTCGACCGTCGCTTCGGGCAGCGGGCGACGACGCTGTCGCCGGACCTTCTGGTGGATTTCACGCACTACATGCCGGTGCGCTTCGGCATTCGCGAGCAGAGCCTGGGCTGGCACGGCAATGTGCTGCTGGTGAAGAAGGGCATCCGGGTCGCGAACGAGCAACGGATCGAACTGCCGGCTTTCGAGCCGCGTGGTGCCGTTATGGCGGACGTGCTCATCGGGGATGCGGCGGTACGCGTCGTGGGCATGCACCTGGGGCTGCTCGGCAACTCGCGGACCAAGCAGGCCGAGGCCATAGTCGCCCGTCTCGAGCAGCTCGAGGGCAAGATGCCTACGGTCATCATGGGCGACCTCAACCAGTGGGCCAAGAACGGCAAGAGCCTCGCCGCCTTCGCCAAGCACCACGACGTGATTACGCCCGGCCCGAGCTTCCACTCGCGCCGGCCCATGCTCGAGCTCGACCGGATTATCGTCAGCCGTGACTTTCGGGTGGAGGCAAATGGCGTGCATCACTCGGCGCTCGCCCGGACCGGCTCGGACCACCTGCCAGTCTGGGCCACGCTTTCGCTGCTGCGGTCGGAAGCCGCCGCTTAACGATCGCTGGCTGGCGGGCATTGACTTCGCCGGTCGAGGCCCCGAAACAGCGGGCGAACAGGATTTTCTGCCCATGACGCTTTCGCAACTCTCCACCCCCCTCACCAAGGAGCAGGCTTACGCCCTGGTCGACGCCGTCATGGCGCGCGAGGACATCGCCATCACTGCTTCCGCACACGAGGATGCCGAAACGGGCGAGTGGGTGTTCGAGGCGACCTGCGACAGCGAACCCGATATCGAGGCCTTCAACGCCATCGCGCGCGAGACGCTGGGCGGCGATGTCAGCTTCGCGGTCGAGGCGATCGATCCGTCCGTCAACTGGGTGGCGAAGTCGCTCGAGGGGCTGCAGCCGGTGGTGGCGGGCGGCTTCTATATCTATGGCAGCCACGATGATGCGCCCCCGGCCGGCGTCACCGCCATCAGGATCGACGCCGCGCAGGCCTTCGGCACCGGCCACCACGAAACCACCACTGGCTGCCTCGAGGCGATCGACCGCGCCCTGAAGCGGCGGCGCTATACTTCGATGCTCGATGTCGGCACGGGCACCGGCGTCCTCGCCATCGCGCTCGCCAAGCGGACGCACCTGCCGGTGCTGGCGACCGACATCGACCCGATCGCCGTGACCACGACCGCCGACAATGCGAGGGAGAACGGAGTAGGGCGCTTGGTCATCCCCCTCGAGGCCACCGGGCTCGACCACCGACAGATTTCCGCCGGCGCTCCGTACGACCTTGTCGCCGCCAACATCCTCGCCGGCCCCCTGGTGTCGCTGGCGCCGGGCATGCGCAGGATCACCCAGCGCGGCGCGACCATCATCCTTTCCGGCATCCTGCTGACGCAGGCCGCGCGTGTCGTCTCGGCCTATGCACTGCAGGGTATCGTGCTGCGCCATCGGATCGAGAAGAAGGAATGGGCGACGCTGGTGCTCGAGCGCACCTAGGCGGCCTTCGCGCGCTTAACCCTACCAAGCCCTGAATCTGCTCACGAATTTGCGATGCAAAATGCGTCGCACTTAAATCACTCTTTACCTTAACGCCCTAATCTCCAGTCCATTGAGTACCTGCGTAGAGTGGACTGATGAGTAATCGCGTGATCGGAAGGGCGTTCAAAACCGCCGCGATTGTGGGCCTTCTCGTAGGGGCCACAGCGCTTTCGGGGTGTAGCTCGCTGGGAGGTTTCGGCTTTGATCGGACGACGACCGGCTCGGTCAACGCCGCGGCGCCGATGGCCTCGTCCCAGTCGATGCCCAGCCGGCTCGCCGAGAGCCGCTTTGTTCCGCCAGCAGACATAGGTGGTGGCAATGGCGCCGTTGGTGCCACGGTCATTGGTTCCAATGCCATGACCGCCAGCACGCAGCCGCTGGGCTCAGTATCGACTGAAGACTTGCCTGTGCTCACCTCGTCAGCCAACGGAAGCAATTCGATGATGCCCGCTGCCCAGCCCCTGAGCCCGGTTCCGGCCCCCACACTAGTTGCGTCCGCTCCGGCTCCATCCAGTACCCTCGTGTCCGTTCCGTCGGACGCCTATGTCCACGTGATCGAAAGCGGCGAGAGCCTCTATACGATCGCGCGCCGCTACAACGTCACCGCGCAGGGCATCATCCAGGCCAACGGGTTCTCGTCGCCGGACAAGATTTTCGTGGGCCAGAAGATCGTGATCCCGGGCAAGGCCTCGCAGCTCGCTGCGATGGGGCCGAAGTCGGGCGGCGCCAGCCAGCCCGGAGCGCTCGTTGCGCCCGCCGCCGAACCGGTGGCGAAGCCTGCGCAGGTCGCCTCGCTCGGCCAGACCGCTACCACTCCGGCCGCGACGGTCAAACCGCTTGCTCCGGCTTCCGACGCTCCGGCGCAGGCCGCAGTGGCCAAGCCGCTCGAGCAGCCCACGACCGAGCCGGTCCTGTCGGGCTGCGACAAGTTCCGCTGGCCGGTTTCGGGCCGCGTGATCACCGATTTCGCCAATTCCAAGGGCACGGGCATCAACATCGAGGCGCCCGAGGGTACCGCCGTGCGCGCCGCCGAGAATGGCCAGGTGATCTATGCCGGCTCCGGCGTCGAAGGCTACGGCAACCTGATCCTGATCCGTCACCCCAATGGCTACGTATCGGCCTATGCCCACCTCAAGGACATGAACGTCGCCAAGGGCACGGTGGTGAACCGCGGCGACAATGTCGGCACGGCCGGCAAGACGGGTGGCGTGGCGAAGTCCCAGCTCCACTTCGAGCTGCGCAAGGGCGCGACGCCGGTCGATCCGATCCCGCTGCTCGCCAGCTGATCCGACGACATCAGAAATGAAAAGGGCCCCGGCAATGCCGGGGCCCTTTCGTTTTGGGCATGCTGCCTAAGCCACGAACGCGCGGATCGAGTGCTTCACTTCGAGCGGCTGGGCCGGGTCGATGTCGATCGAGGTGCGGATACCGCGCTTGTTGATCGGATTGGGGCCGGACGACACGTCGGTGTGCAGGTCGAAGGCCGAGGCCAGGGGCTCGAGGCCCACGGCGCGGAACTGGTTGTTCCAGGGCTCGCCGCCGATGCCGCCGTCGGTATGCCAGATCATCAGTGACGGCAGCAGATCGCGGTCCCAGTCGAGTTCGAAGCCTGCGCCCTCGTCGAGATATGTGCCGGTCAGCGGGCCGGTGGCGCCGCAGAGCAGGACGTTCTTGTCGGTGCGCGGCGACAGCGGGATGTGGGACATGTCCACACGCTCGCCGTTCCTGGGTACGGACGACAGGCTCGAGAACTCCTGCGAGTCGCCGACAGCCGTCTGGCCGGGGTGCGTCAGGCCGAACTGGAAATCGAGCTTCAGCTCCAGCCGGCCGGGGTTATCGGGTAGCCGGAAGTTCGGGTGGAGGCCCGCCGACATCGTCGCCTTGTGGCGGGCGAAGATGCGCATGCTGAAGTCGAGGGCAGGGCCGCCTTCGCGGGCCGTGATGGTGCGTTCGACGCGACGGACGGCGGAGTGAGGCTCGTAGTCCAGCGCCAGGGTCACTGTCCGGTCGTCACCGGAGACGATCGTCCATTCTTCGTGTGCCACCGGGCCGTGAATGGTGCCCTTGGGCGACTGGGTCATGAGGGCAGACCATTCGGGCAGGTTGGGCGCCTGGCGCCCGCCGGTGCCGAACGGCAGGCCGACGAAGTCACCGGCCAGCACCCGCAGGTGGCCGACGATCGACGGGTCATCGACCGTGCCGACCCAGGGCGCGCGGGCGAACGGCTTGAACGGGCCGTTCGGCAGCCGGAACGTGGCGTCCGTCAACATGGCAGACGTGGTCACGATGGTCGCCTCTCCGTGCGACCATCGCAGGTTATGCGAACTTGGCATTCTCCCCCCTTGAGGATGTTTCGTTAGATGGCTTTGCCCTGCTCTCCGGCAAGGGCTCTGACAAACTGGATTGCGACGCGACCGGAGCGCGCTCCGCGGGTCATCGACCACTCGACTGCGCGGGCGCGCAACGTCTCGTCGTCGATGGTGAGGCCGTACTCGTCGCAGTAGCCGCGGATCATGGCAAGGTAAGTCGGCTGGTCGCAGTTGTGGAAGCCCAACCAAAGGCCGAAGCGGTCGGAGAGCGACACCTTCTCGTCGACGGCCTCGCCGGGCGTGATCGCAGTGGAACGCTCGTTCTCGACCATGTCGCGCGGCATCAGGTGGCGGCGGTTCGAGGTGGCGTAGAAGAGCACGTTCTCCGGGCGGCCTTCGAGGCCGCCGTCGAGGATGGTCTTCAGGGACTTGTAGCTGGTCTCGTCCTTGTCGAAGCTCAGGTCGTCGCAGAAGACGATGAAGCGCGCGCCTTCTTCCTTCGAGACGAGGCGCATGAGCCGGGGCAGGGCCTCGATGTCCTCGCGCGCGATTTCGATGAGGACCAGCCGCTTGATGGCAGGGTCGCCGGAGGCAATCCCGGACTCTCCCAGCGCGTTGATGTGGGCGTGCACCGCCTTGACCAGCGAACTCTTGCCCATGCCACGCGCGCCCCAGAGCAGGGCGTTGTTAGCGGCATAGCCACGGGCGAACTGCAGGGAGTTCTGCAGCAGAATCTCGCGCACGTCGTCGATGCCCCTGAGCATGTCGAGCGGCACCCGGGACACCTTGGGAACCGGCATGAGCTGGCCCGAGGTCGCGTCCCAGTGATAGGCGTCCGCATCGGTCAGAACCGGGCCGGACTGGCCCGCCGCCGGCTTCAGCGCCTCGAGCGTCTCGGCGATGCGCGTGAGGGCCGCGGCGATAGCGGCGGAATTGTCGTCGGTCATCAGTACAGTACTCCCGGGTACGCCTCCTTTTGGCGCAGCCGGATTGGCTTTGCAATCCTTGTGGGCCGCAACTATATTCCGGCGGATTTTCCCCGGGTTGGACTGCCCATCGCCGGAAACCCGCCCTATATGGGCCAGAGCGGCCATCCGACGTGCCGACAGCAACTGACCAAGGAGCCCATCAATGTTCGTGACCCCCGCCTTTGCGCAAGCCGCAGGTGCCGCCCCCTCGATGGGTGCCGGGGATCTTCTGATCCAGTTCGCCCCGATCCTGCTGCTGGTCGTGATCTTCTGGCTGCTGATCTTCCGCCCGCAGCAGAAGCGCATGAAGACGCACCAGGCCATGCTTTCGGCCATTTCGCGCGGCGACACCGTGGTCACCACGGGCGGCCTGGTCGGCAAGGTGACCAAGGCGGTCGACGGCGAGGACCTCGAGGTCGAGATCGCGCAGGGCACTCGCGTCAAGATCACTCGTGGCGGCGTCGCCGACGTGCGGTCGAAGTCGACCCCGGTCAACGACAACAAGGCTTCTTGAGGCCACGCTACAGCCGGTTCACCTGATCGTGGGCCGGCTGAACGCATTTCTGACATAGACGCGGAGCCTCAAGGGGCTCCGCATGCCTAGTGGGCAGCGCGCTTTTCCACCGGCACCCCAGAGGATCCGAAGTCCGCCATGCAGTTCTCGCCCTTCCGCACAGCCATCATTGTCATCGTTGCGGTGCTCGGCATCCTGTTCACCATCCCGAGTTTCCTGCCCAAGGATTTCCTCGAGAACAGCTATCCCGGCTTCCTGCCCAAATCGACGGTCGTGCTCGGCCTCGACCTGCAGGGCGGCTCGCACCTGTTGCTTCAGGTCAACCGCGAGTCGATCATCACCGAGCGCATCAAGTCGCTGCGACGGGACGTGCGAACGACGCTGGCGAGCCAGAACGGCATCGGCAACTTGATCACGACTGGTCCGCAGTCGATCACGGTCGAGCTGACCGATCCGAGCCAGAAGGCCGCCGCCATGACGGCGGTCCAGAAGCTGCAGAACAATATCTCGTCGACGTTCGGCGTGGGCGGCGTTCCTGAGCTTGCCTTCTCGGAGACGCCCGACGGCAAGATCGTCGTGGCGCTGACGCCGGACGGTATTACCGCGCGCATGTCCGCGCTGGTCGCGCAGTCGATGGAAGTCATCCGCAACCGCGTTGATGAAGTGGGCACGACGGAGCCGACGATCCAGCGGCAGGGCCAGGACCGCGTGCTGGTCCAGGTGCCGGGCTTCGAGGACTCGACCCGCCTCAAGGACCTGATCTCACGTACGGCGCGCCTCACTTTCCACCTCGTCCACCCGTCGATGTCGGCGGAGCAGGCCGAAGCCCAGGGCATCCCGCCGGGCTACATGATCCTCGACAGTGCCGATGGCCGACGCGAGCTGATCAGCGAGACCGTTGAACTGGGCGGTGAATCGCTGACCAACGCGCAGCCGGCGTTCGATCAGCAGACCGGCCAGTCCGTTGTCAGCTTCCAGTTCGACACGCGCGGCGCCATCACCTTCGGCGACATCACCTCACGCAATGTCGGCAAGCGCTTCGCCATCGTGCTCGACGACCAGGTAATCACCGCGCCGGTCATCCAGCAGCCGATTACCGGCGGCTCGGGCCAGATCAGCGGCAGCTTCACACCCCAGAGTGCGAACGACCTCGCCGTGCTGCTACGCGCCGGCGCGCTGCCGGCGACGCTGGACGTGGTGGAAGAACGCTCCGTTGGCCCGAGCCTCGGTGCTGACTCGATCCGGGCCGGCATTACCGCGGGCGCTGTCGCCTCGGTGCTGGTTATCGCCTTCATGGTGATCGCCTACGGCATGTTCGGCGTCTTCGCCAACGTAGCTCTGATCCTCAACGTCATCCTGATCCTCGGCTCACTGTCGGCCATTGGCGCGACACTGACGCTGCCCGGCATCGCCGGTATCGTGCTGACGATCGGCGTGGCCGTGGACGCCAACGTGCTGATCTACGAGCGAATGCGAGAGGAGCAGCGGGCCGGCAAATCCATCCTTGCCTCGCTCGATGCGGGCTTCCACCGCGCGTGGGGCACGATCATCGACTCGCACCTGACGCAGCTGATTGCGGCCATCGTGCTCTACTTCCTCGGCTCGGGCCCGATCCAGGGCTTCGCCGTGACGCTGGCGCTGGGCATCCTGACCTCGTTGTTCACCGCCTATACGGTGACCCGCCTGTTCATCTCGCTGTGGTACCGCTGGCGGCGTCCCAAGACGCTCCGCATCCAGCATTTCCGGTTCATCCCGGATGGCACGCGGATCGACTTCATGAAGATGTCGCGGACAGCGATCATCGTCTCGATCGTCCTCACTGTGCTCGCCATCGGCACCGCCTTCACCAAGGGCTTCAACCTCGGCATCGACTTCGTCGGCGGCTCCGCCATCGAAGTGCAGCATACGGCCGACGGTGATGCCGATCCGGCCCGTGTCCGCGAGCTGCTCGAGCCGCTGAACCTCGGCGAAGTCCAGGTGCAGAGCTTTGGCACGCCGGAGGATCTGCTGGTCCGCATCCAGCTGCAGCCGGGCGGCGACGCCGAGCAGCAGGTCGCGGTGCAGAACGTCACCAAGGCGCTGGCCGCCGAAGACTATGAAGTGCGGCGCACCGAGGCGGTGAGTGGCACGGTGTCGGGGGAACTGGCGATTCACGGCACCATAGCCGTGCTGGTGACGCTGGCCGCGATCCTGATCTACGTGTGGTTCCGCTTCGAGTGGCAGTTCGGCCTCGCGGCCGTCACCACGACGCTGCACGACGTGATCATGACGGTGGGGCTCTTCTCGATAACGGGACTGGAGTTCAACCTCAGTTCGATTGCGGCGGTGCTGACACTGGTCGGCCTGTCGCTGAACGAGACCGTGGTGATCTCCGACCGCGTTCGAGAGAACTTACGAAAATACAAGAAGATGTCGGTGCCGGAGATCATCAATCTCTCGATCAACCAGACCATCGTCCGCACGTCGCTGACGCAGTTCACCGTCTTGCTGGCGCTGTTCCCGCTGGTTTTCTTCGGTGGAGAGTCGATCCGCGGCTTCACCATCGCGATGACCTTCGGCTCGATCTTCGGCATGTACTCGTCGGTCTTCATCGGCGGCCCGATCCTGATCTACTTCGGGCTCAAGCCGCGCAGCGAGGCCGAGGAGGCCAAGGAAAAGAAGGCCAAGGCCGAGAAGCGCGCCGACGGCGCGGCGGTCTGATCCATGGCTGAGCCGGGGGCGGGGTTCTACCCCCAGCAGGTGCCCATCGACGCCTATGGCAATGGCGGGTTCCGCTTCGCGGGACTCAGCCATCGCGGTTCGCTTCTCTGCCTGCCGAGCGGCATGCAGGCATGGGACGTGACGCTGCCCGAACAGGTGACGATCGACAGCCTGGCGCGGGTCTTCGAGGTGGCCGAGCAACTGGACGTGCTGCTCATTGGACTGGGCGGCGATATCGCGAGGCTCGATCCGGCGGTGCGCGCCGCGCTGAAGCAGCAAGGCGTGATCGTCGAGGCGATCGCGACCGGCGGGGCGGTGCGGACCTACAACGTGCTGCTGGCTGAGGATCGTGCGGTAGGCGCCGCGCTCCTCGCCGTCGAGAACGCTCGATGAGCGGTGAAGTCGACTACGTCGGGAGCTTCCTCCGCGACGCCGATCGCGACCGCTACTATGCTTCGCTGTTGCTGAAGGAGCCCGAGAGGGCGGCGGCGCAGTCGATCTACGCGTTCGCGGCGGACGTCGCCTCCATTCGCGACCGGGCCCGCGAGCCCGCCGCTGGCGAGATTCGGCTGCAATGGTGGGCAGATGCGCTGAAGGGCGAGGGGCACGGCAACGTGCGGCAGAACCCGCTTGCGGCGGCATTGCTCGATACGCTCGAGAAGTATCAGTTGCCGGCCGGCCCGCTGCTCCGGCTGGTCGCTACGCGGCGCTTCGATCTCTATCACGATCCGATGCCGGACGTGCCGAGCTTCGAGGGCTATGCCGGCGAGACCGTGTCGGTTCTCTACCAGCTCGCCGCGATGGTGTTGAATGGCGGAGCCGAGGTGGAGACGGGCGATGCTGCCGGGCACCTGGGCGTGGCGCATGCGCTGGTCGGGCATCTGCGCTCGTTCGGCTACAATGCCTCGACCGGACGGCTCTTCCTGCCGCTCAGCATCTTCGTCGCCAACGGCGTCACGGAGTCCGAGATTTTCGCAGGCAAGGAGAGCGAGGGGCTGATGGCTGCGCTGGGCCAACTGCAGGACCTGGCCGTAGAGCACCTGAACAAGGCCGGCGCCGCAATCGCGGAACTGCCCAAGCCGTTGCGGCCGGCTTTCGCTCCCATCGCCATTCTGGGACGACAGGCCGATCTTGCTACTTCGGTCAGTTCTCCCTTCATCCAGCCGCCGGACCTTTCCGACTGGCGCAGAATCGCGATGATGGGCTGGTGGGCCTGGCGCAACTGACGAGGGAACGATGGACATCCGGGGCTGGTTGCAGAAGCAGGCGCCGGATTTCGTCTCGACCTTTGCGCGGTTTCCCTTCGCCATAACGCTCGCGGCGACCGCCACGGTCGTCTTCATCGCCTACTCCAACGGCTATGCCTGGGCTCGGGATGAGCTCTGGGGGCGTGCGTTGCTTGGCCTTGCGACGGGTGCTGTCGTGGCCGTTGCCGGGGTGTTCTTCAGCGAAAGCCGACCAGACAGCCGCCTGGCCGTGCTGCTGTTCGCCTATGTCGCACCGGTTCTCGTGGTCGCTGCGTTTCTCGGTACGGACATCGCCTGGCTCGCACCATGGTTGCTACCGGTGGTCGCGATCCTTTGGCTGTCGGTATCGCCGTTCACGCGCGTGGGGCACGGCGCCGAACGCGAGGGGCTGGAGGACCGGTTCTGGTGGATCAACCACCAGGCCGTCGCCTCGGCGGTCATCGGGGCTGCTGCCTTCCTGCTGGTGGCCTTGGGCATGGCGGCAATCGAGCGGTCGCTGGCGATCCTGTTCGGCTTCGAGACCGGGCTGGTGTTCTACAACTGGATATTGCCCTTTGCCGGGCTGTTCCTGACGCCGGTCTACTGGCTCTCGACCCTGCCGCAGGTGTCGGACTATCCGTCCGAGGGGCTGGTGCAGCCGGATTTCACCTCCAGGGCAGCGGGTTTCCTGGGGCAGTTCATCCTCGTGCCGCTGCTGCTCGTCTATGGATTGATCCTGCTCGCCTACACGGCTCAGATCGTCGTCACCCAGCGCCTGCCGGAGGGCATGATCGGCTGGATGGTGCTGGGCTTTGTCACCATCGGCGCTGCCACGTGGCTGCTGCTGCACCCCGCATTCATGCGCCAGCGGGCGCTCGTGCGTCTGTTCCGTCGCTGGTGGTTCTGGCTGACAGTCATTCCGCTGGCGCTGTTCTTTGTCGCCGTGAGCGTTCGGGTAGATGCCTATGGACTCACCCATGAACGGGTGCTGCTGCTCGCCGGTGGGGTTTGGGCAAGCCTGTTGGCCGGCGCATACCTGATCGGGCGTGGCGACATCCGGCTGATCCCGGCGCTGGCGGGCGGCATCCTGCTGCTGCTGTCGGCGGGGCCCTGGAACTATGCCAACCTGCCGGTCGTGCAGCAGGCGATGCGCCTCGATGCCTTGTTGAGTCAGCCGGGCAAGGGCGGCGCCAGCTTTCCGCCCGACTGGACGCCGGAACAGGTGGCCATGGCAGCGTCGATCCTCGACTACCTGCAATATGCGCCGGGCGGCGAGACCAAACTTGCTGAACTTCTACCGCGCTATGGCCTGAAGTTTGGCGCTGTCATGTCGGCATCGGTGCTGGAGGAGCTGGGCTACACGCACCCCGCCTACAGCGTGCCGGTGACCGGCATCAGCGCGCAGCGCGACAGTGCTACGCAGCAGATCGACGTGAGCGCCACGCCGGTATTGCTGGGGGCGCTGGCGCTCTATCCGCCCAACGACGGGACCGTGGCGGGGCTGATCTTCCAGATCGAGGGCAACAGCTTCCGGGTGTTCAACCAGCCCGCGCCCGAGGTCGACCTGACCGCCTGGCTGGCCCGGCAATCCAATGGCAACCTGGTCGAGCCGTGGATCGACTTCGTCATCGGCGAGCGGAAGTACCGCTACGCCATCGACGCGCTGACGGCCGACCTGAGCGAGGGTGGCCAGCCGAAGCTGACCTACCTCTACGGAACGCTGTTCGCCTCGAGCCCTATGCCCACGCCATGATGTCGTCGAGCGCCCGGGAGGTGATCGCCTCTTTCTTGGCGATCGTCTTCTCGGTCGATTTCCAGCGGCCGACATGGCCTTCGGGCTTGGTGATCGAGACCGGGGGGAAGAGGCCGAAGTTGACGTTCATCGGCTGGAAGCTGCGGGCGCCGGAATAGGCTTCGGCTTCAAGGTGGCCGCCGGTGATGTGGTTGATCAGGGCGCCCATGGCCGTGGTCCCGGGCGGGATGGAGAGCGTCTCGCCCCGCGCATCGGCAGCGGCGAGGCGGCCGGCCATGAGGCCGACCGCGGCGCTTTCGACATAGCCTTCGACACCGGTGACCTGGCCGGCAAAGCGCAGGCGGGGCATGGCCCTGAGCTTGAGGTCGGCGCCCAGCACCTTGGGCGAGTTGAGGAAGGTGTTGCGATGCAGTCCGCCGAGACGTGCGAACTGGGCGTTCTCGAGGCCCGGGATCATGCGGAAGATCTCGGTCTGGACGCCGTAGCGCACCTTGGTCTGGAAGCCGACCATGTTCCAGAGCGTGCCCAGCGCGTTGTCCTGCCGGAGCTGGACGATGGCGTGGCACTTGACGGTGGGGTTGCGCGGGTTGGTGAGGCCAACCGGCTTCATCGGGCCCCAGCGCAGGGTGTCGCGACCGCGCTCGGCCATGATCTCGATGGGCAGGCAGCCGTCGAAGTAGGGGACCTTCTCCCACTCCTTGAACTCGTGCAGGGGGGCGGCGATCAGCGCGTCGACGAAGGCGTTGTACTGCTTCTCGTCCATCGGGCAGTTCAGGTAATCCTGCCCGTTGCCCATGGGGCCGACCTTGTCGTAGCGCGACTGGGCCCAGACGATATCCCGGTCGATACTGTCGCCATGGATGATCGGCGCGATGGCGTCGAAAAATGCGAGCGCGTCCTCGCCGGTGAGCTTCTGGATAGCCTCCGCGAGGGCAGGGGAGGTCAGCGGCCCGGTGGCGACAATGACATTGTCCCATTCCTCGGGCGGCAGGCCGGCAATCTCGCCGCGCTCGATCGAGATGTTGGGATGGTTGTGGATGGCGGCGGTCACCGCATCCGAGAATGCGTCGCGATCGACCGCCAGCGCGCCACCGGCCGGCAGCTTGTGCGCATCGGCGGCGCGCATGATCAGCGAGTTGCAGCGGCGCATCTCTTCATGCAGCAGCCCGACGGCGTTGTGCTGGTGATCGTCGGAGCGGAAGCTGTTGGAGCAGACGAGCTCGGCGAAGCCCTCGGTCTGATGCGCGTCGGTCTTAATGACCGGGCGCATCTCGTGGAGGATGACCTTGGCGCCGGCCTCGGCGGCCTGCCATGCGGCTTCGGACCCGGCGAGCCCGGCGCCGATGACGTGAATGGGTTGTTTCGACATGGGCGCCAGATAGCAAGTCAGCGCCGCCCCGGCAATGCCGCGGTCAGTCAGTCGAGCCAGGGGAACCCGTCGGGATCGGCCTTGGCGCGCGCAAGGACGGTGGCATCGTCATGTCCGCGGATCCGGTCCAGCAGCGGGAAATCCTCGGGGGCGACGGAGATGCGGGCGAGCGGCGCTACAGCCTCGAGGCTCGCCCATTGCGGGATATGCACCTGCTGGCCGGCAACCGACAGCGGCGGCATCGGCTCGAAGCCGTCGCCGGGAAGGAAGTAGAGCGTGCCCGGTCGGAATGCGCGGGCATCGAGCGCGGGTTGGCTGATCGAGAAGAAGTACCAGGGATCGCTGAGAACATCGCCGGCCAGCTCGACGCGGAGGGCGGAGTTGAGCAGCAGCATGGGGTGCGTCGCCCGGTCGAGGATGGCGTAGTACATCGCCCACAGCCCGTCGGAAGCACCGTACACGGCCTTGCGGTTGCCGAAGGGGTGGGCGTCTTGCGCCTGACGGGGTTCGAACCGCTCGATCGTGGCGTTCTGCGAGCCGTGGGCAATGAGCCGGCGCGAGTCGACCACGTGGCTGACGAACTGCCAGCGCGGCCAGGGCAGATCGTAGTCGATGAGGGCGTTGGGGCCGTCGGACACGGCGCGATCGAACAACTCATCGAATGCTGCGACCGCTCCGGCACCGGGCATGGCAGGGCGCGAGATGAAGTGCGATGGCAGCTCGGACATGGCGTGACCCCTCACAGAATGGGGCGGAGACTATCATTGTCGCGGCGCGATGGAACTCCACAAGGCGGGCAGGCTCCGTTGCGTATGGCCACTGCTATCGATAGCAATGGCGCGAAGCACAGGAGGCCGCCACCATGACCATCACGCTCTGGGGACGGCTCAGCTCGTGCAATGTGCAGAAGGCCGTGTGGGCGCTCGAAGAGCTCGAGCTGCCATACGGGCACGTGCCACTCGGCGGCCGGCACGGTGGCAATGATGCACCGGAGTACCGCGCCCTCAACCCCAACGGACTGGTGCCGACACTACGCGACGGCGATCTCGTCGTGTGGGAGAGCCATGCGGTGGTGCGCTACCTCGGCGCCGAGTATGGCAGCGGGCTGCTGTTCCCGCAGCAGGCGCGCGACCGGGCGGCGGCCGACCAGTGGACGGACTGGACGGCGACGACCTTCCAGCCGGCCTGGATCGGACTGTTCTGGGCAAAGGTCCGCACCCCCGAAGCGGAGCAGGACGCCGTGGCGATCGCCCGCGCCCACGATGCGACGGTGCGGTGTTTCCAACTGCTCGAGGACAGGCTGGGGCAGTCCCGCTACCTCGGTGGCCACGACTTCACCTATGCCGACATCGTGGCCGGCGTTTCGCTCTACCGCTGGTCGACCATGGAAATCGACCGCCCGAGTTTGCCTCACGTCGAGGCCTGGCACGAGCGGCTGAACGAGCGTGCGGCCTTCTGCAAGGCGGTGAATGTCCCTTACGACGAACTGGTCGGGCGGCTCGCGTTCTAGCGCCGCTTCGGCTTGCCTAAGTGCCCGTGGCGTGACACAAACCGCGCCAACGACAACGGGGGAGGGCGCTTCCGCATGGCGAGACTCGTGGGCTTCTATCCCGGCTCGTTCGATCCGCTGACCAACGGGCACCTCGATGTCATCGAACGCGCCTGCAAGATCGTGGATGAGCTGGTGATCGCCGTTGGGACGCACCACTCCAAGAACCCGCTCTTCAGCCACATCGATCGCGTCGCACTGCTCAAGGCGGTGCTCGAACCGGTTGGCCGGCGGACCGACACCGATTTCCGGGTGGTGGATTTCGACGGCCTGGCGGTAAATGCGGCGCGCGAGAACGGTGCGCGGCTTATTATCCGCGGACTTCGCGACACCACAGACTACAATTACGAGATGCAGATGGTGGGCATGAACGCCCAGATGGCGCCGGACCTGCAGACGGTGTTCCTGCCGTCCTCCCCGCCCGTCCGCCACATCTCGGCCACGCTAGTACGTCAGATCGCGCAGCTCGGCGGCGATATCTCGAAGTTCGTTCCGCCCCAGGTAATCGAGGCACTCAAGAAAACAAAATGACCGATCCTGTAAAGCGCGCCGGCGTTATCCTCGGCCTCATCGCAGCCGTGGTTGCCGGCTTCCTCGCCATCTCAGTCGTCGCTCCGTCGGCGGCGCATGCCCAGTCGGGCACCCCCCACTGGATCCTCGAGCTCAAGGACGGCCCGGTCGATATCGAACTGCTGCCGGGCGTCGCGCCCAAGCATGTCGAGCGCATCATCGAGCTCACCAACGAGAAGTTCTACGACGGCATCGTCTTTCACCGGGTGATCGAGGGCTTCATGGCCCAGTCGGGTGACCCGACCGGTACCGGCACGGGCGGTTCGGACAAGCCGGACGTCGTCGCCGAGTTCAACGCCGAGTCGTTCACCCGTGGCGCCGTCGGCGCGGCGCGTACGAACGATCCAAACACGTTCAACTCGCAGTTCTTCATCTGCTTTGCCGATTGCACGTTCCTGAACGGGCAGTACACGGTGCTCGGCCGTGTCGTGTCCGGCATGGAAGTGGTCGACAAGATCACGCGCGGTGAGCCTCCGGCGAACCCCGACAAGATCATTTCTGCCAAGATCGAATACAAATAAGGAGCCCAAGCAATGGCTTACGACGATCCCGAGAATACCCTCGTCATCGAAACCACCAAGGGCAAGGTGGTCATCGCCATGCGGCCGGACCTCGCTCCGAACCACGTTGCCCACATCAAGAAGCTCGCGCGCGAAGGCTTCTATGACGGCATCGTCTTTCACCGCGTGATCGACGGCTTCATGGCCCAGACCGGCGATCCGACCGGCACCGGCACGGGTTCCTCGAAGTACCCGAACCTCAAGCAGGAGTTCAGCGCCGAGCCGCACGTCCGCGGCACCGCGTCGATGGCCCGTGCCCAGAACCCGGACAGCGCCAACTCGCAGTTCTTCATCTGCTTTGGTGACGCCCGGTTCCTCGACCGTCAGTACACGGTGTGGGGCAAGGTGATCGAGGGCATGGAAAACGTCGACCAGATCAAGCGCGGCGAGCCCGTGCGTGACCCGGACTCGATGGTTTCGGTCAAGGTCGCGGCCGACATCGCCGAATGATCCGCCAGGCCGCAATCGCCATCGTCGGCCTTTGCGGCCTCGCCACTCCGGCCTTCTCGACGGAGTGGATCAACTGCGCGTCGCCGGATGGCGGCGCCAGTTTCGATATTCTCGTCGGCATGACCGACGTCATTTGGGTTGCCGGCATGACCATCACCGTCGGCGACAAGGTGTGGGCCACCGACCCGGCCTATGGACCGGGTGATCCCGTGGTCGTCGGCCAGGCATTCGAGGATGCCGAGACCCTCCGCATCGACGCGGTCGACCCTGCCGTCACCACCCGGGTTGCCGAGTTGCGCCTGTTCAAGGCGTCCGAGGCCGAGGCGGCCGTCCATGGCGGTACCCTGCGTATCCCGGGCCATGGTGCCTGGACGGTGAGCTGTTCCGGCCCCTGATGCGCGTCGACGATTTCGATTTCGAACTTCCGCCAGAGTGCATCGCGCTCCACCCCGCCGAGCCGCGGGATTCTGCTCGCATGCTCATCGTGCGGGCCGGCGAGGCGCTGGAGGATGCTCGCGTAACCGATCTGTTGCGGGTGCTGCGCGCCGGCGACGTGCTCGTGGTGAACGACACCCGCGTGCTGCCGGCTGAACTCACAGGTACCCGTATCCGCGGCGACAACCGTGCCTCGGTCAGCTTCAACCTGCACAAGCGGGTCGACGCCAACACCTGGCGGGCGTTCGCCCGGCCAGCGAAACGCCTGCATGTGCTCGACCGGCTGGAGCTGGGCGACAATGGCTCGATCCTCGCGACGGTAGCCGGCAAAGGCGAGACCGGCGAGGTGACGCTGGCTTTCGATCTTGGTGGGGCCGAGCTGGACGAGGCGATCAAGGCGCACGGCGCCATGCCGCTGCCGCCCTATATCGAGGCCAAGCGCCATACCGAAGAACGCGACAAATCGGACTACCAGACGGTTTATGCGGCTCGCGACGGTGCAGTGGCCGCGCCGACTGCAGGGCTCCATTTTACCGAACGCCTGCTGCAGAGGCTGGCCGACCATGGCGTCACCGTCGAGCGCGTGACGCTGCATGTGGGGGCTGGGACGTTCCTGCCGGTGAAGGTCGACGATACCGACGACCACGTCATGCATGCGGAGTGGGGCGACATCCCCGCGGCAGTCGTGGAGCGTATCCTCGCCGCGAAGGCCAAGGGGGGCAGGGTGGTGGCCGTGGGGACCACGAGCCTCAGGCTGCTCGAGACGGCGGCACGTGCCACAGGCACGCTACAGCCCTTCGTCGGCGACACCGACATCTTCATCACGCCGGGCTACCGCTTCAATGCGGTGGACATCCTGATGACGAACTTCCACCTGCCGCGCTCGACCCTGTTCATGCTGGTCAGCGCCTTCGCCGGGCTCGACACGATGCGCGCGGCCTATGCGCATGCGATCGCCAACGGTTACCGGTTCTATTCGTACGGCGACTCCAGCCTGCTGTTCCGGGCAGACTAACCGCTAAACCGGCGCTCCCGTTTCCGGGCCTTCCGAAAAGGAATAATATCGGGTCGCGAAGGAAATGCCTTCGCTGAACCGGTAGGAGCGTCTGATGTCGAAGTACATACTGCTGCTCAACTGGACCGAGCAGGGGATAAAGGCGATCAAGGAATCCGCGAACCGCTATGATGCCGCCAAGGAGGTGGCGCGAAGCCTCGGCTGCACGCTGGAATCCATCCACCTGACTTTCGGCGCCTATGACCTGGTCGGCATGCTCGATGCCCCCAGCGACGAGGCGGCCGCGACCTTCAACCTGAGACTGGCGTCCGGCGGCGCGGTGCGCGGCACGACGCTCAAGGCATTCCCCGAGGCCGAGTACCGCAAGATCATCGGTGCTCTCTGATACCCGGGCGGGGTGACAGGAACCGATCGGCCCGCTAATAGCCCGGCATGACCGATTTCTCCTTCACCCTCCTGGCCACCGACGGCATGGCGCGCCGCGGGCGGATCGATACCTCCCGCGGCGACGTGCAGACGCCGGCTTTCATGCCGGTGGGCACCGTCGGCACCGTCAAGGCGATGTACCCCGAGCAGGTGCGCGAGACGGGCGCCGACATCCTGCTGGGCAATACCTATCACCTCATGCTGCGGCCGGGCGCGGAGCGCGTTGCGGCGCTTGGGGGCTTGCACGATTTCATGGACTGGCAGCGCCCGATCCTCACGGACTCGGGTGGATTTCAGGTCATGTCGCTGGCGAAACTCCGGAAGATTACCGAACAAGGCGTCAAATTTCGGTCGCACATTGACGGGTCGGCTTACGAGCTGACGCCTGAGCGCTCGATCGAGATCCAGACGCTGCTCGACAGCGACATCATCATGCAGCTCGACGAGTGCATTCCGCTGCCGTCGACGCCCAAGGAGATGCTGCGTGCCATGGAGCTGTCGCTGCGCTGGGCGCAGCGGAGCAAGGATGCGTTCGGGCACCAGCCGCATCGGGCGCTGTTCGGCATCGTGCAGGGCGGCGACGACGCCGAGCTGCGCGCCAAGTCGGCCGCCGGGCTCAAGTCCATCGGCTTCAATGGCTATTCGATCGGCGGCCTCGCGGTGGGCGAGCCGCAGGAAACGATGTTCCGCGTGCTGGGCGACATCACGCCGGAGCTGCCGGCGGACAAGCCACGCTACCTGATGGGGGTGGGCAAGCCCGATGACATCCTCGGGGGCATCGAGCGCGGCGTCGACATGTTTGACTGTGTGCATCCGACCAGGGCGGGCCGGCATGGGCATGCGTACTCGCGCTTCGGTGTCATCAACCTGAAGAACGCCCGGCACAAGGACGATCCGCGGCCGCTCGACGAGCAGTCGCCGAACCCCAACTGCCGCCGCTTCAGCCGCGCCTACCTGCACCACCTGGTCAGGACCGAGGAAATCCTGGGGGCCATGGTGCTCAGCCAGATCAACCTCCACTACTACCAGCAGCTTTGCATAGGTGCCCGGCAGGCGATCGAGGCTGGTGCGTTCGCCGATTATGCGGCACAAACCCGGGCGACATGGGCTGCGGGCGATATCCCCGCGCGCTAGAGCCTGCAGGAGAACAGCGTCATGGCATCGAGCCGCAAATCCCTCCTCAACCCGCTGATGAAGCATCGCAAGCGCCTCGACGAGACGACCATGCGCGCGCTGTTCGCGGCCGATCCGGGGCGCTTCAAAGACTTCTCCGTCAAGGCAGGCGACCTGCTGCTCGACTATTCCAAGAACCGCATCGACCAGAAGGCGATGGACGCCCTGTTCGAGCTCGCGCGCGCCGCCGGCGTCGAGGAGCGGCGCGATGCGATGTGGAAGGGCGAGCACATCAACGTCACCGAGGATCGCGCGGTGCAGCACATGGCGCTGCGCTACATGGGCGACAAGCCGGTGAAGGTGGACGGCAAGGACGTGATGCCCGAGGTGCGGGGTGTCCTCGCGGCGATGAAGGGCTTCTCCGAGCAGGTGCGCGACGGCTCGATCAAGGGCGCGACCGGCGAGAAGTTCACCGACATCGTCAACATTGGCATCGGCGGCTCGGACCTTGGCCCGGCGATGGTGACGCTGGCGCTCGAACCCTACACGCGGCCCGACCTGCGCGCCCACTACGTCTCGAACGTCGACGGCGCTCACATCCATGACACGCTGAAGGGGCTCGACCCCAAGCGCACGCTTTTCATCGTCGCGTCGAAGACCTTCACTACCGACGAGACGATGACCAACGCGGCGACGGCGCGCGCCTGGATCGCCGGTGCGCTGGGCGAGGCGGCGGTGGCCGATCACTTCGCGGCGCTCTCGACCAATCTCAAGGCCTGTGCCGACTTCGGCATCAAGTCGGACCGCATCTTCGGTTTCTGGGACTGGGTCGGCGGCCGCTACTCAGTGTGGTCGGCAATCGGGCTGCCGGTCGCGATCACCGTCGGGTTCGACAATTTCGAGGCGTTCCTGCGCGGCGCCTATGAGATGGACCAGCACTTCCTCAAGACCAAGCTCGAGAGGAACCTGCCGGTCATCATGGGCCTGATCGGGGTCTGGTACCGCAACGCCTGGGGTTTCTCGACCCATGCCGTGCTTCCCTACGACCAGCGGCTCAGCCGGTTCGCGGCCTACCTGCAGCAGCAGGACATGGAGAGCAACGGCAAGTCGGTGGACATCAACGGCAAGCCTGTCGACTACAATACCGGCCCGATCATCTGGGGCGAGCCGGGCACCAACGGGCAGCATGCGTTCTACCAGCTGATCCACCAGGGCACCGACGTGATCCCGGTGGACTTCCTGATCGCCGCGCAGCCGCATGAGCAGCTACCGCCGCACCACGACAAGCTGGTGGCGAACGTCCTGGCGCAGTCCGAAGCGCTAATGCTAGGCAAGACCAAGGACGAGGTGGTGGCGGAGCTGACCGCGCAGGGCCTCGACAAGGCGAAGATCAAGGCGCTGACGCCGCACAAGGTGTTCCCGGGCAACCGACCGTCGAACACGCTGATGTATCCCAAGCTGACGCCGGAGCGGCTCGGCAGCCTCGTCGCGCTCTACGAGCACAAGGTGTTCGTGCAGGGCACGATCTGGGGCGTGAACTCGTACGACCAGTGGGGCGTGGAGCTGGGCAAGCAACTGGCCAAGGCGCTGCTGCCGAAGGTGCAGGGGACGGAGAAGGCAACGGCCCACGACAGCTCCACCAAGGGGCTGGTGGACGCGTACCTCAAACTCAAGCAGTGACCGAGGCGGTGGAAGAGCAAGGGGTGAACAAAGCAGCGCCGGTCGCGATCGATCCCGATCGGCTCGCGGCCACGTTTGCCGATTTCGGCCTTGGTGTTCCCGCGGCGATCACCGAACTCCCTGGTGGCGGCGCACGCTCGTTCCGCATCGACCGCGTGAACGGCCAGCCGGTCGTGCTCAAGGTATTCAACGACGCGCTGCCGTATGCGACCGGCAAAGAGACATATGCGTCGCAGTTGCTACGCGACCTCGATGTGCCGATGACTCGCTTCCTCGCCTCGGACGAAACCCGCGCCCGGATGCCGTTCCGCTACACCATCGCGAACTATCTGCCCGGCAGGCAGGTGATGACCTTCAAGGACGCGCCCGACGTCGGCGACCTCTACCGGCAGATGGGTGAGATGCTGCGCAAGCTGCACACCGTGCCGGTGCCCGGCTACGGCGCCTTCGATGCGGACGGCCTTCACGATCCGGTGCCGACCAATAGCGAATATCTCGCGCGTCGCTTCGCCCACGGCATCGGCCAGTTCAGGCACTACGGCGTTGGCGCAGCGGCTCGAGGCGATCTTTGCCGCCCATGCCGACGTGATCGCCGAGAGCCGTGGCGCCGTCTTCGCCCACGACGATTTCCAGCCCCACAACGTGCTGGCGGAGCGCGACGCGAATGGCCGGCTGCGGCTCACGGGGCTGCTCGACTTCGGCAATGCACGGGCGTCGGACTCGATCTGCGACCTCGCCAAGGCGCTGTTCTGTTCGGAACACGATGCGCCGGGCTCTACGCCGCACATCCGCGCCGGGTACGGGGCCATCGATCATCCCGACCCTGAAGCGGCCCTGTGGATCTACACCCTGGTGCACCGGGTCACGATGTGGATGTGGCTGCGGCATGTCGGGGTGATCCTCGAGGGCGAGCGGACCGACCTGATGGCTGACCTCGAGGCGATGGCGGAAGCAGGGGCGTACGCGCGCCCTTAGGGCGCGAGGCTTGTCCCGCCTTTCCGCACGGCGTCGACCACCTCGCGGATGGCGTCGACGACGATCCGGGGCGAGTAGGCGTAGATGTTGTGGCCGCTGTTCGTCGAAGGCACGAACTTCGCCTTGAGGGAGGTGGCGAGCAGCTTCTCCGAGGCTTGCCAGTCGGCGAACGTGACCCCTCCCGCAGGATTGGGGGGCTTGGGAGCAGACGGCGGCTGCCACGGCTTGTCAGACGAGAGCACCACGGCAGGCAGTTTGCCCAGCGGGGGCGCAGCGTCGATCCGGGCGTAGGCGTCGATGAGCATGACCGCCTCCGGAGCAGCTGGATCGGACTTCCGATTGGCGGCGTCCCATTTTGCCACCGCCTCCGCGCTGGCGACGTCGCGGATCAGCGGCGTCGCGGCATCGACCATGACCAGGCCTGCTACCTGATCCGGCCAGGTGCGGGCAAAGAGCGTTGCGATCAATCCTCCGTAGGAATGAGGCACGAGCACATAGGGTCCGGGTTCGCCCGCAGCCGCCAGCAGCCGGTGGAGATCGTCGGCAGCCTGATCGACCGGGTGCGGCTGCGCGACGGAACTGGACCGATCGGGGCCGTCGAGCCGCACGTCGGGGCGGTCGTAGGCACACACGCGGGTGAACCGGGACACCATCGGGAACACCGCCGAGTCGCTCTTCAGCAGTTTGCCCTCTCCCCAGGCGACAGCGTCGTAGTCTGCATTGTGTTCCGGGGCCGTGGGATCGAGGATCTCACTCCAGTCAGCGGCACCGTTGCCCTTGCCGGAAATGAGCACGACGGTCGGCGCTCCGATGCCGCTGCATTCGAGATACAGCTTCCGGCCACCACCGATGTCGACGAGACCAGAAAAGTCGGCCGCCTGAGCGGGAACAACGAGCGAGATGAGCGCGATCGCTGGAGAGGCCAGCGCCGTAAGCCGAGCTGCCACAACCGTGAATGCCTCCGTCACATCGAGCGGGGAACTCCGCTCAATCAGTAGCACAGCTCGCGGGCGGAGTACGAAAGGTCGCTCCTGCGCGTCGCCGCGCGACCCGTCGGGGCTTTGATTTCGACAACAGTACAGCTACGGCTCGCTGCATCGATGCATCGGAATGCCTCATATGCTCACCTATGTCGCCGACCTGCTGACCCCATTCTGGGGTCCCGCCCGGCTGTTGTCCTCCTTCGTCGTCCTCGCGACCGTCGGCTCGCTCGTTTCCGCGTTTGCGACGTGGAAACTGCTGCCCATGCTCTGGGACCGCCTGCCGCGGGACAGGGGACGTGCCCACGCCGTGGCCGCGGCCGACAGCGTGGGCAAGCCGGTTGGCGTGGGGATCATCATGGTCCTGATATTCGTGGCCATCGTGGCGCTGTTCGCTCCGGTCGATCCCAAGATCTACTTCTGCATCGGTGCGATCATGATCGCGTCCTGCGTGGGCTATGTGGACGACCGGACCGGGGGGCTCAGCGAACTCACCCTTGGCCTCACGGACTTGCTGGTGGCGCTCTTCGTCTGCGTGGTCCTGCTCTGGGGGCAGGACACCAAGCTCTGGCTGCCCTTCACGCCAACCGTGTTCGATATCCCGTTCTGGCTCGGGCTGCTGATCTACGCGCCCGTGGTCTGGCTCTGCATCAACGCGGTGAACTGCAATGACGGGGTGGATGGAGTCTCAGGCTCCCTGTCGGCTGTGACGATCTGCGCGCTCGGGTTCATCCTCTACATGGTCGTGGGTGATGCACCCAATGCCAAGTACCTGCTCATACCGTTCCGCGAAGATGCCGGGTCCTGGGCCGTCGTCGCGGCCATCTTCGGCGGCGTAATCGTGGGCTACCTCTGGCACAATGCACCGCCCAGCGCGGCGCTGATGGGCGATGCCGGATCGCGGCCGATCGGGCTCTTCGTCGGCATTTGCATCGTCGTGTCGGGCAACCCCGCGATGATCTTCTTCGTGGCGCCGCTCATGTTGTTCAACGGGGCGACGGGGCTGGCGAAGGTGGCCCTGATCCGGGTGTTCGGGTTGCGTATCCTGAGCGGGATACGCTTTCCGTTTCACGATCATGCCCGCAAGAACCTGAACTGGTCGAATGCGCAGGTGCTGCTCCGCTTCCTGCTGATTCACCTGGCCAGCCTCTGGTTCCTCGTCATCATCCTGCTCAAGGTCAGGTGACACCGGGTGCCWTGGGTCGTCCGCTCCGGCGCGGAGCGGACGACCGGTTTGACCTCGTAGCCCAGGGGCGGCGCGCTGCCGGCGAAGCTAGCTTTCGAGTAGCTGGTGCGCTTGCGGTCGCCAGCCGATCAGGCGTGCGGCCTTCGAGAGGTTGTGCTCCCGTTCGGTCTCGTCGCCGACGATGAACACCGCTTCAAACCGTCCGCCGGCCTGCGGGGGCGCGTCAATGGCGCCGAGATAGGCGTTGGCCATGTCTTCCTCGTCGAGCGGGAAGACAAAGCTGCCGTCTCCCGCACGTTTCGGATCGCGCCGCTGCTCGAGATAGTCGGCACGGCGTCTGGGGCCGCTGATCCGCAGCCCGATGATGTCCATGTCGAACCAGCGGGCAAAATAGGCGCAGATCTCCTCGCCGAGCCCCTTGGTCAGGCCGTAGACCGAGGGGGAATCGAGGGGCACCTCGTCCTCGCCCGGATAGCTGGGGCGAGCCCGGTAGTGGACGCTCATCGAGCTGGTGTAGACACCGCGCTTCACGCCTGCTTCCTGGGCGAGAAACAGGAACAGGTGCAGCGCCTTGGTGTTGAGCTCATAGTTGTTGAGGATGCTCTCGACATCCTGGTCTGTGACCATGCCGCCCTGGCCGCTGCGCATGGCCAGCCAGACGAAGGCATCGACGCCATCGAGCGCCCGCCGGATCGCTTCGGGATCGAGCACCGAACCCGCGATGAACTCGACATCAGCGTCGGCGGGCGCCGACAGGTCGAGTACCCTCAGGGTGTGCCTCTGCTTGAGATAGGGCGTGATCAGCTGGCCGACATGGCCGGCGCCACCGACGAGAAGCACCTTCATCGCGTGCCCTCCGGGCGCTCGCCGGCGTCGAGGATGCGTATCCCCAGCTCCGCCGCCGTCCGGTGGAACAACTCGCCCACCGCGGGAAGTTCCTCGCTGGAGTTGCCTTCGGCGATCATCGGATAGTCCGGATCGAGCGCCTCGAGGCGGGCGAAGAGCGTCTTGAAGTCCATCAGCCCCTTGCCGGGGCAGCCGTCCTGGAGGTGCAGGGCAAGGCGGTTTTCGATCCAGATGTCCTTGGCATGGGCGCTGCAGATGTGCTTGCCCAGCAGATCGAAATGCGCGTTCAGCGCGGACGTGGTGTCGAAGACGGTCTCCAGGGTGATCCAGTTGGCGGAATCGTAGTCGCAGCGGACCCAGGGGGAATTGACCGCATCGAGGATGCGGGCTGCGATCTCGGGCGTCCGCGGGGTCACCAGCTGGTGGGCTTCCAGGCTCAGGAACACACCCGCATCTTCGGCCGCCTTGGCGCACTCCCTGAGGGAGCGGATGAGCTGGGTCTCGGCAGCAGCCGTCCAGTTGTCGGGATGCGGGAACCAGGGGCCGGCCGGATTCATCGAGCCGGGGCCGGTGTCGATGCCACGGGCGCCCATCCAGCCGGCCAGCCGCAGCGCGGCCTGGAGCACGCGCACCGACTGGGTTCGCGCCGTCTCATCGGAGGTCACTAGGTTCTGCCAGTAGCCGGTCGTCTGGAACAGCAGCACGCCCTGGTCGGCGAGCAGCGATTTCAGCCGCTGTGCATCCTCGCGCGGGGTGGTCAGTGGATCGTTGTCGCGAAAGCGCGTGAAGATGCCGCTGAACCCCGCATCACGCACACGCTGGCACATGGGGCCGTCGATATCATTCATGTTCGCGGGCAAGAAGCACCCGCTCATTCCAAGCCGCATCGTAGTCCTCCTCAAGACGCGGGCATACATCGAGTGGGGGGCGAAAGTGTCAAGTTGGCCATTCCGCTGAGGGCCCATCCACGGGGTGCGGTCGACCCTCGCCAATGCCGTCGGGCTGATCCGCGTTGTTCCGGGCTTGCGCTTGGCTTACTCAAGCACCAGTGGGTCAGGCGAGGGTGTGCCAGTGGGATGGGAAGCGCTAGGGCTGTGGGGGGCGGACGCGGTTCGCATCGAACCGCTCGCCGGCGGGAGTTCCAACGATGTGTGGAGTGTGCGCGTCGGCGGGAAGCTGGCGGTTGGGCGGCTCGGCAAGAGGAGTGACGCTGACCTCGCGTGGGAGGCTGAGCTGCTCCAGCATCTCGACCGGGAGGGGCTGACCGTGCCGGTGCCGATCCCGACGACGGATGGCCGGCTGTTTGCGGACGGCCTGATGGTGATCACGTACATGGAGGGCGGACCGCCAAGGACGAAGGCCGACTGGCGTCGGGTGGCGGAGACGCTTCGCGAACTGCATCGGCTGACGCGGGGCTGGCCGCAGCGGCCTGGCTGGAGATCGTCGACCGATCTGCTCGATGCCGAGACCGGGACGAGGATCGACCTCGCCGCGATGCCGCCTGAGGCCGTGGCCCGATGCCGGGCGGCGTGGGCGCGGCTGGTCGGGCGCGAGAGATGCGTCGTCCACGGCAACCCCAACAACCCGGGCAATGTCCGCATTACCGCGGGGCGGGTTGCCCTGATCGACTGGGACGAGGCGCATGTCGACGTGCCGGACCTCGACCTGGTGCTGCCTCACAACGGCGCCGATCTGGTCGGCGAGGCCTACGATATTGCCGCGCAGGCATCCTCTGCCTGGGAGGCCGCCGTGTGCTGGGACGATGACTACTCGAAGGAGCGGCTGGCCGAGGTGCGGGCCATTCCAGCGGCAACGGACCGTTGACCTCGAGGCGATGGCGGCGCAGAAGCGGGCATGACCATCACCACAGAAGCCGAACTCGAGAAACTGAAGGCCATCGGCCGCATCTGCGCGGTGGCGCGCGACGCCATGGCGGCGGCGCTGCGGCCGGGGATCACGACGCTCGAGCTTGACGATATCGGGCGCCGCATCCTCGACGAGAACGGGGCGCGGTCCGCGCCTGTGATCACCTACGACTTTCCCGGTGCAACCTGCATTTCGGTGAACGAGGAGATCGCGCACGGCATTCCCGGCAGCCGCGTGATCAAGGCGGGCGACCTCGTCAATATCGACGTCTCGGCCGAGTTGAACGGGGTCTTTGCCGACACCGGCGCGTCCTTCGTCGTGCCGGAGGCCGATCCGCGGCTGGTGACGCTCTGCCGTGACGGGAAGCGAGCCATGTGGGAGGGGATCCGGGTGGTCAAGACCGGTGCGCCGTTCGCCGGCATCGGAAACGCCATCGGTGCCTTCGCCAAGAAGAACCGCTACACGCTGATCGAGAACCTCGCGAGCCACGGGGTGGGGGACAGCCTCCACGACGAGCCGGGCGAGATCGCTACGTGGCCGGACCGGTCAGAGCGGCGGGTGATCACCGAGGGGCTGGTGTTCACAGTCGAGCCGTTCCTGTCGCTCGGCGGTAGGATGGCCGAGCAGCGCGACGAGGACGACGAATGGACGCTGGTGGCGAGCCCGGCGGCCCCTTGCGTTCAGTACGAGCACACGATCGTCGCGACGCGTCGTGGCGCCATTGTGGTGACCGCGGCATAAGTGCGGCGCCGGGCTGAACGGTTTCTGAGCGGCCGGTTCCAAACCCATTCAATTTCAGCGCGCCAGGGTGGCCCCAACGCTGCAGATGCAGCATTGACCAACCACAGGAACGACTGAAATGACCGTCCTCACACTCATCCGGCAGACAAGCCGCGCAGCGGTCGTCGCCATCGCCCTGGCCGGCACCGCCTTGAGCGTGGTCCCGGCGGAGGCCGCCCCCAATCTCAATGGCTTCTCGCTCGACGTGAAGCCGCAGGGCAGCCCGAAGGAACTGCAGCAGTTCAAGAAGCAGAAGGACTACGCGCCGAACGACTTCTTCAACTGGTGCCTGACCGACAAGCAGATCCGCAAGGGCCTCAAGGCCTACGGCTTCTTCGACGTCGAGATCGTGAACCACCTGAGCAAGAACCGCGTGCGCGTGCAGGCCGGCTACGACGACTGGTACTACTCGATGCGCATCCATCGCTGCTCGGGCGTCGTCGACAGGATCAAGAAGCTCTACCCCGTCTATGACGACGAGGACTGGGGCGACGACGACGAGTGGACTCCGTACTGACCCCGTGGAATGGGGCAGGGGCCGGACGGGGGCCCCTGCCTCGCCGCTAGATGTCGATGCGGCGGAACAGCCACCAGGGCAGGTTCCGCACGACCTGCATGATCAACCACCAGCGGCGGGGGGCGTACTGGACCGGCCCGCCGCGATCCGCTGCCGACCGGACGATGCGTGCGACGTGCTCGGCCGAGGCCAGTTTCCGGCCCTCAGGGCCGTTCGCCGTCATGGCCGTGGCCGTTGGGCCGGGTTTCACCACGACCGCGCGCGGTTCCTTACCGGCAAAGCGATGAGCGATGCCTTCGACCAGGGTCTCGATGCCGGCCTTGGTCGAGGCGTAGATGAAGTTCTTGCGGCGGCCGCGATCGCCGGCGACCGAGCCGAGGACGACGAGGGAGCCGTGCCCCTGGGCCTCGAGCAGGTTGGCCGCGGCGAGGGCCCACAGGGCGGTGGAGGTGTAGTTGGTCTCCATCATCGCGCGGGCGATCGCGAGGTCAGCGGCGGCCACGGGCTGCGGCGGCATGATGGCGTAGGCGATGTGGATGTGGTCCGCGCCGCCGAGCTGTTCGGCAAGCCGGGGCAGCTCAATTGCTGGCGAAGCGGTGGTGAGGTCGATCGTGTGCAGCTCGCAGCGGTGGGCCTCGAGCGCGAGCATCTCGGACTGCAGCCGACCCAAGGCGGCGGCGTCGCGGGCGACCAGCAGCAGGTCCGCGCCTTCAGCCGCGTAGAGGCGTGCCGTGGCCTGGGCAATGCCCGAGGTGGCTCCTAAGACGATAACACGCAGCGGCTTGCTGGCCATGTCCTTGATCTACCCTGTGATTCGGGCGCAGGCCCGAATTGGTCATACCAGCGGCGCCGTAAATGTGGCGCTACTGGGGTGAGATTGCCACAATTGGTGGCCGCCCGGACGGGGCGAAGCCTCGTCTGCCGGCGCGTTGGGCAAGGCGGGCGAGCGGAATAAGCGCAATGTTCCCAGAGCCATGGCGTCGTCCTGGTACCTCAAAGCGTCAAACGTGGAGGCGGTACGGGGTTTGCCGCAATCGATACGGGTTTCTGCCTCGCCGCTCCGCCCAAATCTCGTCGTTCGCGGGCCACACTGGCTTCCTAGCCTTTAAGTGCGAGTCCAGCAGCAATCGGGGGGCCTATTCCGGTGACTGCAAAATCTAGAAGGCGCAAACAGATTCTCGTCGGGGAGACTGTTGTGGCGCTGGAGCGCGAAAAGGCGCTCTTCATTTCCCGCAACGAAGACAGGTGCAGTCACCTGCTCGTTCGTTTCGGGCCCGACAAGGGTGACAAGCACCTCGTGATCACCGCGGCGTTCGCGTTCGACGAGGCACGCGTGTGGCATCAGGTGCAGACCGAAGTGCCGGCCGACGACCTCAGACGCGAGGCCGGTCCGGATCACGCCCTGATCGCCGCTTTCGGCGAGCTCGACGACGGGATCAGCACGGCGCGTATCGCCCGGCTGTTCGCGCCGCTCAACGTTGCCCGGCGCATGGCTGCCGGCCGTACCTGACTGCAACCCAACGTGGCCGCCGACCAGCGGCCGGGGAGCACTGATGAAGACCTGCTGGTTTGTCGTCATCGAGAGCCTGGGCTCCTGGTGGATCGACTGCGAAGGCAAAGCCTACGGCCCGTTCGAGAACCGCGAAGAAGCGCAGGGCGAGGCCAAGCGAATTGCCGTCACCTATGGCGACGAAGCGCGCCGCTCACGCATCTACGCGGCGGAAGACGGCGGCGGCCACAAGCTGATCTGGTCCGGGCCGTCGCTCGATCGTCAGCGCTGGTCGTGGTAGGGCAGCTTGCTGCTGCCGACACCGCGGGCCAGAGCGCTGAACGATTGTGCGCCGTTCTCGGAGACCGTCGCATTCGCCAACCTCAGGAGACGGGCCGGGAAAGCCAGAGCGTCGCGCTCGGCCGGACGAAGGTCGCCTGACCGGTCGTCGTTCATGGCCGTCCTCTCTGCCGCCCGCATGGCGGCGTCCACCTCCTGTCGAGACACCGTCCCCTTGCTGATCAGCATCTCGTGCATGGCAGCGATGGCGAGGTAGAGCCCCTCGAGCTGCAGGTTTGCAGTGTTCATACAGTGTCCTCCCGGCGCGTGGCTTGCTTCATCCGCTGGTCGATTCTGCCAGCGCCTGCTCGTCGCGTTGCATGCGCTCGGTGATCACCTTGCGAAGCTGATGAAGCTCTTGTCCAGTCAGTTCCTCGGCACCGACGAACCTCCCTGTCGGCGCGCTTGTGACGCCACAGGCGATCGTAAAGGAGTAGGGAGTGCCCGCTCCTTTCGAGACTGCGGTGGCGAATGCGTGGAAGGGACCGCCAGTCATGGGATTGCTCATCGACACGTGATGAGATCAATCCACTCGAGGGCGAGCGGTTCCACGGCGAAGCCTTTGGAAACCATGGATGCCGTGGCCGCGATCGGCGCAAAGAGCGGCTAATTCGACTAGCAGTCGATTCATAGTCGTCACCCTTCGGCAACCCGGGACGGCGCTACATGACGGTCGCCTCATGCAACATGCAGTAGGGAGAAGGACGATGCACAAGCTCGCCCTTGCCGCCTCGGCGGTCGCCCTCGCCAGCGTGATGGCGATGTTTGCGGGACCCGCGAACGCCCAAATGTACGGAAGCCGGGCTCCGATCGTGGATACCGGCGTGGTGGCGCAGCCCGGTTACCCCAACAGGTTTGTCAACCGCTACTTTGCCCCGCGCTACGTCAACCGGTATTCCAACCGGGGTGTGGTCGATACCACCGACTACACGAACTATGCGCCGCTCGTCGGCCCCAGCTGGGGCCTGATGCGGCCTCCGGGGTACTCGAACAGATACAACAACCGCTATCTGGGGCCAGGCTACGGCAATAGCTATGTGAACTACGGGCCCCGGTATGGGAACCGGTACATGAACTACGGCAATCGGTATGTGAACCGTTGCGTGGTGCAGGACCCAGCCTACACGAACTACCAGCCGCTCGTGGGCGGCAGCTGGGGCCTGATGCGCCCGCCGGGGTTCAGCAACCGGTACGTCAACTGCTGATACGTGCCACCCGGCACCAGCGGACTAGTCCATCGAGCGAAACGGCCGGAGTCGCATAGGCTCCGGTCGCAGCTTTTTGAGCGAACCATAGGGGGTTTTGGGGGAGTGGTACGCCCGGATGGATTCGAACCATCGACCATCCGATTAAAAGTCGGATGCTCTACCACTGAGCTACGGGCGCCTAGGCGGGATCGGGAACCGTGCGGTTCGATCTCAGTCGATCCACAGCCTGCGGATCGGCGCGGAACATAGGCATTCGCTCCCGCCTGTCAATTGCAATCGGCTAGTTTAGCAGCGGCAGCGGGTCGCCCCGGTATTCGGTGGGCTCGCAGGAAACGCCAGCCTTGCCCAGACGCGAGCAGAGCTCGATGGCGGTGGCCCGATCCACGAGCGGACCGGCGATGAGCAGCTTGGCGCTGCTGTCCGGGCTCTGGCCGAGCACGGGCGAGAGCCCGACGAGCATGGTGCCGACCTCGGACAGCATCTCCTGCCACTGCGCCTCGGCGGCATCGGCGGTGACCGGCACACCCAGGGCGATGCCGGGTGCAGGGGTGGCGGTCGGGATAGCTGCCGGCATGGTGGCTGCGAGCGGCATGACGGCGAGCTTCACCTCGCCCGTTGCCGGGTCGATCGGGCGCTGCTGGACAGCAACGGTGCCCCCGTCGGTCTCGAAGGTCAGGGTCTTGCCGGCGCCGATGGAGCCAGTCGACATCGTATCGACGACGGCGGCGGGGCGGCGCGCCTGCGCCTGTTCGATCAGCCGCGGCAGGCTCACCTCGAGTGCGCCGACGCGCTTGGTCACGGCGCCCGCCGCTTCCTCGTTCATGGTGAAGCGCTGGGCGAGCTGCAGGTTCTCCTGCTTGAGCCGAGTGGCGTCGGCTTCGAGGGTGGCGACCTGCGAGCGGAGCTGGTTGAGGGTCGAGCCCTCGAGGCGCGAGGCATGCAGGGCGCCATAGACGCTCGGCGGGATGATGCCGGAGAGGTTGGCGCCCAGAATCGCGACTGCCCACACGACCAGCGCGACGATCCCCCATGCGGTGACGTCCGCGGGTCGAAACTGCTCTGCTGCCCTAGCCAAGTCCAAGCCCCCTAAGGCCTTACGAATCAGGCCCGATCTACAGTTTACCACTCACTCGGCGAGTTATCGGATTCCCAACAACTTGCTGCCATAAACACGAGGGAAACGATGACCCTCCAGAGGGCCCTCCATGACTGAACTGCTGTCGATCATCCTGGCTGCGGGCGAAGGCACGCGCATGCGCTCGGATATCCCGAAGGTCCTGCACCAGGTGGGTGGGCTGCCGATCGTCGGCCATGTCGTGAACGCCGCGATCGGTGCGGGGTCGACGCGCGTCGCGCTCGTCACCGGTCCGGGACACGACGCGGTCCGCACAGCCATCAGCGCGGCGGCCCCTGCGGTCAAATTCTTCGAACAGCTGGAACGCAAGGGCACGGGCCACGCGGCCTCGATGGCCCGCGAGGCCTTCGACGACTTTGATGGCTACATCGCGGTGGTTTACGGGGACCACCCGCTGCTCCGCCCGGAGAACTTTCAGGGTGTCCTCGATCGACTGGATGACGGCTGGGACGCGGCGATCCTGGGCTTCGAGCCTCGCGATACACTCACTTATGGCCGGCTGATCACAGACGGTGACCGGCTGCTCGCTATCCGTGAGCACAAGGACGCCACGCCCGCCGAGCGCGAGATCGGGCTCTGCAACGCCTGCATCCTGACGTTCCGCGCGGAAGTGTTCCGCTCCCTGATCGACAAGCTCGACGCGAACAACGCGGCTGGGGAGTACTACCTCACCGACCTGGTCGAGCTTGCCAATGCGGCTGGCTACAAGGTCAGCTATGCCGTAGCGCCGGAAGTGGACGTGATGGGCGTCAACGACCGCGCTCAGCTCGCTCGCGCCGAGGCGCAGTTCCAGGAGCTGCGGCGCGACGATTTCATGAAGGCGGGGGTTACGCTGAAGGATCCATCGACGGTCTATTTCAGCTACGACACCGAGATCGGCCGCGACGTGACGATCTTCCCCAACGTGGTCTTCGGGCCGGGCGTGAAAATTGCCGATGGTGTCGAGATCCGCGCCTTCTGCGATATCGAAGGGGCGACGATCGGGTCGGGTTCGACCATTGGTCCGTTCGCTCGCATGCGTGGGGGCGCCGAGCTTGGCGACGCCGTGCATATCGGCAACTTCGTCGAGGTAAAGAACGCGGTCATCCATGACGGCGTGAAGGCCGGTCACCTGAGCTATCTCGGCGACGCCGAGATCGGCGCCAAGACCAACATCGGCGCGGGGACCATCACCTGCAACTATGACGGCGTGAACAAGTCCAAGACGACGATCGGGGCGAATGCCTTCATCGGCTCGAACTCGTCGCTGGTCGCTCCGGTGACCATCGGGGACGGCGCCTACATTGCCTCGGGAAGCGTCATCACCAAGGACGTGGAACCGGATGCGCTGGCCCTGGGCCGGGCGCGGCAGGAAAACAAGGCGGGGTACGCGCCCAAGCTCAAGGCGCGCGCCGAAGCGATCAAGCGAGCAAGGTCGGGCAAGTAGGAGAGAGCCTCACATGTGCGGCATTGTCGGGATTATCGGGGTCGAACCGGTCGCGCCGCGGCTGGTGGATGCGCTCAAGCGGCTGGAGTATCGCGGCTACGACAGTGCGGGCGTGGCGACGCTCGAAGCCGGCCAGATCAGCCGGCGGCGGGCCGAAGGCAAGCTCGGGAACCTGCAGGCGAGGCTGAACTTCGAGCCGCTGGCGGGCAATATCGGCATCGGCCATACGCGCTGGGCCACTCATGGTGCGCCGACCGAGGGCAATGCCCATCCGCATGCGACCGAGAAGGTCGCCGTGGTCCACAACGGCATCATCGAGAACTTTCGCGAACTGCTCGCGGACCTTGCCGGGGACGGTTACCTGCCCCGGACACAGACCGATACGGAATCGGTGGCGCTGTGGGTGACGCGCGAGCTCGACCGCGGCCTCGACCCCGAGATGGCGGTGGCGCGAACGCTGAAGCAGCTGCGCGGCGCCTTCGCTCTCGCCTTCATGTTCAAGGGCGAGGAAGCGCTGCTGATCGCGGCACGGAGTGGCGCGCCACTAGCCATCGGCTTCGGCACGACCGAGATGTACCTGGGGTCGGACGCAATGGCGCTGGCCCCGTTCACGTCGCGGCTGAGCTACCTGCTCGATGGCGACTGGGCCGTGCTGACCAAGGGCGGTGTCACCATCCGCGATGGGTCCGATGCGATCGTACAGCGGGAGATGCTGGTCTCCGCGGCCTCGGCGCTGCTGGTCGACAAGGGCAACCACCGGCACTTCATGGCCAAGGAGATCTACGAGCAGCCCGAGACCGTCTCGCACACGCTCAGCCACTATGTGGACATGGGCGCCGAGAGGGTGGCGCTGCGCGAGAGCCTGCCGTTCGACTTCGCCGGTCTCACGCGGCTGACCATCTCGGCCTGCGGGACGGCGTCCTATGCCGGTATCGTTGCGAAGTACTGGTTCGAGCGCTATGCGCGACTCCCAGTGGATGTCGATGTGGCGTCCGAGTTCCGCTATCGCGAGCCACCGCTGGAAGAAGGCGGATTGAGCCTCTTCATCTCCCAGTCGGGCGAGACGGCGGATACGCTGGCGGCGCTGCGCTACTGCGCGCGGGAAGGCCAGCACATCGCCTCGCTGCTGAACTCGCCCGAGTCGACCATGGCGCGCGAGAGCCAGGTCGTGTTCCCGACGCTGTGCGGGCCCGAGATCGGCGTCGCCTCCACCAAGGCGTTCACGGCGCAACTGACGGCCCTCGCGAGCCTCGCGATCGCGGCTGGCGTCGCGCGCGGCAAGATCGACAGGGCTCGGGAGGCGGAGCTGGTGCGCAGCCTCACCTCGCTGCCGGCGGCGATCTCGGCGGCGCTGGCGCTCGAGGGGCAGGTCGAGGATATCGCCAAGCGCCTGTCGAAGGCCAAGGACGTGCTCTATCTCGGCCGCGGGCAGATGTTCCCGATTGCGCTCGAAGGTGCGCTGAAGCTCAAGGAGATCAGCTATATCCATGCCGAGGCCTATGCTGCAGGCGAACTGAAGCATGGGCCGATCGCGCTGGTCGACGAGCTGATGCCGGTAATCGTCGTCGCGCCTTCGGACGAACTGATGGAGAAGACGCTCTCGAACATGCAGGAGGTCGCGGCGCGTGGCGGCAAGATCATCCTGATCACGGACGAAGAGGGGGCTGCCAAGGTCGGGCACGGCGTGGACGATATCCTCGTGCTGCCCAAGGTCTCGAGCTTCGTCGCGCCAATCCTTGCGACAATCCCGGTGCAGTTGCTGGCCTATCACACTGCGACCTTCATGGGCACGGACGTGGACCAGCCGCGCAATCTCGCCAAGAGCGTGACGGTTGAATAAGCCGTTCTTCGAGCAGGGGCCCGAGCGGAACGTCCTGGGCGGGCCGCTGGAGCTCTGCTCGATGAACCCGCTGACCGGGTTCTTTCGCAACGGCCATTGCGTCACGGGGCCGATGGACGAGGGGCGCCACACGGTCTGCGCGGTAATGACCGACGCGTTCCTCGCCTTCTCGAAGTCGCGCGGGAACGATCTGTCGACGCCGATGCCGGAATACGCTTTTCCGGGTCTCAAGAGTGGCGACCGCTGGTGCCTCGTGGCGCTGCGCTGGGTCGAGGCGCTGGAGGCCGGCATGGCGCCGCAGGTGGTGCTGAAGTCCACGCACCAGTCGGTGCTGAAGTACGTGGAGATCGACGTGCTGAGAAAGTACGCGGTCGACTGAGGGGCGTCGGGGCTGGGGGCTGTCGGTGATCGCAGCGCCTCACCCTCCCTCAATCCCTCCCCTCAAGGGGGAGGGAGGCAGAGCCTGAGATAACCCACCGGACCACTACTGCCCGCCGGCTTCTGATCCTGCCTCACCCCGCTCGGAGGAGGGGAATCGCAAGGTCCTTGCGGAACAGGTAGAGCAGGATGCGGAGCGCATCGCCATCTGCACCGGTCAGTCCGGGGTTACGGGTGAGAAATGCCTTGGCGTCGTCGTGGGCCCATTCGAGCAGGTGGCGGTGCACGTCGGGGACAGCGAGGTGGTAGCCGGGCATGCCGGACTGGCGGGTGCCGAGGACGTCGCCCTGGCCGCGCAGCTCGAGGTCCTTCTCGGCGATCTCGAACCCATCCTCGGTGCGCTTGATGGTGTCGAGGCGGGCCTGGGCTGTCTCGCTGAGCGGTTCCTTGTAGAGGAGCAGGCAGGCGGAGCGCTGGGTGCCGCGACCGACACGGCCGCGCAGCTGGTGGAGCTGGGCGAGGCCGAAGCGCTCGGCGTGCTCGATGATCATGATGGTGGCGTTGGGGACGTCGACGCCGACTTCGATGACGGTGGTGGCGACGAGGATCTTGGCCTCGTTGCGCTGGAAGCGGTCCATCGCCTCCTGCTTGGCGGCGGCGCTCATGCGCCCGTGGATGAGGACCACCTGGTCGCCGAAGACCTTCTTCAGCTCGGCAAAGCGGTCTTCGGCCGCAACGACCTCGAGCGTCTCGCTCTCCTCGACGAGAGGGCAGACCCAGAAGGCCTGCGCGCCCTCGTCGATGCGCGACTTCAGCCGCTGGACGACGCGGTCGTACTCCGCGATCGAGAGGACGGCGGTGTCGATCGGCTGCCGGCCGCGCGGTTTTTCGCGCAGGATGCTGACGGCCATGTCGCCGAAGTGCGTGAGCACCAGCGTGCGCGGGATCGGGGTGGCGGTCATGACGAGCAGGTCGGCGTGCGAGCCCTTCTCGCTGAGGGCGAGGCGCTGGTGGACGCCGAAGCGGTGCTGCTCGTCGACGACGGTGAGCCCGAGGTTGTGGAACTCCACGCCGGACTGGAACAGGGCATGCGTGCCGACGGCGATGTGGCTTTCGCCGGTGCGCAGGCGTTCCAGGGCGGCGCGGCGGTCGCCGGCGGGCATCTTGCCGGTAAGCAGCTCGATGGCGAGGCCCGCCTTCACGCAGATCGGGGCGAGTGAGCGGTAATGCTGCGCGGCGAGAAGCTCGGTCGGCGCCATCATGGCGGACTGGGCGCCGCTCTCGGCTACCGCCGCCATGGCCATCAGGGCGACCACGGTCTTGCCGGCGCCGACGTCGCCCTGGACGAGGCGGGACATGCGCTCGGAGGCCGCGAGGTCGTGCCGGATGTCCTCGACGGCGAGGCGCTGGCCTTCAGTGAGGGTGTAGGGCAGGGTGGCGGCTACGGCCGAGGTGATCTCGCCGGTGAAGGTGCGGGCGATGCCGCGCGGCGCCACCAGTTGCGAGCGGACGATGAGCAGGGCCAACTGGCCGGCCAGGTATTCATCGTAGGCGAGGCGCATCCGGTTCGGCGACCAAAGCTGCGCGTCGTCAGGCGTTTCGGGGGCGTGCGAGCCGGACATGGCGGCGCGGAAGGTCGGCCAGCCGAACTCGACGATGCGCTCGGCGGGCATCCACTCGGGCAGGTCAGGCAGGGTGTCGAGCACCTGCCGGGTGAGCTTGATGAGGGCGCGTGAGCTGAGGCCGTGAGTGAGCGGGTAGACCGGCTCGACCAGGGGCATGTCCTCGAATTTGTCGACTTCGACGACGTAGTCGGGATGGGTGATCTGCTTTTCGCCCTGGAAGAAGCCGATGGTGCCCGAGACGTAGCGGGTTTCCCCGACGGGCAGGAGCTTTTCGACCCAGCCGCCCTGGGCGCGGAAGTAGACGAGCTGGATTTCGCCGGTCTCGTCGTGGGCGAAGACGCGATGCGGCACGTTCGGGCGGCCGCGCGGCGGCGGCTGATGCCGGTCGATGTGGAGCATCAGCGTCGCGATGTTGTTGTGTACGGCATTGGCGATGCCCTCCATGCGGCGGCGGTCGACGACGCCGGTCGGCATGTGCATCAGGAGGTCGAGCGCGATCGCTTCCTGCCCTTCGGGTGCGCCGAAGAAGCGGGTGAGCAGGGCCGATAGCTGCGGGCCCACACCCTTGATCGAGTGCAGCGAGCGGAACAGCGGATCGAGGATCGGGGGACGCGCCATGCCGCCAATGTGCCGGGCAAAGGGAAACGGTCAAGCCCGAGCTGATTGTGGAATGCCTGCGCGGACAATCCACTGCAGCTTCGTGGACACCCCGGCGACAAAGGGGTAAACAGCCTCTCCCATCTCCCGAGACGACCCGCTCATGGCCCTCCAAAAAGACGCCGGTGAAGATTCTGCTATGCGGCTCCGCCGGATGCGCTATCGCGCCTGGCATCGCGGGACCAAGGAAATGGACCTGCTGCTGGGCCCGTATGCCGACGCCCGGCTGGTTGAAATGGACGGCTCGGAACTGGACCGCTTCGAGGCAATTCTCGAGGAACTGGACACCGACCTCCTCAAGTGGCTGACCGGGCAGGAGCCCGCGCCGGCAGACGCCGACCACGCATTGCTCGCCGACCTCCTTCGCTTCCGGATCGCCAAATGACGGATCAACGCGCCGACCGCACGATTTCCAACGTTCCCGACGGGATGCAGCCGGTGGTGTTCGCCCGGCTGGTCGAGGAGAGGTTGAGGGCAGCGCCGGATGCTCAGGTGAGCGCCGTGTTTGTCGCGCGCGATGGACGGCGCCTGCAGCGCATGGCCGAAATTCTCGAGCAGCTGATGCCGGGGCACCAGATCCTGACGCTGCCGGCGTGGGACTGCCTGCCGTACGATCGCGTGTCTCCGAACGGGGTTACCATCGCTGCGAGAATGACCACACTCTCGACGCTGGCGAGCGGTGCGGCCAAGGGGGCGATTGTCCTCACTGCCGTCAATGCGCTGGTGCAGAAGCTCGCGCCTCGCGATGTCGTCGCGGGCATGAGCTTTGCCGCGGCGGCGGGGCAGGTGGTCGACAGCGAAAAGCTGATCGGGTGGGCGGCCGGAAATGGCTACCTGCGTGTTCCGACGGTGCGCGAGGCGGGTGAGTATGCCGTGCGCGGCGGGCTGGTCGATCTGTACCCCGCAGGCGCCGAGACGCCGCTGCGGTTCGACTTCTTCGGGCGGCAGCTCGAGACGATCCGCACTTTCGATCCGGACAGCCAGCGTACGACGGGCAACATCAAGCACGTCGCGCTGGCGCCGATGAGCGAGGTGCTGCTGAGTGACGAGGCGATCAAGCGCTTCCGCGCGCGCTACACCACGATGTTCGGCGGCAACACGGTGGACGATCCGCTTTACGCGGCGGTGAGCGCCGGCCAGCGCTATCCGGGTGTGGAGCACTGGCTGCCGTTCTTCTACGAGGAACTCGACCACCTCACGGCCTATGTCGATGGCGCGCCGCTGGTTTTCGACGACCAGGCGAAGGAAGCGTTCATCGACCGGCAGGCGCAGGTGGCGGACTACTACCAGGCGCGCGACGATGCGCGGAACGAGAAGCAGTCGGGGCAGGGCGCCGCGCCGTACAAGCCTGTACCGCCCGAGTATCTCTATGAGATGACCCGGCCGATCTACGCGCTGGCAGCCGACAACGCCGTGGTCCAGCTTTCTCCGTTCACGGCCCCCGACAGCAAGAAGGGCGACGACGCCGGTGGGCGCGTGGCGCCGAGCTTTGCGGCCGAGCGGCAGGCGCAGGACGTCAACCTGTTCGAGTCCGTAGTGAAGCTGTTCCAGACGCAGCGGAAGGCGGGACGAAAGACCATCATCGCCTGCTGGTCGGAGGGCTCGCGCGACCGCATGGCGCAGGTGCTGGCCGACCATGGCCTCGCGCATCCGCGCATGGCCGAGAACTGGCGCGACGCCGAGACGACGTCTGCCGAGACCACGGCGCTGGTGGTGCTGGGACTCGAGACCGGCTTCCAGACGGACGACATGCTGGTGCTGTCGGAGCAGGACATCCTTGGCGAGCGGCTGCTGCGGCCGCAGAAGCGCAAGCGCGCCTCGGACGCACTGACGGAGGCGGCGGGTCTCGCTGCCGGTGACCTCGTCGTTCACGTCGACCACGGAATCGGGCGGTTCCTCGGCCTCAAGACGATCGAGGTCCAGAACGCGCCGCACGACTGCGTGGAGATCGAGTACGCCGGGAACACCAAGCTCTACCTTCCGGTCGAAAACATCGAGCTGCTGTCGCGCTATGGCTCGGACTCGATCTCCGAGCTGGACAAGCTCGGTGGCGTTGCATGGCAGGCCAAGAAGAGCCGGCTGAAGAAGCGCATCCGCGAGATGGCGGATCAGCTCATCAAGATCGCGGCGCAGCGGCAACTGCTCACGGTCGACCCGATCGACCTGCCGCATGGGCTCTACGAGGAATTTGCGGCTCGCTTCCCGTACGACGAGACTGAGGACCAGCTTGCGGCGATTGCTGCCGTGTTCGAGGACCTGGCTTCGGGTCGCGTCATGGACCGGCTCGTCTGCGGTGACGTCGGCTTCGGCAAGACCGAGGTGGCGCTGCGCGCGGCGTTCGCCGTGGCGATGTCGGGCCGGCAGGTGGCGGTGGTCGTACCGACGACACTGCTGTCGCGGCAGCACTTCAGGACCTTCACCGAGCGCTTCTCCGGGCTGCCGCTGCGCATCCGCCAGGCCTCGCGGCTGGTCAACGCCAGCGAGCTCAAGGGCACCAAGGAGGAGCTCGCCAAGGGAACTGTCGATATCGTCGTGGGTACGCACGCGCTGCTCTCGAAGTCGATACAGTTCAAGGACCTGGGGCTGCTCATTATCGACGAGGAGCAGCATTTCGGTGTGGGGCACAAGGAGCGCCTCAAGGAGCTCAAGGGCAACGTCCACGTCTTGACACTGACGGCGACGCCGATCCCGCGGACGCTGCAGCTGGCGCTCACGGGCGTTCGCGACCTGTCGCTGCTGGCTACGCCGCCGGTGGACCGGCTGGCGGTGCGTACGTTCATTTCGCCCTTCGACACGCTCAGCGTGCGCGAGGCGCTGCTGCGCGAGAAGTATCGGGGCGGGCAGGCGTTCTACGTCGTCCCCAAGATCAAGGACCAGCCGGATATCGCCGAGTTCCTGCGCCAGCATGTGCCGGAGATCAGCTACGTGGTGGCCAATGGCCAGATGCCGCCGGGCGAGCTCGACGACATCATGAACAACTTCTACGACGGCAAGTTCGACGTGCTGGTGTCGACGACGATCGTCGAGTCCGGCCTCGACATCCCCAATGCCAACACGCTGGTGGTGCACCGGGCCGACAATTTCGGGCTGGCGCAGCTCTACCAGATCCGCGGGCGTATCGGGCGGGCCAAGCAGCGTGCCTATGCGCTGTTCACGGTGCCGCCCGACCGCAAGCTCAACGACACGGCCGAGAGGCGCCTCACGGTGTTGCAGTCGCTGGAGACGCTCGGTGCGGGCTTCCAGCTCGCGAGCCACGATCTCGACATCCGCGGCGCCGGCAACCTGCTGGGCGAGGAGCAGTCGGGGCACATCCGCGAGGTCGGGTTCGAGCTTTACCAGGCGATGCTGGAGGAGGCGGTGGCGGCGCTGCGCGACGGCGATGTCGAGTACGAGGACCGCAACGAGTGGAGCCCGACGATCTCGCTCGGCATGCCGGTGATGATCCCGGAGCACTACGTGCCCGACCTGCAACTGAGGATGCAGCTCTATCGGCGTCTTGGCGACCTGACGGATGCGCGCGAGATCGATGCTGCGGGCGCGGAACTGATCGACCGGTTCGGGCCGTTGCCGGAGGAGGTCGAGGCACTGCTCAAGGTGATCCTCGTCAAGTCGCTCTGCCGTACGGCCAATGTGGAGAAGGTCGATGCCGGGCCGAAGGGTGCCGTGATCACCCTGCGGCACAACGAGTTCCCGAATCCGGCCGGGCTGGTGCGCCTCGTGTCCGATCCGGGCATGTCGGTGCGCATCAAGCCTGATCAGAAACTTGTGTTCAGCAGGGACTGGCCAACACCGGAAGCGCGGCTAAAGGGTACGGCGGCAATCCTCTCCAAGATGGCGCGACTGGCGACGGAATCGAGCGTTGCGGCAACACTGGCCGGTTAAGAGCTTCCGGAAGTCTGCTCGGCCATGCTATTGCCCGAATTCGTGCATTGAACAGCGCACGAATTAGGGTGGCCGGGAGAGTCACCGATGGTAGGACACCACAAGGAAAATCAATGACCCTCAAAAAGCTCGTCGTTGCTGGTTTCGCGGTCGCCGCGCTGATGATGCCCTCGTTCGGGGCGTACGCGCAGGACGCTGCTCAGCCGGCAGCTCCCGCTGAAGGGGCGGCCCCGGCGGCGGGTGACCAGGCAGCTGCTCCGGCAGCGCCGACCAACGCCGATCCGACCAAGAACTGGCTCAAGGTCTGTGACCCGATCGACGGGGGCAAGAAGGCCTGTATCATGCGCCAGGTCGTCGTAACGAACGGCCAGTTCCTGGGTTCGTTCCTGCTGCGCGACGATCCGGGCCAGGAAAGCCGTCTGCTCGCCGTTGCCGCGGTGCCGCTCGGGGTACTCCTGCCCTTCGGCCTCACCTGGCAGATCGACGGCGGCAAGCCGATCCGCGTTCCGTTCATGCTGTGCGATCCCCAGAGCTGCGCGACGCAGCTCGTGATCAACGAGGCCTATGTCAACAGCCTCAAGAAGGGCGGCACGCTCAAGCTGACGGCGAAGAACCGGCAGAACAAGGATCTCGTCATCAGCATCAGCCTCGCGGGCTTCACGTCCGTCTATGACGGCGAGGCCGCGATGACGTTCGACGAGTTCAACAAGCAGGCCGCGACGCCGAGCGCTCTCGAGAAGCAGCTGCAGGATCGCGCCGAAGAACTGCGTCAGCAGATGGGCACCGAGGGTGCTGCACCTGCCGAAGCTGCTCCGCAGTAAGCGGGCTACAATCGGAATGAAGAAAGGGCGCCAACCGGCGCCCTTTTTGTTTTCAGCGTTCGCCCATGCCGAGGCCGAAGGCCTGCTTGCGCAGGGGCGGCAGCAGGCGCAGGGCCCAGAGGCCACCCGCACGGAGCGCCTGGGCAGGCAGGTAGTCGCTGAGGAGGGACCGGAACAGCGTATCCACCATGCCACCGGTGCGCTCGAGGTCGTCGGCGCGGCGGCGCGAATAGTCCTCGCTGACGGCGATGGCCCAGCTGGGCTGGCTGCGATCGGCGGCCGCGAGCGCTGCGGCGAGGTCGGCCACGTCGCGCAGGCCGAGGTTGAGGCCCTGTGCTCCGATCGGGGGGAAGGCATGGGCAGCCTCGCCGGCGAGGACGATGCCGTTCATGCCGGCGCGCTGGACCGTGAGGGTCGAGAGCAGGAACATGTGGGCCGGCGTCAGCAGCTGGATGTCGCCGAACAGGCGCTGAGACTTGGCGAGGAAGGTGGTCCGCAGTCCTTCGGGACCGGCTGCCTGGGCCGCCTTCAGCACTTCGCGATCATCGATCCACACGAGGTTCGCCCGGGATCCACCGGCTGGCACGAGGGTGAACGGCCCCTGTTCGTAGTGGAACTCGACCGATGCTCCACCGAGCGGGCGGGCCAGTTCGAGGTCGCAAACGAGTGCGGCCTGGGTGAAGCCGTGCTCGCGGGCGCGGAAGTCGGTGGCGACGCGGACGAGCGACTTCTTGCCGTCGGACCCGACCACGAGGGGGGCTTCGACAAGCTCGCCGTCCGCGAGCGTCAGTTGCCAGCTGTCCGTGGTGCGTTCGATGCCGCTGAGGGCGACCTCACGCGTTTCGAGATTGGCGAGGCGGCTGCGGGCAGTTTCGAAGGCTTCCAGCAGCTTGATGTTGGGGAAGTTCCAGCCGAATGCGGGGAGGCCCGCATCGCTGCTGTCGAACAGCGTCTCGGGAGCGCGGATGAGCCGGTCGGTGGCATCGATGATGCGGATCTGCGTCAGCGGATGGCCGATGTCGGCGGGCCGGTCGATCAGCCCGGCCGAGCGGAGATAGTCGACGCTCGGGCCCATCAGCGCCGAGGTGCGGCGATCCGGCGGGCCCTTGGGCGCGAGGTGCAGGGTGTTCAGGCCCGCCTTGGCCACCGCGACGGCGGCGGCGACGCCGGCCAGCCCGCCGCCGACGACAATGGCATCGTAGCGTGCACTCATCGGGCCAGCGCCAATCGCTTGTCGCGGCCGCTGGGGATGATCAGTGCGCCGGCGTAGGAGCCCACGAACAGCGCGACAAGGAACACCAGCAGGTCGGGCGGCCAGAAGGCGATCAGCGAGATCGCGGGGCCGGGGCAGATGCCGGACATGCCCCAGCCGATGCCGAACAGGACTGCGCCACCGACCAGCGGGGCGTCGATGTGGTGGAACTCAGGTTCGTTGAACCGGGTATCGAACAGCGGAGCCTGCCGGCGGCGGCCGATGCGTACCGCAATGAACATCACGACGATGGCGGGGACGATGACGAAGGCGAGGCTCGGGTCCCATCCGCCGGTCGGAATGGCCCCGAAATCGAGGAAGCGCAGGACCTTCAGCGGATCGACCATCTGCGAGACGTAGAGGCCGGCGCCGAAGAGCAGGCCGCTGAGCGCGGCCGTGGCGAGGTAGGGAAGGCGGATTTGCGCGGCCATTTCAGACGATCCCGGTGATGGCGACGGTAAGGATGGCGACGGAGAAGAACACTCCGACCGCAACGAAGGAACGCTTCGACAGGCGCGCGATGCCGCAGACACCATGGCCGGAGGTGCAGCCGTTGCCGATCTTGGTGCCGAAGCCGATCAGGAGGCCCGATACAGCGATCCAGAGCGGGGCGGGAATCTTCCAGCCCGGCGGCGGCGCGGCCAGCTGTGCCGGCTGTCCACCGGGGCCGCCAACGCCGAGGCCGGGAAGCAGCCAGGATGCGGCGAACGTGCCAAGCACGAGCGCGACGAGGAACACGAGGCGCCAGATTACCGTACGGGCCGGCGGCAACAGCTGGCCGAAGATTCCGGAGATGCCGGCGATACGGCCGTTGCCGAGCCAGAGGAGGGCGGATGCGAGGCCGATGAGCACCCCGCCAGCCAGTGCGGGGATGGGAGCGAAGGAATCCATGTGACGGGAGCTTTCAGACACGAACGGCGTTCAGGATAGCAACGGATGGTGCGAGGGGCCAGCCGGCCGGAGAGTGGATCGTCCCAAGCCATATGTGCAGAACGAGAAAATACATCGCTGTGAGCGGGCAAAGACGTGCCCTTTCAACTGTGTGCGTCCCATCATAAGTATGGCGCCACGCAAGACCTCCGGAGCCGTCGATGCTTGAACTTCTCTACGACCCCAACGTGTGGGCCGCTTTCCTGACTCTCACGGCGATGGAGATCGTGCTCGGCATCGACAACATCGTCTTCATTTCGGTGCTCGTGTCGCGGCTCCCCAAGGAGCAGGCTGACAAGGCCCGCAAGCTGGGCCTGGCGCTGGCGCTGATCTTCCGCATCGCCCTGCTGCTGGTCATCTCGTGGATCATCGGGCTCACGCAGCCGGCCTTCGATGTCGCCGGGTTCGCGCCGACGTGGAAAGACCTGATCCTGATCCTGGGCGGTGGCTTCCTGATCTACAAGGCGACGCACGAGATGCACGCCGAGATGGAGGCGCCGCATGAGGAGGAGGATAACCTCAAGCGCACGGCCACGATGGCGTTCGCCGCGATCATCAGCCAGATCATCCTGATCGACCTCGTCTTCTCCGTCGATTCGATCGTCACCGCAGTCGGCATGGCCGACCATGTGGAAGTGATGGTCGCGGCGGTGATCGTCGCTGTCGCCGTGATGTTCGTCGCCTCCGGCCCGGTTGCAGATTTCGTCGCCAAGCATCCGACCACCAAGATGCTGGCGCTGGCCTTCCTGCTGCTGATCGGCACGTCGCTGGTCGCCGATGGCCTCGGCTTCCACATCCCCAAGGGCTACATCTACTCGGCCATGGCGTTCTCGGTTCTCGTCGAGGCCGTCAACGTCATTGCCAAGGAGCGCAGGCAGCGCCGGAGGCCAGTAGCCGCCGCGACGGCTCCGGCGGTTCCGGCAGTTGCCGACGGCGAGGCGCCGGCGAAGGCCAGGCCGAAGTCGACGCCCGCCTCGCGGGCCCGCTCGAAGCCCAAGTCCGCACCAAGGAAGTGAACCATGACCCGCGCTTTTGTCGTTCATGAGTATGGTGGGCCGGAGAAGCTGAAGCTCGAGGATATCGAGGTCGGTGCCCCCGGTCCGGGGCAGATCCGGCTGCGGCATCGGGCGATCGGCATCAACTTCGTCGACACCTACCAGCGCTCGGGGCTCTACAAGGTCGCGCTGCCGTTCGTGCCGGGCAATGAAGGCGCGGGCGACGTGGTTGCCGTGGGCCCCGGCGTCACCGACTTCGCCGTGGGCGACCGGGTCGGGTACACGGGGGCGGTCGGCGCCTATGCCGAGGAACGCCTGCTTGCCGCCGACAAGGCCGTGAGGCTCCCCGACAACATCACCTACGAGGTGGCGGCCGCGTCCCTGCTCAAGGGTACGACGGCCTTCTACCTGCTGCACTGGACGTATGCGCTCAAGGCGGGTGAGACGATTCTCGTGCATGCCGCGGCGGGCGGAACCGGGCAGATTCTGACGCAATGGGCCAAGGCGCTTGGCGCCACGGTGATCGGGACGGCCGGATCGGAGGAGAAGTGCGAGATCGTGCGCAAGAACGGCGCGGACCTTGCCATCAACTACCGGACGGAGAATTTCGTCGAGCATGTCAGGCAGTTCACCGGCGGCAAGGGCGTCGACGTGGTCTATGACGGGGTCGGCGCGGCAACGTTCGAGCCGTCGCTCGATTGCCTGCGTCCGCGCGGCCTGATGGTGAGCTTCGGCAACGCCTCGGGGCCGGTATCGGTGCCGCGCCTCGGCATTCTCGCCGACAAGGGATCGCTCTACGTCACGCGACCGACCAGCGGGGCCTATTTCCGCACGGCGGAGGACATTCGCACCGCCGCCGATGCGCTGTTCAACCTCATCGAGTTGGGCAAGATCAGCGTTGCGATCGACCACACCTGGCCGCTCGAGAAGGCGGCCGAGGCACAGCGGGCACTTGAGGATCGCAAGACGACCGGATCGACGCTGCTCTTGCCGTAGCGGCCCGAGACCGCTAAACGCGAAGCCGTCGGGTAGGTGGCAGAGCGGTTGATTGCTCCGGTCTTGAAAACCGGCGAACGTGCAAGCGTTCCGGGGGTTCGAATCCCTCCCTACCCGCCATTATCCTTGACAGTTCCCGCCGACGGGCGTGCCGTAGGCTGGTTCGCGGTACGCGGGCCATGCCGCCCATTCGAGCAGGAAAGGGGACTGTCATGCCCAACCATATCTACAAGAGAATCGACCTCGTGGGCTCATCGACCGAGTCCGTGACTGATGCGATCGAGGGCGCCATCGCGCGCGCCCACCGGACGACGAGGAACCTCGAGTGGTTCGAGGTCGAGCAGATCCGGGGCTCGATCGAGAGCGGCAAGGTCGCGCAGTACCAGGTCGTGATGAAGGTCGGCTTCCGGATAGACGAGCCGGGCTGATTGCTCAGAAGGGATCGACTGCGTCTGATCTTCTTATCGTCAGACTGTCCGGGCTGCCGTCTATTCGCTGCATGGCGGCAAATGTGATGCGCTGATTGTACAGTATAGAACACGCGCCATCTTGAGAAAGATTTTCCGGGGCGGCGCATGTTACTGATTCTGCATGATGTACGTGCGCTTGATAGGCATGTTCGCCGTGCTGCTGGTGGTGAATGCGCTGCTGCTCGTCGGAGCCACAGCCGTTGCACAGCCAGAGGACGCGGAGATTGGCCTGATCGACTGGCTGATGAAGCCTTGAAGCGGAACTGGCCTGCCTAGGCGGCCGTTGCCGAGGGCCTGACCCATTGGGTCTGCACGACACCCCGATCAATGACTTCCATGTCGCGAGCCTCGAGACCGGCGCCCGGCAGGACGAGCCGGGGGTGGCCCTTGCTGAAGCAGGGGATGCCGTCGGGCAGGGTCAGTGAGCGGACCTCGGAGAGAATGAAGCGATCGTAGTGGGGCACGAACAGGTCGAACGTGCCCGTTCCGCCGGTGACGGCGACCGTCCCCTCGAGGATGCCCAATCGAGCCAGCAGATCGGCGATGGCGATGCCCCCGGGGTTCCAGAGGGTGGCCAGCGGATCGCCCGGGTCGGATGCCAGGTCGGCGACGGATCTGGTGAGGACCAGTCGCCGGCGGCCCGGGTTGGGGTGGCGAGCGTGGCCCAGGCGGCCCAGCACCACGATGGCGGCGCGATCCAGCGCTGCCTGGAAGAGACGCCAATCGGCATCGCTGTGCAGGGCGGCGGGCATGCTGCCATCGGCGGCGGCGATCATGCCGTCGACGGAGACGATGGCGTGGCCTTCGACGGTGACTTTGGTTCCGGGGATCGGCATGGGGTCGGCTGTATCGACTGTCGCGACAGGCCGCAAGCGGCGTGCTAGTCAGGCGGCATGTATCGGGAGCCCTTGATTTGACACCGGTTATCCTGCCGATCGGCGATCAGGGGCTGCTGGTCCGTTTCGGAGAGACGCTGACGGACGAGGCCAATCTTGCGGCTGTGGCGCTCGCCTCGCGGGTGGAACGTGCCGGGATAGGCGGTGTCGTCGAGGTGGTGCCGAACCTGATCTCCGTGCTGCTTCGCTATGACCCACGTGCCATCGGCTTCGAACGGCTGGCCGGCGAGGTACGGCTGCTGATGGCGCCTGCCGGCGAGCAAGTGGAGGACGGCGTCGAGCGGTCGATAGAGGTGGTGTTCGATGGCGAGGACCTGGACGAGCTGGCTGAGGTCACGGGACTGACCCGCGATGCGTTCATCGCTGCCCATAACGCGCGACCGCTGCGCGTGCTTGCGACCGGCTTTGCGCCGGGCTTCATCTATTGCGGCATGCATCCGGACGCGCTTGCGGTGCCGCGGCGGCAGGTGGTGAGGCGGCAGGTGCCCGCGGGGACGGTGCTGTTCGCGGCCGGACAGACTGCGGTGACATCGACGCCGATTCCGACGGGCTGGCACATCATCGGGCGGACCGGTTTTCGTAATTTCGATCCCGGAGCGAATACGCCGACGACGGTGGTGGCGGGGGATCGGATCCAGTTCGAGGCAGTGGCGCTGTGACCATCAGGATTGTCCGCGCGGGCCCGCTCACCACGATACAGGATGCCGGCCGACCGGGTCAGCTTCGCCACGGGATCAGCGCCTCGGGCCCGATGGACAGGACATCGTTCCGGCGTGCAGGCGGCTGGCTGGGCGCGGCTAGCAGTGCCGGTATCGAGTTCACGCAGGCCGGGTTGAGCTTTCTGGTCGAGGACGAGGGCGTTTCCTGCGCCTTCGATGGTGGGGATTTCACGCTGAAGGTCGATGGCGTGTCGCAGTTGTGGCCGACGCGAGTAGTGCTGGGGCCAGGCAGCGTGGTCGACATCCTGCCGGGCGGGGCGGGCAACTATGGCTACATCCGGTTCGACCGGGAGATCGATGTTCCGGTGGTGATGGGTAGCCGCGCCACGAGCTCGATCGCCGGATTGGGCGGCTTCGACGGGAGGGCCCTGGGCAAAGGAGACGTCCTGCGGTTCGGCGCTGCGCTAGCGCCAGGGCGGGCGCCGCATCCGCATGCTGCCGAGGTGGCAGCTGGGCCGATCCGGGTCACCTGGGGGATCCATGCCGACGGGTTCGATCCTGCCATTCGGCAGCGCTTCGTCGAGGAGAGTTTTGTCATTTCCAATCAGATCGACCGGATGGGTGTGCGGCTCACTGATAGGGCTAATGTCTTTGCCGGGGCGGGCATTCTCTCGCTGGTGTCCGATGCCGTCGTGCCGGGCGATGTCCAGATTCTCGGTGATGGTACGCCGATCGTGCTGATGCGGGATCACCAGCCAACCGGCGGGTACCCTCGGATCGCGACCGTGGTCACGGCCGACCTCGACAGGTTGGCGCAGTTGCGGCCGGGCAGCGAGGTGCGCTTCGAGCCGATAACCGTGGCCCATGCACAGGAACTGATGCGGTGAAGACGCTCGATCTCAATGCCGACCTCGGCGAGGGCATGCCGGGCGACGAGGCGCTGCTGGACATCGTGTCGTCGGCCTCGATCGCGTGCGGCGGTCATGCCGGAGATGAAACGACGATGCGGGTCGCGCTGCGCGCGGCTCACCGGCGCGGCGTCGCCGTCGGAGCGCATCCGGGGTTCGTTGATCGCGAGCATTTCGGGCGGCGGCGGCTGGTGCTGCCGCCGGAGGAGCTCGATGAGCAGGTGCGCGGGCAGGTACGCGATCTGGTCGAGATTGCCGGGGACGAGGGCGTGCCGGTGCGCTACCTGAAGTTGCACGGCGCGCTGGCGAATATGGCCGCCGAGGAACCCGCCGTCGCGGCGCTGTGTTTTGCCTCAGTGACGGGACTGGTCCCCGGGCTGTCGGTGCTGGCGATCGATGGGAGCGCGCAGGTCGAGGTGGCCGAGGCGATGGGCTATCCAGTGGTGCGCGAGGCCTATGCCGATCGGGCCTACCAGCCGAATGGCCTGCTGGTGCCGCGATCGGAGCCGGGCGCGGTGCTGCACGATGCCGGCATGATTGCCGAGCGGGCGGTGCGGCTGGCGCAGGCGGGGGAACTGGTGGCGATCGACGGAACCGTGATCGCGACCAGCGCCACGTCGCTATGCATCCACGGCGATACCGAGGAAGCGGTGGCCATCGCGCGAGCGGTGCGGCAGGCGCTCGAGGCGGACGGGATCGTTATCCGCGCGCCCTACTGAGGTTGCGCCGGAAGGCGACTTGTTCCATATCGGCGGCTCCAGCCCGAGGAGTTCCAATGACCGCCAAGATCATCGACGGAAAGGCCTATGCAGAGGGGTTGCGCGCCCGGATAGCCGGTCATGTCGAACGCCTGAAGCGTGAGCATGATGTGACGCCGGGGCTCGCCGTGGTGATCGTGGGGCATGATCCGGGCAGCCAGATCTATGTGAGCCAGAAAGCCAAGCAGACTGTCGAAGTCGGCATGCACTCGGAGAAGTACGAGCTTCCCGAGGATGCGTCGGAGGCCGAGGTGCTGGCGCTGGTGAAGAACCTCAACGACGATCCGGCCATTCACGGCATCCTGGTGCAGTTGCCGCTGCCCAAGCAGATCGACCCGAACAAGGTGATCGCGACGATTTCGCCGGACAAGGACGTCGACTGCTTCACTCCGGCCAGCGTCGGCAAGCTGCAGATCGGCCTGCCGGGTCCGGTGTCGTGCACGCCGCTCGGCTGCCTGATGCTGCTGCGCGATACGCTGGGCTCGCTCGAGGGCCTGAACGCGGTGATCATCGGGCGCTCCAACCTCGTAGGAAAGCCCATGGCGCAGCTGCTGCTGCGTGAAAACTGCACTGTGACGGTGGCGCACTCGAAGACCAAGGACCTGGCGTCCGTGGTGCGCGGGGCCGACATCGTCGTTGCAGCCGTGGGCCGGCCGCAGATGATCAAGGGCGACTGGATCAAGCCGGGTGCTACGGTCATCGACGTGGGCATCAACCGCATTCCCGCGCCTGAGCGTGGTGAGGGCAAGACCCGGCTGCTCGGTGACGTGGACTATGCCGCTGCCGCCGAGGTTGCGGGGGCGATCACGCCGGTGCCGGGCGGGGTGGGGCCGATGACCATCGTATGCCTTCTCGCCAACACGGTGACGACGGCATCGCTGATCAACGGCATCGAGCCGCCGAAGGACCTGACGCCCTAGCCGTACGTGCGAGCACCCTCTCACGCGGCAGACGCCGCGTGACTGGATGGCCGGGGCATGCCCGGCCATGAGGCCAAGCTGAGGCAGCCAATCCGGGAGCTACTCTGCCCGTTCGGCGTAGCTCCTGGACATGGTGTAGGCGTCGGCGAGCCGCTTTGGAGCACGGAAGCGCCAGGCGTCCTCGAGGCGCAGGGAGAGTTCTTCGTCGCCGATGATCTCGAGGCGGACGAGGAGGCCCGGCCAGCCCTTGAAGTGGTCGGTCTGCCAGTAGATGTCCGGCGCCATTTCCATGAGCAGTTCCTTCTGCTCGAGGGGGCAGTGGAGCACCATCTCCTGCGGCCCGCGGACGGAGGCGAAGTTCTTGCCCTTCACCTTGATCGACGGCGCACCGTAGCTGGTCGACAGCGCGACGTCGGGCAGGCTGAGCTCCGCGCACAGCCGCAGCATTCGCTCGATCTCGGATTCTCTCGCCATCGCCATCTCCCTCGGAGCGAAGCAAAAAACAGCGGCCGAGCCGTGCCACGAGTCTGGCGCATCCCGAGGCGATTGGCTACACCCTAGGCCAACCCGAAGCGCCAGCCTCCCGGGGTCTCCATGACCGACGAATCCGACATCGCCGAACTCGGGGAAGCCCGGCCGGATCCGAACGCGTTTCGGGACCCGGATTTCAATCTCAACGCCGACTGGCTCGGACGGTTGCGGGCGCACCTCGCCGAGCGGGACGTCGAGGACGTCGCCGAGATGATGGAGCCGCTGCACGCCGCCGACGCGGGCGACGTGCTCGAGGCGCTGGACCAGGATGAGCGCGTCGCCCTCGTCCAGATGCTCGGCGACCGGTTCGACTACCTGGCACTGACGGAGGTCGACGACAGCGTCCGCAACGACCTGATCGAGGAGCTTCCGACCGAGGATGTGGCCCGCGGCGTGGCCACGCTCGACAGCGACGATGCCGTCTACATCCTCGAGGATATGGACGCGGGCGAGCGCGAGGAAATCCTCGCCCAGCTGCCGGCCTTCGAGCGGCTGAGCCTGAAGCGAAGCCTCGATTTCCCCGAGGACTCCGCCGGCCGGCGCATGCAGACGGAGTTCATCGCCATACCGCCGTTCTGGACGGTCGGGCAGACGATCGACTACCTGCGCGCCGACCGGGACCTGCCCGACGAGTTCTTCCAGCTCTACGTGGTCGATCCGGGCTACCGGCTGCTGGGGACGATCCCCCTCGACAAGTTCCTGCGGGCGCAGCGCAAGGTGCGGATCGAGGACCTGATGAACAGCGACGTCCTCACCGTCGACGCCACCGAGGACCAGGAGGAGGCAGCGCGCGACTTCGAGCGCTACGACCTCGTCGAGGTCGGTGTGGTCGACGAGAACAAGCGGCTCGTTGGTGTGCTGACGGTCGACGACATCGTCGACGTGATCCACGAAGAGGCGACGGAAGACATCAAGCTCATGGGTGGGGTGGGCGACGAAGAGCTGTCGGACAACGTGCTCGCGACGGTGCGCAGCCGTGCGCCGTGGCTTGTGGTGAACCTGTTCACGGCGATCCTGGCCTCGTTCGTCATCAGCCTGTTCAACGCCACGATCGAGCAGATGGTCGCGCTGGCGGCGCTGATGCCCGTCGTCGCCTCGATGGGCGGCAATGCCGGCACGCAAACCATGACCGTGACGGTGCGTGCGCTCGCCACGCGCGACCTCGACCGGATGCGGGTACGCAGGCTCATCACGCGCGAGGTGCTCGGCGGGTTCATCAACGGCTGCATCTTTGCGGTGCTGATCGGCGTGGTCACCGCCCTTCGCTACCTCAATATCAGCCTGGGGATGGTTATCGGGCTCGCCATGGTGGTGAACATGATCGTCGCCGGAACGGGCGGCGTGCTGATCCCGCTGATGCTGAACCGGCTGAAGGTCGATCCCGCCGTTGCCTCGTCGGTGTTCGTTACAACGATCACCGATGTGATCGGATTTTTCGTCTTCCTGGGGCTCGCGGGGCTGTGGTTCGGCCTGTTCTGACGGGCGTTAGCGATAAATCTCGACTCATCCACTGTGGCATTCGCGCCACTTCCCAACGCACCTTTGCCGAGTTAACGAATCATTACTGCTGCAATTCCGTCACCTGTGTGGTTGCGGCAGTCCCGTGAACGGCAGGAAGGAACTTTGATGAGAGGCCAGTCAAAGACCGAATGGTGGCGTTCCGCACTTCCGACGGTGTCCTGGACACTCGTCTGTTTGCTGGCAATGTCACTCGTGTTCACTATCGTTGCCGGCGCCTAGGACGGAGCGCAACTGGACCTGAAGGTCCTGCGATAGTAGAGAGTTTGGAAGGGCGCCGGGCCACTCGGCGCCCTTCCGCATTGAGGCTCCCCATGAAGCTGATCTTCGCCAATCGCAATTATTCGAGCTGGTCGCTACGCGCCTGGCTCGTGCTCAAGCACTTCGGTATCCCGTTCGACGAGGAGATGGCGCTGCTCAGCGGCGAGGGCTGGCAGGAGAATCTCCGCCGGAAGTCGCCGAGCGGCAAGGTGCCGGTACTGATCGACGGGGACGTCGTGGTGCCGGAAACGATCGCCATCATCGAGTATTTGCACGACAAGTACCCGGCCAAGGGCATCTGGCCCTCCAACCGCGTCGAGCGGGCGCTGGCCCGGGCGGCCGCGGCAGAGATGCATGGCGGGTTCACGGCGCTGCGCAACAACGCGCCGATGAACCTCAGGGGCTCGCATCCGGGCAAGGTGGATGTCGACGAGGTCGCGGACGACCTCAAGCGCATCGAGCGGCTGTGGGGCGAGCTGCTGTCGCGCTCCGGCGGGCCGTACCTGTTCGGATCGTTCAACGCCGCCGATGCCATGTTTGCACCGGTGGCGACGCGCATCCGGACCTACGAGCTACCGGTCACTGACCTCGCCCAGGAATATGTCGAGGCGATCTATGCCGTGCCGGCGTTCCAGGAGTGGTTCGCCGAGGCGGTGAAGGAGCCGTGGATCGTGGAACAGGATGAGATCGACATCATCCGCGCCAAGCGGGACGCAGCCGGCAACGCATGATGCATATGATCAAGCTCTGCGTCGGGGTATCGACGCTGGAGGAACTCGAGGGCTACCGCAGCGAGCGGGCCCACTGGTGGGGTGCGGATTATGGCGAGGACGTACACGTCCATCGCACGCGCACGATGCCCAAGCGCCGCGACGAGATCGAAGGGCAGGGATCGATCTACTGGGTGATCGCCGGCGTGGTCCGCTGCCGCCAGCCGATCCTCAGGCTCGCCGAGGCGGTGGACGAGCAGGGGCTCAAGTGTTGCGACATCATCATGGCGCCCGACATGGTCCGCACCATCCCGCGGCCGAAGTCGCCGTTCCAGGGCTGGCGGTACCTCGACCCGAAGGATGCGCCTGCCGACATGACCCATGCCGGATTTGATGAAGGCGGCTCGCCGGAGCTGGCTGAGGAACTCGCGAGACTGGGGCTGATCTGATGAGGGTCGAGACAATCAAGGGAACGACCGTCGGCTTCTACGACGGGGCGATCACGTCGGAGTCCGACGCGCTCGATGCGATCGGCGCCACGTACGGGCTCGACATCGACCTGGTCGTGCTCGAGGTGGAGCGGATGGCTGACGATTTCTTCTGGCTGAGCAGCGGGCTTGCGGGGGCGGCGCTGCAGAAGTTCCAGAACTACGGGCTTCGCGTTGCCATAGTTGGCGATATCTCGCGATTCACCCATGAGAGTCCGTCACTTAGGGATTTCGTGTACGAGACCAACAAGCGCGGGCAGATGCTGTTCCTGCCGGACAGCGCGGCGCTTGAAGCGCGGCTTTGACGCCGCGTCCAGTGGTTAACGATAGATTGAGGTCAACAATCCCCTCTTGAAACCGTCCCGGCGATCCCGCCATTCTTTCGGGGCAGGGCTGGTTAGCTCGTGTCCCGAGGGGGCGTCGGACTCGGGGTACGAAGAGGATGGACCATGGGTAGGACGGGGACGCATGTCATTGTCGTCGGCAATGAAAAGGGCGGCTCGGGTAAATCGACGACGGCGTTTCACCTCGCCGTCTTCCTTATGTACCAGGGCTTTCGCGTCGCCTCGATCGACGTGGACAGCCGTCAGCAGACCCTGACGCAGTATGTGCGTAACCGCCGCAACTGGGCGCAGGCGCACGACCTCACGCTGCCACACGCGACCCACTACCACCTGCCGCTCTCCAAGTCGGACTCGGTGAAGGAAAACCAGCGGGTCGAGTTCGACCTCTTCCGGCAGGCGATCATCGAGGTGGAGGGGGGCGCCGACTTCCTTATCGTCGATACGCCGGGCTTCGATACGCACCTCACCCGGCTCGCCCACTCGCTGGCGGATACCCTGATCACGCCGCTCAACGACTCCATCATCGACCTGGACGTGATGGCCCATGTGGACCCGGTGACGGGCGATCCGCGGGAGATGAGCCACTATGCCCGGCTGGTGCAGCGGGCACGGACGGAACGGCTGTCGATCGACGGGCGCACCATCGACTGGGTGATCGTGCGCAACCGCATCTCGATGCTGCCGTCGCGATCGACCAAGGTGGTGCAGGGGGCGATAGAGAAGATCGCCGTGCGGCTTGGATGCCGGGTCGCCGAGGGGATCGCGGAGCGGGTCGTGTTCCGGTCGCTGTTCCCGACCGGCATGACGGTGTTCGACCCGCTCGACGAGGAGATGCTGGGCGGCCTGCCGTCGATGTCTCACCTGAGCGCCAGGCAGGAGTATCGTGCGCTGGTGGACGCGTTGCGGCTGCCGGTCAGCGAACACGCCAAGGCCCGCATCGCAGGCGAGAAAGCGCTGGCGGCGAGTGCTTCGGGGCCGACCAAGTTCGAGCACATGGCCGGCGAGTAGCTCAGGCGCGCCGCGGCAGCGTTACCCGGACGGCTCGGGCCCCATCGGGACCGAAGACGTCGAGATCGACCTCGACATGCGGCATCAACATGCGGCGGGTACGGGCGCTCAGCGCCATGACCACTCCCAGCATATCGGTTACGCCCCGGCGTCGCAGGGCTGGATTGATCCGGGCGACCATGGCGTTGACCGCCTGGCGGCGGACGGCCACATCTTCGGACACAAAGCTCGACTGACCAACAAATCGGGCCAGTTCAGTCAGACTAGACACTTCGCTCATTTGGGCTACTCCAACACGGGCCACAAATTCGCTTCCCTGGGCGGCTGCTCTACGTGCTCAGGATTGCATCGCTAGGCAGCTCATCTTAGCGTTTTTCATCGCGTTGCAGATATCAGATGCTGTTTCGCGGTCATCAAATCCTCGAAATCGAGCGCGGAAGAACGTCTGCCCGTTCTTTTCGAAGCGCTCGACATAGGGACTGAACCCGCCGAGGCCGCCGACTTTGGACGAGGCATCGGTGATGAGAGTGTTCGCGCCGGACTCGGTAGGAGCGGCTCCGATCTGGACGATCCAGCCACCAGCAGGCTCCTGCACGGGCGTCAGCCCCGGCGTCGGAGATGCCGAAGCGACGGCCAGCGGCTCCGGTGCCGGCTGCGCCTCGACGGGCGTCGCGGCGACAGCGGTGCTGCCCGAGGTCATCAGATCGATGGGTTCGCCCTGGTCGCCGATGCCGACCGGCGGCAGCAGCGGAGCGGACGGCGCCGTCTGTCCGAGCGGAGCAGGGGCAGCACCAAGCGAGAAGGTGTCGCTCAGCCAGGCGCCGATGACGTCGAGCGGACGGTCGTTCTGCGGCATGACGCTGGCAGTGGTCGGCGCCGCGGCAAGCGACTGTGCAGCCTGCACGGCCTCGTCGAAGCCAAGGTCGGCCGGACGCGTGCTCGGCATCGGGGCGGCGGAGTTGACTGCCGCAACCGTGATGTCTTCGGGCTGCTGGGCTGCTTCGACCGGCTGCAGGCGTGCGGTGACGCTTGCACTGGCGAGGCGGAAGGACGGGTAGGGGGCCGGCATCACCGGAACGGGATCGGTGGACGCGACCATGACGGTCGAGCCCTTGCGGCCCGGCTGCGGGATCATGGCGACATCGAGATAGCCGCCGGAGCGCCCCTTGGGCAGGTAGGTCTTGACGAGTTCGCGGACCTTGGCGTCGCGCGAACCGGACTTGTCGAAGCCGAAGCCGGCCACGACGATGTGGCGACCGCCCGAGCGGGCAGCCGTCAGCAGGTTGAAGCCCGAGGCATTGGTGTAGCCGGTCTTGATGCCGTCGACGCCGTTGGAGCCGAGGAGACGGTTGTGGTTCCCGTACGTGCGCTTGCCGTAGGAGAACGACTTGGTCTGGAAGTACTCGTAGTACTTGGGGAAGTGCTGGTAGACGGCGACGCCGAGGATGGCCTGGTCGCGAACCGTCGTCACCTGGCCCGGATTGGGCAGACCAGAGGCGTTCTTGTAAGTGGTGCTGGCCATGCCGAGCGCCTTGGCCGTCGAGGTCATGCGCTGGGCAAACGCGCTCTCGGAGCCTGAGATGTTCTCGGCGATGACGCGTGCGATGTCGTTGGCCGAGATCGTGACCATCGCCTTGATGGCGTTCTCGACAGTGATGGTTGAGCCGGCCTTAACGCCGAGTTTGGTCGGCACGGCGGAAGCGGCGTACTTGGAGACCTTGAACTTGGTCTTCAACGAAATGTTACCCGCCTCGAGCTCCTGAAACAGGACGTAGAGGGTCATCACCTTGGTGACGGATGCGGGGTAACGCGCAGCATCGGCGGAACTCTCGTAGAGCACCTTGCCGGATTTCGCGTCGAGGACAATGCCTGCGTACTTGCGGGGAACAGAGGCTGCGTCAGCCGTCGAAACTGCCGGTAACAGCAGGGCGAAGGCCACAAGCAGGGCGGTTGCGAGACGGAGAATGTGGCCTCGCATCAGGGAATAATGCTTCGGTGAAAGCACCCGGTACTCCAACTACACTCGGGCGCCGAGGCACCCGTACTCAAGACACAACTAGCGGTAGCGGGCCTCTCCCAATACCGGGCCCGACATGCGTCATACTAAATGGGACATTATGGCGCCGATGTTACCTTTTCGTAAAATGCGGAGCGTTGGCGGGCACTTGGTTAACGGGGCCGGGGGCGGGGTACCTGCTCCAAAGTTTAGGTATCAGGCCACTTAACAAGCGGGTCACTATCCCTACATAATGGCCCTTACCATGCTGCTTCGAACCGATCTCACCCAGACCCGAGCCATGCGTGCCGCCATCGAACTGGAGACCGCGCCGAGAGGTGCATCCAGCGTTTCCCCCCGGGGAGCGGGCGATGAGGGCGACAACCGGCAAGGGTCCGGTGGAAGCAAGCAAGATACGGCGACCATCGCGAAGCCGAAGACCAGGAGCAAGCGGCCCAGCCTCTATCGGGTGTTGCTGCTCAACGACGACTACACCCCCATGGAGTTCGTCGTCCTGGTACTGCAGGACGTGTTCAACAAGACCCGCGAAGAGGCCATGCGCATCATGCTTCACGTCCACAATCAGGGCGTCGGCGAATGTGGCGTGTACCCCTTCGAGGTGGCCGAGACGAAGGTCACCAGGGTCATGGACGCGGCTCGCAAGAACCAGCACCCGCTTCAGTGCGTGATGGAAAAGCAATAGGAACGGACATATGCCCTCTTTCTCCCGCGGACTTGAGAAGGCCCTCCATCAGGCGATGAACCTGGCGCGTGAGCGTGCCCATGAGTTCGCCACCCTCGAGCACCTGTTGCTGGCCCTCACCGACGACCGCGACACCATCGCGGTGCTGACCGGCTGCGACGTCGATATCGAGGCGCTGAAGTCGGATCTCGAGGACTTCATCAACGAGGAGCTCGACAGCCTCGTCGTGCCCAACGGGCAGGACGCGCGGCCGACCGCTGCCTTCCAGCGCGTGATCCAGCGCGCCGTCATCCATGTGCAGTCCTCCGGCAAGGAGGAGGTTACTGGTGCCAACGTGCTCGTCGCGATCTTCGCCGAGCGCGAGAGCCATGCCGCCTACTTCCTCGAGCAGCAGGACATGACGCGGCTCGACGCGGTCAACTTCATCTCCCACGGCATCACCAAGTCGGGTCCGAGCGAGGAGCGCCGCGTTCGTGGCGCCGAGAGCCCGACCGGGCACGGCCAGGGCGAGGAGGGCGAGCGCGCCGGCAACGGGCAGAACTCGGCCCTCGCCGACTTCTGCGTCAACCTCAACGAGAAGGCCCGGGCGGGCAAGATCGATCCGCTGATCGGCCGCGACTCCGAGCTGCGCCGCACCATCCAGATCCTTTGCCGGCGTTCGAAGAACAACCCGCTCTATGTCGGGGACGCGGGCGTGGGCAAGACCGCGATCGCCGAGGGCCTGGCCCGCAAGATCGTCGAGGGCGATGTCCCCGAGGTGCTGCGCGAGTCGGTGATCTACGCGCTCGACATGGGCTCGCTGCTTGCCGGCACCCGCTATCGCGGCGACTTCGAAGAGCGGCTCAAGGCCGTGATGAAGGAGCTCGAGAAGCACCCGGACGCGATCCTGTTCATCGACGAGATCCACACCGTGATCGGCGCCGGCGCCACTTCGGGCGGCGCGCTCGATGCTTCGAACCTGCTGAAGCCGGCCCTGGCTTCGGGCAACATCCGCTGCATCGGCTCGACGACCTACAAGGAATACCGCCAGTTCTTCGAGAAGGACCGGGCACTCGTGCGCCGCTTCCAGAAGATCGACGTGGCCGAGCCGACCATTCCGGACGCCATCGAGATCGTGAAGGGCCTGCGCCCGTACTTCGAGGACTACCACAAGCTCAAGTACACCGATGATGCCCTCAAGGCCGCGGTGGAACTGAGCGCGCGGTACATCAACGACCGCAAGCTCCCGGACAAGGCGATCGACGTGATCGACGAGACGGGCGCCAGCCAGATGCTGCTCACGCCTGACCAGCGCAAGACCACCATCGACGTGAGCGACATCGAGAACACCATCGCGACCATGGCGCGGATTCCGCCCAAGTCGGTGTCGAAGTCGGATTCCGAGCTGCTCGCCAACCTTGAGAACAATCTCAAGACCGTGGTGTTCGGCCAGGATGCGGCGATCACGGCCCTCAGTTCGGCGATCAAGCTGGCGCGTGCGGGCCTCCGCGAACCGGAAAAGCCGATCGGCTCGTACCTGTTCACCGGCCCGACCGGCGTCGGCAAGACCGAGGTGGCAAAGCAACTGGCGGATACGCTGGGTGTGGAGCTCCTGCGCTTCGACATGTCGGAGTACATGGAGCGGCACACGGTCAGCCGCCTGATCGGCGCGCCTCCCGGCTATGTCGGGTTCGACCAGGGTGGCCTGCTCACCGATGGCGTGGACCAGCATCCGCACTGCGTGGTGCTGCTCGACGAGATCGAGAAGGCTCATCCGGACCTGTTCAACATCCTGTTGCAGGTGATGGACCACGGCAAGCTGACGGACCACAACGGCAAGTCGGTCGACTTCCGCAACGTGATCCTGATCATGACGTCCAACGTCGGCGCGATGGAACTGCAGAAGTCGCCAATCGGCTTCGGCCGGAAGCGCGAGCAGGGTGACGACGAGGAAGCGGTCAACCGGATGTTCACGCCGGAGTTCCGCAACCGGCTCGACGCGATCATCTCCTTCGGTCCGCTGCCGCCGGCAGTTGTCCGTCGCGTGGTCGAGAAGTTCGTCCTGCAGCTCGAAGGCCAGCTGGCCGAACGCGGCGTGACGATCGAGCTGACCCCGGAAGCCGCCGAGTGGCTGGCGATCCGCGGCTACGACGAGCGCATGGGCGCGCGTCCGCTGGGCCGCGTGATCCAGGAACACGTCAAGAAGCCGCTGGCCGACCAGGTGCTGTTCGGCGAGCTGCAGAATGGCGGTTCGGTGACGGTGGCCGTTGTGGGCGTCGGTCCCGACGCGAAGCTCGAGCTGATCTCGGTGCCGCCGCGGCCGGCGCGCCCCAAGGCCATCACCGGCCCCAAGGGTGGGGCCAAGAAGGCCAAGGCCGCCGACAAGCCGGCGGAAGAGAAAAGCTGAGATCCCATGCAGGGACTTATGCAAGGCCGGGAGCGATCCCGGCCTTTTTCTTGGGGGGAATGAAATGAGACTAGAGGGCAAGACGATTGCCATCACCGGCGCGGCGCGCGGGCTGGGCGCAGCGCTGGCGATTGTCGCAGCGGACCGCGGCATGATCCCGCTGCTGCTGGGACGCAATACGGCCGGCATCGGCGCGGTGGCCGATGCGATCGAGCAGCGAACGGGGAAGCGCCCCGACGCCTTCGTCTGCGACCTGGCCGACCCGCTGTCGGTGACCGGCGCGGCGAGCAAGATCGCCACGGTGCATCCCGAGCTCGATATCCTCGTCAACTCCGGCTCGCAGTGGGTAGGCGGCGCCTACACGGCAATGACCGACGCGCAGATCGCCGCCGTCGTCGACTCCACGGTGACCGGCACCATGGCACTGACGCGCCGGATGCTGCCGCTGCTGCTGAAACGGCCGGAGGCGGATATCCATACCGTGGTGTCGATGAGCGGGCTGCCCTATGCGCGGATGCGCGGCTCGTCCGTACCGTTCGTGGCCGCCAAGCACGCCCAGAACGGCTTCGTGCAGGCGCTGACCGAGGAAATGGCGGGCACGAGCGTGCGCGTCACCTCGGTCTATCCCGGGCATATCGAGGACACCTCGCCCCTCGAGGAGAGTTGGGACCACCCGCGCGGCATCGAGGATGCGCTGAGCGACAAGGACGTGGTGGACTCGATCCTGTTCGTCCTCGGCCAGCCGCGGAACGTGGCGATCCGCTCGCTGGTGATCGAACGGGCCCGGACTGAGTTCTTGAGCTAGCGGAGCGCGAGGCCGACAAAGAAGGCGGCGTAGATCGTGGCAGGCAGGGCGAGGGCCCAGAGGTGCCAGGCGCCATAGGCGACGCCGCCGACAAGGGCGCCGAGCAGCAGCGCCAGCCAGACCAGCAGGTGCTGGAGCCAGCGCAGCGGCGGCGCTTCGCCGCGCACTGTGCGGGCGAGATCCTGGCCGACGGCGAACAGTGTGCCGGTGACGAAGGTCGCGCCGAGGCGGACGGCACCGCGTGGCGACATGATGGCGTTCTGCGCACCGGCTGCGGTTGCCAGCGCCAGCATGGCCTGCGCGGCGGAGAACCCGAGCCCGCTGAGCGCCAGCGTGATGCCGAGGCCGGCGAGCACCAGCGCCAGCACACCCATCGAACGGCGCCGGTCGGTGCTGCCGCCGACGAGGCTGCCGAGGAAGCTGCCCACCACGAACATGACGATGAGTCCGGCAGGCAGCGCGAGGGCCGGCCCCAGATGCGCCAGCCCGGCGCCGAGCTGCGTGGTGTTGCCGCTCATGAACGAGGTGTAGAAGCCGCCCAGCTCGATGAAGCCGACGACGTCGATCATCCCGGCGGCGGCGGTGAGCAGCAAGCCGAGGCTGAGCTGCGGGACGGGCGTCACGTCAGGCGAGCGCGGCAGCGATGGCCTTGGCCTGCTCGGCGAGCTCGGCGTCGTCGGCCTTGCCCTGACCGTGCCGGCCGAGTTCCACGCCCTCGTAGATGGGGATGACGTGGAAGTGGAGGTGGAACACCGACTGGCCGGCGGGCGCCTCGTTGAACTGGACCACACGGATGCCGTCGGGCTGGAGCGCCTTCTGGGCGGCCTTGGCGACGCGCTGAACATGCGGGATGGCCTTGACCAGCACCGCCGGATCGGCATCCAAGAGGTTACGCGACGGCGCCTTGGGGATGATGAGCGTGTGCCCCTTGGACTGGGGGAAGATGTCCATCATCACGAAGACGTCGGCGTCCTCGTAGACCTTGTGTGCGGGGATCTCGCCGCGGATGATCTTGCCGAAGATATTGCCCGGGTCATACGCGGTCACGAAGCTTCTCCCATCTCCTGGTCGTCGGAATAGTAGTTGCCGGGGTAGGTCTCGATCGTCTCCTCGACGATATCGGCCGCGAGCCCGGTGCCGTCCTCGAGCACGAGCCGATCGCGCAGCTCGGTGGCGGCGATCTCGAAGGAGGGATCGGTCGAGAGTTCCTCGAGCGCCGAGGCGAGGATGCCCGGGGTCAGCTTGCGCAGCTTGACCGGCGCGGGTCCGCAGCCCAGTTCGTAGACGCGACGGCCCCAGTAGGGCTGATCGAAGAAGTGGGGGACGACGAAGGTCGGCCGCCCGGCAAAGAGGCCGGCATAGGTCGTTCCGGCGCCGCCGTGGTGGACGAGGGCCTTCATCAGCGGGAAGAGCTTGGTGTGGGGGGCCTTATCGATCACGTAGACGGTGTCGGGCAGGTCCTCGGCCTTGATGCCGCCCCAGCCCTTGCCGACGACGGCGCGGCCGCCCCATTCGCGCAGGGCGCGGGTGACGATCTCGGTATTGCGCTGGGCGCCCCAGGGCATCGAGCCGAAGCCGAGATAGATGGGGGCGTCGCCGCTATCGAGGAAGCGCCTGAAGTTCGCGTCGGGTTCCCAACCGGTGCTGTCGTCGAGCCGCCAGAAGCCGGTGACCGTGGTGGTCTCCGGCCAGTCGCCGGGCGGCGGGGAGATGGTACGGGAATAGGCGTGCAGGGCCGGGATCGGCTCGCCGCGGGAGTTCTTCGAAAAGCCGGAGCGCTTGCGGCTCCTGAGGCCGAGGAGCTTGGCGCGCATGCGGTCGCGCGGGAAGTCGTAGTAGCTCTGGTGGGCGGCCTGGACCACGTAGCTCAACCGGTTGAACAGCGGATCGAGGCTGATGCGGTTGAACAGCGGTTCCGGGGCAGGGCCCTCGTAGCCGAAATAGGGGAACTCACCGGTCGGATTGATCGGCTGGAAGGCCGTCATGATGGCCGGGATGTCGAGGGCTTCGGCGACATCGACCGCGAAGTTCGTGGTCTGGTGGAAGATAATGCAGTCGACATCCTGGGCGGTGGCCCAGAGGCGCCGGCAGGCTTCCTTCATGATCTTCTGGCCATCGCGCAACAGCTTGGGCGCGTAGAGCAGCGAGTTCTTCGACATCACGAGGTCGAACTGACTCTGGCGCATGAAGGCCTGGATGTCGCTGCCGAGGGTCGCGAACTCAACGCCCTGACCGCGAACGAAGGTCTCGAAGTCGCTGGTGGCGCAGAGCACCACGGAGTGGCCGCGCTTCATCAACGTGAGAGCCAGCGCAACGAAGGGTTGTACGTCACCCATCGTTCCAATCGCTGCGATCGCGATGCGCTTGCTCATGCCGTCTCCGTCCGCCGCCTCGGCAGGCCCACTCCTTGTCGGGGGAGTATGGCCTCGCTGAGGCGGGAAAATACCGCGTCGAGGTTGGTTGCGTAAAGTCAGCTGCCTTGGAACCACACCCACGGGCGCGGTGCAACAGGCATGCTACTGGCGCTCCCCATGTCTGAAGGGAGTATAGCGCTCCAACTGCTCCTGTTCGCGGGCCACGGAGGTCCGCTCCTGGGCGACGAAGCGGGCAATGGCGTCGCGCAGGCCGGGGTGGCCGATCCAGTGGACTGAGCGTGTGAGGGTCGGCTCGTAGCCGCGCGCCAGCTTGTGCTCACCCTGCGCGCCGGCTTCGGCGACAGCGAGCTTGTGCGCGATGGCGTAGTCGATGGCCTGATAGTAGCAGAGCTCGAAATGGAGGAAGGGCACGTTGCGGGTGGCGCCCCAGTAGCGGCCGTAGAGGCGGTCGTGGCCGATGAGGCTGAACGTGCCGGCGATCGGCTCGTCGCCGTCATAGGCGAACATCAGCAGGACACGATTGGCCATGGCGGCCGAGAGCAGGGAGAAGAAGCGCCGGTTGAGATAGGGGCGTCCCCACTTGCGGCTGCCGGTATCCTGGTAGAATTCGAAAAACTGGTCCCAGACCGCCTCCGTCAGGTCCGAGCCGGTCAGCCACTTCACGGTCAGGCCTTCGGCGGTCAATGCATCGCGGCGTTCTCGTCGGGTAACCTTGCGGTGACGAGATGACAGGGTTTCGAGGAATTCTTCGAAGGTCGCAAAGCCATTGTTGTGCCAATGATATTGCGTGTCGTGGCGAACGAGCCAGCCGGACGACCGCGCGAGCTCGGCATCGGCCTCGGTAACGAAGGTCGCGTGGATCGAGGACACGTTGTTGCGCGTCGCCAGCATCTCGGCGGTGCGGAGGAGGGCGGTGCGGCTGGGCTCGTCGCGGGCGAGGAAGCGCGGCCCGGTAACGGGGGTGAAGGGCACCGAGCACTGGAGCTTAGGATAGTAGTCGCCGCCGGCGCGCTGGAAGGCGTCGGCCCAGCCGTGATCGAACACGTATTCGCCCTGGGAATGCGACTTCAGGTAGAGCGGCATGACGCCGAGGATATCGTCGGACGCGTTGCTGAGGACGAGGTGCTGCGGTTGCCAGCCCGTGCGGTTGGAAGCCGAGCCGGACTGCTCGAGCGCCAGCAGGAAGGCGTGGTCGAGGAAAGGGTTATCGACGACGCCGTCGTGGCTTGGCGCCAACCCGTTCCACACCTCCGCGGGGATCTCCGCGATGGAGCCGACAATGCTGGCGCTGAGCGGGCTGTCAGGCACTTGGTGGTTCGAACCCCTCGAAAACGATCTGGTCGGCCCTGCCGATGACGGCCATTGCCGCCGCCGGCGTCTTGATCGTCCAGGCGGTGACCGGAACGCCGAGAGAGCGAAACAGGCGCACGGCCGGCAGATCGAGCGAAACCTCGCGGCACGAGATGAAATCGAACCGGCTCATCGGATAGTGGAGCAGGTGGCGCAGCACGAATTTGGTGCTGTCGGATAGGTGATTGTCCCAGTCGGGCTCGTCGTAGCCATAGGTGACGATGCCAAGAGGCATCGTGGCCCCGCGCTTCCTGACTTCGATCAGGAGTTTGGGATCGAAGGATTCGATGGTCACCGGGCCGCGATAGCCCTTGAGCGCATCCATGACGGTCTGGGCGAGAACTTCGGTGGCTGCCTGGTTCGGCTGCTGCTTGAGCTCGATCTGGAGCAGGGCGCGGCCGCCGATCTGGGCAAGGAACTCGGTGAAGCGCTGCGGGGTGTCGCCTGCGGCGCTGTCGAGCAGCTTGTAGCTCGCGAGCTCGGCCATGGTGCGCGCGTTGACCGGGCCTTCGACCCCGGTCAGCCGGTCGAGATCATCGTCATGGAAGATCATCGGGATGCCGTCGCGGCTGAGCTGCACATCGCATTCGATGGCGTAGCCCTTTTCGATCGCGGCGGCGAAGGCGCTGGCGGTATTCTCGATGATCCCGCGCCCGCGGTCATGCAGGCCACGATGGGCGATGGGACGATCGAAAACGGGTTTGGCGCACATGGGATCAAGCCGTCATATGGGGTTGCGAAGGCGAGGGCGCTAGCACCCCCAGATGACAGTTGCGCGTCGCCGGAGACCTTAGTCCTCGACCTCGATGATGCCCTCTACCTCCACGGCGGCACCGAGCGGAAGGGCGACCATGCCGATGGCAGAGCGGGCGTGCTTGCCCTTGTCGCCCAGGACGCCGACGATGAGGTTCGACGCGCCGTTGGCGACGAGGTGATGCTCGGCAAAATCGGGGGTCGAGTTCACGAAGACGGTGAGCTTGAGAACCTTCTTGACCCGGGAGAGGTCGATGCCGGCGCTGTGGACGATCTGGCTGAGGAAGTTCACGGCGGCAAGTTCGGCGGCGTTGCCGCCCTGCACGACGTTCATCGTCTCGCCGAGCTTGCCGGCGGCGACACCATTGGCATCGGAGGAAATCTGGCCGGAGACGTAGATGATGTTGCCGGTGCGGGTGATCGGAATGTAGGTCGCAACCGGCGCCTTCGGCTGGGGCAGCTCGTAGCCGTACTCTCGGAGCTTATCGATGGGGCTGGTCATCCTGGTTCTCTTCTTCTTGACTGTCTGCTTGTCTACTGGCGCGAGCCTTGGCCCGGTCATACAGCTTGCCGCGCACCACTGCGTCCCGCCCAAACCGGTCCCGGACCCGATCGATCGCCCGTTCGGCGGCTGCCCTGCGGGCAACGCCTGGCTCGATGAGGTCGACCGGATCGACGCCATCTGCCGCCGAGATGCCGCTCACGCCTATGCCGATCAGACGGAACGCGGTTCCGTCGAGCTCGCGGGCGAGTAGCTGCACGCCGGTTTCGTAGAGCACGTTGGCAAGCTGCGTGGGGATCATCAAGGCCCGAGCGCGGGTGCGCAAGCGAAATCCAGCCGACTTCAGCTTCAGTGTAACGGTATCGCCGACGATGCCCTTGGCCTTCAGCCGCTCCGAAAGCCGCTCGCACAGGGCGAGTAGCTCGGTCGAAAGCTCGTCGAACGATGTGAGGTCGGTGTTGAAGGTCGTCTCGGCCGAAACGGTCTTCATCTGGTCGTCGGTGGAGACAACCCGGGTGTCTTCACCACGCGACAGGCGGGCAAGCCGGGCTCCCGATTCGCCGTAGCGGCGCATCAGGTCGGTGGGATCGGCCTGCTGCAACTGCCCGATCGTGTCGTAGCCATCCCTGTGCAGGGTCTCGGCGAACACCTTGCCGACGCCGAAGATCAGGCTGACGGGCTGGCGAGCGAGAAAGCCCAGGGTCTCGGCCTTTCCGATCACCGCGAAACCGCGGGGCTTGTCGAGGTCCGAGGCGATCTTGGCGAGGAACTTGTTGTGGCTGAGCCCGACCGAGATGGTGACGCCGACCTGCTGCTCGACCTGCCTCGCGAAACGCGCAAGGACCACGGCCGGGCTCGCCCGGTGCAGGGTCCCGGTGCCGGTGAGATCGAGAAAGGCCTCGTCGATCGACAGCGGCTCGACGAGGGGCGTGAGCGCGTCCATCAGGGAGCGAATCTCGCGGCTGACGGACACGTATTTCGCCATGTTAGGCGGGATGACCACTGCATTGGGGCAGAGCTTGTTGGCCTGGAACATCGGCATGGCCGAGCGCACGCCGTACTGGCGGGCGATGTAGCAACAGGTTGAGACCACGCCGCGCGTGCCGCCGCCGATGATCAGCGGCTTGTCCACGAGGCACGGATTGTCCCGTTTTTCCACCGAGGCGTAGAAGGCGTCGCAGTCGACATGGGCGATCGACAGGGCGCCCAGTTCGCCATGAGCGATGATCCGAGGCGAGCCGCAGGCGCGGCAACGGGCGAGAGGCTCGAAGGCCTCCACCGTCGCCGAACAGTCGCGGCAGAGCGAAAGCATGATCAGCCCGAGGGATTGAGCCGGGCCCAGACGCGCATGAAGTCGTCGGGGCCGAAGCCGTTGTTGGCCGCTAGCGAGAGGAGCAGGGCCTCGTTGGTGGCGAAGTAGTCGATGAGGCCGCGGTCGAGCGCGTCGCCCCCGACGGACCGGCGCAGCGCGTCTGGCGAGTAGCCGGTCATGGTCATGAACTCCGCGAGCTGGGCGGGATTCTCCGCCAGGTGATGCAGGCACATTTCGCCGAGCGAGCGGCTGGTGAGTTCTATGGATCTGGGCAAGTTCGGCGGCTCGTTTGGCGCTTTGGTAATCGATTGATGTTACCAGCAAGTTCGGGCAGAACACGAGTGCCCGGCCGACTCCAGGCGGTGGATCGGAGGCCTTATGCCCAAGACTGTGATGATCGTTGAGGACAACGAGCTCAATATGAAGCTCTTCAACGATCTGCTCGAATCTCGCGGATACTCGATCATCCAGACCCGCAACGGGCTGGAGGCGTTGGATCTTGCTCGGGCACACAAGCCGGACCTGATCCTGATGGACATCCAGCTGCCGGAAGTTTCCGGGCTCGTCGTCACCAAGTGGCTCAAGGAAGACGACGAACTGGCGTCGATTCCCGTCATCGCGGTGACCGCCTTCGCCATGAAGGGCGACGAGGAGAGGATTCTCCAGGGCGGATGCGAGGGCTACATCTCCAAACCCATCTCGGTGCCTCACTTTTTGGAAACGATTGCCCATTACATTGGACCAGCCAACTAGCTGGCAAACGGGCAGATTTCCTCAAATCGCGGGGGTTGAGGTCTTTGACGGCGCGGGTGCTGATCGTCGACGATATTCCAACGAATGTGCGCCTCCTCGAGGCGCGGCTTTCGGCTGAGTATTTCGACGTCGTTACCGCGTCGAACGGCAAGGACGCGCTGGCCATATGCGCCGAGGGCGATATCGACATCGTCCTGCTCGACGTGATGATGCCCGAGATGGACGGCTTCGAGGTCTGTGCGCGGCTCAAGGCCGACCGCGCGACCAGCCATATTCCGGTGCTGATGGTGACGGCGCTCGATCAGCCGTCGGATCGTGTCCGTGGCCTCGAGGCCGGGGCGGACGACTTCATCACCAAGCCCGTGGACGATGTGCAACTGATGGCGCGGGTGAAGAGCCTTGTGCGCCTCAAGGCCCTGACCGACGAGCTCCGGGCGCGTGCCAGCACCGGGCAGGACATCGCGATGGAAGATGCCACCCGGGCGTTGGACACGGTCGACCACGAGGATGGCCGGATCCTGCTGGTGGATACCGATGTGCGGCATGCCGAGCGGATCCGTGGCTACCTGTCGGCTAACAACCGCGTGGACGTCCTGGGTGATCCGAGCGATGCCGCGCTGGCGGTGAGCGGCGGGGATTACGAGCTGGCCCTGGTTTCGATGGCGCTGGGCGACTTCGATCCGCTGCGGGTCTGCTCGCAGATGCGGACGGCCGAGCAGACGCGGACGCTGCCGATCATCCTGATTGCCGAGGAGGATGATCGCGCGCGGGTGGTGCGCGGGCTCGACCTCGGCGTCAACGACTTCATCATGCGGCCGGTCGAGCGCAACGAACTCGTGGCGCGCATCCGGACCCAGATTCGACGGCAGCGTTATGCGGTGGAGTTGCGCCAGAGCGTGACCAACACGCTTGCGCTGGCGGTGATCGACGAACTCACCGGGCTCTACAATCGCCGCTATTTCGACCGGCATTTGTCGATCATGCTATCGAAGTCGCAGCAGCAGCACCGCGACATGGCGGTGATGCTGATCGACATGGACTACTTCAAGATGGTTAACGACACGCACGGTCACGACACCGGCGATGCTGTTCTGCGTCAGTTCTCCGACCGGCTACGCCGCAACATCCGCGGTGTGGACCTGGCCTGCCGATTCGGCGGCGAGGAGTTCGTGGTGCTGATGCCCGATACCGACTTCAGGCAGGCGCAGGGCGTTGCCGAGCGTGTGCGCAATGCGGTCGCCGAGAAGAACTTCGAGGGCGGGAATGGCCGTCCGCTGGGCGTTACGGTGTCGATCGGCCTGGCGCTCAACGAGCGCGGCAGCGATACGCCGGAGGTGCTGCTGAAGCGCGCGGACGTGGCGCTGTACCGGGCGAAGCGGGAAGGCCGCAATCGCGTCGTGTACGACGCGGCGTAGTTGACCCAGCCTGCGTCGGTCAAAAATCGCACCGGTTAAGGTTAAGGGTTAGTAACGTTGTTGGACGAGCTATTTGATTAGCCGCAAGAAAGCGTTAAGTTAGCTCTACCAGACACGCCGACACCCGGTGTCAGCAGTCACCCCTACGGTTCTCCTCAGGTCCGCCGCAACTCCTGGGTCCGTAGGGCGGCTGGTCCGCAGTGGACAAGAGTGGCCTCTTCGACATGCCGCTGCGGACCAGCCATCTTCTTCAGGAACGCCCGTCCCTATACAGGGGCGGGCGTTTTCCATTCGTGATGCCGAAAACGAAAAGCCCCGCGCGAGGGCGGGGCTCTTTGAAGGCGTCGGAAAACCCGATCCTACTTGATCTTGGCTTCCTTGAACTCGACGTGCTTGCGCACGACGGGATCGTACTTCTTGAACGAGAGCTTCTCGGTCTGCGTACGCGAGTTCTTCTTGGTGACGTAGTAGTAGCCGGTGTCAGCGGTCGACACGAGCTTGATCTTGAGAGATACGGCTTTGGCCATGGTTCAGGTTCCTTGAAACGGCTTGCCGCGCGAGTAACGCGCGGCACTGAATTCACGCGGGCCAGGGGGCCGCTCAAATTTGGCCGGAACCTACGGATTTTCGGCCGGTTGTCAAGGCGATATCCTGAGGCACGGCGGGGGCAAAGGCCAAGCCGGGTCGACGGCTGGCGAACGTCGGAGCCTAGGAATCGTGGCGGTCGTGGTCCGTCCGGCTCGCGTCGAACCCGTGCATGCGGGTGGCCCACTGCAGCCCAACCACTCCGCCCTTGATGGAAGGCAGCATGATGAGGGGCAGGATGATCGCAGCGGGAATCATCGTCCAGACGTAGAGCATCGGATCGGATGGTCCTGACATCTCGGCATGGAGCATCCAGCCGACGAGCACGTGGCCGACGATGAAGATGGCGATGTAGGGCGGGAAGTCGTCAGCGCGTGCTGCGGTGAAATCGAGGCCGCAGTTCGAGCACGCCTCGTTCAGCTTCAAGTAGGAGCGAAAGAGCTTGCCCTTGCCGCAGCTGGGGCATCGGCAGGCCATGCCATTGCCGATAGCCTTCCACAGCGGACGACGCTCACGATAAGTCTCAACCTGAACAGCCATTGGCCGACTATCTCTTCCTTTTGGCGGGCTTGCGATGGGCGCCTGCCTTGCCTCGAGGGGTAGATGGCCCCCTGCGGCCGCGCTTGCCAGATGACGGAACGCCGCGGGCGCCTTCGCTCAGGAGCTCGAAGCGCAGGGCCCCGGCGATCGGGGCCGCTTCGAGCAGGCGAACTTCGACGTCGTCGCCGATGCGGAACGTCTCACCGGTCCGGTCGCCGACCATGGCCTGCATCTCTTCGACGAAGCGGTAGTAGTCGGCGCCCAGCGTTGATGCAGGAATGAAGCCGTCGGCGCCGGTGTCCTTGAGGCGGACGAACAGGCCGGAGCGGGTGACGCCCGAGATGCGGCCCTGGAAGCGGGCGTTGACGTGGGCGGACAGGAACTGGGCCAGCAGCCGGTCGATCGTTTCGCGCTCGGCGAGCATGGCCCGCCGCTCGGTCGACGAGATGTGCTCGGCAATGCCCGGGAGCCTAGTGATCTCGCTGTCGGTGAGGCCGTCCTTGCCGAGGCTCAGCGCGCTGATCAGGGCACGGTGCACGATCAGGTCGGCATAGCGGCGGATCGGCGAGGTGAAGTGGGCGTAGCGATCGAGGTTGAGGCCGAAATGGCCGTAGTTCTCGGCCGCGTACTCGGCCTGCGCCTGGGTGCGGAGGACGATCTCGGAGACCTGCTGGATCTTGCCCTCGGTGCGCGCCTTGTCGAGGATGCGGTTGAAGTCGACTGGCCGAACGGCATCCGACTTCGGCGCCGGCAGCGACAGCGAGGACAGGAAGTCGCGCAGGGCGACCAGCTTCTCCTGGCTGGGGACGTCGTGCACCCGGTAGAGCAGGGCGCTCTTGTGCTTCTCCAGCGTCTCCGCGGCCGCGACATTGGCCGCGATCATCATCTCCTCGATGAGCCGGTGCGCTTCCAGCCGCTCGGGGACCTTCACGTCGACGACCATGCCGGCCTTGTCGAGGATGATCTTGCGCTCGGGGAGATCGAGATCGAGCGGGCCACGGGCGTCACGCGCCTGTGCCATGACGGCGTAGGCCGCCCAGAGGGGGCGCAGGATGGTGTCGAGGATCGGGCCGGTCTTGTCGTCGGGCTTGCCGTCGATCGCCGCCTGGGCCTGCTGGTAGCTGAGCTTGGCGGCCGAGCGGAACAGCACGCGGTGGAAGGTGTGGCTGCGCTTCCGGCCGGTCTTGTCGAAGACCATGCGGACGGCGAGCGAGGGGCGGTTCTCGCCCTCGCGCAGCGAGCAGAGGTCGTTGGAGATGCGCTCGGGCAGCATCGGCACCACGCGGTCCGGGAAATAGACCGAGTTGCCGCGGATGTAGGCCTCGCGATCGAGTGCCGTGCCCGGGCGGACGTAGGCGGCGACGTCGGCGATGGCGACGTAGACGATATGGCCGTCCACGTTACCGGGGTCGGCGTCCGGCTCGGCATAGACAGCGTCGTCGTGGTCCTTGGCGTCGACCGGATCGATCGTCACGAGCGGGATGTGGCGCCAGTCCTCGCGGCCCTTGAGCGAGACATCCGTGGCCTCCTCGGCTTCCTTGGTGACGGAAGCGGGGAAGCGGTAGGGGATATCGAGGTTGTGGATCGCGATCATCGAGACCGCGCCTTCGGATTCGGGATTGCCGATGACCGAGCTGACCCGCGCCTTGGGGATCATGAGGCGGCCGGCGAACTTCACCTCCACCTCGACGAGGTCGCCGTCGCGCGCGTCGCCCAGGTCGCCGCCGTCGATGCGCATCTCGCGCTGCTTGCGGTCGACGGGGATGAGGCGGGCGCCGCCCTCGTCCATGCGCACGATGCCGATCTGGCCGCGGCGCGGCTTGTCGAGGATCTTCATGGTGCGGGCGGTGTAGTGGGGCACTTCGCCCTCGCCGGCATCGATTCGGGCGAGGATGCGGTCGCCAGGCGCCGGGACAACGCGGGCGTCCTTCGGCTGCCTCACCTCGACCCGGGGCGGGGTGCCTTCCTCGTCGTTCCACTGGGCCGGGAAGGCGTGGAGATTGTCGGGGTCGGCGTCTGCTGCGATGTCGAGGACGGTGACGGCGGGGAGGGCGGCGGTGCGCCGGATCTGCTTGCGGCTGCGGGCGATGAAGCCCTCGCCTTCCATCTGCTTGAGCAGCACCTTGAACGGGGTGCGCATGTCGCCGTGAACGCCGAAATGGCGCGCAAGGTCGCGCTTGCCGTCAAGGTCGGGGTTCTCGGCCATCGCCTGGAGGATGGCCTCGCGGGAGGGTAGCTCGCCAATGGCGAACTGCCGCGGGGTTTTGGTTTTGGTTGGTTTGGTTCTCTGAGCCATGTTCACTCTTGGAGCCGCGCCGCACAGTGGCGGGGGCTCCGTTCAGGTGGAGGCTCCGAGAAACAGAGGTTCCCGCGGTTGCGGGAATGGCCCTGCGGGATGGTCAGGCCTCCACGGACTTTGATTTCGGTGCGGCTTTCTTGGCCGCTGGTTTCTTGGTCGCCGGTTTCTTTGCCGCCGCCTTCTTGGCCGGTGCCTTCTTGGCACCTGCGCTGCGCGACGAGGATTTCTTTGCTGCCGAAGCCCCACCCTTGGCCGCGATAAACTCGATGGCCTGTTCGAGAGTGACGTCTTCGGGTTTCAACTCCTTGGGCAGCGTGGCGTTCACTTTGCCCTGATTCACATACGGACCATAGCGCCCGGCGCGAACCGTGATCGGCCCGTCGGCATGCTCGAAGGTCTGGATGGCAGCGGGTGCCGAGCGGCTGCCCCGGGCGAAGCGCCCGCCGCCTGCTGCCTTCTCGGCGAGGAGGTCGACGGCGCGGTTGAGGCCGACCGTAAACACTTCCTCGACATCGGGGAGATTGGCGTAGACGCCATCGTGCAGGATGAACGGCCCGTACCGGCCGAGGCCGGCGGTGATCGGCTTGCCCGTTTCCGGGTGGTCGCCGACGGGGCGGGGAAGGGCGAGGAGCTGGAGCGCCTTCTCGAGTGTGACACTGTCCGGAGTCCAGCCTTTCGGCAGAGAAGAACGCTTGGGTTCCGCTCCATCGCCCAACTGCACATATGGGCCGAAACGGCCGGTTTTCAAGGCGACCTCGAGTCCGCTCTCGGGATCGGTGCCAATGATGCCGTCCCCAGTGCCGGCTTCGGCGGCGCCCGTGGCGGCGTCAGAGAGCTGCATGGTGTAGCGGCATTCGGGATAGTTCGAGCAGCCGATGAAGGCGCCGAACTTGCCGAGCTTGAGCGAGAGCTGGCCGGTGCCGCAGTTGGGGCAGCGACGTGGATCGGATCCGTCGGCCCTGGCGGGGAAAATGTGGTCGGACAGCAGGTCGTTGAGGGCGTCGAGCACCTCGGAGACGCGCAGGTCCTTGATCTCCTCGACATGCGACTGGAACTCCTTCCAGAAGTCGCGGAGGACGTCCTTCCAGGCGAGCTTGCCGTCGGAGATGAGGTCGAGCTGCTCTTCTAGGCTGGCGGTGAAGCCGTACTCGACATAGCGGTTGAAGAAGCTCTCGAGGAAGGCCGTGACGATGCGGCCGCGGTCCTCGGGGACGAGGGCGCGCTTCTCGACGCGCACGTAGTTGCGGTCCTGGAGGACTGTGACCGTGGCCGCATAGGTCGAAGGGCGGCCGATGCCGATCTCTTCCATCTTCTTGATGAGGCTGGCTTCGGTGTAGCGCGGCGGCGGCTGGGTGAAGTGCTGCTCGATCAGCGCTTCTTCCAGCTTGGGGCGATCGCCGACATTGAGCGGGGGGAGTTCGCGGCTGTCCTCGTCTTCCTCGGCGTTCGGGTCGCGGTCCTCCTTGGCTTCGACGCCATAGAGGGCGAGGAAGCCGGGGAAGGTGACGACGGAGCCGACCGCGCGCAGCGCGATGTCACGGCTGGTTGCGAAGACGGAGATGTCGGCGGTGGTGCGCTCGATCTCGGCCGAGCGCATCTGGCTGGCGAGCGTGCGCTTCCAGATGAGTTCGTAGAGCCGGTGCCGGTCGGCGTCGCCGCGCAGCGTGTCCGGATGGCGGAACATGTCGGTGGGGCGGATCGCCTCGTGCGCTTCCTGGGCGTTCTTGGCCTTGGTCGAATAGACGCGCGGCTTTTCGGGCAGGTAGTCGGCGCCGAAGTTCTTGACGATAGCGCGGCGCGCCTGGTCGATGCCCTCGGGCGCCATCTGCACGGCGTCCGTTCGCATGTAGGTGATGATGCCGTCCTCGTAGAGGCGCTGGGCGATCTGCATCGTACGGGCCGGCGCAAAGCCGAGGCGGGAGGATGCGTCCTGCTGCAGGCTGGACGTGCTGAACGGCGGGTACGGGTTGCGCCTGGTAGGCTTCTTGTCGACGGCGGCGATGGAGAAGGTGCCGGCCTCGATGGCCGCCTTCAGGGCCTCGGCGTCGGCAGCGTTGCCGACGTCGAGCTTGTCGGTCTTCTTGCCGTCGACGGAATAGAGCCGCGCTTCGAAGCTGCGGCCCTTTTCGTTCAGGCGGGCGCCGATGGACCAGTATTCCTGGGCGCGGAACTTCTCGATCTCCGACTCGCGGTCGCAGACGATGCGCAGGGCCACGGACTGCACGCGGCCGGCGGAGCGGGAACCGGGGAGCTTGCGCCAGAGGACGGGCGAGAGGGTGAAGCCGACGAGGTAATCCAGTGCGCGGCGGGCGAGATAAGCCTCGACCAGCGGCTCGTCGATTTCGCGCGGATTGCGCATCGCCTCGGTGACGGCGTCCTTGGTGATGGCGTTGAAGACGACGCGCCGGACAGGTTTGTCCTTAAGGAGTTTTTTCTGCCGGAGGACATCGAGCACGTGCCAGCTGATCGCCTCGCCCTCGCGATCAGGGTCGGTGGCGAGGATGAGTTCGTCGGCGTTCTTGAGGGCGTTGCCGATGTCGGTGAGGCGCTTCTTGGAGGCCGTATCGACCTCCCAGCTCATGGCAAAGTCCTCGTCGGGCAGGACAGAACCGTCCTTGGCCGGCAAATCGCGGACATGGCCAAAACTGGCCATCACCTCGTAGTCCTTGCCAAGGTACGAGCTGATCGTCTTGATTTTATTGGGACTTTCAACGACGACGAGCTTCATAGTCCAGCTTTCGGAGTGGCATTCGAACGCGGCGCAACATGGTGAAGCGCTTTGGGGCTGTCAACCGGGCGGCCGGAGCGAGCGGACATTCCCCTACGGGGAAGAAGAATGTGAATGGTGGCGCTTCTGCCGGAAGCTAGGGGCGAAGGGCCACGAGCTGTCCGCTGGACCACTCGATCCGGCCGTCGAGATCAAGCTCAAGCAGCATGGTCTGAACCCGACTGATTGCGATTCCGGTCGTGCGGATGATGTCGTCGATCGCGACGGGCGTCAGGCTCAGGGCCTCCAGAAGTCGGGAACGTTCGTCGGCCGACGGAGGAATGGCGTCGAAGCCGTCGCCGTCGGGAAGCCAGTCGGGCTCGAGCAGGCTTGCGCGGGAAGGATCCGCCTCGCGCAAGGATTCGATGATGTCGGCTGCACCGGTGATGAGCTTGGCGCCCTGCTGGATCAGTGCGTTGCCGCCCTCTGCCCGCGGATCGAGGGGCGAGCCCGGTACGGCGAAGACTTCGCGATTCTGCTCGAGGGCGAGCCGGGCGGTGATCAGCGAGCCGGAGCGCTTGGCCGCCTCAACCACTACGGTGCCCAGCGTCAGGCCGGAGACAAGGCGGTTGCGGCGCGGAAAGTCGCGGGCGCGGGGCTCCCAGCCAAGCGGCATCTCGGTGAGGAGGACGCCGCCGCCGGCGACGATATCGCGGGCCAGGGGAATGTTCTCGTCGGGGTAGATGTGGTCGAGGCCACCGGCAAGGACGGCTACGGTGCCGGTGCGGAGCGAGGCACGATGGGCGGCGGCGTCGATGCCGCGGGCGAGGCCGGAGACGATCGTGTAGCCGGCGTCACCGAGATCGGCGGCGAGCATCTGGGCGAACTTCTGTCCCGCGGTCGACGCGTTGCGGGCGCCGACGATGGAGACCGAGCGCCACCACTCGATGTTTTCGCCGCCGACGATGGTGATGATCGGTGGTGCGCCGGAGATGTAGCGGAGCAGGGACGGGTAGTCGGGCTCACCCGAACCGACGACGCGGCCGCCGAGTCTCGCGGCGCCGGCGATCTCGTCTTCGGCAGCGGTGATCGAGGGGATTCGGGCGGCGGTGCCGGCGCGGCGGATAAGCGAGGGCAGGGCTTCCAGTGCCGCCTCGGCCGAGCCCTCGCGGTTGATGAGCTGGCGGAAGGTCTGGGGACCGATATTGTCGGTACGGATGAGCCGCAGCCAAGCGACCCTCTGCGACGGCGTCAGTTCGATGCCGTCGCTCGCCATGGATCAGCTGCTCTTTTTCTCGGAGCCGATCTTGGGCTCAGTGCCATCCCAGAGGCGGCGGATGTTGGCCCAGTGCTTGTAGTAGAGCACGAGGCTCATGAGCCCGCAGGCCGACGCGAAGAGCAGCGCATGCCCCTCATTGGCCGCGAGGCCATAGGCGAAGAGTGGCGCGGTGGCCGCGGCGGTGAGGGCGGCGAGGGAGGAGAACTTGCGGCCGAAGGCGACGATCAGCCAGACGCCACAGAAGACGAGGCCGACGATCCAGTTCCAGGCCAGCAGGACGCCGATATAGGTCGCGACGCCCTTGCCGCCCTTGAAGCCGAGCCAGATCGGGAAGACGTGGCCGAAGAAGGCGGCGATGCCGGCGGTGTAGACGATGTAGTAGTCCGACAGCAGGGTTTCCGAACCGGGCGTCGAGATCAGGAACCAGCGGGCGATGAGCACGGCAGCGGCGCCCTTGCCGGCATCGAGCAGCAGGGTGCCGGCAGCAAGCCAACGGTTGCCGGTGCGCAGGACGTTGGTGGCGCCGATATTGCCCGAGCCGATAGACCGGATATCGATGCCGACGGCGCGCGTCAGGAGCAGGCCGAACGGAATCGAGCCCAGCAGATAGCCGATCACGGCAGCGATCAGGTAGTTCATGCGGCAGCCCCCTCCCGGGTCGCAGAATGGCTGAAGACGGGCTTGCCTGCAACGAAGGTGTGCATGACCGCGCCCTGCATGCGAGCGCCCTCGAAGGCGGTGTTGCGCGAACGGGAGCGGAGCTCGCGTTCCTTCACCACCCAGGGGAAGTCGACATCGACGATGATGATGTCGGCGGGCGCACCGATGGCGAGACGGCCGGACTTGAGGCCGAGGATTTCGGCCGGCCGGCTGGTCATGGCGCGGAGGAGGGTGAGCAGGGGCACATCGCCGGAGTGATGGAGGCGGAGGGCCGCCGCGAGCAGGGTCTCGAGCCCGACTGCGCCGTCGGAAGCCTCGGCGAAGGGCTGGCGCTTCACCTCGCTGTCCTGCGGGTCGTGGGCGGAGTGGATGGTGTCGATAGCGCCGGACTTGAGCCCCTCAATCACGGCCTGCCGATCATCCTCGGAGCGGAGCGGCGGCGAGAGCTTGTAGAACGTGCGGTAGGGCGCGACGTCGTTCTCGTTGAGGGCGAGGTTGTTGATCGAGATGCCGGCGGAGATGCTGCGGTTGCGGCGCTTGGCGGCGGCGATGAGCTCGACGGCAGCGCCGGTCGAGATCTGGGCCGCGTGGTAGCGCACGCCGGTGAGGGCGGCGAGCTGGAGGTCGCGGGCGAGAGGGATCGTTTCGGCTTCGATCGGGATGCCCTTCAGGCCCGACACGGTTGCCAGCGTGCCCTCGTTCATCACGCCCTCGCCGACAAGGCTCTGCTCGGCCACATGGTGGATGACCGGCAGGTCGAAATTGGCGGCATAGCTGAAGGCCGAGCGCAACAAGGCGGCCGACTGGATAGAGTGGCGCCCGTCGGTCAGGGCAACTGCACCGGCCTCCTTGAGCAAGCCGAACTCTGTGATTTCCTCGCCCCTGAGGCCGCGCGTAATGGCGGCGGCGGGGAGGATGTTGACCGAGGCGGTGGCGCCGGCGCGGCGGAGGAGGAAGTCGACCAGGGCACCGTCATCGATGACCGGCGTGGTGTCGGGCATGAGGACGAAGCTGGTGACGCCGCCGGCAGCTGCTGCGGCGGCGGCGCTCTGGAGCGTCTCGCGGTATTCGTGGCCGGGTTCGCCGGTGAACACGCGCATGTCGATCAGGCCGGGGGCGACGACCATGCCGCCAGCGTCGTAGTGCTCGGCGCCATCGGGGATGCCCTGGGGGGCGCCGTTGGTGAGGCCGGCGATCTTGCCCTTCTCGACGAGGATGGCGCCCGGCGAGTCGCGGTCGGTGGCCGGATCGACGATGCGGGCGTTGCTGATGACTACGGACTTGCTCATGCTGCGGCCTCGCGGTCGGCCAGCAGGGCGTCGAGGACGGCCATGCGGACGGCGACGCCCATCTCGACCTGCTCGTTGATCACCGAACGCGGGCCGTCGGCGATCGCGGGATCGATCTCGACGCCGCGGTTCATCGGGCCGGGGTGCATGACGATGGCGTCGGGCTTGGCGTAGCTGAGCTTTTCGGCGTCGAGGCCATAGAAGTGGTAGTACTCGCGGATCGAGGGGATCATGCGGCCGCTGGCGCGCTCGTGCTGCAGTCGGAGCATCATCACGACGTCAGCGCCCTCGAGGCCCTTGCGCATGTCGGTGTAGACCTCGGGGGTCAGCGCCTCGATGCCTCTAGGGATGAGGGTGCGCGGCGCGACGACGCGGGTGCGCACCTGCATGGCGCCGAGCAGCAAGAGGTTCGAGCGGGCGACGCGGGAGTTGGCGATGTCACCGCAGATCGCGACGGTGAGGCCTGCGAGGTAGCCCTTGTGCTGGCGGATGGTCAGCGCATCGAGCAGGGCCTGGGTCGGGTGCTCGTGGGCGCCGTCGCCGGCGTTGATGACGGAGCAGCCGACCTTCTGGCTGAGAAGTTCCACCGCACCGGAGGCCCCGTGGCGCACGATGATGACGTCCGGCCGCATGGCGTTGAGCGTCGCGGCGGTATCGATGAGCGTTTCGCCCTTGGCGACCGACGAGGTCTTCACCGACATGTTGGTGACCTGGGCGCCGAGCCGCTTGCCGGCGATCTCGAAGCTCGACTGCGTGCGCGTCGAGTTCTCGAAGAACAGGTTGATCTGTGTCTTGCCGGCCAGCGTCGGCAGGATCTTCCGCTCCTGCCGCGAGATGGGGATCATCGCCTCGGCGCGATCCAGCAGATCAACGATCTCGTACTGATTGAGCTGGCTGATGCCGAGCAGGTGCCGATGGCGGAAAGGGGGTCGCGAGGCCGCCTGGGCGGGGGTGACCGATGCTGGCGAAGAAGTAGCCATGCCGCTCCGTTCCAAATGTTCGCGGGGGTCTACCGCTTGGGGGCGGGACTCGCAAGCGGGCGAGGCAATTATCCCCGCCGCAGCCGCTCGAGTGCGCCCTGCAGGATGTAGCTCGCCGCCAGCTTGTCGACCACCTCGCGGCGCTTGTCGCGGCGGACGTCGGCTTCGATGAGCGTGCGGGTAACGGCAGAGGTGGAGAGACGTTCGTCCCAGAAGGCGATGGGGATGCTGACCTTGGCTGCGAGGTTGCGGGCGAAGGCGCGGGTGGACTGGACACGCGGGCCTTCCGAGCCATCCATGTTGAGAGGCAGGCCAAGGACGAGCCCGACGATCTTGTTCTCGGCAATCAGGTAGAGAAGCCGGTTCGCGTCTTCCGTGAACTTGGTGCGCTTGATCGTTTCGAGGGGAGTGGCCGAGTAGCGCATGCCGTCGGAGACGGCGATGCCAATGGTCTTGGTGCCGAGATCGAGGCCAAGCAGCTTGCCGGTCGGCGGCAGTGCAGAAAGCGGATTGAGATCGGGCTCGGTCAAGCGACTGCCTTTAAAAGAGGGCCAGTTCTGGCTACCTGTGGCCGCCAAAAGAGGCAAGCAATGAAACTCACCTGGTTCGGCGGCACGACGATCCGCATTCATACCGGTGGCTACATACTCGTTGCCGATCCCGCGGGGATTGGCGGGGTGGATTCGGACGAGCTGGTCTCGGGCGCGGACCGGGTCTTCGCACTGGATGGGACTCTGCCGCAGGTCGATCCGGTGGCGTGGCAGCCGGAACGCACCGGCAGCATGCTCAACGAGGCGGTCGGGGTTGCGGTGCATGGGATCACCGGTGGGGTGGTCGTCGCAGCGGCGGGTGAGTCGCCGTTGGTGCTGGCGACCGGCCCCCTGCCGAGGATCGGGCGCTGGGGGCGCGAGGCGGTGGTTGTGGTGTTCGGTGACGGCGCAGACCGGCTGGCTGGAGACGTGCTCGACAAGCTCGGGCCGAAGCTGATTGCGGTTGCCGCTTCCGAAGATGTGGTGGAGCGGACGTTCTCGGCGGTGGGTGGCCGGCTGGACGGGGCGGGACTCACTTCGCTCGAGGCAGGATTGGCGCTGGAAGTTTGATGGTGCCCATCAACGCTTTTCGTTGTTCTCGGCGGCGTTCCGTTGCTAGAACGCGGCAAATCGAGACGTTCGGAGTGAATTGATGTCCGTTGATGCCGCTACCGTGAAGCGAATTGGGCGTCTGGCCCGCATCCGCATCGAAGAGGGCGAGGTCGCAAAGTACCAGGACGAGCTGAACGCCATCCTGGGCTTCGTCGAGCAACTGGGCGAGGTTGACGTGACCGGTGTCGAGCCAATGACTTCGGTGACGCCGATGAAGCTGCGCCAGCGCGAGGACAAGGTGACCGACGGCGGCTACCCCGACAAGATCGTCGCCAACGCACCACTGACCGAAGACAACTTCTTCATGGTGCCCAAGGTCGTCGAGTAACGCCGTGGCCGTCACCATCGCCATCGAGACGCCGCTGCAGGACGATGTCCGCGCGCTGGTGGAAGAACTGAACGCACACCTGATTCCGCTGTCGCCGCTGGAGTTCCAGTTCAAGATGACAGTGGAGCAGATGGCGGGTGCCGACACGACGGTGCTCGTCGCCCGCAACGAAGCGGGCGAAGCGGTGGGTTGCGGGGCTCTCAAGGCGATCTCGGCCACTGAGGGCGAGGTGAAGCGCATGTACACGCGGCCGTCGGTCCGCGGTCAGCGGGTCGGTTCGGCCCTGCTCGAGGCGATCACCGAGCTGGCGCGTTCAAAGGGCATCACGCATCTTCTGCTCGAGACGGGGACTGGCGAGGGCATGGCCGAGGCGCATCGGCTCTACACCCGCAGCGGCTTCACGCCGCGGGGGCCGTTCCTCGATTACCCCGACAGCGAGTGGTCGGCCTTCTTCGAGAAGCGGATCGGCCAGCCTGCCGTCGCTTGATACGGCGAGCGTTGCGAATGTTGCGATAATCGCAACACAGCTATAGGAACGGCGGTCGACTAATTCCCGCGTCCTTTCCCCGCGAGCCAAGCCTTTGACCGACCTTACCCGCCTGACCCTTGCTGCTGCCCGTGCCGGCCTGAAGGCCAAGGAGTTCACCTCGAGCGAACTCACCGGCGCTTACCTGAACGCGATCGAGGTCGGTAACCCCAAGCTCAATGCCTACGTGGCGGTGACCGGCGAGCAGGCCCAGGCGCAGGCCAAGGCCAGCGACGCGAAGCTCGCGGCCGGGCAGGGCGGCCCGCTCGAGGGCATTCCGCTCGGGATCAAGGACCTGTTCGGCACCAAGGGCGTGCACACCCAGGCGGCGAGCCACATCCTCAACGACTTCAAGCCCGAGTACGAATCGAGCGTCACCAGCAACCTGTGGCGCGACGGCGCGGTGATGCTGGGCAAGCTCAACATGGACGAGTTCGCCATGGGCTCGTCGAACGAGACCAGCTACTACGGCCCGGTGATCAACCCCTGGCGGGCGAACAACTCCAACGCGCAGCTCGTGCCGGGCGGCTCGTCCGGTGGCTCGGCCGCGGCGGTTTCCGCCTGGCTCTGCGCGGCGGCGACGGCGACCGATACCGGTGGCTCGATCCGCCAGCCGGCGGCGCTGACCGGCACCGTGGGCATCAAGCCGACCTATGGTCGCTGCTCGCGCTGGGGCGTCGTGGCGTTTGCCTCCTCGCTGGACCAGGCCGGCCCGATTGCCCGCACCGTCGAGGACGCGGCGATCATGATGACCTCGATGTCGGGGTTCGATCCCAAGGATTCGACCAGCGTCGATCTCGCCGTGCCAGACTTCGCGGCGGCGGTGGAGCGGGGCGTGAAGGGCCTCGTGATCGGCATCCCGCGCGAATACCGCATGGATGGCATGCCGGCCGAGATCGAGGCGCTCTGGCAGCAGGGCATCGCCTGGCTCAAGGCCGAGGGCGCCACGGTGCGCGACATCTCGCTGCCGCACACAAAGTACGCGCTGCCGGCCTATTACATCGTGGCGCCGGCCGAGGCGTCGTCGAACCTCGCGCGCTATGACGGCGTGAAGTACGGCCTGCGCGACACCGGCAAGGACATCACCGATCTCTACGAGCTGACCCGCGCCCACGGTTTTGGCCGCGAGGTGAAGCGCCGCATCATGATCGGCACCTACGTGCTGTCAGCGGGCTACTACGACGCCTATTACGTGCAGGCGCAGAAGGTTCGCACGCTGATCAAGCGCGACTTCGAGATCGTCTTCAACGACGGCGTCGACGCCATCCTGACCCCGGCGACCCCGTCGGCGGCGTTCGGCATCGGCGACGAGGACATGAAGGCCGACCCGGTCAAGATGTACCTCAACGACGTGTTCACGGTGACCGTGAACATGGCGGGATTGCCCGGAATCGCGGTGCCGGCCGGCAAGGACGGTGCGGGCCTGCCACTAGGCCTGCAGCTCATCGGCAAGCCGTTCGACGAGGAAACGCTGTTCGCGGCGGGCCGCGTCATCGAGCGTTCGGCGAACATCGACTTCAGCCCTGACAAGTGGTGGTGATAACCACCGGAGGCCGAAACCGCTTGTATCCTAGCGGTTTCAGCACTATTTGCCGCCCATGCGCAAATTGAGACTTGTCGAGCTCCCGGCCAGGCCGGTGATTTCGTATCAGAGGATTGGCTCCATGGCCGACGTTTTCACGACCCTCGATTGGTCGGCTCCCCCCAAGGACCTGTCCAAGCCGCTGCAGGCGCTGTGGTGGATCAAGAAGGGCGAGCTTCGCGTCGGCCCCGAATGGGAAGAGGCGCACCGGATCGTGCAGTCCATGGAAGGCACCTTCGAGTTCGACTGGGTCCATGCCTTGCTGCATTGGGTCGAAGCCGACATGGGCAACGCCGACTACTGGTACCGCCGCGCCGGCCGCAAACGCGCCACCGCCAGCGTCTCCTCCGAGTGGGAGCACATTGCTCGCGAGCTGAGTGGGGTTACTCAGCACTAGCGCTGATCGGCATCCGACTGCTAGAACTTTGTCCGTACGCTTCGGGGGGCCGGGCGTCGGGGAGTTATCTGTGAGAACACAGGTGATAGTGCCCGCTCGCGCCCGCTCGGCTCGTTTTCCTGACAAGCCGCTGGCCATGATCGCGGGCGTTCCGATGATCCTGAGGACCTATCGGCAGTGCCTGAAGGCTGTCCCAGCGTCACAGGTCACCGTTGCGACGGATGATATTCGCATAGTGGACCTTTGCAGCCGGGCCGGCGCCGACGTGGTGATGACCTCGGACGAGTGCCTGACCGGGACCGACCGCGTCGCTGAAGCTGCAATGGCCCGTCCGGCGGACTACTACGTCAATGTGCAAGGTGATGAGCCGATCTTCGATCCCGAGGATATCCAGGGGTTCCTGGCGGCCTGCGAGAGTGATCCAGATCGTCTCCTGATGGGGTTCTGCGCAATCGGAGAGGACGACTTCCGCAATCCGTCGATCCCGAAAGTGGTTTTCCGGCAGGACGGAAGGTTGCTGTACATCTCGCGGGCGGCGATCCCCAGCACGAAGCGGCATGAGTACCGGGCCGCCTGGAGACAGGTCTGCATCTATGGCTTTCCTCCCGTCGAACTGGCTGCCTTCGCCAACCAAAAGGTAAAGGGTCCGCTCGAAGAGATCGAGGATTGCGAGACGCTGCGCTATCTGGAGATGGGACTAGACGTTTTTGGCGTCGAGCTATCCGATCGCTCCATTGCGGTCGACCACCCGGAGGACGTGGCCAAGGTCGAGGCTGCGTTACGCGAGCGAGCGCACTGAACGTGCGCCAGCTCCTGAAGTTCGGGCAAATACTGGCCCACCGCACTATCCGAAAGCCCGCGTTGGACCGCAAGCTCGATGCCCTGCGGCTCAACGCAGGACCGGCTCTCGTGGTGGGGTCCGCGCCCGACGCAACGTTGCCACGCGGCTTCGACGGGACGTGGTCGGTCGTTACAGTCAACGCGTCCCAAGGTCGACTGGACGGCTGGGGCGTCGAAACGCCAACCCTCACCGTCCTTCGTAATCGGATCATGGAGGACGAGCCGCATCAAAATGCGGTTTGGACTCTACTGGACGGACGGTCGACCGATCAGTTGATCATGCTGGCATCTTCCCGGAACGAGGCCAAGTTGCGGGACGGTGTCTCTGCCAGGGGCTATGATGCTGGCTACATCTCATTACTGTCGGACGAGCAGAAGGGCGCAGTGATCCACCAGCTGACTGGGCTCATTGGTGTATCGTGCGACCTGGAGCGCGGAGTATCGCAGGGAGTGTTTGCAGCGCTGCTTGCCCTTCGAGTGGGAGCGCCGGCGGTTGTCGTGACGGGCGTATCCTTCTCATCGTCGGACCATTTCTACGACAAGTGGTCCCAACGAGCGCATCTCGATGGCGATCGCCAAGTCTTCCAGCGTGCTGCAAGGCGCGGGCTTCCAATCTACGCCGCCGACGACCGCTTTGCGGAGGAGTCCGGCTTGCCGCTCTGGCAAGTATGATGTTTCGGACGAATTGCGCGCCGAGGCGTGGTCTGTCTCGGCGTTTGAGCGTCGCCGTTCGGTGAGCAGCGCCTGCAAGCTGCGCGGCTCTAGGTTTCCAGACGATATACCGATACGTGTGAACGGGATTCTGCGGTGAAGGGCGTGCCGGCCCAGTCGGCGTGCCGTGATTCCAGCGAGAAGCCGGCGAGTTGCGCCATGAGGTCGAGTTCGGCGGGCCAGACGTAGCGGTGCGGGGAGCGGAACAGTGTCGTCTGATTGCGTTCGTCGAAGCGGAAGTGGTGCGAGACTACGATCTGGTTGAGGATGTCGACGGTGTCGAGGCCGATGTAGCCGGGCTCGGAAGTGAACACCGTGGCCTGCGAGCCCGGCGGCAGCCGGCGCAGGTCGGGCACCCAAAGTTCGATGACAAACCGGCCGCCCGGTGACAGATGCCGCGCCGCGTTGCGGAAGCACTCGACCTGCTCGGCTTGTGTCAGCACGTTCGAAATGCCGTTGAAGACGAGAAAGACCAGGGAGAACTGGCCTTCGACGGTGCTGGTGGTCATGTCCCCGATCACAACAGGCAGCGATGCAGCGTCGACCTTGGTGCGCAGCTCATCGACCATAGGCGCTGCAAGTTCTATTCCCGCGACGGGCACGCCGCGCTCCAACAGCGGAATGGCGACGCGGCCGGTGCCGATGGCGAACTCCAGGGCCCGGCCGCCTTCGGCCAGGGCTACGAGGCGGTCGGTGGTCTGTGCAAGCAGGACCGGATCGAACATTCCGATGCCGGGGGTGTCGTAGGACTTGGCCGCCGCGGCGTCCCAGATGTCCTTGTGCTGCATTCTCGGCTCCTTTTGGGGCGGGAGCGGCTGTGATCATGCCGCTCCCTGCTGCGCTAGCGATTGTCGAACTCGCTCCTCGCGAGTTCCAGCCCGCGTCGCGTGATGCGGTAGGGCTGACCGTTACTCGATGCGATGGCCTTCTTGCTTCTCAGCTTCTTGAACAGGGGCAGGGTGCACCGTTCCATCAGCCAGCCGTCGCGGTTGATACATTCGACGCCGACAAGCTTGCCGGCTTCGGATTTGAGGGCACGAATGCGGCCGCCCTGTGCGAGGACGTGCAGCACCCGCTGCTCCTGGCGGGAGATATCCATGGAAAGTCTAGACCTTGGGATGCGTGGAAAGAACGCCCCGGCCAGCATCTCGCTTGGCAGGCAGCGTGGTTCCGGTAACCCCGTCGCAACTCGTCGCTGGCCACAGGGCTCAGCGGGCGGACGGGGTATTACGCAATCTCAACTTTGCTAGACATGAAACACCTTGGGTCAGTGCAGCAGACGTGATGCCGCCGCGCCGATGAACGAGCGATGAATAGCTGCTGAGTGGCGCCGGGGCCAGAGGTCGGTTGCAAACAATGGCGAGGCGGTGCAAACCAGCAACTCTCTCCCAATCCGCCGAGTGCCTCCCCGTGACCAAAGCCCCCGCCGAATGCCAGACCAAGGAAGACGTGCGCGCCGAAATCGACCGCATCGACCAGGGACTGCTGTCACTTCTCGCCGAGCGGCACAGCTACGTAACGCGCATGGCCGAGATCAAGACCGACCCGCACGAGGCCTATGACCCGACGCGGATCGAGGCGATCATCGCCAAGCAGCGCAAGCGTGCCGAGGAGCTCGATCTCGACGAGGATCAGGCGGAGCTGATCTGGCGCACGCTGATCAACTGGAATGTGAACTACGAAAAGGGCATTATCGCTGCACGCAAGCGCCACGGTTAGGCTAGGCTGGCTGCATTACGGAGCCGATCAGATGACTGCGCCGGAGATCATCGTCAGACAGGCCGTGGCAAGCGAAGCGGAGCGGCTGACAGACCTTGCGCTGCTCGCCTGGGAACGCGACCTGAGGCCCTTTCTCTCCGGCGAGGCGGCAAGCCGCCAGAACGAAAAGCGCCGGCTCGGCATGGCCGTGCACGAACTGCTCGATCGGACGATCGTCGCCGAGATCGACGGTGTTCCCGTCGGCTGGTGCGCCCGGGCCCGCAGCCGGGCCTACATCCCGTACCTGTTCGTTACTCCGTCCCTGCAGAACCAGGGGATCGGCAAGCTGCTCCTGCGCCGCATGGAATCGATCCTCGAACTCGAGGGTGCGGACAGAGTGCAGCTCGATACGCTCAGCGACAACGTGCGGGCGGTGAACTTCTACCAGCACCAGGGCTACCGGATTCTCGTGCTGAAACGCGAAGGCCCGCAGGGCAGCGATCCGCTGCTGAGTATCCGCCTCGAGAAGCGGCTCGCGCCCTATCGCGGTTCTCTCGAGAGCGACGAAGACTGAGGTCCAGCCATGAGCGTGACGTTGCGGCGTGCCCGCCCCGAGGAGGCCGCGGCGCTTGGTGACATCGGCTTTGCCACGTGGGAGGCCAGTGCGTTTGCACTGAACGATGCCGGCCGCGCCGACCGCCGCCGGCTGCGCGGCGAGTTCAGGTCGTTCGGCGTGGACCACTCGGCCACCATGCTGGTGGCGGAAGCGGATGGTGACCCGGTTGGCTGGGGCGCGCGCGAGCATGGCGACCAGTTGATCTCCGACCTGTGGGTTGCACCTGAGGCGCAGGGGCGCGGGATCGGGGGACTGCTACTGAACGCACTGGTCGAGCAGGCCAGCGTCGCGGGGCATCCGGTTGCCGAGTTGGAGACCCTGGCGGCCAACGTGGGAGCCGTGCGCTTCTACGAGCGACACGGATTCAGCATCGTCTGGCGCGCAGAGAAGTTTTCCCTGGCGCTCGGCTATGCCATAGACAAAGTTGGAATGAACAAGAGCCTGAGCCCATGACACTAATCGACACGCGCACCCCGAACCCCAAGAGCTTCATCAAGGGAGCCACGGGGGACTGGGAGATCGTCATCGGCATGGAAGTGCATGCCCAGGTACTGTCCGAGAGCAAGCTGTTCTCCGGCTCGTCGACCGAGTTCGGCTCGCCGCCCAATGCCAACGTGTCGTTCGTCGACGCGGCGATGCCCGGCATGCTGCCGGTGATCAATGCCGAGTGCGTGCGCCAGGCGGTGCGGACCGGGCTGGGGCTGAGGGCGCAGATCAACAAGCGCTCGATCTTCGATCGCAAGAACTACTTCTACCCGGACCTGCCGCAGGGCTACCAGATCAGCCAGTTCAAAGATCCGATCGTGGGCGAGGGCTCGGTGTTCCTCGACATGGGCGGCGCGGAGCACATCGAGATCGGCATCGAGCGGCTGCACCTCGAGCAGGACGCGGGCAAGTCGATCCACGACCAGCATCCGAACATGAGCTTCGTCGATCTCAACCGGTCGGGCGTGGCGCTGATGGAAATCGTGTCGAAGCCGGACCTGCGCTCGTCCGACGAGGCCAAGGCGTACCTGAGCAAGGTGCGCACGATCCTGCGCTATCTCGGCACCTGCGACGGCAACATGGAGGAGGGCTCCATGCGCGCCGACATCAACGTGTCGGTACGGCGGCCGGGCGGCGAGTTCGGCACGCGCTGCGAGATCAAGAACGTGAACTCGATCCGTTTCGCCGGACAGGCGATCGAGTTCGAGGCGCGCCGCCAGATCGACATTCTCGAGGATGGCGGCAGCATCGACCAGGAGACGCGGCTCTACGACCCCAAGACGGGCGAGACGCGCTCCATGCGCTCCAAGGAAGAGGCGCACGACTATCGTTACTTCCCCGATCCGGACCTCTTGCCGCTAGAATTCGACCAGGCGTTCATCGACGACCTGGCGCAGCATCTGCCGGAACTGCCTGACGACAAGCAGGAGCGCTTCATCAAGGACTATGGCGTCACCCCCTATGACGCTATGGTGCTGACGCTCGAGCGCGAGTCGGCAGACTACTACGAGGCGGCCGTGAAGTTCGGCAACGGCAAGCGCGACGGCAAGGCGGTGGCCAACCTCGTCAATGGCGACATCGCGGCCTATGCCAACAGCCAGGGGCTCAGCGTCTTCGAGACGCACATCAAGCCCGGCCAGATCGCGGGCATCGTCGATCTCGTGGCAGCGGGCACCATCTCGTCCAAGGGCGCCAAGGACCTGCTGCAGGTGATCATAGCCGAGGAGCCCGAGGGTGAGCCGGCCGAGATCGTCGAGCGGCGCGGCATGAAGCAGGTGACCGACCTCGGTGCGATCGAGAAGGTGATCGACGAGATCATCGCAGCCAACCCGGGCCAGGTGGAGGCCGTGAAGGCGAAGCCGACCATGCTGGGCTGGTTCGTCGGCCAGGCCATGAAGGCCTCGGGTGGCAAGGCCAACCCGCAGGCGCTGAACGAACTGCTGAAGAAGAAGCTGGGGATCGAGTAGCAGCAGGCTACTGCCGAAAATAAGAGGGCCCGACCAGGAGGTGGAAACTCCGGACGGGCCCAACCAAACGGGCGGCGAAGCCCGATCAGCGGCTGTCACATAGGCGCCATGGACGCGGATGGCAAGTGCTTCCCGCACCGGGCCGGCCAGATTGAAGCGCGAGCATTGAGGGAACCGCTATGGGCGAGCCCCCGTTGACGCTGGTTAGCCAAGTCGTCCGGAGGCCACCATGTCCGTGCTCAACCGCGTGCTGTTCAATGTCCTGTGCAAGGATCTCACCGACAGTGCCGACTTCTATCGGGAGCTGTTCGATCTCGACACGATCTACGAGAGCGACTGGTTCGTGGTGCTGACGCCCAAGGGGCAGCCCAGCGTGCAGATCGGGCTGCTCGACCAGATGAGCCAGTACACCCCCCGGCACGCCTGGGGCATGCATGAGGGCACCTACCTGACCTTCGAGGTAACCGACGTGTTCGCGGTGCTCGACAAGGCGCGGGCGCTCGGCGCCGACGTCGTGTCCGAGCCAACGGCGCTGGATTACGGACAGACGAGGGCGCTTATCCGCGACTTGAACGGCATGGTGATCGATATCTCGACGCCGACCAGGGAGGCGGTGCTGCGGGGCGATGTGCACGAGGTGCCTCCCGACCGCGGCACGGCCATCGACCTGCCGCAGCCGGTGGACCGGCCGGGCTAGATCGGCTTGCCGACTGTCATGGCGGCGCGGAACGCGGGATCGGGATCGAAGAAGAACGGTTCCGGCGTGGCGCCGACGGCATCGAAGTAGCGGCTCATGAAGCAGCGGTAGGCGGCGCAGAAGGCGATCTCGGCGATCTGGCGGTCGGTGAAGCCGACTGCGCGCAGCCGGTCGATATCGGCGCGGGTGGTCCGGCTGGCATCGATGGTGACATGCTCGGCGTAGGCGAGCATGGCGACCTCGCGCTCATCGAGGCCGGCGGTGCGGAAATCGCGCTGGATGGCGAGGACCTGCTCATGCGAGCCGATGTCCTTGACGAGGAGCTTGGCATAGACGTGCGAGCAGTAGGTTGACGGGATTTGCTTTGCGGCGATCAGGGTGATGAGCCGCCAGGCGCGAAGGCCCAGGGTGAACTCGCTGCGCGACTTCTGCAGGAGGTGCTCGATCAGCGGGGCGATGTGGGGAAGGGCGGTCCAGCAGCTGGTGCCCTCCATGACGAAGCCGAAGTTCCTGATGTCGCCGGCATACATCTCGGCGATCTCGCCAGTGGCCTCGGCTGGCGCAATGGTCTCGATGAACATGGTGAACCTCCCCCTCGGTCATATGATGACCGAGCGTGGGGCGGGGGAGATGAATGGGCGGTGAATGGAGTGGGCGGGCCGCCGCCCCCTCCACCGGCTTCGCTGGTCCCCCTCCCTCGCCCCGCGGGGGAGGATCAGGCGGGGGCTCTGCGCCAGCCTTTGACCAGGCGGCCGTCGATGAAGAGGAGGCCGAGGAAGATCACGATGATGCCGAGGATGTGGATCAACTCGAAGCGCTCGTGGAGGACGAGGACGCCGAGCAGGATCGCGGAGATCGGGGTGATGAAGGTGTTGAGGGAGAGGTTGGTGGCGCCGACGCGCGGCAGCAGCCAGTAGACGAGAAGGAAGCTGAAGCTGGTCGAGAACACCGAGATGCCGAACAGCGCTCCCCAGGTCTCGGGGCGGGTAATGATGGGGATGCCGGAGAAGAAGAGCGCCACGGGAATGGAGACTAGTGCGGCGCCGGTGAGCGACGCCGAGGCGACGGCGTAGGGCTCCACCTTGGCGAAGCGGCGCGCGTAGTTGAGCGTGATGGCATAGCAGAGCGTGGCGATGAAGGCGGCGAGCAGGCCGACGATCTGGGCCGATGCGCCGACGCCGAGCGAGGGCAGGGCGAGGATGACCGCGCCGGCAAAGCCGAGGGCGACACCGGCGACCTTGTTCCAGGTTGCCTTCTCGCCGCCTCGCCAGAGCTGGGAGACGATCACCGTGGTCATGGGCGTCATGCCGTTGATGACGCCGACGATCGAGCTCGCGACCGTCTCTTCGGCGAAGGGAAAGAGGGCGAAGGGGATGGCGTAGTTGAGGATGCCGAGGATGAGGAACTGCGGATAGAGGCTGAGGTCCGTCGGGAGCTTCTTGCGGGTGGCGAAGAAGACGACCCAGCAGATGGCGGCACCGATGGTGACGCGGCCTGCAGCGACCCAGAGTGGGCTGATCTCACGGATGAGCACTGCGTTGAACAGGAACGAGCAGCCCCAGACTGCGCCGAGCAGGATGATGAGTAGCCAATAACGGAGGGGCATGGGTCAGACTTCAACCTTGAAGGAGAGTTCGATATCGGCGGCGGACTGGCCCCTGAGGCCCCAGTTCTCGCGCGGTGTGTCGTGGATGACGACCTTGAGGTCGGCGATGTCGACGCCGAAGGCAGCGAGTTCGCGGGCGAGGGCGCCGTAGAGGCGGCGCTTGGCGTCGTGGGAGCGGCCGGAGAACATGGAGATCTCGACCACGGTGTAGTTGGCGCCGCGGCCCGGGGGCGGCGCGAAGGCATGGGGCGGATACTCGAGGACCCGGATGTCGCGGTCGCCCTCTGGAATGCGAATGCCTTCGACGATGGCACGCTGGACTGCGGCGATCAGCGCCTCGTGGCGGTCGCCGATCCAGCCGGCGCGGGTTTCGATGCGGGTCGAGGGCATCAGGCGTTCTCCGTTTGTGCGCAAAATAGGGGCGCAACGGAGTCGCGTCGAACCGATTTTCACAATGGCTGCGATCGATTCCGGTGATGGATTGGCGGCCTGTCCGGAGATATGTTAGTGCTTACATAAATCGCAAGGGAGGACTGCGCCGTGACCTACCTGTCCGAAATGGGGCTGCTTTCGCTGGGCAGCCAGCTGAAGGCGATCAGCGACCAGCTCTACGCGATGGCCGACGACCTCTACGCCCAGCAAGGCATCGAGCTGCAGGGGCGCTGGTTCCCCATCCTCAGGCTTCTGCACGACCGTGGTCCGATGACGGTGGGCGAGATTGCCACTGCGGTGGGCCAGACGCACTCGGCCATCAGCCAGATGGCGAACAAGCTGGTGGCCGGGGGATGGCTGAGTGCCGCGAGCGACGCCGACGATCGGCGGACACGGCGACTGTCGCTCACGCGCAAATCCGAGGCGGCGATCCGCACGGCCAAGCCGCTGTGGCGGGCGATGCGGGAGGGCATCGAGCAGCGGGTGCGGGAGAATGGGCTGGACGCAGCGACGCTGGATGCGCTGGCACAGGTGCCGGGGCCGCAACTGATCGAGACTATCACGAAGCGTGCGGCGGCATATCGCGACGAGGGTGTGCGGATCGTGCCGTTCAGGCCCGAACTGCGCGACCATTTCTATCGGCTGAACGCGGACTGGCTGCAGCGCTACTTCCAACTCGAGCCCTACGATATCGAGGTGCTGTCGAACCCGGAGGGGGTGATCCTCTCGACCGGCGGGGAGATCCTCTTCGCCCAGCTCGGCGACGAGGTGGTGGGGACATGCGCGCTGATGCAGGTGAAGCCCGGCGAGTTCGAGCTGACAAAGATGGGGGTCGACCCCGCCATGCAGGGGCTGGGGATCGGGCGGGCGCTGATCGAGGCGGCGATCGCCGAGTTCCGGCGGCTGGGCGGGCGCGAGCTCTTCCTCGAGACGAACACCAAGCTGGCGACAGCGATCCGGTTGTACGAGAGTGCCGGCTTCGAGCATCAGCCGGCGGTGAAGGCGGACTCCCATTACAGCCGGGCAAATGTTTACATGATCTGGCGTGGGTGACGCATGAGGGAGGACGGCATGCGCAAGGTGGTGATCAGCAACTTCGCGACGCTCGACGGACTGTACGACGGGCCGAACAGCGATATCGGGCCGTTGTTCCGGTACTTTCACCCGGACTATCACGCCGATCCGAGCTTCGACGACTACAACCTCGAACGGCTGAAGGCGGCAGACTACCTGCTGCTGAGCCGCAAGGCATTCCTCGGCAACAAGCAGTACTGGCCCGGCATGCGCGACAACCCGGAGGGTACGCCGGTGCGACGGGCGTTTGCGGAGCTGATCGCGGAACGGCCCAAGCTGGTGATCTCGGATCGGCTGGGGCGCGACGAACTCGCGCCGTGGGAAAACACCGAGATCATCGGGCGTGATGCAGGGGCGGCGCGCATTGCCGAGCTGAAGGCCGAGCCGGGTGGGGACATTCTCGTCATCCTCAGCCGGCTGCTCTGGCAGGACCTGCTGGCCAAGCAGCTGGTGGACGAGATCCACATCACCTACTTCCCGATCGTCGGAGGCGAGGGGGTGCCGTTCTTCGCGGCGCGTCCGGCGGTGCCGTTGCGGCTTCTGCGGTCGGAGACGTGGCCCGGCTCGGGCAAGGTGCTGACCGTCTACGCGCCGGACTACACCCTGGCGGAAGCTCAGCCGGTGTAGGTGGCGGCGCCGCGGGCGACCAGCGCAAGGGCCTCGGGGTAGATGCGGTGCTCCTCAACGAGGATGCGCTCGGCGAGCGAATCGGGCGTGTCGCCGGGGATGACCGGGACGCGGGCCTGGAGGATCGTGGGGCCTTCATCGACGCCGGGAGAGACGAAGTGCACGGTGCAGCCGTGTTCCTTGTCGCCGGCGGCGAGGACCGCCTCGTGGGTGTGCAGGCCCCTATGCTTGGGCAGCAGCGAGGGGTGGATGTTGATCATCCGGCCCTTCCACTTCTCGGTGAACTCGGGCGTCAGGATGCGCATGAAGCCGGCGAGGGCGATGATGTCCGGGCGCCATAGCCTCAGGACGTCGGAGAGGGCGAGCTCGAAGCCGGTGCGGCTGGGGTAGTCCTTGTGCCAGCGCCAGGCGGTGGCGATGCCGTGCGTGGCGGCGGTGCGGAGGCCTCCCGCATCAGGCTTGTTGGAGAAGACGCCAACGATCTGCGCTGGGTAGTCCGGCGCCTTGGCGGCGGCGATCAGCGCCTCCATGTTCGACCCGCGGCCGGAAATCAGGATGGCGACGCGCTTCTTGGGGTCCGTCACAGCGCTAATGCGCCTTCGAAGGTCACTGCTTCGCCGGTGCGGGGGCGCAGTTCGCCGACGATCGCGGCAGTTTCGCCGGCGGCGCCGAGATGCTCGACGAGCTTGCTGGCGTCTTCGCTGGCGACGGCGCACAGCATGCCCACGCCGCAGTTGAAGGTGCGGAGCATCTCGCGCTCATCCATGCCGCCGACGCGGGCGAGCCAGCCGAACACCTTGGGGACCCGGATGCGGTCGAGCTGCACATGCGCTGAGAGGTCGTCGGGCAGAACGCGCGGGATGTTGTCGATGAAGCCGCCACCCGTGATGTGGGCCAGCGCCTTGATGCCGATCCCGGCCTTGAGGGCAGAGAGGAGCGGCTTCACGTAGATGCGGGTGGGGACGAGCAGGGCGTCGGAAAGCGACTTGCCGGGCTCGAACGGGGCCGGGAGGTACCAGTCGATGCCCGAGATATCGACGATCTTGCGGACAAGCGAATAGCCGTTGGAGTGGACGCCCGAGGAGGCGAGGGCGACGAGCACGTCGCCGGCCGCGATATCGGGGCGGGGCAGGAGCGTGCCGCGCTCGGCGGCGCCGACGGCGAAGCCGGCGAGGTCGTAGTCCTTGCCAGAATACATGCCGGGCATCTCGGCCGTCTCGCCGCCGATGAGGGCGCAGCCGGCAATGCGGCAGCCTTCGGCGATGCCTTCGACGATGGCGGCGCCAACGGTAACGTCAAGCTTACCGGTGGCGAAGTAATCGAGGAAGAACAGGGGCTCGGCGCCCTGCACGATGATGTCGTTGACGCACATGGCCACGAGGTCCTGGCCAATTGTGCTATTGTTGCCCGTTTCGATGGCGATCTTGAGCTTGGTGCCGACACCGTCATTGGCTGCGACGAGGATGGGATCGGTGAAACCTGCCGCCTTCAGATCGAACAGACCGCCGAAGCCGCCGATTTCCGCATCGGCGCCGGGACGGCGGGTGGAGCGGACGGCGGGCTTGATGGCCTCGACAAGCGCGTTGCCGGCGTCTATGTCGACCCCCGCCTGCTTGTACGAGAGGCCGTTTGGTGGCACTTTTTGCGCGTCGGACATGGGCCTGTTCGCCAGATTTCAGGGGTAGCGGAATTGTCGAGCGCTGATAACCGCTCCACCTCGGTGACGCAAGAGACGCCCAAAACGATGGGCCTCAGGAACCAGGTCCTCATATGGGTCGGCCTGTTCCTTTTCGCTATCCTGCTCCTATGGGTCTTTCGTTCGATCCTGCTGCCGTTCGTAGTGGGCCTGACGCTCGCCTATCTGCTCAATCCGGTGGTCAACTGGCTGCAGAAGATGGGGATCGGCCGCAGCTGGGCGGCGATGCTGGTGCTGACGGGCGGGATCGTGCTGCTGGTCGGGCTGCTGCTGGCGCTGGTGCCGTTGGTGGCAGCTCAGGTCGGCGGGCTGATCGCCGGGCTGCCGGGCTATGTCTCGGCGCTGCAGGAGCTTTTGCGCGAGTGGGCGCCGCAATTCACCGAATGGCTCGGCCCGGAGCGGACGGCTCAGCTCGAGAACAGCCTGGCCGACCTTATCGGTCGCGGTGTGGAGTTCGCCGGTCTGGTGACGGCCACGCTGGCGGCGAGCGGGCTCACGGTGATCAACACGATTGCGGTGCTGTTCATCACCCCGGTGGTGGCGTTCTACCTGCTGGTGGACTGGGAAGGCATGATGCGCAAGGCGGACGACCTGCTGCCGCGCCAGCACCAGGCAGAGATCAGGGGCGTGCTGCGCGACATCGACCGCGCCATGGCTGGCGTGATCCGCGGGCAGGGCGGCGTGATCCTGGTGCTGTGTGTCTACTATTCGACGGCGTTGACGCTGAGCGGGCTCAACTACGGGCTCGCCATCGGGCTGATCGGGGGCCTGCTCAGCTTCGTGCCCTATGTCGGCTTCTTCATCGGCTTCGCGCTTTCGATGACGGTGGCGCTGGTGCAGTTCTGGCCCGAGCAGTGGGTGTTCGTGGTGATCATCCTCGCTGTCTACCTCGTGGGGCAGTTCCTCGAGGCCAACATCCTCTACCCCAAGCTCGTGGGGCAGAGCATCAACATCAACCCGGTGTGGCTGATGTTCGCCTTGTTCGCCTTCGCGCTGCTGTTCGGCTTCGTGGGTCTGCTGCTGGCGGTGCCGCTGGCCGCAATTTCCGGCGTGCTGACGCGCTACGCGCTGACCAAGTACCAGCAGTCGAGTCTCTACCTGGGGGAAGAAGCGGAGCCCGTCGAACCGGCGCCAGAGCCGCAGCCGCAGCCGGCCAAGGCGCGCGCCACGGCCCGGAAATGATCATATCCGATCCGGCTACGTCGGGGGCCGGGCAACTGGCGCTGGAACTCGGGCATGAGCCGTCTCATGCGGAGGCCGACTTCATCGTGGGCGAGGGCAACCAGCTGGCTCACGCGCATATCCTCGCCTTTCCGCACTGGCCCGGGCCGCTCACGCTGATCGAGGGTGCAGCGAGTTCGGGCAAGTCGCACCTGGCGCGGATCTGGGCCGAATTCGCGGATGCCGACTATGCCACGCCGGACACTGCCGAGGCGTTGTCGCGCGAAGGCGGGACGCGACCGCTGGTGGTGGAAGATGCCGATCGCGCCGGTTACGAGGAGGCGGCGCTGTTCCACCTGCTCAACCAATCCATGCGCGATCGCCGGCCGCTGCTGCTGACCGCACGGGAACCCGTTGCAAACTGGCCGTTTGCGACCGATGATCTGAAATCGCGGGCTCGACTCGCGGCCCATTTCGGCGTGTCACTGAGCGACGACATCCAGTTGTCACAGATGTTCGTGAAGTTGTTCGATGACCGCCAAGTGGCGGTAGACCCCAAGATCATCGCGTACCTCGTGGCCCGCATGGAGCGCTCCTCCGAGGAGGCGGTCGGCCTGGTGGACATGATGGATCGCATGGCGCTGGAACGCGGCACGGCGATCACCCGTTCGATCGCAAGCGAGGCGCTGATGCGCCGCAGTGCGCTACGCGACGAAGGGCAACTCGAGATGGCTTTCGGAACCGAAAACGATGAATGAGCTGAGCGAGATCGCCGTTGAGACAGCCGAGGCCCCGGATGTCGCCGAGCTGCGGCAGAGCCCGGCCCGCTTCGTGAACCGCGAGGTCAGCTGGCTGCAGTTCAACATGCGCGTTCTCGAGGAGGCGGGCAATGTGAACCACCCGCTGCTCGAGCGGCTGCGCTTCGTTTCGATCTCGGCCACCAACCTCGACGAGTTCTTCATGGTGCGCGTGGCGGGTCTCAAGGGCCAGTTGCGCGCCGGCCTCACCAAGCAGAGCGCCGATGGGCTGAGCCCGGCCGAGCAGCTCGAGGAGATCGCGACGCTGGCCCAGCACCTGCACCTCGAGCAGCAGGACCATTGGCAGCAGCTGCGCGAGGAGCTGTTCGCCAAGGACGTGGTGATCCATGAGGCGGACGACCTGACGCCGGAGCAGGTGAAGTACCTGCAGAAGCTGTTCCGCGAGGAGATCTTCCCGGTGCTGACCCCGATCGCGGTCGACCCGGCGCACCCGTTCCCGTTCATCCCGAACCTCGGGTTCACGCTCGCCTTCGAAATGGTTCGCGAAGGCTCGACGCAGACCCTGACGGCGCTCGTACGCGTGCCTTCGAACCTCGACCGCTTCATCACGCTGCCGGCGGACCTGGCAGTGGTCGGGCGCGTCGAAGTCGTGACCATCGATACGCTGATCAACCTGTTCATCTCGAAGGTGTTTCCCGGCTATCAGGTTTCGGGCTCGGGGGCGTTCCGGATCATCCGCGACAGCGAAATCGAAATCGACGACGAGGCGGCCGATCTGGTGGTGGAATTCGAGTCGGCGCTGCGGCAGCGCCGGCGCGGCATGGTGATCCGCCTCGAGATCGAGAAGAAGATGCCGCGCGCCCTGCGCCGGCACATTTCCGAACGACTTGGCGTCGAGGCTTCCGACACGTTCGAGGTCGAGGGCTTCCTCGGGCTCGCCGACGCGAGCTGGATCTGCTCGATCGAGCGGCCCGACCTCAAGTTCGTGCCTTACCTGCCGCGCTACCCGGAGCGCATCCGCGATTTCAACGGCGACATCTTCGCCGCCATCCGGGCCAAGGACCTGCTCGTCCACCATCCGTTCGAGAGCTTCGACGTGGTGGCGCAGTTCCTGATGCAGGCAGCGCGCGACCCGGATGTGGTGGCGATCAAGCAGACGCTCTACCGGACCTCGCGCGACAGCCCGATCGTGAAAGCGCTGATCCAGGCGGCGGAAGCCGGCAAGTCGGTGACGGCGCTGGTGGAGCTGAAGGCGCGGTTCGACGAGGAGGCCAATATCCGCTGGGCCCGCGACCTCGAACGGGCCGGCGCGCAAGTTGTGTTTGGTTTCATCGAATTGAAAACGCACGCCAAGATGAGCCAGGTGGTTCGGCGCGAGAACGGCAAGCTGGTCAGCTACTGCCACCTCGGGACCGGCAACTACCACCCGATCACGGCCAAGATCTACACCGACCTCAGCTATTTCACGACCGAGCCATCGATCACGCGCGACGTGGCGCGGGTGTTCAACTTCATCACCGGCTACGCCCGGCCCGCCGAGATGGAGGCGATCGCCTACTCGCCGGTGACGCTGCGGCAGACGCTGCTCGACAGCATTTCCCGCGAGGTGGAGTTCGCCGAGCGCGGCGAGCCCGCCAACATCTGGCTGAAGATGAACGCGCTGGTCGATCCCGAGATCATCGACGCGCTCTACGATGCCAGCCGCAAGGGTGTGAAGATCGAGCTGATCGTGCGCGGCATATGCTGCCTGAGGCCAGGAATTCCGGGATTCTCGGACAATATCCGGGTGAAGTCGGTGGTTGGTCGTTTCCTTGAGCACAGCCGCATCTTCTGCTTCGGGCAGGGGGCGCCGCTGCCGTCGCGCAAGGCCAAGGTCTACATGAGCTCGGCCGATATCATGCAGCGCAACCTCGACTGGCGCGTCGAGGTCATGGTGCCGATCCTCAACCCGACAGTGCACGAGCAGATCCTCGATCGGACGATGGTCGCTTACCTCAAAGACAACCAGCAGAGCTGGGAGGTACTTCCCGACGGCAGTTCCGATAGGGTAAAACCGAAGGAGGGTGAGGAGCCGTACAATGCGCATGACTACTTCATGACGCACGCCAGCCTTTCGGGCCGCGGCACTGCCCTCAAGCGTGACAACGAAGAGAGAGCTGCCGAGTGAATCAATACTGGGGCGTCGATGCCGACCCCACCGCTCAGGGCCGCATCAAAGGCGCGCGCCCCGTAGCAGTGCTCGATATTGGGTCGAACTCGGTTCGTCTCGTCGTTTATGAGCGGCATGCCCGCTCGCTCACTCCGCTCTACAACGAGAAGTCGGCCTGCGCGCTGGGGCGTGGGCTCGCCCAGACGGGCAAGATTGCCTACGAGAACATCGACCGCGCCTTGACCGCCATCCAGCGCTTTGCGCTGGTGGCCCGGCTGATGCGCGTGGGCGCGACCCACATCCTCGCCACTTCGGCGGTGCGCGATGCGAGCAATTCCAAGGCCTTCGTCGATGCCGTCGAGCAGATCATGGGCGCCAAGGTGACCGTGCTCTCCGGGGCCGAGGAGGCGCATTTCGCCGCGCTCGGCGCGATCTCCGGCATGCCGGGATTCGTCGGCGTGGTGGGCGACCTCGGAGGCGGCAGCCTCGAGCTCTCGGCAATTGCGGGGGGAGCCGATTCGACCGGCGAGACCTTCGAGCTCGGCGTGATCCGGATACAGGACGATTCCGAGAACACGCCTGCCAAGGCGCTGGCGGTGGCCAAGCGCCGCCTCAAGAAGTCCAATCTCCTCGTGGGGCAGGGCGGCGCCTTCTGTGCAGTCGGCGGGACGTGGCGGTCGCTCGCCAAGGTGCATCAGGTGCTGCGCAACTATCCGCTGCACATGGTGCAGCACTACGAGGTGGACGCCGCCGATATGCTCGAGCTGTGCGAGCAGATTGTCGCCGCGAGCGCCATGGGCAAGGTTTATCCCGGCTCTGACAATGTGAGTTCCGGGCGGCGGGACCTCGTCCCGTACGGCGCGGCCGTGCTGATCGAGGTGCTGAAGGCGGGGCAGTTCGACAGCGTGGTCTTCTCGGCACTGGGCGTGCGCGAGGGCTACCTCTACGGCTCGCTCGACGATGTGGAGCGTGCCGTCGACCCGCTGATGCAGACGGCGGAGCAGATCAGCGTGCTGCGTTCGCGGTCGCCCCAGCATGCCGAGGACCTGATCGAATTCACCGAGGGCTACATCGAGGCGATCGGGCTAGGGGAGAACGCGGAGGAGACGCGCCTGCGCAAGGTGGCGTGCTACCTCGCCGATATCGGCTGGCGCGGGCACCCGGACTATCGTGGTGAGCAGGCGGTCGACATGGTGGCCTATGGCGCGGCCACGGGCGTCGATCATCCGGGGCGGGCGTTTCTCGCCGAGGTGCTGGCCGTCCGCTACATGGGGCTGAAGCAGAAATCGATCAGCGCCGACCTGCTCGCGCTGTCAGGCCCGGCGATGAGCGCACGGGCGCGCCTGCTGGGCGCATTGTTCCGCGTCGCCTACCCGATGTCGGCGGCGATGCCCGGAGTGCTGCCGCGCGTCCGTTTCTCGGTGGCGAACGCCATCCTGACGCTGCACCTTCCGCCGGACCTGGCGTTCCTCGACGGTGAGCACCTGCGGGGCAGGCTGGATCAACTGGCGGGCGTGGCCGGGTTCAAGCTGTCGGACGTGGTGACGGGGTAGGGCCCCCTATTCCTCGTCCTCGTCGTCGATGATCTCGATCTCGACGACGCCCTTGGAGCCGGCGGCGAGGCCGAGCTTGCCGTGCTTGATGGCAAGAGCCTTGTCGCCGAAGAGCTTTCGGCGCCAGCCTTTCATGGCCGGGACATCCGCATCGTCATCGAGGACGATGGCGTCGATTTCGTCTGACGTCGCGATGATGCGCGAGGCAACGCCGTTGTCCTCGGCGACGGACTTGAGGAGCACGCGCAGCAGGTCGCCTACGGCGCCCTTGGGTGAGGGGCCGCGGTAGCGGTCGGGCAGCTTGGGCAGCTCGTTCTTGTTGAGCGCCTCGACGTCCTTGAGCAGCGAGACGATCTCGCCGGCGGCGGAGGAGCGGCCGTAGCCGCGCTGCACGGCGCGCAGCTTGTCGAAGCCCTCGGGGTTGAGCGGGCGCTGGGTGGCGAGCTCGATGAGGGCGTCGTCCTTGAGGATGCGGCTGCGCGGCTGGTCGGTGTCCTGCGCCCTCTGCTCGCGCCAGGCGGCCAGGGCACGCAGGGCGGCGACGTCGCGGGGCTTGTTGAGGCGGGCCTTGAGCCGCTCCCAGGCATGCTCGGGCTGGACGACATAGGTGTGGATCGACTCGAGGATGGCGAGCTCGTCCTCGACCCAGTCCCAGCGGCCGGCGTCATCGACCTGCTTGAGCAGCGCCTTGTAGACGTCGCGCAGGTAGGTCACGTCGGCCAGCGCGTAGGTCTTCTGCTTTTCCGAGAGCGGGCGGGCCGACCAATCCGTGAAGCGGGACGACTTGTCGAGCTCGACCTTGGTGATCGAGCGGACGAGGTTGTCGTAGCTGACGCTGTCGCCGAAGCCGCAGACGGAGGCGGCGATCTGGGTGTCGAAGATGTTGGCGGGGACCTTGCCCGTCAGCTTCACGAAGATCTCGATGTCCTGCCGCGCGGCGTGGAAGACCTTGCGGACCTTGTCGTTGGCGAGGAGATCGAGAAAGGGCGACAAATCCAGGCCGGGGGCGAGGGGGTCGATCAGGACCGCTTCGTCTTCGGTGGCTGCCTGCAACAGGCAAAGTTTCGGCCAGTATGTGGTTTCGCGCAGAAACTCGGTATCGACCGTCACATAATCATGACCGGCGGCACGCTTGCAGAAGGCGGCGAGCACGTCGGTCGAAGTGATGAGCTCCATAAGACTCTTTCGTCGTAAGGCTTTGAATTCTGAATAACAGGCGAATCTGCGGCCTTCCAGCATCGAATCGCGCCTCGGTTGCCGCCGGATGCCAGAAATCTTGACAATCGGGGCCTTGCATGCGCTTGTCCGGCCCCTGAATCCGCCTGCCTCAGAAACAAGAGATGAGCCAAATGCACCGCTATCGCACACACACCTGCGCCGCCCTTCGTACGGGTGACGTGGGCAATAATGTGCGCTTGTCGGGTTGGGTGCACCGCGTGCGCGACCACGGCGGGCTGCTGTTCATCGACCTGCGCGATCACTATGGGCTGACGCAGCTCGTGATCGACCCCGATTCCGCGGCCTTCAAGCTGGCCGAGACTGTACGCTCGGAGTGGGTCATCCGCGTCGACGGCGAAGTGAAGGCGCGCACGCCGGAGACGATTAACGCCAAGCAGCCGACGGGCGAAGTCGAAGTCTTCATCCGCGAGCTCGAGGTGCTCGGCGAAGCGAGCGAGCTGCCGCTGCCGGTGTTCGGCGAGCCCGACTATCCTGAGGACATCCGCCTCAAGTACCGCTTCCTCGACCTCCGCCGCGAGACGCTGCACGCCAATATCGTCAAGCGCACCAAGGTGATCTCGTCGATGCGCCGGCGCATGGGCGATATCGGCTTTGCCGAGTACTCGACCCCGATCCTGACGGCGTCGTCGCCGGAAGGCGCGCGCGATTTCCTCGTGCCGAGCCGTATCCACCCGGGCAAGTTCTTTGCGCTGCCGCAGGCGCCGCAGCAGTACAAGCAGCTGCTGATGGTGGCCGGGTTCGACCGCTACTTCCAGATCGCGCCGTGCTTCCGCGACGAAGACCCGCGCGCCGACCGCCTGCCGGGCGAGTTCTACCAGCTCGACCTCGAGATGAGCTTCGTCACCCAGGAAGAAGTCTGGGACACCATGCAGCCGGTGATCACTGGGGTGTTCGAGGAGTTTGCCGACGGCAAGCCCGTGACCAAGGAATGGCCGCGCATCCCGTACGATACCGCTGTGCGCAAGTACGGTTCGGACAAGCCAGACCTGCGCAACCCGATCGAGATGCAGGACGTCACCGAGCACTTCCGCGGCTCGGGCTTCGGCGTGTTCGCCAACCAGATCGCGAGTGACGACAAGGTCGAGGTCTGGGCCATTCCGGCCAAGACCGGTGGTTCGCGCGCTTTCTGCGATCGCATGAACGCCTGGGCGCAGGCCCAGGGCCAGCCTGGCCTCGGCTACATCTTCTTCAAGGATGGCGCGGGCTCGGGCCCGGTGGCCAAGAACATCGGCGAAGAGCGCACGGCGGCGATCCGCAGCCAGCTCGATCTCGCTGATGGCGATGCCGTGTTCTTCGTGCTCGGCCGGCCGGACAAGATGTACAAGTTCGCGGGCGAAGCGCGGGTGAAGGTCGGGCTCGACCTGAACCTGACAGAGCTCGACCAGTTCAAGCTCTGCTGGATCGTCGACTTCCCGTTCTACGAGTGGAACGAGGAAGAGAAGCGCGTCGACTTCGCGCACAACCCGTTCTCGATGCCGCAGGGCGGGATCGAGGCGTTGAACTCGCAGGATCCGCTGACCATCAAGGCGTACCAGTACGACGCGGTGTGCAACGGCTTCGAGATCGCGTCGGGTTCGATCCGTAACCAGCTGCCCGAGACCATGGTGAGGGCGTTCGAGCTGACCGGCAAGTCGCGCGCTGAGGTCGAGCAGCAGTTCGGCGGCCTCTACCGCGCCTTCCATTACGGCGCTCCGCCGCATGGCGGCGCGGCCTTCGGTATCGACCGTATCGTGATGCTGATCTGCGGCGCCCAGAACCTGCGCGAGATCACACTGTTCCCGATGAACCAGCAGGCCGAAGACCTGCTGATGGGCGCCCCGAGCCCGGCCGATCCCAAGCAGCTGCGCGAGTTGGGCATCCGGGTCATCGTCAAGGACTGAACGAAGGGCGCCAGTGGCGCCCTTCTCGTTTCAGGTTGGGACTGACTCTCTCGCCGCGTTAACATTCCGTAAACCATGACCTAGGCACATTCTGCCTAGTTCCGTGGGCTCGGATTCGGTCGGGTGAAGTCTAAATACTCGCATGCGCTGATGCTGCTTGCAGCCATCGCGGCATTCCTGCCGGTGCTGGCGGTGGATTTCGTGCTCGATTCCTACGTTCGGGTGCGTGAGCGGGCCGTTCTGCAGCAATCGGCGGATGCGGTGGCGGCGCGGGTCCAGGCCACCGCCTACGAGGCCATCGCCTCGTTGCGGCGGATACTCGCCGACAGCCCGTCGCTCTGTACGCCCAGTTTCGTCGCCAACGTGCACCGGCAGCTCGAGCAGAGCATCTATCTCAAGCAGGTTCTGGTCGAGAATGCCGATGGCGTGCAGTATTGCGACGCGCTGGGCAAGGACGTGAAATACTCGGCGCTGAGCCGACCGCTGACGGTGCCGAACCACACCGAGACGCTGGAAGTGGTGCAGTATGCCGATCTTCGCGTGCCGGCCCTCAAGGTGACCCAGTCGTTCGGGACGGCGCGCAAGGTGTCTGCCTTCGTGCCCGTGCTGGCGGCGGAGGCCGAGAGCCTGGTGGGCGGGCTGAAGCCGACATCGATGGTCAGGCTGACACTGGCGGATGGCGCCGAGATCATCACCGTTGGCGATGCGCGTGCCTATGACGAGCGCGGGCGGACGGAATTCGTTCGGGCGGAGAGCTTTGTCGGGGAGCTGCCGATCCACGTGACTGCGGCAGTGCCGTTCGCGATGGTGCGTGCGGATTATGCCGACCTCGATGCGAGCTTCACCGTCGTGGCGGCGTTGATGTGCGGCGCCTTCCTGGTGCTGGCGCTGCAGTATGTGCGCAAATCCGACCTGCCGGCCTTCGACCTCGAGCGGGCCATCGCAGCGGGCGAGCTCAAGCCGTATTACCAGCCGGTCATCAACCTGAGGACAGGTGCGCTCGCAGGGTGCGAGGTGCTGTGCCGGTGGGAAAAGAAGAGCGGCGAGGTCGTCTCGCCGGGGGCCTTCATCGAGTATGCCGAGGTGACGGGGTTGGCGCTGCCGATGACGCTGAGCCTCATGCAGCAGATGAAGGTCGACCTCGAGCGGCTTTGTGCGGACATGCCGGAGCTGAAGATTTCGATCAACCTGTTCGAAGGTCACTTCCGTGACGGCAGCGTGGTCGACGACGTGCAGACGATCTTCGCCAACTCGGCGATCCAGTTTCGCCAGCTGGTGTTCGAGGTGACCGAGCGCAAGCCGATCGAGAGGATGCAGCAGGCCCAGAGCGTGATCGCGGGCCTCCATGCCCTCGGCTGCCGCATCGCCATGGACGACGCCGGGACGGGTCACTCAAACCTCGCCTACCTCCAGACACTGGGTGTCGACATCATCAAGATCGACCGGGTGTTCGTCGAGATGATCAAGCCCGACACGACGGCGGTGCCGGTGCTGGACGGGCTGATCTCGATGGCGCGGGAGCTCGGCAACGACGTGGTCGCCGAGGGCGTCGAGACGGAAGCCCAGGCGCTCTACCTGCGCGGGCGCGGCGTGGTGCAGGCCCAGGGCTATCTGTTTGCACCGCCGCTCAAGGCTGCCCCGTTCAAGGATCTGGCGCGGGCACTGAATGGTTCAGGTGAGGTCGACCCGGCGCTTGTGGCGCAGGTTGCGGCGGCCTAAGTGGGGTGACGCGACCGCTGGCGCAGCCGCAAGCTGACGCCACTCGCGAGATTGGGTTCCTGTTCCACTTTTCATCGCCCGAGATTAGTGGCACTCACTCACTCCGCGTTTCGGGAGGGGTACTATGTCGTCAGATGTGTCTGAGCAGAGGAAGGCGCTGCGCGAGGCGGCGCTGCATTTTCACCAGTATCCCAAGCCCGGAAAGCTGGAGATCCAGGCGACCAAGCCGCTGGGCAACCAGCGCGACCTGTCGCTGGCCTACTCCCCTGGCGTGGCGGCGCCCTGCGAGGAAATCGCCGAAAATCCCGAGGCGGTGACCAAGTACACGTCGCGCGGCAACCTCGTGGCGGTGATCTCGAACGGCACCGCTGTTCTCGGCCTCGGCAACATAGGTGCGCTGGCCTCCAAGCCGGTGATGGAGGGCAAGGCCGTGCTCTTCAAGAAGTTCGCCGGTATCGACGTATTCGACATCGAGATCGACGAGACCGATCCGCAGAAGTTCATCGAAGTTGTGCGGCCGCTGGAGCCGACCTTCGGCGGCATCAACCTCGAGGACATCAAGGCGCCCGAGTGCTTCGCCATCGAGGAAGCGCTGCGCGAGCGCATGAAGATCCCGGTGTTTCATGACGACCAGCACGGCACGGCGATCATCGTCGGCGCCGCGGTGCTGAACGGGCTGGAGCTGAGCGGCAAGAAGATCGAGGACGTGAAGATCTGCACGTCCGGGGCTGGGGCGGCGGCGATCGCCTGCCTGAACATCCTGCTCGCGCTGGGCGCACAACTCGAGAATATCTGGGTCGCGGACAAGGACGGGCTGCTGACCTACCGGCGCAATGACGTGAACGACAAATGGCGCGGCAAGTTCTGCCGGCACGACAGCGAGGCCACGTCTCTTGCCGAAGTGATCGACGGGGCGGACATCTTCCTCGGGCTTTCGGCGGCGGGGGCCCTGAAGCCCGAGATGCTGCAGAAGATGGCTCCCAATCCGCTGATCCTGGCGCTGGCAAACCCCAACCCGGAGATCATGCCCGAATTGGCCAAGGAGATCCGGCCCGATGCCATGGTCTGCACCGGCCGCTCGGACTATCCGAACCAGGTCAACAACGTGCTGTGCTTTCCCTTCATCTTCCGTGGCGCGCTCGATGTGGGCGCGACCACGATCAACGAGGAGATGAAGCTCGCGGCCGCACAGGCGATCGCCAAGCTTGCGCATGACCCGGGGCTCGAGGTGTCGCCGTCGGGCCAGCCGGCGGTGTATGGACCCGAGCACATCATTCCCAACCCGTTCGACCAGCGGCTGATCCTCCGCATCGCGCCGGCTGTCGCCAAGGCGGCCATGGACAGCGGTGTGGCCAAGCGCCCGATCGAGGACTTCAAGGCCTACCAGGACAGCCTCAACCGGTTCGTGTTCCGCTCCGGCCTCGTCATGAAGCCGGTGATCGACCGGGTCATCGGCCAGCAGAAGCGCGTGGCCTTCGCCGACGGCGAAGACGAGCGCGTGCTGCGCGCGGCGCAGGTGCTGATCGAGGACCGGATGGCGCAGCCGATCCTGATCGGCCGTCCGCAGGTGATCGAGAGCCGGTTGCAGCGCTTCGGGCTGACCATCAAGCCGGGTCGCGACTTCGAGCTCATCAATCCCGAGGACGATCCGCGCTATCGCGACTACGTCGCGCTGTTCCACTCGCTGGTGGGGCGAAATGGGGTGACGCCGGACATCGCGCGGACGATCGTGCGCACCAACACCACGGTGATCGCGGCGCTGGCGGTGAAGCGCGGGGAGGCCGACGCGATGCTGTGCGGCTTCCAGGGGCGCTACATCAAGCACGTCCGCGACATCCGCTCGATCATCGGGTTGCAGGACGGCGTGCAGGACGTCTCGGCGCTCTCCATGCTGATCATGCCGCGCGGGGCGTTCTTCCTCGCCGACACGTACGTCAACATGGACCCGACGTCCGATGAACTGGTCGCGATCGCGCTGCAGGCGCGCGACCATCTCAAGCGCTTCAACATCGAGGCACGGGCCGCGCTGCTCAGCTACTCGAACTTCGGCTCGCGCGATGGCGACACCGCCTACAAGATGCGCGAGGCCTATCAGAAGCTGAAGGCGGTTGCCCCCGACATGATCCTCGAGGGCGAGATGCAGGGCGACGTGGCGCTGAACGAGGACCTCCGCAGCCGCTACGTCCCGGATTCGGTGCTCAAGGGCGAGGCGAACCTGCTGCTGTTCCCCAACCTCGATAGCGCCAACCTCTCGATGACGCTGCTCAAGGAGATGAACAACGCACTCGCGGTCGGCCCCATACTCATGGGCCCGCGTGCGCCAGCGCACATCCTCGCCCCCTCGACCACCAGCCGCGGAATCGTCAATATGACGGCAATAGCCGCAAGTGAAGCGGTGGCTCTGGGGGAGAAAGTCGGATGATCCGGCACACCGTTGTCTTCAATCTCAAGCACGCACGCGGGTCGTTGCAGGAGAAGGCCTTCCTGCGCGACGCCATGGTCTTGACCGAGATCCCGGGCGTCGAGAAGTTCGAACAGCTACGGCAGACCTCGAAGAAGAACGACTACGAGTTCGGCTTCTCGATGGAGTTTGCCGACCAGGCTGCCTACGACGCCTACAATGCGCACCCGAAGCACGTGAAGTTCGTCAGGGAGCGCTGGGAGCGCGAGGTGGAGAAGTTTTTGGAGATCGACTACGAGCCGGTGTGAGGGGCATGCGCTTCACGCCCCGTCCCTGATGCCGGCGGGCTACTGGAACGCCGTTTCCGCAAAGCTGCGGAGCTTGCGCGAGTGCAGGCGCTCCGGGGGTTGATCTCGCAATATCTCCATTGCGCGCAAGCCGATCTGGAAGTGGCGGGCGACCTGGGTGCGGTAGAAGTCGGAGGCCATGCCGGGGAGCTTGAGCTCGCCGTGGAGGGGCTTGTCCGAGACGCAGAGCAGGGTGCCGTAGGGGACGCGGAAGCGGAAGCCGTTGGCGGCGATGGTGGCCGATTCCATGTCGAGGGCAACGGCGCGTGACTGCGAGAGCTGGCGGCTGATCTCGGCCTGGTCGCGCAGTTCCCAGTTGCGGTTGTCGAAGGTGGCGACCGTGCCGGTGCGCATGATGCGCTTGGTCTCGATGCCCTCGAGGTGGGTGACCTGCGCCACGGCCTGCTCGAGCGCGACCTGAACCTCTGCGAGCGCCGGGATGGGGACAGTGACGGGCAGGTCGGCGTCGAGCACGTGATCTTCGCGCAGGTAGGCATGGGCGAGGACGTAGTCACCAAGCTCCTGCGAGTTGCGGAGGCCGGCGCAGTGGCCGAGCATGATCCAGGCATGCGGGCGCAGCACCGCGATGTGGTCGGTGATCGTCTTGGCGTTCGAGGGGCCGACGCCGATGTTGACGATGGTGATGCCACGGTTGCGCGGCATGGTGAGGTGCAGTGCCGGCATCTGCGGGATGCGCGTGGCGCGGATGCCTGACGTGCCGCCGCCAAGCCGGCTGTTGGTGGTGGTGAAGCCGCCGGGCTCGATGAAGCTGTCGTACTCGGGATGGCCCTCGGCCATGTACGTCTCGGCGACCCGAGCGAACTCATCCATGTAGAAGGCGTAGTTCGTGAAGATCACGAAGTTCTGGAAGTGGTCGGGTCCGGTGCCGGTGTAGTGGGCGAGGCGCTGCAGCGAGTAGTCGACGCGCGGCGCGGTGAAGTGGGCGAGCGGGTAGGGGCCACCGGGCGGGGGGACGAAGGTGCCGTTGGCGATCTCGTCGTCGGTGTCCTGCAGGTCCGGCACGTCGAACAGGTCGCGCAGCGGGATGGGGAGGGCGTTGAGGGCCTCGCCGTCGATGCGCTCGGTCGACGGAATGGCGAAGTGGAGGGGGATGCGGGTGGACGACTCCCCGACCTCGATGGCGCCGCCATGGTTGCGCAGGATCACATCGAACTGTTCGATCAGGTAGGACTTGAACAGGTCGGGCGCGGTGACGGTGGTGCGGTAGATGCCCGGGGTATGCAGGTAGCCGTAGGGCAGCGTGCTGTCGGTCTTGCCGTAGCTGCGCGAGGTGACCTGGACTTCGGGATAGAAGGCGCGGACCCGGCCCTTGGGCACCTGGCCGCGGGTCAGGGCGAGCAACTGGTCGCGGATGAAGCCGGTATTGCGGTGGTAGATCTCGGCGACATAGGCCCAGGCAGCATGGGGATCGGTGAAGGCCTTCTGCGGCAGCGGCGGGGGAGTAATCGTGTCCATGCGGGTCTCGTTGGCAAGGCGGCGGGGACCGCTTTGCGGGCCATCCTTAGGGAACTGGAAGGGGTTGGGCAATCCGGGCATGTTACAGGCCGTTCATGATCTTCAAGTTCCGGTGAGGGGGGTGTTTCTGTCCCATTCGATGTCCCATCTTATGGGTAGTTCGCTGGAATTACTGCAAACGACCCATGCATCCGGTGAACCGCGAAGAGTAGCCCGCCGCTGCCCCCAAGCCCTCAACAGTGCGGTGGGCGCTCTTCGGGGCCGCGAGACCAGAGATGGTTTCGTGGCCCCTTTTGTTTTGAGGGACAGGCGAAGCGTCAGTCGATGCGACGGGCGGTGATCTGGACCGGCTTCTCGGTCCTGACGGAGGGCGTGTAGGTGCAGCGCAGGGTCTGCAGCACCGGGACATCCGGCACGATGATGCGCGCGAGGAAGGCCGGCAGCAGGTTGCCGCCGCGGCAGGTCATGGTGTCGCCGCTCCAGGCTACGCCGTTGCCACAGGGCGTGCGGCGCAATTGGATGTTGATGTCGCGGCCACGGGCCGACCAGGTGAGGCGGCCGTCGCAGCGGACGCCGCCGCCGCGCACCGTGTAGGTGCCGCGCTGCTCGAGGCAGAAATCCATGCGATAGGGGCCATAGAGGCGCTGCTGAACGCGGTAGCAGCCGCTGAACAGGGCGCCGCCCGGTGCATCGGGGACGATGACGCGGGTGCTCATGTCCTGGGCGTAGACGGGGGCGAGCAAGGCGAGAACGGCGAAGAGGCCGGCAGCGAGGCCGGCGAGGTGGCGAATGGCGCTCATTTGGCTTCCCTCCAATGCGCCGCCTGGGAACGGCAGCGTCCGCAAGATGACGCTAACACGTTGATACTGGTAAGAATATGACCAACGGGAACAAGCTTAGCCAGGTATTGCCAGCGTTCAGCGATAATGCTCGCGGAGCTTCTGAACCGAGAGCTCGATGAGCTGCATGAGGACCTTCTCGTCGATATCGGCGAGTTTCTTCACATAGAGGCATGCCTTGCCCATGCGGTGCTTGCCGAGATGCTCGAGGAGGAGGCGGGCGGCGTCGATGCTGTCGGGGAAGTAGATGCCCATCAGGTAGATGCTGAACTCGGCCTTTCGTGGAGCGAAACCCACGAGGAAGCTGTCGCCCTCATGCCCCGAGTCGTAGATGTAGTGGTAGTTGCCGAAGCCGACCATCGAGCCACCCCAGAGCATGGGCGGTTCACCGGTGACGCGGTGCATCATCGCCACCAGGCGAGCTGCATCGGCGCGCTTCTGCTCGCCCTCGATGGAGGCGAGGAACTCCCCGACATCGCCACCCGGCCTGGTCTTCTGCTCGGGCATAGCCGTTCTCCTTCGAACTAGCGAAGCACCAGAAGCGGGTGAGCGTCAAATCCACTTCCGGTGAGTGGCCTGGGGAGATAAGTTCGGCCGCGACAAGGGTGAGGGGACAATGCGGGTCGGCGTTCTCGGACTGGTGGCTTTGGCGGGCTTCGGCACGGCGACGGCTCAGGCGTCGGAGCTGGTCGATTCCGTGTTTCAGGTGACGTTCCACTATGCCGGCAACGACGAGACGCTCAACGACACCGTCGTTCCGCTCCTGCCCGACAATGCCTGCTACAACTGGTATATCCGGCTGGCCGAAGGCGATGCGCCCAAGACAGCGACCGAGAAACTGACGCTGCCCGTGGCGCTCGACGATTGGGGCACGCTTGCCACCGACCCCGACGACGGGATCGATATCTCGGCCGACGGCAAGGTGGCGGTGCGCACCTTCGTGCCGGAGATCGACGAGGAGGGCTGGTTCAGCCACCTGTGGTGCGTGGCCCCCGGCGACCCTGTCGGAGCGCACTCGATCGAAGTCGCCGTGGACGGCGAAGTGTTGACCACATACGACTTCACCGTCGTCCTTCCCGAGGACTACTACTGGCCCTCCATTGCCCAGCCCGTGGCACGCGAACGCAGCGTGGATCACAGCTGGTGATACCTTCCTGACGTCGATCAACCCGAGGATACTTATGTCGATTTCGATGTACGCGATCACCGTTCCGGTGTTCACGCGCTATCTCAACAACCTGGATGCCATCCTGGCCCAGGCCGAAGCGAATGCCGCCGAGCGCAAGATCAAGCCGGAGGTGCTGGGCGCCTCGCGACTGGCCCCGGATATGCTGCCGCTGACGTTCCAGGTGCAATCGACCACGGACCGCATGAAGTTTGCCCTTTCGCGCCTGACCGGCCGCGAAGCCCCGAGCTGGGAAGACAAGGAGGTGACGCTCGCCGACCTCCGCGCACGGGTGAAGAAGGGGCTCGACTTCGTATCGGGCTTCTCCGAGGCAGACCTGGCCGGCACCGAGAACAAGGTGTTGACCCTGAAGGTGCGCGGTGAGGACAAGCAGGTGCCGGCAGTCGAGCACATCACCCTCAACGCCGTGCCGCAGATCTTCTTCCATCTCACCACGGCCTACGCGATCCTCCGGCACAACGGCGTGCCGGTCGGGAAGCGCGACTTCACGGGCTGAGGCCGGAAGGATATCCGACTGAGAATCCGGCAGGCGGCCCCGTGGGGCTGCCCTCAGCTGTAGCGCTCTTCCTTCCAGGGATCGGCGTGGTTGTGGTAGCCGCGGACTTCCCAGAAGCCGCGGTGGTCGCGCTCGGCGAACTCGATGCCGCGCAGCCACTTGGGGCTCTTCCAGAAGTACAGATGCGGGACGACGAGGCGCACCGGGCCCCCATGATCGCGGGTGAGCGGCTCGTTCTCCCAGCTGTGGGCGATGAGCGCCTCGGAGGATGCGAAGTCCTCGATGGCCATGTTGGTGGTGTAGCCGTCGTTCGAGGAAAGAAGCACGAAGCGAGCGCTGGGCTTCACGCCGGCCACCTCCATCAGGTGCTGGGTCGAGACGCCCTTCCAGTGGTTGTCGTAGCGCGACCAACTGGTGACGCAGTGGATGTCGCTGACCTTGTCGAGCTGCGGATGGGCCATCAGGTCGGCGAAGCTCCAGCTCTGCGGGTGCTCCACCTCGCCGGCGATATCGAGCCGCCAGGCCTCAGTGGGTACGTTCGGCGTATGCCCGAGATCGAGGACGGGCCAGTTCTTGACCAGATGCTGGCCGGGGGGCAAGCGCGCATCCTCGGGCCGCGACTGGTGGCCGGTGAGGAACTTGCCGAGTTCGGCCCAGCGGGATTTTGTTCTCGTCAGCTTGCTGTCTTCGGGGAGATCGTCGTCGGACATGATGACCTCGTTGCCTGATTGGCGAAGGGTTCCGCGTGCGGGCCGCCAAGTCAATGCACGATGGCGCTGATTTCGTGTGCGTCGGGTGCATGTCCGATTTTGCCGGGCGAACCCATTGTCGGTGCCGGCGTTGGTCCCCAAGTGAATGCTCGACGTTCAACATTGGGAGAACCGAAATGCTGAACCCGGAAGATCGCCGCGCCATCGAAGGCCTGTTCGACCGCTTGAGCGCCGCAGAGCGCCGGGCCCCGGAGCGTGATCCAGAGGCGCAGGAACTGATCGAGCGTGAGATCGCGCGGCAGCCGGGCGCCCCATATTACATGGCCCAGACCATCCTCGTGCAGCAGCATGCACTGGAGGTGGCGGAGCGCCGTATCGAGGAACTCGAGCGGCAGGGGCAGGAGCGGGGACGTGGCGGCGGCATGTTCGAAGACGTCTTTCGCGGCGGACGCGAGCGCCAGGACCGCTATGGCCAGTTTGGCGATCGTGGCCAGCAGGCGCAGCGCCAGCGCAGCCCATGGGACCGGCCGAGCGATGCCGGCGACGGAAGCCCTCAGCGTGGCCAGCAGGGCGGCGGCGGCGGATTCCTTGCCGGTGCGATGCAGACTGCTCTGGGCGTCGCTGGCGGCGTTCTGCTCGGCAGCGCCATTGGCTCCCTGCTTGGAGCTGGGGGTGCAAATGCGTCGGAAGCAGGTGCCAACGACCAGCCGCAGGACCAAGGTAACGACAATGTCAACGACCAGGACCAGGCGGAAAACGACCAGGATTCTGGCAATGACGGAGGCGACTGGGGCGATTTCGGCGGCGGTGACGGTGGATTTGACATCGGCGGCGACTTCTAGCCGCCGTTATTCACTTGCCGGTCATCTGAATCGCTGCATGATCGGTTCCGATGACACAAAACGATATCGAGATAGACCTCTCCCATGTAGATCAGGCCGAGGGCGCCGACAGGCTCTCGGCTATCTTGACGGCCATTGCAGCCGCCGAAGAGAAGGAGCGCATCTCGATTGGGGATCTGCTTGAGGCTCTGCGTCGCCGGGCGCTCGGGGCACTGATCTTCATTTTCGCGGTGCCGACGGCTTTGCCCATGCCCCCGGGCCTCTCGACCATCGTTGGGGCGCCGCTTCTGTTCCTCACCCTCCAGCTGATGCTCGGGATGAAGCCCTGGCTGCCCAAGGTGATTACCGACCGTTCGCTGAGCCGGGTGGATTTCCATCGCGTCGTGACGACGGTGGCGCCGTGGCTGGAGAAGGCCGAGGGCATCATGCGGCCGCGGCTGACCTTCATGGCCCACCGGCCGGCGGTCTATCTGGTCGGGCTGGTGAGCCTGATCATGGCGATCATCCTGTTCCTGCCGATTCCGCTCGGCAACATGCTGCCGTCGCTCGTGCTCTGCATCCTCGCACTCGGGATTCTGGAGCGTGACGGGGTGTGGATCCTGATCGGGCTGGGAGCAGCCGTCGCGTCGGTCATGATCGTCTGGGGCGTGCTGTGGGCGATCGTGTTCGGCGCGCTGTTCGTGATCACGAACTGGTTCGGGTTCTCGTTCTAGCGGGCTGGGTTGCAGGGACAAGACCGGCGACAGGAGCCGGTCCCCAGGCAGAAGCCTGACGTTTAGCGGCTACCAGTAGGCGAGGGCCGTGAACGGGTCGTTGGTGAAGGTCCCGGACTTGCGCTTCTCGTAGAAGTTGTTCCCGCCCGCTTCGAGCACATAGAACATATTGGTGTACGGGTAGCGGTATCCGGCGGTGTGGAAGTGCTTCACATCGGTGGTGAGCGTCTGGTGCCGTTCGCCGCGCAGTATGCGGTCCGCGACGCTGTAGGCGAGGGCAGCCGAGCGCTTTTCCTTCATGGGCTTGGACAGAACGCCCGGGGCAAACTGGTTCTTCTGTCCGACGACGCCGCAGACGGACTGCGGGTACTTCCTGTCAGCCACGCGGTTCATCACCACCGTGCCGACTGCAAGCATGCCGTCTTCGCTCGAGCGGTTGGACTCGAAGTACATGGCCCGCGCGAGGCAATCGCGCGAGGAGAGGCCAAATGGGGAGAAGGTGGCGCAGCCGGCGAGACTCAACAGCAACGGCGCCGCGAACAGCAGCTTCAGGGACCCTGCCAACGATGACTCCAGAACGCGAGTACAACTAAGGAGCCGGGCTGACGCCGCCCGCCCTCCCTAGAATGCACGCACTGGAGTTAAGAGGTCGTTGAGGATGTCAGCGACGAGAGTTCGAGGACATCATCAGGCTGACCAGGCAGGCGAGCCCGGCAACGGCCACGATGGTTGGGATCGGATCACGCCGGATGGCCGTGCCGGCCTTGTAGGCCTGCTTGCCGAGGACGTGTGCGGCCACGGCACCCTGGTGCCTCGCACCATCGGCAAGATCGTGGGCGATGCCGCCCAAGCCGTGGTGGGAATTGTTGGTGTAGTGCGACAGGGTGTCGGACAGGTTACGTGCGTCGCGGGCAAGGTGGGCGAACTGGCGACCAAAGCGCTGCTGCGCACCGTCGGTGAAATGCGAGAGATCGAAACCACTGGAATGGGCCATTACGGGAGCTCCTTGAAGAGGTCGGGGAGCTAACGCAGCCAAGGATTTCCGGGTTCCAGAAACTGGGCGAGGGCAGGGCCACCTGCGGTGGCATTGTCCTGCCCTCTACTTAAGCCCGCTCAGATTGAGCCGAGCGAATTAACGAGTCGTTAATGCGCCTCTCCGGGTGGCACGACTGCCTTACGGTAGAGGTGCCAGGTCGCATGACCAAGAACCGGTACGACGATAGCAAGTCCTACCAGCAGCGGGATGGCGCCGATGACGAGCAGTGCGGCGACGATCACGCCCCACAGGGCGATCGTGACCGGGTTCTTGAGCGTAACGCGCAGCGAGGTCATCACCGCTACGGCGGCTCCGACGTCGCGATCCAGCAGGAGCGGGATGGAAACGACCATGCTGGCCAGGACGCCTGCAGCGAACAGGAAGCCGATCAGGTTGCCCCAGATCATCAGGGACAGGCCCTGCGGCGAGTTGAGGACCTCGGAGACGAGGGCCGCGAATGTCGGGGGTGAGCCCGGGCCGAAGTGCTGCTCGTAGATGAACTGCGCTGCCATCAGCCAGACGGTGAAGGTGATGAGCATCATCACGCCCAGCGCGGCGATGGAGGCGAAGGCGGGGGTGCGGAACACGTCGAAGGCCGCGCTCCAGTGGGTATCGAGGCCGAGTTCCTCGCGCCGACTCATCTCGTAGATGGGCAGGGCGACGAAGGGCCCGACCAGGGCGAAGCCCGAGATGAGCGGGAAGAGCAGGGGCCAGGAGTTGTTGCCCGACGACCAGACGGCGAGGATTGCGCCGCAAAGCGGGTAAATCAGTCCTAGGAACGCGAGGTGGGAGGGCTTCTCCCAGAAATCTCGCCAACCGAGCTTGAGCGCTTCGATCAGGTCTGCAGGACCGATCGAGCGGACCTGAGGAATGTCGAGGCGCTCGCCCGCATTCGTAAGCACGTGGAAACCAGTCATTCCATCCTCCTTCCGATCGGGGAGGCGGAAGTCGCCGCGGGCGCTCAAGAACGCCGGGCGGTAACCGCCTCTGCGTCGTAGTGTCACTGTAGCGCGCTTCTTGGGCGATGTCGAAGGGCCAGCCGAACGGCGCCGTAACGGTACCCAGCCTGCGATTTTCAAGGGGTGCTGCACGGCGCCGCAGGGTTGACAGGGCGGCTTGCGCCCCCAAATGCAGGGATACCGTCAAAAAGGGAGAGACGATGAGCAAGCACGAGGCACGCCTTCACCGCCAGTTCGACCGGATCGGCAAGGCCGTTCCGGCGACGTCCGGCTTCCTGTCGTGGATCCGGCGCCCCGCGGCACGCCTCGTCCGAATTCCACTCGGGATACTGCTGATCCTCGGTGGCGTGTTCAGCTTCCTGCCGGTGCTCGGCGTCTGGATGCTGCCGCTCGGGCTCTTCCTCATCGCGATCGACCTGCCGTTCCTGCAGGGGCCGATCAATCGCATCAGCTTCTGGGCGGAGCGCAAGTGGATCAACTGGCAGCGGGCGCGCAGGGCCAAGAAGGGCGGCTGACCCTATTCGAGCGTGCCGTTCGCGATGGCGGCTTCGAGCAGGTCCACGGCGTGGGCCAGCTTTTCGTCGATGATGTGCAGGTAGCGCTTCCAGTCATCGAGATGACCCAGTTCCTCGTCGCCGTCGGATATGCCGCGCAGGGCGATCAGCGGGACGTTGAAGCGCTGGCAGGCGCGGAGGACCGCGTAGGTCTCCATATCCACCATGTCCGCGTCGATTCTGTCGTAGGCGGCGCCGGAGACGACATTGGCGCCGGTGGAGAGGGTGGCTCCCGCGATGCCCGGAACGAACGGGCCCAGCGGGATGATGGCGGGCTGATCCAGAAGCGGCGTTACGCCGGGCTCAAAGCCGAGGGTCGAGGCATCCATGTCGCGGTAACCAACCGACGTCGCCTGGTAGACTCCGGTCTGCTCGAGCTTCGCTGAGCCGGCGGAGCCGAGGGAGACGACGAGGGCAGGCAGCTTGCCCGACTGTTCCAGCTTGCTCAGTGCGTGCGTGACGACGATGGCAGCCTCGACCGGGCCGACGCCGGTCATCACCGGGGTGATGCGCGACCGGAGGTGCGGCCCGTACTCGTTGTCGAGCGCCATGACGTAGAGGATGTCGGCGGAACCAGGCTTGCGGGTGGCGAAGGGCATGCAGGGTCCTCTACGGCTTTGACGGGCTGGCGCAGAGGCGTAAGCTTGAGGCGAGGGCTTTTGCAAGGGAGGTAGCCAAATGCTGATGGCTGACCATCGTGCCTATCCCACGCTCCCAGTCGCAAATCTGGCCAGAGCCAAGGCCTGGTACCATGACAAGCTGGGCCTCGACCCTGCCGAGGAGCACCCGACCGGAACGATCTACCGCCTCGCTGGAGGCACGGCTTTCCAGTTGTACGAGTCCGAGTATGCCGGCAGTGCGCAGAATACCGCGATGTTCTTTGCGTCCGACGATATGGCGGGCGACATGAAGATGTTGCGCGATCGCGGGGTCAAGTTCGAGGACTACGACATGCCCGGCCTCAAGACCGACAATGGCATGGCCACGATGGGACCATACCACGGCGCGTGGTTCAAGGACTCAGAGGGAAACATCCTCGCCATCGGCGACGAGCCGAACTGAAATCGCGGATGGCGCATTGACAGGGCGCGCGGCGGCCAACAGTCTGCCGCGCCATGACCTCTGTTGCTTCCGCTGCGGCTGACGTGAAGCCGCGCCTTACCGCCGAGATCGATGCCCGGCGTGACGACCTCATCGCACTGACGCAGGACCTGATCCGCATTCCGACGGTCAATCCGCCGGGCGAGAACTATCTCGAGATCTGCGAGTACCTCAGGAACCGCTTGAGCAAACGCGGCTACGCCGTTGAGCTCGTGCGCGGCGAGGGGAAACCAGGCGACAGTGAGAAGTACCCGCGGTGGAACGTCGTCGCGCGCCGTGAGGGGCGGCTACCGGGCGAGACGGTGCATTTCAACTCGCACCATGACGTGGTCGAGATCGGCCGGGGCTGGACGTTCGATCCGTTCGGTGGGGAGCTCAAGGACGGCAAGATCTACGGGCGCGGCACTTGCGACATGAAGGGCGGGCTGGCTGCTTCGATAATCGCGGCAGAGGCGTTCGCGGACGTCGTGCCGGACTATGCGGGGGCGATCGAGATCTCCGGCACCGCCGATGAGGAGACGGGGGGATTCGGCGGCGTCGCCTATCTCGCCGAGAAGGGCTACTTCTCGCCCGAGCGCGTGCAGCACGTGATCATCCCCGAACCGCTCAACAAGGACCGCATCTGCCTCGGCCATCGCGGCGTGTGGTGGGCGGAGATCGAGACCTATGGGCGGATTGCCCATGGCTCGATGCCATTCCTCGGCGACAGCGCCATCCGCCATATGGCGGCGGTGCTGCGCGAGTTCGAGGACGTGCTCTATCCGGCGCTGAGCGAGAAGCGGACGGCGATGCCGGTGGTGCCGCCGGGGGCGCGGCAATCGACCATGAACATCAATTCCATGCATGGCGGGCAGGCGGAGCCCGAGGGTGGGTTCACCGGCTTTCCTGCGCCGGTGGTGGCGCATTCGGCGCGGATCGTGATCGACCGGCGCTATCTCATCGAGGAGAGCCCGGCAGCGGTGCGACAGGAGGTGGTGGACCTGCTGGAGCGGCTGAAGTCCGAGCGGCAGGGCTTCAGCTACGAAATCCGCGACCTGTGGACGATTTCGCCCACCATGACCGACCGCGAGGCACCGGTGGTGCGCTCGGTGGCCAAGGCGATCGGCGACGTGATGGGCGTTTCGCCGGAGTATGTCGTCTCGCCCGGGACATACGACCAGAAGCACATCGACCGGATCGGGCGGCTGAAGAACTGCATTGCCTACGGGCCGGGCATCCTCGACCTCGCCCACCAGCCGGACGAGTGGGTCGGCGTCGACGACATGCTGGATTCGGCCAAGGTGATGGCGCTGGCGCTGCTCGACCTGCTGGGCCCGCATCGCGCGAGTTGAGCGCGGCGTGGAACAGAGTTTCTCACTGCGACCAGAGGTGGCGATTTTCCGGTCTCGCAACCGGTTCACCTCACGACGGAAGCATCCTAGGATCAGCCCAAGGCCGCCGGGGTAAAGCGGCCTGAAACAGAAGGGATAATCATGCGCACATCACTGGCCGTGCTGGCTCTCGCCGGCGCCCTGGCAATGACCACCGCTGTGACTCCGGCTTTGGCCCAGGCGCGGACCGACGTGAAGATCGGCCTCGTGCTCGAGCCGCCGAGCCTCGACCCGACCGCCGAAGCAGCGGCGGCGGTGGACGAGGTCCTGTATTCCAACGTGTTCGAGGGTCTCACCAAGTTTGCGGCTGACGGCTCGATCGTGCCGGGCCTCGCCAAGTCGTGGGACATCTCCGAAGACGGCCTGACCTACACCTTCCACCTCAACGAAGGCGTCACCTTTCACGATGGTTCGGCTTTCGACGCCGAGGACGTGAAGTTCTCGCTCGACCGCATCAATGCCGAGGATTCGCTGAACGCGCAGAAGGCGCTCTACACCTCGATCGCGTCGGTGGAGGTCGTCGACCCGGCCACGGTCAAGATCACGCTCAAGCAGCCGGACGGCAATCTGATCTACAACCTCGCCTGGGGCGACGCGGTGATCGTGGCGCCGGAGAGCGCCGAGAACAACAAGACCAACCCCATCGGCACCGGGCCGTTCAGTTTCGCCAGCCGCGTCGAAGGCGACAGCATCACGCTGAGCAAGTACGGCGCCTACTGGGGCACGCCGGTGAAGCTCGAGGGTGCGACCTTCCGCTTCATCCCGGACCCGACCGCTGCCTTCGCGGCGCTGCAGGCGGGTGACGTCGACGCGTTCCCGAACTTCCCGGCGCCCGAAACCGTGGCCCAGTTCCAGAACGATCCGCGCTTCCGCGTGGTGATCGGCGCCACCGAGGGCGAAACCATCCTCGCCATGAACAATGGCAAGGCGCCGCTCGACAACGTGAAGGTGCGCGAGGCCATCGCCCATGCCATCGACCGGCAGGCGATCATCGACGGCGCCATGTTCGGCTATGGCACGCCGATCGGCACGTTCCTGTCGCCGGCCAACCCGGACTATGTCGACCTGACCGCACAGTCCAACTACGACCCAGAGAAGTCGAAGGCCCTGCTGGCCGAGGCGGGTGTCACGGACCTGACCCTGTCGCTGAAGCTCCCGCCGGTCGAGGGCTACGCCCGTCGCGGCGGCGAGATCATCGCCAACCAGCTCGCGGCCGTCGGCATCAAGACCGAGGTGACGAACCTCGAGTGGGCGCAGTGGCTGAGCGAGGTGTTCACCGACAAGAACTTCGACCTCACCATCATCTCGCACACCGAGCCGAACGACATCGGAATTTTTGCCCGGCCGGACTACTACTTCCAGTACAAGAACGCCGACTTCGACAAGATCATCGCCGAACTCTCCGTGACCTCGGATCCGGCGAAGCGCTCCGAACTGCTCAAGGCGGCGCAGAAGAACCTTGCCGACAACTACGCGGCGGGCTTCCTGTTCGAGCTCGCCAAGGTCGGTGTCGAGAACGCCAAGCTGACCGGCCTGTGGGAGAACGCGCCGACGCAGGCGACCGATCTCACGGCCGTGGCCTGGGAAGAGTGAGTTGTTCGGGGCGGGGGTGAAAGCCCGCCCCGATACCTGATCCTCGTGACCGGTTGCACCCCTTTGCAGTCCAAGTTGCCCCTCATTGCCGGGCTCGTCCCGGCAATCCAGCCGCTCCGCGTCTGCGGTGCGGACAAGCTCGTTTCACCCGCCCGACGGCGGGTGGCTGGATCACCGGGACGAGCCCGGTGATGAGGGACGCAAGGATACGCCTGAGCGTGGAGAGGGTTGGCTGATGCCCTCGTTCCTCCTCGGTCGCATCGTCTCTCTCGTTCTCAGCCTAATCGCTGCTTCGATCGTCATCTTCCTCGTGCTCGAGGTGGTGCCGGGGGATCCGGCTCAGTTCATGCTGGGGCTGAACGCGACGCCGGAAGCGGTGGCGACGCTGAGGCAATCGCTGGGGCTCGATGGGCCGCTGCTGGAGCGGTATTTCAGCTGGGTGCTGGGGTTGCTGCACGGCGATTTCGGCATCAGCTACACCTACAAGGTGCCGGTGGCGGGGCTGTTTGCGGACCGCATCTGGATTTCGCTGCCGCTGGCGCTCTACGCGTTGGCGCTATCGACGCTGATCGCTTTCCCGGTGGGCATCCTCGCCGCGGTGAGGCGTAACTCGGCGACCGATGTCGGCATCATGGGAGCGACACAGGTCGGCCTCGCGGTGCCGAACTTCTGGTTTGCCATGCTGCTTGTGCTGCTGTTCTCGATCACGCTCCGATGGTTTTCCGCCGGTGGTTTTCCCGGCTGGCAGGATCCACTGCTGGCGCTGAAGGCGCTGACGCTGCCGGCGGTCGCGCTGGCGCTGCCGCAGGCCTCGATCCTCGCGCGCGTGATGCGGAGCTCGCTGCTCGATACGCTGGGCGAGGACTACATCCGCTCGGCGCGGGCCAAGGGGCTGAGCCAGGGGCAGACGCTGTGGCGGCATGCGCTGCGCAACGCGCTGATCCCGGTGCTGACCATCATCGGGCTGCAGTTTTCGTTCCTGCTCGCGGGCGCGATCATCATCGAGAACGTGTTCTTCCTGCCCGGCCTCGGCCGGCTGGTGTTCCAGGGCATCACCTCGCGCGACCTGATCGTCGTGAAGTCGGTGGTGATGCTGCTGGTGTTCGCGGTGATCCTCGTCACCTTCCTCGTCGACGTGACCTATGCGCTGGTCGACCCCCGGTTGAGGAGGGCGACGCGATGAGTGCGGCGGTAGCGACCGGCAGCAAGGACAGCACGGTGCGGGCGGCGCTGCGTTCGCCGAGCTTCCTGATCGGGGCGGCAATCACGATGGTCTTCGTGCTCGCCGCGCTTATCTCTTTCGTGTGGACGCCGTACGACGTGGCGCTGCAGAACATCCCCAACAAGCTCAAGCCGCCATCGGCGGCACATTGGCTCGGCACCGACCATTTCGGGCGCGACATCCTCTCGATGATCATGGTGGGGGCGCGGACCTCGATCGCGGTAGCGTTCGTCGCGGTGACGGTCGCGATGGTGATTGGTGTGCCGATCGGGCTCTGGGCGGCGGCGAACCGCGGCACCCTGCTCGATGACGTGCTGATGCGCGCCAATGACCTGGTATTCGCCTTTCCGGCGCTGCTGATCGCCATCCTGATCACGGCGGTGTTCGGCCCGGGTGCGATCAACGCGATCATCGCGGTCGGGCTCTACAACATGCCGGTGTTCGCGCGGCTGGCGCGGGCGGGGGCGCTGAGCCTGTGGAACCGCGAGTTCATCATGGCGGCGCGTGTCGCCGGCAAGGGCGCGGCGCGGATTTCGTGGGAGCACATTCTCCCCAACATCCTCAACACGCTGGTGGTACAGGCGACGATCCAGTTCGCGCTCGGCATCCTCGCCGAGGCGGCGCTGGCCTATGTGGGGCTGGGCGTACAACCGCCAACGCCGAGCTGGGGCAAGATGCTGGCCGACAGCCAAACCATGATCGCCATCGCCCCGCATGTCGCGCTGGTGCCAGGACTGACGATCGTCCTCATGGTGCTGGGCGTGAACCTGATGGGTGACGGGCTGCGCGACATCTTCGATCCGCGCCTGAGGCGGAGCCGCTGATGCCGCTGCTCGAGATCAAGGACCTGTCGCTCGATATCGGGCCGTTCGAGATCCTGAGGGATATCGATCTTACGGTGGACGGCGGCGAGATCGTCGGCGTCATCGGCGAGAGCGGCTCGGGCAAGTCGATCACCGCGCTGACGGTGATGCAGCTGCTGCCGCCGAGTGCAGTGGCGAAGGGATCGGTGAAGCTCGAGGGTCGCGAGGTGTTGGGCCTGCCCGATGCCGAGATGCGCAAGATCCGCGGCGGCACGGCCGGCATGGTGTTCCAGGAGCCGATGACGGCGCTGAACCCGGTCAAGACCATTGGCGACCAGGTGGCCGAGACGGCCATGGTGCATGGCGGAATGAGCCGGAGCGAGGCGCTGAAGGTCGCGCGGCAGACGCTTGATCGCGTCGAGCTGCCGGCGAACCGGTTCCCGCTCGACCGCTATCCGCACGAGCTGAGTGGCGGGCAGCGGCAACGCGTGGTGATCGCGATGGCGATTGCGATGCGGCCAAAGTTGCTGATCGCCGATGAGCCGACCACGGCGCTCGACGTGACGACGCAGGCACAGATCCTCAAGCTGTTGCAGCGGCTGGTCGACGAGGACGGGATGGGGATGATGTTCATCACCCACGACCTCGGCGTGATTGCGGGGATCGCCGACAAGGTGTCGATCATGCGCAAGGGGGAGGTGGTGGAGGCGGGGCCGACGGTCGAGCTGTTCCGTAACCTCAAGCATCCCTATTCCAGGGCCTTGTTCGAGGCTTCCTCGCACGTACCGCCGCGAATACCGCCGGCGGTGACGGGCGGAACGCCGGTGCTGGCGGTGGACGATGTGGTGCGGGAGTACCCGCTGCCGAAGCGTGGCCTGTTCGAGAAGCGCAAGGTCCTGCGGGCGGTCGACGGGGTGAGCCTTCGGATAGAGCGCGGCGAGAATGTCGGGCTGGTGGGCGAGAGCGGCTGCGGCAAGTCCACGCTGGCGCGGGCAATCATGGCGCTGGAGCCGACCCAGGGCGGTCGCATCGCGATTTCGGGCGAGCCGATCGACCCCAAGCGGGGTGCGAGCTTCGCGACCCGGCGGCACCTGCAGGTGGTGTTCCAGGACCCCTACGGCTCGTTCAATCCGCGGCACAGGGTCGACCGGCTGGTGAGTGAGCCGTTCCATCTGTTGGGCTCGAGTGCGCCGACGGGTGTCGCGCGCGAGAAGCGGGTGGCGAGGGCGCTGGAGGAGGTCGGGCTCTCGGCGGCCGATGCCGGCAAGTATGTGCACGAGTTCTCGGGCGGGCAGCGGCAGCGCATTGCGATTGCGCGGGCGCTGATCATCGAGCCGAGCCTGATCATCCTCGATGAGGCCGTGTCGGCGCTGGATGTGTCGGTGCGGGCGCAGGTGCTGGACCTCTTGGCCGATCTCTCCGACCGGTTGCAGCTGAGTTACCTGTTCATCTCGCACGACCTCGCCGTGGTGCGCTCGATCACCGACCGCGTGCTGGTGATGCGGGCGGGCAAGATCGTCGAGGAGGGGGCGACCGAGGAGGTGTTCCGGGCGCCCAAGCACCCCTACACGCAGGAATTGCTGGCCGCGACGCCGGACCTCGAAGGCGCGCTTGCCAAGCGTGAGACCGCGGGGGCATAGCCTGCTGCGAAAGATCTGCCGAGTGTTTCCATGAGTGAGCTGAACCTCTTTTTCGATCCGACCAAGTGCTTCATCGGCGGTCGCTGGGTGGCGCCGCAAGGTGGCGACTCCCTGCCGATCGAGAACCCCTCGACCGGCGAGACCATCGGGCAGATCGCGCGTGGTAAGGCGGCGGACGTCGACGCCGCGGTAAGCGCGGCCAAAGCCGCGCTGGCGGGTGAGTGGGGCCGGATGCCGGCGGCGGAGCGGGGGCGGCTGCTCAGCAAAATCGGGCGCGCAGTGCTCGAGCGGGTCGACGATCTCGCGCGTATCGAGGCGATGGATGTCGGCAAGCCGCTGAAGCAGGCGCGGGCCGATGCCGTGGCGCTGGCGCGGTATCTCGAGTTCTATGGCGGGGCCTGCGACAAGATCCATGGCGAGACCATCCCGTATCTCGAGGGGTACACCGTCTACACGCTGCGCGAGCCGCACGGGGTTACGGCGCACATTATCCCCTGGAACTACCCGATGCAGATCATCGGCCGCTCGGTGACGGGCGCGCTGGCGATGGGCAACGCCGCGGTGCTGAAGCCGGCGGAGGAGGCGTGCCTGACGGCGATCGCCTTCGCGAAGATCGCCGAGGAAGCCGGACTGCCAGCCGGGGCGCTGAACGTGGTGCCGGGGCTGGGCGAGGAAGCCGGCGCGGCGCTGACGGCGCATCCGGGGGTGAACCACATCTCGTTCACCGGGTCGGTGGGCGTGGGCAAGCTGATCCAGCATGCGGCGGCCGAGAATGTCGTGCCGGTGACGCTGGAACTGGGCGGGAAATCGCCGCAGGTGGTGTTCGAGGACGCCGACTTCGATCGGGCACTGCCGTTCCTGATCAATGCGGGCATCCAGAATGCGGGCCAGACCTGCTCGGCCAGCTCGCGCATCCTGGTGCACCGCTCGATCCACGATGAGGTGCTGGACCGGATGGCGGCACGCTACCGGGCGCTGAGGGTGGGACCTGCGGTGGCAGATCTCGATCTCGGTCCGCTGGTGTCGGAACGGCAGAAGGAGATAGTCGGCGGGTTCCTGGGGGATCTCGGCGGCGGCGAGGTGGCCGGGCAGGGGATCATTGTCGGGGATGCGCCGCGCGGCGGGCACTATCAGGCGCCGACGCTGGTTGCGAACGTGCGGCCGGACAACCGGCTGGCGCAGGACGAGATCTTTGGGCCGGTACAGGTGGTGATCCCGTTCGAGGACGAGGCGGAGGCGGTGGCGATCGCCAACGGCACGGATTTCGGGCTTGTCGCGGGCGTGTGGACGCGCGATGGCGGGCGGCAGATGCGGATGGCCAAGGCCATCAAGGCCGGGCAGGTATTCCTCAACAATTATGGCGCCGGCGGCGGCGTCGAGCTGCCGTTCGGCGGGGTTGGGAAGTCCGGGCATGGCCGGGAGAAGGGTTTCGAGGCGCTGTACGGCTTCTCGGTGTTGAAGACAGTGGCCGCATGGCACGGGTGATTTCATGAGACTGGAAGGCAAGGTCGCCATCGTAACGGGCGGTGCATCGGGGTTTGGCGCGGGCATCGCGCGCAAGTTCGCGGCCGAGGGCGCGCGGGTGCTGATTGCGGATATCAACCTCGAGGGCGCCGAGGCGCTGGCGCGGGAGCTGGGCCAGAAGGCGGGGCATGTCGACGTCAGCAAGGATGCGAGCGTCAATCAGTTGGCGGCAGCGGCGCTGATGGCGTTCGGGAAGGTGGATATCCTCGTCAACAATGCCGGCGTTTCACACCAGCCGGCAGCGCTGGACGAGATTTCCGAGGCGGATTTCGACCGGGTGTTCAACGTGAACATGAAGTCGGTCTACCTGACGGCCCGCCACCTCGTGCCACACTTCAAGGCCCGGAGGACCGGGGTGATCCTCAACGTGGCTTCGACCGCTGCAGTAAGCCCGCGGCCACGGCTCAGCTGGTACAATGCTTCGAAGGGCTGGATGGTCACGGCGACCAAGTCGATGGCCGTCGAACTGGCGCCGCTAGGCATCCGCGTCAACGCCATCAACCCGGTGGCTGGTGAGACGCCGCTGCTGAAGACCTTCATGGGCGAGGACACGCCGGAAATCCGGGCGAAGTTCCTCTCGACCATCCCGCTGGGGCGCTTCTCGACGCCCGAGGACATGGGCAATGCTGCGTGCTTCCTCTGCTCGGACGAGGCGTCGATGATCACGGGCGTGGCGCTCGAGGTCGACGGCGGCCGGGTGATCTAGCGCAGGAACGCGTTGATCTCACGTGCTACCGCCGCCGGGGCCTCCCAGTGAAGCGAGTGGGCAGCGTTGGCGATCGGCGCATGGCTGAAGCGCGGCACGTGGCTGTGCAGTTCCTCGACCGCGCCCGGCGGCGCCAGCAGGTCCAAGTCGCCGGAGAGAGCCAGGACTTCGCAGGCGACGGTCGAGAGATCGACGGCCATGCCGCGATCGATAGCGGCCACCTGCCGCGCGAAATCTCCCGGCGACTGGCGGTAGGCATATGTCGCGGACGTGGCCGCCGCCGCGGCGACATTCGCCTCGTCGGCGAAGAACGGCGTCGAGAACAGCCACTGGTAGAGCAGTCGGAACCAGTCCGTCGCCGGCACGGTGAAGTAGAGTCGCGACATGTCGCGGAACAGCACGCGGGTCTTGGGGCTGATCGTGCCTGCGCCCAGGGTCACGAGCCGGTTCACGCGCTTTGGGTGGGTTGCGGCGAGGGCCAGGCCCAGGAAGCCGCCGAGCGAGTGGCCGACCACGTCGACGCGCTCCAGGCCGAGGTGATCGAGCAGCGCGGCGCAATCATCGACCATTTCCGCGAGCTCGATCGGCCCATCGACGCGCGTCTGCCCGGAGCCGCGGTTGTCGATGAGGATGTACTGGCGGCTCTGCAGGAGGGGCAGGAGAGCCCCCCAGCTAGTGCTGTCGGTCGCGGTGCCGGCGATCAGCAGCAGCGGACGGCCGGAGCCGGTGGTTTCGTAGTAGACGCTGGCAGCGCCGTTCTCAAACTGCGGCATGGCGACTTCCTGAAAGCAATTGCCTGATGGCGGCGTGGACAGGCCGAATGGCAGGTATATGTTTGACCGATTGGACAAAATGGCATTGCGAGCATGGCACAGGATGCCTTCGGAAATGAAGTGAGCCGGGCGTCGGATGCGACGCTCAGGGGGATCGACGATTTCGTCACCGCGTTCCTCGGCTACGAGAAGAAGGCCACCAACATCATCGGAGCGGCCGACGGCGAACCGGATGCGGTGCTGGCCAACACATATGCCGGCTTCATCTGGATGCTTCTCGAAGCGGATGGAGCGACGCGGATGGCCTCGCGCTACCTCAAGCGCGCAGAGGCCGCCGCTGGAAGCGCCAACGAGCGGGAGCGGATGATCCTCAAGCAGCTCGAGCGCTGGATCGCGGGGGACATCCCGGCGGTGCAGGCCATCGGCGACGAGATCGTTGCGCGGTATCCGCGCGACCTGCTGTCGGTGAAGCTGCACCAGTATTTCAGCTTCAACCGCGGCGATGCAAAGAACATGCTCCGCATCGCCAGGGCGGCAGAGGCGCACAACCTCGAGAACCCGTATCTGCATGGCATGCTGGCGTTCGGCTACGAGCAGATGCACGACCTCGAGACGGCCGAGCGGGAGGCTCGGCTGGCGCTGAAGCTGAAGACCAAGGAGCCGTGGGCACAGCACGCGCTAGCGCATGTGATGCTCGGAACCGGGCGCGTGGCGGAGGGGGTCGAGTTCCTCGACGAGGCCTCCAGGACCTGGGTCGACCTCAATTCGTTCATGTACACGCACAACTGGTGGCACAAGGCGCTGTTCCACATCAGCCAGGGCGACAACGCGGCCGTGTTCGACGCCTATGACAACCATGTCTGGGGCATCGAGCCGGACCTGCCGCAGGACCAGGTGGGGGCGGTTTCGCTGCTCGCACGGATGGAGGTTGCCGGCATGGATGTCGGCAACCGGTGGGAGGACGTGGCCGACCGGATGAAGGGCAGGGCGCACGACACCACCCTGCCGTTCCTGACGCTGCAGTATCTCTACGGCCTTGCCCGGGCCGAGCGGGCGGAAGCAGTCGAGCTGATGCAGGCGATCGAGGACCGGGCGGCACGCTCGGCTGACTGGGATCGCGTGGTGTGGCGGGAGGTGGCGCTGCCGGCCGCGAAGGGCGTCGTGGGCCATGCCCGCGGTGACTATGCGGCGACGGTGAAGTGGCTTTCGGTGGCGAATCCTCGGATGACTGAGATCGGCGGGAGCCATGCGCAGCGTGACCTGTTCGGGCAGCTGTTGCTGGATGCGCATCTGAAGCTCGGCAACTGGGCGATTGCCCGGCAGATGCTCGAGATGCGCCGGATCTGGGATCCGGACGGGGTGCCGGTGAATGCGGCGCTGAAGCTGGTGAACGAGCGGCTGGGAGCGGCCGCATAGACGACAAGGAGAGCCCGGATGCGAACCGGACCACGCAACCTCATCACCGACGTGGAAGGCCTCCGGGTCGGCAACGCCGAAGACCACAGGATCAAGACGGGATCGACCGTACTGGTGGCGGACAGGCCGTTCCGAGCCTCGTTCGACGTCATGGGCGGCTCGCCCGGTGCGCGCGAGACGGAGCTGCTGGCGCCCGACAAGCTGGTAGAAGAAGTTGATGCGCTGGTGCTTTCGGGCGGTTCGGCTTTCGGCCTCGATGCCGCGTCGGGCGTAAGCGACGTGTTGAGGAAGATGGGGCGTGGCTTCCGGGTCGAGACGGCGACTGTGCCGATTGTCCCAGGCGCGATCATCTTCGACCTGCTGAACAATGGCGACAAGGATTGGGACAAGAATCCGTATCCCGAGCTTGGAGCCAAGGCTCTGGCCAACGCGGGCGAGCACTTCTTGCTAGGCACCGCCGGGGCGGGCGTGGGGGCGCTGACCGCGAACCTCAAGGGCGGGCTTGGTTCAGCCTCGCTCGAGATCGCGGGCGGCTACACGGTGGGCGCGCTGGTGGTGGCCAACCCGACCGGCAGCGTCACCATGGGGGACTCGGCCCACTTCTGGGCGGCGCCGTTCGAGGTGGAGGGCGAGTTCGGCGGCCTGGGGCCGCTCACAACGGCGATGAGTTTCGAGCAGTCGGTGCGCTCGAAGCGCGACTGGGTGACGCCGATTTCGAACACGACGATCGCCATCGTCGCTACGGACGCCGATCTCAGCAAGGCGCAGCTGAAGCGGTTCGCGGTGGCGGCGCAGGACGGCATCGCGCGCGGATCCAGCCCATCGCACACGCCCGTGGACGGCGATCTCATCTTCTCGGTTTCGACGGGGGCCAGGCCGATCTCGACGCCGGTGCTCAACGTGCTGCAGCTGGGGCACGCGGCGGCGGTGTGCCTGAGTCGGGCGATGGCGCGGGCTATCTATCATGCGACGCCAGCGCCGGGCGACGTGGTGCCGACCTGGCGGGAGAAGTGGGGGCGGTAGCCGCTGCGATCAGGTGGGGTTGGGTTCAAGCCGCTCGGGCTTGAGGTGGTAGCAGAAGTTGCACATGCCATCGCCGTTCATGCAGGTCTTGGTGCGCTCGAGCTTCAGGCCCAACTCGTCCGCCATGGCGAAATCGCCATTGCAGATCAGGAGTTCGCCGAGGTCACGGGCGCCGATCTGTTCCATGAACTCGGCGTAGTCGCAGTGGTTGACCTGATTGCGCAGCAGGATGTCGGTCTGCTCGATGGTCTCGAACTCGTAGCGGATGCCTTCGCCGAAGCCGGCGAACTCCGAGGCGAGCGTGGGGATGTCGAGGAGGGAGCCGCGCTGGGCGACGATCTCGCGGTTGGCCTTGTCGAGGGCCTCGCGCACCAGCCTGTGGGCGACCTCCTTGCCGAGCGCTGCCTCCATGGCGCGGACCAGCGGGATCTGTGCCTGGACCTGGGTGGTGATGCGCTCGAACGGGGTCATGGGCAGGCCTCCTTGCCTCGACGATGATGGCAGGATCGATAGGCGAGCGAAACCCTACTGCTGGCTGATGCGTTGCCGCACGATAGCGATGGAGGAACCCATGAATTCGCAGACCAAGGTCACGGCCATGATCCCGGCGCACAACATCGAGCGCGCCGTCAGGTGGTACGAGGAGAAGCTGGGCTTCCGGCCCGCGCGCCAGGAAGAGTATGGCGCGACCTACGAGTTCAACGGCGTGAGCGCGTTCCTCTACAAATCCGACTATGCCGGCACCGCCGAGCACACGCTGCTGAGCTTCGATACCGCCGACCTAGCCGGCGATATGAAGGATCTGCGCGGCAAGGGTGTCGAGTTCATCGACTACGACCTGCCCGACCTCAAGACGGAGGACGGGGTCGCCGACTTCGGGTCGGTGAAGAATGCCTGGGCCAAGGACTCCGAAGGCAACATCCTCGGCTTCGTCGAGGGAATGAACTAGCGCCGGCAGCGGAAGACGTTGGTCGGTTTGCCTTCGCCCGCAGCGACGCGGATGCCTTCGCCGGTGGGGCCGAAGATGGGCGTCAGCGTCATGTTCTGCTTGCCGCAAGTGGCGGCAAAGGTGCCGTCCTTGTTGTCCTTGAGCGCGAGCTCGCAGGACTTGCCGCCCACATCCCAGCTGGTGGCCGACACCGTGGTGACGAGGGCTGGGTCGGCGCAGGCGCTGACATCGGCTGCCCAGGTGCCGAGCATCGGCCGGGCGCCGAGGGGGAAGGTGGCGGGAACGGTGGCAGCTGGTTTCGTTGCTGCGGGCTTGGCGGGCGCCGCGGCGTTGCCGGTCGGGGCCTTGGGGGAGTTGTCGCAGGCGGCGAGGAGCGGGAGGACGAGAAGCAGGCTAAGGGAAGCGAGGCGCATCGGCGAATCCGGTGTCGTTGTATTGTCGTCGCATCGGTGCGCGGCTATTGCGGCGTGAATGTGCTGACGGGAGAAGACGTTGTGACCGAGCCGCAGATTTTCGTGGATGCCGATGCCTGTCCGGTGAAGGACGAGATTGTCCGCGTTGCCGAGCGGCACGGGCTGGCGGTCACGTTCGTTGCCAATTTCGGCCTCAGGCCGTCGCGCGATCCGAGGATCCGCAATGTGGTCGTGCCGCAGGGCGCCGACGCGGCGGACGACTGGATCGTCGAGCATGTCGGGGCGAACGACGTGGTGATCACGTCGGACATTCCACTCGCGAGCCGGTCGCTCAAGAAGGGGGCGACGGTAATGGGACCGACGGGAAAGCCGTTCACGGAGCAATCCATCGGCATGGCGCTGGCGATGCGTGAGCTGAACCAGCACCTGCGGGAAACGGGGGAGAGCAGGGGGCTCAACGCAGGCTTCACCGGCAAGGACCGCTCGAACTTCCTTCATGCCTTCGACGCTGCCGTTCAACGGGCCAAGCGTGGCGGCTGAGACACAGGTTGCACATCAGATGGGCGGTATGCCCTTGAAACGGGCGGCAAACTGCGCTTGAAAAGTGCATTTCGTCCCGCCGAGTTCCTCCCCGTGCGCCGTCTACTCGATTTTCTCCACCGGCATGAGCCGCGCGGCCAGGCCCTCTCGCACCTGAAATCGGGCATCGGCGCCATCGTCGCCATGACGCTGGTGGGCGCCCTTGCAGCGCTTACCGGCCTGCCGATGCTGCTCGCGCCGTTCGGCGCTACGGCGGTACTGCTGTTCGGGCAGGCCGAGAGCACTCTGGCGCAGCCGGCCAACGTGTTCGGCGGCTACCTGCTGGCGGCAGCGATCTCGGTGGCCGTGCTCGCGGTCCTGCCCAACGCCTGGTGGGTGGCGACGATCGCGGTGGGGCTTTCGATCGCCACGATGCTGGCTCTGAGGGTAACGCACCCGCCGGCGGGTGCGGTGCCGCTGGTGGCGTTCTCGACGCACATGCCGGCGGAGACATTGTTCGTGGTGGTGGTCGTCGGGGCGGCGTGCCTCGTGGCCGTGGCCATGATCCATCACCGGCTCCCGCCGCGGATCACCTATCCGAGGCGCCCGCCGGATCCGGCCTGACATTGCTGCACTTTCGCCGAACAGTGTGTCCTTGCGGGGCTTGACCACCGTGCCCGCGTGAGTCGAGAGTGCGTGTCGGAAACGGGGCATTTTTCCGACATGATATCGAACAAGTCGATCTGGCTTGCGACGCTGGGCGTGGCGCTTTTGTGCGCTGGCCCGGCTGTGGCGCAACAGCAGTTTCAGGTTTCAGTCTATGGCGGTTACCAGGGCGCGTCGCACAGTGGCGTGACGACGACCGACGGCGACAGTTTCACCGCGGGGTGGGAAGGCAAGCCCTTCCAGTTCCCCACTTACTATGGCGTGCGCGGCACGTGGTGGCTGGATGATGTCGGCCTGCCCAATACCGGGCTTTCGATCGACTTCGCCCACGTCAAGGTCTACGCGGACGACGAGACGCTGGCCGAGTCGGGCTACTCGGTGCTGGAGTTCACGGACGGACTCAACGTCCTGACCGTCAACGCGCTTTACAAGTTCTGGCCCGAAAGCGCGTTCCGGCCGTATGTCGGCGCCGGCGCGGGTATCACCATCCCGCATGTCGAGGTCACTCGCGGTGCCGATGAGACCTTCGAGTACCAGTATGGCGGTCCGGCCATCCAGGCCCAGTTCGGCGTCGAGTACCGGTTCAACGAGAGCTGGTCGGCTTTCGCCGAGTACAAGGGCAACTACTCGATGGTCGACGTGGCGATCGACAATGGCGAGCGGCTGAAGACGAACCTCGTCACGCACGCCGTGAACGTGGGTGTGAGCTACCACTTCTAGAGTAGGTCATCGCCAAACGGCGCGCTTGGCCGGATGGCGGGGACAACCCGGCCATGAAGGGGCTGATTGTTCCGTCTAGCTGCGACGGCCAGTCCGAAGCGCTTATCCCGTGATGATGTCGCGGACGTCGGCTTCGACGAGATCGAGGATCTTGTTGATGGCCGCGACTGCCGCATCGGGGTCGGCTGCGACGATCGCATCGGCGAGCTCGCGGTGCGGCGGAAACGAATCGAGGCCGAAGTCGTCGCGGCCGAACGGGGATTCGCTCGAGCGTTCGAGCGCCGCGTCCAGGCGCTGCAGGATCTGGCCGAACATCGGGTTGCCCGATGCCTCATAGATGGCGCCGTGGAAGGCAAAGTCGGACTTGTGCCAGTTGCGACGTGCGTCGACGTCGGCGATGAGGATATCGCCCAGACGGGATATCTCGGCGCGCTGCGCGGGAGTGGCGTTGATGGCCGCCTTGCGCACGACATCCTTCTCGAGCGCACGCCGGACCTCGATGAGGCGGATGAGCGCTTCGCCCTCGAGCCGGATCATGGTCGGGACCAGACTCCGGGACGTCTGCACCCGCGCGGCGAGGTAAGTGCCGTCGCCGCGCCGGCGCTTGATAATGCCGAGCCCCTCCCAGCGGTTGAGGGCTTCGCGGATGGTCGAGCGGCCAACACCGAGGGTATTGGCAAGCGATATCTCCGGCGGCAGGCGGTCGCCCACCTTGAGGCCGGCGCGCTCGATCATCGCGGCGAGCGCATCCAGCACCGCCACGCCACGCGTGCGGGTCTCGAGCGGTTCGAGAAAGTCCAATGCTCCGTCTCGCGTCACTGCGGCTCCCCAAGCTCAGGGCCTATGTCCGACGCACCTTCAGCATAATTCCGCAGATTTGTCAGCCGTGCTGACGCTTTAACTGCGGCTCGGCGTTCAAGTTCAGGAGTTCTGTGAGGGCTTCGAGCAAATAGTCCATCTGCGGCTTGCTATTATAACCTTGTACGGACAGCCGCGCGATGCAGTGGTCCTTCCACTTCAGGACCGGAATCTCGATCTTGTAGCGCTCCCACAACTGCTTGTGGATCTCCTGCGGATCACATTCCGGGATGGGCATCGCCACCATCTGCGGTGCCGAGAACTCGGGCGACGACAGGGGCGCGAGGCCGGTGAGTTCGCTGAGACGGAGGGCGGTTTCCTGTGCCAGTGCAGTGCAGGCGCGCTGTACCGAGGCCCAGTCATGCTCCTTGCGGAAGGCAATGGCGGATGGGATGGCAAGCATGGCGGAAGGGTCGCGCGTGCCCTGCATCTCGATCTCGTCGATGAACGGCGAGTTGCCGAAGGCGCCCTTGGCATCGGGCTGCTTGCTGTCGATGGTCCAACCGTGGCTGATGACCAGCGGATTGAGCAGGCCCTGTACCTCCGGCCGGGCATAGAGGAAGGCCGAGCCCTTGGGCGTCATCATCCACTTGTGGCAGTTGCCCGAGTAGAAATCGACGCCCATCGCATCGAGATCGAGCGGGATGTGCCCAGGGGTGTGGGCGCCGTCGATGACAGTCCAGATACCGCGTTTCCGCGCCTCGGCGATCGGCCGCTCGATCGGGAAGACGAGCGCGGTCGGGGACGTGATGTGGGAGAGGAACAGGACCCTGGTGCGGTCGGTGAAGGCGGCAACGAGGGCGTCGGTGAAGGCGGCTTCGGAGACGAACGGCATGGGCACGTTGACCACAACGACCTTTGCGCCGGTGCGCCGGGTAACATAGGCCCAGGTCTTCTCGAGCGCCGAGTATTCGTGATCGGTCGTGACGATCTCGTCGCCTTCCTTGAGGTCGAGCGACTGGGCCACGATGTTGAGGCCGCCGGTAGCGTTGATGACGCCGACGACGTTCTCGGAGCTCGTGCCGAGGAACTCACCGAGCGCGACGCGCGGTGCCTTCATCAACTCGGTGAGGCGCCGACCGAGGAAGTCGACGGGTTCGCCTTCCAGCTCGAGCTGGAAGCGCTGGTAGGTCTCGAAGACGGGCCTCGGGCAGGCGCCGAACGAACCGTGGTTGAGGAAAGTCACGTCCTCGCGCAGGAGGAAGTGCTTGGCTAGGTTCGAGGACAAGTCAGCGGCCTTTCAAGGTGGGATCGAGTGCGTCGCGCAGACCGTCGCCGAACAGCGTCGTGGCGAGCACGGTAATTGCGAGGGCTGCCGTGGGGAACACGGCCATATGCCAGTAAAAGAACATGAAGTTGATGCCGACGTTGATCATCTGGCCCCAGCTCGGAGTGGGCGGGGCAACGCCGATGCCGAGGAAGCTGAGGCTCGCCTCGAGCATCATGGCGCCGGGCACCGACAGCACGAAGCCGACGATAATGGGCGACAGCGAGTTGGGGATGACGTGGCGGCGGAGAATATACCAGGGCGAAGCGCCGAGCGCCTGCGCGGCGCGCACGAACTCCTTTTCGCGGAAGGATTTTACCTGGGCTCGGACCAGCAGGCACACGCCGAACCAGCCGAACAGCGAGGCGACCACGATGATGGTGATGAAGCCGCCGCCGGCCAGCGCGCCGAGCAGCATCGCCGCCAGCAGCGGCGGCACCACCGAGAAGATCTCGATGATGCGCATGATGAACCAGTCGACCCTGCCGCCGAAATAGCCGGCGATGGCGCCAACCGGGATGCCGATCAGCAGGCTACAGGTCGCGGCCGCAAAGCCGATCAGCAGCGACACCCGGGCGCCATAGACGATGCGGGTGAAGAAGTCGCGCCCCAGATCGTCGACGCCGAACCAGAATTCGGCCGACGGGAAAGCGAGCGACTGGGTCAGGTAGAGCTGCGCGTCCGGGGCGCTCTTGGTGAACAGGGGCGCAAAGATCGCGGCGAGGATGATGACCGCCAGCACGACGCCGCCGGTCACCGCCGCCTTGTTGGCGGCGAAGCGCCGCCAGGCGAAGTAGGCCGGACTATGTTGAGTATGCGCGGGTGGTACGGCGAGCGCGCCGCTTTCGATGTCGGTGGTCATTTCGCGTCGTCCCCCAGACGGATGCGCGGATTGAGCCACGCGTAGGCGATATCGGAAATCAGGTAGGCGAAGCAGATGCCGATGGTGAACATCAGCACCAGCGCCATCTCGAGCGGATAGTCGCGGTTCTCGATCGAGGAGACGAAGTAGCTGCCGAGCCCCGGGATGCGGAACATGGCCTCGACGAAGATCGAGCCAGTGGCCGTGCCCATGAACATCGGCAGGAACACCGTGACCATCGGGATGGCCGAGTTGCGCAAGACGTGCTGGAAGATGATCCGCCGCTCGCTCAGCCCCTTGGCGCGGAGCGCCGTGACAAAGGGCCGGTTGAGCGTATCGAGCATCGCCGAGCGGGTGTAGCGGGCATAGGTGGCGAGCGGGATCGCGGCATAGGCGGCGATCGGCAGGATCCACCTCTCGGGCTTGCCCCAGCCGCTCGCCGGCAGCCAGCCGAGCCAGACGGCAAAGATCAGGATCAGCAGCATAGAGATGACGAACACCGGGATCGTGAGGCCGAGCACCGACAGCGTCGAGGCGAGGTAGTCGATCCAGCTGTTGCGCTTGAGCGCCGCCGCCATGCCGATGAGGATGCCGAGCGCGGCGCCGATAATGACGCCCGAACCACCAAGGATCAGGCTGGGTATCCAGGCCTGCGCCAGCAGGCTGACGACGGTCTCGCCGGGGGATTGATAGGGCACGCCCCAGTTCCCCTGCAACACGCCGGCCATGTAGTTGGTGTACTGCACCCAGAGCGGCTGATCGAGGCCGAGCCGGGCGTTGAGCGCGGCCTTCACCGCTTCGGAGAGCGGCATGTCCTTTTCGGTGAACGGACCGCCCGGCACCGCGTGCATCATCAGGAAGATGACCAGCGAAACGATGAAGAAGGTCACGGCGACCGAGAGCAGGCGCTTGATGAGATAGACGATCATGCCCGGACCTCCATCAGTTGGTGACGATAGCTTCGACGAGGTGGCCGGGGGCCACGCTCACGAGCTGCGGAATGTCGCCGGCCGTCGCCTCAGCCGCGAGGCTGGAGCGCGACAGGCGCGGGGTGCCGGCGGCAATGTCGTCGGCGGTGATGAACGAGCGTTCGCGGCGATCCCTGGGGTTGGTGACCGGGATCGCATCGAGCAGGGAGCGCGTATAGGGGTGCTGCGGGCTGGCGAAGATGTCGGCCGTCGGTGCCTGCTCGACCACCCGGCCCTTGTACATCACCACGACGCTGTCGGTGAGCGAGCGCACAACGCTGAGGTCGTGGCTGATGAACAGCATCGAGAGCCCCATCTGCTTCTGCAGGTTTTTGAGGAGCCCGATGATCTGTGCCTTCACCGAGACGTCGAGCGCCGAGGTCGGTTCGTCCGCGACGAGCACCGAAGGCCCGAGGATCAGGGCCCTGGCGATGGCCACGCGCTGCCGTTGGCCGCCGGACAGTTCGTGCGGGTAGCGGTTGCCGAAACTGCGATCCATGCCGACGCGCTCGAGCCAGGTCAGTGCTTCCTCGGTCTGCTCGCGCGAGCTCTTCACGCCATGGATGTGGAGCGGCTCAGCGATAATCTGGGCCAGCGTCATCATCGGATCCAGCGCCGAGTAGCTGTCCTGGAACACCACCTGCATGCGGCGGCGGAATGCCTTGAGCGCGCCGACGTCGAGCTTGGAGATGTCGGTGCCGTCGACGAAGATCTGGCCGGAGGTGGGCTCCAGTAGCCGCATCGCCATCATGCCGGTGGTCGATTTGCCCGAACCGGACTCGCCGACCAGGCCGACGATCTTGTTGCGCGGCAGCACGAGGTTGACCCCGCGCACCGCCGGAAAGTCGACATAGGTCGAGAAGATGCGGCCGCGGCGGCGGAGCGAGTAGACCTTCGAGAGGTTGCGGAGCTCGAGGGCAGGGGCGATCGGTTCGCCGGTGGCCGCCTCGGCCTGCCGGGATTCGCCGGCGCGGAGGCTCGCGAGCAGCGACTGGGTGTAGCTGTGCTTTGGGTTATCGAAGATCTGGTCGACCGTGCCTTCCTCCATCACCCGGCCGCCATACATGACGACGACACGATCGACGGTCTCGGCGACGACACCCAGGTCGTGGGTGATCATGATCAGCGCCATGCCCATTTCGACCTGGAGGCCCTTGATGAGCTGCAGGATCTGCGCCTGGATGGTGACGTCGAGCGCCGTGGTCGGCTCGTCCGCAATCAGCACCTTGGGCCGGCAGCTGAGCGCCATGGCGATCATCGCGCGCTGCAGCATGCCACCGGAAAGCTGGTGCGGGTAATAGTTCAGCACATCCTTGGCGGCCTTGATTTCGACCTTGAGCAGCAACTGCTCGGCCTCGGCCAACGCGGTCTCCTTGGAGACGTCGCGATGTGTGCGGATGGTTTCGACCATCTGGTGGCCGATGGTGAACACCGGATCGAAGGCCGTGGCCGGGTCCTGAAAGATCAGGGCGGCGATCTTGCCGCGCAGCGCCGACATCTGCCGGGGCTTGGCCTTGAGTACGTCGATGCCGTCGAGTTCGAGGCGGTCGGCGGTGATGGTCGCGGTGCTGGGCAGGAGCCGCATCAGCGCCAGGCAGGACACGGATTTGCCCGAGCCGGACTCCCCGACAATGCCCAGGCTTTCGCCCTCGCCAAGCTGGATGTCGACGCCGCGTACCGCGTCGATCTGGCCGCCATGCTGACTGAAGCTGACCTTCAGGCCCTTGATATTTACGAGAGTCATGCGCTGTTCCGAACTGGGCGCCCCCGGCTGGGGCCGGGAGCACTGGTTTCCGCGAGGGCTAGTTCTTGGTCAGGTGGGTGTAAACGTAGCCCGACCAGTTGGGGTAGAAGCCCTGCTTGTTGGGCGTCATGGCATCGCCGCCGAGCTTTTCGGACACGACGTTCATGGTGACCGGATGGGTCAGCGGCACGATCAGCCCCTGGTCGATCATCACCTGCTCGGCCTGCTCGTAGAGCTTGACGCGCTCTTCCCAGGTCGGGGCGGAGTCGGCCTGCTTGACCAGGTCGTCATAGGCCGCGATGTGGTAGCTGTGACGGCCGCCGTTGTAGAACAGGCCATAGAAGTTCGACGGGTCGAGGTAGTCGTACTCGTAGGGCGCAAGGTAGATGTTGTTCTTGCGCGCCAGCATGCCTTCCATCCAGTCCTTGCCCGGCATCACCTTGATATTCATGGTGATCCCGAGGATCTGCTTGAACTGCGACTGCAGGTACTGCGCCATTGGCGGCAGGATGGCGCCGTTGTAGCCACCTTCTTCACGGAACCAGACTTCGATCGTCGGGAAGCCTTCGCCGTTCGGATAGCCGGCCTTGGCCATCAGTTCCTTGGCCTTGGCGGGGTCGAATACGGCCTGCTTGGCGACGTTCTCGCTATAGCCCGGAAAGCCGGTCGGCAGGATCGAGTGCGCCGGGATGGCGATGTCCTTGAGGACGGTCGAGGTCAGTTCGTCGCGGTTGATGGCATAGTAGAAGGCGCGGCGCACATCGACGTTGTCGAACGGAGCCTTCTCGAGATCGAAGGCGATGTACTGGGTCGCGAACACCGGGTTGGTGTGGATCTGGTCGGCATAGCGACCACGCATCATCGCGACCTGCCCGGTATTCAGCGAGGTCATGTCAACATCGCCGGCGAGGAAGGCGGGGACGCCGACTTCCGGCATGCCGAGCGAGGAGTCGAGCACCACTTCATCGATCGTGGGCTTCCACGGGCCCTGGTAGTCGGGGTTTTTGGAGAGAGTGACGGTGTTGTTGGATTTCACCCACTCCTTGACCACCCACGGACCGGACGAAACGATGTTGTCGACATTGGTCGACCATTCTTCGCCGTATTTGTCGAACTGGTGCTTGGGCACCGGATACCAGAGCGAGACCACGCTCGGCAGGTACGGCTTGGGCGCCGTAGTGGTGACTTCGAGCGTCTTGTCGTCGACGGCCTTGAGGCCGAGCGTCGAAACGTCGGCCTTGCCGGCCGTCACGTCGTCCCAGTTCTTGATGCCGCCGGCAAAGCTCCAGTACCAGGCGAAATCATAGCCGGTGGTAGCAGCGTGCTGCAGCGCGAAAACGAAGTCCTCGGCGGTCAGCGGTTCGCCGTCGCTCCAGTTGAGCTCGGGCCGGATCTTGAACGTCCACGTCAGGCCATCGGCCGACTGCGACCAGCTCTCCGCCGCGATCGGGGTGAGGTTGAAGTCCTTGTCGAAGGCGGTCAGGGCGATCTGGATCATGTCCGAGCCGGCGGCTCGGGCATAAACGGTCTTCATGTAGTCCATGTAGGTGGCCGTCGTGGACTGTCCGGGGACGACCACGGTCTGCGCCAGCGCCGGCCCGCTCATGCCGGCGGCGAGCACCATCGTTCCTGCCAATTTCAGCAGCAAATTCAACTTATTCTCCTCAAGTAGTCATGCACGCAGAACCCCGTCGGCCAGAGGTGTGCAGTCCTCGTTACGGCGGCCGTCGGACATAATGTTTGCGACACCCGACTGTGCTCCCGTTTTGGGGATGTCACAGGTTCCTCACGCGTCGCGATACGATGGACGCCGGGCTTTGCTGCCCGTTGGTGTCGAGACCCCGAAGGGCAGGGGTTCCCCGGCCGAAGCCGGGGAACGAGGGCTTGCTACTGCTTCACAGTGATGTGCGAGTAGAGGAAGTTACCGATACGACCGAGCGGGGTGAAGCCGCGCGAGTTGGGCGTGACGCCCGGCCCGGTGATGTCGTCGCTGACGGCGGCAGTGATGACCGGGTGAACCAGCGGCACGATGAGGCCCTGGTCGATCATGACCTGCTCGGCCTGCTCGTAGAGCTTGACGCGGTCTTCCCAGACGGGAGCCTTGTCGGCCTCGGCGACGAGGTCGTCATAGGCCTTCACATGGTAGGTGTGGCGGCCACCATTGTAGAACAGGCCATAGAAGTTCGACGGGTCGAGATAGTCGTACTCGTAGGGCGCGAGATAGATGTTGTTCTTGCGCGCGAGCATGCCTTCCATCCAGTCCTTGCCCGGCATCACCTTGATATTCATGGTGATTCCCAGGATGTCCTTGAACTGGGCCTGCAGGTACTGAGCCATGGAGGGCAGGATGGCGCCGTTATAGCCGCCTTCTTCACGGAACCAGACTTCGACGGTCGGGAAGCCTTCGCCATTCGGGTAGCCGGCCTTGGCCATCAGTTCCTTGGCCTTGGCAGGATCGAACACTGCCTGCGCGGCGACCTTGTCGCTGTAGCCAGGGTAGCCGGGCGGCAGGATCGAGTGCGCCGGAATGGCGATGTCCTTGAGCACGGTGGCAGTCAGCTCGTCGCGGTTGACTGCGTAGTAGAGCGCCCTGCGGACGTCGGCATTGTCGAATGGCGCCTTTTCGAGATCGAAGGCGAGGTAGGACGTGGCAAACACCGCCTCGGTGCGGATCGAGTCGGGGAAGCGCTGCTTCACCACCGGGATCTGACCGGCATTGAGCGTCGTATAGGCGAGGTCGCCGGCGAGGAAGGCGGGCATGCCCACTTCCGGCAGACCGACCGACGGATCGACGTCGAGTTCATCGACCTGTGCTACCCACGGGCCGTTATAGTCGGGGTTCTTGACGAGGACGACCGAGTTGTTCGACTTCTCCCAGCTCTTGAGCAGGAAGGGGCCGGACGACAGCACGTTCTCGACATTGGAGGCCCAGTCGTCGCCGAACTTGTCGAACTGGTGCTTGGGCACCGGGTACCAAAGCGAAACCACGCCCGGCAGGTAGGGTTTGGGCGCCGCAGTGGTGACTTCGATGGTCTTGTCGTCGACGGCCCTGAGGCCGAGGGTCGCAACGTCCGCCTTGCCGGCCGTCACGTCGTCCCAGTTCTTGATGCCGCTCGCGAAGCTCCAGTACCAGGCAAAGTCGTAGCCGGTGGTGGCGGCGCGCTGCAGGGCGAAGATGTAGTCGGTCGCGGTGACCGGCTCGCCATCGCTCCACTTCATGCCGTCACGCAGGTGGAAGGTCCAGGTGAGGCCGTCGGCCGACTGCTCCCAACTCGTAGCGGCCAGCGGGGTCAGTTGATACTCGTTGTCGAAACTGGTCAGCGGCTCCTGCAGAAGCTCGGCGCCCGAAGCGCGAGCGTAGACCGTCTTCATGTAGTCCATGTACGTGCCGGTGGTGGACCCGCCCGGTACGGTGAGTTTTGTCTGTGCCAGCGCTGGCACGGCAGTAAGACTTGCCGCCAGCGCGACCGCGCCGACGAACTTCAGCAACGCGTTCATAAAGCTCCCTCCTTGAAATAGAGCCGTTTTGCCTTGACGTCCCCTGTGCCCGCGTGAACCAGTGCACGATGGTGGTTCAAACGGGGTCGAAAGCACGACCGTCGGGCCTAGACGCCCCTCCCGGCGGCCGTATCCTGACAAGCTTCTCCCCTCGAGAAACTGCCATATGACATATGTCTGACAACTCTGGCCCGGCTTGGCAAGACGTTTGTTCCCGGGCGATAGCAAAAAGCTCTCCGTGGCGAAAAGCCATGGCAGAACAGTTGGATAGCTCTCATCGCCTTCCGCCGAACAGGGTGCGGCAGGCATTGGCGATGGCTTCGGCATCGATGCCAAAATGCCGATAAAGATCGGTCACGGTGCCGGTCTGACCGAAGTGCTCGACGCCCAGCGTGATGGCGCGATGACCACGGACGCTGCCGAGCCAGGCGAGCGTGGCCGGATGCCCGTCGATGGCCGTCACAAGGGCCGCGGTATCCGGCGCCTCGGCCAGCAGGCCCTCGATGTGGCAGGTGGCATCCAGATCGCCGTGCAGGCGGGCGCGCTGGGCGCCGTGCCAGCCGGCATTCAGGCGATCCGCAGAGGTGACGGCGAGGACCGCGACGTTGCGACGGTCGCCACCAACCATGCCGGCAGCCTTGATGGCTTCGCTGGCCAGCACACCCTGGTACGCGATGATCGCTTCGCAGTTCGGCGTCGGCGGCACCAGCCAGTAGGCGCCGCGAATGATGTCGTTGGCGAGCTGCGGCGTGACCTCACGCGGCGGCTGCTCGATCGTGCGGGTCGAGAGGCGGAGGTAGACCGAGCCGCCGGAGACGTCGCGCGGCCAGTCGGCCAGATCGGCTCGGTCGCTGCCGTCGCGCTGCATGTAGTCGAAGCCCCAGTCGATGATCACCGATAGCTCGTCGGCGAAGGCAGGCTCGAACGAGGCGAGACCGTCCTGTGCCATGCCGATCAGCGGGGTTCCGACGGACTGGTGCGCGCCACCTTCACCGGCGAGCGATACGCCGGAAGGAGTGGCGACCAGGAGGAACCGGGCATCCTGGTAGCAGGCATAGTTCAGCGCATCGAGGCCGCGGGAAATGAACGGGTCGTAGAGCGTGCCCACCGGCAGCAGCCGCTCGCCGAACAGCGAGTGGCTCAGGCCGGCTGCACCCAGCAGCAGGAACAGGTTCATCTCGGCGATGCCCAGTTCGATGTGCTGGCCGTCGGGCGTGAACTGCCACTTCTGCGCGCTCGGGATCCGCTCCTTCTGGAAGATGTCCGCCATCTCGTGATTGGCGAACAGATGCCGGCGGTTCACCCAGGTGCCGAGGTTGGTCGAGACCGTCACGTCGGGCGATGTGGTGACGATCCGCTTTGCGAGCTCACTGTCTGTCTTGGCGATGGCATCGAGGATCTTGCCGAACGCCGTTTGCGTGGAGGTGGCGCCAGGTCCGACGAACTGCGGTCCGAGCGCCGGGACGGCCGGGCTGACAAGCCGTCGCGACTGCGTGGTGTTGAACGGGACGGCATCGAGGAAGGCCTCGAGTTCACGTTCGGACTGCTGCAGCCCCTCGAACCGGTCCCATTCGTGGCCTTCACGGACCCGCATCGAGGCCTTGAGGCTCTCGATCTGAGCGCCGGTCATCTGCCCGGCGTGGTTGTCCTTGTGGCCGGCGAGAGGAGTGCCCCAGCCCTTGACGGTGTAGGCGATGAACACCGTCGGCTTGTCGGTGGTCTGGCCTTCGAACTGCTCGAGCAGGCTTTCGATGCAGTGGCCGCCGAGATTGGCCATCAGTTCGGCCAGTTCGGCATCGGTGCGACGCTCGAGCAGGGCGGTGACGGAGCCCTGGTCGCCGATCTCGTCGGTGAGCCGCTCGCGCCAGGCGGCGCCGCCACGGAACATCAATGCCGAGTAGAGCGCATTGGGGCAGGCGTCGATCCACTCGCGCAGCCGCTCGCCGCCGGGTTCGGCGAAGGCGCGGCGCTGCTTGGCGCCGTACTTCAGCGTCACGACGTTCCACTCGAAGGCGCGAAAGATCGCCTCGATGCGGTCGTACAGTCCCTCGCGCACCACGCCGTCAAGGCTCTGGCGGTTGTAGTCGATGATCCACCAGGTGTTGCGGAGGCCGTGCTTCCAGCCTTCGAGCAGGCACTCGTAGACGTTGCCCTCATCGAGCTCGGCGTCGCCGACCAGCGCGATCATCCGCCCTTCGGCGCGCTTCTTCGCCCATGGCTTGGCGCGCACGTAGTCCTGGATCATCGAGGCGAAGGCGGTGAACGCCACGCCGAGGCCGACCGAACCGGTGGAGATATCGACGTCGTCGGTATCCTTGGTGCGCGACGGGTAGGACTGCGCACCACCGTAGCCGCGGAATGCCTTCAGCTTGTCGAGGCTCTGCTTGCCGAACAAGTACTGGATCGAGTGGAATACCGGCGCGGCATGCGGCTTCACCGCGACGCGATCCTCAGGCTTGAGGATGCCGAAGTAGAGCGCCGACAGGATGGCTGTCATCGAGGCGGAAGAGGCCTGGTGGCCACCGACCTTCACTCCGTCCGGATTGGGGCGAAGATGGTTGGCGTGATGGATCATCCAATTGGACAACCACAGGGCCTTCCCAGCCAGTGCCTCAATCAGGGCAATACGCTCCGTCGACATGTACCCTCCCAAATGTCTGACATTAACGGTGCACTAGCCGTTGGGGTGTTTCCTGCCTATTGTGACCGTCACGCCATCGTCGCGCGCAGGATTCAGAGCGAAATGCCCACCAGATTAGTGAATTCTGCCAAAACCGAGCTGAGCGTCGTCGATCGCCGTATCCTCCGCGCGCTGCAGGAGGATGGCCGGATGACGATTCAGGCCATCGCCGACCGGGTTGGGCTCTCGGCCTCGCCCTGCCTGCGCCGTATCCGGCAGATGGAGGAAGCCGGGATCATCGCCGCCTATAGCGCCGTGGTGGACCAGAAGGCGGTCGGCCTGCCGGTGTCGGTGTTCATTTCGATCAAGCTTGAACGGCAGCGGGCCGAAGAGCTCGATCGGTTCGGCGCCGCGATTGCCGGCTGGTCCGAGGTGATGGAGTGCTACCTGATGACCGGCCAGTTCGACTTCATGCTGCGCGTTGTCTGCGCCGACCTTGCCGCATATGAAGCGTTCCTGCGCGAGAAGCTGACGCAGGTGGCGGGAGTGAGCTCGATCGAATCAAGTTTTTCGCTAGGCCAGGTGAAATACTCGCGGGTGCTGCCGATCTGACGCAGTTACGACAACGGCAAACAACGCTAAAGCTGTACGCCGATAGGGTATTTCGGGTGAGTCATGCAGGCCGATAGCATCGTTCTTGGCGCAGGGATCGTGGGCGTCAGCGTGGCGGTGCACCTGCAGATGCGGGGCAGGGCGACCGTGCTGGTGGACAGGCGCGGGGCCGGGGAGGAGACCTCCTACGGCAATGCCGGGCTCATCCAGCGCGAAGGGGTGATGCCGCATCCTTTTCCGCAGGGGATCGACAAGCTGCTGACCTACGGTCTCAACAACCGTACGGACATGCACTACCACCTCGCAGCGCTGCCGCGGATCGCGCCGTTCCTCGCGCGATACTGGTGGAACTCCCGCTCAGACAACTACCTCAGGATCGTGCGCGACTATGCTCCGCTGATCGCGGCCTCGATCAGCGAGCACGCGCCGCTGATCGAGAAGTCGGGCGCCGGGCACCTGATCGAGAAGAAGGGCTGGTACCAGCTCTATCGCGATGCGGCGATGCGCGACGACGCCTTCGGCAAGGCCGAATGGATGAGCCGCGAGTTCGGCGTGCGGCACGAGAAACTCACCGGAGCGGAGATGGTGCGGCGCGAACCGGGGCTGGGCGTGCCGCTGGAGGGGGCGCTGCACTGGACCGACCCGTGGAGCGTCCGCGATCCGGGCGGGCTGGTGGTGAAGTATCGCGAACTGTTCGAATCGCTTGGAGGCCGGACGGTGACCGGCGAGGCGCTCGGCCTCGAGCAGCACGGCGCGGCCTGGCGTGTCGGTACGTCCGACGGCCTTGTCGAGGCCAAGGACGCGGTGATTGCGCTCGGTCCGTGGGCAGGCGACCTGACGAGCCTGCTGGGCTATCGGCTGCCGCTCGGCGTGAAACGCGGCTACCACATGCACTATGTGCAACCGGCACGGAACCCGCTGACGAACTGGATTCTCGACGCCTCATACGGCTACCTGCTGACCCCGATGGTGCGCGGCATCCGGCTGACCAGCGGCGCCGAGTTCGCGCTGCGCGACGCGCCGTCCACGCCGGTGCAGATCGATCGGGACGAACCGGAGGCGCGGGAACTCTTCCCGGGCCTGGGCGAGCGGCTCGATGCCGAACCCTGGCGTGGGGCACGGCCGGCGACACCGGACATGATGCCGATCATCGGGCCGGCGCCGCGCCACAAGGGATTGTGGTTCGCATTCGGGCATGCTCACCACGGGCTGACGCTCGGACCGGCAACGGGCCGGCTGATCGCCGAGATGATCACCGGCGAGGCTCCGTTCGTGAATCCCACGGCATTTTCCCCCAGGCGTTTCGGGTAACTGCCGCATTTTGTCGCTGGATGGGGGCTTGAAGCTGGCAAAACACTCGCTACGTTCAGCGGGCGGTTACCGGGCCCCTCTGACGGCGGCGTTTCTAAGCCCCGTGATGTCGGAACTGCTCCAACGTTTTCATGGAGAGGTCCGGCATGGATATGCTGCTCAGCGCCCTGATGGGCGACTTCCTTGGTACTCCCGTCTACTTCTGGGTGGCGTTCCTCGCCATCGTCATTGGCCTCTTGGTCTTCGACCTGGGCATCCTCAACCGCAACGCGCATGAGATCTCCGCCAAGGAGAGCCTGACGCTCTATGCGGGCTACGTCTTCGTCGCGGTGCTGTTCGGCATCTGGGTCTGGTTCAGCCGCGGTGCCGAAGCCGGGCTCGAGTTCTACACCGGCTACCTGATCGAGCAGAGCCTCGCGATGGACAACATGTTCGTCATCGCGACGATCTTCAGCTTCCTCGCCATCCCGCGCATCTACCAGCACAGGGTGCTCTTCTGGGGTATCCTGGGCGTGATCGTGTTCCGCGCGGTCTTGATCGGTCTCGGCGCGGCGCTGGTGCACTCGTTCAGCTGGGTCCTGGTGCTGTTCGGCGCGTTCCTGATCTTCACTGGCGTCAGGCTGTTTACGCACAAGGACGAAGAGCATCACATCGAGGCCAACCCGATCCTCAAGTTCCTGCGCAAGCACTTCCGGATCTCGGACAAGATCGACAGCCACCACTTCCTGACCAAGCTGCCGGACACCAAGACCGGCAAGATCGTGACCTTCCTCACGCCGCTCGGTGTCGCCCTGATCATGGTCGAGACCGTCGACCTGATCTTCGCCGTCGACTCCGTGCCGGCGGTGTTCGCGGTCACGCAGGACACGTTCATCGTCTACACGTCGAACATCTTCGCCATCCTCGGCCTGCGTGCGCTCTACTTCGCGCTGGCGGCGGCGATGAACCGCTTCCGCTACCTGCAGGTCTCGCTGGCCATCGTGCTGGTGCTGATCGGCGCGAAGGTGGCCCTGGTACCGTTCGGCGTGAAGATCGACACGCTCCTGTCGCTGGTGGTGACGATCGGCGTGCTTGCGGGCGGCGTGCTCTACTCGCTGTGGAAGACGCGCGGCGAGCCCGAGGCAAATGCCGAGGAAGCGCCGCATCAGGGCCGTATCGAACCCTGATCCTGCCCATCGGGCGGCGTCACGCGACGATGTCGTGACGCCGTTCGAGATAGAGCGCGAAGCCCGTGGCGGTGCCGATGCGCGTCTCCACGGCCCAGGCGTCGTAGCGCTGCTCCCCGCGGACCATGATGCCGAGCTCGCGGACATCGACGATGAAGCCGGTCGGCGCGATTGCGGCGCAGACCGGCTCATTCTTTTCATTTCGACGCGCCATGAAGTTGGCATAGACGATCGCCGGATCATCCGCCGTGGCGATGGCGAGCACCTCGAAATAGGTGTCGCAGAAGATCGTACGGGTGAACTCGGGGTCGACGAACGTGTGGGTGGTTCCTTCGCCGGGGGGCTGGGCCAGGCCGGTGGCGGGAAGCAAGGCGAAGCCCAAGGCGAGAAGCGCGGCTTTCATGACGCCTCCTTTCGGAACGAGGACGTTCCTGTCGTCGTCTGAAGCGACACCGGGGCACGGCCGGGAGGGAAACCGAGCCCCGGGCGCTGCTCCCTAACAGCGGGACCGGAGGTCGGGTTGCGCAAGGGCGCAATCACGGCTTCGCGATGTACTGCGCTGGATGGCGCGCAAGGTTGGTGCTGCTTGCGGTCAGCGTGCTAGGGCCGGACGATCTCGACGATGAGCGTGCCGGCCGGCAGCGGGGTGAGCAGTTCGGCCTCGGGCCGTTGCAGGAACAGCCAATCGGCCCACTGATCGGGGCGCAGGACGCAGACCTGCCGATCATGAACGGGCTCTATATCCGGGCCGGGCGGGGCGGTGAGCATGGTAAAGCTGAGCGCGCCATCCGCATCCTCGCTCCAGAGGCCCGCTATGCCCATCACCGGCGAATCCTTGAGGCGGAGCCGGTGCTTGGTCTTGGGGGATTTCGAGCCGGTGAACTCAAAGAATCCTGACAGCACGATGATGCAGCGCTTCGAGCCATCGAAATGCCTCCCATCGGACCGGAAGTTGAACACCGGCGCCGCCTTGGGCCGCGGCGCGGGCCACCCGAACCGCATGAGCACAAGCTCGACACCATTGCCGGCAGCGCGGAGCACCGGCCCCATGTCGCCGATGCGGATGTTGTCGGACTGCGGGAGGTCAGATTCTGACTCAGACGCGGGTGTCGCCAGCTCCGCAGCGCGGACGGCGTCGCGGTACTGGGCATAGGTGACGAGCTGCTCGTAGGAGTTGCACATGGAGGCTGAGGCTACTCCGAGGGTGTAGTCGCTGGAAGGCTACCTCCACCCCAGCGCCGGGGCCACGTGCTTGAGGATGCTTTCGATGGCGTGGGCGTTGTAGGCGACGCCGAGCTGGTTGGGGACGGTGAGGAGTAGGGTGTCGGCGGCGGCGATGGCCGTGTCTTCTTTCAGCTGTTCGATGAGCTTGTCGGGCTCGGCGGCGTAGCTGCGGCCGAAGACGGCCTGTTTGCCGGGTTCGATGTAGCCGAAGTGGTCCTGGCTCTCGCCGTCGCCGCCGAAATAGTTGCGGTCGAGGTCGTTGACGATGGCGAAGATGGAGCGGCTGACCGACACGCGGGGCGCGCGCTCGTGGCCGGCCTCCTTCCAGGCGGCGCGGTAGGCTGCGATCTGCTCGGCCTGCTGGACGTGGAACGGCTTGTCGGATTCGGCCATGACGAGGGTCGAACTCTGCAGGTTCATGCCCATCTTGCCGGTCCATTGTGCGGTCGGCGTTGTCGCCGCGCCCCACCAGATGCGATCGCGCAGGCCGGGGGAGTGCGGCTCGAGGCGGAGCAGCCCGGGCGGGTTGGGGAACATCGGGCGCGGATTGGGCTCGGCGAAGCCCTTGCCCTGGATGATGTCGAGAAACACTTCAGCGTGGCGGCGGGCCATGTCTGCGTCGGTCTCGCCCTCGGCCGGGGCATAACCGAAGTAGCGCCAGCCTTCGATCACCTGTTCAGGCGAACCGCGGCTGATACCGAGCTGCAGCCGGCCGCCGGCAATGAGATCGGCCGAACCGGCGTCCTCGGCCATGTAGAGCGGGTTCTCGTAGCGCATGTCGATGACGGCGGTGCCGATCTCGATGCGGTTCGTGCGCGCGCCGACCGCGGCGAGCAGCGGGAAGGGGGAGGCGAGCTGGCGCGCAAAGTGATGGACGCGGAAGTAGGCGCCGTCCGCGCCGAGTTCCTCGGCCGCGACCGCTAGCTCGATCGACTGGAGCAGAGTGTCGGCAGCGGAGCGGGTCTGCGAGTGGGGCGAGGGCGTCCAGTGGCCGAAGGAGAGAAAGCCGATCTTCTTCATGGGTATGCGCCGGGGTTCCTGGTTGCGTCGGTCAACGGCGGTACTCCTTTCCTCGGGACGACGCCACAGCTGTCACGCAGCAGTCATCGCGCGGGGAGATCGACTGGCTGAGGGCGCGGCTGGCTGAGGCCATGGACCGGCCGGTGATCGTAATTCTCCATCACAATGCCAATGCGCTCCATATCGGCTCGGACGACATCCGCATGCTGGAGCCCGATGCGTTCATCGCTACGCTGAAGACGCATCCGGATGTCCGGCAGGTCATCGCCGGGCATGTGCACCTGACTTCGACCGCAACCTGGCGGGGGCTGCCGTTCACGACGCTGGCCGGTGGGCACTACTCGGTGAGCTTCAACGTCGACCAGCCATCGGCTCCGATCCGCCGGCTGAGGGGGCCGGGGCAGATGGCGGTCGTAGTCGGCACCGAGGAGCGGACGACCGTGTTGTTCGACGATTTCATCGATGGGAACGGCGAGATCGTCCTCGCGCAGCAGGCGCCTGAGGTCGAGGCCGAGGTGGCCTGAGGCCTTCTGCCGGCAATGGAAAAGGGGCCCTGAGTGGCCCCTTTTGATACTCGGTCAGGCCGGTTGAAGCGTGCCGGGCTGGTCGTCGCTCGTCTTCCTTGGCGGTGGAAAGGCGAGGGCCATTGCGGCTGCTGCGAGGCCGACCGCGGCCGAGGCGATGTAGAGCCAGTGGTAGGTGCCGAAGGTGTCGTAGAGCCAGCCACCGCCGAGCGGGCCGAAGGCCATGCCGATGCTCGAGGTCATGGTCGCGGCGCCGAGCACGGTGCCCATCACGTTCGGACCGAAGTAGTCGCGGGCGATCACGGCGTAGAGGGGCATGACGCCGCCATAGGCCATGCCGAGAACGACGGCGAGCATGTAGAAGTGCGGCAGTTCGGACACGTAGATGTAGGAGTAGATGCCGATCGCCTGGAGGGCGAGGCCGGCGACCAATACGCGGCGGACGCCAAGGCGATCCGCCAGTGTGCCGAAGATCACGCGGCCAAAAAGCCCGGCGACGCCTTCGACGCTGTAGATGCTCGCAGCGGCAAGAGCGGGGGCGCCGCAGAGCATGGCGTAGCTCACGGTGTGGAAGATCGGGCCCGAATGGGCGGCGCAGCACAAAAAGAAGGTGGTGGCCAGAACGATGAACTGCGGGGTGCGGAGCACCGAGCCCATCGAGCTGCGCCTGGCAGGAGCAGTCGCTTCGCCGGGGGCCTCGGGCGTGGGGCCTGCCAGGACGGCTGGAGCGCGGCGGATGAGCAGGCTTGCCGGGATGACGACGACCAGCGCGCCGATAGCGATCATCAGCATGGCACTGCGCCAACCGTACTGCCCGATGAGGACGCTGGCGAATGGAGTGATGACCATCGGGGCGACGCCGCCGCCGATGGACACAAGAGACACGGCCAGGCTGCGGTTCTTGTCGAACCAGCCGAGCGTCGTCGAGATGATCGGTGCGAAGAAGGCACCACCGGAGGCGCCGACGAGTCCGCCGTAGGCGAACTGGAAGACCAGAAGGTCGCGTGCCTGGCTGGCGAGAACGAGTCCCGCGCCGAGGAGAAGGGCGGCCATGAGGACCACGGGCCGCGCGCCGATCCGGTCGCTGAGCGTGCCCCAGCCGAAGCCGGCGACGCCCATCACGATGAATCCGACTGTCATGGCTCCGGAGATTCCGGCATGGGACCAGCCGGTTTCGTCGGCAATGGGTTGCAGGTAGACGGGCAACGAGAACATGGCGCCCATCGCCAGACAGGTGATGACTGCGCCGGCCGCGACGACGACCCAGCCGTATCGGGAATTCATGGCAACCTCCTCAGGGACACTCTGCCTCCTAGACGAAGGGGAGGCCGTCAAATCGACATACGTTACGCACTTAAGCGATGGCTTAACTAACGCTCTTCCGATAGTTAAGTCAATGCCTCAGTTTAACTGCTTGTGAAGTGCAAGTGGTTTACCGTGAGCTAAACCGCTTGTAAAGTGCAAGCGGAATGGAGTTGCGCATGGATCGGCGTTCGGGCTGTCCCATAAACCTGTCAGTTGAAGTGCTAGGCGACAAATGGAGCCTGGTGGTGTTGCGCGACATCATGTTCGGCAACCTCCGGACCTATCGCGACCTGCATGGGAACTCGCTCGAGGGGATCGCCACCAACATCCTGGCTGACCGGCTGAAGCGGCTGACAGAGGAGGGGCTGGTGACGAGTGCGCCTGATCCTGCTCACAAGCAGCGTACGATCTACAGCCTGACCGAGAAGGCGATTGAACTGATGCCTGTCATGGTCGCGCTCGGCAACTGGGGCGTTCGCCATCTGCGGGCGGCACCGGAGCTGGCGGCGCGCTCGATCGCGCTCCAGGAGGGTGGCCCCCCGATGTGGGAGGATTTCATGGACGAGTTGCGTCATCTGCATCTGGGCGCGCAGCAACCGAAGAGGTCGGTGCTGGCCGAACTGAACCGGGATGGACGCTGGCAAGTCGATAGCGGGTGGGTAAGCTCCCTTCGCATAGTGGAGTCGCTGGACGGCCCCACCGATGAGGGGCCGGTCGTGAGCCGTTTCGGGCCTTGTCAGGAAAGGAGGGGCTCTTGAGCTCCTCCTTGCTCTCGGTCAGGCGTTGCCGGCGCCTGCGATGTTGACCATCCAGGGCGTGCCGTACTTGTCGGTCAGCATCCCGAAGCTGTCTCCCCAAGGGGCTTTTTCGAGCGGCATCATGATGTTGCCGCCGGCGGAGAGCTTGCTCCAGTAGCCGCGGAGCTCGGCGTCGTTGTCGCCGCTCAGCGATACGGTCATGGTGTTGCCAGCCGTGAATGGCATGCCGGGCGGCGTGTCGGCACCCATCAGCCAGTAGCCGTTCGGCGCCTCGAGCTGCGAGTGCATAACCTTGTCCTTGTCGGCAGGATCGTGCGGCATGCCGCCTTCGGCGAAAGTGCTGACGGTGAGCTCGCCACCGAACACAGACTTGTAGAATTCCATGGCCTCGCGGGCGTTGCCGTCGAAGCTGAGATAGGGATTGAGGCGCGTCGGCATTGTGGTCCTCCTACGTTGCGGGCCAGACCGTAGCGACGCGGCGTGACCGGATATTGACGCGGTGGGCGGCAATCGACGTAGGCTGCGCCATGCATCAAGCCGACCGGAGGGCAGGGCGATGGAGCTCAGTTTCAGTGCTGTCGTGATCGAGTGGCGCGGACCTGCGCCGTTCTTCTATGCCCGGATACCGCCTGAGATCGGGGCCGAGATCGGCAAGGTGAAGCGGGCCGCGAGCTATGGCTGGGGCGTGATCCCGGTTGAGGCGACGATCGAGGGCGTGACCTTCGAGACGTCGCTCTTTCCCAAGGGCGATACCTACTTGTTGCCGCTCAAGGACGCAGTGCGCAGGCGGATCGGGGTGACGGTGGACGACGAGGTGAGCGTCGAGATGACGATCGGCCGGGCCCGCATGCGCGAGCCCGACCTCTAGCGTCACGCTGCGCGGGGCAGTGCGAGCATCCTGATTTCGTCAGCGACCATGGACTGCAGCGTCCACAGGTTGCGGTCGCGGATGCCGTGGGCGGCGAGGCGATCGACCGTGTTGTGGAGGTACTGCGCGCCCGAGCCCCAATGACCTGCGGCGCGGGCGAGGGTGCGAGCCACCTCGGGGTGCGGCAGCCTGCCGGCATAGTTGGCGCCGAGGGGCGAGACGACGAAGGCCAGCGCTTCCATCGGCCCGGTGTGCGTCTCCAGACGGATCCAGCGCGGCACGTTGGTCGGGCGGGCGTCGTCCGTCTCCCGGATCAGCAGGCGCGTGATCTGCTCCAGCGGATCTGCGTCGGGCAGCCGGTAAGCGAGGCCGGCGCAGGAGCCGCCGTGATCGAGCGCCATCATCAGCCCGGGCACTTCGCGGGTGCCGCGCCAGCGTGTCAGCCGCATGCAGAAGCGACGGTGCCAGCCACGCGCGAGGGTGGGGCGGGTTTCGAGGTGCTCGAGCTCGGGCTTCCAGATCAGCGAGCCATAGGCGAAGAGCCAGATCGGGCCGGCTGGACGTTGAGCGAGGACGCGCTCCGCCATGTCGCGGAGTTCGTCGTTGGTCGGTTCGCGGGTGCCGGGCGGCGGGCCGGGATCGGGCTCGGTGCGCTCGACCAGGGCCACCAGTTCGGCGGTCAGGTCCATTTCGGGACGAATAGTGGGCATCGTCCATCTCCTTGCGGGTGCCCCCCGCAGGATGGCGCGGGATATGACGGCCACGCGCCGCTGGATCAAGTGGACTCGTGGTACGGAAATGGCTCCGGCTGCGCCAACGATGGGAGGTCGCTGCATGCCTGAGACTTCAGCCGGCATCGTTTTGCATCGCCTCGGCGCGAGGGGGCGGGAGGTGCTGCTTGTCCATCCGGGGGGACCGTTCTGGGCCGGGAAGGATGTTGCGGCATGGTCCATTCCCAAGGGACTGATCGAGGCTGACGAGGATCGGGCGGCGGCGGCGAGGCGGGAGTTTGCCGAGGAGGTTGGGGTGCTTCCTGATGGTCCGCTCGTGCCGCTCGGGGAGTTTCGCATCTCTGGCAGCAAGATGCTGATTGCTTTCGCTCTCGAAGGAGACTTCGACCCGGCCAACCTTACCTCGAACACGTTCGAACTCGAATGGCCGCCCCAGTCGGGGCATCGCCAGAGCTTTCCCGAAGTCGATCGGGCGGAGTGGTTCAGCCTGGATGAAGCGCGAGGCAAGCTCCACAAGGGTCAGCAACCGCTGGTGGATGCACTGGTTGGCCTTCTCGGGTAGTGGATTTGCGCCGTGTGTGGTGGCAAGAGGGCCGACACGGAGGGCGTGATCATGCGGATAGCGGTGACGGGGACACACGGGAGCGGGAAGACCACGCTCATCGAGGATTTCTGCATCGCAAACCCGCACTACGAGCACGTTGCGGAGCCCTATTGGCTGTTGGCGCAGCAGGGGGTGGTGTTCGCTGACGGGCCATCGGTGGCGGACCTCGAGGAGCAACTGAAGCAGAGCTGTTCGCTGATCCTCGAGACGAGCGAGACGAATGTGGTCTTCGACCGGTGTCCGCTGGATTTCCTCGCATATCTCGACGTGGTCAGCGCAGGGGAAGGCTTTGAGTGGAGCCCGGATGGCAAGCTTCTCGTGCGCATCGAGAAGGCACTCGCAAGCCTCGATCGAGTGGTGTTCGTTCCGCTGAGGCGACCCGACGACATAACGGTTTCGATCGAGTTCCCCAAGCTCAGGCTGCGGGTGGATGCGCGGCTCAAGACGATGCTCCGCGAAGATGACCTGGGGCTTCTGGTCGATGGCCCGCAGGTCGTCGAGGTAGCGGGAGCTCGGCAGGAGCGGGTGGCGCGCCTTGGCCAGCTCGGCATCGGCTGATACCCGGCTTAGGGAACGGCGATCAGGAGCAGGAAGGCGACGAAGACGACGAGGTGGACCGCGCCGGTGAGGACCGTGGTTCGGCCGGTTCCGAAGCTGACGATGCTGATGGCGAGTGCGAGGACCAGCAGCACCATGTCGCCCGCCTTGAGACCAAGCGTCAGTTCGCTGCCGGTGAGGAGGCTGACGGCGGCCACGACCGGAATGGTCAGCCCGATGGTGGCGCAGGCTGAACCCAGCGCGATGTTGATGGCGCGCTGAAGGTCGTTGCCGAGAGCCGCGCGAACCGCCGACACCATCTCGGGCATGAGCACCAGAGTCGCAATGAAGGCGCCGATGATCGCATCGAGCTGTCGAATGTGAAGGGCCTCGAGATTGGTTTCGAGGCCGGCGGCCAGGTGCTCGGCAAGCAGGACGATGCCGATCAGCCCGGCCATGAGCAGCGCAAAGCTCGCCACGAGGCCGCGGCCGGGGGGAACCGGCTCTTCGACTTGGGGGCTGGTCCGCTCTTCGACGAAGTCGTCGCGATGGCGCGTCATCTGCGCGAGGATGAACGTGCCATAGAGAAGCAGGCAGAGGAGGCTGACGAAGACGAGTTGCAGGGTGGAATAGGTCCCGGTGCCGGTCAGCGTGAAATTGGGCATGATCAGGGTCAACGCCGACAGGGCCATGACTACGGCGAGCAGAGCGCTCGTCCCCTGGCGTTTCAGCTCCTGGTGCCCGTGCAGCCAGCCGCCGAGGGTAAGGCAGAGGCCGATGACGCCGCCGCAGACGATCATTACGGTCGAGAACACCGACTCGCGTGCGAGGGTGGGGTTTGGTTCACCGTGCAGCATCACGGCGACGATCACCGATACCTCGATGGCTGTGACGGCGAAGGTGAGGACCAGCGTGCCGTAGGGTTCGCCGACCCTGTGGGCGATTGCCTCGGCGTGGCGCAGTGCGACGAAGACGGTCCAGAACACGAGGCCGAGGAGCGCAATGCCCTGCACGGCTTCAACGGCCAGTGGCGAGTGCATTCCGCCGGCGTCGAGGACCTGGAAGACGATACCGACGCAAAGCGCCACGACCGGCAGGATGACCCCGGCGTCGCGGAACCAGGGCGCCGGTTGTTTGATGCTGCTGGCGCTCGTCATGTCGTTCCTCGGACTGGAACTTCGGGCAACATCGTCAATGCAGGTGGCGCTCAGTTTCGGTTAGGCCCAAGGCTCACTGCAAGTACCGGCGAGGCGCTATGGCGTGCGGCGTCAGTCCGGCGCGTCAGCGAAGACGAGCGGTTCGGTGGACTTGCTGAAGGTCTCGAGCTTTTGCGATTTCTGATCTTCGGAGAGACCGGATTCGGCGGCGACCGTCTGGCAGTAGCTGGCGACTAGGTTGTCGAGGATGATGTCCTCGGGGACGCCGGCCTGCTTGAGATCGAAGATGGCGGCCTCGACGGCATTGGGCGCCTGAAGGTCGATGCCGGGCGTCAGCACCTTGGCGACGCTCGCCGAGGTTGCGGCGTTGTCGATCTGTGCCGGGATCGGGCATTCGAGGGCGAGGGCCGGCGCGGCCAGGGTGAGCAAGGCAAGTCCGGCTAGGGGCAGGGGGCGCATCATGGCTCGTCTCCTACGGCCGCCTCTGGCGGACCGGCGCTGGTGGGCTGGCCGAGTGAACAGCGAAAGCGTTGATCGTTCGCGGTGCGGGAGGGAGCAACTGATAGTCGAATGCCGAGCTTGATTTAGGCGAATTGTGGCGGGCCGCTCCATGCATGTGTCCCCGGGTCGATCCCCGGGGATGACGGCGGATGAAGGGTGAGCGGTGCGTGGGCCTGGGTCCTGTGCATTGCGATTCGCCCAAGGGGTGATGCCCGGACGCGAAAAGGCCACGGACCGGTGTCGGTCCGTGGCCTCAAAGAGCAGGTGCGCTGTGGCGCGAGGCTTAGAGCAGCGACAGGTTGGTCGCCGAGACCTTGCCGTCACGGCCGGTCTGGAGCTCGTAGCTCACCTTCTGGCCCTCGTTGAGGGTCGACAGGCCCGAGCGCTCTACGGCGCTGATGTGGACGAATGCGTCCTTGCTGCCATCGTTGGGCTGGATGAAGCCGAAACCCTTGGTGGTGTTGAAGAACTTGACGGTGCCTTCGATCATGTGAGGCGCCTTTCCTGATATGTGGGTCGCAAACGCGACACCCGTTCCCAACTGGCAACATGCCAGCCCGGCCTAAACGTTCACGATATCAAGGAGTTCCGCGGGCCAGGGCCCAAAGGTATCGAGTGACAGCGAAGCGTATTTCTGTCTTTGGCCAGCTCTTGCGCCAATTGCAAGGCAAATCTACCGCTTGCGGCCCGATGGCGCAGCCGCGGACGATGCTCAGCGGGTATCGGAGCGACGCCGGCGACGCCGCGGAGTCCAGCCGGGAGGGGGCGGTGGCGGCACGAATGTGTTCGCGGCGTCGAACTCCTTCTGCCGGCGGCGCAGGTAGGCCCCGAGCCAGGCGCCGGCAGCGGCGAGGGCCGTCGGCAGGATCAGCATCGCCAGACCGTATCCGTCCATCACGTTGAACCAGCCGCCCAGCCAGGCCACGAAGAGTTGCATGGCGCAGACAGTGACGGCGAGCGCGTAACTGTGCGTGGCAAGAAAGCCGCAGAACAGACAGGCCGCAGCGATTTGCAGTGCGTTGACCCAGAAGTACATGATTGCCCCCTAGGGCATCGTTACTCAGTGAGAGGGGAGCTCGCAAGATTGTTTCAAAACAACCGCTGAATACGCAAATGTGGCCGTCGCGAGTGACCGCATCCGGCGCGAAGCGGACGGAGAGGTGCGGATTTCCTTGAAGCGGCTATCAGGTCGCCCGCCGGATGTCCTTCTTCAGGGCTGCGATGCGGAAGATGGCGTTGGCGGCGCCGTAGCCTCGGTAGCCGCGTCTCTCGATGACTTCGAAGAAGAAGCCCTCGCCGAAGGTCGTGCTGTAGAGCTGCAGGTACTCGCCGTGATCATCGCGGTCGTAGAGGATGTTGTGCGATCGCAGCCGCTCGGTGAACTCGGGCTCGAGGCCGAAGCGAGCCTCTACGTCGTCGTAGTAGTTGGGCGATATCCGCAGCGACCGGAAGCCGTTTGCCTCGAGCGCAGTTGCGCTGGCGAAGATGTCGCTGCTGGCGAAGGCGATGTGCTGGACTGCCGAACCTAGCTTCTCGGCCAGGAAGTGGCCGGCAAGCGTGGCGTTGTTCTCGGCCCCGTTCATGGTGATGCGAAGGGTCCCGGACGCGTTCTCGATCACCTGGCTGCGGACGACGCCGGAGGGATCCACGATGTCCACTACCGGGGTTTTGTCAGCTCGGAAGATGGAAGTGTAGAACAGCAGCCATGTCGGCATCTGGTCGTACGGGACGGTCTGCGCCAGGTGATCGACGCTCTTCAGGCCTGCCGGTCGGGGCAGCTCCTCGAAGTCGAGGCCGATCGGATCGAAGTCGATCTGGTGGAAGCGACCCAGGTTGCTGGCGTCATCGACGAGGTAGATCAGGCTTCCGCCGATGCCGCGAATTGCGGGAATTTCCAGTTCACCGGGGGCGACGGGTTGCCTGAACGGCTCGGCGCCGAGCGCAAGTGCCCGTGCCAAGGCAGCATTGGCATCGTCGACGACGAGGGCGACGGCGTAAGCCGACGTTCCGTGCGCCTTGAAAGCCGCATGGGCATAGCCGGAGCTCTCGGTGTTGATGATGATCCGGATATCGCCCTGCTGGAAGAGGGCGACCTTCTTAGAACGGTGCTCGGCGAGCCTCGTGAAGCCCAGAGTCGTCAGCAGCACGCCGAGGTTGAGCGCATCGGCCTCGTCGGCGGAGAACTCCACGAACGCAACGCCCTTAACGTCGATACGGTCCGGGATCGCTTCGATCTGCGAGGTTCCAGCCCCCGTCAGGCGGCGGACGCGGTCGCCGAGGTAGATAAGGGAGCGATGACCGTCCGCCGCAATGGATTGCGCGGAGCCGCCGCGGAACTGGTCGTTGAAGATCTCGAGCGAGAAATAGCCGTCATAGCCGGTGTCGGCCACGGCCGCGGTGAAGTCGACCACGGGCAGGTCGCCCTCGCCGGGCATGTTGCGGAAGTGGCGACTCCAGTACAGCAGGTCCATGTCGATCTGGGGGGCATCGGCCAGTTGGACGATGAAGAGCTTCTCCTTGGGGATCGAGCGGATCGAGTTGATGTCGATGCGGCGAGACAGACTGTGGAAACTGTCGAGCACGAGGCCGATGGCCGGATGGTCGGCCCGGCGCACGATCTCCCAGGCGTCGCGGTGATCGTTGATGTGCTTGCCCCATGCCAGGGCTTCGTAGCCGACGCGCAAGCCGCGCTTCTGGGCGCGTTCGCCGAGTTCCCTGAAGTCGTCGGCCGCCCTATCGATGCCGCCGAGCGCCAGGGTCGAGACGTTCGAGCACACGAGAAGCAGGTCGGTGCCCAGTTCCTGCATGATGTCGAACTTGCGTTCCGCTCGATCGAAGGTCCTCTGCCGGTGCGAGGCCGGCATGCCCTCGAAGTCGCGGAACGGCTGGAACAGGCTGATCTCCAGCCCGCTGTCGCGAACCATCCTGCCGACGTCTGCCGGGCTGCCGTCGAAGGCGAGGAAATCGTTCTCGAATATCTCGACGCCATTGAAGCCGGCCCGGGCGATGGCCGAGAGCTTGTCGGGGAGTTCGCCACTGATCGAGACCGTGGCAATCGAGGTCTTCATCGTCCCCTCCGATAAACGAACTAGTTCGTACATAATCGGTAGAGGCCGATCGGGTTGCGGTCAAGTCGACCGTGCCGGGGCTATTCCTTGGGCAGCTTCTCCGGTCGCACGACGTAGCGCAGCACCATGTCGACCGAGTTGCGCTTCAGCGAGGCCTGGGCTTTGGCGGTACTGAGGTCGCGGCCGAAGAGCTTTGAGAACGTGGCGCGGTTCGAGACATTGAAGAAGCACAGCGCGCTCACCTGCCAGTGCAACTCGATCGGGTCGAGCCCGGTGCGGAACAGCCCCTCCTTGACCCCGCGCTCGTAGAGCGCCTCGATCGTGCCGATGGCGGTGACGTTGAGCTGGCGGATGACCTTCGACTTCTCGAGATACTCGGCGTGGTGGATGTTCTCGATCATCACCATGCGGATGAAATCCTCATGCTTGTGGTGATGGTCGAAGGTGAACTCCACCAGCCTGCGCAAGGCATCGAGCGGCGACAGCCCGTCGATATCGAGCTTGGCCTCGCCTTCGCGCACCTTGCGATAGGCGTTCTCGAGCACGGCGAGGTAGAGCCCCTCCTTGTCCCCGAAGTAGTAGTAGATCATCCGCTTGGACGAACGAGTGCGCGCGGCGATCTCGTCAATGCGCGCGCCCGACAGGCCGTTCAGCGCGAACTCCTCCGAGGCGACCTCGATGATGTTGTGGCGCGTGCCTTCGGGGTCCTGAGTGCGCACCTGCGCCTTGTCCGCCTGCGCTTCGGATCCTGCCGTCTTGGCCGCCATGCGTCCTGCTCCCCGTCCCTCCCGGGGGAGAGATTGACTAAACTAACCAGTTCGTACATCTATGTATGCGTACGTGACGCGACCATTATCGGCGGGCTGGGGCGAATGACAAGAGACGCCGCCGGTTGTGCAGGGTTCGTTCGTGGCGGCTTGGAGACGATCGTGACTGCAGCCAGTGTCGAGTCCGCCCGCCGGTACCTTGCCGGAGCGGTTGCGGCGCGCCGGAAGGATGTCGCCGGACTGGAGCGCAAGCTCGTCGTGGGACTCGTCGGCCGCGGCATCCAGGCTTCGCGAACGCCGCGCATGCACGAGCTGGAGGGCGGCCGGATCGGGCTGGACTACGCCTACCTGCTGATCGATTTCGATACGCTGGGTCTCGCCGATTCCGATCTCGCCGCGATCATCGAAACTGCCGAGGCGCTCGGCTTTGCCGGCCTCAACGTCACCTTTCCATTCAAGCAGGCCATTCTGCCGCTGCTCGATGACCTGGCGCCGGAAGCCGCCGCCATCGGCGCGGTCAACACGGTGGTGCTGTCGCGCGGCCGGCGCACCGGCCACAACACCGACTGCTGGGGCTTTGCCGAGAGCTTTCGCGAGGGGCTCGCCGGGGTCGACCTCGACACTGTCGTGCAGTTCGGGGCAGGCGGAGCAGGGGCAGCCGTGGGGCATGCGCTGCTTTCGCTGGGCGTGAAGCAACTGACGCTCTGCGAGACCGACATCGCCAGGGCGCGGCAACTCGCCGAACGCCTTTCGGAGCGCTTCGCCGTCTCCGTCCTGACCGAACCGGATGTGGTGCGGGCGCTGGGGCAGGCGTCCGGCATCGTCAACACCACGCCCGTCGGCATGGACAAGTTCCCCGGCCTGCCGTTCGACGAGGCCATGCTGCGGCCGGACCACTGGATCGCCGAGATCATCTACTTCCCGCCCGAAACCCCACTGCTGCGCCGGGCAGGTGCGCTGGGCTGCCGAACCCTCGCCGGCACCGGAATGGCCGTCTACCAAGCTGTGAAGGCCTTCGAGCTCTTCACCGGCATTCCACCCGACCGCGCCGCGATGACCGAGCACTTCCGCACCGCGGCCTGACCCTCAGCCGGTGATCGTCCCCGAGGCGGTGATGTGGTCGATGCCCTTGTTCACGTGCGCCTCGAGGAGCCGCTGGGCCGTCCCGGCATCGCGGGCGAGGGCCGCCTGCAGCAGGGCTAGGTGATCGTCGGCCACCGGCTGCCCGCGAAAGCTGCCGGCCAGCATGTGATAGCGCACGAAGCGATCGAACACCGTGGTGTGCAGGGCCATGAGCGAGCGCGAGCCGCAGGCCGAGATCAGAGCCTCGTGGAAACTGCGGTCGTAGAGGATCCACTCCGGTGTCCGGTTGCTCTCGCCGGCCAGCAGGCGTTTCTCGATGGCGGCCAGCTTGTGGTGGGCGGCAACGACACGCCCCTCCCATTCGAGGTCGCCGTTCCCGAGCGACAGCCCGAGCGCGTGGCTCTCGAGCAGGAGCCGCAGTGCGCCCAGTTCCCTCAGGTCCGATAGCGTCGCCGGCGCCACCTCGAACCCGCGCTGTCCTTCGGCCACGACGAAGGATTCGCTGGCGAGCCGGGTCAGGACCTCGCGTAGTGTTCCGACGCCGACCTCGTAACGCTGCTTCAGCCTGTCGAGCGTCAGCCGGTCGCCGGGGCGGAGCACGCCGTGGATGATCTCGCCGCGGATGGTGCGGAAGGTGCTCTCGCCAATGGTGTCGCTGGTGCTCTCGGTCATCTGTCGGATTAAATCAGGATTATCGGATAAACGTCATATTGACGGAGTAGGGAGTTCGTGTCCACTCTGCGATCGAAGAAGACCAGTCGAAACGCCGTTGCCGTCGATTGACATGTACGAACCGTTTCGTACAAAGTGAGCGGGCCTTGGCGGACGGCAAGATCCGGGAAGGCGAGGGAGTGCCCGCCATGCGGGCTCATGGGGCCGAGGGGCCCAATGTGGAGGATGACATGGATTTCCGTATCAAGCGGCGGGCCACCCTGTTCGGCGCGGTGGCGCTGCTCGCGGCCACCTCGTTCGTGCCTGCCTTCGCGCAGGACAAGCCGGTGCTGCGCTTCTCGGCCGTGTTCTCGGAGCAGGACATCCGCGCCGAGATGATGAAGCAGTTCGGCGAGGGCGTCGCCGGCTTCGCGACCCTCGAGCCCTACTATGGCGGCAACCTGTTCAAGCAGGGCACCGAGCTCGTCGCGCTGCAGCGCGGCAACCTGGAGATGGGCAATATCGCCCCGCAGGACGTCTCGAACCAGATTCCGGCCTGGTCGGTACTGACCTCGGGCTACCTGTTCCGGGATGCGGCCCACCTCCGTGCCTTCTTTGACAGTGAAGTCGGAGCCGAGTTCAAGAAGATGGCCGAGGACCAGCTCGGCATCCGCATTCTCGGGCCCACCTATTTCGGTATCCGCCAGGTCGGCCTTCGCGGCGACAAGGCCATCAAGACCCCGGCCGACATGGCGGGCATCAAGCTGCGCATGCCGGGTGGTGACGCCTGGCAGTTCCTCGGCACCGCGCTCGGCGCCAACCCGACGCCGATGGCCTATGCCGAGGTCTACACGGGGCTGCAGACCGGCGCCATCGACGGCCAGGACAACCCGCTGCCCAACGTCGAGAACATGAAGTTCTACGAAGTGATGGACCAGATCGTCCTGACCTCGCACCTCGTGGGCTACGACCTGCTGGTCATCTCCAAGGCCGCCTGGGACAAGCTGGCGCCCGCCGACCAGGAGGCGCTGCAGGCGGCCGCCACGGCGGCCATCGACTTCAGCCAGGACAAGCACGTTGCCCGCGAGGCCGAGCTGCTCGAGAAGTTCAAGGCCGACGGCCTCAACATCTACGAGCCCGATGTCGCTTCCTTCCGCGCCAATGCGCAGAAGCTCTACCTCGAGTCCGAGCTCGCCAAGAGCTGGCCCGAGGGGGTGCTCGACAAGATCAACGCGCTTTAAGCTCCCAGTGCAGGCGGCGCCGAGTGGTGCCGCCTGACCATAGACCGCGGGGGAGGGACGATGTCTTCACGCCTTCAGCAGATCGGCGCGTGGCTGCATGCGCGTGCAGAGAACCTGCTCGCCGCGATGCTGGCGACCATGTTCGTCGTCTTCATCATCCAGATCGTCTTCCGCTACCTGCTCAACTTTCCCATCGGCTGGACGCACGAGATCTCCGTCATCATGTGGGTCTGGCTGGTGCTGTTCGGCACCGCCTTCGTCGTGCGCGAGTACGAGGAGATCCGCTTCGATCTGCTCTATGCGACGGTGAGCGAGCGGACGCGGCGCATTATGGTGGTCGTATGCGCGGCGACCGTCGTGTTCTTCTTCACGATCTCGCTGCCGGCCGTGCTCGACTATATCGGGTTCATGAAGGTGGAGCGCACCGCCTACCTCAAGATCCGCTTCGACTGGCTCTACTCGATCTACGGCCTGTTCGCCGTCGCCGTGATCGTCCGTCAGCTCTGGCTCGGCTACCACGCCATCTGGGGCAGGCCGGCTGAAGAAATCGACGTCACCAAGATCAAGTCGGGGTTCTAGCCGTGTCGCTGGCCTTCGCCCTCTCGCTCGGGCTCATCACCGTGCTCGCCTTCATGGGCCTGCCCATGGGCGTGTCCATGATCACCGGCTCCATCCTCTACCTGCTGATGCGCGGGCAGGACATGGGCATCGTCGCCGAGCAGCTGCTCAACGGCATGTACACAAACTACATCATGCTGGCCGTGCCACTGTTCATCCTCGCCGCCGAGATCATGAATTCGGGGTCCCTGTCGGAGCGGCTGCTCAACTGGTGCAACGCCGTCGTCGGGCGCTTCCGCGGCGGGCTGGCCCAGGTCAACATCCTGCAATCGATCGTCTTCGCCGGCATGAGCGGTTCGGCCATCGCCGACGCCGCCGGCTCGGGCAAGATGATGCAGTACATGATGACCAAGGACGGCAAGTACACCCCGAGCTACGCCGCCGCGCTGACCGCCGCGACGGCGGTGATCGGGCCGATCATCCCACCCTCGATCCCGATGGTGCTCTACGCGCTCGTCGCCGATACCTCGATCGGCTACCTGTTCCTCGGCGGCGTCGTGCCGGGCCTGCTGATGGCCGGCGTGATGATGCTGCAGGTCGCGGTGACGGCGCGGCTGAAGAACTTTCCCGTCGAAGAGCCCGTGCCGCTGCGCCGGCTCCCGAAGATGACCTGGGACGCGCTGCCGGTGCTGCTCATGCCGGCGGTGCTGATGTTCGGCATCTATGGCGGCATCACCACGCCGACGGAAGCCGCGGCCGTTGCCGCGTTCTATGCGCTGATCGTGTCGGTGGTCGTCTATCGCGCCGTAAAGGCGCCCGACCTCTATCGCTCGGTGCTGCTCAGCGCCAAGACCACGGCGTCGATCGGCATGCTGATCGCCGGTGCGCTGGTGTTCAACTACGTCGTGACCATCGAGAACATCCCGCGCACCATCAGCGCGACACTGCTCGCCTGGGACCTCGATCCGGTGACGTTCCTGATCGCGGTCAACATCCTGCTGCTGCTGATCGGGTGCGTCCTTGAAGGAACGACCATCCTCCTCGTCATCGTGCCGGTGCTGATCCCGACCGCGCAGGCGCTCGGCATCGACATGGTGCATTTCGGCGTGGTCGTCGTGGTCAACATCATGCTCGGGCTGATCACGCCGCCCTATGGACTGCTGCTCTTCATCATGACGCGAATAGCCGGCACGCCGATGCGGGCGCTGGTGCGCGACGTGGCGCCGTTCCTCGTCGGCCTGCTCGTCGCGCTGTTCGTCTTCACCTTCGTGCCCGACACGGTGCTCTGGCTGCCCAAGATGTTCGGCTACGTCAGCCCGAGTGTCGTGCCATGAAGCCGATCTACATCCTCAACGGCCCCAACCTGAACCGGCTGGGCAAGCGCGAACCCGAGATCTACGGCACCACCACGCTGGCCGAGGTCGAGGCCATGTGCCGCGACGTGGCGGGCGCGCATCCGGTGGCGTTCCACCAGACCAACAGCGAGGAGAGGCTGATCGAACTCGTGCACGAGGCGATCGACGAAGGGGCGGGGATCATCATCAACCCGGCCGCCTTCACCTTCACCTCGCTGGCGCTGCTCGATGCGCTGAAGATGTTTCCCGGCCCGATCATCGAGCTCCATATCTCGAACATCCACCGGCGCGAGCCGATCTACCATCGCTCCTACGTCTCGATGGTCGCGACCTCGGTGATGGCCGGGTTCGGTGCCGCCGGCTATCCGATCGCGGTGCGCGCCATGCTGGCGCGGCTGGCAGCCTGAGATGGCCTTCGCGGCCTCGAGCTTCGGCCTCGTCCACTATCGCGATACCGGCCCGCGCGACGCACCTGCGCTCGTATTCGTCAACTCGCTCGGCACCGACCTGTGCATCTGGGATGGCGTGGTCGAGCAACTAGCAACGGACCACCGTGCCATCACCTACGACAAGCGCGGGCACGGGCTCTCGTCGGTGCCGCCGGCTCCTTACGCGATCGCCGACCTGTCGCGCGACCTGCTGGAACTGGTCGACCACCTCGGCCTCGATCACTTCGTGCTGGCCGGAGTCTCGGTGGGCGGCATGGTCGCCATGCGTTTCGCCATCGATCATCCGGAGCGGCTGGCGAGTGTGGTCCTCTGCGACACCGCCGCAAGGATCGGTGACTTAGCGACCTGGAACGCCCGCATCGATGCGATCCGCCGGGGCGGCATGGCGGCGATCGCCGACGCCGTCCTCCTCCGCTGGTTCCCCCATTCCATCCGCACCGGTCGCGACGTCGAGATGGCCGGCTGGCGCAACCTGCTGCTACGCTCGTCGGTGGAGGGCTATGCCGGAACCTGCGCCGCCCTGCGCGATGCCGACCTCACCGCCGCCGTCGCCGATATCGCCGTCCCGACGCTCATGGTCGTCGGCGCCGAGGACCAGTCGACCCCTCCCGATCTCGTTCGCGCCACCGCCGACCGCATACCGGGCGCACGTTTCGAGCTCATCGCCGGGGCAGGGCACATCCCGTCCATCGACCGGCCGACGGATCTCGCCCGGCTGATACGCAGGCATGTCGAGGAGGCTGCGCATGGCTGACCATTTCGAAGACGGCATGGCTACGCGCCGCGCGGTGCTCGGCAACGCCCATGTCGATCGCGCCGAGGCGGCGAAGACCGCATTCGACGCCGACTTCCAGGCCTTCATCACCGAGGGTGCCTGGGGCTCGGTGTGGTCGCGCCCAGGTCTCACCCGCCGCGAGCGCTCGCTGATCACCATCGCGCTGCTCGCCGCTCTCGGACACGACGAGGAGTTGGCCATGCACGTCCGCGCGACGGCGAACACCGGCGCCAGCCCCGACGACATCAGGGAGGCGCTGCTGCACGTCGCGGTCTACGCTGGAGTGCCCGCCGCCAACCGTGCCTTCAGGGTCGCGAGGAAGGAACTGGAGGCGCGGCAATGACCATCGTCCCACCCTATGGCGAGGAGGGCTCGCTCTACCCGCGCGACCGCGCCTGGCATCCGCCGGCCAATACGCCCGGCTACAAGAGCACGACGCTGCGCGCGCCCCGGCACGCCTTGCTGTCGCTCGGCCAGACCAGATCCGAGCTCACCGGCCCGACCTTCGGCCACGGCATCCTCAACCCACTCGACAACGACCTGATCCGCAACTTCAGCCAGGATGGCGGCGAGGCCATCGGCCAGAGGATGATCGTTTACGGGCAGGTGCTGGACGAGAATGCCCGGCCGGTGCGCGGCACGCTCGTCGAGTTCTGGCAGGCCAATGCCGGTGGGCGCTACCGCCACAAGCGCGAGGGCTATCTCGCGGCGCTCGATCCGAACTTCGGCGGCTGCGGCCGCGCGATCACCGACGACAACGGCTACTACCACTTCCGCACCATCAAGCCCGGCGCCTATCCCTGGCCCAATGGCGGCAATGACTGGCGGCCGGCGCACATCCACTTCTCCGTGTTCGGCCATGCTTTCGCGCAGCGGCTGATCACCCAGATGTATTTCGAGGGCGACCCGATGATCTGGCAGGATCCGATCGCGCTCTCGATTCCCGATCGCGCCGCGGTGGAGCAGTTGATCGCAAGGCTGGATCGCCACAACACGACGCCCATGGACGCGCTGGCCTATCGCTTCGACATAGTGCTGCGTGGACGGCGTTCGACGCTGTTCGAGAACCGGCCGGAGGGAAACTGATGCTCAACCGCCTGCCGCCGCTGAGGGAGAGCCCGTCGCAGACTGCCGGCCCCTATGTGCATATCGGGCTCACGCCAAGCCTCGAGGGCATCTCCGGGCCGAACGTGCCCGACCTCGGCTCCGGGCCGATCGCCGCGGGCACCGGTCAGCCGATCAACATCATCGGCCGCATCTTCGATGGTTCGGCGGCGCCGGTGGGTGATGCGGTGGTCGAGCTCTGGCAGGCCGACGCCGACGGGCGGCACAATGCCGGCTGGGGCCGGACCGCATGCGGCGCCGATGGCAGCTTCCGCTTTGAGACCGTCAAGCCGGGCCGCGTCGCCGGCCCCGATGGCAAACCAATGGCGCCGCATCTGACGCTGTGGATCGTCGCGCGAGGCATCAATGTCGGGCTGCACACTCGGCTCTACTTCGACGATGAAGCCACCGCCAACGCCTCCGACTTCGTGCTGAACCGCATCATCGACCCGCGCCGCCGGACGACGCTGGTCGCGAAGCGAACCGAGGTGGCGGGACGCGCCACGTACACGCTCGATATTCGCCTGCAGGGCGAGGGCGAAACCGTGTTCTTCGACATCTAGGACAGCGCATGGACAAGACCGTTCCCGACCTCGCTGCCGCCGTTGCCGGCATCACCGATGGCATGAGCCTTATGGTCGGCGGCTTCGGTGGATCCGGTGCGCCGATCGAACTGATCCACGCGCTGATCGACCAGTTCAAGGCCACCGGCAGCCCCGGCCGGCTGACCATCATCAACAACAATGCCGGCAATGGCCGCGTCGGCATCGCCGCCATGATCGACGCTGGCATGGTGGAAAAGATGATCTGCTCCTTCCCGCGCTCGGCCGATCCCCGCGCCTTCACCGAGAAGTATCTCGGTGGCGAGATCGGTCTCGAGCTGGTGCCACAGGGCACGCTCGCCGAGCGAATCCGCGCCGGCGGCTCCGGTATCCCCGCCTTCTACACCCCCACGAGCTATGGTACCGACCTGGCCGCCGGCAAGCCCATCGCCGAGTTCGAGGGGCGGCACTACGTGCAGGAGCGCTGGCTCAAGGCCGATGCCGCGCTGATCAAGGCCGAGCTTGCCGATCTTCTGGGCAACCTCACGTACCGCAAGGCGGCCCGCAATTTCTCACCACTGATGGCGGCAGCGGCGAAGCTCACCATCGTGCAAGCCAGCCGCATCGTCGCTCCCGGCGAGATAGACCCCGAGCACGTCATCACGCCCGGCATCTTCGTCGATCGCATCGTCGAGGTCGCCGATCCGCAACAGGAGGAGGCCCTGATGCGCGACGGAGTCGCCTACGCATGAGCACCAGGCTTTCCAATGCCCAGATCGCCTGGCGCGCGGCGCAGGACATCGAGGACGGCGCCTATGTCAACCTCGGCATCGGCTTTCCCGAACTCGTGGCCAAGTTCCAGCCGCCCGGCCGCCATGCCATCTTCCACACCGAGAACGGCGTCCTCAACTTCGGCGAAAGCCCACCCGAGGGCGAGGAGGATTGGGACCTCATCAACGCCGGCAAGAAAGCCATTACGCTGAAGCCCGGTGCCGCATTCTTCCACCACGCGGACAGCTTCGCCATGGTGCGCGGCGGCCATCTCGACGTCGCCATCCTCGGCACCTACGAGGTGGCCGAGACCGGCGATCTGGCCAACTGGTCGACCGGCCCCAGGGGCGTGCCGGCCGTCGGTGGCGCGATGGATCTCGTCCACGGTGCCAAACGGGTCGCGGTCATCACCGACCACGTCACCAAGGACGGCAGGCCCAAGCTGGTCGAGCGCTGCAGCCTGCCACTCACCGGTGTCGGCTGCGTCACGCGCGTCTATACCAGCCTCGCCGTGCTCGACATCGAGGACCGGCACTTTGTGCTGCGCGAAAAGCTCCCCGGCATCAGCGTCGATGAGCTGCAGGGCCTGACGGGGGCCCGGCTCGTCATTCCTGCTACGGTCGGCGACCTCGTCGCTCCGGAGGTCTGAGATGGCCGACGCCTTTATCTGCGCCTACCGGCGTACCCCGATCGGCCGCTTCGGCGGCGCACTCGCTTCCGTCCGCCCCGACGATCTGGGTGCCATCCCGCTGCGCGCGCTGGTGGCAGAGCATCCAAAGGTCGACTGGGGGGCCGTCGACGACGTCATCTTCGGTTGCGCCAATCAGGCCGGCGAGGACAACCGCAACGTCGCCCGCATGAGCCTGCTGCTCGCCGGATTGGCAGAGACCATATCCGGCACCACCATCAACCGCCTCTGCGGCTCGGGCATGGATGCGGTGCTCACCGCCGCCCGTGCCATCAGGGCCGGCGAGGCCGACCTCGTCATCGCCGGCGGCACCGAGTCGATGAGCCGCGCCCCGTTCGTCCTGCCCAAGGCCGAAACGGCTTTCTCGCGCAATGCCGAGATCTACGACACCACCATCGGCTGGCGCTTCATCAACCCGCTGATGAAGCAGCTCTACGGCGTCGATTCCATGCCCGAGACGGGCGAGAACGTCGCCGCCGATTTCTCTGTGAGCCGTGCCGACCAGGACGCCTTCGCCCTCCGTTCGCAGCAGCGCGCCGCTGCCGCGCAACAGAGCGGCCGCTTCGCCCGCGAGATTGTGCCGGTGAGCATTCCGCGCCGGAAGGGCGACCCTGTCGTCATCGACACCGACGAGCACCCGCGGGCCGATACCACGCTCGAAGCTCTTGCCAGATTGCCGACGCCGTTCCGCGAGGGGGGCTCCGTGACGGCCGGCAATGCCTCCGGGGTAAACGACGGCGCCGCGGCGCTGATCGTCGCCTCGGAGGCAGCGGCGGCGCGCTACGACCTGACCCCGATGGCGCGGATCGCCGGCGGTGCCGCGGCTGGAGTGCCCCCGCGAATCATGGGCATGGGTCCGGTGCCCGCAACACAAAAGCTCTGTGCCCGCCTCGGGTGGTCGCCTGCCGAACTCGATGTCATCGAACTCAACGAGGCCTTTGCCAGCCAGAGTCTCGCGGTTCTGCGCGAACTGGGCATCGCCGACGATGCTGCGCATGTGAACCCCAACGGCGGGGCCATTGCCTTGGGCCATCCGCTCGGCATGAGCGGCGCCCGCATCGCAGGGACGGCGGCTCTCGAACTGCAGATCACCGGCAAACGGCGCGCACTGGCGACCATGTGCATCGGTGTGGGGCAGGGCATCGCCATCGCACTCGAGGCCGTGTGATGCGTCCGCTGCTGAGCGAACTGGCGGGCGATGCGGAGATCGAGCTGCTGCTCGGCGACTCGGCGCAACTGGCCGCCATGCTCCGCTTCGAGGTCGCGCTGGCCGAGGCCGAGGCCGATGCCGGCCTCGTCAGTCCGGTCGCCGCGGCCGCGATCGCCAAATCCATTTCAAGCTTCGAACCCGACTGGGACGATCTTGCTGCCGGTATGCGGCGCGACGGCGTGATCGTCCCGGCCCTTGTACGCCAGCTGCGTGCGGCCCTGGGCGAGCCGCATGCGTCTGCACTCCACCTGGGCGCCACCAGTCAGGACGTGGTGGACACTGCGCTCATGCTGCAACTCGCCCGCGTCATCCCGGTGCTTCTCGAGCGCATCACCGCGCTCGAAGCGGTGCTCTCCGGGCTCGTCGACCGATATGGCGGCCGGGCGCTCATGGCCCATACGCGCATGCAGTCGGCTCTGCCCTTCACCGTTGCCGACAAGCTGAGGAGCTGGTCGGACCCGCTGGCGCGCCATCGCAGCGCACTGTCAAACCTGCGTCCCGAACTGCTGGTGGTTCAGCTCGGCGGCCCTGTGGGAGATGGCAGCAGCTTCTCGGGCAAGCGGGAGGAAGTGGCTCGCGGGCTGGCTGCACTGCTCGATCTCGGCCTCGCTACGCCCTGGCATTCGACGCGCGATCCGATCGTCATGTTCGGCAGCCGGCTTGCAGCCCTCACCGGTTCGCTCGGCAAGATCGGAGCGGACGTCGCGCTGCTGGCCCAGACGGAGGTCGGTGCGATCGCCCTCGCGGAAGGTGGCTCCTCGTCGGCCATGCCGCACAAGGCGAACCCCGTGCGCGCGGAACTGCTGGTCGCCCTGTCGCGCCATGCGGCCGGACTTGCCGGCACGCTCCACCACGCCGTGGTGCACGAGAACGAGCGCTCCGGCGCCGCATGGACGCTCGAGTGGCTGACCTTGCCGCCCCTCGTCATCGTCACCGGTGCCGCCCTGCAGCACGCCACCGGACTTCTCTCCGGTGTCACCAGGATGGGCGATCGAGCTTAGTGGCGACCCATTGGCGTTCGCCTACGGTTCGCGGTGGGCAACCCGGGGCATCTGCGTGGCGAACTGCCGCCAGAGACATCGACCATGGTGCCGGTGATGTACGAGGCGAGGTCGGACGACGGGAAGCAGATGAGGTTGGGGACATCCTTGGGTCTGCCCCAACGGCGCAGCGTCACTTGCAGCTTCTACTACAGACCGAGCCGGCGCGAGGCATTGGTGAAGACGCATGGTTTCAGCGGCCCTCGCCGATGACCGATCAAGGATGCCTTGGTAGATGGCCTCGTGCTCACTCACCGCAATGTCGACTGTCTGCCGGTAGTCAAGCGAGCGGATGGCAAGCGCGATGCTTTCGCGCAGCCGAGTGTCGCTTGGCGGAGTGGACCGATGCTCAGTTCGATCCCAGTCTGAACTGGGACGACGTGCGTCGCATTCGTGGTCAAGGGCCATCAGACCGGCGCCAATGCTCTCTCCAATCATGGCGGCCGCCAGCTCGACGGTGCACCATCCACCATCGCAGCGCTGCCGGCCATAGTGCGAACTAGGGCAGCATGATTGTCAGATGGCGCTTGCCCTCTTTCAACTGCCTATCATGCTAGCTACGGCTTCGCTTTGGGCTGCAGCTCGCGCAGGAAGGGGATCGAGTCGAACTGGTCAGGCTGGACATGGTCCCAAGAAATGCCCTTGGGGCGGGGGTGCGTGCTGGTCGTGGCGATCAGCTCTGTCTCGGTGGCGACGTAGTCCATCCAGCAATCGAAATCCATCATGACAATGTCCCCGTCGGGCACGATCTGGCTCGAATGCACGCTGGTGACGAGCGGCGTATCGGGCCTTATGCGACCCAGTTCGTTCAGCACGCCGGCCTCCAGGTCTGCAAATCCGCCGCCTTTGCCGGTTCTCGCGCCCCGCCGCGTCACGGCGACCGAGCCGAACACGCAGAAGTCGAGTTCGGGAATGTCGGTAAACTCGATCCGCTCGCCATAGTGCATGTAACCCTGGTGGCTCGCCGCCAGTTCGTACGATATGCCCTTGTCCCTGAGCTGGTCGGGATCGATCCGGACATAGGGAGCCTTCTGCACCAGCTCCGGAACCGGGCAGTAAAGCGTCTTGCCCTCATACAAGGCGCGCAGCCGCAGCGAGTATTGAGCTGAATCGGGGTTGACCTTCACGGCTTTGGCCGTCCGCCAGGCAGGTATCTGTACCATGTGCCAGGCGGCCGTATCTGCGCCGGTAAAGTTTGGGATGTGGCTCCGCGCCGGGCCGATCGCCACCCCGTCAGCGACGAGTTGATCCCAGATGGCGTTGCGCAGTTCGTCCTTGGCAGGGTTGCGTCCTGCCCAACGACCTCGGTCAGTCATGACGATCTCCATCAATCTCTTGGAAGTTCAGAGCCGCGTGCCGGTCGTCGCGTCAAACAACACGGGCGCCTGTTGCGGCGGGAAAAGCAGAATGTCGGGGCTGGCGATGGCCTGGCTGGCGGCGATGCGAACCGTGATCCGCGTGCCGCCGGTTTCGGCATGGACCAGACGATCACCACCGTTGAATTCGACCGCAGCGACGCGCGCCGGCAGGCCGCCGTCACCCGACGTGCCGATGGTGAGGGTCTCCGGCCGCAAGGCGATCAGGCAGGCCCTGCCGGACTGCGCGCCGTTGGCTTTTGGCGCGAGGACTGCCGCGGGCTGCCAGACCTGACCATCAGCCAGGGTCCAGTTGTCTGGCCCGCTTGCCGTGAGGGGTAACAGGTTTGCCGGCGGGCTGCCCACGAAGCCGGCGATGAATGCCGTCGCGGGGGCGCCATAGAGGGTTTCGGGGGCTTCATATTGCAGAATCCGGCCGCTCTGCATCACCGCGATGCGATCTGATGTGGCCAGAGCCTCGGCTTGATCATGGGTGACCATGATCGTGGTGATGCCGGTGCGGTCATGCAGTTCGCGCAGTTCGAGGCGCACCTTGTGGCGCAGTACCGCATCGAGGTTGGACAGGGGTTCATCCATCAGCAGCAGCCGGGGCCGGATCGCAATGGCCCGAGCAATTGCCACACGCTGCTGTTGGCCACCGGAAAGCTCGCCCGGGCGTCGGCTCAGCGATGGATCGAGCCCGACCATCTCCAGCGACTCGTCAACGCGTTTTTCAGCCTCAACGCGCCCCATGCCCAGCATGTCGAGGCCAAAGCGCACATTCTGGCGAATGCTGAGGTGAGGAAACAGAGCGTAGTTCTGGAATACCAGCCCGATATTGCGCCGCCACGGCGGCAGATTGGTGATGTCCGCGCCGTCGAGCTGGATCTGACCACGATCGGGTTCCAGGAGGCCGGCAAGGATCTGCAGCAAGGTCGACTTGCCGCAGCCGCTCGGCCCAAGCAGGGAAACGAACGCGCCCTGTTCGACATCGAGGTCGATATCGTGCAGCGCCACGGACCCCTTGTAGCTCTTTTGCACGGAGCGGATGCGAAGATAGGGAGATCCGGTCATCAGAAGCGCCTTGAAAGCTGGAAGAGGCGTTGTCCGAGGACGATCACCAGAATTGTGAAGGCGACGATCATGGCGCCAATGGCAATGGTCGTCGGGTCGATACCCTCGGTGCGAAGCCGGGAGAAGGTGCGGACGGGGAAGGTGATCCAGCCGGCGCCGGCAATCAGCGTCGTTACGACGACGTCGTTGAACGAGACGAGAAAGGCGATCGCCATGCTGGACAGCAGGCCTGGCCGAGCCAGTGGCAGAGTGATGCGGCGAACCACCTGCCAAGGTGACGCGCCCAAGCTCTTGGCGGCGGCCTCGAGGTTGGGATCGATCTCGTCGAACGCGGCGATCATGATGCGCGTCGCGAACGGCATGGTGATGGTGACATGGGCGAGGATCAGGCCCGGCAGCGTGCCGTTGATGCCCAGTTGCGCATAGATCGACAGCAGCGCGATAGCCCAGACCACCAGCGGCAGGGTCAGCGGCGCCAGCAGCAGCACCTCCATGGCAAGACGGTAGGATGGCTTGCCGCGCACCAGCCCGAAGGCGGCAAGACTGGCCAGCCCCACCGCGATCACAGTGGAGATCAGGCCGAGCACCGTGCTGATCCACAGACTGCTGCGATATTCGGAATGGTTGAGCGCTGTTTCGAACCAGCGGAACGACAGGACCCGTGGTGGAAAACGGAAGACGTTGCCGCTGTCGAATGCCGAAAGGATCAGCACCAGAATGGGCGCCAACAGGAAGAGCAGGGTAGCCACGACGGCGGCCAGCAGCATTGCCTTGCCAAAGCGGGACGTCATGAGCTTCTCCCAAGACCGCGGGAAACCAGCGCTCCCAGGATCCCTGCCAACGCCAGGAACAGCAGCATGACCATGCCGAGAGCCGACGCGAACGGCCAGTCCAACACCATTGCGGCCTGCTGATAGGCCAGCGAAGCAAAGGTCACTACCTTGCCCTGACCCAGAATTTGGGGGGTAACAAACGCGGTCAGCGATGCGCAGAACACCAGAAGGCTGCCAGCCACAATGCCCGGCAACATCAGCGGCAACAGCACGCGGCGCCACGCCACAAGGCGGGTTGCACCCAGCGACATGGCCGCCTTCTCGTAGTCGTGCGGAATGCGCTCGTTGGTGCTGATGAGGGGCAGGATCATCAGCGGCAGGAAGGCCTGGATCAATCCGATGCTGACCCCAGCGATATTACCGAGCAGCGGCAGGCTGGTCTTGATAAGCCCCATGGATTTGAGCGCGCCATTGATGAAGCCCAGCGGGCTCAAGAGATTGACCAGACCAAGGGTCGGGAGCAGCGCGCCACAGACCAGCGGCAGGATGCAAAGTCCGATGAGCAGGCCTTTGGTCCGTTTGGCGTGCAGCACTATCCAGCGCGCCAGCGGCAGGGCGAGAACGAGACAGAGCAGCGTCACCAGCCCGCTCAGCCAGAGGGTGGTCCACAAGCCGCCCAGATAATAGCTGTCGCTGATGATGCGAGCGTAGTTTGCCAGTGTGAAGGTGGGGTCCAGGCCGAGAGAGCCGGGAACCTGGCTCCAAAAGCTGAGCACAACCAAAAACAGAAACGGCAAGACGAAGACACCGAACATCAGGATGGCCGCTGGTGCAACGAGCAGCGCCGTTGCGATCGGCTTGATGTCCGGTGTCTGTTTCAATGCACTAGATCCCTAGTTCAGGCCGGCGTGATTACTGACCAAGGATTTGCTTGTTCCAGCGATCGGTCCAGTCGGAACGCTGCTCGATGACGTAGGGCCAATCCAGCTGAAGCAGGCTTGTCACTTCTTCCGGGGTATTGATCACGCGATCGGCTTCTGCTTCGGTCAGCTCAACCTTGGAGTTGGTGGGACCGAAATTGAGTTCCTTGGCATAGGCCGTCTGGGTCTCAACGCTGAGTGCAAGGTCGATAAACATCTGGGCCAGTTCAGGCTCAGGGCTGTTGGCCACCTGGCAGACCATGTCACGCACCAGCACCGGTCCCGGCGACTTGGGGAACACGAAGCCGATGCCTTCATAGTTTTCCAGATTTGACAGGACGTAGCCCGAAATCATCGGCGCGGCGGCGATTTCGCCGGCATCCATGAGCGTGAAGACCTCGTCGAGGCTGCTGTAGCTGAGCACGGGCGCACCCAGTTCCGCCAGCTTGGCAAAAGTGGCGTCCGGATCGCGTTCGCTGACGCCAGCGATACGGGCGGCAACGGCCAGCATCCCGTCGCCTTCCGAGCTGGGATACGGGGCATAGGCCATCTTGCCCTTGAATTCTTCTTTCCACAGATCGGCCCATTCGGGCGCTTCAGGGAACAGAGCCTTGCTATAGGCAATGCCGAGGCCAACCAGGCTCATGGCATAGCAACCATCGTTCATGCCGGCCCAGACGTCGGCGGCCGTCGGCACCAAAGCGGCATCTGGGGCGACAACCAGACCCTCCTTCAGGGCGGCGGGCGCCTCATAGATGTTCTGGAAGGTCACATCCATGGTGGGATTGTTGCGCTCTGCAACCATCTTGGACATGCGGTCACCGCTGCCGCCGAGCAGAAACTCAACCTTGGCACCAGTCATGGCCTCGAGGGGGCCGGCGACATGCTCCCGGAGCAGCCGTTCGATATCGCCGCCCCAGGTGCCGACGACGAGAGTGCGACCCGAGTAGTCCTGCGCAAGGGCTGGCAGGCACGGGAAAAGGCTCACGGCGGTCAAAGCCGCGTAACAAGCAATGCGTTTCATGGATTCCCTGCTGTGTTGATCGTTGTCATGCTGTTCCCGTGCCCACTCGCAAAGGCACGTTGCGAGGAGACTAGGCATGGCACAAACGCAGGGACAGGTGCCCTTCTCGTATAGGAGTCATAACCGCGCCCTTATGGGGCGGTGACTGGAACCGCCAGTACGTCCCGCTCCCGGACCAGACGGCGGATGGTCTCGCGCAGCCAGCGATGATAGCGGCTGGACTGCGATCTCTCATGCCAGAGCAGGTAGAAGGACATTACCTTGAGCTCATCCGGCATCAGCAGGACCTTGAGCTTGCCGCCCCGCGCCGCGTGCTCTGCATAGCGGCGCCCCACGGTGAAGGCGTGGTGCGTTCCGGGCAACAGCTGCGGAATGATCGAGTAGTCAGGTACCGACACTACCACGCGACGTTCAAGCCCCAAACGCACCAGCATGCCCTCGATCGGGCGGATGGAGAGATCCTGCGGGGACGAGGGGGAGATGTGGCTCAGCCTCACATAATCCTCGAGCGTCAGCTGCGTGCCGGCGGGCAGGGGATGGGAAGCACAGACGAGGCATGCGAGCTCCGAGTTCGCAAGCGGCATATGCTTCAGATGCGGCGGCGGCACTGGCCAGTTGCCGATAATTGCATCGAGACCACCCGTCTCGCGCTCCGTCTCCACGCCGCTTTGCATCGTCGGCACGAACAGCTCCAACCTGCAGCGCGGCGCAACCTTGTGCAGTTCGGCGATGAGGTGGGGCACGAGAAAAAACTCGAATGACGTGGCGGCCGCAATTCGAATTGTCCGCTCGGACGTGGCCGGATCAAATGTCTCGTCAGACTCGAGCAACTCGACGAAGCGGTTCATGAGTTCCTCGACCTGGGTCGAGACGAGCATGCCCTTATCGGTAAGAACCATCTTCTGCCCCGAGCGCACCAGGAGCGGGTCGCCGAAAATGTCGCGCAGACGGCGCAGGATGGCGCTGACCGATGGCTGGCTCTGACCAAGCTGCGCGGCCACCCCCGAAACACTACGCTCCGTCAACAGGCGACGCAGAATGTCTAGCTCGCGCAGGCTTAGGCCAAAGAAATTGGAGCGGCTATTCATAGTCACTACAGACTACCACTACCGCGCCTGGTCTCGTCCGCCTCGGGCAGTCGGAGTGGGCGCCCTCCGGGCCCACGGCGACGAAACGCCTACCAGGCAGGCTCTGATTGAAACTTCTCTGCATAGCCGCATGATGGCGGCAAAGCGCGAGACGGTACAGACCGACCTTCGTGCCCCTCAGATCCAGAACTGGTGCCATTTCGCTGTGCTTGCGTCGGCCAAGCGGGCTGCTGGCACGCCAACAGGCGCTACTTCTTCTTGCGCATGGCTTCGTTGAGCATGTCGCCCAGTGAGCCGGTGCTGCGGGGCGCTTCCTGGGGCGAGCGCTGGTTGGCGCGGAGGGGCTGGTCGCGGGGGCGTTCGCGCGGGGCGGTGGTGTCGGTTTCCTTGCGCATGGTGAGGCCGATGCGCTTGCGCGGCACGTCCACTTCCACGACGCGAACCTTGACCACGTCACCCGCCTTGACGACCTCGTGGGGGTCCTTGACAAATTTGTCGGCCAGTTGGGAGACGTGCACCAGCCCGTCCTGATGCACGCCGATGTCGACGAACGCACCAAAGGCGGCGACATTCGTGACGGTGCCTTCCAGCATCATGCCGGGCTTGAGGTGTTTGATATCGTCGACGCCTTCGGCAAATGTCGCGGTCTTGAAGGCGGGGCGGGGGTCGCGGCCGGGCTTTTCCAGTTCGGAGAGGATGTCGCGCACCGTCGGCAGGCCGAAGCGCTCATCGACGAAGCGCTTCGGATCGAGGCCTGACAGGGCCGATTTGTCGCCCATGATGGTGCGCAGATCGCGGCCACAGGCGGCGACGATCTTGCGGGCCACGCCATAGGCTTCAGGGTGAACCGAGGACGCATCGAGCGGCTCGGTGCCGTCGGTGATGCGCAGGAACCCGGCGCTCTGCTCGAAGGTGCGTTGGCCCAGGCGGGGCACCTCGAGCAAGGCCTTGCGGGAGCGGAACGGGCCGTTGGCGTCGCGGTGGGCGACGATGGCTTCGGCGACGGACGGGCCAAGACCCGAGATGCGCGCGAGGAGGGGGGCGGACGCGGTGTTGAGATCCACGCCCACGGCGTTCACTGCGTCTTCGACCACGGCGTCGAGCGAGCGGCCGAGACGGTACTGGTCGACATCGTGCTGATACTGGCCAACGCCGATCGCCTTGGGCTCGATCTTGACGAGTTCAGCAAGGGGGTCCTGCAAACGGCGGGCGATGGAGACAGCCCCACGCAGTGATACGTCGAGATTGGGGAACTCGGCCGCCGCCAGCTCGGACGCCGAATAGACCGATGCGCCGGCCTCGGAGACGATGACCTTGGTCGGCTTGGGCGCGGGCAGGCGCTCGATGAGGTCGGCGACCAGCTTCTCGGTCTCGCGGCTGCCGGTGCCGTTGCCGATGGCGATGAGTTGCACGCCGTGCTTCTTGATCAGCGCCTGGATGGCGGCCTGCGAGCCCATCACGTCGTTGCGGGGCGGGAAGGGGTAGATGGTTTCGGTATCGAGCACCTTGCCGGTGGCGTCGATGACCGCGATCTTGCAGCCGGTGCGTATTCCGGGGTCGATGCCCATGGTGGCGCGGGCACCGGCGGGGGCGGCCAGCAGCAGGTCCTTGAGATTGCGGGCGAAGACGCCGATGGCTTCGACTTCGGCGCGCTCGCGCAGCTCGACCATCAGGTCGATGGAGAGCGAGATGCGGAGGCGCGTTCGCCAGGCCCAGCCGACCACTTCGCGGAGCCATTTGTCGCCCGCGCCATTGCCCTGGACATCGAGTGCGCCAGCGACGAAGCGCTCGGCTGGCTTGATCGGATCAGTGACGTCGGCATCCACCTCGATATCGAGGCTGAGGAAGTCTTCGTCGCGGCCGCGCATCATGGCGAGGGCGCGGTGGCCAGCCACCTTGTTCCAGCGTTCGGAATGGTCGAAGTAGTCGGAGAACTTGGCGCCAGCCTCTTCCTTGCCCTTGAGCACCTTGGCGCTGAGCATGGCCTTGTCGCGCATATAGGTACGGAGCTGGCCGAGCAGGGCTGCGTTTTCCGACAGGCCCTCTGTGACGATGTCGCGGGCGCCCTCAAGCGCTTCCTTGGTTCCGGCGACCTCTTCGGTGATGTACCCCTCGGCGAGCAGAGTGGGGTCGGCGCTGCGATTGGCAAGGATGGCTTCGGCCAGCGGGCCCAGGCCGCGCTCGCGGGCGATTTCGGCCTTGGTGCGGCGCTTGGGCTTGAACGGCAGGTAGAGGTCTTCGAGCTCGGCCTTGGTAGCGGCGCCCGTGATGGAGGCAGTGAGCGCGGGGGTGAGCTTGCCCTGTTCGTCGATGGATTTGAGGATCGCAGCGCGTCTGGTCTCCAGCTCGCGCAGATAGGTCAGCCGCTCCGCCAGCAGCCGCAACTGGGTGTCATCAAGGCCGCCCGTCACTTCCTTGCGGTAGCGCGCGATAAACGGCACCGTTGCGCCGCCGTCGAGCAGTTCCACCGCAGCGCGCACCTGCTCGGGGCGGGCTGTGACTTCGGTGGCGATCTGGGCGGCAATACGGGTGTCGAGTTGGGACATGAGCCACTTCCTGTTCGGCTGGAACGACCAAGGTCGCCCCCCGGGCCGGAGGGCACTTCCAGCGCAGGGCGATTTCCTCAGTTGTCAGGGCGACCACAAGCGCGGCCAGCTGGCAGATGCGCCAGAGCGGCTCGGCGGTCAAGCGCGGTCCGCCGAACTCGAACAGCTGAAGTGGCAGAGTCCCCGGTCTGAGACGGTACGTTGTCGGATGAGGATCCGGGTAGCCTCAAGGTCGGCTGTGCGACCGACTTGCCGCAAAAGGCGCACCAAGCTCGGCGGGTAGCGCTAGGGGCGTGGGCGTGGGAATGACCGGTTTTGACGATGCCGGTTTCGCGGTGGTTTATCAGGATATCTTGGTAGGTGACGACTGGCAGCGGTGAGCGGCTAAGTGATCTAGGCCCGCAGGTGGTCGTCTTGGCACCCTCCCGCGGAGTACCCTGCACTAGCTAGCTGTCCTAGCGCACCACCCGCAGGCCATCCGGCGACAACTAGTAGTTGCTTCCGGCTGAATGCCATTCGCGGCCGCGGGACTGGAGGTCGTCTGACTGCTCGCGCCACTCGACGGCGACTGTAGGCCCCTGCGGCACATAGCGGATTTCACTCGATCGCCTACTTCGTGCCCAGCCGCGGCGCCCCGTCTACCAGTTGGCGATGCGGCCATCCGCCAGTACGGATTCCGTGGCCGGGATGATCTCCGGCGCGAACGGGTGCCGGGCTGCGGCGCGCTCGTCGATTTCGATGCCGAGGCCGGGTCCGTCGGGGATTGCCCACGCGCCGTTCACCAGGTTCAGCGGATAGGTCGAGCAGATCTCCTCGAACCAAGGCACGATGCCGACGGCTTCCTCCTGGATGACGAAGTTGGTGGTCGCGGCGTCGAACTGCAGGGCGACGGCGCCGGCGACCGGGCCCATCGGGTTGTGCGGGCAGACACCCATGTGTGCCGCTTCGGCAATGGCGGCGATCTTGCGGCCACCGGTAAAGCCCATGCAGTGCGCGAGGTCAGGCTGGATATAGGCGACGGCGCGGGTCTGGGCGACTTCGAGGAACTCGCGCGGCGTGAACAGGCGCTCCCCCGTGGCCAACGGGCAATCGACGCGCCGCGCGATGTCGGCCATTCCCGCAGTATCGCCGGGCTGGATCACTTCCTCGCAGAACAGCGGCTTTATCGGCTCGATGGCCTTGATGTAGGCGATGGCGGCATCGAGGGAATCCGGGCGGCCATGGAAATCGGTCATGATCTCGACGCCGTCGCCGACGCGTTCGCGCACCGCCGCGGCGAGCTTCTCGACGTGGCGGACGGCGGGGAGGGGGGCGTCGTATCCGGTGTAGGGAACGAAGCCGAGCTTGATGGCGTCGTAACCCATCTCCACCGTCTCCTGCACCGCGTCGCAGAAGCGGGAAATGTCGGTATTGGGTACCCGAGCCGAAGCGTCACCGCGCCGCAAATGCGTGTAGACCCGCACCTTGTCGCGCACCCGGCCACCGAGCAGCTGCCACACCGGCACCCCGAGCGCCTTGCCCTTGATGTCCCACAGCGCGTGCTCGATGCCCGAGACGGCGGTGAGGCCGATCGAGCCCAGCGGCCAGAAGCTGAAGCGCGTCATCGTGTTGACCAGGTGCTCGATCCGCATCGGATCCTGCCCGATGAGGAAGGGCGCCAGGTCGTCGATGGTGCCCTTGACCGCCCGGGTCTTCCACTCCAGCGTTGCCTCGCCCCAGCCCCACAGGCCGGGCTGGTCGGTCAGCACTTTGACGAAAATCCAGTTGCGGTGCACGGCGTTGACGACGACGGTTTCGATGCCGGTGATCTTCACGGCTGGTTCCCCCGGGGAATGGCTGTTGCTTGGAGCGACTGTGCGATGGGCGGCCTAGGCCGTCTTGATCTCGTTGGCCTCGAGGTAATCCCGATTCAGCTCGATGCCGAGGCCCGGGACGCGTGGCAGCTTCAGCGCGCCGTTGGAGTTGTCGAGCCGCGTGTGCATCAGCTCGTTGTAGCCGCTGAGGTCCCAGCGCGACGTTTCGAGCCGATAGAAGTTGGGCACCGTCATCATCACGTGGGCACCGGCGAGCACGTTGATCGGCCCGCCGGCATCGTGCGGCGAGATCGGGACGTAGTAGGCCTCGGCCAGCGTCGCGATCTTCTTCAGCTCGGTGATGCCGCCGGTCCAGGTGACGTCGGGCATGATGTAGTCGGCGAGCTTGTTTTCGAGGATCGGCACGAAATCCCACTTGGTGTGGGCCCGCTCGCCCACCGAGATGGCGGCATTCACCTTCTCGCGCACCTGCTGCAATGCGCCATAGCTCTCGGGCGGCACCGGCTCCTCGAACCAGTCGATCTGCCCGGCCTCTTCGAGCGAGCGGCAGAGGCGGATCGCCGTCGGCACGTCGAAGCGGCCATGCGCATCGATCAGGATTTCGACGTCGGGGCCGGCGGTCTGGCGGATCAGGGCGGTGAGGTCGGCGGCCTTGCGTTCGTTGGCCCGGCTCATCATCCCATCGAGATAGCCGTCGCGCTGCTCCGCCCCGCCGCGCTGGTGCGGGTAGGGGTCGAACTTCAGCGCCTTGTGGCCCGACTTCACGATGTCGGTGATCTCGGCCACCACGCCCGCGTCGGAGGTGAACTTGCTCTGGTCGGGGTGGGTGTAGAGCGAGATCTCGTCGCGCACCGCGCCGCCCAGCAGTTCGTAGACCGGCAGGCCGAGTACCTTGCCGCGAATGTCCCACAGCGCGATGTCGATGGCGCTGACGCATTCGCAGGCGGCGCCGCGGCTGCCCATATAGGTGAAGCTGCGGAACAGCTTGTGCCACAGCCGTTCGATCTGGCTCGGGTCCTCGCCGGCGATCTGGCCGCCCACCTGCTTGAGGATGGCACAAAGCGCCCGGTTGGCGATCCTGGTGGTCGAGGTAATCTCGCCCCAGCCCGAAACCCCCTCGTCGGTCGTCACTTCGACGAACAGGTATTCACCCCAATACGAGCTGCTGGCCTTGACCAGCCAGGGCCGAACGCCCGTGATCTTCATCTGCTGCCTCCCTCAAATGGCTATGTGCATGTCGCGATAGTTGCGCATGCGAAATTCTACCTCTCAGCCGGCACGCGCCGAGCTGGCCGCCCGCATCTGCTCGAGGACGTGTCGGCCGGCGCCATCGACGTGCTGGGCAATCAGCGTCGCCGCGCTCGTCGCGTCGCCTTGTTTGACCAGCCGGATCAGATCGCGGTGATCGCGCAGCACCTGGGCGCGACGGGACAGCGTGAAATTGTAGCGTCGCCCGAGGGCGCGCAGGATTTCGCGGTGTCGCCACCACAGCTCCGCCGCGAGGTGGTTGTAGTGGCGCTCGTACATCACGGTGTGAAACTGCGTGTCGAGCTCGCTGTGCAGGATCGGGTCGGTGAAATTGTTGGCCTCGATCTGGTGCTGGATGCGCTCGAGTTCGGCGATGTCGGCCGGGGTCGCCATGTCGACGAACCAGCGCACCATCGAGGGCTCGATCAAGACGCCGATCTCGTAGACGTCGCGCACGAGATCCTGGTCGATCGGACGAACGCGGGCGCTCTTGTTGTGAACGATCAGCACGAACCCTTGCGAGCGGAGCAGCTGCAGCGCCTCCCGCACCGCATTGGCCGGAGAGTTGTGCCGTACCGATAGCTCAGCCACCACCAGCCGGGAGTTGGCTTCGAGACGGCCGGAGATGATGTCGTCCCGGATCAGGTCATAGACCGCGGCGCCTTCTTCCGACACGCCGGTCGGGTCGATTCCTACAGGCGGCCGGGCCCTGAACTCACTCATCGGTTTCGATCTCTTCGTGTGCACGCGTCAGCTTTGCCGGTTTCTTGCGCTGATTTCCAGAGAGGCGGCCAGGATTTTGCAAAATTCCGGTTGCCTGTGCCGAAATCCGGGCGTTAATTGCGTAACCGGCCGGTTGCCGGCAGGCATTCTCGACTGCGCGAGGGGCGCAGGACGCGGATGGGAGGAGGAATTCATGTCAGAACACGGAACTGGCCGTGCGCTTGCGCACGGCGTGCTGTCGGCTGCCTTGGCCACGAGTCTTCTGGCCTCGACGGCGCTCGCAGAAGGCATCGACATCAGCAAATGGTCGCCCGAATATGTGCGTTCGATCGCCGGAACGGAAACGTTCGACACCGTCGGTCACTGCAACTCGGTCACCCCGACCGACTACAAGGGCAAGCTGACCTTCTGGTACCAGGGGATCTTCGAAGCCGACCCGCAGATCATGCGCGACAACTACCGCGATTTCTTCGCGGCGTTCCGCGCCACCTATCCCAATATCGAGCTCACCGAGCAGGGCATTACCTACAACGAACTGCTCGACAAGTTCCGCACCGCACTGCTCGGCAACTCCGCCCCGATGACGATCCGCCTGCAGATTCTCGGCGGTACCGAGTTCGCGGCCAAGGGCTATCTCGAAGAGCTGAAGCCCGAGGACGTCGGCTACAAGCCCGATGACTTCTGGCCGGGCGCCATGAAGGCGGTGACCTGGGACGGCAAGATCTACGGCATTCCCACCAACAACGAGACGATGGCGTTCATCTGGAATGCCGACATCTTCAAGCGGGCAGGGCTCGACCCAGACAATCCGCCCGCCACGTGGGACGACGTGGTCGCATATTCCAAGCAGATCCACGACAAGCTGGGCATCGCCGGCTACGGCATGGTGGCCAAGCAGAACGCGGGCAACACACCCTATCGCTACATGCCGCAGCTCTGGGGCTACGGCGGCGGGGTGTTCGACGAGGCCGACGCAAACCCGACCTACGGCGAGATCCGGCTCGACAGTCCGGAGAGCATCCGCTCGCTGCAGGCTTCCTACGACATGTATGTGCGCGACAAGTCGGTGCCGGTTTCGGCGCTGACCAACACGCAGGGCGAGAACCAGGCGCCGTTCATCTCGGGTCAGTTGGGCATGATGATCTCGCATCCATCCGAGTATGCGCGGATGGTCGAACTCGCCGGCACGGCAACCGGCGCCGACAAGGCGGTGGCTGACTCGGTGCTCGAGAACATGCGCTACGGGCTGATCCCGACTGGGCCGGACGGCAAGCGCGCCGTGGTCTTCGGCGGCTCCAACATCCACATCGTCAAATCGGAATATGTCGAGGGCGGCAAGGTCGACGAACCCGCTGCCAAGGCGCTGATCTGCATGTGGACCAGCCCCGAATGGTCGCTGAAGCTCGCCTGGGCTGGGTCCAACCCGGGCAATGTCAACGGCTTCAAGACGGAGTGGATGAAGGAGCGCCTCGACACCATCAAGTTCCTCGATGTGACGACCTCGATGCTGCCCAACGGCATCCCGTTCCCGGCGCTGCCGGAGGCGCCCGAGATCATGAACATCATCGTCCCCGACATGCTGCAGAACGCCCTCACCGGCACCATGACGGTCGAACAGGCCGCCAAGGACGCCGTCGAAAAAGTGCGCAAGTTGCACGGCGGCGGCGGGCTCTAAAGATCATGGCGCGGGCCGCGCACATTGCCCGGCCCGCGCCGATCCGGAAAATCCCACAATTCGAGGTCTTCCGGCCGTTGACGGGAACCAATGGTTCGGTTGATCCGGTGCCCTGAGCAGTCTCTTGCCGATGGTGCTCCAGGCCTTCCGATCAGATCGAGGCGCGGACGATGACCGGCATCGGGATCAGGTGTTCGCCGCTGGTGTCGGGCGACAGCAGCAGGCGGACCGAGGCTCTGCCCATCTCCTCGTGCGGCAGGGCAACGGTGGTCAGCCCCGGACGCAGGTAGCCCGCGACCTCGTCATTGTCGAAGGCCACGATGGAAATGTCGCCCGGAACAGACCGACCCGCCTCGGCAACCGCCTGGTACGCGCCGAAGGCGAGGCGGTCGTTGAGGCAGAGCAGGGCCGTTACGTCCGGTTGCTGCGCCAGGATCTTGCGCGTCAGCTCGAAGCCGTGCTGCGGCTCCCATTCCCAGCAACTCTCCTCGACAGCAAAATCGAGCCCATGTTCGTCCATCGCCGCGTGGATGCCGGCGATGCGCCGCGCCACGGTTTCCGAGCGGAACAGCCCTTGCTCGGCGACCTTGTTGTGACCAACGAGGGCGATGCCATCGCGATGGCCCGCCGCGACCAGCAGTTCTACCGCGGTACGGCCGCCTGTCAGTTCATCGGGCAGCACCGACAGCGGGAAGCGGCTGCTGGTGCCGTTGAGCATCACCACGCGCGTTGCCGCCGGCAACGTCGGCACGAAGATCTCGCGGGCCCGCATGGCAGCGAAGATGATGCCGTCCACCTGGCGGTCGAGGGCGGCCTCGATGGCCTGGACTTCGCGGTCGGGTCCGCCGCCGGTTTCGAGCAGCAGCAGCACGTGACCAGCCTCCTGCGCGGCGGCGAGGGCGCCGCGGATCAGGCCGTTCGCATAGCGGGTGGTGGCGACGTAGTCGGAGATGAAGGCGATGGTTCGGGTCTTGTCGGTGCGCAGCGCCTGGGCCGCGAGGTTCGGGCGGTAGCCCAACTGCGCCGCCGCCTCATGGACGCGCCGATGCGCCTCGGCCGAGAGCCGCGTATCAGGACGACCGGTCAGGATCATCGAAGCGGCGGCCGACGAAAGGCCGGCGAGCCTTGCGACATCGGCGAGGGTAACGCGCTTCTTCGACAATCCCGCCATGGCTCCAGCTTTTTCCGTAGGTTTCTACATAGAAGGGCCGCGGGCGATTTGACAACTTGGCGCGGCCCACACTGCCTGCTAAATCCATTTAGCAAGTTCGAGGGGTTGAAAGCGATGGCTTTTTCACTGCCCGACCATTGGGTCTGGGATTTCTGGCTGGCCGACGACGGCGCCGACTATCATATCTTCTACCTGCACGCGCCGCACGCGCTGGGAAATCCGGATCTCCGGCACCGCAACGCCCGCATCGGCCACGCCACCTCGCGCGATTTGATCAACTGGCAGAACCACGGCCAGATCCTCGAAACCGGCCCAGCCGGCAGCTTCGACGACACCGCCACCTGGACCGGCAGCGTGGTGCGCGGTGGCGATGGGCTCTGGCGGCTCTACTACACCGGCTCGCGCTTCCTCTCGCCCTCGAGCAATGCCAATGTCGAGACGATCGGCATGGCGGTGTCAGACGACCTCTTTGCCTGGCGGAAGCAGGCGGGTCCAATTGCCGTGGCCGACCCCGCCAACTACGAGACGCTGGGCACTTCGGCCTGGCCCGAAGAGGCTTTCCGCGACCCCTGGGTGTTCCAGGGCGAGGATGGCCTGTGGCATATGCTGATCACTGCGCGTGCCAACAATGGCGCAGTCGAGGAGCGCGGCGTTGTCGGCCATGCGACCTCGGCCGATATGCAGACCTGGCAGGTGCAGCCAGCGCTGAGCGAAATCAACGGCGGCTTCGCCCATATCGAAGTGCCGCAGATCGTCACCGTCGAAGGCACGCTGCACCTGATCTTCTGCTGCGACAGCCCCAAGCTCTCTGGCCGGCTCGCCGGCCAGAAGGGCGGCATATGGTCGGTCGCTGTTCCATCGGAACTCGGACCCTATCCGATCGACCGGGCAAGCCTGCTGGTGCCCGAGGAACTCTATGCCGGACGTATCGCCAACGACCGCAACGGTCGGGCGGTGCTGCTGGCGTTCAACAACGTCCAGGCGGACGGCGTGTTTGCCGGCTCCATTTCCGATCCGCTGCCGGTGACGCTCGGCCGCGACGCCGACGGGATGCCCAGGCTCGAACTGGAGGCGCAGTCATGAGCGTTTCGATCGCTGGGACCGTAGCCCCCGGCTACGAGCCGATCCGCACCGTGTTCGAGGCTGCGTTCGACGGCGTGCCGAGCATGGGCGCGGCGCTCGCCATCCTGGTGGAGGGCGAGCTGGTGGCGAACCTCTGGGGCGGCATCGCCGACGAACGCGACGGGCGGGGCTGGGAACACGACACCGCCTCGGTGATCTTCTCGTGCACCAAGGGCCTGATGTCGCTGCTGGTGGCGCGGCTGGTGGAGCAGGGGCGTCTCGACTACGGCGCTCCAGTTGCTCGCTACTGGCCGGAATTCGCTGCCGCGGGCAAGGGCGCCGTGACGGTGTCGGAGGCGCTGGGCCATCGCGCCGGGCTCTCGGCGCCACGCGAGGATTTCGAGCTCGCCGACATCCTCGATTGGGACGCGGCGACCTCGAAGCTCGCGGCGCAGGCCCCCTTGTGGCCGCCCGGCGAGGGCTACGCCTACCACGCACTGACCCATGGCTGGCTGGCCGGCGAGCTGGTCCGGCGGGTGACCGGGCAATCGCCCGGAGCCTATCTCCGCGAGACCATTGCACCGCTCGGGGCCGAAGCATGGATCGGCCTGCCGCCGTCACGCGGCAATGTCGCGCACCTGCAGGTGGCGCCCGAACTCGCTGACCTGTGGGTGGCGGATGCCGCGAAGGCTGCAGCCGGCGAGATCAACTGGCCCTACCGCGCCATGACGCTGGGGCGGGCGCTGCCGGCGGCCCTCGTCACCAGTGACGGAGGCTTCAACGATCGGCGCGTCCAGCAGGCTGAGATCCCCGGTGCCGGCGGCATCGCCACCGCGGAAGCCCTGGCCACGATCTGGTCGGCGGCGGTCACCGAGACGCGCGGCGTCAGGCTGGCCTCGGCGGATGTGTTGCAGCGGGCGACGGCAACCGTGAGCGAGGGCGCGCCGGTGTTTCCGGCCGAGCCGCCCTATGCGCGCTGGGGCAGGGGCTTCCAGCTCGATTCGGAGGCCAGGCGTTTTCTCACCGTGGAGAGCTTCGGCCATGACGGCGCGGGCGGGCAGGTGGCGTTCGCCGATCCGCGGCATCGCGTCGGATTTGCCTTCATTACCAACTGGATGCGGGGTCCCGGCGACAACCGCGGCACCGCGCTGGTCGATACGCTGCGCCAGCTGCTCGGAGCCTCTTGACGAGGATCGTGGGTCTGGTGCTAAATCCATTTAGCAAAAGCAAACGGAATGCTGAACGCATCACTGGAGGAGGAATGAACATGAAGCTTAGACATCTGAACGCCGCTGGCCTCGCGGTGCTGACCGCTGCCGCGCTCACCGGAACGGCTATGGCCGCTCCCACCTGCGGCGCCGATCCGGTGGTGATGAACGCCTATTTCGAGACCGGCTTCCCGCTGCCCAGCAAGCTGGCTGAGGAGTTCACCAGGCAGTTCCCGAACGTGACCTTCGACATCAAGGAAGATCAGTTCGCCAACATGATGGAGAACTCGCCGCGCATCCTCTCCGAGGACAATGCGCCCGACCTGATCCGCCTGCCGTCGATGAGCGACCTGGTCGCCAACGAGTTGCTTGCCAATCTCGACGGCTACTTCACCGATTTCGGCTGGGACAAGTTCCCGCCGAGCCAGCTGATCCAGTTGCGCGTCGAAGAGGGCGGCCGCCCGCGCGGCGCCGGTTCGCTGTGGGCGATGGGTCTCAACTATTCGATGACCGGCGTCTTCTACAACAAGGAGCTGGCCGCCAAGATCGGCATGACCGAGGCGCCCAAGACGCTGGCCGAGCTCGACGCGCTGATGCAGAAGGCGAAGGACGCGGGTATCGTCCCGATCATGCAGTTCAACAAGGGGACCGGCGGCCTCGCCTTCCCGTTGCAGGACCTGATGGGCTCCTATGGCCCGCCCGAGCCCATCAATGACTGGATCTTCCAGAAGGACGGCGCAACCATCAACACCGAGGCCAACGTCAAGGCCGCCGAGCATCTCGAGAACTGGGTGAAGTCCGGCTACTTCGCCGCCGACACCAACGCCATCGAGTACTTCCAGATGATGAGCCGGTTCACGGGCGGCGAAGGGCTGTTCATGTTCAACGGCGACTGGGAGTCGGGCAATCTCGACAAGAACTTCGCAGGCAAGTTCGGCTTCTTCCTGATGCCGCCGGTCGAGGCCGGTGGCCGCCACGCCGCGATGTCGGCGCCGCTCACTTTCGGTATCGGCGCCAAGGCAGCGAACAAGGATTGTGCCGCGTTCTTCCTCGACTGGGTCGCCACCAACGAACAGGCCCGCAAGATCAACGTCGAAGTCGGCGGCTCCAACCCGGGCGGTCCGGCTGACCTGCCGATCCCTGCCGTCACACCGGGCTCGGTGACCGAGGCGACACTCGCCGCCGGCAACGTCGTTGCCACCGAAAACGGCGCGATGGACTTCATCGCCAACGCCACCGGTGCGATCTTTGCGGCAGGCTGGACGCCCGAGCTGCAGAAGCTGGTCGGCGGCGTGCAGACCGGCAAGGGTCTGATCGAGGCCGTGCAGGCCGAGTACGAAAAAGAGCTGTCGCGCTGACCTTGACCAACAGAGCCAACCAGATCGCCGGGGCAGCGCAGGCTGCCCCGGCCAAGTCGCGGCGGCGCGGCCGCGGCTTCGACCGGCAGGCGGCTATTGTCGCGCTGCTGTTCGCGGCGCCTGCCTTCATCATGTACGCGGCGTTCGTGCTAGTGCCGCTGGGCATGTCGGTGTTCTACTCGCTGCAGCGCTGGGACGGCATCGGCAAGATGCGGTTCGTCGGGCTCAACAACTACCTGATCGTCCTCACCGACTCCGATCTGCTGCAGGTGATCGGCAACGCCTTCCTGCTGGCGGCATGGTTCACCCTGATCCCCGTGGTGCTGGGGCTGGCGGTCGCGGCGGCGATCCGCGAGCATCTGGGCGGGCCGTTCGGCACCGTGACACGCACCATCCTGTTCCTGCCGCAGGTGATCCCGCTGGTCGCAGCCGGTATCGCCTGGAGCTGGATGTTCGCCAATTCCGGTGTGGTGAACCAGACTCTGCGCGGCATCGGGCTCGAGGCCCTGGCTCGCGGCTGGCTTGGCGATTTCACCTTCGCGCTGCCCGCGGTCGGCATTATCGGCGCCTGGGTGCTGCTCGGCCTCTGCACCATGCTGCTGGTCACAGGCATCACCAAGATCGATCCCAGCCTCTATGAGGCGGCGCGGCTCGACGGCGCCGGCGCGTGGGACGAGTTCCTCTACATCACTCTGCCGGGGCTGCGGCAGGAGCTCGGCGTCTGCGTCACCGTCACGGTGATCGCCGCGCTCGCCAGCTTCGATATCGTCTACATCGCCACCGGCGGCGGACCCGGCATCCAGACCACCGTGCCGGGGCTCGAGATCTACCGGCTCGCCTTCGCGCACCGGCAGGTTGGTCTTGCCTCGGCGCTGGCCATTTTCCTGATGGTGCTGGTGCTGGTCTGCGTGCTGCCGATCCAGTGGCTGACGAGGGTGCGTCGATGAAGGGCCTTACTCTCGACGCGGCGCTGGCACGTCTGCTCATCGTGGTGCTCATGGCGCTGACGTTGCTGCCGTTTCTCAGCATGTTCAGCGCGGCGCTGGCGCCCTCGGGCAGCTATCCGCCGGGGCTCGCCTGGCCGGCCGATCCGCAATGGGCAAACTTCGCCAAGGCGTTCGAAGTCGCCAAGATGGATGAGCTGCTGCTCTCCAGCCTGCTGATCGTTGTCGGCACCGTACCGCTCAGCGTGCTGTTCGCGACCATGGCGGGCTATGGCCTCGCCAAGTTCGACAAGGGCCGCGGGCGCTGGTTCTATCTGGTGTTCGTCCTGGGCCTGACCCTGCCATTCGAGGCGGTGATCACGCCGCTCTACTACGAGATCAAGGCGCTCGGCCTGCTCAACACCCGCTTCGCGATCATCCTGCCACTGATCGGCCTCTACATGCCGTTCGGCGTGTACTGGATGCGCACGCATTTCGTGAACACGCCCAAGGAGCTGTCCGAGGCAGCGCAGATCGACGGCGCCAGCGAGTGGAAGCAGTTCTGGCTTGTGCACGTGCCGCTGGCCCGGCCGGCGATCATGTCGCTCGCCATCCTGCAGTTCCTCTGGACCTGGAACCAGTTCCTGCTGCCCGTAGTGCTGGTGCAGGATCCGCTGCAACGTACGATGGCCGGTGCGCTCGGTGCTTTCCAGGGGCAATGGGGCACCGATATCCCGCTGCTCTGCGCCGGCGCACTGCTGATCCTTGCGCCGACGATCGCGATCTTCCTGATCTTCCAGCGGCAGTTCGTGGCGGCGCTGTTGCAGGGCGCAGTGAAGGGCTGAACGGCGCGCCGTTCAGCTCAAGACGGGAATGGCCGCTGGACGGGACCCGCCTGCTACAGCCGCAGTCCGCCGGCGTCGAATGCCAGCGCTGCGTTGGGCTCGATACCGACGCTGATCGATGCGCCGGCCGCGATCCGCGCGTGACCCTTCTGCTGGATGGTCACCTTGGTTTCGCCGTCCTTGCCGACTGCGTAGACGTAGGACACGCCGCCAAGCTGCTCCACCACCTGCGCGGTCGCTGCCAGCGCACCGCCGTCCGGCAGGGCCTCGGTGAAGTGCTCGGGGCGGATGCCCACGCTGACCTTCTGACCGACGCCTGCCCCCTTGCCGCGGCAGCGGATCTGCAGTTCCGGAGCGTCGAACGACGTCAGGGAAACCGTGACGCCGCGATCGTTGGTGCCGGTCACGATGCCATCGAGGAAATTCATCCGCGGTGAACCGATGAAGCCGGCGACGAACAGATTGTCCGGATCGTCGTAGAGCTCGATCGGTGTGCCCTGCTGCTCGATCCTGCCGGCGCGGAGCACCACGATGCGGTCGGCCAGCGTCATCGCCTCGACCTGGTCATGGGTCACGTAGACCATGGTGGCGCCGAGCTGCTGATGCAGTTTGGCGATCTCGATGCGCATCTGCACGCGCAGTTCGGCATCGAGGTTGGATAGCGGCTCATCGAAGAGGAAGGCCTTGGGCTGACGCACGATGGCGCGACCGATGGCGACGCGTTGGCGCTGCCCGCCCGACAGCTGGCGCGGCTTGCGGCCGAGGAGTTCGTCGAGCTCGAGAATACGAGCGGCGGCCGTCACGCGTTCGGCGACCTGGTCCTTGGCCATTCCGCCCATGCGCAAGCCGAAGCCGAGGTTCTGCTCCACGGTCATGTGCGGGTAGAGCGCATAGGACTGGAACACCATAGCCACGCCGCGCTCGGAGGGGTCAAAATCGGTGACGTCCTCGCCGCCGATCATCACCTTTCCCGACGAGGGATCCTCCAGCCCCGAAATGGTGCGCAACAGGGTCGACTTGCCGCAGCCCGAAGGGCCGACGAAAACGACGAACTCGCCGTCGCCGACATCGAGATCGACATCGTGGATGACCTGGACGGCACCGAAGTTCTTGTTGATTCCGCGCAGTTGCAGTTCGGCCATTTGATCCCCCTAACGTGCTGCCCAGAGCGCCCCGCGCTCGAACATGGTTGCCATCTGCGGCACCGCGAACTCGTCCGCCACATGGCCCAGCGATGAATAGAAGACGCGGCCCTTGCCGAAGCGGCGCTTCCAGGCAACCGGCATCACCACGCCATCGATCTCGTCGAACAGGTCGCCCTTGAACGTCGTGGTTGCCAGCACCTCGATGGAGGGGTCCACGTGCATGTAGTACTGCTCGGAGCGGTACGGGAAATCGGTGATCCCCTGCATGATCGGGTCGTCCGGCCGGGTCACCTGGATGGTGTAGTCGATGATGTTCCCCGGATGCGCCACCCACTGGCCGCCAGTCATGAACTGGTAGTCCGGCTCGTTGCGGAAGCTGTCGCACATGAGCCCGTGAAACCCGGCCACGCCAGTGCCGGCGCGCACGCTGGCGAGGAGGTTGGTCAGCTCTTCCTTCTCGATTCGCGACATGGTGATGGCGGGCACGATCAGGTCGTACTCGGCGAGGCGTTCGTCAGCGAATGCCTCGGTGGTGGAATCGACCGTCACTTCGAAGTCGTGCCGCCCCAAGAGGTCGGCAACGATGCCCGCGGATCGTTCCGGGGTGTGCCCGTCCCATCCGCCCCAAACGATCAAGGCCTTCTTGCCCATAGAACCCTCCCTTATGCGGCCGTCCAAGGCGCGCTGTAGATGTCGCGCAGCATGAGGGCGGCCGCGCCGCGGGCCCACATCTGGTCGTCGAGTGTGTGAAAGATCAGCTTGGTCGCCGCCCAGTGGGCGGGAAAGCTGTTAGCCATGAGGCTTTCGCGCAGTGCCGGCTCGAGCAGTTGCCCGTAGCGTGGCGTATCCACCGCGACGATGATCTTTTCGGGATTGATGAGGTTGACCACATGGCTCAGCCCCAGGCCGAGCTTCTCGGCGTGTACGGCAACGGTCCGCGCGGCTGCCCGATCGCCGGCGTCCGCCTTCTCTGCCAAGGCGGTCAGCATTGCGGCCGCGTTGCGTGCCGGTTCTCCACTTCCGGCGCCCGCCACAGCCGCTTCCAGCTCGGGGACGGTCAGGTAGGTGTTCAGGCAGTCCATCTGCCCGCAGATACAGGGGCGACCCTCGTTGCCAACCTTGGTATGGCCGAAGGCGGGGCCGAGCCCACTTGCCCCCCGATGGATCTCCTCCTCGATCCACAGACCCAGGCCCGCAGTGCGGTCGAGCGTCACGACGGCAAAGCTCCGGTCCTTCTGCGCGTAGCCGAACCAGCTCTCAGCCAGCGCGACCAGGTGCGCGGACTTATCGATCTTGACCGGCATCCCCATGCGGGCTTCGAGCATCTGGGCGAGCGGCACCTCGCGCTCGCCGAAAACCGGGCCGGCGTGACTACGGCCGGAACGTGGATCGACGATGCCGTGCACGCCGATGCCGACACCCTTGATCCGGCCGACATCGACGCCGCTCCTCGCGATACAGTCGCGCAGCGCATCCTCGATGAGGTCCACGATGACCTCCGCCGGCTGACGGGCAAGGCGGATCGGCAGTTGCAGCACGGCAACCGTTTCGCCCCGAAAGTCGGCGATGGTTGCAGTCATCTGCGTTTCGGAGATCTTGATGCCCGCGACATAGGCTGCATCGGCAACCAGGCCAAGCAGCACCCTGGGTCGGCCGCGCTGGCTATCATTGGTGGGGGCGGTGTGAATGGCCTCGATCAGGCCTTCCTCGATGAGCGCCGCGGTGATGGCCGATACCGTCGTGCCGCTCAGCAGCGTCTGTTCCGAGATTTCGACGCGTGAAATTCGCCCGTAGCAGCGGATGGTTTCAAGCACGTGGTACTTGTTGATCTCCCGCATAAGCAGCGGATCGGCGATTTTGACGGCCACGGTTTGTCTCCGGCGCGAGGCGTGAGACATTTGTGCGGCATCCGAAGAAATATCAAGCGTGAACATGTCGCCTAAGCCTGCTCCGGCGGCTGTTCCTGGCGCAGTGCACTGAACATGCTGCAATTTTCCCCGGATGACATGACGGCTTGGCTTCCCGCAGCATCAATGAGGTACGTGCCTCTTGTTTATTTAATACGGGATGCGTAAAAAGTAGCAAGTGGTGAGCAAAGGAATGCTTCCACTGCGGCAGGGGAGGGACCGACGCAACGGTTTCACGGCCGCACGCCAACAGGAGGAAACCATGAAGCACATTGCGCTCGCCGCAATGCTCGGCCTGGCCGCGGTGCTGCCGGTGCAGGCCCAGACCGTCGTGAAACACTTGCACATCACGAGCATCCCGGCCGAGGTGGAACTGATGAACCAGATTGCTGCCGACTTCATGGCGGCAAACCCGGACATCAAGGTCGAGCTGCCGTTCCTCGAGAACGAGGCTTTCAAGGCCAAGCTGACCACACTGCTGCAGTCTGCCGATGCGCCCGACGTGTTCCATTCCTGGGGCGGCGGCGTGTTCTACGAGCAGGCCAAGGCCGGGTTCCTGCGTCCCGTCGAGGATGTGCTGTCGCAGGAAGCCAAGGACAACCAGGGCCAGGCGGGCGTGTCTGCGTTCACGGCGCCCGACGGCCATATCTATGGCGTCGCGCGCGACGTGAGCGAAGTGGTGCTGTGGTACAACAAGGCTCTGTTCGAGCAGGCCGGTGTCGATCCCGCCACCCTTGCGACCTGGGATGGGTTCCTCGCGGCCGTCCAGAAGTTCAAGGATGCCGGCATCACCCCGCTCGCACTGGGCGGCAAGGACAAGTGGCCGGCGCACTTCTGGTGGTCCAAGCTCGTTGTCCGGCTGGCCGGCCAGGACGGCTTCAACGCGGCTGCTCGCGGTGAAGGCGACGGCTTCGCCGGCGAGGACTTCGTCAAGGCCGGCGACTACTTCCTGCAGCTCGCACAGCTCGAGCCCTGGCAGGAAGGGTTCCTCGCCGCCGGCTACGGCGATGCGTCGGGCTATTTCGGTGATGGCAAGGCCGCCATGCACCTGATGGGCGATTGGGACTACGGCGCCATGAAGGACAATTCGGCCAACAAGCAGGGCATCCCGGATGACCAGCTCGGCATCCTGCCGTTCCCGACCATCGAGGGCGGCAAGGGCGATCCGACCGACACGCTGGGCGGCCTCGGGGGTATCCTGTTCTCCAAGAACGCTTCGGATGCCGCGGTGAAGTGGGTCGAGTTCTTCAACTCCGCCGCACAGCAGAAGAAGTACGCCGACGGCGCCTACTACATTCCGATCGCCAAGGGCGCCGCCGACGGGATGACCAATCCGTTCAAGGTGCAGATCGCCCGCAACATCGGTGGCGCGCACTGGCACGCCCTGTTCTTCGATCAGGCGCTGGGGCCGAACGTAGGCGGCGTCGTCAATGACGTCTCCGCCGAGCTGGCCGCCAACTCGATTGCCGCCGACGAAGCGGCCGAGCTGATCAAGGAAGCGGTCGACGAGTCCCTCTGACAGCACGCGACGGGCGGAACGTATTCCGCCCGTCGCCCTCTGCAAGTGCTTCCGACCAAGAGAGCCAAGAATGACGAGCATCGCAGCCCCGGGCAGTGGAGAAGCGACCGTTGCCGCACGACGGCGCCGCTACATGGAGCGCAAGAGCCTCGTGCCGCTGCTGTTGTTCCTGGTCCCGTCCCTGGTTCTGTTCAGCATCTTTGTCGTCCTGCCGATGGTCGACGCCGCCATATTCTCGTTCTTCAGCTGGAACGGTTATGGCCCGATCACGGATTTCGTCGGCCTCGACAACTATGCCGATGTGCTGAAGCACCGCAATTTCGGCACTGCCGTGCGCAACAGCCTGATCGTGGTGGCCGTATCGCTGCTGATCCAGCTGCCGCTCGCCATGTGGTGCGCCATCGCGCTCGCCGAGCGCTCCATACCCATCAACCTGCTGCGCACCCTGTTCTTCCTGCCCTTCATGCTGGCCGAGGTGGCGGCCGGGCTGATCTGGAAGTTCGTCTATGACGGCAATTACGGCTTGCTGCCGGTGATCGGCGACAGCCTCGGCGTGCAGATGCCCTTCGTCCTCGGCGACAAGTTCTGGGTGATTCCGGCCATCATGCTGGTGATCACTTGGAAATATTTCGGCTTCCACATGATGATCTTTATCGCGGGCCTGCAGGCCATCCCCAGCGAGGTGATCGAAGCGGCCCGGCTCGACGGCGTCAAGCGCTGGCAGATCGTGCGCCACATCAAGATCCCGATGATCCGCTCGGCCATCGTCATCTCGGTCTTCTTCGCCATTACCGGGGCGTTGCAGCTGTTCGACCTGATCATTCCGCTGTCGAATGGCGGCCCCTCGCACTCCAGCCACACCATCGTGACCTTCCTCTACCAGTTCGGCATCCTGCGCATGAAGCTGGGGTTCGGCGGAGCGGTCAGCGTGCTGCTGTTCATCGCCTGCGTGATCGTGGCGCTGGCCTATCGCCGCATCCTGTTCAAGGTGGAGCAGAACTGATGACCACCACGTCGAAGAAGCGCCGCCCGGTGATTTCTGCCTTGCAGTGGCTGACGCTGCTCGTCGTCGCGGCCTTCGTCATCGTACCGTTCTACACCACGGCGCTTGGCGGCTTCAAAGAGATCGGCGAGCTGCGGGTCAATCCATTCGGCCTGCCGGCCAGCTGGGATCCCGTGCGCTTCGTCGAGATCCTGGGCGGACCGCGCTACTTTTCCTCGCTGTGGAACTCGCTGCTGATCGCGGTCGGCACGGTGGTGCTGTCGACCCTGGTTGCCTCGATGACCGCCTTCGCGCTGGTGCACATCAAGTTCTTCGGCCGGCGCTTCGTCATGGGCTACCTGATGCTGGGCCTGCTGTTCCCGGCTGCCACCGGCATCCTGCCGCTGTTCATCAAGATGCGCGACCTCGGCATGCTCGACAGCCATTGGGGCATCATCATCGTGCAGGTGGCGTTCAGCATCTCCTTCGCCGTGCTGCTGTTCCACAACTTCTTCAAGGAGCTGCCCAAGGAGCTGATCGACGCGGCGCGCATGGACAATTGCGGCTATGTCCGCATCTACTGGTACATCACCCTGCCGCTCTGCCTGCCCATCATCGCCACGGTTGGGGTGTTCAACTTCGTGGGCAGCTGGAACAGCTTCCTGTTACCGCTGATCGTTCTGAACTCGGAGGCCAAGTACACTTGGCCATTGGGGATCATGCAGTTCCAGGGCCAGTACGGTTCCGACTGGCCACGCATCCTGGCGTTCCTGACCCTGTCCATCCTGCCCGCCATGGCGTTCTTTCTCCTCGCCCAGCGCTACGTGATCTCGGGGTTAACGGGTGGCGCGGTCAAGGGGTGAGGGCGAGCCGAGTCGTCCCCTGGGTGACAGCACTGGCAGTGAAGCGCCGATCGCGCAGCGTGAGGAGCGTCGTCGGTGGTCGGTCGTACGGAGGGCCACCTGGCCGACGCCAAGTGCCTGTGGAGGGCGGCAATGAAGGAGTCGGTGCTCGGATCAGTAGTGCGCCGTAACTCTATTTGACGCAAACCGGACCAGACGGAGCAGGCTGGGGAGGCCTAACTCGCGTGAGCCCCCTACGGTCGCCCCAAAACCGCCGCGGCTCTCGTCGGCTTCCTGCTCAGGTGAAACGACGTTCGCTGCCAAGAGAACGGCTGAGCCAAGAACCAACTCAAATTAGTCTATCAATCTAGTGCATTAAGTTGCCGCTGAGGTCTGAGGCTCGTATCGTTTCCAGTATGACCAACAAGTCTCCACTTTTCGAACCATTCCGGCTGGGCGACCTGAGCCTGCCGCATCGCATCGTGATGGCACCGATGACGCGCCGGCGCGCCATGAACGGCAAGATCCCGAGCCCGCTGGCGGCGGCCTACTATGCGCAACGGGCTGGTGCGGCGCTGATCATTTCGGAATCGACCGAGGTCGATCCATTGAGTGTGGGCGAGACGCCGACGCGGCCGGGGATATTCACCGACTCGCAGGGCGAGGGCTGGCAGCGGGTGACCAAGGCCGTGCACAAGGCAGGCGGGCGGATCTTCCTGCAGCTGTCCCATATGGGGCGCGCGGCGATGCCCGAGCACCTAAAGGGCGGTGGCGCGCCAAAGGGGCCATCGGCGATCCGGCCGGAGGGCGTGCACTACACGGCCACCGGTCCGGTGCCGTTTGCAGAGCCTGTGGAGATGACGACGCAGGAGGTGCGCGACACGATCCGGCACTATGCCGAGGGGGCGGCGCGGGCCAAGGCGGCGGGTTTCGACGGGGTGGAGGTGCATGGCGCGAACGGCTACCTGATCGACCAGTTCCTGCGCGACGGGACGAACCAGCGGACCGACAGCTATGGCGGTTCGGTGGACAACCGGTTCGGGTTCCTGGCGGAGATTCTTGAACAGACGCTGGAGCACTGGCCGGCGCATCGGGTGGGGGTGCGGCTATCGCCGACCAACCCGTTCCAGGGCATGTCGGACTCCGATCCGGTCCGGCACTTCAGCCGGTTCGTGGAGCGATTGAACGACTATCGGCTGGCTTACCTGCACGTGGTCGAGTTCCCACAGCAGAAGCCGGATCGGCCGGAAGTGGCGCGGCATCTGCGCGAGATCTTCGAGGGGGCGTTCATCGCCGCCGAAGGGTTTTCGCGCGAGGCCGGCGAGAAATGGCTGCGCGAGGGGAAGGCGGACCTGATCGCCTATGGCAAGGATTTCCTCGCCAACCCGGACCTGGTCGAGCGCTGGTGGCAGGGCGCGCCGCTGAACGTTGCCGACAAGGCGACGTTCTACACCGCGGGGTCGAAGGGCTACACGGATTATCCCAAGCTAGTGCAAGCGCCGTTCGAGGACTCGGTCGGCGTTGCGGAATAGGCGGGTTGCGAGCTCGGCGCACTGGACGCGGATGTCGGGGATGGCCTCGATTTCGAAGAAGGTGCCGCGGGTGAGCGGCCCGATGGCGAAGAGGCGTTCGGCAGGGCTGCCGGTGACGGCGATGACCTCGCAGGCTTCGGTGACGTCGAGCCCGATATGCAGGCGATCGGCGCGGGCGGTGCCGTCGGCAACGAGCTGACCGATGACCGGATTGGTGGACTGCTCGACATCGACGCTGACGCCGCCGCAATCGTAGACGCGGGCGACGCGGAACTCCTCGGTATTGGCGACGCCCTTGCGGCGGACGGTGGCAACGACTTCGCTGCCATCGCGGCGGACATCGAGGAACTTGCCGGCGATGAGTTGCACTTGGCCGGTCGATACGGCGTCGGCGAGGCGCTGGTGCAGGTCGGGCGGAAGGCGGTGGCGGTGGATGTTCCAGATGGGGCGGATATGCTCAAGGAAGCTGACGCGCGCATCGTGTGACCAGGCTTGCCAGATGCGCTGGTTGAACGGGCGCAGGGCATCAACGACGCCGCGCCAGTCGCTGCCGCGGCCGGCGGACTCGGCGACGATGTCGCGGAACCAGTCGACGAAGTAGCGCAGGCCGGTGCCGAAGGGGACATCGGCGGCCTCGAGTTCGACCTTTTCGACCTGGCGATGGCTGTGCGGCAGGAGGCCGTGGCGCGAGACGACCGTGACGGGGCCGCGGTGCTCGGCCTGCGAAAGAGTGAGCCAGGCATCGACCATCGACAGGCCGGAGCCGAGGATCATCACCGGGGCATCGCGATCGATGGGCGTGTCGGCGCTGGAGCCGACGCGAACGGCGATGCCCTTGCTTCGCGCGGGTTGTTCTTCGTGGCCGACGGCGAGCACGGCGACGTGGCCGAGGATGCTGGTGCCGCTATCGAGGACGACCTCGACGCCGTTGGTGCCTGGGGCGACGCGCCTGACCGTGGCGTGAACGACCTGCAAGCGGCCATCGTCCGCCAGGCCTTTCAGGACATCGCCGAGATAGGTGCCGTAGTGGCGGCGGGAGACGAAGACGAAGCGATCCTCGCCGACGAGGCCACGCTCGTGCAGCCAGCGCCAGAAGTGATCGGGATCGCCGGCGTAAGCGCTCATGTTGGGCGCTGCGACGTTGAGGACGTGGTCCTGCTGGCGGGCCGAATAGGCGACGCCGGGGCCGATCTCGCTGCGCTTCTCGATAAGGGTGACGCGCAGATCCATGGCCGAATCGCGCAGAAGGTGGGCGGCGAGGAGCACGCCGCTGGCGCCGCCTCCCACGATGATGATGGACAGGCGCTGCGTCATCGGCACTTCCTCCGCGGCAGGGGGGCCGTGGAGGCGACCGCTAGGCGGTGCGAAGCTCCAGCGGCAGGACGTCGCCATCCATGTCGCGCATCTGCGCGAGGGTGGTCTTGTCGAGCACTTCGGCAATGGCATTGCGGACGTCGAGCATCATGTGGCGAACCTGGCAGGTCTCCACGTCGCAATCGTCGCAAGCTTCGTAGCGGGTGTGGCTGGCGCAGGGGATGGGGGCCAGCGGGCCATCCAGCACGCGGACGATGGCGCCGACCTTCACTTCCTCGGCCGGGCGCGCGAGGCGATAGCCGCCGCCCTTGCCCTTGCGGCTCTGCACGATGCCGGCATTGCGCAGTTCGCCGAGGATCGCATCGAGGAACTTCTTGGGAATGTTGTTGGCCGCGGCCATCTCGGTGGCGAGCGCAAGTTGCCCCGGCTGCATCTGGGACATGTGCACGAGGGCCTTGAGCCCGTACTTGCCTTTGGCGGTGAGCATCGAAACGATTTTCCAACTTCGGCGACTACCCCGCTTATATGTTCTAGCAAGTTACTCGACAAGCGAGAGACCGCGCTCCATGGGCCGGCGCCGCTGACTTCGAGGCGGTTGCGGTGCGCCATTGCGCCCGGCGAAGCCGTGTTTCGCAAAGCGCCTCCGGAGGAAATCCGTTCCGCTATGGCCCGGTGCTTCGCAAGCGCAAATCTCGACTGATTTTATAGACCATATAGCATTTGTTCCAGACAGAACTCGGGCGAGCCCGTTCAGAAGGAAGAAAAGAATGCTCAAGAGGGTGATTTCGGCAGCGGCGCTGCTGCTGGGTGTGGCGCTGACGTCGGGCAGCGCGCTGGGGGGGGACCTGAAGATCGGCTGGCAGCAGATCGTCGAGCCGAGCCGGGTGCCGCAGGCTGCCGGTGCTTATGAGAAGGCGACGGGGGCAAACATCACCTGGAACCAGTTCGGCGGCGGTGCCGACGTGGTGGCAGCGATCGCTTCGGGCTCGATCGATATCGGCTATGTCGGCTCCTCGCCGCTGACCGCGGCGGCCAGTCAGGAACTGCCGATCGAGACCATCTTCATCGTGGGCAACATTGCCGAGGCGGAAGCGCTGGCGGTGAAGGGCGTGACCGATCCGGCCCAGCTCGTGGGCAAGAAGATCGCGACGCCGTTCGTTTCGACCGCGCACTACTCGCTGCTGACGGCACTGAAGCACTGGGGCATCGATCCGGCGAGCCTCGAGATCCTGAACCTCCGGCCGCAAGAGATAGCGGCCGCGTGGGAGCGCGGTGACATCGACGGCGCCTATGTGTGGGATCCGGTGCTGAGCCAGATCAAATCGACCGGCGGCACGGTGCTGGCGGACTCGACAGATGTGGCCGAATGGGGCGGACCGACCTTCGATGCGTGGATCGTGCGCAAGGACTATGCCGAGGCCAACCCGGACGTGGTGAAGGCATTCGTGAAGGTGACCGGCGACGCCTATGCCGCTTACCTCGCCGACCCGGCCAAGTGGGGTGCGGACTCGCAGGAGGCGGCTGATATCGCCAGGCTTACCGGCGCCAATGCGGCGGACGTGCCGGCGCTGCTCAAGGGCTATGTGTTCCCGACGCTCGCCGACCAGGCCGGCCCGAACTATCTCGGCGGCGCGACGATCAAGGCGATTGCCGACACCGCGGCCTTCCTTGCCGCGCAGGGCAAGATTTCGGCGCCGCTGGCCGACTACTCGGCCTACGTGAACGCCAGCTACGTGACGGCGGCCGCCGCGCAGTAACCGAACCGGCGATGCTCCTCTCTCCGACGCCCGCCGTTGCTCCCATTGGCAGCGGCGGGCGGCCGTTTCCGTAGCGGAAAAGCCCCATGACCGAACTGCGCCTCAACAATGTATCGCTAAGCTATTCGCGCCGTGACGGCTTCGGCCCGGTGCGCTCGACCGAAGTGCTGCGGCGGGTGTCGCTGTCGCTGGCGCCGGGCGAGTTCGTGGCGGTGATTGGCCGGTCGGGTTCGGGCAAAACCTCGCTGTTGAACCTTGCTGCCGGCTTTGTCGCGCCGAGCGAAGGGCGGGTAACGCGGGCCGGTGAGGCGATCACGGGGCCGGGTGCGGATCGGGCCGTCGTGTTCCAGGACGATGCGCTCTACCCGTGGTTGTCGGCGCGGGACAATGTCGCCTTTCCGCTGCGGCTTGCCGGCGTCGGCCGGATCGAGCGGCGGGAGCGGGCGGGCGAGCTGCTAGGGCAGGTCGGGCTCGCCAACGAGGCGGACCGGCAGATCTGGGAGCTTTCGGGCGGGCAGCGGCAGCGCGTCGGTATTGCCCGTGCCCTGGCGGCGCGGCCCGATTTTCTGCTGATGGATGAGCCGTTGGGTGCGCTTGATGCGATGACGCGGGAGCGCATGCAGGAGCTGCTGCTCGGTGTGTGGCAGGTGAGCGGCGCGGGCGTGCTGCTGATCACGCATAGCGTCGAGGAGGCACTGTTTCTCGGCACGCGCGTAGTGGTGCTGGCGCCGCATCCGGGGCGGATCGTGCTGGACCGGCGGTTCGGGTTTTCGCAGCGGTTCGCGGATGGCGAGGCGGCGCGGGTGCTGAAGGCGGCGCCGGACTTCATTGCGGCGCGGGAAGAGCTGATCACCGCGATCTATGCCGACGAGACCGTTGCGGCATGAGCGCGGGCGAAACAATCGTCGACGAGGCGAGCAAGCCGTCGGGCGCGAAGCGGGCGGCGGTGCGGGTTTCGCCTGCGCTAGCGACCGGGCTGACGGCACTGGTGCTGCTGTTGCTGTGGCTGGCGGCTTCGAGCTTGCAGTGGGTTTCGCCGGTTTTCCTGCCGCACCCGACAAAGGTACTGGCGGCGGTGTCGCGCCTGCTGACACAGGGCTATGTTGATGGCACGCTGTGGGAGCATGCGGCGGCGAGCCTGTCGCGGGTGTTCACGGCACTGGCGTTCTCGGTGCTGGTGGCGGTGCCGGTGGGGCTGGCGATTGCGACGAGCCCGTTGGGACGCGGGGTGCTCGATCCGCTGATCGAGTTCATCCGGCCGTTGCCGCCGCTGGCCTATCTGCCGCTGATCATCATCTGGTTCGGCATCGGCGAGCCCAGCAAGGTGCTGGTGATCGCGCTGGCGATGGTGGCGCCGATCGCGATCTCGACGGCGGCAGGGGTTCGAACTGCGTCGCAGAACCAGGTGAACGCGGCGCGCTCGTTCGGGGCCAGCCGGCTCGACGTGCTGCTGCATGTGCAGCTGCCGAGCGCCATTCCTGCGATTTTGACAGGCATCCGCATCGCGCTTGGTGCGGGCTGGTCGACGCTGGTGGCGGCCGAGCTAGTCGCAGCGTCGCGTGGGCTGGGCTTCATGATCCAGTCGGCCGCGCAGTTTCTCGTCACCGATATCGTCATCGTTGGAATCTTCGTGATCTCGGCGCTGGCCTTCGCCTTCGAGGCCCTGTTGCGGGTTGTCGAACGGCGCTTCGTCCGCTGGTCGGGCCGCTACTAGGAGTATGTCAATGTCCGTCGTCGAGCTGCGCAGCAAGATCATGGAAGCCGCATCGGAGCCTACCGCCGAGCAGGTCGCGGTGTTCAAGACGGCCATGCGGCACCTCGCGGGCGCGGTTGCGGTGATCACCACGGGTGACGGCGAGGAGCGGACGGGCTTCACGGCGACGTCGGTATCGTCGTTCTCGATGGAGCCCCCGACGCTGATCGTCTGCCTCAACCGGGGGTCGTCGAGCTGGCCAATTGTCCAGAACCACGGGGGGTTCTGCGTGAACCTGCTCTCGCACGACCAGTCGCATGTGGCGGATCGCTTTGCCGGGCGCGGTGGCGCCAAGGGGACCGGGCGGTATGAAGGCGCGAGCTGGCAGAAGCAGCCGTCCGGCTCGCTGGGACTATCGGGAGCGCTGGTGACGATCGACTGCACGCTCGAGGAGACGATCGAGCGGCACTCGCACGCGATCCTGCTGGGGCGCGTGAATGCGGTGACCGCGCGCGGGGATGCCGAGCCGCTGCTCTACTGGCACGGCGCCTACCGGCTGCTGTCGAACCTTGACCGGGTGCTGACCCAGGCGTGAGTTGATCAAGGTCGTCTTGGGCAGCCGATGTGGGTTGAGATATCGAACTGGGTCCCCGCTTTCGCGGGGATGACGCCCGTCGGTGGGAAGTACGGTCGCGTCTCTCCACGAGGTGTCATCCCTGCGAAGGCAGGGATCCATTTCGCAGCCCGCGCTGGCGGATAGTTGGATCCCAGCCTTCGCTGGGATGACATCGAGTTTTGGGGAGTGCCGGCGAGCTTCTAGCCTGCAGCGATCTGCGCGCGGCCGTGGTGGCCGACTGTGAATTCGTTGGCGATGTTTGCGCCGAGGGTGCGGCGGGTGCTGTCGATGCCGAGGGCGGGGAACAGCAGTTCGGCGACGCGGTAGGCTTCCTCGAGGTGCGGGTAGCCAGAGCCGATGACGAGCTCGATGCCGGCGTCCTGATACTCCCGGAGGCGCTCGGCGACCTGGTCAGGCGTGCCGACCAGCGCCGTGCCGGCGCCATTGCGGACGAGGCCGACGCCGGCCCAGAGGTTTGGGCCGACCAGTAGTTTGTCACGCTTACCGCCGTGCAGTTCCGACATGCGGCGCTGACCTTCGGAATCCATCTGCTTAAGGAAGCGGGCCTGCGCGGCTTCGATCTGTTCGTCGGAGACCTTCGAGATCAGCCGCTCGGCGGCGGCCCAGGCTTCGGCCTCGGTTTCGCGGACGATGAAGTGGAGCCGGATGCCGAAGCGGAGCTTTCGTCCACGAGCCTCTGCGCGCTTTCTGGCCGAGGCGACCTTTGCGGCGACGGCGAGAGGTGGTTCGCCCCAGGTGAGATAGGTGTCGCACTGTTCGGCGGCGAGGTCCTGGCCGGCCTCGGAGGTGCCGCCGAGGAAGAGGGGCGGGTAGGGACGCTGCACGGGCGGCTGGTCTAGACGGCCGGCCTCGATCCGGTAGTGCTTGCCCTCGAAATCGATGGTCTCGCCCGAGAGCAGACCGCGCCAAATGGTGAGGAACTCGGCGGCCTGGACGTAGCGCTCGTCGTGGGCGAGGAACACGCCGTCACCGGCGAGTTCGACCGGGTTGCCGCCGACGACCACGTTGAGCAGGAGGCGGCCGTTGCTGAGGCGATCGAGCGCAGCAGTCTGGCGGGCGGCAAAGCTCGGTAGTGTGACGCCTGGGCGGAGGGCGACGAGGAATTTCAGGCGCTCCGTTGCCGTGGCGAGGCCGGTGGCGGTGATCCAGCTCTCCTCGCAGTTCTGCCCGGTTGGGAGCAGCACGCCCTCGTAGCCGAGGTTGTCGGCGGCCTGGGCGATCTGCTTGAAGTAGCGGAAATCGGGCTGGCGCTCGCCCTGCGCGGAGCCGAGGTAGCTGCCGTCGCCGTGGGTGGGGATGAACCAGAAAAAGCGGATCGGGTCGGCCATCAGGCGCTCCCTGTTGCGATGAACTTGCGGCTTTCCTCGCGGGCGCCCCATTCGGACCACGAGCCATCGTAGATCGGCACATCGGGCCGGCCGAGGATCACGAGGCCGAGGGCGACGACCGCGGCGGTGACGCCGGAGCCGCAGGAGGCGATGATCGGGCCGTCGAGATCGACACCGGCCATGCTGAAGGTGGCGCGGAGGTCGGACGCCGGTTTCACCTGTCCGGTGGCGTCGAGCAGGGTCGCGAAGGGGACGCTGCGACTGCCGGTGATGTGGCCGGACTGAACGCCCGGACGCGGTTCGGGCACTTCGCCGGCGAAACGTGCTGCGGAGCGGGCGTCGATGATGGTCGAGCCGGTGCCGGCGGTGACGGTGGCGAGCACATCGTCGAATGTGCGGAGCAGCGAGAGATCGTAGCGGGCGGTGAAATTGCCGGGCTGGGGCGTCGGCGATCCGCTTTCGAGTGGACCTCCGATGGCGCTCCAGGCGGGTAGGCCGCCGTCCAGGACGCGGATGCGGCTGGCCCCGGCGATACGGAAGTTCCACCAGAGGCGGGCGGCGCTGAAGAGGCCGGCTGTGTCGTAGACGATGATCTCGTCACGGTCGTCGATGCCGAGCGAACGGGCGGCCGCGGTGAAGACTGTTTCCGGTGCGAGGGTATGCGGGAGCGTGCTGGCGGGATCGACGACCTTGTCGATGTCGAAGAAGACCGCGCCGGGGATGTGTCCGGCGGCGAAGTCGGCGATTGGGTCGCGGTTGGCCGCGGGGAGATACCACGAGGCGTCGAGGATGCGGAGCCCGGGTTCACCGCGGCGGGTGCGGAGTTCGGTGGCTGTGATGAGAAAATGATTGGACATGGCTTTCCTCACGCGACCTGTGCCGGGCGTGCGACGCGTTCACCACGGGCGGGGATGTCGAGGCCGAAGTGCGAGCGCAGCGTCGTGCCCGCATACTCGCGCCGGAACAGGCCGCGCTCCTGCAGGATCGGGACGACATCGGAGAAGAAGAGGCCCGAGCCTTCGGGGTGGTAGGTCGGCATGACGACGTAGCCGTCGCAGGCGTCGGCAAGGAAACGCTCGGCCATGGCGTCGGCGATCTGCTCGGGGCTGCCGGTGATGGTCCAGTGCCCGTCGGAGCGGCCGGTGAGCTTGACGAGGTCGCGCAGGGTCCAGCCGTCGATGGTGGTGAGGTTGTAGAAGATGGCGTAGCGGCTCTGGCGGCCCTGCACGCTGGCGATGGGCGGAAGGGCTTCGGCCGGGACTGGCTTGTCGAGATCGAACTGGTTGAGATCGACGCCGGGGACGTAGCTGTTCAGCTTGCGGAGCGAAGCCTTGATGTCGATGAACTCGCCGAGCACGCGCTCGACGGCCTTGGCCTCCGCTTCGTCGCGGCCGATGATCGGGGTGATGCCGAGCAGTACCTTCACGCGGCGCGGATCGCGGCCGGCAGCGGCGACCTGGCGGCGAACGTCGTGGGCGAACTCGAGGCTGTCCTCGAGGGTCTGCTGGGCGGTGAAGATGCCCTCGGCGGTTTCGGCGGCGAAGCGGCGGCCGATGGGCGATGCGCCGGCCTGGAACAGGACCGGCCAACCCTGGGGCGGGCGCTGGATATTGAGCGGGCCTTCGACATCGAAGAACTTGCCGTGGAAGTCGGTGGGGGTGATGTCAGCTGCGTCGGCAAACTGGCCGGTGGCGCGGTCGATCTTGAGCGTGTCGTGGTCCCAGCTGTCCAACAGGCGCTTGGTGGCCTCGACGAACTCGGCGGCCTGCTCGTAGCGGATGTCCTGATCGGGCAGGGGCGCCGTGCCGTAGTTCTTCTCGCCGATGGCGGAAGTCACAATGTTCCAGCCGGCGCGGCCACCGCTCAGCCGATCGAGCGAGGCGAACTGGCGGGCCATGTTGTAGGGCTCGGTGAAGCTGGTCGAGACAGAGGAGACAAGGCCGAGATGGGTGGTGTGGGCCGCGAGGTATGAGGTGAGGACGACCGGCTCGAAGGCGTTCAGTACGGGGTTTGCCGCGAGGCCCTTGGGGTCGAGATAGGGGATATCGGCGAAGAAGATGGCGTCGATCTTGGCCGCTTCGGCCTTCCTGGCGAAATCGACGTAGAAGCCGGGCGTGCTGGCCAGCTCGATATTGCTGCCGGCGCGGCGCCATGCGCCCTGATGGTTGCCGCCACCCGAAACGAGGACGGCGATGTTCATCTGTTCGTGGCCGACGGGCCGCTGACTGGTCATGATCGTTACCCGTTGAATGCAGAAAGACGCCGGCCGTGGCCGACGCCTGAAGGTGAATTCGCGATCAGCTCTTCGGCTTGGGCTGGACCCAGTTCGAGGCGTTCTGGCCGATGTTGACGCCTGGTGCCGACAGGTTGAGGTCGGCGATGTCGTACTTGGCGAGTATCTCGGCATACTTGCCGTTCTCGAACAGGATCTTGAGCGCGGCCTCGATAGCGTTGGCGAGCCCGGTGTTCCCCTTCTCGACGATCCAGCCGATGTAGAGGTCGCCCAGTTCCGGAGCCGGAACGAGGACCAGGCCCTGGCTCAGGCCGTTGGCGGCGCGGTAGCGACCGACGGCGGTGGCCTGCACGTCAGCGCGCGGCAGGCGGCCGGACTGGATAGCCTGATCCTTGGCGGTGGCATCGGGGAACTCGACGTAGGTCGTCGGCTTCAGGCCCTTGGCCTCACACTGCGACAGCGTCTTGGAGATGATGTTGGTGGTGCCCTGCACGAGGCCGAGCTCCTGGCCGCAGAGGTCGAAGACGCTCTTGAACTTTTCCTTGTCGCCTTCGCCGATCAACAGCTGGAAGGTGAGGCGGCTGTGATCGATGAAATCGACCTGTTCGCGGCGCAGGTCATTGTCGCCGAGGTCGCCGAGCGAGACGTCGGAGCGGCCCGAGGTGATACCGGCGATGAGCTGCTGGAACGGGGCCTCGGTGTAGACCGGCTTCACGCCGAGGATGTCGGTGACCTCGTTGAAGAGCTCGATCTCGTACCCGGTAAACTCGGTCGTGCCTTCCTTGAAGAAGGAATGCGGGGCGTAGACCGTGGAGGCCGAGACGTTGAGCACGCCGGCATCGCGGTACTTGGCGGGTAGCAGCGCGCGGGCGGCATCGACCGCGGCATCCTGCGCGAGGGCCGGAACGGTCAGCAGCAGGGCCGCGCCGAGGGCGGCGGCGGCTCCACGCAGGATGCGGGGCAGGTGGGTCGTCGGACGCATGATGGATAGTTCTCCGTTGTGTTTCTTGGCCTCAGCCGGCGAGTGCGGGCTGGCGGGAAAAGGCGAAATGGTCCTTGAGGAACTCGGCGGTACGCGCGTGGCGCGGGCGGCCGAAGACTTCATCGGCGGTGCCATCCTCGATGAGGCGGCCGGCATCGAGCACGGCAATGCGATCGCCGGCTTCCTGCGCGAAACGCATCTCGTGGGTGACGACGACCATGGTCATGCCGTCGGCCGAGAGCGCTGCCATGACGTTGAGCACTTCGGCGACGAGCTCGGGATCGAGCGCGCTGGTGGCTTCGTCGAACAGCATCACCTGTGGCTCCATGGCGAGGGCGCGGGCGATGGCGGCACGCTGTTGCTGGCCGCCGGACAGCTGGATCGGGTAGCTGTCGTGCTTGTCGGCGAGCCCGACGCGGGCGAGGAGGTCGGCGGCGCGGCGGCGGGCTACGGTGTCGGAAATGCCGAGGACGTGCACCGGGCCCTCGATGACGTTCTCGATGACCGTGCGGTGCGAGAAGAGGTTCACGTGCTGGGCGACGAAGCCGATGCGGCTGCGGAAGCTGGCGGCCTCGCGCGGCGTCCACGGCTTCAGCACGCCGTCGCGATCGGTGTAGCCCACGCGGGTGCTGCCGACGACGAGGGCACCGGAGTCAAAGCCGGTCAGCGCGTTGAGGCAGCGGAGCAGGGTGCTCTTGCCAGAGCCGGACGGACCGATGATGCAGCGCGTCTCACCTTCGCGGATATCGAGGGTGATGGCGTCGAGGACACGGTTGGAGCCGTAGCTCTTGGTGAGATCGCGAATGCGGATGAAGGCGGGCGAGGTCATGGCGTGACCTCCTGGCGCTTGGTGGCGCGTGGCCACAGGCGATCGAGCAGCGGGATGGCGTTGCGATCGGCGATGTGGGCGATGGACAGGCGGCGCTCGAGCAGGCCCTGCACGATGCTGATGATGGCGGTGAGCGCGAGGTACCAGATGCTGGCGACGATCAGCAGCGGGATGACCTGGTAGTTGGTGGCGTAGATGCCCTGGGCGCGGGTCATGAGGTCGCCGACGCCGACGATCGAGACGAGCGAGGTCGCCTTGAGCAGATTGATCGTGTCGTTGCCGAGTGGGGGAATGATGGAGCGAGCGGCCTGCGGGGCGATGACGCGGCGGAAGGCCTTGGTGCGGGTCATGCCGAGGGCGGTTGCGGCCTCGATCTGGCCGGGCTGCACGGAGATGAGGCCGCCGCGGATGATCTCGCCCATGTAGGCAGCCTGGTTGAGGCCGATGGCGACGAGGCAGGCAGTGATGGGCGGCAGCAGGTCGTTGGTGGCGCCGTAGAGGCCGATATCGGTGAAGGGGATGCCGATGCCGAGGCGTGGGAAGAACGTGCCCAGATTGTACCAGATCAGCAGTTGCACGAGCAGCGGTACGGCGCGGAAGAAGCCGAGATAGGCGATGGCGATGGTGCGGACCAGCGGGTTGGCCGACATGCGCATCAGTGCGATGACGAGGCCACCAGCGAAGCCGATGATCGCCGAGGCGACGGTGAGGAGGATGGTGACGCCCAAGCCCTGGATGATGATGGGCGCGGTGAGGAACTTGCCGATCGAGTCCCAGCGCATGGCGGGGTTCGCCGCGACGATGACGGCGGCATAGGCGGTGATGAGCACGGCAACAAGCCAGACGGCGATGTCGCGGACATGGCGTCGGCGGCCGCGGCCGGAGTCATCGACGGGCCGGTCCTCGAGCGGAATGATGGTGCTGGCAGGCGAAGTAGGCACGTGGTCACCGGATGCATTATGTCTATCTACCTAGTAGACTATTGCGTGGGGTGAACGCGAGGCGCGGTCTGCCGGGGCGCGGGCCAAGTTCGGAAAAGAATCGCGATGTTGGCTCGTGCGGAAGGATGAATTTGCGCGGGTGCAGTCCTGGCGGGGCCGCGGGAGTTATTCGTTGCTGCGGCCGGCAGCCCACTCGGTGACATCGGCCGCGGTGCGGCGGCCGGTGATGGCGTCGGCGAGGCCGGTGGCGATGAGGGGGCCGAGCTTGAAGCCGTGGCCGGAGCATGCGCTGAGGAGCCAGCTGGATTTGCCGATGGGCTCGACGACGAAGCGCTCATCGTCGGTGACGGTGTAGTAGCAGACCTTGGCTTCGATCTGCCTGTAGCGCTCGAAGCCGGCGAAGATCTCGCTGGCTGCGACGAGGACGCCGGCGGTGTCTTCCGGGCGGGCGATGCGGTCGTCGGAGCCGTCGCCGTGCCGGCTGAAGGTGTGGTCGCCGATCTTGAGGCGCGTGCCGCCGCGGGGCGGGAGGATATAGGCGCCGTGGGTGACGCCGGTATCGACGAGCACCGGGGCGCTTGCCCAGGCGGCGGCGAGGTCGGCCGGCGGTTCGACATACAGCACCAGCTGGCGTGAGGACGTCAGGCGCGGGCGGCCCGAGGGGTAGATGGCGGGGATCCAGGCGCCGGCGGCGACGACGACGGTGTCGGCGGCCTTGCGGCCGTCGTTGACGGTGAAGGTGCCGGCTTCGGGATCGAGGTCGGTTACGCGGCTGTGCGGGTGGAGCTCGACACCGGCTTCGGCGAGCCAGCGGGCGAGGGCGGTGACGATGCGGCTCGCGAACAGCATGCCGGCGCCTTCGGCCTCGAACCCTTCGACGATGCCATCGGTGCGCAGCATAGGCAGGCGCGACGCGATTTCAGCGGGCGAGAGCGGGCGGTGGCCGATGCGGAAGTGGTCGAGGTCGCGCGCGGTAGTCTCGTAGAAATCGGACCGCCGGCGGCCGACATAGACCAGGTTGGTGGCGAGGTAGTGGGTTTCGCCGAGATCAGCCCAGAGCTCGTCATAGGCGCGGAAGGCGCTGGGCATGAGCGCGCCGTAGCCCGGCAAGCCGCCATAGGTGTGCCGGGTGATGCGGTGTTCGTCGAAGGACGACGACACCGGGTTCGGGATCGGTCCCTGCTCGTAGAGCGAGACCCGGACGCCGCGCTTATGCAGGGCCCAGGCGAGGGAAAGGCCGCCGATTCCGCCACCGATGATTGCTACGTGCTGCATGCCTATCCTCGAAAACAGTGGGGAGAAGGAGACGGAACGGCGCTGCTTTAGTCCACCTCCGGGAGGGACAATCTTTTTCCGTGCGGCGTTCGGTTGAGCAAAGTTCTGTGCCGTCCGCTACTCGCGCCGAAAGGCCACCGCCTCTATAGTCAATAGAATTAATAGAGTAATGGAGTTTGCGGTGCCGGCTGTCGAAAAGGCAACGCTGTATCTGCTCGATGGAAGCTTCGAGGATGCGGCCTATCCCGACCAGAAGTTCTTTTGCCGTCATGGCGCTCTCGTCGAGGGCGTGCTCGGGCATTTCCCTGTCGTTCGCGACCAGTTGAACATCGAGCGGGTCGCGTTCCAGCGACCACGCCAGGTGGTGATCGAGGCGATCGGCGAAGCCAACCAGGCGCTGCCAGTCCTGGTGTTGCCGGCGGGCGAGGCGAGTTCCGCGGCTACCGGCATCGCCAATGGGCACGCCTGTGCGTCGGGCTCGAACGCCATTCTCGCCACGCTTGCCGAACGTCACGGCATTCCCGTCATCCATCCGTGAGGCACGGCACATGAGCTATCAACTGAGCCTTCTCGACAAGAGCCCGATCGCCAAGGGTGAAACAGCTTTCGACGCGCTGAAGCGTACGCTGTCGCTGGCGCAGGCGGCGGAGCGGCTGGGTTTCCACCGCTTCTGGGTGGCCGAGCACCATGACACGGCGGACCTGGCGAGTTCGGCGCCGGAGCTGGTGATCTCGTGGCTGCTGGCCGGCACCAAGCGGATCCGCGTCGGGTCCGGCGGCGTGATGCTGCAACACTACAGCCCATACAAGGTGGCGGAGAACTTCAACACGCTGTCGGCGCTGGGCGGCGGGCGCGTCGACCTCGGGATCGGCAAGGCGCCGGGCGGGCTGCCGTTCTCGACGCGGGCGCTGCAGAGCGAGCGGGAGGCGGGCAGGAGGCTAGACTTCGAGTACCTGCTCAGCGACCTGACCACCTTCCTCGACGGGACGCAGGGCAACGATCGCGCCAAGGCCACGCCGGTGCCGGTATCCGGACCCGAACGGTTCCTGCTGGGCGCGAGCGTCGACAGTGCGGAATTGGCGGCCGGCAAGGACTGGGGTTTCGTGTTCGCGCGGCATCTCAATGGCGACGAGGCGCTGCTGGCTGCTTCGGTGGAGCGCTACCGCCAGCTGACGGGCAATGCGCCGGTGGTGGCCGTGTCGGCGATCCTTGCGCGTGACGGGCGCGTGGCGACGGAGCAGGCCGAGAAGTTCCGGCCACTGAAGCTGCATGTGCCCGGGCGCCAGAGCGTGACGGTGGGCAGCGAGGAACAGGCGAAGGAGTTCGCGCGGCAGGCCGGAGTCACCGAATACCGAACCGAGCCGGCGGTGCCGAGCCTGATCGCCGGCGCGCCGCGCGACCTGCTGAAGGAACTCAACCGGCTGAATGCGCAACTCGGCATCACCGAGTTCATCGTCGATCTGTTCAACCAGGGCGACAGCCGCCTCGAGGCCGTGGAGTTGCTTGGCGCAGCGCACGCCGAGACCGACCGCGCCGCCATCCCAGCCTGATCCAAGGAGCGAGACCAATGAGCAAGCGCATTCCATTCGGCATCATGCTGCAGGGACCGGGCGGGCACATGAATGCCTGGAAACACCCGAGCGTGCCGGCCGATGCCAGCGTGAACTTCGACTATTTCGTCAAGACGGCGAAGCAGGCCGAGGCGGCGGGCATCGCCTTCGCCTTCATCGCGGACGGGCTCTACATCAACGAGGTGTCGATCCCGCATTTCCTCAACCGCTTCGAGCCGATCGCCATCCTTTCGGCGCTGGCGGCGGTGACCGACAAGATCGGGCTCGTGGGGACGCTTTCGACCTCGTATTCGGACCCGTTCACGGTGGCGCGGCAGTTCGGCTCGATCGATGCGATCAGCGGTGGGCGCGGTGGCTGGAATGCGGTGACGTCGCCGCTCGAAGGCTCGGCCAAGAACTACAGTCGCGAGAAGCACCCCGAGCATGCGCTGCGCTACCAGATCGCGGGCGAGCATATCGATGTGGTGAAGGGGCTGTGGGACAGCTGGGACGACGACGCGTTCGTGCGCAATCGCGAGACCGGGCAGTTCGCGGATTTCTCGAAGCTGCACCGCGTGAACTACAAGGGCCAGTTCCACACGGTGGAGGGTCCGCTGAACCTGCAGCGGTCGCCGCAGGGGCAGCCGGTGCTGTTCCAGGCGGGCGGCTCGGATGACGGCATCTCGCTCGCAGGCCGTCACGCCGATGCAGTGTTCGCCAACGGTGCGTCGATCCCCGAGAACCAGGAGCTGACGAGCAAGCTGAAGGCGAGCGCCGTGGCGCATGGACGGGGCAGCGACGACATCAAGGTGTTTCCGGGCGTGTCGCCTATCGTCGGTTCGACCGAGGCGGAAGCGGAGCGGAAGTACCAGGAGATCCGCGACCTCGTGAGCGTGACCGAGGCCCTGCGCTATATCGGGCGGTTCTTCGACCACCACGACTTCACGCAGTATGACCTCGATGCGCCGTTCCCGGAGCTTGGTGACCTCGGCAAGAACCAGTTCCGCTCGGGCACCGACCGGATCAAGCGGATCGCCAAGGAGAAGAACCAGACGCTGCGGGAAGTGGCGCTGGAGACGACGACGCCGCGCAACGACTTCATCGGCACGCCCGACGTGGTGGCCGACAAGCTGATCGAGTGGGTGGAGAAGGGCGCTGCCGACGGGTTCGTGCTCGGCTTCCAGGTGATCACCGAGGGGCTCAACGACTTTGAGGCGGAGGTGCTGCCGATCCTGGAGAAGCGCGGCTACCACTCGCGCGATCTGGCCGGTTCGACGCTGCGTGAGAATATCGGGCTGCGGCGGCCGGAGAACCGGTTCACGGCCGGTAATGCACCCGCGGTGGGAGCCGCCGGATGACGATCGATACGGCCGAGTTCGTGGCCATCAGGCACCGGCTCCATCGCGAGCCGGAACTGGCCTACGAGGAGCGAAAGACCGGTGCGCTGGTGGCCGGGCTGCTCGAGAGCTGGGGCTACGAGGTGGCGACCGGGGTTGGCGTCACCGGCGTGATCGGCACGCTGCGGAATGGTCCCGGTGCGCGGACGATCGGCATTCGCGCCGACATGGACGCGCTGCCGATCGTCGAGCAGACCGGCGCCGAGTATGCCAGCACGGTGCCAGGCGCCATGCATGCCTGCGGGCATGACGGGCACACGTCGATCCTTCTCGCTGCCGCGAAGGAACTGGCCGCGACGCGCCGGTTCTCGGGCACGGTGCGGCTGATCTTCCAGCCGGCCGAGGAGAATGGCGGTGGGGCGCGAACGATGCTCGCTGACGGGCTGTTCGAGCGCTTTCCGGTGGATGCGGTGTTCGGGCTGCATAACTGGCCGGGTGTGCCGGCGGGCGAGTTCCGCTTTATCGACGGACCGGCGATGGCGTCGGTCGACATGATCATCATCAAGATCGTCGGCCGCGGAGGCCATGGGGCCAGGCCGCAGGAAGCAGTGGACCCGATCGTGACGGCGTCGTCGCTCGTATTGGCGCTGCAAACAGTAGTGTCGCGCAATGTCGACCCGCTAGACGCGGCGGTTGTGACAGTGGGTTCGATCCACGGCGGCAATGTGCCGAACGTGATCCCTGACAGCGTCGAGCTGCAGATCACGGTGCGGGCGTTCTCGCCTGATGTCCGCGAGAGCATCAAGCAGCGGATCAAGGCGCTGGCGGAGGCGCATGCGCTCAGTTTCGGCGCCGTCGCAGAGGTTCAGGCACCGCGGGGCTATCCGGTGCTGATCAACCATGATGCCGAGAACGCGTTCGCGCGGCGTGTGGCCGCGAAGCATTTCGGCGAGAGCCAGGTGGGCGCGCTCCGGCCGATCACTGCGAGCGAGGATTTTGCCTTCCTGCTCGAGAAGCGACCGGGCGCGTACCTGTTCGTCGGGAATGGTCCGAGCGCGGACCTACACAGCCCGAAGTACGATTTCAACGACGAGATTCTGCCCATCGCGGCCCGGTACTGGGTGGCGCTGGCCGAGGATTATCTTGGCGCCAACGAGGAGGCGCGCGCAGCATGACCGACAGCTTCTTCTACACTTCGCCCGACAACCCGCTGGCGTCGCCGCTGGTGACCCAACTGACCGCCGAGTACGACCGCCGCTATGGCGACTATTTCGGCGAGAGCTCCGAAAAGGAGATGACCCGCTATCCGGCGGCGCTGTTCGGTGCGCCTGACGGAGCGTTCGTGCTGCTGCTGCGGGACGGGCGGCCGATCGCGGGCGGGGCCTTCAAGCGCTACGACCATGAGACGGCCGAGCTGAAGCGGATCTGGACGGACAGCGATCACCGCCGGCAGGGCCTGGCGCGCAAGGTGGTTGCCGAGCTGGAGCAGCAGGCGTTCCGGCAGGGGTACGTGAAGCTCTACCTGACCACGGGCTTCCGCCAGCCAGAGGCGCGTGACCTCTATATAGCTTCAGGCTACACGCCGCTTTTCGACGTGGATGCCGACCCGGAAATCTACGGCGCGCTGCCGTTCGAGAAGTACCTGGTGACGCCGCCGACCGGCTATGTGCCGACGCTGGTGACGCCGCCTGAGGGCGGCTGGAAGGCCGCGCGGGCGCGGCAGCTGGCGGAGCACAGATAGTCCGTTTCTCTCCCAGGCTTTGGGCAAACAAAACTCATCGGCGGCTGAACTCCAGATGCCGGTGCTTTGACCGCACAACCAATAAGTCTATTATTTTGATAGACTAATAAATCGATCAGGAAATGAAAGCTCCGCTCATGGCAACGACCGATGTGAGCTCCGCGGCTCCCGAGCTAGACGTGGCACGAAGCGCCGACCCCGGCGGCTATCGCGTGGTGCCCGCGCGGCACCCCTGGCGGGTGGCCGGAACTGCGATCGCCGCTGTGCTGATTGCGGTGACGCTGCACTCCGTCTTCACCAACGAGCGGTGGGGCTGGGCGGTCTTTTCGCAGTTCTTCTTCGATGAGGCGGTGCTGGTCGGGCTGGGACGGACCCTCTACCTGACGCTGCTCGCGAGCATTCTCGGCTTCTTCATCGGCGGGCTGCTGGCCTTTGCGCGGGTGTCGAAATCGAAGCTGCTGTCGGGGCTCAGCTGGGCCTATATTTGGCTCCTGCGGTCGATCCCGCTGATCGTGCTGCTGCTCGTGTTGAACAACATCGGCTACCTCTATCCGACGGTCGATATCGGCATTCCGTTCACGGACATTCTGTTCGCGCAGTACGGCACGACATCTGTGCTGTCGGTATTCGCGGTGGCGGTGATCGGGCTCAGCCTGAACCAGGCGGCGTTCTCGGCGGAGATCATCCGCGGCGGCATCCTGTCGATCGACCAGGGGCAGCAGGAGGCGTCGGCGGCGCTGGGGTTGTCGTGGGGCCGGCAGTCGCTGCGGATCATCCTGCCGCAGGCGATGCGCGCGATCATTCCGTCGGGCTTCAACGAGATCATCGGCCTCGCGAAGGCAACCTCCATCGTCTACGTGCTGGCGCTGCCAGAGCTCTTCTACACCGTGCAGGTGATCTACAAGCGCAACCTCGAGGTGATCCCGCTGCTGATGGTGGCGACGGTCTGGTACCTGATCATCATGAGCGTGCTGTCGCTCGTGCAGTTCGGCATCGAGCGGTACTTCGCCAAGGGTGCTACCCGGGAGGTGCAGGCGCCGCTGCTCGGCCGGTTCCTCGGGCCCAACCGTACGGCCAAGGCGATCGCCACGGCGCGTTCGACCCGGTCGACGGAGCGTGCGCCGCTCGCCGCGTTCGACCGGCATAGCCACGATGTCGGCCGCATCGACATCCGCCGCGTGTCGAAGAGCTTCGGCGACTTCAAGGCGCTCGACAATGTGAGCCTTACGATCGAGCCAGGCGAGGTGACCGTGATCATCGGGCCGTCGGGTGCGGGTAAGTCGACGCTGCTGCGGACGATCAATCACCTCGAGCGGCCGGATGCCGGGTTGGTGTCGATCGATGGCGAGATCATCGCCTTCGAGCAACGCGACAATGTGCTGTACGAGCTGAAGGATCGCGCCATCCGCAAGCGCCGCGCCGGCATCGGCATGGTGTTCCAGAACTTCAACCTGTTCCCGCACCTGACCGCGGTCGAGAACATCATCGAGGCGCCGATCGCGATCCAGAAGCTGCCGCATGGCGAGGCGGTAGGGCTGGCGCTCGACCTGCTCGGCCGGGTCGGTCTCAGCGACAAGGCAGAGGCCTACCCGCGCCACCTGAGCGGCGGGCAGCAGCAGCGCGTCGCGATCGCCCGGGCATTGGCGCTGCGCCCCAAGGTGCTGCTGTTCGACGAGCCCACTTCGGCGCTCGACCCGGAACTGGTGGGCGAGGTGCTCGACACCATCAAGGAGCTGGCCAAGTCCGGAACGACACTGGTGATCGTGACGCACGAGATCGGCTTTGCCCGCGAGGTGGGGGACAAGATCGTATTCATGGAGAACGGGCGGATCATCGAGAGCGGTTCGCCTGACCGGGTGTTCAACAACCCATCCCACCCGCGGACCGCCGAGTTCCTGGCCAAGGTCCTCTGACCAACACCCCAAGAGGTTTGAAATGCGTATCGTTTCTGCGCTGCTGGCGAGCGGCCTTGTTTCGCTCGCCCTCGGAACGGCATTTGCCGCCGAGGACAACGTCTACGACCTGAGCCCGGATCAGCCGAACCGGATCCATGTGACGGCCGACCCTGCGCTGGCGGCGAAGCTGCCGGCAGACTTCAAGTGGGCCGAGCCGGGCAGCTTCACCATCGCCATCGCGGCGGCCGGTGACCCGCCGCTCGCAACTTATGCGCTGGATGCGGCGACGGTGATCGGGTCGGACCCCGACCTCGCGTCGCAACTGGCGGAAAAGCTCGGACTGAAGCTCAATCTCGTTTCCGTGGCATGGCCGGATTGGCCGCTCGGGCTGACCTCGGGCAAGTATGACGCGGTGATCAGCAATGTCGGAGTTACCGAGGAGCGGAAGCTGAAGTTCGATTTCTCGACCTATCGCCAGGGGCTGCACGGCTTCTTCGTGGTGACCGAGAGCGCGATCACGTCGCTGAAGGAGCCCAAGGATATCGCGGGCCTCAAGATCGCGACGAGCTCGGGGACGATCCAGGACCGGATCATCAACGAGTGGAACAAGGAGAACGTCGAGGCCGGCCTGCCGGCGGCGGAGATCCTCTACTACGAGGATACGCCGGCGGCGCTGCTGGCGCTGCAATCGGGCAGGGTGGACGCGATCTTCAACGTCAACTCGATCTACACGTACCAGTCGCTGAAGACGGGCGCGCTGCGCCTCGTCGGCAACGTCAACGCCGGGAGGCCGAACATCGCCGACGTCGGCGTGACCACGCGCAAGGACAGCGGGCTCGCGCCAGTGCTGACCGAGGCGATCAACCAGCTCATCGCCGACGGGACCTACGCCAAGACGCTCGAGCAGTGGAAGCTGACGCCGGAGTCGATCGAGACCTCGCGGACAAATCCGCCCGGGCTGCCGAAGTACTGAGCCAGCACCTCAAACCATTCCCAGAATTCGCCGGCGAGTGTGCGAAGCGCCGGACGCATAGCGTCGCATCACCGGGGACACCGGGGTTACGCGCCCAGCCTCTTCGCACCCAATTCGACCAAGCAAGGAGTCGCAAATGACCCTTTTCCGCACGGCCGCCGCGGGTGTTCTCGCCGCCGGTCTCCTGATCTCCGCTTCGACGCTCGCCTTCGCGCAGGGCGGTTTTGACCTGACGCCCGAGCAGGCAGCCCGCCCGAAGGCCGAGGCCAACCAAGCGGCAATCGCCAAGATTTCGCCGGACTTCAAGCCAGTGACTCAGGGCTCGTTCACCGTGGCACTCACGGTGGGTGACCCGCCGCTCTCGACCTACGCCACGGACTCGAGCACACCGGTCGGCGCCGAGGAAGATACTGCCTCGATCATCGCTGATGCTCTGGGAATGAAGCTGGTGCTCGTTCCCGTGGCGTGGCCCGATTGGCCGCTCGGGCTCGAGTCCGGCAAGTTCGATGCCGTGATCAGCAACGTGACGGTTACGGAAGCGCGGAAGGAGAAGTTCGACTTCTCGTCCTACCGCCTCGACGTGCTGGGCTTCTACGTGCCGACCGAAAGCACGATCCAGGAGATCAAGGAGCCGAAGGATCTCGCCGGCCTGCGCGTGATCGTGGGCGCCGGTACGAACCAGGAAAAAATTCTGCTCGAGTGGGACAAGCAGAACAAGGATGCTGGGCTCGCCCCGGTGGAGTTCCAGTACTACGACGACTCGGCGGCTTCGCAGTTGGCGCTGCAGTCGGGCCGGGCTGACGTCGAGTTCAACCCGAACGCGCAGCTCGCCTATCGCGCCGTGGTCAACGGCAAGACGCGGCTCGTCGGCATCGTGAATGGCGGCTGGCCGCTGACGGCAGAGATCGCCGTCGCGACCAAGAAGGGCGCCGGCCTTGCCGACGCGCTGACCGAGGCCATCAACGGGCTGATCACGAGCGGCAAGTATGTCGAGGCGCTCAAGCGCTGGGGCCTCGAGGCCGAACAGCTCACAGAGTCCCGCACCAACCCGCCGGGCCTGCCTAAGACCTGATCGGATCGGCTCCACGTCCCGATTCCGGGGCCTCCCAGGCGCCGCATGCTCACCTTTGTGCGTGCGGCGCCGTTTTTCCGGGCTCACCGTTGGCGCCTTTCATAGAATTGAGCTTGGTTGAAGGGCTGGCTTACCTAGGGGGTGGGTGGCTGTGGCATCACATGAAAGGGCAGGATGCGAGTGACGGCTCTTGGTGCCAAGCTGACACTGGCGAACGTCCGCTTTTTACCCTAAACGGTCGCTCACGAAGAGTGAGTGAGCTCTTGTCTTCGTTACTCGGCGTTGTAGCTTGGGCCGATGCAACATCCACAGCCTGCTCACCACCACCCGGGTGATGATCGACCTTCGGGCCGAGTTTGAGCGGGTGAACCGTAGCCCTGCCCCACGAGGCCCAAGACATGAGCGCCGAGATGAAGCCGGTATTGGAGGGCATCACGGTGCTCGCCGACGACGTTCCGACCCTTGCCAAATTCTATCGTGAGGCGCTCGGCATGGAGCCCACCGTCGAGCAGGCGCACTATGTGGCGTTCAGTGGCAACGCGCTCCGGTTTGCCATCTTTTCGCGTGCAGGGATGGGACCGCACACGAACGACCATCCGGACTATCGACGCCCGTTTAGTGGGCAGGCTTTCGAGTTGAACTTTCAGTGCGCCGACGCCGGCGAGGTCGCGGCACGGTTCGCGCACATATGCGCATATGGCGGAACCGCCGTAGCTGCACCGAAAGAGATGGCGTGGGCCCACTTCACGGGGTTTTTTGCGGATCCGGAGGGGAATATTCATTCCCTGTTCGCCGACCTATCCCGAGTCTAGATCTGCGACGCCCGCCGAGGAGGGCAGCTTTTGTCCCGAGGCGGGTGGCTCATCCCACCGGCGGGGGGCCGCTTCTGGCGCAAAGCGGACGGTCAGTGGAATCGACTTGGTCTACGCGGTCGTCAAAGTCCGTGGTCTCTAGTGATGTAGTTGGCGTTTCGGCGACCGTGGGGCGGTTACGCGACAAGGTTGATCGCGGTGCGGATGGGGCGGAGGTCGGGGGCGGCGAGGCGGAGGGACCAGCCGAGGTTGGAAGGGAGGCGGCTGCGGGCGGCGTAGAGGTGGGGGATCTCGGAGAGATTTGGTTCGTCGTGGCCGATGAGCAGGATGGTGCCGAAGGCGGAAAAGCCCCGGTCGAACGCGGGCGTGACCAGATGCTGGCGGTCGAGCAGGACGATCTCGCCGTCGCGCCGGATGGTGAGTGTGTTGTCGAGTTCGCGCAGTGGGCGGGTGGTGCCTTCGGGGTCGTGGACGGTGAAGCTGTCGGTGAAAAGCAAGCTGCTGCCTGCACTTAGCTCGATGTTGGTGGTCTGCTGGTGCGATGCGTCGGGGAACAGGATGCGGGCTTCGGGCAGGTAGGTGAGACTGCTACCGCTATCGAGCGCGATGGCGAGGCGCTCGCGGCTGGTGTTGCCGGAGCGGGCACGGTGGACGGCGGTGGCGCCCTGGTAGGTGACGCGAACGGAGGTGCCCTGGCCCAGCCTCAGGTTGGTCGCCAGATTGTCACGGTCGTGAACGGGTCCTGAACTGTTCTGGACGACCACATGGGTCAGTGTTGCTGCCGCATCATCCAGCCCTTCCTGAACGGGTAATGACGGCTGGCTGAACGTCCGCATCAGCACATAGGGATAGCGGAACAGCCGGCGATCCAGCACCGTCCGGCCGTTGCGCGCGACGAAGCCCAGGTTTAGCTGGGCGGTATCGCTTTGGGGGATGGTGACGTGCTTCACGCGCGGAACAGGACCTCGCGTTCGATGAGATCGACGACGGCCTCGATGCCTTCGCCCTTGCGACAATTGGTGAGCAGCACCGGACGGCCGCTACGCACCGACTTCGCTTCCTGGTGCATGCGCTCGAGGTTGACCCCGACATGCGGAGCGAGGTCGGTCTTGTTGATGACGAGGAGGTCCGAGCGGATGACGCCGGGACCGCGCTTCCTCGGAATGTCGTCGCCACCGGCCACGTCGATGACGAACATCCAGAAATCCGTGAGATCGCGCGAAAAGGTCGAGGCGAGATTATCGCCGCCGGACTCGAGGAGGATAAGCTCGACGCCCGGGAAGCGGCGCTCGAGCTCGTCGGCGGCCTCGATGTTGAGGGTGGGATCCTCGCGGATGACCGTGTGCGGGCAGGCGCCGGCTTCGACGGCCGAGACGCGGGCGGGATCGATCAAGCCGGAGCGGCGGACGCGCTCGGCATCCTCGGCGGTGACGAGATCGTTGGTGATGACCGCAATGTCGATGCCGCGGTTGAGGAGCGCCGGGATCAGGCGCTCGACCATGGCGGTCTTGCCCGAGCCGACCGGCCCGCCGATGCCGACGCGGGCGGCGGCAATGGGCTTCGACCCGGTTGTGGGAGTGGGGGAGAGCTGGTTCATCTGAGCATGTACCTCCGCATCAGCGGGACTTTCTTGACCGGTTCGCACATCAGCAGCTTGCCGTCGGCACGAACCTCGAAGGTCTGCGGGTCGACCTCGATCCAGGGCAGCAGGTCGTTGCGGACCATGTGCTTCTTGCGCAGGTGCCGCACGGACTTGATCGGCAATGTGGTCTTCTGCAGGCCGAGCGTTTCGGTGACGCCGGCATCGATGGCGAGCTTGGACATGAAGTTGAAGCTCACCTTCTGCCTTGCCAATCCGAGCCCGCCCCACATGTGCTTCTGCACCTGCGGTTCGGCGAGGCCGAGGGAGCCGTTGCCGTCGCCCATGGCCTGCCAGGTGATGGAGCCGTTCTTGATGACGATCCAGGGCTTCACGCCGAAGGAGGCGCGCGGCCAGAGGACGAGGTCGGCGATCTTGCCGACCTCAATCGAGCCGACATGGTCGTCGATGCCGACGGCGATGGCGGGGTTGATAGTGAGTTTGGCAACATAGCGCTTCACCCGTTCGTTGTCGGCGCGGGCGGTGGTTTCCTCAGGCAGGCGGCCGATGCGCTCCTTCATCACCGAGGCGAGCTGCCAGCACTTGGCGACGTTTTCGGCGAGGCGGCCCATGCCCTGCGTGTCGGTGCCGAAGATCGAGATGGCGCCCATATCGTGGAGGAAATCCTCGGCGGCGACGGTGCCCTCGCGGACGCGGGCTTCACCGAACAGCAGGTCCTCGGGCGTGTTGTAGTTGAGGTTGTGCGCGATCATCGCCATGGGCAGGCCTTCCTCCATCGCGTACTGGGTGTACGGGTTGGTGGGGTTGGTCGATGACGGAATGACGTTGTCGTAGGAGCAGACCTTGAGCAGGTCCGGAGCGTGGCCGCCGCCGGCGCCTTCGACATGGTACATGTGGATGGTGCGGCCTTCGCAGGCGGCCATCGTGTCTTCGGCGAAAAGAAACTCGTTGATGGTGTCGGTGTGAAGGTGCACCGCGAAATCGTTGCGATCTGCGGCGATCAGCGAGCCGTCGATGACGGTGGGGGCGGCCCCCCAATCCTCATGGATCTTGATGGCGGCTGCACCTGCGGCGACGGACTCCTCCACGGCTTCGGGGCTGGTGCTGCCGCGGCCGAACAGGGCGTAGTTGACCGGCGAGCTCTCCATGCCCTGCAGCAGCAGGCCGAAGGAGCGTGTGGTGCCGGAGCCGACATCGAGCGGGCCGGAGCCCACCAGCGTTGTGGTGCCGCCGGCGAGTGCGTGCTCGGACTGCTCGGGCGAGCCGATATGGGCGTGGCTTTCGATGGCGCCGGCGGTGACGATGAAGTTGTTGCCGCTCATCTGCTGGGTGGTCGAGCCCACCAGCATGCCCGGGGTGATGCCGGGCATGGTGTGCGGGTTGCCGGCCTTGCCGATGCCGGCAATTCGCCCGTCCTTCAGGCCGATGTCGGCCTTGATGATGCCGGTGACGGCATCGATGATGGTGGCGCCGTAGATGACGATATCGAGGATGCCGTCACTGGGCTTGGCGTAGGGATCGATGCCTTCGCCGTCGCGCAGGTTCTTGCCGGCGCCGAGCACCAGCTCATGGCCGTAAATGGCGTAGTCGTGCTCGATCTCGACGAGCAGTTCGGTGTCGCCGAGGCGGATAAGGTCGCCCTTGGTCGGGCCGTAGAGCCGGGCGTATGCCTCGCGGGATAGTCTCGACATGTGGCTCAGGCTCCTTTGTAACCGCGGGCTTGGGCCAGCTCGAGACCGCGCGCCTTGGCGCCTTCGGCTTCGAGCGGGCCATTCACGAGGCCGGCCTGGCCCTGGACGATGCGATTGCCGGCGATGGGGACAAGGCGAACCGATTGCGGCACGCCGGGCTCGAAGCGGACGCCCATGCCGGCCGGGCGATCGAGCTTGAACCCCCAGGTCGCGGCACGATCGAAATCGAGGGCGCGGTTGGATTCGAAGAAGTGCGTATGGCTGCGGACCTGGATGTCGCGGTCGCCGGTATTGGTGACATCGACGGTGACGCTTTCGCCGTCCTCGAAAAACTCGATCTCGCCTTCCGGCGTGAAGACCTGGCCCGGATAGGTGGTCTCGAGCAGCGGCAGGTTGCCGATGGCGATCGGCTCGAACAGAACAAGAAGCTTGGTGCCCTCGGCGAAGGCGCACTCGATGTAGATCATCGGCGTCATTTCGGCGACGCCGGGCTCGACGTCGTCGGTGGTGAGCAGCCGGCTCGCCATGTCGCGAATCTCGGCATAGGGCATGTCGCGGCGGGCGGCGAGCATGACCTCGTCGGTGATCAGCGCCACAGCTTCGGGATGGCTGAGGCGGATGCCGAGCTTCTGGTTGCGCCGCGCCATTTCGGCGGCGGTGAAGATCGTCAGGCGATCCATCTCGGTGGGCGTGAGGTTCACTATCTACTCCTGACGCGTGGTTAGGTGGCGAACATGCGGACGTGGCGGGACGGGCCGCGGGCGACGGCGATGTCGATCAGCGGGGTGAAACTTGAGGGAACGGCATCGGCGTCCGGGACCTCGGCGAGGACTTCGGACAGCACGGAGCGGGCATTGACGAGTGAGCGCTGGCCTTCGATATGGCCGATGATGCCCAGACGAGTAGCGGCGGAGACGAGGCCGGTGACGAGCGTCCAGCCCGAGACGAGTTCCGCCGCTTCAAGCGTGAGCCCGGCATCGCGCCAGGCTACGGCCTGGACGACCGGTAGGTGCCCGAGGCGGGGGTCGGCTGAGACCATCTGGCGATAGGTGATGGCGAGCGGGCCGCCGAGCTTGACGGCGACGCCAAGCAGGGCCCTGCCGGCGCGATGCGAGCCTTCGCGCATCTCGGCGGCGAGGGTGGAGGCTTCAGCAAGCCGGTCTGTGGCGGCAACGGCTTCGAGGTCCGGGGAAAACCAGGCGCGGCGCAGGAGGACGCGGTCCATCGTCTGCCAGCGGTGGACGAGATGGTCGGCGATGAACCGGTCGAGATGTTCGACGGTCTCGAGCATGCCGTCGGCGGCAAGTCCCTCGATGCCCCAGGAGAAGGCGAAGCCACCGGCCGGGAAGGCGCTGTCGCCGTACTGGAGCAGGGCGAGCGCGGCGGCTGGATCAAACATCCGCCAGTTCCTCAACTTCGCCCGAGTCCAGAAGGGGCAGAATACGGGCGCGGTAGGTGTGCAGCGGGGCGTCGAGCAGCACGTGCAGGACGTCGCCTTCGAAGCGGACACGCCAGTGGAGGTTGCCGGCGTTCCAGCCGAGCTTCAGCGACGCGGCCTGGTCGACTGGCTTGAGGCGCCAGATTTCCTGTTCGCCGAAGCGGGCAATGATAGCGCGCTCCGGATCGAGGAAGAGGACGGCGCCATCGACGAGGTCCTCGTCGCGGTCGAGGCTGACGGCGCAGTCGGTGCCGCGATCGGTGGTGAGGCGGAAACGCTTGCGGCCGGCATCGGAGGGCGGAACGAACAGCAGTTCTATCCCGTCCTTGTGCTCGAGTTCGTGGATGAGGCCGGCATAGGCTGCATCCGCGGCCGTGCCGATGATGCCGTGTAGCCGCAGCATGATCGTCTCCGTCAGTGCGTGTGGAACACGGCCTGGTACTTGGCCAGGGCGGCCTTGAGCGCGTCGAACTCGGCTGCCGTGGGGTTGACGGGATCGGCCGCGACGGGCAGGGCGCCGAACTTCATCAGGCAGGCCATGAGCAGCAGGCGCGCCTTGGTGGAGGTGAGGTTGCTGCCGGCGATGGTGTAGGGCTCGGGATCCGCAAAGCCCTCGGGATAGCCTCGGCCGACACGGACGACCGGCAGGCCCATGAAACTGGCCCGCCGAAGCATATGGGCCCGAACTTCCGAAGTGATGTTGCCGTACGGGACGAGGCCTTCGATGACGAAGCCGCCGAGGCGCTTGCCGCTCAGCTTGTGCTTGATCATGAAATCGAGGTCGCCCTCGGCTTCCGGATCATCGCCGAAGGTATCGGCGAAGTAGCCGCCTTCCTTGAGGATCGAGACCGACGGGACGGCATCGGCGAGCAGCTTGCCCACGCCGTTCTTGATCGGCACGGTCCAGGTGGTGGCCTTGCCGTCGACGAGCCTGGTGCCGGTGACGGAGTTGGGGAGCCTGGTGATGTTCACATCCGAAGCGGAGGTGTGCTTGTAGGCCGGCACGTACATCATGTACGGCGCGCCCATATGCGTGACCTGCCCGAGGATGCCGCCATGGCCGCCGGTGGCAACGTAGCCGCCGGGGCGGGCATCGACCTTGGCCACTTCGCGGGCGGCGAAGAACTGCTGCTCCTGGATGACGACGGTGCCGGCGCGATTGCCGCCCTTGCCGTCCTTCCAGATGCCGCTCTCGATATAGGTAACGCTATCGACGATGTTGGCCGGGCCGTCGTTGGAGATCTGGCCCTGCGGGCGCTGGGCGGCGTTGCAGGCAATGGGTTTGTCGGTGTCGATCAGGAGGTTGAACCAGTAGGCCGTTTCCTCGATCTGGGGGGAGCCTTGCGTCCAGATGGCGCCGTCATACTCGCCTGAGGACATGATCGCCTGGACATCGTTGGTGATCTTGGCGAGCACGGGGCGCGGCGGTGATTTCGCCAGGTGCCATGGCTTGTAGGCGAAGAACTGGTGGCCCATGGCCTCGACGGGCGTGTCGCCGTCGCCGATATCGGCGCGCTTGTCGTTGGCGAGGCCCTTGGTGAAGCCGCCGGGCGGGGCGACGCGGTAGAAGTCGACCTCGGCGCGGCCGCTGATCTGGTTCACCTTGCCATTGGCATCGATCGACAGGCGGTCGATCTCCTCGAAGCTGCGCGAGCCATCGGGGAAGAAGCCCTGGCGGGACTTGGGGCTGCCGAAGTAGGTGGCTTCCTCTTCCCAGGCTGAGCCGTCGGCCTGCAGGGCCATGTAGGGCAGGGGATAGAGGCCGTCCTCAGGCTTCAGTTCGATCTCGTAGACCGGCTTGTCGGTGTCGGCGGTCTGGGTCTTCGAGAGGCTGCCATCGGCGGTGAGGTATCCATCCGGCGCGGCGTAGAGCTCGGCGCTGTCGGCTTCGAGCGGGTGAGCCGAGAACTGCTCGACATAGACCTTCACCGGCGCGGCGAGGCGCTGGGCGCGGAGCGGGTCGAAACCACCGGGGATCGGTGGCAGGCCGGCTTTGGCGCGGGCCTTGTTCGAGGTGACGAGGGGCGGGGTGTTCTGGATGGTGGCCGTGGGACCGGCCATGTGGGCGATACGGATCTTGGTCATTTCGCGAAGTTCTTCTTGTCCATCATCATGTGCACACCCTTGTTGCCGTTGACGGTCTGGGTGATGTGGAGGTCGCCGGCGAGGCTGCAGAGCATGTAGGCGTCGGCATGCGAGAGGCCGGATTTCTCGCCCAGCAGCGCGATCATCTCGCGCAGGGCAGTGATGGCGCACTGGTCGAGATCGGGGTCCATGCCCATCGTGATGTGGTGGGTGGCGGTCTCGGCGCGCGGCCAGGTGAAGGTGAGGTCGTCGCGGACGATGAACTCGAACGTGCCGCGCAAAGCCGTCTCGATGGCGGTGACGTTCACCTCGCCGTCGCCCTGGCAGCCGTGGCCGTCGCCGCAGCTGAACAGGCCGCCTTCGGTGAAGACGGGGATGTAGAGGGTGGAGCCAGCGGTCAACTCCTTGTTGTCGAGGTTGCCGCACATCGACTGCGGGGCAATCGAGGAAATGCGGTTCCAGCCCTTGGGCGGCGCGAGGCCCATGACGCCGAAGAAGGGCCTCAGGGGCAGCTCGAGGCCCCAGGGCAAGATCCCGACCTGCTTTTCCAGGTCGATCGGGATGTTGTTGTAGACCATCTCGTCATAGTCGTGCGGCAGGGTGCCGAGCTTGGGGACGATGATGTTGAAGCCCCAGTCCTGGATGACCGAGACGTCCTTGATGCGGACTTCCAGCACGTTGCCGGGCTTGGCGCCTTCGACATAGACCGGGCCGGTGAGGATGTGCGGGCCCTCGGGTTTGAGGCCGGCGAAGATGTCGTCGAGCGCGGGCGGGACGTGGAACTTGTCGCGGTCCGGCACGACGTTCGGCGTGCCGGTGACGGTGTCGATGGTGACAGTGTCGCCGCTCCTGACGACGAGCGCCGGCTTCTGCGTGGCGTCGAAATAGCCCCAGTGGCAAGTCTCTACGCTTGGGAGGAGGTGGTGTTCGGCCATGTTGGTCTCAATCAGGCGAGGGCGGGAGCGGCCGGGATGCCGGGCTCGAAGGCGAGGAGGCCGCGAACGACGTTGACCTTGGCGCAGCGGGCCATGTGGCCGCGGCCGTCGGTGACCTCGTCGGGCATGGTTTCGAAACAGTCGGGGCCGGCATACCTGCAGCGTGGCGCGAAGCTGCAGCCGTCGGGCAGGGCGCGCAGGTCCGGCGGGGTGCCGGCGATGGTCTCGAGCTGGGCGCCCTTTTTCTGGTCCTTGATGGTCGAGGACAGCATGGCCCGGGTGTAGGGATGCTCGGGATGCATCAGCACGTCGCGGGCGTTGCCATATTCGATGATGCGGCCGGCATACATGACGGCGACCTTGTCTGCGATTTGGGCGGCGACGCCGAGATCGTGGGTGACGAAGATCATCGACATGCCCATCTCGCGCTGCAGCTTGCGGAGCAGGACGAGGACCTGGATCTGCACCGATGCATCGAGGGCGGTGGTGGGCTCGTCCGCGAGGAGGAGCGAGGGACGGCAGCTCAGCGCGACCGCGATCATCGCGCGCTGACGCAGTCCGCCCGAGAGCTCGTGCGGGTAGGCCTTCAGCCGCCGCTCGGGCGAGGGGACACGGACCAGTTCGAGCAGCTCGAGGGCGCGCTTCCAGCCGGCGTCGCGGTCGACCTTTTCATGTCGCATCACCGTTTCGGCGATCTGGTCGCCGATGGTGTACAGCGGGTCGAGCGCGGTCATCGGCTCCTGGAAGATCATCGAGACGGTCGAGCCGCGCAGTTCCGACATCTGCTTGTCGGTGGCGGTCATGATGTCGTGCTCGCCGATCTTCATCTCGCCGGTGATGCGGGTACGCTTTTTGGGATGGAGCTGCATCAGCGAGCGCATCATCACCGACTTGCCCGAGCCGGATTCACCGATGACGCAGAGCACTTCGCCTTTCTTCAGCTCGAAGGAGACGCCGTTGACCGCCTTCACCGTGGCTTCGCGGGAGACGAAGCGGACCTGCAGGTCCTTCACCTTCACGTAGGCGTCGGGCTTTTCGTTCTGGGCTTCGACCTGGGACAGGTCGGGGGAGCGCATCTCGTTCATCTCGTCTCTCCTTGCCAGAGCGGGAGTGGCCGGCTGTCGGGATTGGGTGCCTTGGAGTGGCCGGAGCCGGCATGGACCATGTGGCAGGCGGCCAGGTGCTCGCCTGGGTCGGCGCGCAACGTGTCGCCGAGGGACGGCATCTTCGACATGCACACGTCCTCGACATAGGGACAGCGGGTGTGGAAGCGGCAGCCCGAGGGCGGGTTCACCGGATTGGGCGGATCACCAGCGAGCGGCGCGGACTCGACCCGCTCGTCCGGATCCATGCTAAGCTGGCAGGCCAGCAGCGCCGCCGTGTAGGGATGCATGGGGTTGCTGTAGATGTCGTCGACAGGCCCGATCTCAACGACCTGGCCGAGATACATCACCAGCACGCGGTCCGAGATGTATTTCACCACGTGCAGGTCGTGCGAGATGAAGATGTAGGTGAGGTTGAGTTGCTCCTTGAGGTCGCCGAGCAGGTTCAGCACCTGCGCTTCGACCGACTTGTCGAGGGCCGACACGGCCTCGTCGAGGATGAGCAGGCGTGGGTCCAGCGCCAGCGCGCGGGCGATGTTGACGCGCTGCTTCTGGCCACCGGAAAGCTCGTGCGGATAGCGCTGGCCGAAGCGCTCGGCCTTGAGGCCGACCTTCTCGAGCAGCGCCCGAGCCTGTTCCTTGGCCGCCTTTTCCCTGGTGCCCTGGACCTTGGGGCCGTAGGCGATCGAAGCCTCGATCGGAAGGCGCGGGTTTAGCGACGAATAGCTGTCCTGGAACACCATCTGCAGCGAACGGCGGAGGCCGTCGAGCGAGGTGCCGGTCTTTTCGCCGACCGGGTCGCCGTCGAGAACGAGGTGCCCCTCATCCTTCTCGATGAGGTACATCAAGAGGCGCGCCAGGGTGGACTTGCCGCAGCCGCTTTCGCCCACGATGCCGAGCGTTTCGCCCTTCAGCACGTAGAACGAGATGTCGTCGACGGCCTTCACCTCGGCGACCTTCTTGTTGAGCAGGCCGGCACGGATCGGGAAGTACTTCTTGATGTTCTCGACGATCAGCATCGGCTGGGCCGGACCGCCACGGTCACGCGGATCCGGAGAGGTCGGGGCGGTTTCGATCACGTCTGTCATGGTGCAGGTCTCCCGTTACGCTTTGACGTCCATGGCCTGGCGCAGACCATCGGAGACGAGGTTGAAGGCGATCGAGGTGACGAGGATGCAGAGCCCCGGGAGGGCCGCGACCAGCGGCTGCACGTAGATCGACTGGCGGAGGGTGGAGAGCATCAGGCCCCAGTCGGCGGTCGGCGGGGATACGCCGAGGCCGAGGAAGGAGAGGCCGGACGCAAGGATGATCGAGATCGACACCAGCGTCGACGAGTAGACGAGCACCGGCGACAGCACGTTGATAAGGACGTGGTTGGTGAGGATCGAATAGGTCGAGGCGCCGCTGGCGCGGGCTGCGTCGACGAAATCGAGCGAGCGCACCTGGGCCGTGGCAGTTTCGGCCACACGGCAGATCGGCGGGATCAGGACTACGGTCAGCGTGATCATCTGGTTGCCGATGCCGCCGCCGAGGCTACCGGCGATGGCGACGGCGAGCAGCACGGACGGGAAGGCGAAGAACACGTCCATGGTGCGCATGATCACCATGTTGACCTTGCCGCCGTAGTAGCCGGCGATGATTCCGAAGGTGCCGCCGATCAGCGTGGCGAAGATCACCGGGACGATGCCCATCAGCAGCGAGACGCGGCCGCCCCAGAGCAGGCGGGAAAGCATGTCGCGACCCTGCTCGTCGGTACCGAGTGTGAACTTGGCGTGGCCGATGGGGCGCAGGCGGTTTGCCATCGAGGACCTCTCGGGATCCATGGGCGAGAGCCATGGGGCAAAGACCGCGAGGAGGACGATTACGGTGATGAGGCCGAGGCAGAACAAGGTCACGTAGTCGTAGCGGAGGCGGTTCCAGACGCTGCCCCAGTAGCCGCGGACCTTGGTGGCGGGAGCGGCCTGGGTCTTGTCCGTGGGAAAGCTGCCGGCGGGAATGTCGGTCATGGTTGCCTCAGGTGCGTTTGATGCGCGGATCGACCAGCGACTGGGCGAGATCGACGACGAGGTTGATGAGAACGAAGGCGCCGGCGAGGACGAGGATGGTGCCCTGCAGCAGCGGGATGTCGCGGGTGAGGATCGCCTTGTTGAGCAGCGCGCCGGTGCCCGGCCAGGTGAAGACCGTTTCGACCAGCACCGAGCCGCCGATCAAGTAGCCGAGCTGCAGGCCGAGCATCGCAACCGCCGAGGGCATGATGTTGCGGATGGCGTGGGTGATGATTGCGAACTCGCTGAGGCCCTTGGCGCGCAGCGTCTGGATGAAGTCCTGGTTGAGGATTTCGCTTATCGAAGCGCGGGTGGTGCGCGTCATGATGGCGAGCGGCGGGAGTGCCAGGGCGATGATGGGCATCACCGCGAACTTGAAGTCGTTCCAGTCGAAATAGTTGAAGGTGTCCGAGCCGCCCGAGCCCATTCCGGTAGCCGGCAGCCAGTTGAGGTTCACCGCGAAGAAGATGACGAGGACCACGGCCAACCAGAAGGTGGGCACCGAGATGCCGAACACGGCGAGCGCAGTGACGAGGCGATCGACGATGCCGCCCTGCCTCAGCGCGGCGATGGTGCCCAGGATCAGCGAGACGATGAAGGCAAGAACGACCGAAATCAGCGCGATGACGATGGTGTTGGCGAAGGCACGCATCACCTCTGCCGCTACCGGGGCGTTGTTGGCGATCGAGGTGCCGAAATTGCCCTGGAGCACACGCCACAGCCACATGAAGTACTGGACCACCACCGGCTGATCGAGGCCGTAATAGGCGCGCAGCATGGCGATCTGTTCGGGTGGCGTATCCGGCCGGACGAGGCTGGTGATCGGGTCACCGGGCGCGATCTGGACCAGGGCGAAGCAGATGATGGTGACGCCCAGGAGGATCGGGATCGTCAGGATCAGGCGGCGAAGGGCATACATCCACATCTAGGGCTACCCGCAGTTGGCTGGTGGACAAGAGGCCGCGGGCGCGCGTGGCGCCCGCGGGGATCGGTTTGGATCAGGGATTGACCACGATGGGGGTCAGGTCCTGGAACCAGCTCTGGGCCTGCACGAAGCCGGTGAGCTTGGGTGACAGGGCACGGGGGTTGAGGTCGTGCACGATGAACAGCTCCGGTGCGTCGGCCATGACGGTGTTGTTCATCTCGGTCAGCAGCGCGTCGCGCTTGGCCTGGTCGAACTCGGCGAGGGCAGCAGCGCCCAGCTCGTCGACCTTGGGGTTGGAATAGGTGCCCCAGTTGCAGCAGGCCGGAGCCGCATACTCGGTCATCCACTTCTTGATGATGCCCTGGCTGGCATCGATCGGAGCCATGGAGAAGTTGATGCCGTCAAAGCCCGAGGCGGTGGCGCCCTGGAAGAACACGCCGATCAGGGCGTTCCAGTCCATTGGGACCAGTTCGACTTCGAAGCCGGCGGCGTCGAGCTGTTCCTTGACCAGCTCGTTCATCGGCAGCGGCTGCATCTGGCCCGAGCCGGAGGTGGAGATGCCGATCTTGACCTTGCAGGGCATGCAACCGGCTTCCTCGAGCAGCGCACGCGCGCCGGCCTCGTCGTATTCGTAGACGGGCGGCGTGCCGTACCAGGCCTGGCTCTCGATCAGGGTATTGTAGCCGGCGGTGGCCACGCCCTGGAGCATGTCGACCATGTCCTGCCGGTTGATGGCCATGTTGGCGGCCTTGCGGACGCGGACATCGGAGAACGGGCCGCTGTCGACCTTGAGCAGGTAGTTCCAGTTATGCGGATAGGGGACGGTGATGATCTGCATGCCGGCGCCCTCGAGTACCGGGATGGTGTCGGGCGAGGGTGCCTCGACGAAATCGACCTGACCCGACATCAGCGCGGCAGCGCGGGTCGAGGCCTCGGGCATGGGCAGGAGGATGACGCGATCCTGCTTGGGAACGCGGTCCGGGTTCCAGTATTCGGCGTTCTTCACCAGCTCGAGGCGCTCGCGCGGAACGAGGCGATCGAACTTGTACGGGCCGGTGCCGGCCGGCTTTTCGCCGAACTTGGCGTAGTCGTTGCCGACGGCCTCGACGCCGCAGTTCGAAATCATCAGGAACATGGCCAGGTCGTAGGGCAGGAGCGATGCCGGGACCTTGGTGGTGATCTTGATGGTCAGGTCGTCGACCTTCTCGACGCTGGCGACGTTGACGACGCCCGAGCCCTGCTGGGTGGCATGGCGCGCGTTGAACTGCGGCGCCGACGTGTCCATCACACGGGCGAAGTTCCAGATCGCGGAGTCCGCGTTCCAGGGGCAACCGTCGTGGAACTTCACGCCCTCGCGCAGGTGATACGTCCAGAGCAGGTTGTTGGTGGGATCGACTTCCCAACTGGTGGCGAGGCCCGGGACGACGTCGGCGGCCTTGTCCGAGCTCGACAGGTCCCACAGGCCCAGCGCGTCGTACATGGTGTAGCCGGCAAAGCGCATGCCTTCGTAGCCCTGGTCCGGTGCGCCGGTCCAATCGGGGATATCGGCGGCGGTCATGGCGACGCGCAGCACCGATTCCTGGGCGAAGACGGAGCTTGCCGCGCCGGCCGTGAGGGCCAGGGCTGCTGCCGCTAGCACGCCTCGCAGTTTGAGTGACTTCATGATGCATCCTTCCTGCATGCGGACGCGCCTTTGGTCAGGCGCTACACAAAGGACGCTGCAAGGGGTGTGCCAGCGCTTGCCGGGGAGGGCGCGACCGAGGATCGCTGCGGCGCAAATAGTAGAAAAACCAAGCATCTTGGCGGTGTGGATGGCAGCCATGCAGAATCCGAATACGCCGCAGCCATGACATAGGTGGCGGGCTAACGCCGCGTCGGAAGCGCGCTGTCGCCTAACAAACGGGCAAGGTGGCTATTATTTCTCCTTTTGATATTATCGTTTTCAAGTATTAGGAAGGCATGTATACGAAGGGACGCGGTGGCGCCGAACTCGCCCCGCGCTTTCCCCCTATGACCCCAAGGCCACGCCGATGTCCCAGACCGCCGACCTCCACTACGCCTCTCTGCTCGAGGTCACGGGGCTGATCGCCTCGCGCGCGCTGTCGCCTGTAGAGCTGACGGAAATGATGCTCGACCGGATCGGCGCGGTGGATACCAAGCTTCACTCCTACCTGTCGGTGACGGGGCAGAGCGCCCTTGATGATGCCAACATCGCGGAGAGCGAGATTGCCGCCGGCCGGCATCGCGGGCCGCTGCATGGCGTGCCGATCGCCATCAAGGACCTGTTCTGGACCAAGGGTGTGCCGTCCACGTTCGGCTCGGTAGCCTACAAGGATTTCATCTCGAACCAGGACGCGACGATCGTCCACCGGCTGAAGATGGCGGGTGCCGTCATCCTCGGACGGCTGCACTTGCACGAGGGGGCGTTCGGCGAGCACCATCCGGCGCTCGACAAGTGCCTCAACCCCTGGAATGCCGACTACTGGCCGGGCGGTTCGTCCTCGGGTTCGGGGGCGGCGACGGCGGCGGGGCTCTGCTTTGCCTCGCTGGGCACGGACACGGGCGGTTCGATCCGCTTCCCCTCCGCGGCGAACGGGGTGACGGGGCTCAAGGTCACTTGGGGGCGGACCAGCCGCTATGGCGTGTTCCCGCTGGCGGACTCGCTCGACACGATCGGGCCGATGGCGCGCGACGCGGCCGATGCAGCAGCGATGCTGGCAGCTTTCGCCGGGCCTGACCCGCAGGATCCGACGGCGGTGATGGCGCCGGTGCAGGACTATCTTGCGGCGCTCGACGGCATCCTCGGGGCGCGCGGCGTGCGGATCGGCGTGGACGAGGGCTATCTCGAAAACGGCGTCGATCCCGAGACGGTGGCCGCAATCCGCGCCGCAATCGAGATGTTCCGTGACCTGGGCGCGACGATCGTGCCGATCCGCGTGCCCGACCGGCGGGCGGCGACTGAAGCGCAGATGGTGATCACCGACACCGAAAGCTTCAACTTCCACCGGCCGGTCTACGAGGCCGATCCGGGCAAGTTCGGGTCGCAGCTCGCCAAGGCGATGGAGCGCGGCAGGAGCTACGACGCACAGACGCTGGCCAGGGCCTACATCACGCGCGACCGGTTCAAGGGCGAGCTGCTGCGGGTGTTCGAGGGCATCGATGCCATCGCCTCACCGGTATCTCCGTTTGTCGGCGCGCGCTACGACCAGATGGATTCCCATCTCGCTGACCTGGTGAACTTCCTGGGCTTCACCTCGCCCTACAACGTGTCGGGCAGCCCCTCGATCACCTTCCCCGTCGGCCTCGCCAAGGTCGGCATGCCGATCGGCATGCAGCTCATCGGCCCGCATCTGAGCGAGGCCGGGCTGCTCAAGACCGCGCATGCCTACCAGCAGGCGACCGACTGGCACCTCAAGCGCCCGACTTCGATCAACTGAAGACCTACAACCGAGAGTTCTCGATATGCTCGATACCAGCGACATTCCCTTCATGGCGTTGACCGATGTCGCAGCCGGCATCAAATCCGGAGCGCTGTCACCGGTGACGCTGACCGAAACGATGCTGGCGCGCATCGCTGCGGTAGATGCCGAACTCCACTCCTATCTCAGCGTCACCGGCGAAACGGCGCTGGCGCAGGCGCGGCAGGCCGAGAGCGAGATCCGGTCGGGCCGCTATCGCGGACCGCTGCACGGTGTGCCGATCGCCATCAAGGACCTGTTCTTCACCAAGGGCGTGCCGGCGACGTTCGGCTCGCTCGCCTACAAGGATTTCACCGCGGACTACTCGGCGACGGTCGTCGACCGGCTGGTCGCGGCAGGCGCAATCATTCTCGGGCGGCTGGCGCTGCACGAGGGGGCGCTGGCCGAGCATCATCCGCATTTCGGTGCGCCGCCGCGGCATCCCTATGTCGCGGGCTACTGGCCGGGCGGTTCATCTTCGGGCTCTGGCGTCGCCACCGCGGCTGGGCTGTGCTTTGCCTCGCTCGGCTCCGACACGGGCGGCTCGATCCGCTTTCCATCGGCGACGAACGGGCTGACCGGCCTGAAGCCGACCTGGGGGCGGGTGAGCCGCTACGGTGTCTTCACGCTGGCCGACACGCTCGACTCCGTGGGGCCGATGTGCCGTTCGGCTGCGGACGCCGCGGCGGTGTTCGACGTGATCGCCGGGCATGACGTCAACGATCCGACCAGCCTGCCGACGCCGGTGCCGGGTTATCTCGAGGGGCTGGAAGGGGTGTGGGGTGCGCGTGACCTCAAGATCGGCCTCGACTGGGACTATCTGAGCGCGGACGTCGATCCGGAACTCGTCGGCAGCATCAAGGATGCGCTGGCGGTGTTCGAGGAGATCGGCGCACGCATCGTGCCCGTCAAGCTCCCTGACATGGCCGATGTCGTGAAGTCGCAGCGGATCATCATGGAGACCGAGTGCGCCCGCTATCACGAGGCGCATTACAGGGCGAACCCGGAGGGGTTCGGCAAGCTGGCCGAGGTGATCGAGCGCGGCTTCACCTATCGCGCGGTGGATGTCGCGGCGGCCTACATCATCAAGGACCGGTTCAAGGGCGAACTGGCCGAGATCTTCGAGCAGGTCGATGTGATCCCGGCGCCGATCATGCCCTGGGTGGGGATGAAGTATGACGAGCTCGACAAGCTGTTCGAGCGCCTCCCGCTCTTCGGCCGCTTCGGCGGCGTCTACAACATGGCCGGTGTCCCGACGATCACGTTCCCGGTCGGCACCAACCAGATCGGCCTGCCGCTCGCGATGCAGCTGATCGGCACGCACCTGAGCGAGCCGACCCTTTTCAAGGCCGCCCATGCCTACCAGCAGGCGACCGACTGGCACCTGCGTCGCCCGACCCTTTCCTGACGAAACCAGAGGAGCCCGCAATGGCCTTGGACGACATCCATTTCCAGCCGCTGACCACGGTGGCCAAGTATATCGAGAGCCGCGACATCTCGCCGGTCGAAGTGACCGAGGCGATCCTGTCGCGCATCGAGGACCACGACCAGGGGCTGAAAAGCTACACCACGGTGACGGCCGACGTCGCAATGGAGCAGGCCAAGAAGGCCGAACTCGAGATCATGAAGGGGATCTATCGCGGCGTGATGCACGGCATCCCGATCGCGGTGAAGGACCTCTGCTATACCAAGGGCATCACCACCACCGGCGGCATGACAATCTACCGCGACTTCAAGCCGGATTACGATGCGACCGTGGTGACCAAGCTGCGTGATGCCGGATCGGTGCTGCTCGGCAAGCTGCACATGACGGAAGGCGCGACGCTCGAGCACCATCCGGAATTTCCCGAGCCGGTGAACCCGTGGAAGAAGGATCTTTGGACCGGCGTTTCGTCCTCGGGGTCGGGCGTTGCGGCAGCGGCGGGCCTTGCCTACGCGACGATCGGCTCGGATACGGGCGGGTCGATCCGCTTTCCCTCAGCGGCCAACGGCCTGACCGGCGTGAAGCCGACCTGGGGCCGGATTTCACGGCATGGCATCTTTGATCTGGCCGCGACCTTCGACCATCTCGGTCCTATGGCGCGCTCAGCGGCCGATGCCGCGGCCATGCTGCAGACGCTGGCGGGATGGGACCCGAAGGACTCGACGTCACTGTCGACGCCCGTGCCGGATTATCTGGGGGAGCTCGAAGGCGTCTACGGCGCGCGCGGTATCAAGATCGGTCTCGACTGGGACTATGCCGATGCGGATCCGGTGACGATGGGCTTCATCAAAGAAGCCGTCGCCGTGCTGGTGGAACTCGGCGCGCTGACAACGCCGGTGTCCTTCCCCGACCAGTCGGCCCTGCTCAAGATGAACATGGCTGCCACCATGGCGGAGACGGCGGCGCACCACGTCGCGACCTATCCCAGCCGCGCCGACGAATATGGTCCGATGATCAAGTCGATGATCGAGCAGGGCCGGACGTCCGACCCGGTGGCGATGGGACAGGCGATCATCGAGCGCTACAAGTTCCGCGGCGCCGTGATGCGCATGTTCGACGACATCGACGTCTTCATCATGCCGGTGTTTCCCAAGGGGACGCCGACCTGGAGCGAGATGCGGGCGCTGGTGGCCGAAAGCTTTGACAATATCGGCAAGTTCACCTCGCCGTTCAACGCGACGGGCACCCCGACGGTGACGCTGCCCGTGGGCTACACCGAGGATGGCCGCCCGGTTGCCATGCAGCTCGCCGGCAAGCATGGCTCGGAAGCCTTGCTGCTGAAGGTAGCGCATGCCTACCAGATGGCCACCGACTGGCACACGCGCCGTCCGCCCGGGTTCTGAGGCAGGTTTGTGACTGCCGCGCAGGTCTCGGCGGCGAACACTGGCACCCGATCGCGAGGTCGGGTGTTTCTTGGTACAGGGTGGTGGGGCGCCTCCCCTGCGAAGCGGGGGAGGATCACGGAGGCCGGCGCGTCCTGAGAGGGAACCGTGCCTACTGGATCAGCTCTTTGAGCAGATCCCGCAGCTTGGCGGCCTTGTCGCCTTCGAGCAGGTCGACGATGCGCTGTTCCTGGGCGCTGGAGACGCCGCGGAGGCGCTTGAACAGGGCCTTGCCGCCGGGGGCGGTGAGGATGAGGACGCGGCGGCGGTCGTTGGGATCGGGGGCGCGGTAAACGAGGCCCTCCGCCACCATCTTGTCGATGATCTTGGTGAGCGTGGGCGCTTCGATCAGCGACTGCGTGGCGATCTCGCCCATTGCCGCAGGTTCGCTGGCGTCGAGCACTTCGAGGATACGGTACTGCTCGATCGGCACACCGCCGGGACGCAGCCGCTCCTCGAGCTCAGCCTCGAGCTGCCGGTTGATGCTGGCGATCATGTAGGCCAGCTGATCCTTCATCCGCATCTGTGCCAACCCATCCTCCCGGAATTTCAATAGTCGAATGTTCAAGTAACGTGATGTGCGCTACTCGCGTTCCGACCTTTGGACAGGGGTAAGCGTGAGTTGCGCTGAGTCAGGTGTGCGTAATGGCCGCACGCCATCGTTGGCGTGTGCTTAGCACCGTGACTTCAGTCTGACAATATTGCGAATGAAACTAAATTGAGGGTGTGGCGACCATGTCAGTGCTGCAACTCGGCGACGACCTGGAGGGTGACGCCCTCCGCCTCGCCGAGGTACACGGTCGGCCGAATGCCGATGGAGCGGTCGGCCACCATGTGGCGGGCGAAGTTGCGCGAATTCGGGCGGTTGAGTTCGCGCGCCAGAACATGCGGATCGAACGTGCCCAGGTTGCGGACCATCCGGGTGAGCACATGCAGCCCGTCATAGGTGCTTGCGCTTGCCGCCGATACCGGCGGGGCATAGGCGCCGAAGGCATCGTGGTAGCGCTCGAGAAACGAGTCGTTGGAGCGCGAGTGCTGCCCGGCGAAATAGCTCGCGGCGGTGAAGAGGTTGGTCGTCGCTTCGGGCCCGATCCCGCAGATCACCGTCTCGTCGACAATGAGGCCGAAGCGCAGGATCTTCTGGTCAAGGCCGGCAGCGGCGAAGGCCCGGTTGAACTCGACAGCACACTGGCCGACCAGCGCCATCACCACCACCTGCGCGCCTGACCTGGCAATGGTGCGGATGAGGCCGGAAAAATCCTGCGGCCGGGTGGGGACCATGGCGGTGCCGACCAACTGAGAGTTCTGTGCCTTCAGCACGCGACCGGCCGTACCCAGGGTCGTTCGCGGCCAGATGTAGTCGTTGCCGACGAAAAAATACCGGTCGGCATGCTTGGTGGTCTTCAGCCAGTCGAGGGCGGGGCCGAGCAGCTCGATGTCGCTCGAGCCGATCGCAACTGTGGAGGGGCCGACCGCGATGCCCTCGTATTGCGAGGTGTAGATGTAGGGCAGGCGGCCGCCGACATGGCTGCTGATGGCTTCGCGCAGATCCGACGTATGCGCGCCGACGATGACCGCGACTTCGTCCATGTCGATCAGTTGGTCAACGGCGGCGATCGCCTCGCCGGCGGTGAAGCCGCAATCACCGAACACGACCTCCAGCTCCTCGCCGAGAATGCCGCCCTGGTTGTTGATTTCGGCGGCGCCGAGGGTGACGGCAGCATCCAGCGCCGGGGCCCACATGCCCGCAACGCCACTTCTCGAATGCAGCATCCCAACTTTCATGCACCCCTCCGCAAGCAGTCCACGAAACTTGCCACTCGAACGATCCTGAGGGCCGCGGCGACGGGGTACCCTGTACGCTCCAAGCCGGGATGTCAAACGAATGATGCTTTTTTGACCGAATGTATGAGTTGCACAAAAAGCAGGCACTGCACGACGCGAGACTCCACTTGCAATGTTGATATTTTCATATTTGACTATCAGGAATGATATTAAATTGGAGACTCTGCCATGGATGCCAAGGCGCCGCATGCGCTCACGGCCGGTGAGGACCTGCATTACTTGAGCCTGACGGCGGTCTCCGAACTGATCCGGACGGGCGTCGTCAGTCCCGTCGAGGTCACGCGCGCGCTGCTCGACCGGATCGGTGGGATCGATGGACAGCTGAAGAGCTACACGACCGTCACCGCCGAGCACGCGTTGGCCAGTGCCCGCAAGGCCGAGTCCGAGCTGGGGCAGGGGATCTGGCGCGGGCCACTGCACGGCGTGCCGGTGGCGGTGAAGGATCTGTGCGACACGACCTTCGCGCCGACGAGCGCGGGCACCTTCATCCATCGCGACCACATGGCCGCCAGCAACGCCACGGTGGTCGACCGGCTCGAGAGCGCTGGGGCGGTGATCCTGGGCAAGCTCTCGATGACCGAGGGCGCCTGGGCCGGCCACCACCCAAGAATGAAGACCCCGGTGAGCCCCTGGGCCGATGACGTGTGGACCGGCGCATCCTCGTCGGGGTCGGGCGTCGCGACCGCCGCGGGCCTTTGCTACGGTTCGCTGGGCTCGGACACCGGTGGCTCGATCCGATTGCCGTCGACCGCCTGCGGGCTCACCGGCGTGAAGCCGAGCTGGGGCCGGGTCAGCAGAGCCGGCGTCTGGGCTCTGGCAGACTCGCTCGACCATGTCGGGCCAATGACCCGCACGGTGGCTGACGCCGCCGCAATGCTGGGCGCCATCGCCGGGCATGACGCGCGCGATACGACGACGCTCAACGCACCGGTGCCGAACTACCTCGCGGCGCTGGGCGGTTCGGTTGCCGGCCTCAGGGTCGGTATCGACGAGAACTACATCTTCACGACGGCCTCGGAGGAAGTCGCCGCGATGATGTGGGAAGCCATCGCCGCCTTCGAAGCGCTCGGAGCGCGCATCGTACCCGTCACCTTCCCGTCGATGGACGAGATGGGCGCGCACTGGACGACGATCTGTGCCGCCGAATGCGCAGCAGCGCATGGCGAGACCTACCCGACCCGCAAGGACGAGTACGGCCCCGTGCTGACGGCGCTGCTCGAGATCGGCCACGGGGCCAGCGCCAAGCAGCTGGCCGAGGCCATGCAGTATCGCCTGAAGATCAACGGGGCAGTGGCCAAGACCATGCTCGGTTGCGACCTGCTGCTGGTGCCTGCCATTCCCTACCGCGCACCGGAGGCGAGCATGTTCGCGCGCTCGATGACGGCGGAGGAGTTCGACGGGCTGACCCGCTTCACCGCCGTGTTCGACATGACCGGCCAGCCGACCCTTTCGCTTTCCGGCGGCGCCGATGCGCGGGGCGTGCCGATGGGCTTTCAGCTCGTCGGCAACGGGCTCGACGAGGCGCTGCTGTTCACGGCGGGCCACGCCTACCAGTCCGTCACCAGCTGGCATGCCCGGCACCCCGAGCTTTCCTGAAGCACCATCACGAGAGGATACTCAGATGCATAATGTCACGCTTCCCGCCCATATCGTCGAGCGCATGCGCAAGGTGCGCGGCGGTTCGGACCACATCTATTCCTCGCTCGACATGAGCAAGGTGGCGCATGTGTGCGTGGACATGCAGGTCGGCTTCGTCGCCGAGGGCGCCCCGATCGAGGTGCCGATGACGCGCGAGATCTACGGCACGATGAACACGATCTCGGAAGCAGTCCGCAAGGCCGGCGGGCTCAACGTGTTCACCCGCTACACCTACGATCCGTCCGAGAAGCACTCGTGGGCCTATTGGGTCGAAACGCTCGGCGCCGACCAGAAGGCCGGGCAAGAGAAGATGGCCCCCGGCATGCCGGACTGGGAGATGGACCCGCGCATGGAGATCAAGGCAGGGGACCTCATCGTCGACAAGACCCGCTTTTCGGCGCTGATCCCCGAGACCTGCGACATGGATGCCCAGCTCAAGGCCAAGGGCATCGATACGCTGATCATTACCGGAACGCTGACCAATTGCTGCTGCGAGAGCACGGCCCGCGACGCGCTGCAGATGGGCTACAAGGTGATCTTCATGTCCGACGCCAACGCGACGCTGTCGGACGAAGAGCACCTGGGTACGCTCATCTCCATGTACACGATCTTCGCCGACGTGATGGACACCCCGTACCTGCTCGACCTGATCGAGAAGTCCTCGGTCAAGGCCGCGGCCTGACCTTCAGTGGTCCGACCGGCCCCGGTTTGCGGGCCAGTCTCCTCCCATCCGTTCCGGAGTGTCAGCATGAATGCCCTCGCTCAGGCCGTTGATACGGCTGTCGAAATCGACGTCGCAGAACTCACCATCGCCGATGTGCAGGCGGCCTTCGCGGGCGGCACCTATACATCCGAGCAGCTCACGGCCGCGCACCTCGCCCGCATCGAGAAATACGAGCCGTATTACAACGCCTTCACCTTCATGGCCCCCGATCCGCTGGCCGATGCGCGCGCTGCGGACGCCCGCCGCGCGGCCGGTAAGTCGCTCGGTCCGCTCGATGGCGTGCCGGTGGTGGTGAAGGAGGCCATGGACATGGTCGGCCTGCCATCGACCGGCGGCTGGGCACCGCTTTCGAGCCTCGCCGGCGGGTTCGACCTGATGCCCGGCGTCGATGCTCCGGTTGTCGCACGGCTGAAGGCCGCCGGCGCGGTGATCCTGGGCAAGACCAACATCCCGGCCTTCAGCTACGACGGCGCTCGTGCCAACACCAGCTGGGACGGCCCGACCTACAATGCGGTGAACCGCGACATCGCCCCGGGCGCGAGCTCGAGCGGCACCGGCACGGCGATCTCCGCCAGCTTCGCGGTGGTCGGCCTTGCCGAGGAAACCGGCGGCTCGATCCAGAACCCCGGCGCGGCACAGAGCCTCGTCTCGGTGAAGCCGACTTTCGCGCTGATCCCCAATACGGGTGTTGCCCCGCTCGCCGGCTCGACCCGCGACGTGGTCGGTCCGCATGCGCGTACCGTGAAGGATGCGGCGCTGCTGATGGACGTGCTCGCCGGCTACACGCCTGCCGACCCCAAGACGGTCGCGGCGATCGGCAATGTGCCGGAAGGCGGCTACACGTCGCTGCTGTCGGACACGGCGCTCAAGGGCAAGCGGCTCGGTCTCTACGGCCCCGGCTGGCGTACCAAGCCGGTGGCCGAGGAGACGGCCAGGCTCTATGCCGCAGCGATCGACGAAGTGAAGGCACGAGGGGCGGTGCTGGTCGATGACCCGTTCGCGGGCACGGCGTTTGCCTCGTTGGCAAAGGGGGCAGCCGGGTTCGACGCGCGCGGGCTCGAGTCGATCATCCACGATTTCGAGAACTTCCTGCGCCGGATGGGACCGGGGGTTGCGGCTACCTCGTTCAAGGCTCTGGCCGCGATGCTGCCGTCGGATCCGTTCGGCACCGAGGGCACTTTCGCCAAGCTGACCGAAGGCAGCCCGGTGGTGCAGAAATCGCTGGAGGATCCGACGCTGCCGCCGGACCTGAGCGAGTTCTACGCGGCGCGCATGGCCTACCTGAAGCTGTTCAACAAGGTGATGGCCGACAACCAGCTCGATGGCCTGGTGTTCCCGCAGTCGGAGGGCCCGCTCCCGGGCGTGTTCGAGAAGGCGGAGTATCTGGCGACCACCGTATCGGAGATCAACATCGCCGGCCTGCCAGGCGTCACCGTGCCCGCCGGGCAGTACACGAACGGTGCGCCCTTCGCGCTGATCTTCGTGGGCAAGATGTGGAGCGAAGCCGAACTGCTCGCCTTCGCCTACGACTACGAGCAGGCGACGCACCACCGCCTGGTGCCCAAATTGGTCGAAACACCGTATCCGGTGCCGGCCGCAAACGACGCCTGATTGCAAGAGGTCACACCAACTGGTGGTGGTCACGGAAGCAGGGCTCCACACCCCTGCTTCCCAAGTCCCACTTGGGTTGCGCCAAGCGCATCGCCATCGCTGCCTATGGACGAATGAGTGGAAGACCGCTGGCCTCGTCCATCTGCTTTCGCAGAGCTCCAGGTGTCTCGGTAAGCACCAGTTCGAGGGTCGGCCGGACGAAGCCACTGTCAAGGTGGCCGGCAAGGGCGCTGCCATCTCGCCGACCCAGCACTGCATGGACATGCACAACCGGAGTTCCGTCTGGGCCGAGCACGATGTCGCCCGTGAGAGAGGCAACCTCCACCTGCTCGTCGACCGGAATGGGCAGGTATTCTTTCCGCTCCCAATCGAAGTAGGCCAGCGTCGCGCGTTCGAAGGCGCCGATCGCGGTAAGGCTGGTCGAGTCCAACCCCTCTTCGATAGCGAAGCGCTTCAGACACGCCATCGCCTCGTCACCTGTCTCGAGCACGACGACCCAAGTGGCATGGCCGGATACTTCGTGCATTCGCCTCGTGCGCATAGAAACCTCCGTTTGCTGGCACAACGGGGTGGCCCACGTGAAGTTGCTATGGCGGAGGAAGGTGTTCGCACGAAACCATTCGATGCCACGGAAGTTCAGTCAGCAGGCCGGCGAGCGCGTCAACTGGACGTGGTGGTACGGAGAACGTCGCGGTTTTTCCAGTTTCCCGCGACGGCCAACGAAATGGCAGCCGAGCTCCTGTCCCATCCGCTCGCCGGTTGCGACGTCCCCGGTCACCACTTATCTCGAGGGCATGACGTCAAACTTGCATTCCACATCGGATTTGATCCGGGTCTGGCAGCTCCCTTACGCGGCCAGGCTTGGGTCGTCGGTGCGGTCCAAGGGCATCTATCTTGAAGTCCGAGCCCGTCTCCCCACTGCAGTGCGGAAGGCGCTGACGGTTTCGGCCGGCGAGCTGAGACTACGAATGCCAAAAGGCGCCGACGATGAGTTCCTGCGGGCATCCTCGATTGTCTCGAAGGCCTTGGAAAGTATCGAGGATCTGCCGGTGATCCCACGGGAGATAGAAGATATTCTGGGGATTTCGACCACGGAACGTCATCGATGGCTCAAGGATGGTCGTCTACCAAGCATCGGCACGCGCACGGTCAAGCTGCGCGGGCGGGTCAAGAAGATCACGTTCCACGTGTTCGATCCTCGCCAGGTCGAGGATCTGCTGGACCGGGACACCATTGATGCCTGGCGTGCAGAGGACGCTGAGAAAGCCGCGGAAAACAGGCGTCGTGCCGCCTGGAAGGCAAAGTTGACGCGCTTAAAGAGGAAGGGTGATCAAGGCCCCACTGCTTCTACAGAGCCGGTCGATGCCGATGATCGGTTCGCGCTGCGCGGTTGGGCCGAGTTCGAACGCGAGGGTCCACGATAGAAGCGTGGGCGACGGCCGGCAACCTGGAAGGCCAGTTCGGAACCTCCGGAGATCCCTATGGAGTGATACTGTGGCTCGATCATCCCCGACCCCGCACCCGCGCAACCGGCCTATACGCTGACCTGCAGCGGCCAGACCTCGATCACACCATGTGCGACGGCGCATGGTGATTTCGACGCCATCTCCACAGCCTCTTCGAGACTGTCTGCCTCGATCAAGCCGAAGCCGGCAATCGGCAGGTCGGCCCTGAGATACGGCCCGGGCGATGTCACAACACCGTGTGCATCAGGGTTGCGCACCTGAACTGGGGCTCCGGCAACGCCCATGACAGCGCCAGCCTGTTGCATGGCCGCATCGTGGGCGTGCGCTGTGTTCCGCACTGCCTCGTCGGTTTGGTCATAGCCCTGCTGACCGCCGTATCCGATAGTGATGAACTTCAGCATCTCAGTTCCAGCCTTGCGGGTTTTGCCTCACCTTGTAAGGCGGCGCCAAGGGCGCCGCCTCTCCAGCTTACCTACGCTGCCTTGAGGTTGGCCCCACTCATTGCGACCTGGGAGAGCTTCCGATCGGTCGCCTCTTCTTCCTTGAGCGTGGCGTCAAGCAGCGACACCGCGTCCTTCAGGCCGAGTTGCTGAGCCCAGGTCTTGAGCGTGCCGTAGCGGGCAATCTCGTAGTGCTCGACAGCCTGCGCGGCAGAGATCAATCCGGCGTCGAGGGCCGGCGTATCCTTGAAATCTTCCATGATGCTCTTGCCCTCCTCGATGATGCCGAGGATGGCTTCACAGGTCTTGCCGCGTGCCGGCTTGTCGATGAGCTCGAATACCTGCTCAAGCCGATCGATGTGTCCCTCGGTCTGCCGGAGGTGCTCTTCGAAACCTGCCTTGAGGTCCGGCCCCTGCGCTGCCTTTGCCATCTTCGGCAGAGCTTTCACGATCTGCTTTTCGGCAAAGTAGATGTCCTTCAGGGTATCGAGGAAGAGGTCGTCGAGGGTCTTTTCACCCGCCATCGTTCGTCTCCTTTTTGAGGTCGCGGCCAATCCGCAGCGAGTCATCAATCTAGTGATGGAGGATAAGTTCCAACCGACTGGAACGAGATGTAACGGTCGAACAACAGCAACAGCCCTATCCCAAGTTCAGCAGCAGAATGGACCCGGTGCCCGACTACGGCGAGGCTAGCTACCGGGGCTCGCGGCGGTTGGGGGCAAGAAGACGCTGATCACCGGTGGTGATTCCGGCATCGGCCGAGCGGTTGCCCTGGCCTCAGCGCGAGAGGGTGCGGACGTGGCCATCTCGTACCTGAACGAGCACGAGGGTGCCCAAGACGCCAAACGGGGCATCGAAGGCGCCGGCAGGCGATGCCTACTGCTCCCCGGCGGCCGGTCGATCATAGAAAGACCGCGGAGGCGTTCGGTCGCATCGATGTCCTGGTCAAAGTGGCGGGCCGTAGCCCGCCACTGGCTGACTCATCGGATGAACAAAAGGATGATTATGATCAACCAGATGGGCACGCCGAGAATCCAAAGTCCCAGTGCTCTGAACATCCCATCCTCCTTCTAGAAGCGCCGAAACAGGCCGGGGAAGACGGTAGCCTTGTCCCGGTGGTCGCCACCCTTCTGGGCGGCCCAGAAGGCGGCGACGGCACTAACGAGGAAAGAGGCGGCCGTCAGGAAAGCCACCAGCACGGCTGTCTTGCGTGCCGTCTCCGCCGCAGCACTTGCCTGCGCCTTGGCCTGATCGACCGCCGTCATCACCTCGTCGACCCGGGCCGTGGCCTGGTCCGCAGGCATCCCCGAATTGACCGCCACCAACTGGCCAAGATGCGCACGATCTGCGTCGCTCAGTGTGCCGCTGATGGCGCTCTGGGCGAGGATGCGTCCGGCTTCGGCCCTTGCCGTCGTCGTGTCGGCGACGGGAGGAGCTGGGGGAGCAGCACCTTCGGCGGGGGCAGCTGGTCGGAACAGCCAATCGGCATAGTACGCAGTTGGGTCCACGGTACTGCCGGCGTCGTCGGCGACAGTCGCCGCGGCGTTCGTGACGGTCGCGGCCGCCGAGCCTACTGCATTCGCCGCCGCTGAGATGCCGCCTGCCGCGATGATAGCGCCGACAACGAGCGCACCGCCCCAGACCAGTAAGCCATGAGCACCGTCACGAATGTCGGCCTCATCCTCCGTCGCGTCATTGTGGCGCTTGCGGAGCCGGCCTGTGGCATAGGCGCCGGCCATGAAGCTCGAGACCTGGACCCACAGGAGCCAGGTTCCGGCCGCAATTGCGATCCAGACCGGGTTCACGTCATTGCCGGCACGGAAGTCCACCATGCTCAGGCCCAGCGCCGAGCCGAAACCCAAGAGCACGATCGAGATTGCCGAGGCTATCACGATGCCCGCAATGACCGCCGGCCAGTCGACATAGGATCCACGATCGTCGACAGCCGTCATTACCGGCGCCACGACTACTTCTGCTTGTGAGGGCATGGTCATTGCCAATCCTCACCGCAGTCCGAAAAACGACAGGACGGCCAGGATCACGACGACCAAGCCGACAAGATAGATAATTCCATTCATTTCTCTGCCTCTCTGAGTGTGCAGTTGCAGCAGGAAAAGCTGGCTAACGTGGATTGGTTGCAACCGCAGCCGCCAGGGCCGACTACGAGGTCGGGCAAGGCCTGCCAAACTCGCCCCACGGCAGTCTCACTGGTCGACAATCCCCGGCACGGACCGGAAGGGCGATAAGGGGCGAATGCCATATGAGACGGCTCACGTTGGAAGTCGCCAACGAAGACGCGGTCCACCGTGTGTTTCAGCGCTGCATTGACGGAGGCGCAATGGCAATCGAGAGGCCACAGCGAAAGAACTGGGGCTATGTTGGGTATTGTTGACCCTGATGGGCATATGTGGATCATCGCCGCAAATCTGGGGTGCCCGATGGGCAGTCGTCAGTGCGCTTTCTCCGGCTGCTTTGATGTTGTCCAGCGCCAACGCTGCGACCTCGGCCCAGTCACACGCCCATTGATCAGGCTGGCCGGCGTGCCAATCGAAATCGCGGACCAATTACAGGATAGCCGGTGGAGGAACACCCACCCGCCTTAATGCGCAGACTTGTCCGCAATGATCCCGAGCTTGTGAATCTCAGGCACGTTAGCAAACAGGTTCCCCGCCTTTATTCGCTCCATCAAGGCAGCCGCGACCTTGCCGTTCAGGTGTGCGTCGCGACCAGCCTCGTCATCGAACGTGTCAAAGATTGCGAAAGAGGAAGGTCCCTCCTGGGTCGCGTACCAAGTTTTCGTCCCTGGCTCGGCATTCACCAAGGGAACTGCCGACGTAAGAAAATCCGCGACCTCTTGCTCCTTTCCAGGCTTGGCCTCGAGCGGAACGTATAGAGCGTACTTTGTCATTGGCTCTCCTTTCTGACCGTGTCGACTGCCGCACGATAGCGACACGGAGCCCCGCGACCTTGACGTCTGTCAGTCCTGGGAGGGGGAGAGCATCTTGAGCCGGGAAGGCGGTGGAGTTGGTGCCGAGGTGCTGGTGCAGCAGCAATTCCTGGAGCGCTGGTCGGGCGATTGCCGGCGAGGATGGCCTCACCGGCAATCGCATTCGGCTCATCTGTTGAAATACTGCCGATAGTCCGTGTCGTAGCCGAAATACCGTGGACCGACGAGTTCGATGCCGGCCGGCGTCAGCCACTGCGGATTGGATGGCATGGCCAGCGCCTTGAGGCGGAGGCCGTAGCGTAGCGCGTCGGCAGTGACAGGCAGGCCGGACTCCGCATCGAGCACCGTGATCAGGTCGGGTGTCGTGACGAGGATTTCGCCATCGCGCTCGGCCATCAGGAACTCATTCTGGAAATCGAGCCTGAAGCTATGCCCCTTCCATTCCTCGACGCCCTCGAAGCGGGCGGTACCGCGTGCGAAGCCGCCAACCGTGCGCCGTTCGATGTCCTTGATGCGGCCGTGGAAGATCACCTCGGCTTCCAGCTTTTCGACGATGGCGTTGACCGGATCCACGTGTCCGGCCTTGGCCTCGCGCAGGGTGCGGCCGAGTTCGGAGCAAAGGGTCAACGTCCCACGTACGATCGCCTTCTTTGCCACGGCGCCCGACATCGAATAGAAGGCGAGCAGAGCCGAGCCGCCCATTTCCACGGTGGCGGCCCGGGCGAGGCGCTCGGTCCAGGCATTGCTGACCGTCTCGAGGACCAGTGAATTGCCCTTGTCGTCGCAGAGCACCATTGGAGTGGCGGAGACGCCATGCATGGTGAAGGTCACCATCTGCAGTTCGGGGTAGGCGCGACCCATGCCATCGCCATCGACGAGCGGCAGGCCGGCCATGGCAGCCACTACGAACGGAGTGGTCGAATTGACACCGCCAGCCTCGCCGCAAAGGACGGCGTCGATCTTGCGGCCGAGCAACTGCTCGAGCGCGCGGAAGGCGTTGATCAGCTCCTCGCCCTGCGGCAGCTTCTCGGTCATCACGGTGGGGGCGCCCATCATGCACACTGGAACCACCAGTGCGTCGTCGGGCAGTTCATCGATATCGACGAGGTTCACCGGTCCGAACTGCTTGATGGCCTGCTGGGCCATCAGCTTGCCGACGTAGGGGTCACCGCCGCCGCCGGTGCCGAGAATGGCGCCGCCGGTGGCGATGTCTTCCATATCCTCGGCATGGATGGTGCGAAGAAACTTCATTCTGGGTTCCTTTCGCCTCAGGCCAAGACGGCTTGAGGCTGCAGCGGGTTGAAGGTGAGCTCGGGGTAACCGAAGGCCTGCGGGCCGACGATCTCCAGTGCCCTGGGGGTCTTCATCAGGTCATGCACAGGCAGTCCGATCACGGCGATGCGCTGGCCGTAGCGCAGCACTTCGGTGGTGATCGGCTCGCCGGTATCGAGCTCGAGATTGATGATCAGGTCAGGCACCATGATCACCGGCACGTCGTCGACCCAGAGCACAAGGTTCTCGTTCTGGATCGCAATACGTGCCTCGGAGCCCGCCCAGTCGCCGACGCCGGTAATGTGAGCGTGGCCGCGGGCGAAGCCACCAACCAGTTCGCGGCGGACGTCGGTGACCTTGCCGGTGAAGAACAGCTTGCCGCCGGTAGAGGCGACAACGCGCTCCACTACGTTTTGTCGTTTCTGGCGGGCATCGAGCACGGTCTGGCCGATCTGGAGTGCCTGCGTCACCGTGCCGGGCACTGCGGTGCGGCGGACGAACTCCATCGACATCGGGGCGATGGCAAGGCCGGCGGCCGCCCCCATGTTCACCGAGACTCCGCGGGCAAAGGTCTCGAGCCAGAACATGTCGATCACGTCCTTGAAGACGACGACATTGCCTTTCTCGTCAGCGATGGCAGCGGGAGCCGCCTTTGCGCCATAGATGAAGAACGTGGTCATCTGCACTTCGGGGAAGGCTCTGCCCATCCCGTCGCCGTCGATCACCGGCAGGCCGGCATAAGCCGCGGCGATCACGGGCTCGAGCGCGTTGGAGCCGCCGATCTCGGCCGAGATGGTGGCGGAGATCTTTACGCCGGCGGTCTCTTCCACGGCGCGCATGGCGCGGTAGCACTCGCCGCCTTCCTCGATCTTTTCGACGCCCACCACGGGCGCGCCGATGCCGCCGACTTCGCCGACCCAGGCGTCGTCGGGCAGTGCATCGAGCGGCAGGACGCGGACTTCCGCACCCTTACGGATCAGTTCGCGGGCTCGAAGCATGCCGACATAGGGATTGCCGCCGCCGCCGGTGCCGAGCAAAGCGGCGCCGATCGAGAGCGGGTGGAGGTCGTCCTCCTTGAGGAGGTAACCCTTATCCGACATGCAGTTCACCGACGGCCTTCACGCGGACACGGGTGGCGTTGCCGGGCAGGTAGGCCAGCGGCACGTCCTCAACATCGACGATCTCGATTGAGGAGCGGAGCGCTCCGGCGGTGACCGCCGCTTCGGTGGCGCGTTCCTTGGCATCGGCCAGCGCCTGGTCACGGCCGATCTCGGCCAGGGCGTAGACGCGGTCGACCTCGCCCGAAACCTGGGCAATGGCCGCGCCGACGGCGTTGGCTACGGCGAAGTGGTTCGGCTTGATCACTTCGAGCCCGCCGATCGGGCCATCGACGAGGATCGAGCCGCCGCCCACGACGATCACCGGCAGCGGTTCGGGCGAGAGGCGCGAGCGCTCGACGCAGTCCTCGAGCATCGACTGGATGCGCTCCTGCGTACGGGCGATCAAGTCGGGCGTCAGGTGCGCGACCTTGGACTTGTCGCCGAGCTCGTATCGGCCCGAGGCCACGACGACGTCGGAGGTGGTGAGCGTCTTGCCACCGAAGATCAGCGCTTCGGTAACGATGCGGTAGCCGACCGAGGTCGGGCCGACCTTGATGGCGCTGCCGGTTTCGACGACGTGCGAACCACCCCCGAGCCCGATAGAGAAGACGTCAGGCATACGGAAGTTGGTTCGCACGCCGCCCACTTCCACGGCCACGGTGGCTTGGCGTGGAAAACCCTTGTGCAGCGAGCCCACGTCGGAGGTGGTGCCGCCGATATCGACGACGATGGCATCGGCGACGCCCGAGAGGAACGCCGCGCCGCGCATCGAGTTGGTCGGGCCCGAGGCAAAGGTCAGCACCGGGAACTTCTCGGCGAACTCGGCATCCATCAGGGTGCCGTCGTTCTGGGTGAGGTAAAAGCGGCCACGGATGCCGGTCTCGGCAATGGCCTTGCGGAAGGCTTCGATCACGTGCTTCGACAGGTCGCGCAGGCAGGCGTTCATGATCGCCGCATTCTCGCGCTCGAGCAGACCAATGCGGCCGATATCGCTCGAGAGCGTGATGTGCACGCCGGGCAGGGCCTTGGCGAGGATTTCGCCGGCCTGCTTCTCGAAGTCACCGGTCACAGGCGAGAACACCGAGGTAATGGCAATGGTGTTGATGCCCTTGGCCTTGATGTCCTCGGCGATGCCAAGCAGTTCCTGCTCGTCGATCGGCGAGATGACCCGCCCATCGAACTCGTTGCCTCCATGGGCGAGGTAGCCGGTGCCACCAATTGCTGCCTTCAGGTCTTCGGGCCAGTCGACCATCGGGGGCAGGGAGGCGGTCGCGGGGAGGCCCAGCCGCACCGCGGCAGTCTTGGCGAGGTCCCGGCGCTGCACCACGGCATTGGTGAAGTGGGTGGTGCCGATCATCACCACGTCGATGGCCGAGGCGTCCATCTTCGAAGCTTCGAGCACGGCCCTGAGGGCGCTCACGACACCGGTCATCACGTCGCCGGTGGTGGCTGCCTTGACGCCGGCGATGACGGTCGCGCCGTCCATGACGACAGCGTCGGTGTTGGTGCCGCCCACGTCGATGCCAATTCTGATCATGTTTCTGTCCTTTGGGAGACTGGTGTCGCTCCGTCCCGGAGCGCGATGAGTTGTTCTGCGGTCGGGATTTCCCCGTCGATCAGCGGGATCTTGGGCCGCATGGCCTCTTCCTCGGCCGAGATGACCGGCACCGAGGCAAGGAGGAGTCGGGTGTAGTCGTGCTGCGGCGCCTCGAAGACGGAAGCAGTGGGACCGGTTTCGACGATCTTGCCGAGGTAGAGCACGCCGACCGTGTCGGCGAAGTTCCGCATCAGACTGAGGTCGTGCGAGATGAACAGGTAGGTGAGCCCGAGCTGCTGGCCGAGATCGACCAGCAGGTCCATGACGCGGGCCTGCACCGAGACGTCGAGCGCCGAAGTCGGCTCATCGAGGATCAGCAGTTGCGGGGCCACGGCCAGAGCGCGGGCGATGGCGACACGCTGCTTCTGGCCCCCCGACAGCTCGTGCGGATAACGCAGGGCGAAGTCGGTCGGCAGTTGCACCATCTCGAGCAGTTCGGCGATCCGCCGCTTGTGCTCACCGAGCGGTGTCCCATGCGCGGCAAGCGGCACGGCAATCGACTGGCCGACGGTGCGACGCGGATTGAGCGACGAACCGGGATTCTGGAACACCATCTGCACCTTGCGCCCATAGGCACGGGTGCCGGTCTCGCCGGTGATGCTGTGGCCGCTCAGCAGGATGTCGCCGCTTGTCGGCTTGGCGAGTCCCATGATCATGCGGGCGATGGTCGATTTGCCTGAACCGCTTTCGCCGGCAAGTCCGTAGACCTTGCCCTTTTCGATCGAGAACGAAACGTCGTCGACGGCGCGTACGTCGCCGGTCTTCCGGCCAAAGCGGTTTCGGACCGGGAACAGCTTCGTCAGTCCGGCGATTTCCAGCATGTTCGTCATGCGGCTGCCCCCGCCTTGCCGAAACTCGTGCCGCCGGTCAGCCGGGGCACCGCGGCGATCAGCGCCCGGGTGTAGTCGTCGCGCGGCGCTTCGAAGAGATCGGCGGTTGGCCGATGCTCGACCACCACGCCCTTGTTCATCACGTAGACGTAGTTCGAGGTCTCGCGCACGACGCCAAGGTTGTGGGTGATCATCAGGAGAGCGAGGCCACGCTCCTCGACCAGATCCTTCAGCAGCTTCAGGATCTGCGCCTGGGTCGTGACGTCGAGCGCGGTGCCGGGCTCGTCGGCGATCAGGAGCTTCGGCTCGCTCAGGAGCGCCATGGCGATCAGCACGCGCTGACGCATACCGCCCGACAGCATTATCGGGTAGGACCGCGACACCCGCTCGGGGTCGCGCATCCGCACCTGGCCGAGCACTTCATGCACGCGCGCCATCCGCTCCCTGTTGCCGCGACTACGGCCGAGGCGACGGTCGGCGTATTTCAGGATCGTGCCCATCTGGTCGGCGATGGTGAAGACCGGGTTGAGCGAACTCATCGGGTCCTGGAACACCATCGACATCGCGGTGCCGCGGAGCTTCAGCCGCTCCTTGGTCGGCATGGTGAGGAGGTCGTGGCCGTCATAGAAGATTTCGCCGCTGGTGACCTTCGCGGGCGGCGTGCGCAACAGGCCCATGATGGCCCGCATGGTCACGGTCTTGCCCGATCCGCTCTCGCCGACGAGCGCGATCTGCGAACGAGCCGGCACGTCGAGCGACACGCCCTTCAGCACCTGGTTGGTCTGGCCGTAGGTGGTGAACTGGACACTGAGGTTACGGACGGCGAGAAGGGCGTCGGACATCAGCGCACCTCCTGTACGTCGAACAGGTCGCGGAGGCCGTCGCCGAGCAGGTTGAAGCCGAGGGCGACGATGAGGATCGCGGCCCCTGGCAGCACTGACTCCCACCAGTAGTCCGGCAGGAAGGCCGAACCCGAGGCGACCATGGTGCCCAGGTCTGGGGTCGGAGGCTGGATGCCCAGTCCGAGAAAGCTCAGCGAAGCGCCCACAAGAATGACGAAGCCCGCATCGAGTGAGGTCTTCACCGCCAGCGCCGAGACGCAGTTGGGCAGGATCTCGCGGAACAGGATGTGGAACTTGCTGGCGCCCAGTGTCTCGGCAGCCTCGACAAACTCCTGAGTCCGCAGTTGCCGGGTAATCGAGTAGATGAGGCGCGTGTGCCAGGTCCACCAGAGCGCCGCAATGGCCAGCATCGAGTTGATCAGGTCGGGTGAAAGCACCGCCGCCACTGCCAGCGCCATCACCAGTGGGGGGATGGCAAGCGCGATGTCGGTCAGACGCATGATGACGATCTCGACCCAGCCGCCGAAGTAGCCGGCGAGGAGGCCCAGCGTGGTGCCGACCGGGATGGCGATCCCGAGCACCACCAATGCCAGGAGCAACGAGATGCGCAGCCCGAAGATCACGCGGGTGAAGATGTCACGTCCGACGTTGTCGGTGCCGAACCAGTACTCAGCCGAGGGGGGCAGGTGGCGGGCACGGAAGTTCACCACCGCGCCGACGTGGTCGGGATGCGGCGTGATCCACGGCGCGAGGATCGCGGCGAGTATGGCGAGGATGACGATGGCCGCGCCAATCACCGCGGTCGGATTGCGCGAGAAGCGATACCAGTTCTGGTAGGCGTTCGAGAGCCGGCGCGGCGGGGTGGTGGAGATGGTTTCGCTGGCCATCAGCGGCTCCCACGAATGCGGACGCGGGGATCGACGAACCCGACAAGGACGTCGATGACGAGATTGACGAGCACGAAGAACACGCCCGAAACCATCACCACGCCCATGACGGCGTTCAGGTCCTTCTGGAGGATCGTTCGGATGCCATAGGAGGCTATGCCCGGCCAGGCGAACACCAGTTCGACGACGAACGCGTTGCCGATGAGCGAGGCGAACTCGAGCCCGAGGATGGTCAGCGGCGGCACGAAGCTCGGGCGCAGCATGTACTTGAACACGCGGATCGGCTCCGGCACGCCGAAGGCGCGGCTCGCCTCGATATAGTCCTGGCTCGACACGTCGATCATCGACGAGCGGGTGATGCGGGCGATCTGCCCCATCGTGGCGAGCGCCAGCGCTGTGGCCGGCAGCAGAAGATAGCGCAGCGCCTCGCCAAACACGTCGAGCCGGCCGGCGAGCAGCGAGTCGACGGTCAGCAAGCCGGTCACGCTTGCCACGAATTCCATGTTGTGGGGCAGCCGTCCTGTGGTCGGCAGGATATGCAGCACGTAGCCGGCGAGGATCTGCAGCAGCAGGGCGGCAAAAAAGCTCGGCGTCACTGCCGAGAAGATGGCGAGGATGCGCACCAGCGTATCCGGCCACTTGTCCTTCCATCGCGCGGCGGCGACGCCAAGCGGAACGCCGAACACGAAGGCAAGAGTGATCGTTGCGAGCACCAACTCGAAGGTTGCGCCGAAGGTCTCTCGGATGTCGTCGTTCACCGGCCGTTCGGTCAGCAGAGAGCGGCCGAGGTCGCCCTGGCTGAGCCCGGCGATGAACATGCCGTATTGCTCGACGATCGGCTTGTTGAGCCCCAGCTTCTCCTGCAGGTCGGCGACCTGCTGAGCGGTGGCGGTAGGTCCGAGCGCCATGCGCGCCGGATCGCCAGGCACCACGCGGGCAATGGCGAAGATGACGATCGACAGGCCAACGAGGACCAGGATCGACCACAGAATGCGCCGGACAAGGAAAAGCAGGAATTCCAAAGGCAGTCCGCCCTGGTGAAAGGAGAATGCGTCGTGCGGGAGAATGGCGCCCCCGGCTTCAGCCAGGGGCGCCGTTCTATCAGCAGGTCCAGCTGTAGCGGGTGAAGTCGTAGTCGAAGGACATCATCGGAACGGCCTTGAAGCCGGTCAGGCACTTGTCCATGGCGTGCTGGACGGTCTGAGTGTTGAGGAACACGTCCGACTGCAGGTCGACCAGCTTGTGCTGGAGAGCCTTGTAGAGTTCGGCCTGCTTGGCGGTGTCGCCGGTGCCGCGGGCCTCATCGATCATGGCGTCGACTTCCGGATCCTGCAGCCACTCCATCGAGGCCCAGGTGCCGGCCGCTTCGGAGTGATACTGGGTGAAGAACATCGAGTCCGGCGACGGGTAGGTCGGGCCGAAGAAGATCTGGTTCACGTTGGGGGTGGTCTCGACCTTGCCGGCGATCTCGGTGATCCGGTTCCACGGGTCGGCCTGCTGCGTGACCACGAAGCCGAGCTGCTCGAGGTTCGACTGCATCAGCAGGCTGATCTCTTCCTCGAACTTGGTACCCGCGACATAGGCGAGTGTGATCGGGATAGGCGAGCCAGCATACTTCGACAGCGCGACTTCCGCCTTGGCGGCTTCGAGATCGTAGACCGGCTCGGCGATGTCGTCGGCGTGGAAGGCGGCGAAAGCCTTCGGCAGCGGCGTCGAGAGCACGCCGCCGGGTGAGATCACATCCCGGATCGTCGCATAGTCCGTCGCGAGGGCGATGGCCTTGCGGATGTGCACGTCATCGGTCGGCGCCGCCTTGGTGTTGAGCTTGAGGTAGAAGGCCGTCGAGGTCTCTTCCTTCGCGATCACGAAGCGGCCCATGCCCTCGAGGGCGGTGTAGGTGTCGGGCGACTGGAACTGGCTCGACATGGTCAGCTCGCCCGAAGCGGCGAGCGAGCGCACGGTGGCCTCGTCGTTGGTGATGATCCAGCGGACCTCGTCGATCGGGCCAGCACCGAAACCCTTGTAGTAGTCGGGGTTGCGGGTGATGGTCATCTGGCTGCCGCGATCCCAGCTCTTGAGGCTGTAGGCGCCGGCACCAGCAACGTTCGTCGCGAGCCAGGTCTGGCCGTCGTCCGAGCCCTCGTTGGCCTTCACCAGTTCCTCGTTGAGGATGAAGATGGCCGGCACGGTGGTAAGGAAGGGCGCGAAGGTCTTCTGCAGGGTGAACTTCACGGTCTTGGTATCAACTGCGGTCACCGAGCCGGGCGTCAGCACACCGGCGAAAAGGTTAGCAGGGCCCTGGTTGATACGCAGCAAGCGCTCGACGGTGTAAACGACGTCGCTGGCCTCTACCGGCGAGCCGTCGGCGAACCTGGCGTCGTCGCGGAGCGTGTATGTGACTTCCTTGGCGTCGTCGGACACCGTCCAGCTCTCCGCCAGCTCCGGCACGATATTGCCCTCGGAGTCCACAGTGACGAGGCCGTCATAGAGGTTCACCGCCGCCATATAGTCGGTGTAATCCGAGATCTTGGCCGGGTCGATCGTGCCGAAGATCTGCACGGTGTTCATTGTCACCGTCGCCGCCATAGCGGGCATCGCGCCCAGCATCATGGCGGTTGAAAGAGCAGTTGCTGCAAGAAGCCTGTGAATCATCATGCTGTTGTGTTCCCTGTCCCGTTTTGTCGCCTCGCGCGCCTTAGCCCCGCGCTCGAGGATTGGCCGGGTTGTGCCGGCGCCCCTGGGGGTCCCGCGTCACCTCACGGTCACGCAGGCCCGATAAGGGGAGCTTCGCAACGAGCGAGCGCCTTGCTCAAGGCGCAATGACGGCTAGGTTTTTGACTAAAAGGTCTAGGTTCTAGCTAACCAGCCCGAGCGCCCGGGCGGCGCTGATGGCCTCGCGGCGGCGCTTGCAGCCGAGCTTTCGGTAGGCGTTCGAGAGGTGGAACTTCACCGTCGCCTCGCTGAGGCCGAGTGCGTTGGCGATGAACTTGTTGGAAGAGCCTTCCGAGATCATCATCAGAACCTTGGTCTCGCGCCGACTGAGCCCGTTCTGGGCGCCGAGCGCCGAGTTCGGCAGCCCGCCATCACGCAGGCGCCGCAGCACCTGCCGCACCGGGGCGGAGATCTCCAGGTACTCGCCGATGCGCTGCTGCTCGATAAGTTCGCTGAGAAACACCCTCTCCTCGGCTAGCGGCGCGATGGCGCCGAGCCGAGCCGCCTCCTCAAACACCTTCTGCAGCAGCGCCCGAGCCCGCGACAGGTTGCGCTGCCGCTTGTAGACAAAGGCCAGCCACACCTCGGCGCAAAGTCGTTGCCGGCCGGTCAGGTTCAGGTTGCCGATGATGAAGCCGAGCTGACGTTCGAGATGCGGGCGGGTTGGCTGTTCGTAGACAATGTGCCTCAGCCAGATCATCGCCTGCACGATCTCGTCACGATCCCTGAGCCGCTCGAGCTCCTCGCCAGCGGCTGCGACCCAAGCACGGGTAATGCGGGTGGCGAGCGCGGCGACTTTTTCCGCCGCTTCCTGCCAGCGGTTGGCATTCTGCAGGATCGCTGCCTCTCGCAGTTCGATCATCACGCCGAACTGCCGGTTCGAAATCTGGTAGACCCGCCAGCGATCGAGGAAGTTGCGGGCCGCAATGGTGGAGAAGTGCTCGCTCAGCGCCTGGCTACCGTAGTGCAAGGCGAACTCGATCAGGCTTGGCCAGATTTCACCGTGAACGAAATCGTCGAGATCGGTGGAGAGGAAGCGGGCCAGTGGCTCGGGCTTGCCGCCTTCGTAGTCGATGCAGGCGTTGAGCAGGGTCAGCAGTCTCTCATCGCCCGGACTTTCGAACTCGACGCCGTGCAGGTAGCGCTCCGCCTGTTCCGCGTGCTGTCGGGCATTGGTTGCATCACCCATCAACAGGCGCATCAGGGCCTGGTGGAGGCTGATATAGAACGAGAGCATCGGCACCCGGGCCTGCTCGTAGTGGTAGAGGGCGCGCTTGGCGACATCCTCGGCGGCGGCGAGGCGGCGCCCGCGGATGTAGAACTCCAGCACCGAGTTGTAGAAGCTGCCCCGCACGATGTGGTCGGCGAGCGGCAGGTCGGCGAGGGTGCTGAAGACCTGCTCGAACAGTTCGTCGGTGAGAAGGTAGTCCTCGTAGATCAGCATGACGACGCGGAAGGCGACCAGATCAGTGCTGTAGAGATCGCGGCTGGTAAACACGCGACGGACTTCGTTCACTCCACTGCCAAAGCGATCGGCCAGCAACCGGCGGGCCCGGGCAACCTCGCCGTGCTTGAGCGCCTGCATGGCAAGGCTCATCACCAGCGTGTCATTGCCCAGCGCATAGTCGAGTGGAAAGCCCTCCAGCACGCGATCGAAGGCGGCGGCGCCATGCCGATAGAGGTAGAAGCGGCCGCCGCCGGCGCTGAAGGCGTCAAATGCTTCGTCGAGGCGCCCGATCGATTGCCAGGTGATGATGGCGTCCGTCAGTCGGTCCAGCTTCGTATATGCCACAGCCAGTTCGGCTGCCTGCTCAGGTTGCTCGCGCTGGGGTGCCATCACGGTTACAAGCGCTTCGCGCAGGGCAGGGCGGACCAGTTCAAGCAGCTCGGCATTCGACATCTCGACGGGGTGCCCATCGAGCCAGGCCTCCAGGCCGACCAGTTCGGCCGGTTCCATCCGGGCCAGGAGCTCGCTCGCCAGGAAGACCGAGAGTTGACCATCAGCAACGTCCGATTGGCCAAGAAGGATCGGCCAGCCGCGCGACTGCTGGAACATCCGGTCTGCGAGCCGGCCCGGCATCGCCGTCAGCAACTCATCGCTGCCGAGCAGCAGTTCAGCGGTGCCCAGCCTGCGCACATGGCCATAGACGCCGGCCCGATCGAGGGCCGGCAGAACTGTTTCCGGCCGCTTGGCGATGACGATGCGACGCAAGCCCGAGACGAAGATCTCGGGCAGGGGATCGGGCGTAGTGCCGGGTGGAATGTCCCAAAGAATAACGGGGCCATCGCCCAAGGGCGCCGAGGGCCCGCAATGAACCGAGGTGCCCAGTTCCTCGGCCAACTGGGCCAGTAGTACCGACTTTCCCATCCCTGCCCAGGCCTCGAGCAGCACGATGGGGTGCGGGGTGGCAAGCAAATCGGAGCGCTTCTGCGCGCGATCGATGTGAGGTCTCGGTCGGCTTGTCGTCACGTGCTCAGATGGTCCCGTGTGCTCGCATGGTCCTCCAGACAAAGCGCGAATGCAATCGGCAACGCCGCCGTAGCCCGCCACGAAGCCCCTTCTGGTGCGGCCAGGCGTCGTACCTAACGATCGTCCAACGCCCCAACCACTCCGAGGTCGGAGGTGTAGTGACCTTCGGTCAACTGCCTGATCACGGGGTGGGGGGGTGCCGGCCTCGCTTCTGTTGCAGGGCATGGCGTGTGGGGCCGGCGCCAGCGCTCATCCGAGTGTCTCCCGGCCCGGTGCCCGCGACGGCTACGTGTCGTCGGGGACTGATCGTGTCTTCTCAACCGTGATGGCCGCGCCTGGCAAGTTGATCTAGGCTTGGTCCGCACTGGGGGAGGACGATGCCGACCGCGCCCGACGACGATGAGATCGCCATACGCCGGCTCATGCAGGATGTGTACGACGCGATCTGGGCCAAGGACTTCGAGGCCTTCGCCCGCTGCCACGTACAAGAAGAGTATGCGCGCCGCTGGGTCTGGTGGATGCCCAGTACGCTCGTGGTCAAGGAGGGCTGGAACGCGATCGCGGCGCGCATCCAGCAGGTGATGGCCGACCCGAGCATGCCCGACGGTATCTGTCCGACCGTGCGACGCGAGAACTACAACATCCGGATAGCGGGCAACATGGCCTGGCTCACCTTCGAGCAGGAGGCCCCGACCGTTGCGAACCGGAGCTTCGGTCTTGCCGGACACTCCCGCGAGGTCCGGGTGCTGGAGAAACACGATGGCGAATGGAAGATCGCCTTCTTCGGCGCGATCAGCCGGAACCGGCCCGCGCCCGATTTTCCGCGCTTCCGCCTCGACGGCGAAGGCCGGCTGTTGTGGAAGAACGAGCCCGGGGCGGCGGAGCTCGCGAACGGGCGATTGCTCACGCTGCGTGGCGGTCGCCTCCATTCCCGTGACCGCGCGGCCAACCGCGCATTGCAGGCGGCGATACGCTGGGCCTCGACCCTGAACCTTGGCTTCACGGTCGAACGGGGCGCAGTGCCAATCCTGCCCCGGCCCGCGCATGGCGAGATGGCGACGATCTGGTGGGTCACGGCCGATGCAGGGGTCATCGAAGTGGCCGTGCACGACCGGCGGCTCCCCGATGACAAGCTGGCGCTGGCGGCCGCGGTGTATGGACTGTCGCCAGCGCAGACGAGGATTGCGCGAGGCATCGTCGACGGGCAGGCGCTCCCCGAGCTGGCGGCGGCGGGGCAGGTCAGCCTCAATACCGCGCGCACGCACCTGAAGCGCCTGTTCGAAAAGACCGGCGTTCGCAACCAGACGGCCCTGGTGCGCGCGTTGCTCACCGTTTCCGCGCCAGACTAGCCGTCACCGGATCGGGTGACAGTTCGGCCCGGGCGGCGGGGATAGTGTTCTTCCAACCTGGGAGACAGACATGACCGTCGGATTGCCGGTAGTCAGCCGCACCTATGTCAGCTGGTGCCTCGACTCGACCCGGTGGCAGCGATTTGCGCCGCGCGGCGACGAGATCGTCGTGACGACGCCGTACAAGTCCGGGACCACCTGGATGATCCACATCGTCGGGCACCTCCTCTTCAACGATCTCAGGCAGCGCGAGCACAGCACGTTCGGGCGCTGGATCGACGCCAACTTCCAGCCCGTCGACGGCGACCTGGCCGCCCTCGAGCAGATGCCCCACCGCAGGGTGATGAAGACGCACCTGGCGCTCGACGCGCTCCCATACGACCACCGCCTTCGCTACATCTATGTCGGCCGCGACCTTCGCGACATCTTCATGTCGCTGTGGAACCATCACACCAACTACACTCCTGAGATGTGGGCGAAGATGTCCGACCGGGCGAGGGACGTGGGTGTCGCCATGGCGCCACCACCGCCCGACGACATCCACCGCTTCTGGCATGACTGGATCACGCGCAGCCAGTTCGAGTGGGAGCCGCCGGAGGGCTATCCCTACTGGTCGACGCTGCATCACCTGCGTACGTGGTGGGAGTATCGGCACCTGCCCAACATCCTGTTCGTGCATTTCAACGATCTCCTCGCCGACCTGCCCCGGGAGATCGCCCGCGTCGCCAGCTTTCTCGGGCTCGAGCGCGGAGCCGACCGATACGCGGAGATCGCCAGCCTCTCGAGCATCTCGGCGATGCGGCGTGACGGTGACCTGATCAATCCCGGCGCGCATTTCGCCTTCAGGGGCGGCCCCACGACATTCATCAACAGGGGAACGAATGGTCGGTGGCGCGGAGTCCTGACCGACCGCGAGCTCGCCCAGTACGATTGGGCCATGCGGCACCTGCCGGGCGACGCAGCGGCGTGGCTCGAAACGGGGCAGGCCGCTGCCCGGGAAGCGGAGTGGTCGATCTAGCCCGCAGCCTTCCGATGCGGCGCAGCTCAGGCGTTGGTCGTGAGCCTCGCTTCATCCTCGGTCGCGTGGACAGGGATGGCCTTGAAGCGGCGCATGGTCTGGGTGATGGCAATCCGGGGACCAATTCTCGTGCCGCACCGCGACCCGGCCGGAACAGACCGGTGGCGGCGGACCAGGGCTGATCGCGCCACTCCATCTCCCGCTGCCCCATGCGCGGCAGCTTCCGGTCCCCGGCTGCCTCCGCAAGAAGGCACCCGGGCGCGTTGATAGCGGCTGCACCCGTGCCTGGCACAAGTCAGCCCCTCAAGCTTTGGCCTGGGCCGGCACGACTGCCAACCCACCCAACCTCCACCACACCAACCACTCGTCATGATCTCGCTTCGGTGCAGCGGACGAGGGGAGGATGGCACGGGGTGAAGGGGCGGGGATAAGAATATGGGCTCACGCAGTCCTGCTGCACGGTAGTGCCCTACCGTGGTTCATCCTCGTAGGCGGACTCATCAACGAACGTCGTGTGATCCGGGCCGAAAAGCTGCCTTGGGTCCACATACTTCAACAGGTGGTACCTCTCAACTAGCACACGCATTTTCGCTGCCCGCGGCGAGATGCAGTTATACAGCTGGAGGTTTGCCTCGATATCACTGAGTTGCGCTCGAACTATCTGGGCGTAGAATCGCTTATCAGTTACGTCGGACTGATCAACAAATTTGATCACGTTGTAGAGCATTCTGAAGTAATGTCCAAGATCATGGCTACTCTCTGCGTAGAATGCCTCGTAGGCCTTTGCTGCGCCGTCTCTGGTGACCAAGCCGCTCCCGCTATCGCGGTACCTTACCATCAGTCGATCAAGGCGCTTGTAGTACGATCTGATCGCATCCCGGCCCGCAGCGATCTCGGTGCCGCTGGATCGGAGGTCGATGGACTGAATGATGTCGTTAAGATTCCGGAGTAATTGGAAGAACGTTGCCTCAAATATCTGTCTAGAGACGAAAGAGTTTTGGGTTTCTTGCGCAATACGACTGCCCTTCAGTTCCTCTCGTGTATCCTCAAGCTCCTTGCGTTGAAGCTCCAACTCCTGCCGCTGCAGCAGGATTGCATAGATGAGGCCCACGAACGCCAAGCCGGAGAACAAGGCGTTAGTAGCGCCGAACGTGTCTCCAAAGGTACCACCCCACTCGCCTCCCCAAATCCAAGCGACGACCAACGTTATCAGCCACACAAGGACAACAAACGCCACAAACCAGGCCACCGGCATGGTTCTCAGTTTTTCGAAGTGCTTGCGTAGCCACGGGATAAGCATTTTGTCCGATCGGCAGTGCGTGAGTATTAAGGTACCATCTGGGTGTCAGAAGGGGAATGGAGAGTTTCGTGCGCGAGGCGATGCGAGAGATGCCTATTCTACGATAGTTGCTTTATCCAATCTCTATAGTATATTCGTATACGCTCAAAATCGTCGTCGTCTCGTAGGACGCCGTTGTGCGCAACGACATTTCGGAATGAACCTGCGTCGTCGTAGCGATGTAGGAAGTCGATATCTGATATGTATGGAATGAACTGATCCGGATACTTTCTCATCAGCGTGATTAGGTCGGACCAGTCCAATGCGTAGAGAGGGCCAAACTCAGCGCGCGTGGGGGCCCATTTTCGTTGCTGCTCATTGGTTGTTCTATCGGCATGTTTCTTCTTCATTGATGCGTTGCTGGCAACGTCCCACCACTGCGGACCGATATGCGCAGACAGCACCTTCTCTATAAGGCCGCGCATCGAGTTCTCTAAGAAGAACAGCTGAGCGTAAGTGCGCACCATACGCGCCAAGTCGCTCCTCCTCTCGGACGGGACGAAGGGAGGTATGGCAACGGATTCTATGTCGAAGACGTCATTCGACATCTTCTCCGGGGGAAATAGAGCGGCCATTTGCTGCGCATGTTCGCGCGCGGCTACGGACGTGCCTGGGGACACTGTCAGCACATTCCGTGATTTGCGGAAATGCTCTCGGATGCGAGTCGAGTTTGGCTTCGCAAGTCGCAGCGAGACAAAACATTCGACGATTTCTTCGACTCGGAATCCCATCTTTTCTGGCGACTGGACGCCCAGAGCCCAGAGGAGCATCTCTGCCTGCCGGCCCTTATCAGCTTTGAGGAATTCGTCGGCTGTAGCAACTCGCTCGACTAGGCTCACTTTGTGGGTGCCTTGCGAGGCAGATCATGCTTGACAAGATCGTCTGTTTTGAAGTTCGGGCTGAATTTCTTGTCGACGACGCTGCCCAATCCGGCCGACACCATGTTCCCAAAAACTGCCGTCAGATTTCCGGGCGTCCGCTTTCCGACAACTTGGAACGCGGTATAGACATCGTTTCCGGTGAATGTCGTGATCCCCTTTAGCTCCTTTACTTTGAAGCAAAGCACCGCCACCTGCTCATTCTGGTTCTGCGGTGATTTCTCAGCATAGAAGGTCTTTAGATCCAAGCGTTGCTGCTCGTTGAGCAAGTCTGGAACCATCTGCCAATCGGCAACCTTAGCTGTTCCGCTTCCTCTGCGCCGTTTCGTGGCCGGTGTCGGATCAGGCGCCGGTGCTGCATCGGCAGTGTTAGGGCTGCGTGGTACGTCAGGGGGCTCACCCTCAGTTTCAGTCTGACTCACCTGCAGGAACTGGTCGAGAAGTGCGCTCGTTCGATCCATTACGGAATCGAAGTTCGCTGCATCCGTCTCCAGCTCGATTGTTCCTGATTGGATATCAATCCTAAGCTTTATCGTCGTCACGCTGCTGTCCTCCCCCCAAAACAGTGGCGCTCACCGGTATTCCGGCGAGCGCCCATAATGACAACTATTGATTGTGGCACACTGCAAGTCAGTACAGTGGTCATGTACGACACCATATGATCTTTCCTGATGGCCACTGATTCATAAGGGGAATTTCCGGCGTTTCGCGTTGGGATTTTCCCGATCGAACATTCGGAATTTCCTGATGGTCGAGGCCTCTAGAGGCGCCGGGCATAAGAAAAGCCCCCGCCGGAGGCAGGGGCTTTGGCATTAATGACGATGGCGGTGCGCGGTCAGTCGCTGACCGGGTCACCCGGTGGCAGTGGGAATATCCGGTCGACCTCGGCCCGGAGATAGAAGGTGCAGCGCAGCTTCTGAGCCGGGAATGCGGGCTCGAGGCCATGCGAGCGGAGCAGCGGATTAATCGTCGACAGCTGGCCACCACGCCGGCGCCAGATCTCGGAGACCGGAATGTAGGTGCGGCCGAATGCCAGGACGTCCTCCTTCAGAAGCGCCAACCTCAGCTTGCCGGTGATCTCGTTGCGCTCCTCGTGGGCACCGATCCATTGCAGCTTCACCATCCTGCTCACCACCGTCTCGCTGACCTCCAGCAGGTTCGCCGCTTCCTCCATGGACATCACCTTCCGACCGAAGAGGGGGTGCAATCGACGAAGCCCCTCGAGATCGACGCGCAGCGATGCGATCGACCGAAGGCCCGCGACGGATCCGGTGGCGACCGCCCCGGCAGCGATGTGTCCGAACACCTCGCCGCGAGACCAGGAGCTGCCATGGTATGCCTGGTGGACGCTCACCCAGCCCGATCGCTCGTCCTCCATCGCCACCGCGCGCGCCAGCAGTACCTTCTCCAGCTCATCGACATCGCCACGCCGATAGCTGGCGTTGGCGGCGCTGGCCTTGCCCTCGACCGGTACCAGCAAACCCGCCGCCTGAAGCGCAATGAAGTCGTGTGCGTGGGCGCCGGTGCGCTCAATGACCTCCACGCGCGACAGGATACCGTCCGGCGATGTCAGCAAGGCATCCAGCTTCTCGACGCCGATGGCGAAGCGGGTCTTGTCGAAGTCGAGGTTCAGACGGCTATGGATGCCAGCCCGCTCCACCTTGTTCTTGATGGTCCGGTAGGCGATCCCATACTGGCGCTCAGCGCTGACCAGGGTGTGCCAATACCGACGCGCCGGCCGCACCCCGAAGAGCGGAGGATCATCCGGGCCGTAGGGAACGATCTCGCTGAGGCGGTCCACGATGATCTGCCTGATCGGCTCGAAGGACGGCAGGTTGCCCTCGGCGTTCAGGAAGTAGTGGAAGCGGCCGAAGATGCCGTTGGACATGCCGGTGCAGCCGTCCCGAACCGCCCGGTCGTGCGCCATGGTGACGAAGTCGCGCACGCCCGTCTCGCCGTGCTCGAGCCATGCGAAACCAGCGTCGGCGCAGGCCAGCATGCCAGCCTCGTCGAAATCCTTGATCTGGGCCTTGCGGCCATGGAGGTCGAAAACGCCAAGGCGCTCGCAGATGGTCGTGACCTGCGAGATATCGAGGGCGTCGAGAAGAGGCACCGAGCGAGGTTCGAGAACGCCTAGGTGTCGTTACCAAGCAGGTTGTTCAGTCTTTGGAATGGGGTGATGCCACCGAGGGCAGCGTGTGGCCTGGTGGTGTTGTAGGCGTCGATCCAGGGGCCGATGGCCTGGTTGCGCAGGGCTGAGGATGGATAGGGTCTGGCATAGGCCCACTCGCGCAGCGAGGTCTGGATGAAGCGCTCGGCCTTGCCGTTGGTGCGTGGGGTATAGGGTCGGGTGCGGACGTGCCAGATACCGGCTTGGGTCAGGGC
>NZ_JAQRMY010000005.1 GCF_028613635.1 Devosia sp. ZB163
TGCTAGGCCTCGCGCCGGCAGGCTGAAAACCAGAATTCACCCGCATGCTTTTCGCCGATCTGGTGGTAATTGCAGGGGCCCCAGAACCCGATCCCATCCCGAACTCGACCGTTAAAGCCCTTTGCGCCGATGGTACTAAGTCTCAAGACTTGGGAGAGTAGGTCGCTGCCAGGTCTGCCAAAAGCATGTGGTCTCATACGAAACCGAACAACAAACCCCGCCCGCGCAAGCCGGCGGGGTTTTGTTTTGCCCAGTTGGCAGCGCCGCCCGCCTGAGGCATAGCTGCCGCCGGACAAATGGGGCAGGGATCGCGCGAGATGCCGACCGAAACGCAGCTGGCCGAAGCGCTCGCACTCATCCGGCGCGGCGCCAGCGCCGAGGCCGAGAGCCTGCTGCGCGCCGCTCTCGAGGCCGCAGTTCCGTCGGCGGAGGCGCGAACTCCCGACAATCCGCTTCCCCAGCGCAGGGTGCCTTGGACTCGGCCATTGCCTCCAGATCGACACGACCTCGTTCGCTACCTCGGATGACGAGCGAGCCCAGCAATACTTGCGTTTCAGGTATGCGGAAGTATCCCTCCTCCTTTGCCATCAGTTCTTCAAGTTCGAACATAGTGAAGCTAGTGTCGTCGCAGACGGGGGAGGTGTCGACATGCGCATCGTGATGCTGGCCGTGTTCCTGCTGGCGGCCTGGCCGGCTGCGGCTGTCCCGCTGGCGCTGCAGCGGGGTGTCGGTGTGCACGAGTGGCTGAACTGGTCGCCGCTGGCCGCGGACGGCTCCTATCGCTGGCCGCCTTACCAGAGCGTGGACGAGTGGCGCAGCCGCTATCGCGATCTCGCCGATTGGCCGGCCGGGGATGAGTTCGTTCGCATCAGATCGCTCGGTTTCGATTTCGTCCGCCTGACGGTCGATCCCGGCCCGCTTCTGGCCACCGATGGCGAGAAGCGGCAGGAGGCGCTGGATGTGCTGGCGGCGAGCGTGAACCGCGTGGCGGCGAGTGGGCTCAAGGTGGTGCTCAACCTCCACATCGTACCGCAGGTGCCGGCCTATGGCGGCGACGCCATCATCGAGCAGCGGGCGGACAGCGCCTCGGTCGCCCGGTACGTGGCGATGACTGCTGATGTTGCCCGGATGCTGGTGCCGCTCGGTACCGACAGGGTGGCGTTCGAGCCCTTCAACGAACCGCAGCACTATCCGTGCGAGGGGCGTGGCGATGGGCAGTGGCAGGAGATCATGACCAGCGCGATGTCCGCCATCCGCGCGGTGAGCGCCGAGCTGACCGTTGTCGCCACCGGCGCCTGCGGAGGGGACGTCAGCGGGCTGGTCGATCTCGATCCGGATTTCGACGATTCCAACCTCTACTTCAGCTTCCACATGTACGAGCCGCACGTCTTCACCCATCAGCGCCCGGAGGATGAGGGTGGCTTTGCGTCGAGCCTGCCCTGGCCGGCGTCCTCGGGCTCTGCCGGCGCGACGAGCGAGATGCTCCGGGCCCACATGGCGGCCGCCGGGGTCGACGAGGCTGAACAGGAGCGGACCGTGCTGAGGCTCGGCCCGGTGATTTCCGAGTATTTCACCGAAGGCTGGGGGGAGAGCCAGGTGGCCGCGCGGATCGGTGAAGCGCTGGACTGGGCTGCCCGGCACGATATCCCGGCCAGCCGGCTGTTCATGGGCGAGTTCGGCGTGATCGAGATGTCCGATGACGGCCGCATGGGCGCCTTCGCTCCCGACCGCCTGCGGTATCTCGAAGCGGTCCGCCTCGCGGCGGAGCGGCATGGGATCCCATGGTCGGTCTGGGAGTACGCCAATCCGTGGGGGATGAGCGTGATCCTGCCGACCGGGCCGGCGGTCCCCGATACACAGATGCTGCGGGCGCTGGGGCTGCAGCCCGACTGATCAGTACTTGCTCAGGTCCAGACGCTGGTCGATGAAGGCGCGCTTGCCGCCGCGACCGCCGGCGAGGGTTTCCGCGTGCTCGACGGAGAAGGTCACGCGCTGGCGCACACGCTCGTGCAGATCCGCGGCCAGCCTCAGGGCGTCCTGCTCCGTGCCGCCCTCGGCAGCGATGTAGCGTATCGTCACCTTGCCCGGCTCCTCCTGAACGAACTGGAACTCCTCGACGCCGGTGAAGAAGCGTGGTTTCTCCGGGGTCAGGTCGGTCGAGACGATGCGGCCGCCGTCGGAGGCGACGAGATAGTTGGGCTTCCGGCGTGGAACGATGTTCGACACGCGCAGGCGTTGGCCGTTGGCTTGGGTCGGCAGCTCCACCAGAGCGGCCCTGTCATGCGTGTCGTAGCGGATGAATGGCATGCCGGTGGAGAGGAACCCGGTACCGATCAGCCGACCCTCGCGGCCTGGCTCCGTGATCGGTTGGTCGTCCTCATCCACCAACTCGGCCAGCCCGTAGAGCGGCTCAAAGCTGTAGAGTCCGGGTTCCGTCATGCTCTCGTTGGCGAACAGCACCTTCTCGCTGAGGCCGTAGAAATTGGCGATCGGCGTCGGGCCGAATGCCGCTTCGATGGTGTCGCGCTGGTGTTGCAGCAGCGGCTCCGAAATTGGCAGGATGCCCTTGAGCGGCCGCTTGAACTGCCGCTTCAGCGCGACCATGTGGCGCCCCATCAGTTCGATCGCGGACGGGTAGCCGTAGAGGTAGCGGACACCGTACCGATCGATCAGGTCGGCGTAGCGGGCAACGTCGGCCCGGTGCATCGGGAACACCGAGAGGCGCAGTTCGCGCAGCGCGGGTTCCCACTCCGAGCTGATGCGGCCGCGGCGATCGAGGCCCACACCGCGCAGCACGATCTTGCTGTCGCGCTCGGTGAATCCGGCGCGGCTCCAGCTGTCGTGGACATAGGCCATCTCGCGCGGGCTGCGGTCGCGGTCGAGATAGAAGCCGAAGGGCCGCTCGGCATTGGAGCCGCTGGTGTCGGCACGGTCGACGCTCGAGCGCGGTACGGTCAGTACGGCGTCGCCCGCCGCCTCGAGATCGGTCTTCTTGAGGATAGGCAGGCGAAGCAGGTCCTTAGGCAGCGCGCTGTCGTAGTCGAAGCCTACGCCCAGGTGCCGGTCGAGGAAATCACGGTAGAACGGACTGTTGTCATGCGCCTTGCGCAACAGGTCGCGCAGCGCCTTGAGGTGCCCCGCATTTGCGTAGGCGGGGTCGTTGGCGCTGGAGGCGATACGCTCGCGCCACATACGGTAGGTACCGCCGAACTTCATGCCCGTCGGCACCAGCGAGACCAGCGGCGCCAGAGACTGGCGCACGAACCGGGGAGCCCGCGCATAGGCGCCGCGCGCCACGTCCATCATGCCCATTGCAACCACCTCAAATGCTGATCCACTCGCCGGCGAGCTCATACTCAACCGGCCTCATCGTTCTCTTGAACTGGGTGTACCCGTCGCCGATCCGGAGTCCGCCGAGGTCGAAACTCGTGACGCCACGGCGCTTCATCTCGCGCACGGCGCTCCACATCAGGAGGTTGCCGGCGTTGATGCTGCGCCCTTCCGGTCCGAACCAGCCGACATGGTACTCGGCGGTGCGGCCGAAGCGCAGCACCGACATGGCGGCGACCGCGGCGCCCCCGTGCAGAAGCTGGAACACCAGCATGTTGCCTGGCTCGGCTTCCCGCAGGGCGTTCAGCAAGTCGGGACCGGCCGCCCTGAACTGCTTGTCGCGCATGTTCTCGACGTGGCGAGCAATCATCCATTGATAGGTCGCCGCATCGTCCGCGATACGGAGTTCGGCACCAGCCCTTTCGGCTTTGCGGAGCCGATTGCGAAAGGTCGAGGCGAAGCCCATCCAGATCTGGTGTTCGTCCGGCCGAAGGTCGATCCGGCCCGAGCGCCAGGAGTCGGCCTCACGACGGATGTAGCCCGCCTCGCGCAGCAGTGCGACACTACGTTCGGTCTTTTCGAGAGCCGGAGCGATCAGCAGGGGTGTGGTCCAAAGCCGCCCGACAGTCCGGCGCAGGGCGCGATAGACACCGAGCACCAGCTCATCGCTTGGTGCGGCATCCAGCAGCACCGGCCCACGGTTGACCCGATGGAGCAGCTTGATGCCGAGCCGGCGGAACTCGAGCACCACAGCGAAGGCAACCGGCCGCTGGCCGGCATAGAACACCAGCCGCCGCGAGGGCCAGCCGGTCGCTGCCTTGCCGGCGGCATAGCTCAGATCCTGCGGCATGTGGCCCACTGGCGCCGCGTCCATCAGGGCGCGCCATTCGGCGTCACTGGTACTGACGCGTGCGACAATGCTGCCTGAGAACTGCTGCCCGTCCGTGGCCAGCAAGCGCTGAGAATTCGGAGCAACGTCAATTGCCAAGACAGTCATCCCAGGCCGCGCACCGGGCCGGCACCATCGATAGAGGCTGGGGGGCGCTCGCTGAACCGAAAGGTTAGTTTAGTGTTAATGTTGAGCGGCATCGCGCCACAGGGAGCGCGTGGCTTGCGCATAGGGCGCGAGATCCAGCACCCTGCGGTGAAACTGCTGCGCCTCGGCGCCCAGCCGCGCCCGCAGAACTGGGTCGGTGACGACGCGGGTGAGGGCGTGGGTCAGGGCATCGACGTCACCGGGTGGCACCAGCAGCCCGGTGCGCTCGTTTTCCATGATGTCCTCGACGGCACCCACCGGAGTGGCGACCACGGCGAGCCCGGCCGCCATGCCCTCGATGACCGAGACGGGCAGGTTTTCCGAGAAGCTCGGCAGCACGAGGATGTCGGCCGTCGCGATAAGTTCGGCGACCCCTTCGGGGCCGACCCAGCCCGGCAGGTCGATGCGGTCGCTCAGGCCATACTCGGCGACCTTGGCGCGAGAGGCCTCCACTTCGCCGTCACCGGCGATGGTGGCGCGCCAGTCCGGCAGGCCCTGAATGCGCTTGAGCGCTTCGGTCAGCTGCGGCACGCCCTTGCGCTCGCCGAGCCGGCCGAGGAACAGGATGTGCACCCGGTCGCCGCCGCCGCGCTGGGGCAGGGTGGGGCGCGCGCTGGCGTTCGCGAGAACGACGATGCGGTCTCGGGCCTCGGGCACCTGGAGTGCAATGAACTCGGCCCAGACGCGGCCGAGCACGATGATCCGCGCCGCATGCGCGAACATTGAATGGATGCGCTTGGCCAGCCAGGGCGAGACCTGTTCCTGCCAGTATTCGCGGTAGTCGGCGCCGTGCAGGTGGATGACATAAGGCACGCCAAGGGCTCGGCACCAACGGGCGATGATGAGCTTGCGATAGGTGCTGCCGATGCTGGCAAGGTTGATGTGGACCACATCGAGCTTGCCGGTCGTCTTGAGCGCTGCCACGCGCGCCAGGAAGGCGCCCAGATAGAGAGGTGAGAGCGCGATATGGCGGGGTCCGCGGGTGGCGGCGAACTCGACCTCGAAGCCGGGCGCCGCGTCGCGCTCCAGCTGTTCCCTCAGGGATGCCATGACGCGGTCGATGCCGCCCTGATCGGTACCGGGGGTGGCGACGAGCACGTGCATGGTTTTCTGATCGGTGAGGCGCTGCAGCATGTGCCCGTCATAAACGCGGCAACGGGGGTACGAAAGCGAACAGTGGGAAGAAGGTTTACGTTCGCCGGTTTAGATACAATTGCCGTCATTCACCTTACACCGGCGATTAACTATCGGCGCGAGCTGAACTGGCGTAGGGCGAAGTGCCGATTTCGAAAGACCGGGCCCGGAAACTCGCTGTGCTGCTGCGTTCTACACTCATCTATGCGCCGGCGATCCTGTTCACGCGCCTCTCGGCACTGCTGCTGCTCGTCATTGCCACCAGGCTGATCGACCAGACCGAGTACGGGCTGCTCGCGCTGGTGGTGACGGTCGGCGAGCTTACCGACTCCGCTGTCACCAACTGGCTGCGCATCGCGCTGCTCCGGTTGGGCGGCAAGGGCGAGATCAGCCGCGGCAGCCTCGCGCTTGCGGCGCGCGTGCTGGCGGTGACGACTCTCGTTGGCCTCGTGGTATCGGCAGTCGCGTCGGGCCTGGTCGTGCCCGAGCGTTGGGCAGAGTTCGCCGCGGCGGTCTGCGTCTACCTCATCGTCGGCGCGGTCAGCCGGTTCGCGCTTACGGTGTTGCAGATGCAACAGCGGCACGGAGCCTATTCGCTGCTCGAGTTCGTGCGCGCCGCATTGCAGCTCGTGCTGCCGGTTGTCGCCGTCATGCTGGCGCCGCACAGCTTCCTCGTCGTCTCGCTCGCGTCATCGGCGGCCACGCTGCTTGCCGGTCTCGTCGGGCTGCGCCTCGCGCTTCCACGCACGGTGGCCGGCCCGGCGCGCTTCACGCATGGTGAGCTCTTTGCCCTGGGTATTCCGCTGATCGCGCTGGCGATCGTCAGCTTCGGGCTCAACAGCGTCGAGCGCGTGCTGCTCAAGCTCTACTACGATGCGGGCGCGGTCGCGGTGTTCGCCGCGGCCTACGCGCTGGCGCGGCAGCCGATCGACACCATCGCCAATGCCATCAACATGGGCGGCTTTCCCGAAATGGTGAGCCGCTTCGATCGCGAGGGGCCGGCCGCCGCCGCGGCGTTCCTCTCGCACCAGATGAGCCTACTCGCCCGGCTGAGCTTCCCGGTCGCAGCGCTGCTCGTCGCGCTCAGCACCGATATTGCCGACCTGCTGCTCCCGCACGACTATCTGGGGCCGGTCGGCCAGCTCTTCCCGCTGATTGCCGTCGCCGTGATGGCGTCGAATTTCTCGACTTTCGTGTTCCAGAACGTGATCCATGCCCACAAGCGGCCATGGCTGCTGCTCATCGTCGGTGCTCCGGGCTCGATCGTCACGGTGGTCCTGTCGTTCCTCGTCATTCCGCATCTGGCGGAGGTCGGAGCCGCGGTGGCGCTGGCGGGCGGCATGCTGGCCAGCCTCGCTTCGGCGATCGTCGTCTCGCGCATGCTGACGCCCATTCCCGTCGACTGGCGCGGCCTCGCCACCTCGGTCGGCATCGCTGTCGCCACGGGCGTCTCTGCCTACATCGCGAGCACGCTGCTCGGCGGGGCCTGGTCGCTGTTCAAGCTGGCGGCCGGCGGCACGACGGGCGGCCTTGTCTTCCTCGGGCTTACTGCCCTGAACTATCCCGACGAGACGCGCGCCTTCGCCGGCAAGGTGCGGGCGCGCATCGGCTTTGCCTGATGCCGCCAACTCCGTCGATTAAGGATAGCCGGACATCCATCGGGCACCCCTACCTTCGCCGTGCTAGGCGCCGGGGCACCCCAAACGAGAGGCCATCGTCAATGCTCCCGCGCAGTCTTGCCATCACCACGCCGGCCGGAAGTTGGACGCCCAGCAGACGGGCGCGCGGGTAACCCATATGGCTCGAGTTCTCCTCAACCTCCTGGGCGCAGGATCGGAACAGCTCTCCGGCATCGCCATGTACACCACGCGTACCTACGCGGCGCTGCTGGAGCGTCGGCGGCACGAGTACGTGCTGCTCACCAGCTGGAAGCAGGCGTGGCTGGAGCGCCATTTGCCGCTGGACGGCGTGAAGATCGTTCGCGGCAAGGCAACGCCCAGCGAGAAGCTGCAATTCTGGCTGGAGACGGTGCAGGTCGGCATGACCGCTCGCCAGCACGATATCGATACCGTCTTCACGCCCTGGCCGCTCGCGCCGATCGCCGGTGGCCGCAAGCGCATCCTCGTGCTTCACGATCTCTACCGCCGCACTCATCCCGAGTTGCACAGCTGGCACTACCAGCTCGGCTGGAACCTCTACTTTCCGATGTCGGTTGCCGCCTCGTCGCAGGTGGTCTGCGTCTCCGGCGCGACCGCCGCCGAGTTCCGCAGGCACTATCCCGGCGCGGCGACGAAGGCGGTGACGGTGCATGAAGCATCGACCATCCGCGCCGTACCCGCCGCGCAGCGGCCGATGCCGGGCCGCTACGGCCTGTGTGTCTCGAGCAACATGCCCACCAAGAACCTGCCGCGCCTCATCGAGGCAGCCGAGCTGCTGCGTCGCCGCGGGCAGGAGGCGCCGATCGTCTGGATCGGCAAGGACAACGGCGACATGGTGCGCGACAGCCTCGCGCGCTTCCCCGAACTCAAGAGCTTCATCCTTCCCGGGCGGGTCGACGACGAGCAGCTAGCGACCTGGTATGCGCACGCCGACTTCTACGTCGCGCCATCGCTCACAGAGGGCTTCTGCCTGCCGGTGGTGGAGGCACAGAAGTTCGGTGTTCCGGTCGTCTGCTCCGATATCGACGTCCTGAGGGAAGTCGCCGGGCAGGGGGCCCGCTTCTTTGATCCACTGAACCCCGAGGCCATTGCCGACGCTATCGCCGGCGTCGCGATCGATCGTGTCGCACATACGGGGCTCGCCGATCTGGCGCGCGCCAACGCTGCCCGGTTCAGCTGGAACAAAGCCGCGGCCGAACTCGAGCAGTTGTTCTAGGATCCTGGGAGGGGAGGCGTCCGGCAGGGCGCCTCGGCGTTTCGGCCTCAGGCGGCCGAGAGGGATTGCTCGTGACGTCCGCGCTTGAGATCCCGCCAGATCCCGAGGATCACCGCGATCAGCATGCCGACTGCGAAGCCGCCGACAGCGCCTGCGAACAACAGGACGAGGGTCTTGGGCGGCGACGAGCGGTCGCTCGGCGGCACGGCCGGCGAGATGACCCGGACGTTGGTGGCGTCGATCTGCTCGCGCTCGGCGACCTGCTTGGCGCGGCTCAGGAAAGCTTCGTAGATCGTGGTCTTGCTGGCTGCGTCGCGCTCCAGTTCGCGCAGCGCCACCAGCGCCTCGTTGTCGGAGAAGACGCTGGCCTTCAGCGCATCCGCCTTCGCGGTCAGGGCCCGGAGCGCGGAGCTGGCCTCATCCAGCGTGACCCTGGCGGCAGTGACGACGCGGCTGATCTCGGCATCGAGTTCCGACTGCGCCACAGCCAGTTCCACATTGAGCCTGGTAACGGTGGGGTGGCGTGGGCCATAGACCATCGACTGGCTGTCGAGCTGCGCCCGCAGCTCCGAAATCCGGGCGCGAACTCCGGCGAGCGCCGCCGAGGCCTGTGTATCGGCTGTGGAGGCATTGCCGCCTGCCGCTACCAGTTCGTCATAGGCCGACTGCGCCGCGATCACCCGTGCCTGCGCTTCCACGACCTGGGCGTTGTACTGGGTCAGCGTCTGGTTGCTCACCAGCTCGCCCGCACTGGCCGACAGGTTGTTGGCCCGCTTGTAGGCCTCCACCTTTTCTTCCGCGGTCCGCACTGCGCCCTTCAGCTCGTCGAGCCGCTGGTTCAGGGAGTCCGCGGTGCGCGCAGCGCCCGACGACTCCGCAGTCGCCAGCTCGGCCTGGAAGGCGTCGACCATGGCGTTGGCTATCGCGACCGCCTTCTGAGGCGTCTGGGCGGAGACGCGCAGCGTCGCGACGAAGCTCTTCTCATCGGCCTCGGTGCTGACTTTCCGGGTCAGCGCCGCGAGCGCCGCGAGGCGCGGATTGGGCTCGGCCTTGTCGCCACCCAGCGGCAGCAGCGAGGAGAGCGAGAACCCGGGCGTCGGGTCGTAGAATTCCTTGTCAGCGGTCAGGTTCAGTTCGTCGACGACGCGCAGCAGCACGTTGCCCGAGGTGAGCACGCGCAGCTTGCTACCGGCATTGAGAAGCGCCGAGTCCGCCTGTCCGGGTTGCTGGAAAAGATCGTCGGACACGACCTGCAGGTTGACCGGGTCGATCATGATGTCGGTCGAGACGGTGAACCTGGGGGTGCCGAACACACCGAAGAGCCCGCCGGCGACGGCGCCGACCAGCGCGAGTCCCGTGGCCAGCTTCCTGCCACGACCCAGCCAGGTAAAAAGCCTGCCCAGATCGAGCTCCAGGAAGTCGCCGATCTTGTTGAGCGTCACGGTTTCCACTGGAACAGGGGCCGGCTCACCGTAGTTCGGCGAGAGGGGCGGCGCGACGGCGGGCCGAGGCGCTTCGGCCCGGGCCCTGGTCGGCCCGGCCGAACGATTCAGCCTCGCCATGATGGCCTCGTGTTCGGTGTCGTCGTCGCCGCCCAGTCGCGCGAACGCACGCGCGCCGGACTGGAACGTGTCGGAGATTGGCCTGTCAGTGATCTCGGACATCGCGGCAGCGTCCCGGTTCAGGTGATCCTTCGTGGGAGCCTTATATACCGGCCTCTGCCCGCGGCCTGCCGAATGGGGTTTCTTGGTTAAGTCCTGTGCTAAATAGATGCAAGTTTATGCATTAGTATTAACACTTGGTTCAAGGTGTGCCGGGGCGTCTGCTTAGTTACAGCTGAATCAACAGGTTGAAGAGAGTCTGCTGATGACAGCCTGGCTGGCTTCAGCACCTGCGCTGCCTAACGATTCTACGGTGCGTCCCATGAAAATCGCTGTCTTCGGGCTTGGTTATGTCGGCAGTACCACGGCTGGCTGCCTGGCAAGTCAAGGTCACCACATCGTCGGTATCGACGTCAGCGAGAGCAAGGTGCTGGACTTCCAGGCCGGTATCCCGCCGGTGCTCGAGCCAGGCCTCGACGAACTGCTGGCCGCGGCACGGGACAAGGGCCTGCTGCAGGGCTCGACCGTGGTCGATGGTCTGCTGGATGACGCCGATGTCGCGCTGGTCTGCGTCGGCACGCCGAGCGCCATCGACGGCTCGCACAACCTCAGCCACATCGCGGAAGTGACGCGCCAGATCGCCGTCGGGGTGCGGCGCAACCGGTCGAACCGGCTGACGGTCGCCTATCGCTCGACCATTCGGCCCGGCACCATCGACGGGCTGATCGCCCCGATCTTCCGCTCGATCCTGGGCGAGAATTTCGGCGACCTCATCGAGCTCGTCTACAATCCGGAGTTCCTGCGGGAATCGTCGGCCATCGCGGATTTCTTCAATCCGCCCAAGATCGTCATCGGCACGGTCGATGGCCTGCCGTCCCCGGCCATGGACCGGATGCACGAAGGCATCCAGGCTCAGACCTTCCATGTTGGTTACCGCGAGTCCGAGCTCACCAAGTTCGTCGACAACTCGTGGCATGCGGTCAAGATCGCCTTCGCCAACGAGATCGGCCGCATCTGCCAGCAGCTCGATATCAGCGCCGCCAAGGTGCACGAGATCTTCGTGTCGGACACCAAGCTGAACATCTCGGCCTACTATACCCGGCCCGGCGGGGCGTTCGGCGGCTCCTGCCTGCCCAAGGATGTCCGGGCGCTGCAGCACATCTCGAGCGATGTCGGCGCGAACACCCATCTGCTCGATGCGGTGCTGCGCACCAACGAAGCGCACAAGCACTACCAGTTCGACAACATCGTCCGGAACCTGGCGCCGGGCGCCAAGGTGCTGCTGCTCGGGCTGGCCTTCAAAGCCAACACCGACGATCTGCGCGAAAGCCCCAATGTCGACATGGCGCGGCGGCTGATCACCGCCGGCTTCGATGTGTCGATCTATGACTCGGGGCTCGATGCGACGAAGCTGATCGGCCAAAACCTTGGCTACGCTTACTCGCAGCTGCCCAAGATCGGTGAGTTGCTGATCGACAAGGACGAGGCGGAAGCCGGCGAGTTCGACCTCGTGGTCGCTGCCAATGGCCTGCAGCGCGGCCTGACCCTGCGCTCTAGCAATGTCGTCGATGTGAGCACCATCCCATGAGCCTGATTGCCGAGGGGCCGTTCGCCCCGGTCCTGGACGTTGCGCGGCCCGGAAGCAATGCGCTGGGCGATGCGCCGCTCGCCGGCAAGAAGGTGCTGATCATCGTCGAGAACCTGCCGGTGCCGTTCGATCGTCGCGTCTGGCTGGAGGCGACGACGCTCAGCAAGGCCGGTGCGCTGGTCAGCGTCATCTGCCCGATCGCAAAGGGCTACACCAAGCGCTACGAGCTGATCGACGGCATCCACGTCTACCGTCACCCGCTGCCGGCCGAAGGCAACGGGCCCATTGGCTATCTCAAGGAATACGGCGCCGCCCTGTTCTGGGAGACGCTGCTGGCGTTCAAGGTGCTGCGCAAGCATGGGTTCGACGCTATCCACGCCTGCAATCCGCCCGACCTGATCTTCCTCGTCGCCATGCTGTTCAAGCCGTTCGGCAAGCGCTTCGTGTTCGACCACCACGACATCAACCCGGAGCTCTACGAGGCCAAGTTCGGCCGGCGCGACCTGTTCTGGCGGCTGATGCTGCTGCTCGAACGGCTGACCTTCGCGCTGGCCGACGTCTCGATCGCCACCAATCACAGCTATCGCGACATCGCCATCGAACGCGGCAGGAAGCAGCCCGGCGACGTGTTCGTGGTGCGCAGCGGCCCCGATCTGAACAAGATCAAGCCGGTTGCTCCCAATCCGCGGTGGAAGCGTGGGCGGGAGCACCTGGTCGGCTATGTCGGGGTGATGGGCGCGCAGGAAGGCGTCGACCTCCTGCTCGAGGCCGTGCAGGACATCGTCGTCCGGCAGGGCCGCACCGACATCCAGTTCTGCATTGCGGGCAGCGGGCCGGAGCTCGAACAGCTCCGCGCGCAGGTTCGGGAACTGGACCTGCAGGACTTCGTCGACATGCCCGGTCGCATCAGCGACGCGGACCTGTTCGAAATGCTGTCGACGGCCGACGTCTGCGTCAATCCGGACCGCGTCAACGCCATGAACGACAAGTCCACGATGAACAAGATCCTCGAGTACATGGCGTTCGGCAAGCCGATCGTGCAGTTCGAGGTCACCGAGGGACGCTATTCTGCCGGCGAGGCATCGCTCTACGCCGCGCCCAACGATCCGGCCGACATGGCGGCCAAGATCACCGAACTGCTCGCCGATCCGGCGCGGCGCGCCCGCATGGGCGAACTGGGCCGGGAGCGGGTCGAGGATCGGTTCAGCTGGAACCACCAGGTGCGTCCGCTGGTCGCCGCCTATCACCGGGCGCTGTCCGGGAAATAACCATGTCGCTCGGCTGGTACGTCAATCGGCTGCGCGCCATGAGCGCGGGCGAACTCGCCCATCGCGTCGGCGAGAAGGTCAGGAAGAACTGGGCCCGCGGCCGGCTAGAGGGCTGGGCGCGCTATCCTGGGGCGGATATTCGGCCGCTGCCGGGTTTGCGCGAGCGAGCGCTCAAGGCGTCGGCCGACATCCGGGACGAGGTCGGGCAGGCAGCGGAACTGGTGCTGTCCGGCCGGTTGGCGGCCCTGGGTGTGGCGTGGCCGCAGCGGGCAGCCATCGAACTCTTTCCCGCTGAGCTCTGGCGGCTCGATCCGGTCACCAACGGGCTTTGGCCGGGTGCCGACCAGTACTGCTTCGATATCGCCTATCGTCATGAGCGCCAGCTCGGCGACATCAAGTACGTGTGGGAACTGAACCGGCTGCAGTTCCTGCAACCCCTCGCGGCCCATGCACTGCTCACGTCCGACGCAGCCAGTCTCGCCGCTATCGAGACGGCTGTCGCCAGCTGGCATGCCGCCAATCCGCCGTTTCGCGGTCTCGGCTGGAACTCCGGCATCGAGCTGGCGCTACGGGCGATCTCGCTGCTGATCGTGGTATCGCTAGTCGGTGATCGGTTGTCCTCTGACTGCCGCAGTCAGATCGGCTCGATCCTGCATGCGACTGCGGTCTGGCTCACCCGCTATCCATCACGCTTCTCGTCGGCCAACAACCACCTGATCGCCGAGCTGGCCGGTGAGTTCCTCATCGGCCTTGCCATGCCGGACCTGCTGTTCGCCGCCGGCATGGCGGCGAGAGCCCGCAGCGGGCTCACGGAAGAAGCGGGACGCCAGATCCTCGCCGACGGTGTCCCCGCCGAGCAGTCGCCGACCTATGGCGCATTCTCCGCCGAGTTCCTGCTGCTCTGCTCGGTCGTGGCGCGCGATGCCGGCCAACCGTTCCCGGACTCAACGAGCGAACGCCTGGATGCCTTCGCCGAGTTCATCGCCTGGATGTCGCTTGCCGATGGAACCGTGCCCGCGGTTGGTGACGACGACGAGGGGCGCGTCGTGACACTGGGGTCGTTCGAGGCCGCCTATCCCGGCTCGGTCGCCAACGCCATCGGCGCCCACACCGGACGGGGGGCATGCGGCCTTGCCGGGGATGATTTCCGCAGCCTTCTCCTCGGAAGTGCCATCCAACAATCGCCGGCACGGCTGGGACAGCGCGTGTTCGCCGCGGGCGGCTATTCCGTCGTCAACGAGGAGATCGGCGGTCGTGCCGTCAACCTGCTCTTCGATCACGCGCCGCTTGGCTATCTTTCCATCGCCGCTCACGGCCATGCCGATGCGCTCGCCATTACGCTTGCCGTCGACGGCAAGCCCGTGCTGGTCGATCCCGGCACCTACCTGTATCATTCGGGTGGAGTGTGGCGAGACTGGTTCCGTGGCACCGCCGCGCACAACACGCTGTCGGTTTCCGGCGCCGACCAGAGCATCATCTCCGGCGCCTTCAACTGGTCGCACAAGGCTTCGAGCCGCCTCGAACAGCATGAGCCAGGCGAGCGCTGGCGCCTCGTCGGCAGCCACGACGGCTACCGCAAGCGCTTCGGTGTCATCCACCAGCGCAGCCTCGTTCGCACCGATGACGGCTTCACTATCACTGACCGGCTGCTCGGTTCAGACCGGGGTCTGCCAGCCCAGCTGACCTTCCAGCTGGCTCCGGATCTTCGCGCCCATGTCGAAGGGCAGACCGCGCTGGTCCAATGCGACGGCGCTGCCATTGTCTCACTGGCATTCGATGAGGGTGAACTGAGCGTCCAGCGTGGCGGCGAGCTCGGGGGCGGGTGGGTATCGCCGCAGTTCGGTCTCAAGGTCGAGGCGGATCGTATCACCTGGAACGGCGCGGTAGGCGAGGTCGGCCGGCAGGTCGCCATTCGGCTCTAGCGGGGCTCCACGTCGGCTCGGGCCAGCTAGAAGGCGACGTACTCGCCGAGGAGGAAATACTTCTCACCGTTCATGCCGCTCTTGAAGCTCGAAAAGCCCTTGTCGCTGTTGATGCCGCCGACGTCGTACTGAAGGCACCCCCGGCGCTGCATTTCCTGGATCGCGCCCCAGGTGATGGCGTTGCCGGCCTTCACCTTGCGGCCCTCGTCGCCGAACCAGGCGACGATGGAGTCGGCGATGCTGCCGAACTTCAGCATGACGAGCCCCGCCACTGGCCGGCCTTCATGCATCGCCTGCAACAGGACATAGTTTGAGCCCGAGCTGCGCCGCAGGCTGCGCAGGAATGCGGCGTCATGCCCGTGGAAGCCCTTCACCGCCATGTTCTGCAGGTGCCGCTCGATCATCCACTCGTGGTCGGCCTCGGTGTCAACGACCCGGACGCTCACGCCGGCCTTGTCGGCGGCGCGGATCGCCTTGCGCCAGTTGTGCTCGAAGCTCTGGAACACGGCCTCGATGGGTTGCGTGAGATCGAGGCGCGCGGACCCCCAGCCGTTTCCCTTGCGTGGCCTGAACCCCGCGTCGGCCATGATCACGCGGTTCTCGGGCTTATCTTCCAGGGCCGGCGCCAGCAGCAAGATGCCGAACGGCAGCCTGCCCCAGCGATTGCGCACGGCACGATACACGGCCGTTACCAGGTGCGCCGGCGGATCGGGCATAAGGAACATCGGGCCGCGGTTTATGCGGGTCACGACACGCAGCCCTAAGACCCGCTTCTCGAGCGCCTGGACGATGGCAACCGGCCGACCCTGCGATGACAGGAGCTGTCGGCTGACGCGCCAACCCTTGCTGGCCTTCGCCTCGCCGTAGCCAAAGACCTGGACGCTGTGAGCGCGGTCCGCCTGCTCGAGCAGCCGTTCCCAGCGCGCAGCGTCATCAACCCTGTCGAAGGTCAGCAAACTGGTGTTGGCGGCCCCTGTGGAACCAACCCGGGAGGGGATGGCCTGAGCAAGATTCGGGATCGGATTGGGGAGTGTGTCGGACATGGGCATTAACCACTGTGCAGTGCAAAAACCCTAGTCCCGCCAAGCGGATTCGGCCAACCACAACTGCCTGAATGATTAACGGGTTGGCCGGTTAAGGATACCTCGACGTCGTTGGCGTCGCCCCCATTCCGGCATGCTAAGCCGCACATGAAAGCAGACGCGCGATTGAGGGCGAGCCTTGAGCTATTCGGCCACCGGACCTGGCGCCGTCGGCGATACCACCCGGCAGGCAAATGCGGTCTCGTTCGCGTTCTTCCTCGTCATCCTCACTGCACTCGTGATCCGCATCTGCGTGACGCCGGCCATCCTCGACGAGGTCTATGACTACGTCCGCGAAGGCGGCGCCTTCTACGAAAAGATCCATGTCGGCACGTACCTGCTGCTGCTGTTGCTGCCGGTAGCGCTGTTCAGCCGCCCGGTCTTCCTGCGGGGGGACGAGATTGTGAAGTTTCGCGATCTCGTGCGGTTCTGTGGCCTGTTGACCCTGCTGGTCGTCTTTCTCATTGCCACCGGCCGGGCGGGCTCAATCGGCAATCTCGTCGATACTTACCTCGTCGCCGGGGCGGTGGGTCTCATCCTCCTGGCGCAAAATCCGTCCTACCGGCGCCTTCTCGGCGATGCGATGATCGTCATCGGCCTGCTGAGTGCCGCGATGGCGCTGTTCGAGGTGGCGACGCGCATTCGCATCTTTGCCTATTCGGAAGGCGAGGCTGCATTTCGTCCGATCGGCCTCGCGGGCCATCCGCTAAATCTCGGCCTGATCTGTGCGACCACGATAGGCTTCGTCCCGATGACCAACTGGAGGCCCTGGGTCAAGATCGCTGCAATGATGCTGCTGTTCGTCGCCACCGCGGCGGCGGGCGCTCGTCTCGCGCTGATGGTTGCCACCCTCGAGGTGCTGGTGCTGGTCCTGCTGGTCCCGTGGACCTCGCTCAGCCGTCCTGCGGAGCGCAAGGCGAAGCTGGCGGTGCTGACCCTCATGCTGGTCGGGGGCGTTGCGCTGTTCGCAGTGCTTGCCTCAGGCGGACTTCTGTCGCGCTTCGCCAATGGCGTCGTCGATGACAACTTCCTTGCGAGGACGGACGTGTACAAGGTGTTCGACTACGTGACGTGGCAGGACGTGATGTTCGGCACCGAAGCCGCCGAGATCATCCGGATCGTCAACGACAAGCTGAACCTGCCCTTCATAGAGTCCGCACCGATCGACCTGACCTTTCAGTTGGGCCTGATCCTCGCCGTCCCCTTCGCAGTGCTGGTGTTCTGGCTGATCTGGCGGCTGCTCCGCCACCAGCCGCGCGCCGCCTGGATCGGAACCACCGTCTTCCTGCTCGTCGCGCTCTCCAACAATACGATGAGCCAGAAGACGACCTTGGTCACCATCCTGGTCGTGCTGCTCGTCGCCTATGCCGGAGCCGTGCCGAGCGGCGCGCTCCGGGAGGCAGGAGCCGCCCGACGGCGCTGATCGCCGCAGTGAGGGGTATCGGGGGGGAAGCTGATCTAGCGCTGGGTTCGGCCTTCGCCGAAGAGCGGGATGACGTTTCCCACTCGTCCAGCCGGCACCGGCCCGAGCTCACGGCTGCGAACCCTGGTCACGGACTGCTGCTGGACCGCAGCGACGCGTTCGACCTCGACGAGCCCGTCGATGCACTCGAGCAGCTGTTGCGGCGTCACCGGCTTTTCAAGCACCGCATCGATCCCCGCTACTAGAAGCGGTTTGTGGAAAGCGGCGGCGGTGCGGGTCAGGGCAACGATCTCGAACGCACGGGTGGCGAGCTTGTGGTTGCCTCGCAGGCCTCGGGCGAGGTCGATCGCCGGGGCCTCGGGCACGTCGCTGTCGAGCACCACCACGTCGACCGGCGCGATGCGGAGGAAGGTCGTCAGTGTCTCTGCTCCCGCAAAGCTCACGACGCGATAGCCGCCGTCCTGCTCCAGCGAACGGCCGAGAATGGCCGAAAACGCCGGGTTCCTCGTCATGATCGCTACCGTTCTGCCAAGGGAGGTCGTCACTTATCGGGTCTCGTCGCGCCGTGGGTTAATGGTTCCCTAACATGGTCGTCGGCGGGGTCGAGGCGGAACTGCCGGTATCCTTAACTCGCGGGTCGCGGGCCGCGCGTTAACCGCACATTTACCCAGTGCTTGGGCCGACTCTCGCCGCCGTGCTAGTTGCCGAGGCATCGCGGCTGATCGGGAAATATCCTGAAACGCCAGCAACTTGGGGCTACCTGCCGTGTCGCATACCGAGCTTGGATACCAGGGTATTGAGCGGCGCAGGGCGCGGCGCGTGGTGGCCAACCAGGCCGTGTTGTGCACGGGCTTCGCGCTCGGCGAGGGCGCACTGGCGGCGCTGGCAATGCTGGTGCCGGCGCTGTTCTACCACGGCATGATCCTGAACGTGCCGCTCGGGGAAATCCCCTTCGCGCTCTACGGCATTTACTCCTCTGTTCTCGGCGTGCTTTACGGCGCGTTTTCTGCGGTATCGGCGAACCAGTTCCTCGACCGCGCCCAGCATCCGCACACATCGCTGGCCCAGAGCGTGCTGGGCTGGACCGCGGCATTTGCCATAGCGCTGTTCGGTGCGTTCTTCCTGGGTGTGGCGGACGAGCTGTCGCGCGTTTCGCTGATCGTCGCCTACGTGCTCGGCGTGCCGGTGCTGCTGCTGACGCGCACCGTGGCCTACGCCGCGATCACCTCGCGCATACGCGCCGGTCGCCTGCAGTTCCAGAAGGTCGCCGTGGTGGGCAGCCGCGCCGACACCGTGCGGTTCCTCCTCAACGGGAATCTCTGGAAGACCGGCTATCGGCTCGCCGGCACGCTCTATCTCGAGGAAGCCGTCGACGCCGATGGCAACTTCAGGGAAGGCGCCATCGTCGAGTTCGCCAGGCACTGGGTGGCGGGGGGCGCTGAGTTCATCGTGTTCGTCGGCGAGATCGGCGACATTGACGGGCTGGAAAAGCTCACCAACGAGTTGAAGCGCTTCGCCATCAACGTCGTCTGCGTGCCGGCCACCGACAATGTCAGCTTCAAGTTCCTCGATGTGGTTCCGCTCGGCCCCAACAACGCCCTGCGCTCGCTGCGCAAACCCATGAGCGATGGTGCCGTCCTCGCCAAGCGCATCTTCGACGTGGCGGGCGCCGGCCTGGGGCTGTTGCTCCTCAGTCCGCTGTTCGCCGCGGTGGCCCTGCTGATCAAGCTCGATAGCGACGGGCCGGTGTTCTACCGGCAGGAGCGCCGTGGCTTCAACGGCCGCACCTTCCATATCTGGAAGTTCCGCTCGATGACCGTCACCGAGTCCGGCCGCAAGATGACGCAGGCCCGCGTCGGCGACAAGCGCATCACCAGGATCGGCGCCTTCATCCGCCGCACCTCGATCGACGAGCTGCCGCAACTGATCAACGTGCTGAGCGGCGAGATGAGCCTCGTCGGTCCGCGCCCGCATGCGCTGATGCACGACGACGAACTGGGTGAGCAACTCGCCAGCTACGCTCATCGCCAGCGCATCAAGCCGGGTATCTCGGGCTGGGCGCAGGTCAACGGCTATCGCGGCGAGACCTCGACCTTCGAGCAGATCGAGGGCCGTACGCGGCACGATCTCTACTACATCGACAACTGGTCGATCTTTCTCGACTGCTGGATCATCGTCTTGACCGTTTTCTCGTCCAAGACGCGGCGCAATGCCGTCTGATCCGAGGTCCCGCCTGCTGATGCGGCTGGTGGCCATGCTTGCCTGGCTGCTGCTTGCCGCCATTGCTCTCGTCACCCTGGCGCCGATCGGCTTGCGGCCGACCACCGGGTACTCGCCCAGTATCGAACGCTTCATCGCCTTCGGCGCCGTGGGGTTCCTTTTCGCAGTGGCATACCCGCGCCGCCTGTGGTCGATCGTGCTGCTGCTAGTGGGAGCTGCAATTTCGCTGGAAGCGCTGCAGCTCGTCTCGGTCTCCCGCCATGGCCGGCTGGTCGATCTTGGGGTCAAGGTGCTCGGCGGCGGCCTCGGTGTCGCCGGTGGGGTTGTCGTTCGCCGCGTGTGGCAGCTGCTGTCGCCGGCGCCGCGCGGCTAGTCGCCGCCGGGGCTGTCCTTCCGCCACGTGTCGTCCTTGCGGCTGCGCGGGCGCTGTCCGTTGGGGCGGCCGTCCTGCTCGCACAGGAAATCGGCGGTGCAGAAAGCACGGCCGCATGCCCAGGTCGTTCTCAGCTGGCACCTCAGCCTGACGTGGTGCGAGGAGTGCCGTCAGCCGGCGACCGGGCCTAAGATGATCTCACTGCAGTCTTTTTACTCGGCAAAGTCGACTGGTCTGTGATTACAGTAGTTTGCGGTGTCGGTGTCGGTGGCGTGGGAGGGGGACATGATTTCGAATGTTGGCAGGACCATGGTCCTGGCCGCGGTGCTGGCTTCGGCCGGGCTTGCTGCTCCCATGACCGCCGCGGCCGCCGAGCGCTGCGTCGCCAGCGCGATCCCTCCGGCGCCCAGCAGTATTCGACCGCTCAACGCCCTGCGCGAGATCGTCGACGATGTCCAGCGGGTCGCTGAGCACTGCCAGGCGATCGCCGAGCTCGACCGGTTGGCCGATACCGGCAATCCGAGGGCTGTCCTGATACTCGGCGACATCTTCTCGGAGGATCAGATCATCGACGCGGATGGCCCGCGTGCGGCGGCGTATTATGAAGAGGCGCTGGCGCTGGGCGAGCGCAGCGCCCTGATGGAACTTGGCGACCTCTATCGCGATGGCAGGGGACTCCAGGCAGACCCTGGGCGAGCGATCTCGTTCTATGAACGGGTCCTCGAGGCGGGCGACGAAGAGGGCGCCATACGACTCGCCGACATCTACCTCATGGGTAAGGGAGAGGTCGCGGCGGATCCCCAACGGGCCGTAGCGTATCTCGAGCAGGCAGCTGTTGCCGGCAAGGGGGCGGCCATGACCCGTCTGGGCGATGTCTATCGCGACGGCGTCGTCGGTGAAGCAGATGTTCCACGCGCGATCGACAACTACACGGCCGCATTCGCGGCTGGTGACAAGCGGGCCGCGCTGCGGCTGGGAGACATCTACATTCGCGGGAGTGGAACCGTTGCCGCGAACGTGGCGCTGGCGCTGGACCATTACGAGCAAGCGGTGGATGCTGGTCAGGTCGCAGGGCTGATAACGCTCGGAGACATTTACAGGGAAGGCGAGCATGTCGCCGCCGATCCGGTCAAGGCGATCGGATACTACGAGGCCGCCATGGAGGCGGGTGACAGCTCCGCGCTCGTGCGGCTCGGTGACACCTATGCGCTGGTGCCCAACGCGGCCAAGGCGCTCGACTACTACGAGCGAGCTGTCGAGGCGGGCAGGCAGGAGGGCCTCACCCGTCTGGGCGATCTGTTCCGTGACGGCAGCCTGGTGCCCGCTGACCTCGCCAAAGCCCAATCCTACTATGAGCAGCTCCTGGCAATGGGCCGGTCGACCGGTGCATTGAGGCTGGGCGACCTGTTCAGGGACGGAGACAAAGTGGTCGCCGACCTCGAACTGGCCAAGTCCTACTACACCCAGGCGGTGCGGTTGGGCGACCTCGATGGTGCGATACGCCTCGGCGACCTCGCGGTCCGTGCGGGAGAGGGGGCCGCCGCCATTGGGCAATACGAGGCAGCTGCCAGCGGCGGCAAGCGCTCGGCGCTGATCCGGCTGGGCGATCTCTATCGTGACGGCGTGCTGGCCACGCAGGACCAAGCCAAGGCCGAGGACTATTATCGGCAGGCGCTCGAGCTAGGTGACAGCGCGGCGGCCCTTCGGCTCAGCGACCTCGCAGCCATCCTCGGACGCCCCGAGGAGGCCATTGCCCACCTCACGACGGCGCTCCAGCGCGGTGAGCTCGACGCCAACATCCGGCTGGGGGATATCTATGCCCGCGGCCGGATCGTTCCGCGGAACATCGCCAAGGCACTGTCGCACTATGAGGCCGCCCTGACGACCGGCGACGGAAGTGCTGCCGTGCGTCTCGGCGACCTGTACCGGGACGGCAAGCTAGTCGGACAGGATACGGCCAAGGCGATCGCCTACTACAATCAGGCAGGCGAGTTGCGCACCGGAGACGGCTGGACGCGCCTGGGTGACATCTACCGTGATGGCAAGCTGGTTCGACTCGATCCGTCCCGCGCCGTCGCCGAGTACGAGCGCGCGGCCGCCCTCGGAGACAAGAACGCGGCGGTGCGGCTCGGCATGCTCTTTCTCGAAGGCAATATCGTTGGAGCCGATCCGGGGCGGGCGGCGGCATACTTCGAGCCGGTCCTCGACCGGGTGCCCCAGCCGGTGCTCATGCGGCTGGGCGACATCTACCGTGATGGGGTGCTGGTCGAGGCGAGCGCGCCGCGGGCGATTTTCCTTTACGAGCGGGCACTCGAGGCCGGCGTGGCCGATGCTGCGGTGCGCATCGCCGACATCTACTTCGACGGCACCTTGTTGCCACAGGACCTGCTGAAGGCCGAGGCCTACTACCTGCAGGCGCCGGGTGGCATACCAACCGACGCCTACCTGCCCCTGGGCGACGCCTATGCGGCAGGCACGGGCACTGCAGCCGATGCGGCCAAGGCGCGGGGCTACTACGAGGCGGCGCTGGCGGCGCAGCCCGGCCCCGCAGCCTTGCGGCTCGGCGACCTGCTGACGAAGGGTGGCGCCAACCTCGGGGCAGATCTGCAAGCCGCCGCCGGCTATTTCGAGCAGGCCGTCGCGGCAGGCGAACCTGGCGCCGCCGTCAGGCTCGCGGATTTCCGCCGAGATGGGTTGGGCGGACCCGTTGATGGGGAAGCGGCGGTCGGTCTCTACGAGCGGGCACTTGCCGCCGGCGATGGCGTTGCGGCGACGCGGCTCGGCGACGTCTACTTCGATGGGGCAATCGTCCCGCGGGATGTCGCGAAGGCCGCGGACTACTACGAGCAATCGCCGGAAGGCGTCCCACCGCGTGCCTTGATCGAGGTCGCCGACCTGCGGCTAACCCAGGATCCGTCCCGCGCCATCGCCTACTACGAAGCTGGCCGCGAGGCGGGCGAGGCCATTGCGGCGGCTCGGCTGGGCGACATCTTCCTTAGGGGGCAATTCGCGGAGGTCGACCTCGCGCGTGCCTATGACGAGTTTATCGTGGCGGGAGCTGCTGCGAATGCGGCCTCGTTGGTCGAACTGGCCGACCTCTATCGGGAATTGAAAGAAAGCACCGGCACGGTTGGCCGAGCTGTGGCCCTCTACGAAAGGGCCCTCGCTGCCGGCGAACCTCGAGCAGCCGGACGCCTTGGCGATCTCTATTTCGACGGGGTGTCGGTCCCGCAGGATGTCACGGCGGCGGCGGGCTACTATTCCCAGTCCTCGGACGGGGTGCCCTCCCGGGCGCTGGTCGCCATAGCCGATGCCATCTTGGCGGGTGAGGTCGAGGGAGCAACCGCCGATGCCAAAGCGCTGCTGGAACGCGGCGTGGCCGAAGGCCAGGTTGAAGCGGCAGTTCGGCTGGGTGACCTTGCTTTTGCGGCGGGCGATGCTGCTGCAGCGGCCGATGCATATGACAAGGCGCCGACGTTAGTTTCGCCGGAGCGACTGGTCGAACTGGCCCAGATGCTGCTGGCGGGGTCCAGCGCCGGCGACCGTGCCGCCGCTTATCTGGTGGCGGCTTTCGACCGCGGGGTAGTGCAGGCGGCGGGCTTGCTTGCCGACCTCTATTTCGAAGGCGAGGCGGTCGCCAGGGATGAGCTCAAGGCGGCGTCCTACTACCTTAAATCGCCGGACGGCGTGCCCAGCGAGGCGAAGGTGGCTGTCGCCGACATGCTGAGTGCCGGAAAACTCGGCGCCCCCGACGCTCCCCGGGCCATTGGCCTCTACGAAGAGGCGGCTGCGGCTGGCGACAAGCAGGCATACGCCCGACTGGGCGATCTCTACTTTGACGGCGTGCTCGTGCCGGTCGATCTGGTCAAGGCAGAGACCATGTATCTGGAGGCTGGCGGGGTGCCGCTGAAGGCAAAGGTCGCGCTGGGTGACCTGTACCGCGACGGAACCGGCGTTGCCGCGGACGTGGCCAGGGCAATCGAGTACTACGAGGCTGCGGACGTAGCAGGCGACACGGCAGCGACCCTGCGGCTTGGCGACCTCTACTTCGAGGGCGAGCTGCAGCCGCAAGACCTGGCGAAAGCCGGGGCGTACTATGACCGCGTAACCGATCAGCTCGGCGCGTCGACGCTGATGGAGCTCGGCGACAGCTTCCAGCAGGGCCCGGCGGCCGATGCGGACCGGGTCCTTCGCTACTACGAGCAGGCCCTTGCGGGAGGCGAAGAGGATGCCGCCCGCAGGCTCGGAGATCTCTTCTTCGATGGGAAGCTGGTGCCAAGGAATCTGGCCACGGCAGCCGACTACTATGATCAAAGCGGGGAGCAACTCGCACCTGCCATCCATGTCGCCCTCGGCGAGGCCTTCAGTCCGGGTGGCGAGGCACCGACCGATGGGGCACGCGCGGTTGCCCATCTCGAGGCAGCGGTGGCGGCCGGTGAGCGGTCCGTTCTTGCCAAGCTCGGCGCACTCTATCTCGGTGCGGCAGGAGTGCCGCCCGATCTCGTCAAGGCCGAGCAGGTCCTGCTCGGTGCCGCCCAGGACGGCAATGGCGAACCGCTCCTGGCGCTCGCCGCCAGCTACCTCGATGGTGACGTGGCAGAGGGCAGTCCGGAAGCCGGTGTCGCGCTCCTGCGCCGGGCGACCGACGGGGCTGTTCCGGGCGCTGCCATGCTGCTGGCGGAAGCGATGATCGCGGGACGCGGCGTACCGGCCGATCCGGCCGCTGCCGTTCCGGTGCTGGAAGCGGCAGCGGCGCGAGGCGACACAGAGGCGGCCCGACGCCTGATCGCGCTCCTCATCGATGGAGCCGAAGGCGTGCGCCCCGAACCGGCCAGGGCACGAGAAATTCTTGCTGCCATCGAGCCTGACCTCGACCCACAGGACAGCCTGTTCGAGCGCGTACTACTCGATGCGGCGAGCCGGAACTCGGCATCGGCTCGGGCCGAGACGGCCGAACGTTTCGGCCGGCTGGACCAGCCCCGCCGCACCGCACTTCTGCCGCGCCTCAGGGTGCTCAACGAGAACACCTACGTTTTCGTGCTGCAGGGGCTCCTGCGCCAGCAGGGTCTGTTCGACCGCGAACCTGACGGGATGCTGGATGGGCCAACCATCCGCGCGATACGCACGCTCTGCGCCACGGTCGGCAAGGAAAGCACCTGCGCTGCCGGGCCCATGGCACCCGCGGCAGTCGAGGTGATCGCAGGCACGCTGCAGTAGGGAGAGAGGCCGCTGGGACGGCCATCGACTCGGTAACTATTTGTGATAATTAAATATTTTGGCTTCCTGGGGGATCGTCAACATGCGCATTAGCAATCAGACAATTTCGAGCTGAGCGCGGCATGGCCACGGACGCTGATGTCGAGGCGAGCGACTTGAGTGGCGAGCGGGCGACGGCCGCTTCACAGCCGACCGTCATGGTTGGCGGCTTTCGGACGGCCGTACTGAATCGGCACCAGCTGGCCGAGAGGATGCTCGCCGATTGCCTCGAGGCTCGTGCTCAGCGCCAGGTATGGCGTCCAAAACTGATCTTTTCTTCGAACGGGCAAGGCATCGCCCTCGCCGCTTCAGACAGCGCGTTCGCAGCGGCCATGGATGAGGCCGATATCATTCACGCCGACGGCATGCCCGTCGTGTTTGCCTCGAGGCTGACATCCACGCCTTTGCCGGAACGGATCGCAACGACGGACTTTTTCCACAATGCGGCGCAAGTAGCGGCAGAGCATGGCCTCAGGTTCTTCCTCCTTGGGGGAGCCGAGGAGGAAAATGCCGCGGCGGCCGAGGCCATTCGCCGCCAGTACCCCACTCTGCAACTGGTCGGACGCCACCACGGCTACTTCGGTCCGGAGCAGGACGAGGCAGTGTGCAGGATGGTGCGGGATAGTGGAGCCGATGTCCTGTGGATAGCCCTGGGCAAGCCCATGCAGGAACATTGGAGCGTTCGCAACCGCGACCGGCTGCGCGGAGTGGGGTGGATAAAGACCTGTGGGGGCTTGTTCTCGTTCTTGATCGGAAGCGCCAGACGGGCTCCTCAGCCGATCCAGGACCTCGGACTCGAGTGGCTCCATCGCCTACTGCGCGACCCGAGGCGCCTGTTCTGGCGGTACCTGACCACCAACCCCGTTGCCCTGTATCAGCTGTTGTTTCGCACGGAGCGATCTGGCCGGGTTGGCCGGTTGATCGACAGACTGTCGATGGGCGCCGGCGCTCCGGCGCTCTTCGCGTTGGCGAACTTCGTTGCGCTGTTGGTTCTGCAGCAGTCGGCGAGTGCTGAGGATTTCGGCCTACTTTCATTCGCACAGGTGGTCGTTGCAACTGGAATAGGGCTCTCTAGTGCGATGTTTTCTGGTCCTGCCTTGGTTTCCTTGTCACAAGGCAAGGAGCCCGCTGACAGCGTCATCGGCAGCTTCTTCAGAGCCAACCTGATCTACTGCGTCTTCGCTGCGGTTGGCCTCTTCGGCATGGCGGCTTTGGCGGGGGCCACCAGCATCGACGCGATACTGCTGTCGATGATGGGCGCAACGATGTGGGTCCGGATGTTTGTTCGCGCCCTGCAACTGGCGCTCCATCAGCGCCAGGCCGCAGCACGTTCCGATCTTGCCTATGCAGGCACTGTACTGATGGGGTTACCGGTCGTCGTGCTTACGACCGGCGCATCGGTTGCCAGCTTCGCAATCCTCCAGGCCGTCGGCACGGTGGTTTCTATCTTGCCAATGACGCCGCTTTTCATCCGGACTGTTCGTGCCGCCGCTGTGACACCGGCATCGATCTTTCGACAGTCGTTCCAGCGCCACGGCCGGTGGGCCATAGTGGCCGCGCTGGCCAACAAAGTGACAGCTCAGGGGCACTCGTTCGTGCTTACCCTCGCGCTGGGTCCGGCGGCCTACGCTCCCGTAGCACTGGCGACACTGCTGTTCCGTCCGATGGGGGTCGTCGTGACAGGACTGATCCAGTTCGAACGTCCGAACATGGCTCGCAGCGTTGCCGCGGGAGAGGCCAAGCAGTTGGCAAGCGATGTAGGGTTCGTCTGCAGGACGGTAGCTGCTACATGGTTCAGCAATGTGCTTTTGGTGGGGTGCGCCGTTGCACTGGCCCCCGGCCTGCTGACCAAGGACGGTTACGAAACCGGATCATTCATTCCAGCACTCATGCTGGTGGGATTGACGGTCCTCATACGTGCCTTACGTGATCCGCAGGAGACAGCATTGGAAACGGCCGGTCACTACAGGGATCTCGCCAACCTCGCTATCTTATGCGGTCCGGTCTCCGTCGTGGTCATGCTCGCGGCATGGGCAATGTGGCCAACGGCGCCGTGGGGTATCCTGTTCGGGGGGCTCGTTGGCGAAGCTACCTACGCCATGCTCGTTGCGCGGAGGTATGGACGCCTTCAGGCAGGCCTGAGATCGTAAGTCCCATCCAGTTCACCGCGCTAGGCACTCTCCAGGTGGCGACTTAACTCCGGGCAACTCCGTTGAGCAGGCCGACAAAGACGCCCCCGAAGAAGGCCGCCGATGCGTAGGCGTCAATGTCCTGTACCAGGAAGAAGGCAAGGAAGGCCAAGCTGTAGGACGCGCCGTAGAGCGTCGGACGCTTGAACCGGTGCGCTCCGAGCGCGAAGGACAAAAAAATGCGCATGACCGACCGTATGATCGGCGCAAGGTACAGCAACACTCCAAATGTCATGCCGAGCAGGCCGCCCCTAACCAGGAACGATATTGGTGACGAGTGCGAGCCGATCGGTATGTTTCTTTCATTCGTGCGCGGCTTTACTCCGATCCCGTAGATCGGCGACTGCTCCAGTACTAATTCCACGGAGTCCTCATACATGGAAATCCGGGTCGATGACGACCCCGGTCTTGCGTCGGCCAATAGTTCAAAGCTACTCGCGAGGTTGAACGAGATGAGGCCGACAACGGCAAGGATGCACAGGAGGCCGGCCATCTTCAGTCGCGACGTGAAGGCCGCGAGAAGCCATGCTGCGATAACCGCAAGCATTGAAGCGCGTGAAAGGGTCATCGAGACAGCGGCGACATTGAGTGGCACAAGTCCGGAGGAACGTCGGAAATCCGGCTGTACCCGAATTCCAGAGAGTAGGAGATAGATTCCCGCCATCATTGCCAACAGGAACGCTGCCGTGGTGGCGAAAGGCGCAAACAGCGACGAGCGCGGAAGCTTGATCCCAAGCAGATAGTCCGACTCCACTAGTACCGCCTGCTGATACTCACTCAGGATGCCGGGAAGCTTCGGTAGAAGGCCGAGCAGGGTCGGCATCGACACGTCGCTGCCGCCCGAGACAAACCATATGCAGTAGAGTGCGGCCGAGACGATGAGGAACGCGAGCATGTTGCGCCTCAGTGCGCGCATCAAGAAGAGAGTTGTCGCGTCATCGTTGAGGCTACCAGAGTTGAGGAAGTACCGGGCCGACTTAGCGCAGAAATAGAATGTCGCAATCAGTGCTAGGTTGTTGGCCGCTCCGAGAACGCGGTCCAGCGATCCGGTAGCGATCGCTGGCGCCAAGGCCAACGACAGAAGCAACGTGGCCATCAGCGCGAAGAACAGGAGATCGAATGCACCAATATGGTGGAAGGCCCGCCTGTTCCTCCAGGCCAGCACGACGGCAAGTGTCGGGTACCATATGAACTCCAGTCCGGTTATCCAGACAAAGGGGAAGAGCGCTACTGCAATGAAGAAGGGACGAAGGGCGAGAGGGGCCCTCCATTGGCCAAGGGAGGGGGGCGGCGCCTCAATCGAAACGCTACTCATCGTATTGTGCGTCCTGACCATTTTCAGCGCCTCGAATGCTGGACCATCGAGGGGGCGCTTTGATAGGGGGCCTGATCGAGTAGGGCGCTAGGAATGCGTGACAAATCCGGGGACACTCACACATGTACACGATGCACAAATATCGCATGTCGACGAACCCCTTATTCCACGACTCCGACGGTGGGGCCGAAGCGGTTTCTCAGGCGGGCCGATGCCCTTCCAACTCCAATGGTGACAGCAAACATAGCCGGCAAGATCTCCGGAGGCTTCGAGGGCACGCTCTGGCCGCCGGCAGGAGAGTTTTAGAACGGTCAGCGCTCTAGACGAAGCAGACCGAGAACGCGGTGGAAGATCTGTTCGCAGCCATCGTCTCGGCTTTCCCCCCAGAATCTTCTTCTGATCATTGCCAGGCGTTCCGCATCTAGTCTTGAAAAGGCGCTTCCCGATTCTATCGCCGTACACAGTTCGTCGAAAGTAGAGGCTCGCCTGCCGACGACATTTTCCTCGTATGGGAATATCAACTCTCTATCTTTTGAAAGATACTCGTCCCTATCAAAATCATAAAGCACCACTCCACTATCTCGCCTTGCCACATAGTCATACAATGATGAGCTGTAGTCGGTAATTATTCCGTCTATTTCGTCCTTATAGTAGTAAAAATCTGCATTCTTCGGCCAGAGGCGAACGTTGGCAAGCGTTGATACGTCAAAATTCTCCGATGAATTCGAATGAAAGCTTACGAACAAAGTTGAACCGACCCTCTCTAGGGCGGCGTCAAGGCGACGAAGATCGGGAAGGGCTTGGCCGATGAATGGTCTGTCGCTATCTCGCCAAGTTGGCATGTACACGAGCACCCTTCTACCTTGGTCTATGATCTGGTCGATTGAGGCGGAACGACCGGTTCGTCCCGCCTCATCACGAAGCAGGCGGTCAACGCTGCCCTGCTGTCTAGGGTGCCCAGTCTCGATAATTCGGTCTGCCGGTAGCTGAAATCCCGACACGTATCGCCGTGTCATATCCTCAGACGTAGAAAGAAACAGATCAGGCAGTATGAAGCGGTGCAGATAAGCCAACCTCATCAGAGGGTTGTTTGCATTCTTGAGGATTGTCGACCGGACGCCCTTCTTTGAGTCGTACCCAATACGCTTCAGAGATACGCCGTGCCACAGATTGATGAGCTTGGCCCCGCCGGTGGCCCAGGTATTGATATCGCTGGAATAGCTTGTGACGAAGGCCGCGCCGCCTCGGATCGCCATCCACATCCCGCGCAGGGAGTAGCGAAACTCTGCATCGTAGCCGAACCCTCGGAGCCACGCCGCTGCCTGCCGACTTCTGGCAATCCAGACACAGCTGATCTCTGGGTGGTTCTGTCGCATCCAGAGGAATAGATACTTGGCATTTCCTTCAAAGTCCGACAGCGACGACCCGAACACCCAGAGCCTGGGGTTGCGTGGCAGCAAGGCGATCGCCGGGCGGACGAGTGCGTTAAGCAATAGCTCGATTGATACGCGCGGGATCTTCTTGAGTATCACAAGTGCTAGTTGTGCGGTCGGATTCCGATGCACGTAGTATTCTCCATGGTTTCACGGGGTACCCCCAATTTCACCGCGCCTCGCCGTAGTAATAGCTCGCGTACTTGCCCTTGTAGGCGGCGCTGGCGCGGTCCTGCTGGTTGAGGACGGCGAAGATTTCGCCGTGGGGTGACTTTGCGTCGTTGAGACTTTGCAGGGCCATGCGGGCCTCGCTTTGGGTTGTGGTGCCCGAGCGGAGGACGAAGACGATGAAGTCGACGAGCTGGGCGAGGTAGAGGCCATCGACGACCGGGCCTACCGGTGGCGTGTCGAGGATGACGACATCGTAGTCCGTCCTCGCGAGATCCAGCAGGCGCGCAAACGCCGGCCCGGCGATCAGCTGATCGGTTGGCACGTCGCTCGGCTGCGCGCCGATGATGGCGTCGAGCTCTGTCGCAGGGTCGCTGACCGTGAATTCGTCGAGGTCGATTTCAGATTGCTCGCCATCGAGATAGTCGGCCAGGGCGGTTGATGGCTCGAGACCGAGCATGCGGTGCAGGGTGGGCTTGCGCAGGTCGCAGTCGATGATCACGACCCGCTTGCGGGCAAGGGCATAGGCGCGCGCCAGAGACAGGGCCACCGTGCTCTTGCCTTCGTTCGCTGTGGACGATGTCACCATGATGACCTGCCCGTCGGACGATCGCGAAGCACCGGCCTTGATGGCGCGTCGGTGGGTGGCCTGGTCGAGGCGTACCTTGATCCTGCGCACCCCCTCCGGAAATGACGACAGCGGTGACGCGACCATCAGGTTGGCCAGCGCGCCATCGCCCTTGTCGCGGCCGGCTGCTCTCTGGCGTGCCAGAGCGGCGGCGACCGGGATGCGCAGCACAGCGGCGGCCTGCTCCTCGGTGAGGATGCCGCCCACCATGTGTTCGCGCATGAAAGCGATGCCCACGCCCAGCCCCAGGCCTCCGAGGGCCGCCAAGGCCAACGTCAGGCCGGTGTTGGGGAAAGAAGGCCGGGACGGGGGCAGGGCCGGTGACACGACGCGGCTATCGGCGACCTGAAGTGCAGCCTGCGCGTCCGCGTCGTTGATGCGGCTGAGCAGCGTCTGGTACTGCGCCCGTGCAATCTCGGAGCCCTGCTGCAGCTCGTAAATATGCGCAAGCATGTCGGATGGCAGGGCGCTGCCCAGCACGGCCGCGCGCAACTGCTGGCGCACTTCGCTCTGCTCGGACTCGGCGGCAGACACGCTCCTCCGCAACGTCGTAAGCCCACCCGCCGCTGCGTCGACCATGCGCTGCTCGATCTGGGCGAGTTCGGCCCTGAGGTTCACCGTTTGGTCGGCCGACGCGTCGGCGATGCGGATCGTCAGCTCGCGCTGCTGGCGGTCGAGCTCGCTGAGCGCTTCCGATTGCAGGGTTTGCGCCAGTGCCGTCCAGTTGCGCTGGTTGAGGCTCGCCTGCGCCAGTTCGGCCCGTTTGGCGTTCGCGGCCTGCGTTGCGCTCAGCGTCGCGAGATGGTCGCGCATGCTGGCGATGTCGGTACGGCCGGTCTCCGTGACGATCTGGGAGAGGCTATCGTTGATGAACTTGTCGAATGCGCCTTCGCTGCTGGCGACTGCATCGCGGGCGCCCACCAGCCGAGCCTGCAGCACGTCGCGCGACATCAGGGTGCTGCTCACCTTGGCGCTGACCTGCTCGCGGATATAGGCATCGGCCCAGGCGTTGGCGATCTCGGCCGCACGGGCGGGATCCTCGGCCCGCACGGTCGCACTGATCAGGTTGGTTCGCCCCAGACGCTCGACACTGACCGCCGATTTGACGGAGCTGAGCACCCGCGCCAGCGCCAGCTCGTCTGAAGGGACTTTGGGCTGGGCGACCTGCAGGAACGCCAGGATGCGGTCGACAAGTCCGAGCTTGACCCCGAACTCCTCGTCGCGCACCAGCTTCATGTCGTCGATGACCTTGAGCAGCACGGCCGACGACTTGAGGATCTCCATCTCGCTGTCGACCCTGGCGCTGTCGATCTCGGCGCCAATCTCGCTGCTTCCCGGCTGCAGCAGGTTCTTGTGGGTCGTATCGACAAGCAGCAGCGCCGAGGTCGAGTATTTCGGCGTCAGGGAGAACACGACCAGTCCGGCTACGCCGACGGCAACCAGGGTGACGACGAAGATCAGCCGCATCTGCCGGCGCAATAGTCCGACAATGTCGCGCAAGTCGAGTTCGCTGTCTTCGGCCGTCATCGCGTCGAGCCCCTGCTGTCGACCCTGTCAGAGATTGAGCAATGACCAATCCAGGCCGACCCAGCAACTGTCATTCCGCGAAAAGCCTTAAGATCGCAACCCATTGCCCACTCACCGAGACACGGCGGGGCAAGCGGTACCGCGTGCCGTGGACGACCCGACCGTTCACTTCACGCTCGAAAAGCTCGTGGGTGTCAGGAACTGGCTCGAGGCATTGGCGAGCAGCGGTCCGTTGGCCTCGGACGCTTTGCGCGCTGCCTGCCAGTCCGGATCGGCCAGGAACGCGGCCCAGCGCGTCTCGCGCTCGGCCATCGAGTTCCAGCGCAGCATGTAGGTGAGGTCGTTGTTCGAGCCGCCGATCGCCGTGGTCCAGAACCCGGCCTGCTCGATGCCGTGCCGTTCCCACAGCGCCAGCGTGTGGTCCTCGAACCGGCGCTGCAGGTCGGCCATCTTGCCTGGCAGGCAGGTGTAGATACGCAATTCGTAGATCAATTCTCACTCCCCCGGCGCAGGCTTCGCGCCCCTGGTTGAAGTTTGCCCGATGCAGCCTCGATTCAGCAACGACAGTACCGGCATCGATCACCCTGCGCCGCGTTTTTGCACAGCCCCAAGCAGGATAGACGCCTGATAAAGATTATAATAGCATACCATTATAAGAAGCGGACCAAGTCCGCACGGAGGATGCTTCGCTGAGGGGCGAGGCGGAGGGCTCGATATCGATCGTCGGGACACGTGACTGCGCCGTCGGCGGCTCTGCGCCACCGGACGACGGGGACGACTTGGCGCAAGTGGGCATTGGGAGGGAACACATGCCGAATAGATTGAAGCTGGTCTTGTCCGGGCTTGCAGTGGCGCTGGTCGCCATGCTGCCGGCCGCCGCCTCGGCGCAGACCGTCGACGAGATCATTGCGCGCGGCAAGCTGATCATCGCCGTAGATACCACCACGCCGCCCTATGGCTTCCTCGATGCCGACCTGAAGCCGACCGGTTTCGACATCGAGGTCGCGACGAAGATGGGCGAGGCCCTGAGCGTGCCGGTCGAGTTCGTCACCGTGACCTCGCCAGGCCGCATTCCGGCGCTTCTGACCAAGCAGGTCGATGCCGTTGTGTCGATCTTCTCGATCACCCCGGCGCGCGCCATCCAGATCGACTACTCGATCCCCTATGCCGGCCAGTCTGCCGTGCTGATCGCGCCCAAGAGCACCACGATCGCGAGCCATGCCGACCTCGTCGGCAAGAAGGTCGGCCTCACCCGCGGCACCGCCGAGGACGGCATCCTGACCGCCGCGGCCGAAGCCAACCCGGGCATCGAGATCCTGCGCTTCGACGACTATGCCTCGCTGCTGCAGGCGATGGTCTCGGGCCAGATCGACGCCATGGGCGGCGGCGACTACGGCGAGATCTACCTCAAGAAGGCGCAGAACGGCGACGACTTCGAGCAGAAGTACAAGCTCAAGACCTTCTACTTCGGCATCGGCGTCGCCAAGGGCAACGACAACCTGCGCCAGTGGATCAACACCTGGCTGTTCACGCTCAAGTCCGACGGCGTGCTCGAGGACCTGTCGATGAAGTATCGCAACCAGCCGTTGCCGACCCTGCCGGTCTTCTGATCGCGCGAACGATCCTGCCTTCGCGGGCGGGGCCATCATCGGCCCCGCCACCTTCACTGTTTTCGACAGGACGCGCATGCAAACGGCCCTGCAGTTCGGACCGGTCCTCATTCATCTCGACCAACTGCTCTATGGTGTCGGGCAGACGATCCAGCTCGCGGTGCTGTCGATCCTGTTCGGCACTATCATCGGCGTGCTCGGTGCGATCGGCCGCAGCTTCGGCCCGCGCTGGGTGTCGTGGCCGATCGCCGCCTATGTCGAGCTGATCCGCAACACGCCGCTGCTGATCCAGCTCTACTTCGTCTTCTTCTCGCTGCCGATGTTCGGGCTGAAGCTCTCGAGCGGCAGCGCCGCCATCCTCGCGCTCTCGATCCATCTCGGCGCCTATGCCACCGAGATTCTTCGCGCCGGTGTCGAGTCGGTGCCGGTGGGCCAGATCGAGGCGGCGAAGTCCCTTGGTCTCACCAGCTACCGCATCATCCGCCATGTCGTGCTGGTGCCGGCGGTGCGGGCCGTCTACCCGGCGCTGTCGGCGCAGTTCATCCTGCAGTTGATGGGGACCTCGATCGTCGGCGCCATCGCCGCGGAGGAGCTCACTGCCATTGCCAACAACCTGGTGATGGAGACGTTCCGCAGCTTCGAGGTCTATATCGTCATCGCGGTGATCTACTTCGTGCTGGTCCAATCCGCGAGCCTGATCCTCGCGGGCCTCGGGCGCCTCTTGTTCCGTTGGAGGACGTGAGATGAGCCTCCGCGACTTCGGCCCCAACGAGCTGATGTTCCTGATCATGGCGACGCGCTGGACGATCCTGCTCGCGCTCATCGCCTTCGCCGGCGGCGGGGTGATCGGGCTGATCGTCGCTGCTTTGCGCGTCGCGCCGCTGTTGCCGCTGCGGGGGCTGGCCGCCGGCTACATCCAGTTCTTCATGGGCACGCCGATCCTGATCCAGCTGTTCATGGCCTACTACGGCTCATCGCTGCTCGGCTTCCGTCCCGACCCCTGGGTGGCGGCGGCAGTGACCTTCTCGCTCAATGGCGGTGCCTTCTTCGGCGAGATCTTCCGTGGCTCGATCGATGCGGTGCCGAAGGGGCAGTGGGAGGCTTCGACCGCGCTCGGCTTCCGGTTCCTGCCGACGCTGCGACTGGTGATCCTGCCGCAGGCCGTGCGGCTGATGCTGCCGCCGACGGTCGGCTTCATGGTGCAGATCGTGAAGACCACGTCCGTCGCGTCGCTGATCGGCCTTACCGAGCTGGCGCGGGCTGCGACGCAAGTGAACACCGTCACCTTCCAGCCGGTGCTGGTGTTCGGCACGGTATCGCTGATCTACTTCATGCTCTGCTGGCCGCTGTCGCTCTATGCCGGCTACCTCGAGCGCCGGGTCGGCGGGGGGCTGCAGGTGAGGACGAAGAAGCCGCTCTTGATGGCGAGCTGAGGACACCGGCGGTACAGTGATCCTCCCCCGTTCTACGGGGGAGGATCACGGAGAGTCGGGTGGGTGACCCCTCACCCCACGAACGCCGGCAGCGCCAACCCCTTCGCCCCCACATCGATGGCGAACAGCCCGCCCGGGTTGCTCTGGCCCTTGAAGTGCTCAGCCGGTCGCTTCAGCACGGCGGTGGTGACGTAGAGGATGTCGAGGTTCTCGCCGCCGAACTCGCAGCAGGTCGGGAGGTCCGTCGGCAGGACGATCGACTGCATCAGCTTGCCCTCGGGGTCGTACCGGTTGACCTTGCTGGTGACCGGGACGGTGACCCAGTAGCAGCCATCCGCATCCACCGTCGCGCCGTCGGCGATGCCGCCGCTGCCGTCGAGGTCGATGAAGGTGCGCTGGTTCTCGATGTCGCCGGTGACCGGGTCGAAATCGTAGGCGCGGACGATCGTGGTGTGGCTGTCGGAGAAGTACATGGTCTTGCTGTCGGGACTCCAGGCGAGTCCGTTGCAGCAGCCGACGCCCTCGATCATCCGGTGCACCGAGAGGTCCTTGTCCATCCTGTAGAGCGAGCCGATGAACTCCACCTGCCTGCCCGGCGCCTCGAACATCGAGCCCGACCAGAAGCGGCCCTGCCTATCGGGCTTGCCGTCGTTGAAGCGGGTCAGCGGCAGGTGCGCTTCGGGATCGACGATCGCCTCGAACGCCCCGGTCCCAGGATCGAAGAAGTAGAACCCCGAGACCATGGTGACGACCAGCCCGCCCCTTTCGCGCAGCCCGATGCAGCCGAGGTACTCCGGCGACTCCCAGGTGTCGTCTTTGCCGGTCCTGGGGTCGTAGCGGTGGATCAGCCGGCTCCAGATGTCGATCCACCACAGGACGCCCGCCTTGGGGTCCCAGATGGTGCCCTCGCCGAGTTCGGCCTTCGCGTCGACGACGCAAGTGATGTCCATGCTCTACCCCTTGACTGCCCCGGCACTGAGCCCGGTGACGATGTACCGCTGGATCAGCAGGTAGAAGATCACCGGGAAGATGGAAAAGAAGGTCGCCGCTGCCAGCACCCGGTCGATCGGTGTGTCCAGCATCACCTTGAGCGATGCCAGACCCACCGCCACCGGCCGGCTGTCAGGAGACGTGACCAGTGTGACCGCGAAAAGGTACTCGTTCCACGCGTAGAAGAAGGCAACCACGCTGACGGCAACCAGCCCGGGCGCGGACAGCGGAAGCAGCGTCCGGATCAGCGCCCCGAGCGGCGAGCAGCCGTCGATCAGCGCGGCCTCGTAGATTTCCTCCGCGATGGAATCGAAGGAGTTCTTCAGCACCCAGATGCAGATCGGCAGGATGAACGCCGCGTCCACCAGCGACAGGGCGGGCAGGCTGTCCGACAGGCCGAGGTTGCGATACATCGCGTAGACCGGAATGACGACGAGGGCCTCCGGCAGCATCTGCGTCATCAGCAGCAGCAACCCGAAGGCAGGCTTGCCGCGCCATTTCAGGAAGGTCATGGCGAACGAGCCCAGCACTGCCAGCGCCAGCACGATCAGCGTGGTCATCCCCGCCAGCAGCAGCGAGTTCACCAGCCACCGCGCCACCGGGTAGCTGTCGAACAGCGTCGTGAACGGCAGCAAGCTGATCTCCTTGGGGAACAGCGGCGGCGGAAACTGCATGCCGTGCGCCAGCGGCTGGATCGAGTTCACGATCATCCAGTAGACCGGGAACAGCACCACGGCGCAGAAGCCGATGATGAGGACGTAGAACACTACGCCCGCGCCGAACCGGCGAAGCTTGTAGGCCGTCATGCTCAGCTCCTCCTCGCGCGGTCCTGCCGCTGTTGGGCGTAGACAAACAGCAGGGTGAGGCCGAGCACGATCACGAACCCCGCGACGCCCAGGGTCGCGCCATAGGCCAGGTCGAAAAACCGGAATGCCGTCTGGTAGATGCGCAGCACCAGTGTTTCGGTGATGCCGCCATAGGGGCCGCCGCCCGTCGTCAGCCAGATCAGCGTGAACTGCTTGAACGAGAAGATCGACATCAGCACCGCCATGAGCAGCAGTGTCGGAGTGATCTCGGGGATGGTGATGTGCCGCAGCATCTGAAGCCGGTTGGCGCCGTCGACTTCCGCCGCCTCGTAGACTTCCCGCGGAATGGCCTGCAGCGCCGCAAGGATGACGAGGAAGGTGAAGGGGAACGCCTTCCAGATCGACAGGATGATGACCAGCGGCATCGCCAGCTTGGGGTCGGACAGCCAGTTCAGGTTCTGCTCGATGCCGGGGAACAGGCGCGCGAAGACGTTCATCACCCCGAACGTCGGGTTGCACATCCAGATGAAGACCAGCACGGCCGAAATCTCGGGAAAGGCCCAGGGCACCGCGATGGCGCTCCGCGCCACGTTGCGGCCGCGGAACTTGCGGTTCAGCAACAGCGCCGAGAGCAGCCCGAGCGACACGGCTCCCACGACCACGAAGGCCATGTAGGTCAGGGTGACCTGGAGGGCGAACCAGAAGTCCTCATCCTCCATCAGGCGTTCGTAGTTGCGCAGCCCCACCCAGGTGACGTTGTCGACACCCACGACGTTGTTCGAAAAGCTCGTCAGGAACTGCTGGGCGATCGGAAACAGGATGAACACGCCCAGATAGGCGACGATCAGGAAAACCAGGGTATAGGCGAGCGAGTTCTGCCGCCTCCGCCACGGCCGCCGCGTGAAGGTCACGCGGTCTTGCTCTGCCACTTCTGACTGCAACATTCGCTAGACATTCCTGTACGCCGAAAGATGGGCGACGACCGCTGCAGGCTCCCCTGCCGCGCCGTTCGCCCCAGGATCAGGCATGATCGGGGGCGAACCATTGGAACGCCCCCGACAAGCTCAGTTGATCCGCTACAGGGTGAAGCCGTCGAACAACCGTTCGGACGCCCTCTCCAGGTTCTGCTGGGCGTCGGCCATGGCGTCCTCGACCGGCCGGTCTGCGACCAGCACTTCCGAGAACTTGTCCATGACGATGTTGCCGAACTCCTGGTTGAAGAAGATGTAGTCGCCCATGATTTCGAGCGGCGTGATCGCTTCACCCTTGAGGTAGCCATCGGCCCAGAACTGCTGGTCGAGATATTCCTTGCGGATCGCCTCGGGGTAGGGCGGCACCACGTCGAGGCACCGCTCCATCAGTTCCTGGTAGTTCTCAGGCTTGTAGAGCCACTCGACGAAGCTCTTGGCAGCTGCCTTCTCGTCGTCCGAGGCGTGGGCGTTCACGCAGATCGGATGGATGCGGGTGATTGCCTTGGCGCTCGGCCCGGGCGGCACGACGCTGCGCAGCGACTTGTAGATATCCGGCCCGGTGGTGGACCAGATGTTGACCGCGGCGGACACGATCAGCTGCTGCGCGATGCGGCCATTGGCATACATCTGGTTGGCAGTCGCTATGTCGGTGCCCTTCGGCATCCCGTTGTCGTACATCTTCTTGAACAGCTTCAGGCCTTCGATCACCGGCTCGCTGTTGACCAGCGGGGTGCGTCCCTCGGCCCACTTGCCGTCGAACATCACCGCCCACTGCTGCAGGATGAACCAGAAATCGCCCGGCTCACTCATCAGGTGGGGCGAGTAGATGCCGAACTGGTCCGGCGCCTTGGTCAGCGCGGTGGTGGTCTGCACCCATTCCTCGACCGAGCTCGGGGCCCCGACGCCGGCCTTGTCGAACAGCTCCGAGTTGTAGAGCAGGCCGAACTTCACGGTGACGATGTCCAGCCCGTGCACCTTGCCGTCGACCCGCAGGTGGTCATGGGCGGCGCTCAGCTTGTCGCCGATCCCGAGCTTGTCGACGATGTCCTGCAGCGGTTCGAGGTGTCCGCCGCGCAGCAGCCGCACCACCAGGTCGGGGGTGGTGTGGAACAGCGCGCCATTGACCTTTCCGGACTGGGACTGGATCAGCATGTTGTTGTTGAATTCGTTGAACGGCGCGCCGGCTTCCTCGACGAAGACGTCGCTCTGCTCGGCGTGGAATTTCGCCAGCATCGCCCGCCAGGCGTCGCCACGTCCCGGTTCGTTCCACATCCACGAGACCAGCGGAATCCTGATCTTGGCATTCTGGGCGATCGCCGGCGTCGCCAGCGCCGCGGCGAACCCCGCCGCTGCGGTCCGCTTCAGGAAGTCACGTCGCCCCATGCTCATCGAGCGTGGGAGCAATAGGCCGTTGCCTGGTCTATTCATGCTGGTTCCTCCTCATGGAATCCGGCGCGACGGTCATTCGCCGTCTTGCGCGCGAGTCCCTGCCATGTTGATACCGGTACCAGTTGCCCCTAGGCTTGGCGGCAGCGTTGGCGGCCGACAATAGAAGCGATATGTCCTGGCTTCCCCTCGTGACGCGGCAGCTCCTCAACTGCCGCGCTCCGGTCGAACGACCGTAACCAAGTCGTCCTACAGCTATGATGCTATTATAATTCTACAAAGCTGTCCATGCCGATGCTGGCCGGGACGCAGGACTTTCGACGGGGATCAGACGAGGTCGTTCGGCGCGTCGTAAGTGATCGAGAACATGTCGGCCGGATGCCGGGCGATCGAGAACTCGATATTGCGCTGGTCGGAGGACTGATAGAGCATCTCGACAGCGAGGATTGCCGATCCTTTGGCCACGCCCAGGTCGGATGCAACCTCGTCGTCCGCGATTTCTGCGCGCACCGTGCAATGCGCCACGGCCATGCGGATGTTGAGCCGGCGCTGCACCGCGCGGAAGATCAGCACGTCGTTGAAGTCTTCCTTCTTCAGTTGCGCGCCGAGGTCGGGCGGGAAGTAGGTGGTGATCTGCGCCTTCTTCTGCTTGCCCACCACCAGCATGCTGCGGAGGCAATAGCCCTGCTCGTCCTTGTTGAGGCCGAAGTGGCGCTGCAGCAGCGGCGAGACTTCCTTCTTGTAGGACTTGATCTTCAGCGACGCGTCCTTGGTGAAGGCCGCCATGTCGGCAAAATTCTTGAACGTCCAGCTCAGCGTCACCGGCGGCGCCGCCGAGGTGACCACGGCAGGCTTTGCCGACCGCTTCTTGATCAGCCCGTCCGCCTCCAGATCGCGCAGTGCCTGGCGCACGGTGATGAGGCTCACCCCGAACCGTTCGGCGATCATCGCTTCCTTGGGCAACTCGCCGCCGACCGGAAATGCACCCGAAGTGATCGGCTCGCGGAGAATATCCGCGAGCTGCCGATAGAGCGGGCCCTGGGCCCGCGCCAGCGTGCGCTTCGGCAGCAAATCAATCGTCGAGTTCAGGTCGTCCATGTATTCAGCCAGCCCCATAGGTGTGGCTATGATAATAGCACGATCTACAGCTCGGGAACGGCCCCGTTCAGCTCGTCCCCGCCTAAGTGGGTGGTAACCCACCGTGTCACTCGGCCATCCAATGAGGGACGATGCAATCGCCTCCCTCCCCCTTGAGGGGAGGGATTGAGGGAGGGGGTGGTGCGATGATCACCGATGGACCCCCACCCCCCGGCCCCTCCCCTCAAGGGGGAGGGGAGCGCAAACCTATGCCCATCACCGACATTGTGAGCACTCACGCCAGCAACCGCAGCGGCAGCTCCAGGTACGCCTTGAACCGCGTCAGGAACTCGGTCGCTGCATCCTCGCTGACCTCTGCCGCGTCGAACGACAGCAGGCATTCGCCTGTCGCCGGTCCAGCGGCCAGCACCAGCCGCATGCTGCGTCCCGGCTTCAGCGGCATCATCACCGGGCGGATGTCGGTGGCCGCGAGCAGCTTCAGCGACAGTGTCGCGGGCTCGGCCGACTGGTCGCCGCCGGCTTCGATCGCTGCCAGCCGCCGCGCCCGGAGCGGGCCGAGCGAGCCCTTGCGGATATCGGCGAATACCAGTTGCCCGGCCTTCTGCTCCAGCGCCACCGGCGCCCCGGCGAGGCTGCCGGTCTCGGGCACATCGTCGAGCGCACACCCGGCGGCGCGCAGCACTACGTCCTCGAGCGTGAACGGCGTATCGGCATCGGCGAAGCCGGCCAGCAGCTGCAGCAGCGTCGCCAGCTGGATGGTGGTGCCAAGCGCCGACGCCTGCGGTCCGCTCACCGCAGCCGGGGCAGGGGGGCGGGCCACATGTGCCGGGATATCCGCCGCGACGATGCGGCCGTTCGGGCCGGTGCCCTTCAGCACCTCCAGCGACAGGCCACGCTCGCGCGCCAGCCGGCGGGCATAGGGCGAAATGGCGCGGCGGGTCTGGAGTGCGGTGGCGGTCATCAGCGCTTCAGGTATTCGCGGTTGACGCAGTTGGTCAGCCGGCCCTCGGCGAGGTAGGCATGCACCACCTCGATCGATTTGAGCCGCAGGTCGACCATCGAGGCGGGGCTGTAGAACGCCGCGTGCGGGGTGACGATCAGCCGGTTCTTGATCCAGTCCTCGCCGGCACGCCACGCCTTGATCAGCGGATGCTCGAGATCGCCCGGCTCGTTCGGCAGCACGTCGAGCCCGGCACCGACCACGGTGCCCTTCTGCATCGCGGCTTCCAGCGCCGACACATCGATGATCGGACCGCGCGCCGTGTTGACGACGATCAGCCCCGGCTTTGCCGCGGCAAATGCCTCGGCCCCGAGCAATCCGCGCGTCTCGTTGCTGAGCGGCGCATGCACCGACACCACGTCGGCTCGAGACATCAGCTCGTTGAGCGAGTGCACGCGTTCATAGCCGGTGGAGAGATCGACACCGGAGAGCAGGTGCGGGTCGTAAAACACCACCTTCATGTCGAAGGCGGCGGCGCGCCGTGCCGCGGCGAGTCCGATGCGGCCGAGACCGACAATGCCGAACGTGGCGTTCTTGTGCCGCCGGATCAGCGGCGCCTGGTTGAAATGCCAGTTCTCGGCGCCGCCCGCGACGAGCGTGTTCGGATAGGTGTAGCTCCCCCGCGTCAGCGCCAGCATCAGCGCGATCGCATGGTCGGCAACTTCCGTCGTGCCGTAGTCGGGCACGTTGCAGGCCGGGATGTTGCGCGCGCCCCAGCCGACGGTGTCGATATTGTCGAAGCCCACGCCGGAACGCACCGCGATCCGCGCATTGGGGAACGCAGTGGGCGGCAACGGCACGTTGTGGGCGGGGGAATAGTTGATCACCGCATCGACAGTCTTTGCGGTCTCCGCATCCAGCGTCGCCGCCGTGTCGTTGGTGGAGCGGGCGAGGATCAGCTCGATATCCGGATAGTGCTTGCGCTCCAGTTCGGCCTCGTCCGCCGCCTGCCAGTTGACGCAGTAGATCTTCATCGTTCCTCCCGCTGCCTGCCGGCAGTCTCGATTTACTTCCGGATGCCGCCGATGCGGCCGCCCATTGGCACTACGGCGCCGACCGGCTGGTCGATGGCGCTGAGAATGCCCGAGGCCGGCGCCTCGATCTCCACAACCGCCTTGTCGGTTTCGATCTCGGCGACCACGTCGCCTTCCTTCACCGCATCGCCGACGGCCCTCAGCCACTTGACCAGCGTGCCCTCGGAGACGGTGAGGTCGCCGAACGGCATGTTGATCGGCTCGTCGTCGGTGTTTGCGGCCGGAGCTGGAGCGGCGACGGGGGCTGGCTGGGCGACCGGTGCGGGCGCGGCTGTCGCCGTCGCGGCCTCGATGCCGGTGGTGTGCCAGTGATCGGGCACCGGCGCCTTGCCGGCGATGACGCTGCGCACCCCATCCATGATGTGCGCCACATCGACCAGCATGGCACGTTCCAGCACCGGCGCGAACGGGTGCGAAGTCGGCGCGGTGTGCAGCCGCCCGGCCGGGCCGTCGAGTTCGTCATAGGCCAGTTCGTTGATGGTCTGGGCAATCTCGCCGCCCATGCCGCACATCGCCCAGGCCTCGTCCACCACCAGCAGCCTGTGCGTCTTCTTCACGCTCTCGACGATGGTGTTCACATCGAGCGGCATGATGGTGCGGAGGTCGACGACCTCGACATCGGTACCCTGCGCGGCGAGCAGGTCCGCCGCCTCCAGCGCCCGCGCCACCATCTGCCCGGCCGCAACGATGGTGATGTCCTTGCCGGCGCGCGCGATGCGGGCGGAGCCGAACGGCACATAGTGGTCCTCGCCCACCGGCACCGGGCCCTTCGACGCAAACAGCGCCTTGGGCTCCAGCATGATTACCGGGTCGCCGCCGCGCAGTGCGGTTTTCATCAGCCCCTTGGCATCGGCCGGGTTGGACGGCACGCAAACGATCAGCCCCGGCATATGGGCGAACAGTGGATGGTACATGCCCGAGTGATGCGGGCCGGAACTGCGGAGCGCGCCGGCACCGGCGCGCACCACCATCGGCGCGCTCATCTCGCCATTGCTCATGTAGCGGAGCTTGGCCGCCTGGAGGAAAATCTGCCCGGTGGTCTCGAAGGCGAAGTCGGCGAACATCAGGTCCGATACGGTGCGCGTGCCCGTCGCCGAGGCGCCAACCGCCGCGGCGGTGAAGCCCTGCTCGGAGATAGGGGTGTCGACCAGCCGCTCGGCGCCGAACTCGTGCCAGAGGTTCTTGGTGTGGGCAAAGCTGCCGCCGCGCTCGCCGGTCCCTTCGCCGAAATAGAGGATCGCGGAGTTGGCGCGCATCTCCTCGGCGATGCCGTCGCGCACCGCCTCGAGCCAGCCCTGGACCTTGGTCTCGCCGGCAGGGCGAGCCCGCAACGCCTCGGGCGGATTGATCGGGCTGGCATAGACGTGGCGGCGCACCGTCGACGGATCGGGCTCGGGCGAGTTGCGGGCGAACTCCAGCGCCTCCTGCACGATCCTGTCGATGTGGGATTCGATGTCGGCCAGGTCGTCGGCGTCGGCGATGCCGTAGTCCTCAACGAGGCGCTTCCTGAACATGTCGATCGGATCGCGCTTGATCCAGGCGTCGACTTCTTCCTGCGTGCGGTAGGTGCCGATCACCGGGTCACCTTCGTGGTGCCCCACGGTGCGGTAGGTCTTGGCCTCGATCAGCGTCGGCCCCTTGCCTGAGCGGGCGCGCTCGGTGGCTTCCTTCATCGCCAGCCAGACGGCAAACACATCGTTCCCGTCCACCGCGACGCCCGGCATGCCGTAGCTATCGGCCTTGGTGGCGATCTCGGGGTTGAGCGTGATGGATTTGAGCGGCGTCGCCGTGGCGTAGAGGTTGTTCTCGCACACGAAGATCGCCGGAGCGTGGTTCACCGCGGCGAAGTTCAGCCCCTCGTGAAAGGCGCCATGGTTGGCCGCGCCGTCACCGAAAAACGCCACGCCGATATCGTCGCGGCCCTGCGCCCGGGCGCTCATGCCGATGCCGACGGCATGGCCGATACCGGCGCCGACAATGCCGTTGGTGCCGAACAGCCCGACCGAGCGATCATAGAGATGCATGGTGCCGCCGCGGCCGCCGCAGATGCCGTCGGCCTTGCCGAACAGCTCCGCCATCACGCGTTTCGGGTCCGCGCCCTTGGCCAGCGCGTGGCCGTGCCCACGATGCGTGGAAGTGACCCAGTCGGAGCGGCGGAGGTGCGCGCAGACGCCCACGCCGGTCGCTTCCTGGCCGATGTAGAGGTGGAGGAAGCCCGGCGTTTCGCCCTTGCGGCAGGCAACCTGGGCGACGCTCTCGAACTTGCGCAGCAGCACCATCTGCTCAAACAGGCCGATCAGCACCTGCTTGTCGGGCAGGTTGCCCGCGCCAGTCTGCTGCGCACCCTTGCGCATCGCCGAAATTGTCACAGCAAGCCTCCCTGCGCCGTCCCGATTCCGGGTCCAGTTTGCGCGCCATCCACGGAAAGAATAGATTATAATAGCATAATGTCTAGGCGGAAAGTTCCTGTCGCCGAAGCCCGCCGCAGCGGCTACGAAAGTGCCGACAGGGAGGATTTTCCATGAGTTTGCCGCCGCTTCGCACGCGCCTCAAGAACGGTGCGCCATTGCTGGCGCCGTTCTCGATCATCCCGTCGATCGAAGTGGTCGAGTTGATCGCGCTCGCCGACTATGACGGCGTGATCCTCGACCTCGAGCATGGCGCGCATGGCAGCGAGGCGCTCGGCCCGCTGATCCTCGCGGCGATGGCGCGCGGCATCTACCCGCTGGTCCGGGTGCGCAGCAGCGAGCCCACCGAGATCGGCGCCGCGCTCGATGCCGGTGCCGCCGGAGTGATCGTGCCGCAGATCGGCTCCGTCGCCGAAGCCGAGCGTGCCGTGCGGGCGGCTCGCTTCGCTCCCGAGGGCAATCGCGGCGCCAACTCCTTCGTCCGCGGTGCCGACTATTCAGGCCGCGCCGAATGGTTCGCCGAGGCCAACCGCGATGTCGCCGTGCTGCTGATGGTCGAAGGCGCCGGCGGGGTCGCGGCGCTGCCGGAAATCCTGAAGCTCCGGACCCTCGACGGCATCTTCCTCGGTCCGCTCGACCTATCGCACGCGCTCGGCGTGCCGGGCGAGATGAGCCATCCCAGGGTGGTCGAGACCATCGAGGGCGTGATCGATGCCTGCAAGACGGCCGGGGTCACCACCGGCATTTTCGCCGGCACCAGCGAGGCAGCGCGCCGCTGGATCGGGCGTGGCGTGACGCTGGTCGGCGCAGGCGTTGATACCGCCCTCATCCTCAAGGGACTGAAGGCGGCAATGGCCGAGATCCGCGGCTAGGCCCGCACCTCTCCCTTGGGGGAGAGGTCGACGCGAAGCGTCGGGTGAGTGGGCCTTTCACCCACACCGGCGCCCACAAGGCCCCCTCACCCGGCTCGCCTGCGGCGATCCGACCTCTCCCCCAAGGGAGAGGTGACGCGGTGCCTACATGCCCGTCCGCCGCACCGTTGCATCCGGCCGCGTGAACAGCTCGTCGCGCAGCTTCATGCCGAGCCCGGCGCCGTCGAGCGGCGCGACGCGGCCGTTGGTGACCGGCGGCAGGTCGGCGACGATCTCGGTGTACCAGCCGGTGAAATAGGCCCGCACCGCCTCCTGGTAGATGGCGTTGGGCAGCGTCGCCGACAGTGCGCAACTGGCGGCGTAGACGATCGGGCCGGTGCAGTCGTGCAGGGTCACGGGCAGCTCGCTCGCCTCCGCCATGTTGGCGATCTTCCGCGCTTCCGATAGCCCGCCGCACCAGGCGAGGTCGATCATGATCACCGAGGCGGCGCGCTTGTCGATCAGCTGCTTGAACACCTGCCGCGAGGCCAGCCGCTCGCTGGCCGCGATTGGCGTCGAGGTGTGGCGGGCGAGTTCGGCCATCGCGTCGAGCTCGTTGTAGCGGATCGGCTCCTCCAGCCAGGCCACGTCGTAGGGCTTCAGCGCCTCGGCGATGCGGAGCGCCGGGGGCAGGGTCCAGAGCCCGTGCAGTTCGACCATGATCTCCATGTCGCGGCCGACCGCCTCGCGGATCCGCTTGAACGGCTCCAGCGCCTTGTCGAGGTCGGCGAGCGAGATGCGGGTGCCGTTCGAGGCCTCGGCGGCGATATCGAACGGCCAGATCTTCATTGCGCCAATGCCTTCCGAGAGCAGGCTCTTCGCCAGCTTCCCGGCATCGAACCGCCAGGCCAGCAGGTCCTCGTAGGGACCGTCGTTCGAGTCCCCGGCCTTGAGCGACCAGTCCTCGGTGCGCTCGAACAGCGAGTTCTTCTTGCTGGCGCGGACGTGCTTGTAGCCGGCGCATGTGTTGTAGATCGGGACCGACTGGTGCGTGCGGCCGCCGAGCAGCCGCCACAGCGGCTCGCCCAGAGCCTGCCCGTAAATGTCCCAAAGCGCTATGTTTACTGCGGAATTCCCGCGCACTTCGGCGCCGGAATCGCGGGCGCCGACATAGACGCTGCCCAGCGTCCGGTCGTGCAGTTCGATGTCGCGGGGGTCCTTGCCGATCAGGTAGGGCGCGACGTTGTCGTGGATGTAGCTGGCGACCGGGCCGGGGGCCCAGAAGGTTTCGCCGGTGCCGATGATCCCCGCGTCGGTGTGTAGCCTCAACCAGAAGATGAAGGGAAATTCCGCCAGTTGTAGTGTCTCTACAGCGGTGATTTTCATGGAATTCCATCCCCCATTCGCATGCCCGTTGACAGTCATTTATGGTACCGGTATCAGTCGCGTCAAGATGTCCGGGGGGAGGACGCCATCTTGGCTGCGAATGCGAACGAGGCGATCCTGAAGCGCGCGCTGGTGACCGGTGCAGCAGGTGGGCTGGGGCGCGAGGTTGCCATCCAGCTGGCGCGCCGCGGCTGCGCTGTGGGGATCGCCGATATCAACGCCGCCGGCACCGCTGAGACCGCGCGACTGGTCGAAAAAGCTGGCGGGCAGGCGCTCGAGATCGTCGGCGATTTCACTATGGAGGGTGCGCCTGAGGCGGCGGTCGATCAGGTCGTTGCGCGCTGGGGCAGCATCGACATCCTCGTCAACAATGCCGGCTATGGAGTGATCGAGCCGTTCCTCGAGTCGAGCTACAAATCCTGGACCCGCACGCTGGCACTCAACGTCACGGCGTTGGCGATGGCCAGCAAGGCGGCGGGCCGGGTGATGCGCGAGCAGCGCTCCGGCCGCATCGTCAACATCACCTCGCCGGGCTCGCGCATGGCGCTGCCGGACTACACCGCCTACACCGCCAGCAAGGCCGGGGTGGACTCGATCACCCGGGCCCTGGCGGTGGCGCTGGCGCCCTATGGCGTGCTGGTGAACTCGCTGGCGCCGGGCATGATGGACACCGAGATGCAGCGCTCGACCGAGGTCGAACTGGCCCGCGTCAACGGCCGCAGCAACGACCTGCAGGCGTTTCTCGACGAGCGTACCCGTCGGGTGCCGCTGGGCCGCCGCGCCGAGATCGCCGAAGTGGCGGAGTCGGTGGTGTGGCTCTGCCTCGATGCGCCCGCGTACATGACCGCCGAGCGGCTCAACATGTCCGGCGGCCTCGACAAGGATTGACCCGATGACCCGCAACTCGCCTCCAGCGGAGGCCGATATCGCTGCGCTCAAGGCGCGCGCCACTGTGCTGCGCCGCCATATGCTGACGATGGCCCGCGGGCAGGGCGCCGGCTATATCGGACAGGGGCTCGGCATAGCCGACGCTCTGACGGCGCTCTACTTCCACGAGCTGCGCTACGACCCCGACAATCTCGGCTGGGCCGACCGCGACCGTTTCCTCTTGTCGACCGGGCACTACTCGATCGCTCTGTGGGCCGCGCTGGCGGAGGCCGGGATCATCCCGGTTGCGGAACTGGTCACCTATGGCGCCGACAACAGCCGGCTCGAGATGTCGACGCTCGACACGACGCCCGGCGTCGAGCTGATCGGCGGCTCGCTCGGCCACGGGCTGGGGCAGGGGGTGGGGCAGGCGCTCGGCCTTCGCCTCGATCGTTCCGACGCCCGCGTCTTCGTCGAACTCTCCGATGGCGAAATGCAGGAGGGCTCGACCTGGGAGGCCGCGATGTCCGCCAGCCACTTCCGGCTCGATGGCCTCGTGGCGCTGGTCGACTGCAACGGCATCCAGGCCGACGGTCCGGTCGTGCTCGACATGGAGCCCGTTGCCGACAAGTGGCGGAGCTTCGGCTGGGAGACGTTCGAGATCGACGGCAACGACATGGACGCTGTGGTCGCAACGCTCGCCACTGCGCGCCAGCGCAACGGCAAGCCCAAGGCGATCGTGCTGCGCACGCTGCCCGGCAAGGGCGTCCGCCGGATCGAGGAGAGCGAGAAATCGCACTTCTTCCGCGTCGATGTCGGCCAGTGGGACTCGATCATCGACGAGTTCGAACAGAGCGTGGGAGCCAGGTCATGAGCCGGGCGATGGAAGCCGGTCGCACGCTGGCGATGGGCGAGAACGAGGCCGCCGGCGGTGGCCGCAAGTCGGTCGATGCGCCGTTCGGCAAGGCGCTCGCCCGCATCGGGCAGCAGCGGCAGAACATTGTCGGGCTCACCGCCGATCTCGGCAAATACACCGACATCCACCCGTTCCGCGACGCGCATCCCGATCGCTTCTTCAATGTCGGCATGGCCGAGCAGAACCTCGTCGCCGCGGCGGCGGGGCTTGCCCGCACCGGCAAGCAACCCTTCGCCACCACCTATGGCGTGTTCGCCAGCCGCCGCGCATTCGACTTCGTCGCCATCGCGCTGGCGCACTCCAATCTCCATGTGAAGATCATTGCCGGCCTGCCGGGGCTCACTACCGGCTATGGCGGCACGCACCAGGCCATCGAGGACCTGGCGCTGATGCGGATGATCCCCGGGCTCACCATCATCGACCCGATGGACGCCACCGAGATCGACGCCGCCACCGTCGCGATGTCCGACCATCAAGGACCCGTCTACATGCGGCTGCTGCGTGGCGCCGTGCCGGTGGTGCTCGAGCCGGGCTACAAGTTCGAGATCGGCAAGGCGCTGAAACTGCGCGACGGCAAGGATGTCGGCATCATCTCGACCGGCTTCATGAGCGAGCGGGCGATCGACGCGGCGGCGGTGCTGGAAAAGCGCGGCATCTCGGTGGGCGTGCTGCACGTGCCGACGATCAAGCCGTTCGATGCGGAGGCGGTGGCGGAGTTCGCCGCGTCGGTCGGGCAGGTGGTGACGGCGGAGAACCACGTGGCGGTCGGGGGGCTGGCGAGCCTCGTGGTGGAGACGTTGTTCGATGCGGGAATATCGACGAAGGTTACGCGCATCGGCCTGCCCGATCGTTACATCGAATGCGGCGCCGTCCCGACGCTGCAGCAAAAGTATGGGCTGACGGTCGAGGCGGTCGTCGCCACCATAGGGGCACTGAAGTAGCCCCACCCGCGATGTCATTCCCAGTGGGGAGACGATGCTATCGCCTCCCTCCCCCTTGAGGGGAGGGATTGAGGGAGGGGGCGGTCCGGTGATCACCGATGGACCCCCACCCCCGCCCCTCCCCTCAAGGGGGAGGGGAGCAGAGAGCTTTCGCTGGGATGACATCGAGTGGGTGGAGAACGTTGGGGGAGGACAGCCCATGAAAATCACCGAGATCGAGACCTTCACCGTCGGGGCCGGCTGGAAGAACTGGCTGTTCGTGAGGGTGCACACCGATGCCGGCATCTACGGCATCGGCGAGGGGACGCTGAATGGCTTCATCGCCACCACCGAGGCGGGGGTGCACGAGCTGAAGCACCTCGCCATCGGGCAGGACCCGCGCCGGATCAGTTCGCTGTCGAAGCGCATGCTCGACAGCGTGTCGCTCGATGGCGGCCATATCCACCGCACGGTGATTGCCGCCGTCGAGGTCGCCTGCTGGGACATCCTCGGCAAGAGCCTGGGCGTGCCGATCCACCAGCTGCTGGGCGGCCAGGTGCGCGACAGCGTGCTGGGCTACGCCAATGGCTGGTACCGCACCGAGCGCACGCCGGAGAACTTTCTCGAAGCTGCCAAGGCGGTGCTCGCCAAGGGCTTCAAGGCCTTCAAGCTCGACCCGTTCGGCACCGCGCAGGGCTTCATCGCGCGCGACGAACTGGAGCTCAGCTACGACATCTGCCGCATGCTGCGCGACAAGCTGCCGGCCGACACCCGCATCCTCATCGACGTGCATGCGCGCTTCACCGAGATCGCCGCGCTGAAGGCGGCCGAGCGCTTTGCCGATCTCGATATCTACTGGTGGGAGGAGCCAACTTCGCGCGACCGGCAGGAGACCGTGCACGAAGTGGCGCACCGCTCGCCGATCCCGGTGGCGACCGGCGAGATGTACGACACCGTCGGGCAGTTCTATGCGCTCGCGGCTGGCGGCGGGGTGAACATCTTCCAGCCCGAGCCGATGTCACTGGGCGGCATCGGCCCCTCGATGCAGGTCGCGAACCTGGCGCTGGCGCATGGCAGCTACATCGCCCCACACCAGAGCGGTGGTCCGGTGGCGACGGCGGTGTGCCTGCAGCTGGCGGCGGCGGTGCCGAACTTCCTGATCCAGGAGCATTTCGACGCCTTCAACGATGCGTGGACGTTCGACCTCGTCACCTGGCGGCCGACGGTTGATCCGAAGAAAGGCCATCTGTCGCTGCCCGATGCGCCGGGGCTCGGCATCGACCTCAACATCGATGCGATCAAAGAGCACCCGTACGATCCGAACGCCTATCTCAACGTTCATACCGAGGGGTGGGAGCAGCGGTTGGGGACGGACGCGCAGAACAAGGCGAAGACGAAGGGGTAGAGCGTTTCGAACCTACTGCCCCTCACCCCGACCCTCTCCCCAGCGGGGAGAGGGGGCGATGTGGCACTGCCCGTGCAAAGTGCGTCCCCTCTCCCCGCTGGGGAGAGGGTCAGGGTGAGGGGCAGTCCCGCACCTAGGCACTCTCGCGATCCACGATCTCGAACCCCAGGCTGGTGATGGTCGCCAGCTTCTGCTTGCCGCCGAGGCGGTCGAGAAGCTGACGCACCGCGCGGCGGCCCATCTCGTAGCGGTTGACCTTTACCGTGGTCAGCGGCGGGTAGAGCTGTGCCGCGAGGTCGACGTCGCCGTAGCCGGCGATCGCGATCCGGCCGGGGATGGCCCAGCCGCGGCGGTGGCACTCCTGCACGGCGCCGATTGCGAGCGTGTCGGATGAAAAGAAGATCGCGTCGATATCCTTGTGGCGCTCGGTCAGCGTCGCCAGTGCCTCTGCACCGCCGGCGGCGGTGATGGGTACTTCCACTTCCATCGAGGCGTGGTTCCTGATCCCGAGTTCGGTGAGCGCCGCGTGGTAGCCGGTGCGCCGCTGCTGCAACCGGTCGTTGCCGTGGATCGGCGTCGACACGAACCCGATGCGCTTGTAGCCCTTGGCGGCGAGATGCATCGTCATGGCGTAGGCGGTCTCGAAGTTCGAGACGCCCACCACCATGTCGATGGGCTGCCGGCCCTTGATCTCGGAGATCTCGACCACCGGCGCGCCGCTCGAGACCAGCAGTTGCCGCGCCACCTCGCTCTGCACGAAGCTCTGGAGGATCATCCCCGCCGGGCGCCAGCCGAGCAGGGTGCGGATCGAGGCTTCTTCGGCTTCGGTGGTGAACTCGCCCTGCACCAGCAGCATCGAATAGCCGCCCTGGTGACACTCGTCCGACATGCCCTGCACTTGCTCGGCAATGCCCGAGTTGATCAGCGGCGGCACCACGGTGCCGATCATCCGGCCGTTGCCCTTCATGCTCGAGGCCAACCGGTTGGGCACGAACCCCGCCGCTTCGATGGCTTCGAGCACCTTGGCGCGGGTCGCCGGGGCGACCATGTCGGGGTTGGAGAGCACGCGCGAAACGGTCATCGGCGCGACGCCGACGCGCTTGGCGATCTCGCGCACTCCCAACCGCTCCAACGGCTTCTTCTCGCCGCCGTCTTCCGACCTGGCCATGCGCTACTCCCGAAAACCGGGCCGAACCATAGTCGCCGCGGGCGCTTCGCGCCAGCATCGGGGGCTCAGGCGACGGCAGGTGCGTAGCGGCTCCGGCCTAGATCCGGAACGGCTCGAAGCGAAGCGTCCCTTCCGTGCTCTCGCCCGGCGCCAGCACGATCACGCCATCCTCCGCATCCCCGAACCCTTCCGGCCGGTTGAATGCTCCCGAGGCATTGGTCTGCGGTTCGACGCAGAATACGTTGAGCGCCGGATCGGCGTAGAACATGACGTGCCTGTAGGGCGCGTCGCCCTTCATGGTGATGCCCGCACCGCGGCTGGGGAAGCTCACCGTGGCGCTGCCGTCCCAGCCGCCGTAGTCGCTGCAGCGCCAGTATCTGGGCAGCGGCTGCGTGGTGTCGAACGATACGTCCGGCGGCAGGGTGATGCGCTGGCCGATCATCCCTTCGGGCTCGTTGAGGTGGAAGGTTCGGGCCCGGAACTGCACGGTGGTATCCGCATCCCGGTCGAACCAGGGATGATGGCCGAAGCCGAAGGGCATGGTGCGTTCGCCGGTGTTGGTCACCCGCGTCACCAGTTCGAGCCCGGCATCGGTGAGCGTGAAGCGCTGCTCGGCGCGATAGGAGTAGGAGGAGGGATCGGCCACCTCCAGTGACAGCACCGCGCTTGCCTTGCCGGCCTGTTCGGCAGTCCACGGCCGGTGCCAGGCGGTGCCGTGCACGTGGTAGATCTCGGGCGGGTTGTTCGCCGCGAACTCGTAGCGCTGCCCCTCGAACTCGAAGGCATTGCCGCCGATCCGGTTGGCGAAGGGGATCATCGGGAACGACGCGACGCCCAGCACATTGCCGGCTTTGCGGCTGGCATCCGAGAGCGGCCGCATCACGTCGATGCCGTCGATCTGGAAGCGCGCGATACTGCCGCCGATCGCCGGCGCCAGATCCACCGCGAGGCGGCCGGCACGCAGTTCGAGATGTTCAGAAACTGCGGCCATAGCCGGCACTCCATCCGCCGTCGACCGACAGCATTTGCCCAGTGGTGTAGGTGTTGAGCGGGTCGCAGAAGAACAGCACCGTGTCCGTGACTTCGGCCACGGCACCCGGCCGCTTCACCGAGGCATGCCCGAGCATCGCCGCATCGCCCGCGACCAGTGGCTCGCCGACGGCGCCGACGCCAATCGCGTTCACCAGCACCTTCGGCCCCAACTGCATGGCCATGGTGCGAACGGTTGCCAGCACGCCGGCCATCGCCACCGAGTATTCCGGATGGCGCCGCATCGGCATTCCCGCCGCGGCCGAGACGAGGAACAGGATGCGTCCGTTGCCGCGTGCGAACATGGCCTCACCGGTCGCACGTGCAGCCTGCATTTGCGGCGTCGGATCGTATCCGCCGACCGGCAGCAGCGGCATAGACACGATCAGGATATCGGGCAGCGATGCGGCGGCGTCGACCGTCGCGCCGTTGGCTTGCAGCGCCTCGAGTGCGGCCGTCGCGACCGGGTTCTGCTCCCCGCGCAACTCGACGAGTGTGTTCTGGAGTTCGATCCGCATGGCACGCCTCACATCATGTAGCCGGCGGTCCAGCCGCCATCGACGGCCAGAACCTGGCCGTTGATGTAGCCGGCGCCGGAGGAACTGAGGAACAGCACAGCCTCGGCGATTTCCTCGGGCGTGCCGGGGCGTCCCAGCGGCAGGTGCTGCATGAACTCGGCGGTGCGTCCGGCGAACTTGCCGTCGGCGCCGTAGAACAGCGAGCGCGTGCCCTCGGTCATGATCGAGCCCGGCGCGATGGCGTTGGTGAGGATGCCCTGCGGGCCCAGTTCCAGTGCCATCGAGCGGGTCATGTGGATGATGCCGGCCTTGGCCGCGACGAACGGGCTCTGGAGCCGCATCGCCGCGAGCCCCACGACCGAGGCGATGTTGATGATCCGCCCGCCTTCGCCCTGCTTCACCATGGGCTGGAGCGCGGCGTGGCTCATCAGGTAGAGCCCGTCGAGATCTATGCGGGTGATGCGCTCCCACTCCTCGAGCGGGAAGGCGTCGATGTTCACCCGGTGGACGAAGCTGTTGACCCCGGCATTGTTGACGAGGATGTCGATCCGGCCGTAGCGGGCGATGGTCTCGGCGACGCCGGCCTCGGCGGAGTCGCGGCTGGAGATGTCGATCACTGCCGCCATGGCGCCGGGGAGGGTGGCCGCGTAGGCCTCGGCGCCCTCGCGGTTGATGTCCGCGATCACGACGCTGGCGCCATTGTCGCTCAGCCGCCGGGCGATGGCGCGGCCGATCGCTCCTGCGGCGCCGGTGACCAGGGCCACCCGCCCGTTCAAATCAACCTGCATGTCGGTGACCCTCCTGACATGCTATTATAATAGGTTGGAGGTGGTGGCAATCGACGTTGGTGGAGCGGCCTCAGCGCCGGAACCGGCGCCTCAGGTCAGTGACCTGTCGTCTCGCCGCGTTCCGCCTCGACGGCGTCGGCGGCGACGTCGTGCCCTTCTGCCCGATCGCGATAGAGCGCCGCGCGGGCGAGGAGCATCAGCGTGATCGGGGTAGTGATGGTCACGAAGATGAGGATCAGCAGTTCGTGGAGGACCGGGCGGGCCTCGCTCACCGAAAAGTAGATCATCGAAGCGACGAGGATGAAGGCCGCGCCGAAGCTGGTTCCCAGCGTCGGGGCGTGGATGCGCTGGTAGAAGGTGGGAAAGCGGGTCAGCCCGATGGTGCCGGCGAGCGTGATCAGCGCGCCGGCCAGAAGGCAGAGCGCTACGAGTATGGCCGCCCACTCGGGCAAGGCATGGAGCGCGTTCATTCGATCACCTCGCCGCGCATGAGGAATTTGGCGAGCGCGGCAGTCGCGACGAAGCTGAGCAGTCCGATCACCAGCGCCGCCTCGAAGTAGATGGTCTGCGAGGTGCTGATGCCGAAGGTCACGAGCATCAGCATGGCGTTCAGGTAAAGGCTGTCGAGTGCCAGCACCCGGTCCTGCGCGCGCGGCCCCTTGATGAGACGCCAGCACGACAGGCACATGGCGATGCCGAGCACCAGCTGCGACGTCGAAATGGCCAGGGAGAGGATCGTCGAGGTCATCGGAATATCTCCAGGAGCAACGCCTCATAGGTGCGCTTGATCGTCTCGGCCCAGGCAATCCCGTCACCCGTGTCGAGGACGTGGACAAGCACGGTATTGTTGGTCGAGCTGTGGCTCACCCAGGCGCTGCCGGGCGTTGCCGTGATGATGCAGGCGAGGATTGCTAGGGCGTTCGGGTCGCGCAGCTCGAGCGGGATCGTGACGAACACCGACTGGGGCTCGCGACGACCCAGGACCAGCAGGAGCACCGCGAGGTTTGACCGGCAGATGTCCCACAGCACCAGCGCGACGAGCTTGAGCACCAGATCGAACCGGCGGATCCTGACACGCGGCAGGCCCAGCGCCGAGGCGGCGCCGCAGCCGAGGCTCGCGACGATCGCACCGAGCAGCAACTGCCCGGGGTCGATGCTGCGGGCCAGCAGCAGCCACATGGCCAAGAGGCTGAGCCAGAGGAGGGGATAGGGGAACAGCCTGGTCATCGGGACGCCTTTTTGCCTCGGTTGGTCCGCATGGCGTCAGCCTGCGGAAAGGGCGTAGAGCCCTTCCGCCATGTTTTCCATGTAGGCCATGGCCGGCGCCGCCAGCACCAGAAGCGCGACGCACAGGCCGAGGAACAGCGCGATCGGACCTATCTCCACCACGCGCACCAGGGGGACTTCTCCTGCCGACGGAACCCAGAAGCGGTTGATGCCGGTGCGTAGCAGCCCGAGCATCGTCGCGAAGCCGGAGACGATGAGCAGGGCGACGAGGACCCAGGTCGAGGCGCCCACGCCCGCCCCGGTATCGCTCCCGATGACAGCGGCCATCATCATGAACTTGGCCAGGAAACCCGACAGCGGCGGCATGCCGGCCAGCAGCATGGCGCACAGGGCAAAGCTGATGCCCAGGGTGGCCATAGTGGCCGGTATGGTGATGCCCACCTCCTGCTCGCGCTCCACCTCCTGCTCGTCGCCGAACGCTTCGAGCGTGACGGCCAGGATATCCGCCTCGGGCGCGCGACCCCGCTCCAGCAGTTCGCTGAGCAGGAACAGGCAGGCGATCGTGAGCGTCGAGATCACGAGGTAGTAGACCGCGCTGGCGGTGACCGCCGGGTCGCCATAGCTCAGCATGGCCAGCAGGGTCCCCGAGGACACCAGAACGCCGAACCCCACCATGCGCGGCAGATCCTGCGACGAGAGGAAGCCGACGGTGCCGAAGACGATCGTGGCCATGCCGCCATAGAGGAGCCATTCGTGGCCGAAACCCTCCGCCCCATAGGCGCCGAGCAGGACCGACAGCCGCAACAGGACATACACCCCGACCTTGCTCATGATGGCAAAGAGCGCTGCCGCGGGTGGGCTGGCCGCTGCGTAGGCGGTCGGAAGCCAGAACCCGATCGGCCACATCGCCGCCTTGCCGAGGAAGGCGATGCCGAGCAGCGCCAATCCGGCTTCGAGGAGGCTCCGCGACTCGGCCGGCACCGTCGGCAGCCGGGCGGCGATATCGGCCATGTTGAGCGTTCCGGTGACGGCGTAGACGAGGCTGACACCGAGCAGGAACAGCGAAGACGCGGCAAGGTTGAAGGCGATGTAATGCAGGCCCGCGCGCACGCGGGCATTGCCAGAGCCATGCAGCAGCAGGCCGTAGGAGGCCGCGAGCATCACCTCGAAGAAGACGAACAGGTTGAACAGGTCGCCGGTCAGGAAGGCGCCGTTCAGGCCCATCAGCAACAGCTGGAAGAGCGTATTGAAGTGCGATCCGCCCCGATGCCACCGGGCGGCTGCGTAGCTGATGCAGCCGAGCGCGAGGAACGAGACGAGGGCGACCATCACCGCCGACAGGCGATCACCCACGAGCGTGATCGCAACAGGAACCGGCCAGTTTCCGAGCCGGTAGACCTCGGTCAGGGACCCGTCGCCGGTGCCGAACTTCCAGAGCAGCAGCAGGCTCACGACCAGAAGCAGCAGGGTGGCGGAGATGTTGATCGCGAGCTTTGTGGCGGCGTGCCGTTCGTTGATCAGCGTCAGGATGACGCCGGCCAGCATCGGGACCACGATAGGCAGGATGACGAGGTGATCGACGATTGCTGTCATCTCAGCGCTCCCGCCCGTCGACATGGTCGGTGCCGGTCAGCCCGCGTGAGGCCAGGAGGACCACGAGGAACAGCGCCGTCATGGCAAAGCCGATCACGATGGCGGTGAGCACAAGCGCCTGGGGTACCGGGTCGGCATAGGTGGCGATGTCCCGGCCCGTCTCGAGGATGGGGGCGGCATCCGACTTCAGCCGGCCGGTGCTGAAGATGAAGAGATTGACGGCATAGGAGATGAGCGAAAGGCCGATGATGACCTGGAAGCTCCGCGGCCGCAGGAGCAGCCAGATCCCCGATCCGGCAAGGACGCCGATGCTGAGCGAGATGACGAGTTCCATCAGGCCTTCTCCCTTTCAATCATGGGAGCCGTCTTGCCCGGGGGTTGCGCGTCCCGTTTGGCGGAGCGCAGGGACTGGTGCGCGATGGCGATCAGCATCAGCACGGTTGCGCCGACCACGAGGATGAACACGCCGATGTCGAAGAGCAGGGCGCTCGCAACGGGAACCCGGCCGAGTACCGGCACGTCGACATACTGGAAACTGGTGGTGAGGAACGGGTACCCGAACAGCCAGGAGGCAGCGCCGGTCACAAGCGCAAGCAGCAGGCCGGTGCCGATCCAGTAGACGGGCAGGATGCGCAGCCGCTCCTCGGTCCAGCGGGTGCCGCCGGCGAGGTATTGCAGGATGAAGCCGATCGCGAGCGTGATGCCGGCGATGAAGCCGCCCCCGGGGAGGTCATGGCCGCGCAGGAGGAGGAACGCCGCGAAGGTGACGATCACCGGGAAGAGCCAGCGCATCAGGACGGAGGGAACGTAGAGGAACTCGGACAGGATGGTTCCCTCCTTGTGGTCGTCGCGCTGGCTTTCGAAGGCGCTCTGCACGCGCTGCTGCTCGGGACGGGGGATGCTGTCGGCAGCAGGGCGGAAGCGGCGCAGCAGGGCATAGGTGGCCAGCGCCACGATGCCGAGCACGGTGATTTCGCCGAAGGTGTCGAAGGCCCTGAAGTCGACGAGGATCACGTTGACGACATTGCGTCCGCCACCCTCCGTATAGGCGTTCTCGAGCAGGAAGCGGGCGATCCCGTCGGGGGCATCGCGGGTCATGACGGCGTAGGACAGCAGGGCGATGCCGCCGCCGGCAATCGTCGCGAGGGCGAGGTCACGCAGACGGTGCAGGCTGAAGCGGCGGAACGGATCGATCTCACTGGTTTCGAGGCGCTGGGGCAGCCAGCGCAGGCCGAGGAGAATGAGGATGGTCGTCACCACCTCGACGAGGAGCTGGGTGAGTGCCAGGTCCGGGGCGGAATACCAAACGAAGGTGATCGAGGTGGCGAGCCCGGCGCCCCCCAGCAGCATCAGGGCAACCAGCCGGTGGTACTTGGCCTGAACCGCGGCGCCGACGGCACAGGTCATGCCGACGACCCATACCAGCGCCAGCCCGGGATCGAACGTGGTTGGGGGCAGGGGGAGCAGGCCGATGCCGCCGAGCGTGGGGATTGCCGCGGCGAGCGTTGCGACCGCGACGAGGAGGACGAGCTGCGGCTGCAGCCGTCGCGTGCCGAGCAGGCGCTCGGCGGCCTTGGCCCACCGCACCGAGAGCAGGATCAGCAGACGCTCGAAGATGCGGGGGCCGACGATATGGCCGATGAATGGCGGGGCCTCGATCCCACGGGCGAGGTATTTCTGCAGCAGCAGGAACAGGATCACGCCTCCCGCCAAGGCGACAAGGCTCATGGCCAGGGCCCAGTTGAAGCCGTGCCAGACCGAGAGGCTGTAGTAAGGCATGTCGGGCCCGAGGACCGACTTCACCGCGGTCGCGAGGAACGGGCCGATCGTCAGCCCGGGGATGATCCCGACGAGCAGACAGATGAGCACCAGGATCTCGATCGGCCGGCGCATGAGGGCAGGAGGCTCATGCGGCACGCGGTCCAGCTCGGTGGGCGGAGGACCGAAGAACACGCCGTGGACGAAGCGCAGCGAGTAGGTCACGGCAAACAGGCTGGCGACGATCGCCACGGCAGGCAGCGAGACATCGACGAACGGAATGGGATTGCGCAGCGCGGTCTCGCCAAAGAACATCTCCTTGGAGAGGAAGCCGTTCAGCAGCGGTACGCCGGCCATGGCGGCGCTGGCAACGATGGCGAGCGTCGCGGTGGCGGGCATGTATCTGTACAGGCCGCTCAGCTTGCGGATGTCGCGCGTGCCCGCCTCATGGTCGATGATGCCGGCCGCCATGAACAGCGATGCCTTGAAGGTGGCGTGGTTGACGATGTGGAAAACGGCCGCGACGAGGGCCAACTGCGAGTTCATGCCCAGCAGCGTCGTGATCAGGCCGAGGTGGCTGACGGTGGAATAGGCAAGCAGGCCCTTCATGTCCTGCTGGAAGATCGCCGAGTAGGCGCCGAGCAGCAGGGTGGCGAGGCCGACATAGGTGACGATCCAGAACCAGGTGGAGGTCCCGGCCAGCACGGGCCAGAACACGGTCAGCAGGAACACGCCGGCCTTCACCATCGTGGCCGAGTGCAGATAGGCCGAAACGGGCGTCGGCGCGGCCATGGCGCGCGGCAGCCAGAACTGGAAGGGGAACTGCGCGCTCTTGGTGAAGGCGGCGAGCAGGATCAGCAGCAGGGTCGGGGTGTAGAGCGGATCGCTCCGCACCTTGTCTCCCGCTGCCAGCACCACGTCGAGATCGTAGCTGCCCACGATGTGCCCCAGCAGCAGCATGCCGCCGAAGAGGGCGAAGCCGCCCGCGCCGGTGATGACAAGCGCCATGCGGGCGCCGTCGCGCGCCGCGGAGGTATGGTGCCAATAGCCGATCAGCAGGAACGAGAAGACGCTGGTCAGTTCCCAGAAGGCGACGATCTGTATCAGGTTGCCGGACAGCACAATGCCCAGCATGGCGCCCTTGAACGCAAGGAGGAACGCCAGGAACCTCGGCATCGAGTCCTTGGGCGACATGTAATAGTGCGCATACAGCACGATCAGGCCGCCAATTCCGGCGATCATGGTGGCGAAGAGCCAGGACAGGCCGTCCATGCGAGCGACGAGGTTCAGTCCGAACTGCGGCAGCCAGGTCAGTTCGTTCCGCAGAACCGTGCCGTCGGCGACGCTGCCGTAGAGCCACAGGCAGCTCGCGGTCAACGCCACGGCGACAGCGCCCGCCAACAGACTTGCAGAAGACCGGGCGCGGGCGGGCAATAGCCAGATGGCGAGCGCCCCTATGAAGGGCAGCAGAATGATGAATGGAAGCAGCGCAACACCTGACATAGTCCCACATACTGTTGAAGTCTGGCCGACGGGCAACCAAACAATAGTTGCAGAACCCTGCAGGATTGCAGTCACCTCGGGGAGCTTGAGGGGCAGCCGCTGCCCCGGAGGGCGCGCGGGGAACGCCATGAGCTCCCCTTCGCGGTCAGGGATGGTGAAGCGACGTGGCCGCTACCAACCCACCCCTGTCTTCATGCTCCTAACAGCCAGACCTTGGGTCTATCAGCGCACCCTGGGGTACACCGATAGCTCTCGGGTGCATGAAGGCCGTCAAGGCTCCTGGCCCGGCTCTTGCTGACGCAGGTAACCGAACCAGGCACCTAGCCTGCGGTGGGACAATCGAGCGCAAGATTCGACATGGGGGACATAGAGAAGGACGAGCTTTTCGATGTCAACTCATGGGTCTGCGACCCATACGCGCGCAGGGACCGGCAGCGGCGGGGTCAGCCCAGCATCATGCGGCAGGCCGCGATGTCGTTGAGGAAGCGCGAGAGGTCGGGTTCGAACACCATCGAGGCCGCCACATCCAGGCGAAACCAGGCCCGTTCCCGCTGGTTCATCTCGTCCCAGGTCGCGTGCTCCTCGACGACGCGGAGCGCGTAGATCGTGGCCCTGGCCGGCCGCGAGCGGTTCTCGCCGAGCACCCGCACATAGCGATAGGTGCCGATCGGGGACGGCGAGATCACTCCTTCGACGCCGGCTTCTTCTCGCGCTTCGATGAGGGCCGCCGTTGCATCGGTCACCCCGGCCATGGGCCAGCCCTTGGGCAGCATCCATTTCTTGTTGGTGCGCGAGGTCACCAGAAGGATCTGCAACTCGCCGCCATCGTCGAGGCGCCACGGCAGCGCCGCGACCTGCCGGTGGTCTTGCCGGTTGTCCTGCCTGTGGTGGCCAGGCGAGGCCTTGGTGCCCTTGTCGATGGTGCTCATTCCCGATCGGCCTCAGGCCGCACTCGGCGGCATAGGGTCGTCGGCGTCCACAGGCTGCATCACGCGCAGCGCCGTCAGCATCTGCCGGCGTCCATCCGGCGCGAGCCAGGTGATGGACTGCCCACGGCGCAGCCCGATCAGCGCGACGCCGATCGGCGTCATGACCGAGACGAGGCCGCTCTCGCTGTCCGCTTCGGCCGGGAATACCAGCGTGACTTCCCGTTGTTCGCCTTCGCCAGAGCGATAGCGCACGGTCGAGCCCATGCGGACGACATCGGCGGGCAGCTGCTCGGGCGCAACGACGCTGGCTCGCCCCAGTTCGTAAAGCAGGGCGTCAGCGACCGGGGCCGCGGTGTCGAGCGCGGCGTGGGCCAGACGGCTGAGATGGCCGTGGTCATCGGCGGTCAGCACGATATCCGGTGTGAGCGGGAAGCTCTGAATGCTGGTGATGTTCATGACGAGGTTTCCTCTCCGCAGGATATGCGGATGGTTCTTCTAGGTGTGTTGGGGAGCGCGACAGGTGCGGCTTGCCCCTAAGCCCGGGCGCGCCGCACCGGACCTAGGGTCGTTTGCCTTCCGCCGATAGGGTCCGGCGGACAACCAAGCACGAAGTATCTCGGAAAGTCGTCATGGTACAAAGGTAGCCCCCGGGACCGGGTTGTCAATACCGGCGCCGTGCTTGATCGTTCATCCCTAGGTCCTATGCAGGTCTCATGAGCAAGCGAAAAGTCAAAATGCCGGTGCTTGCCTGCAAGGCTCGCCCACAAGCAGGCTTCAAGCCCTGAGCCGATCCTGGCGAGTCCGGACGGGCTGAGCCATCTCTGCGCTCCTGTCAGTTGCAGCCCTGAACGTCGGCCACGGGCCTGCGAGTGGCCTTCCTCGAGTGTGGAAAGTTCGTCTCCGGGAGCGCGTGGGGCACGCCGCTCCCGGAGGTCGCGCGGGAAACCCGCGGCGATCAGGGCAGCGTGGCGGGCAGTGCCGCAACCAGGCGCGCCCTGTCATCGAGAGACTTGAGACGGATCGTCATCGCCTCGGTCTCGATCGGAACCTGCGGGGGCATGCTGTACTCGAGGTTCGGCAGGTTGGTGCTCATCCACTCCTTGAAGCGCTTGAGCTTGTTGCCACCGGTGATGGAGAAGGTGAAACCGTACTTGAACGTCATGGCCAATGTTCCTCAGTCGCGCCCGCGCGGCCCCGTCTGAGGAGCAGCGGCAGCGGTGCGCCAACGGATCGGACTCGCTCCGATCCAACCAAATGTCTGGAAGGTGAACTTGATTAACCTGGCCCGGCTCTTGCTCGCGCAGTTAGCCGAACCAGGCTAGAGGCCTATGAGGAGGCTCAGCCGCTTGGGGCCGCTATGCAAAGGATACTTCGCCATGCCCATAATGATGGCGGCTTAACCGGGAAAGTCAACCGGCGGGCGGCTGCGACCTAAGGACCATAGCCATGTAAGCTTGACTTGCCTTCCAAAATACCTACCTTCGAAACCATGAGAATGATTGTCGCCATCGATGTCATTTCGGTACGCGCCGGGGGTCGTCTCCTCGAAAGCGTTTCGCCCTAGGCCCGCGTAACTTGCGCCCACCGGGCTTAGGCAAATGAAGCTGCAAAGGTAGCCCTGCTTCCGTCAGCAGCCAAAGCGCATCCACCCATTCGTCTGGTTTCGTTGACCAGGGCCCGTCGGCCCCGGTCCGTTCTTGCGCGGGTATAGCGATGCTTTCTCATTCCCGGCCGCCCCGGATTCTCGTTGGTCGAGCCGAACACAACGCCCTTGTGGTCCTCGCCATGACCGGTTCCGGTCATACCGCCGAGGCCGCCGACGATCTGAACTACGAGCTCGACCGGGCCAAGGTCGTCGGCGACGAACTGGTCCCCGCGGACACCGTCCGCATGGGGTCGACCGTGACCTTCCGGCAGGACGGAGGGGAGCGGCGCACCGTCACGCTGGTCTATCCGGAACATGCCGATCCGGATTCCGGCAAGCTCTCCGTACTGACCCCCATCGGTACGGCGCTGCTGGGGCTGCGCGCAGGCCAGTCGCTCCGCTGGGTGTTTCGTGACGGGAGCGCGAGCCTCGTCAGTGTTCTCTCGGTGACTGCCAACGGAGGCAGGCGATGAGTTTCAGCCTGTCGCAGGCCCTCGCCGAAACCCGCCTCCCCGACGTGCCGCCGACCATGCTGACGACGGCCGACTACTTCACGCTGCAGGCCCTGGAACTGCCGGCGACGGAGGATCGCGACCACCTGGCTGCGTTCCTGAGGCGCAAGCTCAGCACGGCGACCGTCGCGTTTCCGGCCGATATCGGCGCCGATATCGCCACGATCGGCAGCGAGCTGCACTACGTGGTCGGGCAGCGTTCGGAAAAGCGTGTGCTCGTACCGGGCAGGACCGACGAGGCCGAGAGGCTGTTCGTCGGGTCGCAGTACGGATTGGCGCTGGTCGGCATGCGGAGCGGCCAGTCGATGCAGGTGGCCGGTGCAGGCGGCGAGCTCGAACGCCTGGAACTGGTGAGCATCCGCCGCGCCGCGTGACACCGCCAACGGTGCCTCCTGACACAACAAAGCCGACGTCGGGTGACGTCGGCTTTTTTTCGTCTAGCGCCCGAGTGGCAGAGCAAACCACCACACGCGCTTCAGCTTCTTCTTGGCCTCGCGCAAGGCGACCTCGTGGTCCTGGGCCTCGCGGGCGAGGGTTCCGCGGGCCACGGCTCTGGCCGCATCGGGTCTTCTGCTGGTCAATACTCTATCCTTCGACGTGCTAGCGGGCTTCCCCCTGGGGGTCTGCGAACAGGTGGTCGGGCACCCCTCGGGGCGAGGTGTAGGACCTCCGGCACCAGGGACAGCGCTGGGCCGCGAGGGGACGGGGCGCGTTGCAGGACCGACAGTAGCGACGGGTAGACAAGTCCAGACTCCTCCGCCCCCGTGGGCCGGGGGACGACGTGGTGATTTGTTGGGAACAGCGCTTTTGGCGCTGCCGCCACATTAGTTACAAATGTCACCGAATTGAGGCGGTCCGAACAAAGACGAAAACGCCCGGCAGGTGGTCCGGCTGGGCTTACTTGTTCCGGTGGTGGCGCGGGTTGGTCGTTTCTAGAGCGTGGTCAGAAACGAAAGCAGGTAGCGACAGACTCGTCGTCGCATTGTGCACTTGAGCTTGTCGCAACTGGCGTCGCGGCAAGCAGACGGGCGATGACTACTTATCCAGGACGCAGTTCGTGTCGACGGTTGGCGTCAGCCCGGGATGGCGGCGACGAGGCGGCTGGTGATGATGTCGGGGGCCGTGATGGCGGAGCCGCAGACGACGGCGAGGGCGCCCTCGGCGAAGGAGGACGAGACGTGCTCGGGCGTCCAGATGCCGCCCTCGACGATCACCGGCGCCGTCAGCTCGGCGACCATGCGGGCGACGAGCGCCAGCGGCGGGCGCGCCTCGCCGTCGGTTTCAGCGGTATGGCCGACCATGGTGGTGGCGATGAGGTCGGCGCCTTCAGCGATGGCGCGACGGGCCTCCTCGAAAGTGGCGATATCGGCCATCACGAGGCGGCCCAGGCGGTGGGCCGTCGCGGCGATTTCGGCGAAGCTCTCGCCGGGCCGGGTGCCGGAGGTGGCCTGGATGGCAATGATGTCGGCGCCAGCCTCGGACAGGGCTGTCGCGTCGGCCGAGGAGGTAGTGATGTAGTTGTCGAAGCCCTCGCGGTGGTCCTTGGCGATGCCGATGATGGGCAGGCCAGTGCGCGGGCGGAGGAGCCTGATCACCTCGGCGCCGTCGAGACGGAAGCCGCCGGCGCCACCAAGCTCGGCGGCCTCGGCCATCAGGGCGAGGATATCCGGGCGGCGCAGCGGGCTTTTGGGGTTCATCGCCTGCGACGAGACGATGAGGCGGCGCTCGAGGCGCTGGAGCAGGGGGCTGGTCACGACAGGTCCCCCGTGATGGTGAAGTCGACCTCGAAGCTGCGGTGCCAGGGGAAGCGGACATCGGTGATGCCGAGGTCGTCCCGTCCGGTGAGGCGCTTCAGGGTGGCGTCGAGGGCGGCGCCGATGGAGCTCTCGGCCGCGGCTTCTTCGGCGCGGTCGGGGAAGGTGTAGACGCCGGCGTTGAGGGGGCGGCGGGCATCGGTCATGTAGGCGAAGTCCTCGATCAGGCGATGCAGCAGTACGCGGCGAGCGGCCGTGGCGTCGAGCGTGCCGGCGGCGCGGCCGATCTGGATCGCGGCGGCAGCGGCGACCACCGAGCCGAGTGCATTGCCGGCGGTGTTCCAGCCGCCATAGGCGACGAGCTCGAGCAGGATGCCGCGCGCATGCAATTCCTCGACCAGCAGCGGATCGGCGCCGTTGGAGTAGCGGAGGTCGGCGAGGGCGACGTCGCGGCCGGCGGCGCGCAGGCTCGCGATGAGGTCGGCGGTCCTGGTTGCCTCGGTGGCATCGTCGGCGTCGAAGATCGACCGCGTGCCGTCGTGGCCCGTGTCGGACTTCTGGATCACCATGCCGCAATGATCGCGGCGCCTGGGGTCGGGGGCGTGGACGACGAGGGCCATGGCCTCGGGGTCGGCGACGATCGCCGAGCCGCTGGCGCGGATCTGGCGGTCGACGGCTTCGCGCATCGGGCTGTTCTCGTACTTGGCGATGCGCTCCATGCCCGGCGGATCGGCGCATTCGACGGTGAAGCGCGGGGTGACGCCGAAGCGGGCGCCGAGCTGGCGGGCGACCAGCACCGCGGCCACCTCGTCGGCGCCGGGGTACATCAGCACTTCGCCCGAGATCGGCAGCACGTTGGTCCACTGCTTCAGCCAGACCTGCTCGGCGGAGCCGGCGGAGTGTTCGGCCGTATCGTCGGCGGTGATGAGCAGCGGGTCGATGACGCCCTCGGAGGCGAGGGCAATGGCTTCGAGGTTGACGTGGTGGTTGCGTAGCCGGCGGCGCTCGAAATCGGCGACGATCTCGGACGGCAGGGCGGCGCGGAGGGCCGCGAGGTCAGTGGCGTTGCCGTCATGGGCGGCGCCCAACGTTTCCAGCAGGTCGCGGTGGTGCAGCGCACCGAGCTTGTGCAGCTCCATGCCGTGCTGGGCCCAGTAGTCGGGCTCTTCCTGCGGGTTGTAGGAGTTGGAAGCGCGCATCACCAGCGACACGGCGCAGAGCGGCAGGTCGGGGTGCGCGGCGTGGAGGCGCCGCAGCACGTCGAGCCGGGTGAGGGCGCTGAGCGTCGTATCGGCGGTGGTGCGGGCGGCGATCAGGCCGCCGTAGCAGAGCATATCGAGCGAGGCGATCACCGCGTCGGTAGTGGGCGCCGTGCCCTCCAGCCAGCGGCCGAGCGCATCGGCGTCACCGGGCTGGCGCAGCTCGGGCAGCAGCTCATCGGGCGGCAGGACGAGCGTGGCGCCGGCAATGGCGGCAATGCCGGCCGGCAGCCCGATATTGACCGGGCGCTCATCGAGGGGAAGGAAGGCGAGGGAAAGGGCACGTGTGGACGTCAATTCGTATTGTCTCTGGTCGTGCGGAAAATGACGAAGTCGTAGGAGTAGCGGTCGGCGCGATAGACGCTTTCCGCATACTCGATGCGCTGGTTCTTGGCGTCATAGGCGACGCGCTGCACCTTGAAGGCGGGCGAGAACTCGGGGACGCCGAGGAGCTTTGCGAGCGGCGGATCGAGCACGGTGGCGTGGATCGACTGCTCGGCCTTCTCGATCTTCAGGTGATAGGTCTCGGTCAGCAGCTGGTAGAGCGAGCCGTCGAGGCCGCGCGCCGCGAGGCCGGGCGCGAGCTTGGCCGGCACATAAGTGTTCTCGATGCACATCGGCTCGCCGTCGGCGGTGCGGACGCGCGAGATGTGGGCGACGAGGTCGCGCGGGCTGAGCGCGAGGCGGGCGCCGATCTCGGCGCCGGCGGGGATTTCTTCCACCACGGTATCGAGCGAGCCGGGGACGAGGCCGCGGGCGCGCATGTCCTGGGTGAACGAGGTGAGTTCCACCGATTTGGCGATGCGCGGTTCGGACACGAACGTGCCGGCGCCCTGGGTGCGGTAGACGCGTCCTTCATAGCCCAACTGGTCGAGGGCGCGACGGACCGTCAGGCGGGTAACGCCGAAGGTTTCGGCGAGTTCGCGCTCGGTCGGTAGCTTCTCGTGCGGCTTCAGCTCGTCCTCGATGAGGCCGAGCAGATAGCTCCGCAACTGGGCGCCCTTGGTGCCCGTGCGACCGTTTCCGGTGGTCTCAGCCATGAATCGGGATCCTCCCACTCGCGTGCATACAACCACAGCTCGGCCCGCTTGAGCAAGCGAGTGGTATACTCCAATTGCACCGGTATCGTGCATCTTTCGCCAGATTGTGACGCCGTGTTGACGGGCTGGAAAAAATTGGGCTACACCATTTGATGGCATAGAGCCAAGGGAGATTGCAGATGGAGCGGAAAGCTCAGGGTCGCGCGGCGAGGGCCGCGATGTCGACCGCGCTCGGCGTGGTCATGATGTTCGGTGGGGCTCTTGGCGCTTATGCGCAGGACAAGACCGAGATCACCTTCTCGTATCTGTGGGGCGGTGCCGAGGGCGCGGCGCTCGAGCAGATCATCGCCGATTTCAACGCCAGCCAGGACAAGATCGTGGTCAAGGGCGTGTCGAGCCCCGACATGACCAAGCAGCTGGCTTCGATGTCGAGCGCCAAGGGCGCCTTCGACATTTCGGACAACTTCGCGTCCAACATCGCGTCGTGGTCGAACCAGGGCATCCTGCTGCCGCTCGACGAGTTCGGCATCGACACCTCGGACTTCCCCGAGAGCGTCATGAAGCAACTGGTTGTCGACGGCGTGCTCTACTCGCTGCCGATCGCGACCCACAACTTCCAGCTCGTCTACAACAAGAAGCTGCTCGATGAAGCCGGCGTCACCCCGCCGACCACGACCGCCGAGCTCGCCGAAGCGATCAAGAAGCTGACCAAGGTCGATGCCGAAGGCAACGTGACCCAGCTCGGTCTCGGCCTCACCGATATCTCGGCCGGCATGAAGACGCTCGGCTACGCCTTCGGTGGCGACTGGAACCGCGACGGCAAGCCGACCCCGACGGACGCGAACTTCGTCAAGGGCGTGCAGTTCTACTACGACAACGTGGTGGCGCCGGTGACCCCTGCGGCCTACAACAAGTTCGTCGCTGGCTTCGGCCCGTACATGTCGGACCAGGACTCGTTCAAGCAGGGCAAGATTGCCATGGTGTTTGAAGGCGAGTGGCGCGCCAAGTTCAATACCGAAGCCGGTATGGACTGGGGCGTGGTGCCGGTTCCGGGCGAGACGCCGGAACTGCTCGGCTCGACCTGGGTGGACGTGTCGACCATGTTCATCCCGACCAACACCGGCAACAAGGAAGCCGCCGGCGAGTTCCTCAAGTACATCGTCAGCCCGCCGGTCATGGAAAAGTTCAGCCACGTGCTGGCCAACCTGCCGGGCCGCATCTCGCTGGCCAGCAGCGCCGCTTATGACGACCTGCCGAACTTCAAGGTCTGGCTCGACGCGATGAACAGCCCGAACACCCATGGCCTGCCGCCGGCTCTCTACATGGCCGAGTACAATGCCGACCTCGCGTCCGCATTCGACTCCGTGCTGCAGGGCGCGCAGACTGCGGAAGCGGCTCTCCAGGCCGTTGCCGACCGCACCGGCTCCTACTCGCAGTAAGACCGTTGTCAGAAGCGCGTTCGAGAAACAGCGAACCGACCGGCCGGGCCCTTCTCAAGGGCCTGGCCTTCGCTTCTCCGTTCATCATCGGCTTCCTGGTGCTCTACGCGTGGCCAATCCTCGCGTCGGGCTACTACAGCCTCACCGATTTCAGCCTGTTCAAGGCGCCCAAATGGGTCGGGCTCGCCAATTACGAGCGGATGATCTCGGACGCCAAGTTCTGGAAGAGCCTCTACAACACGCTCTTCTTCACCTTTGTCGGCGTGCCGGTGGATATCGCGATCTCGATTGCCGGCGCCCACATCCTCAACCAGAAGCTCAAGGGCCAGCCGCTGTGGCGGGCGCTCGTCTACCTGCCGTCGATCGTGCCGGCGGTGGCGGCGGGGTTCCTGTGGCGCTGGCTGCTCAACGCGCAGTACGGCTTCGTCAACGAGATCCTGCGCTGGTTCCGCATTCCGCAGCCCAACTGGCTGCTCGATGCCAGCTGGGGCGGCATCTCGGTGATCGTCTTGATGCTGTGGACGGTGGGCGGCACGATGCTGATCTACCTCGCAGCGCTCAAGAACGTGCCGCAGGAACTCTACGAGGCGGCCGAACTCGACGGTGCCGGACCGCTCCGCCGGTTCTGGCACATCACCTGGCCGATGATCTCGCCGGTGACGCTGTTCCAGGTGATCGTGCTGATGATCGCGTTCCTCCAGGTGTTCACGCAGCCGTTCGTGCTGTCGAAGGACCCGGGACTCGGTACGCAGACCGCGACCGGTCCGGGCGACTCGATGCTGAGCTACTCGATCTACCTGTTCCAGAACGGCTTCACCTTCCTCAAGATGGGCTACGCCTCGGCGATGGCGTGGGTGCTGCTGTTCGTGACGCTGGCCATCACGTTGCTGATCCTGTGGTCGGCCAAGAAGTGGGTGTTCTATGACAACCGCTGAGATCCAGGGCACGACGCTCGGCGAGCGCGTGCCGGTCGGCGGCCGCTTCGGGTGGCTGATGACGATCTACCGCTATGCGCTGGTGATCCTCCTCGCCCTGGTGTTCGTCTTCCCGTTCGTCGTCATGCTGACGACGGCGTTCAAGGTCTCGGACGAGATCTTCACGGCGCCGCCGGAGCTGTTCCCGCGCAGCTGGACGCTCGAGCATTTCTACAATGCGCTCACGCAGATCCCGTTCTGGCGCTTCCTGATCAATACGGTGGTGATCGCGGGGCTGAGCGTGCTCGGCACCGTGCTGGTTTCGCCGCTGGTGGCCTACTCGCTGGCCAAGCTGCGCTGGAGAGGCCGCAACCTGCTCTTCATCATGGTGCTCGCCACCATGATGCTGCCGCCGCAGGTGACGCTCATCCCGATCTACATGATGTGGAACAAGGTCGGCCTTACCGGCACGATCCTGCCGCTGGTCATCCCGGCCTTCCTCGGCACGCCGTTCTTCATCTTCCTCATCCGGCAGTTCCTCCTGTCGGTGCCGGATGAACTGATCGAGGCGGCCAAGGTCGATGGGGCGTCGGAGTTCCGCATCTACTGGTCGATCGTGCTGCCCATCGCGCGGCCGGCACTGATCACCTCGGCGGTGTTCCAGTTCGTCTGGGCATGGACGGACTTCCTCTATCCGCTGATCTACCTGAACGACGAGGAGAGCTACACGCTGTCGATCGGGCTCTACTCGTTCCTCGGCCAGCACGGGGTGCAGTGGGGTCCGCTGATGGCGGCCTGCGTGCTGTTCACGCTGCCGGCGTTCCTGATCTTCCTCGTGTTCCAGCGCTACTTCATCGGCGGTATCGCGACGGGCGCGCTCAAGTGAGCGAGCTCGTGCTTGCCGTCGATATCGGCGGCACCAAGATCCTCGTCGGGCTGGTCGATGCCGAGGGCACGATCGTTGCCAGCGAGCAGGTGGCGACGCCTGCACGCGAGGGGGCGGAGGCGATCATCGCCGCCGTGGCCGGGCTGGCGAAACAGGTGCTGGCGGCTGCGCCGTCGCGCGTGAGCCGCTGTGGTGTCGGCACCGCCGGCGTCGTCGGCGAGCATGGCGAAATCACCTCGGCGACCGATCACCTGAGCGGCTGGGCCGGCACGCAGCTGCAGCAGCGGCTCATCGCAGAACTCGGCATGCCGGTGACGGTGCTCAACGACGTACAGGCGTCGGGGCTCTGCGAAGGCGTGCTCGGCGCGGCCCGCGGCAAGCGCTCGGCGCTGATCGTGGCGCTGGGGACCGGGGTTGGCGGATCGCTGGTGCGAAACGGGCAGGTCGAGCGCGGAGCATACGGCATCGCGGGCAGCGTCGGGCATCACCTGTCGCCGCTGCGGCAGGGGCGCCCGTGCCCGTGCGGCGGTACCGACCATCTCGAGGCTTATGCCAGCGGCACGGCGATGGAGCTCGAGTATGAGCGGCGCACCGGGCGGGCGATCCGGCTGCGCGAGATCGCGGCGCTGGCCGAGGCGGACGATGCCGAAGCCGGCGCGGTGATCGCCGAAGCGGCCGAAGTGCTGGGTGCGGTGCTGGGCAGCGCCAACAATGTGGTGGATGCCGAAGTGATCGTGGTGGCGGGCGGCGTACTGGCGCTGGGCGACCGGCTGCTGGAGCCCGCACGGGCCGCGGCCCGGCGCGAGGCGCTCGGGCTGTCCAGGGCGGTGCAGATCGTGCCGGCCCGGTTCGGGCCGACGGCCTGTCTCATCGGCGCGGCGCTTGCCGCCTTCGGCGCGGCCTAGGCGGCAGCCATCGCGGGGTTGCGGATGGTGACGTCGATCTCGAGCGTCGAGACGGTCTGCCCGCGATCCATGGTGACGCTCACGTCGTCGTCCTCGACCTGAACGTGCTTGGTGATCACGGCCAGGATCTCTTCGCGGAGGACCGCGACGAGATCGGGCTGGTTGCGGCTGTTCCGCTCATAGGCCAGCAGCACCTGGAGGCGGTCGCGCGCCACCGGCGCACTGGTGCGCTTCTTGAAGAGGTTCATCAGGCTCATGCCGCTCTCCTACCGAACAGGCGATCGAACAGCCCGCGGCGGTCGACCGGAAGGACCATGGGAACGTCCTCGCCCATCAGGCGCCTTGCGGCATCGACATAGGCCTTGGCCGCGCTGTTGGTCGGCTCGTTGAGCGTCACGGGCGAGCCCACGTTCGACGAGCGCAGCACGCCTTCGCTCTCGGGGATGATGCCGAGCAGCGGCGTCGAGAGGATCTCGAGCACGTCCTCGATGCTCAGCATCTCGCCGCGGGCAGCGCGGGCGGAATCGTAGCGGGTGAGCAGGATGTGCTTGGGCATGCTCTCGCCGCGCTCGGCCTTCAGCGTGCGCGAATCGAGCAGGCCGATGATGCGGTCGGAATCGCGCACCGAGCTGACCTCGGGGTTGGTGACGATCACCGCTTCGTCGGCATAGCGCATGGCCAGCTGGGCGCCGCGCTCGATGCCCGCCGGGCTGTCGCAGAGCACGTAGTCGAACTTGTCGGCCAGCGAGGCGATGACGGACTCGACGCCCTCCTCGGTCAGCGCGTCCTTGTCGCGCGTCTGCGAGGCGGGGAGCAGGAACAGCGTGTCGACGCGCTTGTCGCGGATCAGCGCCTGCGAGAGCTTGGCCACGCCCTGGGTCACGTTGATGAGGTCGAACACCACGCGCCGCTCGGCCCCGAGCACGAGATCGAGGTTGCGCAGTCCGACGTCGAAGTCGATCAGGACGACCCGCTTGCCCGTCTGGGCGAGGGCGGCGCCGAGAGCCGCAGTCGAAGTGGTTTTGCCGACGCCTCCCTTGCCGGATGTGACGACCACTACCTTGCCCATGTCAATTCTCCAGTGTTGTCAGTCGAGGGCCGCTACCCAGATCACGTCATTCTCGAGATAGGCCTGGGTGGGTCTTCCACGAGTGGATGCTTCCATGTCGTCGGCGGTGCGGTACCAGCCGTCGACAGCGAGGAGTTCGGCTTCGTTCTTCTGGCAGAAGATGCGCGCCCCGGAATTGCCCATCGCCCCGGCGATGGCCCGGCCGCGCAGCGTGCCGTAGATGTGGATGGAGCCCGCGGCGATGATCTCGGAGCCCGAGCCGACCGAGCCCAGGACGATGACGTCGCCATGCGGGTGGAAAACCGACTGGCCCGAACGCACGGGCGTTTCGAGAATCAGTGTCCTGGCCTCGGGCTGCGGTTGTTCGGCCGGGGCGGGCGGGGCTGATTTCTGGCCCGGCGGGGTGACGGTCTCGTCGAGCGTCGAGGGCCGTGCGCCCTTGAGGACCGGCGGCAGACCCGGGCCCAGGTCGTCGACGCCGGCGAGTTCCATGGCGTAGACGCGGATGCCGCGCTGGGCGAGTTCGTCCACCAGTCCCGCGACCTCGCCGGCACTGGGCTTCAGGACATTGAGGTCGAGGACCACCGGCCGGCCGAGGAAGAAACCGGGCGAGTTCTCGATCCAGCGATCGAGGCCCTGCAGCCAGTTCGAGAGCGGCGCTTCGGGCGCCAGCGCGAAGGCGACGAACGAGCGCGCGTGAAAGCGGATGGCCTTCTTCTGGATGGGAGCGGCACTGACCACGGGCAGGGATCCTTACTGAGTGGTTAAGGCTAGGCGTCCATGGTTAACAGGACGTAAACCGCACCATCACTGTCGTGCCAAAAGCGGTCGTTCCGAACCGAAATCCGGTCGCAAGTGCCGGAGAAGAAAGCGGGATCAGAAGGCGACGGCCCGCATGCGGGCGTTGTGGATATGTGCCTCGATGGCGCGTACCGCGGCGTCGCGGTCGCGCTGTTCGAGATCTGGAGGCGCGGAAAGGCCGGCCGCTCAGCGCGGCCGGTCGAGGAGGCCGCGGGCGCGGAGCCAGTTGCCGAAGAGGTCGAGCCAGACGTCGGGGAGGATGCCTTCCTTGGCGACGCCGTAGCCGTGGCCGCCATTGGCGAAGACGTGGAGTTCGGCTGACTGGCCGGCCTTGTTCCAGGCTTCGTAGAGGCGGGCCGAGGAGACCGGGGCCACCGACTTGTCGTCGTCGGAGATGACGAGGAAGAGCGGGGGGATGTCCGCCGGGACCGGCAGCTCCGCGCGGTAAGCGGGGTAGACGCCTGCGGCGAAGTCGGGTCGGCTTGCCGCGTCGTTCTGGAGCACGGCGCCGAGCGCGACCCCGCCGCCGGCCGAGAAGCCGGCGATACCGATCCGATGCGGGTCGAGGTTCCATTCGGCGGCGCGCTCGCGCACGAAGCGGACCGCCTGGCGGCCGTCCTCCTCGCCGTAGAGGCGTGCCTCGCGAAGCAGTTCGGCTCCCGGAGGCAGGGGCTCGCCCGGCGCCGGGGGCTTCAGGCGCTTGTGCAGATTGTTGCGGAACTCGAGCACATCCCCGTCGGTGTCCGGCGTACGCGCGAGACGATACTTGAGGACGAAGGCGGTGATGCCGCGCTCGGTGAGCCAGCGGGCCATGTCATAGCCCTCGTGGTCGACGAGCAGGAAGTGGAATGCCCCGCCCGGCGCGACGATGAGGCTCGTGCCATTGGCGATCTCAGGCCGCGGCCGGAAGACGGTGAGCGTCGGGATCACGACATTGCGGGTCATCCGGCGCGGGGTCTCGGTCCACGGCGCCTGCATGGTGCGCTCGTGCCAGTCCCAGCTTTCGGAACCGGGCGGGACACCGTCTCCCGGCCAGATGCGGTAGAGGCCGGCTGCGTCAGGCGCCTCCGTCGATGATTGGCGGCCTTCGGCGACGGCTTCGATAGAACTCACGGCTGGCTTCCTCCCTGGCGTGCGGCCGGCAAGGAAGCATGGAATGGGCGCCGATCGAAAGCCCCGATCGGACAATGCTGGCGATTGGTGAGGCTAGTCGGCCCGGTTGGGGATGAAATCCTCGGGCATGCTGAAGTTGCCGAACAGTACGCGAACCGGGCCGGTGTCCGGGAAGGTCCCGGTGTCGTCCTCGACCACGGTGTAGAGCCGTTCATCCATGAAGGCGCTGGCGGTCACCTGGGTGGTGACGCGCGGCACGCCTTCGGAGAACCAGGCGGCTTCCGCCAGGGCGGCAACGGCGCGTGCCTCGCCGGTCGACCGGGCAAGGACAACGACCTCGCCATGGTTGATGGCGCGATCCCAGTTGGGGTCGTCGGGATCGGCAGTGGGGATCAGCCGATAGACGGTCATGGGTCACCTGTACTGGCCATACGAACACCCCGGAGGCGGCTTGGTTCCACGTCGGGCGAGGGCACCGCTCAACGGCCGTCTTGACAGGCTCCGAGCATCGCCCATAGCATCGTTTCATCAAATGAACATGGAATTCACCTGATGAATTCTACTGAAGACCGTTACGCAATCCGTTCCGTGGATCGGGCCCTCGATATCCTCGAATGCGTCGCGACGCGGAACGGGGAGCTGGGGGTCGACCAGATCGCGGCTGCGACCGACCTGCCCAAGAGCACGGCGTTCCGCGTGCTGGCGACGCTGGTGGGGCGGCGACTGCTCGAGCGCGATGCGCAGTCGCAGACCTATCGGCTAGGGATGCTGGCGCTGGTGATCGGCGCCCGCGCCATGGGCGATCTCGACCTGAGGCGCGCCGCCCGGCCGCATCTCGAACACCTGATGGCGGGCACCGGCGAGACGGTGCACCTCTCCATCCTCAGCGACGACAGTGCGCTCTGCATCGACAAGATCGATGCCTCGCGTTCGATGCGCATGGCCTCGTTCGTCGGCTTCCTCGATCCGCTGCATTGCAGCGGCGTCGGCAAGGCGCTGCTCGCCTTCCAGGACGAGCCGGTGCGCGATCAGCTGATGGCTCGCATGCGCTTCGAGCCGCACACGCCGCACACGGTCACCGATCCGGCGGCGCTGGCCCGGCAGATCGCCGAGATCCGCCAGCGCGGCTACGCCATCGACAACGAGGAGATCGAGGAGGGGCTGCGCTGCGTCGCCGCCCCCATCCGCGATCACTCCGGGGCGGTCATCGCCGCCGTCAGCATTTCCGGTCCGACCACGCGCGTGACGATGGCCAGCCTCGGCGAACTCGCGGCGGCGGTCGAGGACTGTGCCCGCTCCATCTCGCGCGATCTCGGCGCGCCACAGGGAACATAACGATGATCATCGACGTCCATTCGCATACGCCGCAGTTCCGCGATGCGGTGCCGCCCGAGCACCGGCGGCTCCATCACACCTGGCGGCCCGACCGTTCGGTGGATTCGGTCTACAGCTGGAACGACTATCTCGAGGCGCAGAAGCCGGCGGACAAGTCGATCGTGTTCGGCGTCGCCTGGGCCCCGGGCGAGAAGACCGGCGGCGTCAACGGCTTCAACGAGCCGGGCGACGTCGCGGTGGGCGTCAACGATGTCACATCCGCTTTCGTCAAGGCGCATCCCGACCGGCTGATCGGGTTCATGTCGGTTCATCCGCATGATCCCAAGGCGCCCGAGGAGATCGAGCGGGCGCGCACCGATCTCGGCCTCAAGGGCATCAAGATGGGGGCCAACTACCAGGTCTTCGATCCGCTCGAGAGCCGGGCGCTGGCCATCTACCGCGAGGCCGAGCGGCACGGGCTGCCGATCCTGTTCCACATCGGCACCTCGCCGGTGCGCATGGCGCCGATCAAGTACGCCCACCCGCTGGTGGTCGACGAGATCGCCATGCGCTACCCGAACCTCAAGATCATCATGGCCCATATGGGCCATCCGTGGACGGTCGATACGGCGGTGGTCGTGCGCAAGCACCCCAATGTCTACGCCGACGTCTCGGGCCTGCTCTACCGGCCCTACACCTTCTACGAGGGCATGATCAAAGCCACCGAGTGGAACGTGCTCGACAAGCTGCTGTTCGCCTCGGACTACCCCATCACCACGCCGGCCGAAACGGTTGCAGCGCTCCGCGGCGTCAACGCCATCGTCGAGGGCACCGCCATGCCGCGAGTTCCCGCCGACAAGATCGAACAGATCATCCACCGCGACAGCCTCACGCTGCTCGGCCTGTCCTGAGACGAGTTCCAGTCACCTATGCATATCGAAAAGTCCAAGAGCATCCATGAGCGCGCCACCCAGGTCATTCCGGGCGGCGTCAACTCGGCCACCCGCCGTCTCAGCCAACCCTATGCGTGGAAGTGGGCGGAGGGCGCCCATATCCGCGACGCCGACGGCAATGCCTATCTCGACTACCACGCTGCGTTCGGGCCGATCGTGCTCGGCCACAACGACCCGGCGGTGAATGCGGCGGTCGCCGAGGCCCTCAAGGGCCCCGACATGGTCGGGGTCGGGATCACCGAGCAGGAGATCGCGCTCGCCGAGAAGGTCGTCGAACACGTGCCATCGGCCGAGATGGCGCTTGCCTTCTCGTCGGGTTCGGAAGCGACCTACATGGCGGTCCGGCTCGCCCGCGGCGTCACCGGGCGCGAGAAGCTGATCAAGTTCCAGGGCACGTTCCACGGCTGGCACGACTACCTGCTGATGAACATCGCGAGCCCGGCCGACAAGATCGGCAAGAAGGACCCCGGCAGCGCCGGGCAGCTCGCCGACGCCATCGACAACACCATCGTCGTGCCGTTCAACGATCTCGAGGCGACCGAACAGGCGATCCTCGACAATCCGGGCCAGATCGCCGCCATCTTCATGGAGGCGATCCCGCACAATATCGGCTGCGTGCTGCCGCGGCAGGACTTCGTCGAAGGCCTGCGCCGGCTCTGCGACCAGCACGGGATCGTGCTGGTGTTCGACGAGGTCATCACCGGCTTTCGTCACGGGCTCGGCGGCTACCAGTCGGTGCTGGGGGTGAAGCCCGACATCAGCACCTTCGCCAAGGCGATCGCCAACGGCTATCCGTGCGCCATCATTGCCGGCAAGCGCGAACTGATGATGCAGTTTTCGACGGCGCCGGGCGGCAAGGTGTTCGTCGGCGGCACCTATAACGGCCACCCGGTGGGTTCGGCCGCGGCGCTCGCCACCATCGCCGCCCTCGAGGACGGCACGATCTACGAGCGGACGTTCCGGCTCGGCGACAAGATGCGCGCCGGCCTCGCCGAGATTGCCGGACGGTTCGACATCGAGATGGTCTCGGCCGGCTTCGGCTCGGTGTTCACGCCCTATTTCATGAGCGGCAAGATCGAGCGCTACGAAGACCTGCTCAAGAACGACACGGCCCGGGATGTCGGGTTCCGGCAGGGCATGTGCGAGCGCGGCATCTTCATGCTGCCCATGCCGCTCAAGCGCAATCACATCAGCGCCGCCCATACCGAGGCCGATGTCGACCGTACGCTCGAGATTGCCGAGGACGTGCTCAAGAGCATGCGTTGAGGCGACGCTATCATATGCAAAAGTAGTTGTTGATATATGATAGCGATTGCCATAGCGTCATGAACCGAAGAATCCCGGCGCGCGGGTTGAGGGAAGCTCCCGTGCGACGGAACAGGAAATGCAGCAGGCCGGCGGGGCCGGTTGCTCAGACGTCGAAGACACCGGGTCCGCCGGGCAGGACCCGGGGACGCTTGCGGCCACACCGCAGGCGATCCGAACCGCCCCCAGTGTCGTCTGTTCAGCTTCGTCCAGGAGAGAGGGAACTCATGAAGACCACCAACACCACCAGGGGCCTCGGCGCGTTCAGCCGTCGCTCGTTCCTCAAGGCCGGCGGCGCATCCGCGCTGGCGGCGACCATGATGCCGGGCCTGATGACCGGCACCGCCAAGGCGGCCTATACCGGCACGCTCGACTTGCTGGCCTGGGACTTCCAGCCCGACACCATCAAGTCGCTGGTCGGCGAATGGACCGCAGCGGGCAATCCGGCCGTCAATGTCGCCGTGATCCCGAACCTGGGCTACACGCCGGCCCTGCAGACGCGTCTGCGCGGCGGCGACAAGATCGATCTCTACTACAACTTCGCCTACAACTCGCAGAAGTTCATCAACGAGGGCTGGGCGACGACGCTCAACGGCCTGCCCGGCGTCGACGACATGATCGCCGACATGTTCGAGAGCGCCCGCAGCCGCCACGTCAACGTGGCCGGCGACATCATCAGCGCGCCGTACTTCTCGGCCGTGCACATGCTGCACTACAACCAGAAGTACCTTGCCGATGCCGGCCTCGCCGTGCCGACGACGCTCAAGGAAATCTATGACGCGTCCAAGACGCTGTCCTCGACCACCCCGGCACCGTATGTCGCCTACTGGGTGAAGGAATTCTGCGAAGAGTACCTCCACACCTACCTGCTCAATGAGCAGATCACCGCATTCGACGATGCCGGCCAGCCGGTCTTCGCCGATGACGCCAAGACCGTTGGCGTCTTCGAGTGGTGGCAGGCCATGTACCAGGAAGGCCTCGCGCCCAAGTCGCTGCTGACCGACGATCCGGGCAAGCTCTCCAACGAGATGGCGCAGGGCAACGCAGCCTTCTACGTGCTGCACCACTACTTCCTGACCTCGATCCGCTCGCTCGAAGGCCCGCAGTCCGCCAACGTCAACATGGCGCCGGCCGGTCCGTCGACGCTCCAGATCGGCGAAGTGCTGCAGCTCGGCCAGTCCGAGAGCGAGGAAGAGCGCCAGGCTGCCTGGGAGCTGATGAAGTACTACGGCTGGAAGGATTCCGGCGGCCAGTTCAAGGTCTTCAACCAGTGGGCCAAGGCGGCCGGCCTTGCCGCCCCGTATGCCGGGTTCTTCACCGATCCGGAAGTGGTGGCGTCGTTCCCGGACTACTACGACCTCGCCATGCTGTCGGACACCTTCGCCACCAAGTCGAACGTCGTACCGGCGCGCACGCTGCCCTGGTACCCGGACTTCCAGGCCAAGGTCGGCGACATCATCCACGCCCTGCTGCTCGGCCAGGCGACCCCGGCGAAGACCGTCGAGGACCTGACCGCTGCCGCCAAGGGCGCCCAGGGCGGCCGGACGCTCTAAGTAACTTCATCCATGCCATCGCCCCACGGGGCGATGGCTTTCGGTCCGCCCGGCCTTGCCGCCGGCGGAGGTTGGCCAGTCATGGCCGGACGAGATTGCAACAGGAGGGCGCGTGGCTGCGGCATCTGATCTGAGTGGGCTTGGCCCGAAGGCCGACCGGGCGTTCGGACTGAAGCTGGTGGCGCCGGCGATGATCCTGCTGATCGCGCTGCTGGCCGTGCCGACTGTCCTCACCGTCGTCTACAGCCTGCACGATGTTCCCGCGAACGGCGCCAGCTTCGGCCCGTTCGTCGGCATCGAGAACTACACCATCATCTTCGCGAGCCCGGTGTTCTGGCGCTCGGCGCAGGTGACGGCTACCTTCGCGATCGGCTTCGTCGTGCTTTCGACCGTCATCGGCCTTGCCATGGCGCTGCTGCTCAACCAGCGCTTCATCGGGCGCGGCCTCGCGCGGGCGCTTCTCATCATTCCGTGGGCGACGCCGTGGCTGGTGATCGGCATCCTGTGGAAGTGGTTCGCCGATGGCAGCGTGGGCGGGCTCAACGCCGTGCTCATGATGCTCGGCCTGATCAGCGACTATCAGCCGTTCCTGTCCGATCCGAACACCGCGCTGCCCATCACGGTGCTGGCCGCGGTCTGGCGCCAGGCGAGCTTTGCCGGCATCCTGCTGCTCGCGGGCCTTCAGACCCTGCCCGAGGAACTGCACGAAGCCGCCGGGCTCGACGGCGCCAATGTCTGGCAGCGCTTCACCAACATCACGCTGCCCTGGCTGAAGCCGGTGCTGATCACCGTCACCGTGTTCAACGTGATCTATGCGTTCCTGCAGTTCGACGTGGTCTTCGCCATGACGCAGGGCGGGCCGGGGGACACCACGCAGGTGCTCAGCGTCCTCATCTACAGGCAGCTCTTCGTGAACACCAATATCGGGCTGGGTTCGGCGCTTGCCGTCATCCTTGGCGTCGTCGCGCTGGTCGGCGGGCTCGCCATCGTCAGGCTCTTCTATCGCAGGGAGGTGCAGTGATGGCCTCGTCGACCATCGACCGCGGCCGCCGGCGTCGTCCGGCCGCCACCATCGCCATCTATGCAGGCGTCCTGGCCTTCGCCATCTGGATCCTGCTGCCGGTCTGGTACCTCGTCGTCTCGAGCCTGATCACGCCGACGCAGCTGGGCATCAAGCCGTTCCCGCTGGTGCCCTCCAGCATCACGCTCGACAACTACGCCTCGGTCCTGTTCGGCAATACCGGCGGGCGCGGCATCGGCAGCACCGACATGGGCGCAAGGCTCGTGCCGGCCATCGGGCAGAGCCTGTTCGTCAGCGGCTGCCTCGTCGTGCTCAACCTGCTCATTGCCGGCGCCGCAGCCTACGGCCTGTCGCGCTATCCGTTCCGCGGCGCGCGCGTGTTCGAACTCTCGGTGATCGCGACGCGCATCGTGCCCGCCATCGCCATCATCGGCCCGTTCTTTGTCGCCTTCCGCGTCATGGGCGTGCTCAACACGCCCTGGGCGCTGGTCATCAGCTACAACGTGTTCACGCTGCCGCTGGCGATCATGATCCTCAAGAACTACTTCGACCAGTTGCCGCGCGAGATCGAGGAAGCGGCCAAGATCGACGGCGCGACGCGGTTGCAGACGCTGTGGATCATCATCGTGCCGATCGCCAAGCCGGGTCTCGTCGCAGCGGGCGTGCTGATCTTCCTCGAGGCGTGGAGTGAGTTCTTCTACGCGCTCGTCCTCACCAACCAGCTCACCGTGCCGCCGCTGCTCGCGGGCTTCCAGTCGGTCCAGCAGTTCAACTGGAACGCGCTCGCCGCGGCGACCGTGATGTCGATGCTGCCGCCGACCGTGCTGGTCCTCATCTTCCAGCGCCACGTCGTCGGCGCGCTCACCGCCGGGGTCGGCAAATGACCACAACCATCAAGGCCGCCGTGCTGAGCGCCGGCGCCTGGTCGCAGTCCAGCCATTTGCCGGCGCTCAAGGGCGACAAGCGGGTCGAGCTCGTCGCGCTGTCGAGCCCGAACACGGAGATGGCCGAGGCGCTCGGCCGTCAGTTCGAGGTGCCGCTCGTCGTCGCCGACTGGCGCGAGGCGCTGGCGACCAAGCCCGACATCGTCGTGGTGTCGAGCCCGCCCGTCGCCCACGAGGAACAGGTGATCGCTGCGCTCGAAGCGGGAGCACATGTGCTGGTCGAAAAGCCCTTCGCGCTCAGCGCCGGACCGGCGCGCCGGATGCGCGATGCCGCCGAGCGCCTGGGCAAGGCGCTGCTGGTCGGTTTCGGCTGGCCGGCCGCACCGGTCTTCGCCCTGAGCCGCCGCCTGATCGAGGCCGGCGAGATCGGTGCCGTCGAGCACCTGACGATGCACCTGGCGGTCAACACGCGGGCGCTGCTCTCCGGCAGCACCGATGGCGGTTGGGGCGGCAAGCTCGAGTCGAGCACCGCGACCTACACAGACAAGGCCATTTCCGGCGGCGGTTCGGCGGCGGTGACCATGTCGCACGAGCTTGGCATGGTCGAGTGGCTGGTGGGTGAACCCATCGTTGCGCTCAATGCCAGCACCTTCCCGCCGGCGAGCGACATCGACCTGCACACCACGGTCAATGCCGAGTTCGCGGGTGGCGGCTCGGCGGTGATCAGCGCTGCCTCGACGCATCCCTATCTCGCGCGGCCGCAGTGGCACATGGCGCTCTACGGCAGCAAGGGCCAGCTCTGGGCCGACTCGGTCGCCGACACGCTACGCCTCGTCCGCGCCAGTGGCGAGGTCGTCGAGTACGGCGCTCCGGAAGCGTCCGGCCTCTACGATGCCGGGGCGCCGACCAAGGCCCTGATCGAATGCGCCTTCGGCGCTCCCGCCCCTGCCGGGCTGACGGCGCGGCTCGCGACCCATGTCGTCGCAGTGACCGACGCCATCTATCTCAGCGCCAAGAACAACCAGAAGCTCCGAGTCGATATCGAATGAGTGCCAGTTCCATCCTGTTCACCGGCGGCCTCGTCGTCGACGGCCTCGGCAATGCGCCCGTACGCGGCGACGTGCTGGTCATCGGCGATCGCATCGCGGGCATCTTCAAGGGAGCGAAGCTCCCCAAGGCCGACCGGATCGTCGATATCCACGGCCTCGTCATCGCTCCGGGCTTCATCGACATGCACACGCACTCCGACCTGCAGGTGCTGGTGAACCCCGACCACACCTCGAAGCTCAGCCAGGGCGTCACCACCGAGGTGCTCGGCCAGGACGGACTGAGCTATGCCCCGATCGACGACGCGACGCTGCTCGAGATGCGCAGCCAGATCAAGGGCTGGAACGACGACCCGCCGGGCTTTGACTGGAACTGGCGCAGTGTCGCCGAGTACCTGAAGCGCCTCGACGGCAATGTGGCGGTGAACTGCGCCTACCTCGTGCCGCACGGGAACCTGCGCATGCTGGTAATGGGCAATGCCGCGCGGCTCGCCACCCCGGATGAACTCGAGCAGATGAAGGCGCTGCTTCGCACGGCGCTGGAAGAAGGTGGCGTCGGCCTCTCGACCGGCCTCACCTATGTGCCGGCGATGTATTCCGATACCGACGAACTGGTCGCGCTCTGCGAAGTGGTCGCCGAGTATGGCGGCTTTTATTGCCCGCACCACCGCAACTACGGCACCGATGCGCTGGGCGGCTATGGCGAGTGCTTCGAGATCGCCCGCCGCTCAGGTGTGGCGCTCCATCTTGCGCATACGCACCTGAGCTTCGAGGCCAATCGCGGCAAGCTGCCCCAGCTGCTGCAGATGTTCGACGACGCCATCGCCGAAGGCATCGATCTCAGTTTCGACGCCTATCCCTATCTCGCCGGCATGACGACGCTCCTGTCGCAGCTGCCGAGCTGGGCCCTTTCCGGCACCGGCGAGGAGCAGATGGAACGCCTGCGCGATCCTGAGACGCGCAAGCGCATCATCGACGCGCTCGACGTCACCGGGTCGGATGGCCACCAGGGTCTCACCGTCAACTGGTCCAACGTCTTTCTCGCCGGCCTGCCGGGCGCGCCGGAGATGGAATGGATGATGGAGGGCAACCTCGCCGACGCGGCGCGGAAGCTCAACACCTCGCCGGCCGAACTCGCCCTCGATGTGCTGATCGCCACCGAGCGCGCCGCTCCGTGCGTCTTCTTCATCGGTCACGAGGAACACGTGCGCACCCTCATGCAGCGCGACGAACACACCGTCGGCAGCGACGGCATCCTCGTCGGCGATCGTCCGCATCCGCGTTCGTGGGGCACGTTCCCGCGCATGCTCGAAACCTATGTGCGCGACGAGAAGGTGCTGACGCTCGAAGAGTGCGTGCGGCACATGACGAGTTCCGCCGCCGACCGGCTGCGGCTCATGGATCGCGGCCGCATCGCAGCTGGCGCCAAGGCCGACCTCGTCATCTTCGACAAGGACAAGGTGAAGGCGAACGCGACCTACGAGCATCCGCGCCAGGCCGCCACGGGCATCCTGCATGTGCTGGTCAACGGCCAGTTCGCCGTCGAAAACAACCGCGTCACCGGCCAGCGCGCCGGGCGGACGCTGACCCTGGGAGCCTGACCATGAACGCCACCGCGATCTCCATTGCCCGCGCAGCGGATGGTCCGAGCTGGGCCGAGGTGCCGGTTGCCACCCCCGGCCTCGTGCTCGACCTCGACGTGCTCGACCATAACCTCGACGAGATGGCGGCGATCGCCCGCTCGGCCGGGGTCGAACTCTTTCCGCACGCCAAGACCCACCGCACCGCCGAGATCGGCGTGCGCCAGGTCGAGCGCGGCGCCGACGGGCTCTGCGTCGCCAAGCTCGGCGAGGCCGAGGCCTTTGCCGCGGCAGGCGTGAAGCGCCTGTTCGTCGCCAACCCGATCGTCGGGGCGGACAAGGCGGAACGCGCCCTCGCCCTGTCGAAGAAGGTCGATCTCGTGCTCGCGACCGACAGCGAGGCTGCTGCGGCCAGTATCGGGGCGGTCTTTGCCGCAGCCGGCGCTACGGCGCGGATGATGCTGGCGATCGACTCGGGGCTCGGCCGCGAGGGCGTGCTGGCCGAGAAGGCGCCTGATGTCGCCGCGGCCATCCATGCCGTCGCGGGTGTCGAGCTCATCGGTATCTACACCCATGAAGGGACGACCTACGGGGCCAAGGACCATCCGGACCTCGCCGCCCGTGCCCGCGCCGCCGGCGAGTTCATGGTTGTTGTCGCCAAGGCCATCCGGGCACGCGGCGTGCCGCTGCCCATCGTTTCGCTGGGTGCGTCGGCTTCGGCGCGTGAAGTCGCCCACGTTCCGGGTGTGACCCAGATCCGGCCCGGCATCTATGCCTTCAACGACGTCGGCCAGATCGCGCTCGGCAATGCCAGCCTCGATACGACGGCGATCCGCGTCATCGCGACAGTCGTCAGCCATCCCGATCCCGACCGGGCCTGTATCGATGCGGGTTCCAAGTCGCTCAGCACCGACCTCGTGCCCGCCTCGGCGCATCGCGAGCAGTTCCCCGGCATGGGCCTCATCGTCAATGCGCCGGGCTGGGTGATCGAGCGCATGTCGGAGGAGCACGGCTGGCTGCGCTGGCATGGCGAGGGCGCCCCGATGCCGCTGCCTGTGGGTACGCGGCTCGAGATCGTGCCCAACCATGTCTGCATGGCCTTTGCCATGCTAAGGCGTGCCAGCGTCGTAGATGACGGCAAGATCATCGCCCACTGGGACGGGTTTGGCCCGGGGGCATCGGAGTAGTACCCAGGGAGGGGACGATGGCGGAATTCACGCTGGGCGAGGGGCAAGCGCTGCTGGTGGCATCGCGCGGCATTTTCGAGCTGCACGGGCTGACGCGCTGGGTACAGGACGGCGGCCAGTGGCGCGGCAAGACCCTCGCCCGCGTCAACCAGCTGTCGAGCCTTGCGCGCCATCCCAACCTGCCGGTGGTCTACGGCACGTCGCGGGTCGGCATGGAGGGCGACATCCACGCCTGGCGGATCGAGGGCGACACCGCGGTGACGCTCGGCGAGAAGTCGAGCGGGGGCGCCGAGCCCTGCCACCTCGTCGTCGATCCGAGCGGCCGGCTGCTGATCGTCACCAACTACACCACCAGCACGCTCGGCCTGCAGCGGCTCGCTGCCGATGGCAGCTTTGACGGCCCGATCGACCTGCTCAAGCTGAGTGGCGGCGGTCCCGAGATCGAGCGCCAGGACGACGCCCACCCGCACCAGGTCTTCTTCGTCGGCGACACGCTCGTCGTCATCGATCTCGGCGCCGATCTCGTCCGCGAGTTCAGCGTGGACCTCGCGAAGTCCGGCACCGCTGTCCTGACGCAGGTCCGCGCGACCGCGGTCCCCGCCAATACCGGCCCGCGCCACGCCGTGGTGCTGCCCGACGGCCGCCTGGCGGTCAGCGGCGAACTCGGCTCGAACCTTGTGGCCGGCAGCCTCGGCGATCCCGCCTCGAGCTGGGCCAACGTCAGCAGCACGCGCCGGGCCGGGCCGGGCAAGACCCGCTGGACGCGCAACTATCCTGGCGACATCCAGCGCGCGCTGGATGGCCGCCACGTCTACTTCGCCAACCGGAGCATCGACACGGTCTCGACCTTCGATGTCACCGGCCCCAGCCCGGTGCTGGTCTCCGAGCTTGACAGCCAGGCCCAGTGGCCGCAGCACCTGCTGGTGACCGCCAGCCATGTGCTGGTGGCCGGCTGGGATTCCTCGACGGTCAAGGCCCTGCCGCTTGCCGATGGCGTGCCGACCGGCGTCCAGCACCTGTTCGATTGTCCCGGGGCGGGCTGGCTACTGCTCTGGGACTGATGCGTTTTCCTGTGGCAGCGCCCGCCGCCGTGGTGGCGGGCCGGCCGTGCCGGTGCTAGTCGACTTCGGCGCCCGTCGCGGGAAGCGCAAGACGAGGGGACGACGACAATGGCCGGACGCGCCAAGGCGTTGAACGAGGCGGGTGGCGACAAGCCCAAGGGCAAGTCGCGCCAGCCCGCGGCCGACAAGCCCACCTACACGGCGCCGGCGCTGGAAAAGGGCCTCGATATCCTCGAGCTGCTCGCCACGCTCTCCGTACCGGTGACGCCCAGCCAGATCGCGCAGCGGCTCGGCCGCTCGCTGCAGGAAGTCTATCGCGTCGTGCTGGCGCTGGAGCGGCGCGGCTACCTCATCAAGCCGCCGGGGGAAGAGGCGCTGGTGCTCTCCACCCAGCTCTTCGGGCTCGCGACGCTGTTCCCGCCCTTCCGCCGCGTCGTCGATGCGGCGCAGCCGATCATGAACGCGCTGGCGCTCGAGGCGACGCAAGCTGTCCACATGGCGGTGCTCGACGGGGTCAACCAGCGCATCATCGCGCAGGTCGACAGCCCCGCCGCCATCGCCATCCGGCTGCGTGTCGGAGCGGCGAGCCCGGCGGTGCGCGGCACATCGGGGCGTACCATCGTCGCTTTCCAGCCCAAGCCGGTGCAGGAGTGGATCCTGAGCCAGGCCGAGACGATCATCCCCGCCGACCAGCTCAAGCGCTACCGCGACCGCATCGCCAGGATCGCGGTTCGTGGCTACGAGCGGATCGAGGGCGAGGTGGTGCACGGGGTCACCGACCTCAGCTTTCCCATCCTCAACTCGGCCGGTGTGTCGCTCGCGGCGCTGACCATGCCGTTCCTCGCCAGCCACCAGGTGATCGTCCCCTTCGACGATGCGGCCCACATGCTCTATCGCGCGGCGAGCCGCATCACGCAGATGATGGGTGGCGAGCTGCCGGAGCCGGCGTTCCCGCTGCCGCAGGCGACCTGATCAGCAGGCGACGACGTTGACGGCGAGGCCGCCCTGGCTCGTCTCCTTGTAGCGCTCGGACATGTCGCGGCCGGTCTGGCGCATGGTCTCGACGCAGACATCGAGCGAGACCTTGTGCGTGCCGTCGCCCTTCATGGCCAGCGACGCCGCGGTCACGGCCTTCACCGCGCCGAAGGCGTTGCGCTCGATGCAGGGGATCTGCACCAGCCCCGCGACCGGATCGCAGGTCATGCCGAGGTGATGCTCGAGCGCGATCTCGGCGGCGTTCTCGACTTGGGCCGGCGTGCCGCCCATGGCGGCGCAAAGCGCGGCGGCGGCCATGGCGGAAGCCGAGCCGACCTCGCCCTGGCAGCCGACCTCGGCGCCCGAAATGGAGGCATTGTGCTTGATGAGGCCGCCGATCGCCGCGGCCGTCAGCAGCATGTCGTGGAGGGTGGCGCGCGAAGCCCCGGCATCGAACGTCTCGTGATACTTCAGCACGGCGGGAATGACGCCCGCGGCGCCATTGGTCGGCGCGGTGACGACGCGGCTGCCGGCCGCGTTCTCCTCGTTCACGGCCATGGCGAAGACGCTCAGCCAGTCATTGCCGGCGAGGGGCCCAAGCTCGTTGCGCTGCCATTGGGCCTTCAGCTGCTCATGAATGGCCTTGGCGCGGCGATTGACCTGGAGCCCGCCGGGCATGACGCCGTCCGTCCTCAGGCCGCGTTCGATGCAGCCGTTCATGGCGTCCCAGAGACGATCGAGCCCGGCATCGAGCGCTTTCCGGCCGATGCGGGTTTCCTCGTTGGCGCGCTTCATGCGGGCGATGGAGAGACCGGAGTGCCGGGCCATCTCCAGCATCTGGGCCGCGTTCTCGAAGGGGTAGGGGACCTCGACCGTTTCGGCCCTCGTCGGACCGCGTTCGAGTTCGGCCTCGCTCAGGACGAACCCGCCGCCGATGGAATAGTAGACACGGCGGAGGAGCAGCGTGCCGTCGGCATCGTAGGCATAGAACTGCAGGCCGTTGGTGTGCCCGGGGAGGCGCTCCTTGCGGTCATAGACGAGGTCGTGGACCGGGCGGAAGCGATAGGCGGGATGGCCCTCGGGATGAACCATGGCCTCGGTCTCGACGCGCGCCACCATCTCGTCCATGCGCTCGGGATCGACGCTGTCGGGGGCGAGGCCGCTGAGGCCGAGGATGACGGCGCGGCCGGTGCCGTGGCCAATGCCGGTGAAGGCGAGGGAGCCATGGAGGCTCGCGCCGAGCGCGGCGACGCGCGAATTGCGCGGGCGCGGCCAGTCGCCCGTCCCGAGCTCATCGAGGAAGCGGTTGGCGGCGGTCATCGGTCCCATGGTGTGGGAGCTCGACGGCCCGATGCCGATCTTGAAGACGTCGAAGACCGAAAGGAACATGCCGACTTCCATATGGTGCGGCGCGATCATAGCCGCAACGCGGAGGCGTGCTCGTGAAATTTAGTTACACGATACGCGCGCGAAACCGCCCAGGAGGCCAAGAATCCTGTTGAAGCGCAATCGGGCCTGTAAGATGGTTTCAGCGCGCCGGCAGCGTCGCCGGGAGTTCGAATTGACGAGGAATCATCCATGAGCGGGGCATTTGCCGGCAAGACCATCGCCATCACCGGAGCCGCGGGCGGCATCGGCCAGTGGCTGTGCCGGTTCTTCGGCGAGGAGGGGGCGACCATTGCCGCGCTCGATCGCAGCGACAAGGTCAACGACCTCGTCGACACGCTGGGCAAGGACGGCATCACGGTGAAGCCGGCGGTGGTCGAGATCACCGACAAGGACGCTGTCGAGGCGGCCTTTGCCGGCTTCGGCGAAGTGCACGTGCTCATCAACAATGCCGGCGTCTCCCGCCACAAGACGCTCGCCCAGACGACGCCCGACAACTGGCGCGAGGACGTCGACGCCAATCTCAACGGCGCCTACACCTGCGCCTATGCAGTGCTGCCGCAGATGGTCGAGCGCCGTTCGGGCAACATCGTCAATGTCGGCTCGGTCAACGGGCTGAGCGCGCTGGGCGATCCGGCCTACAGCGCGGGCAAGGCGGGCATGATCGCCATGACCAAGTCCCTGGCGCAGGAATACGGCCGCTACGGCATCCGCACCAATATCGTGCTGCCCGGCACGGTGCGCACCCCGATCTGGGACGAACGCAAGGCCAAGGACCCCAATGTGCTGAAGACGCTCGAGCGCTGGTATCCGCTCGGTCGTATCGTCGAGCCCTACGAAGTCGCGCGCGTCATCGCCTTCCTCGCGTCGGACGCGGCGAGTGCCGTCACCGGCGCGGTGATCCCGGTCGACAACGGGCTGACGGCCGGCAACATCGTCATGGCGCGTGAACTGACGCTCGAGGATTTCTGAGCGAGGGCCGAGCCTAGCCCCGCCCCCTCCACCACCCTACGGGTGGTCCCCCTCCCCCGTTGCACGGGGGAGGACCCGAGTGGGGCACGATGCTGCCTTGATCCTCCCCCGCGTGGCGGGGGAGGGGGACCAGCGAAGCTGGTGGAGGGGGCGGCCCCAAGCATCCGACCGCGCTGTCACCCCCTCAATGCTGGTGGTGATGCCCGGTGAGAAAACTCTCCTCGAACGGGCGGCGGCTCACTTCCATGGACTTGCCGTCGAGATAGACGGCGACCGGTTGCAGCAGGGTCGAGCCCTGGCGCCTCGTGCCGACCACGTCCTCGAACACGTAGTTGCTGTCGTACTGGCGGAGCACGGTGATATCGGCCGGTGCGCCGACGCCGAGGTGGCCGAGTTCGGGGCGGCGGATGGCGAGAGCCGGACGGCTCGTCGACATGGCGATCACCTGCGGGAGGCTGAGGCCGCAGTTGAGCAGCTTGCTCATGGTGTGCAGCAGGTCGTAGCCGGGACCTTCGACGGCGATGACGTGCACGTCCGACGAGATAACGTCGGGCGGGAAGCCGTCCTTCAGTGCCGCTTCAGTGGTCTCGTAGCCGAAGGCGCCCATGCCGTGGGCGATGTCGAACAGCACACCGCGCTCGCGCGCCTTCAGCACCGCGTCGATGACCTTGCCGTCCGGTCCGATCGCCGAGTTCGGGTCCGGCCGGTAGCAATGGGTGAGGATGTCGCCCGGCCGCAGCATGTCGACGACGTCGGCATAGCTGGGCGGCGCGGTGCCGATATGGGTCATCAGCGGCAGGTCGAGCGCCTCGGCTGCCTCGAGGGCCAGTTCGAGCGCGCCCAACCCGAGGTCGCCGGTGACGATGCCGCCGATGCGGACTTTTACGCCGACGATGCGGTCGCGGTTCTGCTCGACCTTGGCGACGCAGCGGTCGACCGGCAGCATGGAGCGCATCGTCGCCTCGCCGATCGAGACGCCCTTGTCGAAGCCGAAGATGCCGGGGAAGGAGATGTTGAGGAAGGCGAGGATGCGGTAGGGCGACTGGATCATCACGTAGTCGCGGAAGCCGTCATAGTTGCCGGCGCCGGCACTGCCGGCATCGACGAGCGTGGTGCAGGCCGAGCGGCGGGCGATGAAGCCCGGATCGACGCTGAGCGAAGTCGCCTTGTGATAGACGTGGGTGTGGATGTCGATGAGCCCGGGCGCGACGATGGCGCCGGTGACGTCCTCCACCCTGGTCGCGTCCTTGGCGAGGTCGGCGCCCACGGCGGCGATCCTGCCGGCCTTGATCGCGACATCCATGACACCGTCGACGCTGTTCCGCTCGTCGATCACGCGGCCGCCCCTGAGGACGAGATCATAGGTGGCAGCTGGCATGTTCGACTCCCTTGGCCGTCGGCTTGGCGGAGCGGTTTTGTGCGATTGACCGGGCTCCCGCAAGTCGGATCGGGCGCCAAGTGTCCGGTTCGCAGTCGCCGATCTGTGGCGCGGCAGCCGGTTTTGCACAGCCATCGGACGTGAGAGCGGTTAGTCGAAGTGACCGGCAAGCTCCTGTGTTTGCAAAGGTCTCGGGCGATCACCGCCCTCTGACACATTTGCTTCATCCAGCTGTCACCCGACGTTCATCGGGCTGAAATTCAACCGTCAAGGACTGCCGCTAGGAGTGCCGCCGCTCGAGAAATCGAACGGATATTCATCCCAGGAGCCTTGATGATGAAAACCAACTGGCTGCTCGGCGCGGCCCTTTCCGCGACCGCCCTCACTTTCGTGGCCTCCCCCGCCGCCGCCGCGACCAAGTTCGAATTCTGGTACGGCCTCTCGGGCGACCTGAGCGAACGCGTGCAGGAGATGTGCTCGCGCTTCAACGCCTCGCAGGCGGACTACGAGATCGTCTGCGTGAGCCAGGAGAACTACGAGAACAACCTGCAGAACACGATCGCCGCGTTCCGCGCCAACAAGCAGCCGACCGTCACCCAGATCTCGGACGGCGGCGTCGTCGACCTGATGCTGTCGGGTGCGTTCGTGCCGGTCCGCGAGCTGATGGAAAAGAACGGCTACCAGATCGACTGGTCCAACTATTTCTCCGGCATCTCGTCGTATTTCTCGACGTCGAAGGGCGAGCTGCTCGCCATGCCGTTCAACTCCTCGACGGCGATGTTCTACTACAACACCGACGCGCTGAAGGCCGTCGGCTTCGAGGGCGCGCCGCAGACCTGGGAGCAGGTCGAAAAGATCGCCCGTGACCTCAAGGCCGCCGGCTACGAATGCCCGATCGCGTTCGATCCGACCGGGACCTGGCAGTGGTTCGAGCAGTTCTCGGCCGTACACAACCAGCCGATCGCCTCGAACGGCAACGGCTATGGTGGCCTCGACGCCGTCGTCGAGTTCAACAAGGGCAAGTTCGTCGACCAGCTCGGCTGGTTCAAGAAGATGACCGACGAAGGCCTGATGGTCCACAAGTCGAAGGCCGCCGGCGAGACCGCCAATGACGCCTTCACCGCCGGCAAGTGCCAGATGTCGTCGTCCTCGGTTGCCGACCATGGCTCGTTCGCCAAGCAGGCCAAGGAAGGCGTGCATTGGGACGTGACCGTGCTGCCGGTCTGGGAAGGCACCGAGCGCCACAACTCGCTCGTCGGCGGCGCCGCGCTCTGGACCCTCAAGGGCAAGACCGAGGAAGAGTACAAGGGCGCTGCGGCGTTCTACAACTTCATCGCGCTGCCGGCCGAGGCCCAGCACTGGTCGACCATCACCGGCTACATCCCTGTCACCAACTCGGGCTTTGAGGCCATGAAGGCCGCCGGCTTCTATGACGCTGCCCCGTATAAGGGCCGCGAGCTCGCCATCCAGTCGCTGACCGCCACCCCGCCCGGCGAATACACCCGCGGTATCCGTCTCGGCAATTTCGGCGCGGTGCGCCAGGAAGTCGCCAAGGCCATGCAGTCGGTGATCTTCGACGGCACCGATCCGCAGAAGGCGCTCGACGACGCGGCGGCCCGCTCGAACGAAATCCTGCGCAAGTTCGAGCAGACCTACAAGGGCCAGCAGCTCCCCTGATCTGCTGATCGTCTTGACGCCCGGGCGGCTCTCCGCCCGGGCGAAGCTACTTGACCAACCGGGATAGGTTTCCGATGGAACGTCGCGCGGTTTACCGCAACAAGGTGCTGCCCTGGCTGCTGATCGGCCCGCAGCTGCTGCTGGTGCTGGTGTTCTTCTACTGGCCGACATCGCAGGCGCTCTATTGGGCCTTCACGCTGGAACAGCCCTGGGGCGGCGGCAACCTCTGGGCCGGCCTCGACAACTTCCTCTACATCTTCCGCGACGACCGGTACTGGGGCACCGTGCTCCGCTCGGCCTTCTACGCGCTGGCCGCGACGGGCCTGTCGATGCTGGTGGCGCTGACGCTGGCGAGCTTCGTCGACCGGGCGCTGAAGGGCACCAAGCTCTTCCAGTCCGTGTTCATCTGGCCCTACGCCATCGCGGCCCCGGCCGCGGGCGTCGCGTTCCGCTTCATCTTCTCGCCGGAAGCCGGTCTTGTCGGCGCCGTCAACGACATCTGGCCGGGCATCTGGGATCCGGCGACCAACGGCATGCATGCGCTCGCCATGGTCATCGTCTGCCATGCCTGGCTCGGCATCGGCTACAATTTCGTGTTCTTCCTTGCTGCCCTGCAGATGATCCCGCGCTCGATCAACGAGGCCGGGGCGATGGATGGGGCACGGCCGTTCCGGCGCATGCTCGATTTGCAGCTGCCGCTGATCGCGCCGACCGCCTTCTTCCTGCTCATCATGAACATCATCTCGAGCTTCACCGACAGTTTCGGGCTCATCGACACCATGACCGAAGGCGGCCCGATCGGGCAGACCGAGGTGATGGTCTACAAGATCTACGTCGATGGCTTCAAAGGCCTCGACTACTCGGGCGCCGCCGCCCAGTCGATCGTCCTCATGCTGCTCGTCATCGGCCTCACGTTCGTCCAGTTCAAATGGGTCGAACGCCGCGTTCACTACAACTGAGGGCCGGTCCATGATCGAACGCTCCCCCTTCTTCGACGCCCTCACCTACGCGGTGATGATCATCGGGCTCATCCTCGTGGTCATCCCGTTCTGGGTGGTGATCGTCGCCGCCTCGCAGTCGCTGCAGGAAGTCAGCCGCGTGCCGATCTCGCTGCTGCCTTCCGACCAGCTGTGGGCCAACCTCAGCGAAGCGTGGGCCCGTGCCGACCTCGGTCCGAAGATGCTCAACAGCTTCATCGTCGCCATCGGCGTCACCATCGGCAAGATCACGCTCGCCGCGATGTCGGCCTTCGCAATCGTCTTCTTCAACTTCAAGGCGCGGATGATCTGCTTCTGGCTGATCTTCATCACGCTGATGCTGCCGCTCGAAGTCCGCATCGTGCCGACCTACGCCATCGCCGCCAATGCGCTGCTGCCGTTCCAGGTGATCCTCGACACGTTCGGGATCAGCTGGCTGGTGCAGGCGGTGTCGGGCATCCAGGTGTCGCTCAACTGGAACCTCCTCAACTCCTACACCGGCCTCATCCTGCCGCTGGTCGCGACAGCCACCGGCACCTTCCTCTACCGGCAGTTCTTCATGACCATTCCGGACGAGCTGGCGGAAGCCAGCAAGATGGATGGGGCCAGCGCCATGGAGTTCTTCCGCGACGTGCTGATCCCGCTGAGCCGCACCAACATGCTGGCGCTCGCCACCATCATGTTCGTGGGCAGCTGGAACCAGTACCTGTGGCCGCTGCTGATCACCACCGACCGGGCCAATTTCGGCACCGTGGTGATGCAGCTCAAGGCCCTGATCCCCGCCCAGAACGGCACGCCCGACTGGAACGTCACCATGGCGGGCGCCCTCATCATCATGCTGCCGCCGCTGCTGGTCGTTGCCTTCATGCAGCGCTGGTTCGTGCGTGGCCTCATTTCCCGCGACAAATGATTGGATAGACCCATGGCTCAGATCACCATCAAGGGCGTGAAAAAGAACTACGCCAAGACCGCCGTGATCCACGGTGTGGACGTCAACATCGAAGCGGGCGAGTTCGTCGTCATCCTCGGGCCCTCCGGCTGCGGCAAGTCCACGCTGCTGCGGATGATCGCCGGGCTCGAGGAAATCTCGGGCGGCGAGATCGCCATCGACGGCACCGTGGTCAACCAGCTCGAGCCGCGCGAGCGCGGCTGCGCCATGGTGTTCCAGAACTACGCGCTCTACCCGCACATGACGGTGCGCCAGAACATCGGCTACTCGCTGAAGGTCGCGAAGCTGCCGAAGGCGGAGCGCGATGCACGGGTGATGAAGGTGGCGCAGTCGGTGTCGCTGGAACCGTTCCTCGATCGTCGCCCGGGTGAACTCTCCGGCGGGCAGCGCCAGCGTGTCGCCATGGCCCGCGCCATGGTGCGCGAGCCCAAGGTGTTCCTGTTCGACGAGCCGTTCTCGAACCTCGATGCCAAGCTCCGCGTCGCGATGCGCGCCGAAGTCCGGCGTTTGCACCGCGATCTCGGCGTCACCTCGGTGTTCGTCACGCATGACCAGACCGAGGCGATGACGCTGGCCGACAAGCTGATCATCATGAATGCCGGCAATGTCGAGCAGATCGGCAAGCCGACCGAGGTCTACAACAACCCGGCGAGCCGGTTCGTCGCCGACTTCATCGGCTCGCCCGCGATGAACCTGTTCGAAGGCGAGTTCGACGCCGAGGGCCAGTTCATGCACGGCACGGGCGGCAAGATGAATGTCAGCCAGCTCAACGGCGTGCGCGTCCCCGGCCGCAAGGTGGTGCTGGGCGTTCGCCCCGAAGGCGTACGCCGCACCGGCGCCGATACGCATGGCGCGATCCCGGCCGTCGTCGACTATGTCGAGGAACTGGGCGCTTCGCGGTTGATCCACGCCGACGCCAATGGCAGCCGCATCGTGGCGCTCGACAACGACACCGCCGAGATCAAGTCCGGCACCCCGGTGCATCTCAGCCTCGCCGACAGCGCGCTGCACCTGTTCTCGCTCGAGGACGGGCGGCGCATTTCGCACTGAGGGGTGCTGCCCCTCACCCTGACCCTCTCCCCAGCGGGGAGAGGGGACGCACTTTGCACGGTCGGTGCCCCATCGTCCCCTCGACCCTTTGGGGAGAGGGTCGGGGTGAGGGGCAGCCAAGCACACCGACCTCCGACTTCAGCCTAGGAGAGATTACATGACCCACATCATTGGTACCGGCTTCAATGCCGGCTCGGACGACGGCGAGTTCCACACCCTCGAAGCGGACCTGCGCGCCCTCAGCGAGATGGGCGTCGATACCGTCGAGATCGGCGTCACCAGCCTCGACCTGATCGCCGGCGGCAAGATCGTGAAGGAGCGCCACGACGCCCTCGTCGCGCTCACCAGGCAGTTCGATTTCCGCTACACCGTGCACGGGCTCGTCTCGTCCAACTTCATGGACCCGGTGACGCAGCGCTACCAGATCGATGCGGCCAAGGCGCTGGTGGAAGTGTCGAACGCGATCGGTGCGGGCATCCTTGTGCACCACAGCGGGAACCTGCGGGCCGACGCCATCGCCGACTGGGCCGGCGCCGATGTGCGGGAACGTGAGGCGCTCACCGAGCTCGCCGATTTCGCCCGGCCGCATGGCGTACGCATCGCGCTCGAGAACATCTTCACCACCGAGCCCGGCCAGTATCGCCAGACCCCGGCCGAGGTTGCCGAGACGGTCAAGTCGGTGAACCATGCGAACGTCGTGGCGCTGATCGACTTCAGCCACGCCTATATCGAATCGACCTTCAAGGGCCTCGATTTCCGCGCCCAGATCCGCGCCATGGCGCCGGTCGCAGGGCACCTGCATGTGCATGATTCGTTCGGCCGGCCGCAGGGCTTCTACAAGCCGTACCACCCGCAGGAAAACACCGCGATGGGCATCGGCGACCTGCACATGCCGCTCGGCTGGGGTGACATCGCCTGGGAAGAGATCTTCAGCGAGCTCACCTTCCTGCCCGACACGGTGCTGATGATGGAAATCGGCCGCCGCTACCGTCGCGAGCAGCCGGCGAGCCTCACCCGCGCCCGTGAACTGGCGGCGCTGAACGCTCCCCGCGCGATCGCCGCGGAGTAATCCCCGTTTGCCGGCACGGTGCTCCCTTCCGTGCCGGCAACTTGCCTCTCCTTGCTTCGTTCGTGCACCATGGTGCCAGCGAAGAGGAGAGGCGGATGGGGTTTGCGATCTCGGGTGTCTATTGCGCAGCGGTCACGGCGCTCAACGCCGATCTCAGTCCTGACCTCGAGCGCACCGGCGAGCACTGCCTCAGCCTGCTTGCGGATGGCTGCCACGGCATCGCCCTGCTGGGCACGACGGGCGAGGCCAACTCGTTCTCGGTCGCCGAGCGCAAGGCCATCCTCGAGGGCGTGATTACCGCTGGTGTTCGGCCCGAGCAACTGGCGCCCGGCGTGGGCGTCGCGGCCATTCCAGACACGATCGAACTGGTGCGGCACGCGCTCGGTCTGGGCGTGACGCGCGTCGTGATGCTGCCGCCCTTCTACTACAAGGGCGTCACCGATGACGGGCTGTTCGCGGCCTATGCGCGGATCATCGAGGGTGTCGCCGACCGGCGGCTCCAGCTCATCCTCTACCACATCCCCCAGACCTCGAACGTGCCGCTGAGCCGCCCGCTGGTGAAGCGGCTCGTCGCCGCCTTTCCCGAGACGATTGTCGGGCTCAAGGACTCGTCGGGCGACTTCGGCAACATGCAGGGGCTGGTCGAGGACAATCCGGGATTTGCAGTCATGTGCGGGGCCGATCCGCTGCTGCTGAGCTTTCTCAAGGTCGGCGGGGCCGGCTGCATCACCGCGACCTCCAATCTCGAGCCGGGGTGCCTGCGCACCATCTACGACCATCATGCCGATCCGGCGCGGGCGGCAGAGGTGGACGCGGCGCAGGGGCGGATCGAGGCGGCCCGGGCGATGATCACGGCCTATGGCCAGATCCCGACCGTCAAGGCGGTGCTGGGGTTGCGCTCCGGCAGAACGGGGTGGAACCGGGTGCGTCCGCCACTGTTGGCCTTCGATGAGACGCGGATCGGCGAGCTGCGTGAGCGGCTCGCGGCGCTGCCGGCCTAGGTTGCTTCGCTCGGCTGCTCGGCGGCGCGCGGCGTCTGCTGGCGGAGGACGAGGATCAGGCCGATGAGCGCGATGATACCTCCCACGGCCATGCGCAGATCGAAGCCCTCGCCGAGCAGCAGGATGCCCATCACCACGGTCATCAGCGGCGTCATCAGGCCGAGCGGCGCAACGATCGAGGCCGGGTAGCGCTGCAGGATGCCCAGGTACAGGGTGGTCGCCATCAGCGTGACGGCGATCACCGAGAAGGCGAGGGCGGCGAGGAATGGCCAGCCGGCGCCGAGGCTTGCCGTCACCGGCGTCGTCTCGGCCAGCAGCGAGTAGGCCAGCACGGGCGGGGCGGAAACGAAAGCCGTCCAGGCCTGCATGGTCAGCGGCTTGATGGCGCCGTAGCGCTTGAGCAGCACCTGGGCGAGCGAGATGGCGACGGCCGAGAGGAAGGCGAAGACGAGCCCGAGGCTGACGCTCGCGCCCTCGCCGTCCCACATCACGAGCACCACTCCGCCCAGCGCCAGCGCGATGCCGGCGCCACGGGCAGGGCCGACGCGCTCGCCGAGCAGCAGCACCGAAAGGAGCGCCGTGATCGGGATCGCGGTCTGCAGCACGATCGACACGCTCGACGACGTGGCCTGCGTGAGGCCGAGGAACATGAGTCCGAAGTGGCAGGCGCCCATCAGGAAGCCGATGACGAGGATCGGCAGCAGCGGCCGGGGCAGGGGGCGCAGCAGCGGCGCCAGAATCGCGGCGACGATGAGGAAGCGGGCTGCCGCGTAGAAGATCGGGGCCACCCCTAACTCGGAGAACAGCACCCGGCTGACGATCAGGTTCAATGCCCAGATCAGGCAGACGGCAGCGTAAAGCAGAAGATCGAGGGGGCGCATGGAAGCTCGGAGGGGATGACGCGGACGCGCCGGCATCGGGCATCGCATACCGGCGCGGCATTGCCAATCGTGCTTTCGTTGTTCGAAGCCAGGACTCGCGAGCTTGGCGCCCCTCACCCTGACCCTCTCCCCAGAGGGGCGAGGGGACGCACTCTGCACCGGCAGCGCCACAACGCCCCCTCGCCCCTCTGGGGAGAGGGTCAGGGTGAGGGGCAGCCAAGCGCGCACGCTGGTCCTGCGTGAGCTCGCTATCCTGCCGTTGCGCACTCGGTGCACGCGCCCTACCTCTGGAGCGACAACAGGATAGTCCCGATGGATGCCGAAGCCCCCGTCATGCCCAGCGCGCCGCCTGCCGGCATCGCGATCAAGACCGAGATCCTCGTGATCGGGGCGGGGCAGGCGGGTTTGTCCTCGGCCTATCATCTCAGGCAGCGCGGCCTCGAGGCCGGCCGCGGCTTCGTCGTGCTCGACCAGTCGCCGCAGGCCGGCGGCGCGTGGCAGTTCCGCTGGCCGTCGCTGACGCTCAGCACCGTCAACCGCGTGCACGACCTGCCGGGCATGCAGTTCGCGGAGGCCGTGGACACCAGTGACGGGACGGTCGAGGCGGCGGTCGCGGTGCCGCGCTATTTCGCGACCTACGAGGAAAAGTTCGGGCTCAACGTCTATCGCCCGGTCAAGGTCCAGGTCGTCTGCCCGCGCGCCGAGCGCTTCCGGGTCGAGACCGACCGCGAGACCTTCTCGGCGCGGGGGATCATCAACGCCACGGGAACCTGGGAAACGCCCTACATTCCTGACTACCCCGGCCGCGAGCGCTTCCGGGGGCGGCAGCTCCACACGCGCGACTACCGCACCGCCGTCGAGTTCGCCGGCCAGCACGTGGTGATCGTCGGCGGCGGCATCTCGGCGATCCAGCTGCTCAACGAGATCTCGCAGGTCACCACGACGACCTGGGTGACGCGGCGGCCGCCGCAATTCCGCGACGGGCCGTTCGACCAGGAGGCGGGGCGGGCCGCGGTGAAGCTGGTCGAGGACCGGGCGCGGCAGGGCCTGCCGCCCAATTCGGTGGTGTCGGTCACCGGCCTGCCGCGCTCGCCGCTCATCGAGGCGATGGAGGCGCGCGGCGTGCTGAAGCGGCTGCCGATGTTCGCCGAAATCACCGAGACGGGCGTGCGCTGGGACGACGGAACCGAGCAGCGCGCCGATGTCATCCTGTGGTGCACCGGGTTCCGCTCCTCGCTCGATCACCTCGCGCCGCTGATGCTGCGCGAGCCGTCGGGGGGCATCGTGATGGGTGGTCGTCTCGCGACACAGGTGGTCAAGGATCCACGCGTCCACCTCGTGGGCTATGGGCCGTCGGCCTCGACTGTCGGTGCCAATCGCGCCGGCTCGGCGGCGGCGGCGGAACTGATGGCGACGCTCGGCATTCCGGCCGAAAAATAGCAAAAGGGGTGCCGACGTATCGGCACCCCCTCAGGTCCGCCCACCTGTGTCCACAGGTTACTTGGCGCAGATGCCCGGATCTTCGAGCGTGCAGAGGTCGAGCCCGGTGAACTTCGGGTCTTCCACGGTTTCGCCGTTGATCAGGCTGATCAGGATATCGGGAGCCTCGTTGCCCATCTGGTAGGGACGCTGGCCGATCTGGAAGTGGCTGCGGCCTTCGCGGAACGCCTGGGCCTGCGGCGGCAACGTGTCGCCGGCGATGATGATCAGGTCCTTGGATTTCAGCTTGTCCATGACCTGGTCGGTGTTCTGGGCATAGGCCTGCGGCCCGAACTGGGCCCAGCCGCCGACGAGGATGAAGGCGTCGAGGTCCGGATTGGCGGTGAACACGTCGGCCATCTGCTGGTTGGCCGTCGGGATGTCGTCATTGGTGTAGGTCGGGCAGCCCTCGATCTCGGTCCACCCGTTGGTGTTGTTGAGCCGCTCGGTGCCCTTGGCGCCGGCAATGGTGTCGCGGAAGCCCGCGGCGCGCTCATTGATGTTGGCCGCGGCGACGTTGCCGAGCTGCAGGCAGACCGTGCCGCCCTCGGGCTTCAGCTTCATGGCTTCCTTGGCCATGCCGACGCCCATGTCGTAGTTGTTGGTGCCGAAATAGGTTTTGCGGAGGGCCTTGTCCTCCGGCAGCAGGTCGGCGTCGACCGTGATGATCGGCATGGTCGGGGCCGCGGCCTTGAGCATGTTGGCCATGGCCGGAGCGTTGGACGGCGAGATGGCGATGCCGGCGACGCCCTTGCTGATCAGGTCCTGCACGATCTGCACTTCGCCGGCTTCGTCCGAGCTCAGCGCCGGGCCGGTGTACAGGCACTCGTATTCGCTATCGGCATGGGCGGCGTTCCAGTCGGCACAGCCCTGGCCCATCACGGTGAAGAACGGATTGTCGAGGCCTTTCACCACGACGGCGAGGATCTTCTTATCCTGGGCCACCGCTCCGCCTGCGAGCGCAACCGAAAGCGCCGCGCCGGCAAGCACGAACAAAGTCTTACGCATCGTCTTCCTCCCTGGGTTCGGCCCGCTCGTACGGGCCCTCGACCGAACCCGGCGACACGCCGTGCGGAGGTCCCTCACCTCCGTCACGCCTGCCATGGTCCGATGAGCTCCTCCTCACTGCGCCGACCGGTCTCTCCCCCGACCTTGTGGCGGCGCCCCGTGTTGGTTGGCGATACTGAGACGCGCCGCGCCAATAGTCAATCAGGCTGATGCACGTGCACATCTTATTGGCTAAAGTTGTCTGATAAGTAATCTAAGTGCTGGATACAGCATGCAAAACCCGTTTCCGGGCGGAAACTTGAATCCTCCTTGGGTGGCGCGCAAAGTCGATTGACGCTTGCTGCGGCTTATCCCATAGATTTCGGGTGTCATCTGGGGAGGTCGAGCCTTCCTGCCTTGGGAGGGGGACGATGGCGGTTCTCGAGCTGGCGAACGTCGCCAAGCATTATGGTGCCATTACCGCGCTCACCGACATTTCGCTGACGCTGAACGCGGGCGAAGTCGTGGGCCTCGTCGGAGACAACGGCGCGGGCAAGACGACGCTGGTCAAGATCATCGCCGGCAACTTCCATCCGTCGGAGGGGACGATCAGCCTCGACGGGCAGCCGGTGCAGTTGCACGGGCCCAAGGACGCGCGCTCGAAGGGCATCGAGATCGTCTACCAGGACCTTGCCCTCGCCGATAACCTGACCGCGGCCGCCAACATCTTTCTCGGCCGCGAGCTCACCAATATCGCCAAGACGCCGCAGCAGGCCGAGCTGCCGGTCACCAAGCGCCGGCGCGGCCTGCAGTGGCTGGTGCCCGAGATCCTCGACTATCGCGCCATGTACAAGCGGGCGGGCGAGCTGTTTGCCGAACTCAAGTCCGAGACGCGGCCGCGCGACCTCGTGCGCCGCATGTCCGGTGGACAGCGGCAGGCCGTCGCCATCGCGCGGACGCGGCTGTCCAACCCCAAGATCGTGCTGATGGACGAGCCCACGGCGGCGATCAGCGTGCGGCAGGTGGCCGAGGTGCTCAACCTCATCCGGCGCCTCAAGGAACAGGGCATCGTGGTCGTGCTGATCAGCCACCGCATCCCCGATATCTTCGCCGTGTGCGATCGGCTGGTGGTGCTGCGGCGCGGCCGCAAGGTCGCCGACAAGCTGGTCGCCGATTCCTCGCCCGAGGAAGTCACAGGCCTCATCACCGGTGCGCTGCAGAGCGCCTGAGGGAGACACGACCAATGGCATCGGACAGCTCTCTCAAGGAAGCCATCGAGCAGCAGACCCACCGCACGTGGTATGGCTGGATCGTCACCCAGCAGATCTTCTGGATCCTGCTCGTCGTGGTGCTCGCGGTGGTCGCGATGATGCTCCTGACCAAGACCTTCGCGACGCCGCAGAACCTGTTCAACGTCACCCGCAACTTCGCCTTTGTCGGCATCGTCGCACTCGGCATGACGGCGGTGATCATCACCGGCGGCATCGACCTGTCGGTGGGCGCGACATTGCTGATCTCGGCCATGGTGACCACGGTCATCATGCATGCGGGCTTCCCCATCGCCCTGGCCCTGCCGGCGGCAATGGGCGCTGCGCTGCTGGTGGGGCTGATCAACGGGCTGCTGATTGCGGTGGCAGGCATGCCGGCGTTCGTGGTGACGCTGGGCATGATGTCGATCGCGCGCTCGATCGGCATGGTGATGAGCAACAATGCGCTCATCTACGAGTTCGGGCCGGACCAGTCGATCCTGTTCGCGATCGGCGGCGGCTCGGTGTCGATTGGCGGACTGCCCATTCCGAACCCCCTGATCGTCATGATCATCCTCGCGCTGATCACGGGCTTTGCGCTGCGCTGGACGCGCTGGGGCCGGCACCTGTTCGCCATCGGCGGAAACGAGAAGGCGGCCGTCCTCACCGGCGTGCCGGTCAAGGCGGTCAAGGTTTCGGTCTATATGTTCGTCGCCTTCTGCGCCGGCATCACCGGCTTCCTGATGACGGGCTGGCTCGGTTCGGTGACCACCGGCCTCGGCACCGGACTCGAACTTACGGTGATCGCGGCGGCCGTGATCGGCGGCGCCAACCTCAATGGCGGCAGCGGCACGGCGCTCGGCGCAGTGGTGGGAGCGGCGCTGATCGAGATCATCCGCAACTCGCTGACACTGCTCGGGATCAGCACGTTCTGGCAGGGCACGTTCGTGGGCGCCTTTATCGTCCTCGCCGTCGCCTTCGACCGGCTGCGCAACCGCGAGACCTCCGAATAGGCTAGCGTGGGTGTTCCAGTTCGCGGCTATTCCGCAACAGGGCGACTAAAGGTCAGTAGCGGGCCCGGTCGTGGTATGGAAATAGCAGGATGGGCGCTGCTAAAGCCCGTTGCTTAAGAACAATCGCGGGGAGCCTATGAACCAGATCGATCTCAACGGCATGGTCGCCGTCATTACGGGCGGTGCGCAGGGCATCGGTTTCGCCATCGCGCGCCGGCTCGTCGCCTCGGGCGCCAAGGTAAGCCTCTGGGACATGAATGCCGACCTGCTCGCCGCCGCCAAGGCCGAGCTGGGCGCAGCCGCGTCCACGGTCACCGTCAATATCACCGACTATGACGCGATCGCCGCGGCAGTCGCCGAAGTCGAGAAGGGCCTCGGCAGCCTCGATATCCTCGTTCATTCGGCCGGCATCGCGGGCAACAATGCTCCGCTCGACCAGTACGACCTCAACGAGTGGCGCCGGGTCATCGACATCGACCTCAATGGCGCCTTCTACGTCAACCGCGCCGTGCTGCCGGGCATGAAGGCCCGCAACTATGGCCGCATTGTCAACATCGCCTCGATCGCCGGCAAGGAAGGCAATCCCAACGCCTCGGCCTATGCCGCGGCCAAGGCCGGTGTCATCGGCATGACCAAGGCGGTCGGCAAGGAATGCGCCAAGCACGACATCGCCATCAACGTCATCACCCCGGCTACGGCCAAGACGCGCATCCTCGACGAGCTCAAGCCCGAGTTCATCGACTACATGCTGAGCCGCATCCCGCGCGGCCGTTTCCTCGAAGTCGAGGAAGCCGCCAACATGGTGGCCTGGCTGGTAAGCAAGGAAAACAGCTTCACCACCGCCTCGGTGTTCGACCTCTCGGGCGGTCGCGCCACCTATTGAAGCCGATCGAGCTCGGCGTATAGCGGAGCCATGGCGTCGACCAGCCGTCCGTATGTCTCGCGCATGCGGGCATAGCGGTCGACCCATGCGGGCTCCGGCACCACCTCGCGCTCGATTGCGATCATCCGGCTCATCGCCTCGGCCTGGCTCAGCCCGTCGACGGCTTGCCGGGCCAGCATGGCGCAGCCGACGACGCCCGATTCCAGCACGCGTGGTACGAGGATCGGGCGGCCATAGACACCGGCCTTGATGCGCAGCCACAGATCGGAGCGGCCGCCACCGCCCGCCGCGACGAAATGATCGGGCCTGCCCCCGAGTTCGGCAATCCTCTCGAACTGCCGGCCGAGCGCCAGGGCGATGCCCTCGAGGACGGCGCGGTGCAGTTCCGCCTTGCCGTGGCTGGCGGTGAGCCCGAAGAACTGGGCCCGCGAGTTGCGGGCCGGACCCAGCCGCTCGCCGGAGAGGAAGGGCAGGAAGAACAGCCCGTTGGCGCCGAGCGGCGCAGCTTCCGCCGCCGTTTCGGCCGTGCCGTTGCCGATCGCCTCGGTTGCCCAGCGGATGGCGTCGCCTCCGGAATCGACCAGCGTGAACGCACCCCACAGGCCACCTGGCGCTGCCACATTGGCGACCATGGGGTCGAGCAGCGGCTCGCGCCGCACCAGCGTTGCGATCGCGGAGGTTCCGGCGATGTCGGAGCCGGTGCCCGGTGTCGCAGCGCCCGAGCCGAGCAGGGCCACCGGCAGGTCGCCGCCGCCGGCGAGAACGGGTGTGCCGACGGTGAGTCCAGTTTCTGCTGCGGCGGCCGCACCGACCCGGCCGATGATATCCATGGTCGCGTGAATGGGGGGCAGGATGGCTCGCGACAGGCCGAGGCCCGCCAGCAGGTCGTCCGACCATCTGCCCGTCCGCACGTCGGCGAGAAAGCTAGCCGAGGCCTCGCTCCAGTCGGTGGCGCGTTCGCCGGTCAGCCGGAAGTTGATGAAGTCCTTGGGCGTGAGCACCGTTGCGGTGGCGGCGAGTGCCTCGGGGCGATGCTCCCGCAGCCAGGCGAGCTTGAAGGCGGGCCAGGCCGGCGTCGGGGGATTGGCGGTGACCGCGGCATGGTCGGCGAACGGACGCGCCGCGGCCCAGGCGTCGACCTGGGGGATCGAGCGCTTGTCGTTCCAGAGCAGCACGCTGTCGTTGGCGAGGCCGCCGTCGGCAGCGAGGAGCACGGTGCCATGCATCTGGCCGCAGGTGCATATGGCAACCACCGGCTGTTCGGCCCGAGCCACGACTTCGCGGATCGCGCCACGCGTTGCTTCCCACCAGGCGGTGGCGCTCTGCTCGGCCCAGGCGAAACGGGGGATGGTCTGCGCGAAGCCCCGGCTGGCGAAGCTGACGATCATGCCCCGGCGGTCCACCAGGGCGGCCCGCACGCTCGAGGTGCCGAGGTCGATCGAGAGGGTGAGGTCGTCCGTCATCGCGCGGGTTGGTTGTCCGTTCTTGAGGGCGGCACTGCGATCGGCCGAGTAGAGACCATAGCGGGCGCGGTAGGCAAGCCGGACACAGTCGGCGGGGCAGCCGAAGGTTTGAGGGGCGCGCGTCTTGACTAAGTAACCAACTGGTGAATTAGTCTCGTCGGGAGGCCGGCGGGAGGATGCCGGCCCTGTCCAGGGACCGAGGAAACCACCCAAGTGAAGTACGCGATTGTCGGCGTCGGCGGGCGCCATGCCATGTTCCGCAGGGCGATCACCGAAACCCATGCGAACGGCAACGACCTCGTCGCGCTGTGCGACGTCAACGAGGCGCGGCTGGCGCTCTCGGCCGGCAAGGTGCCGAAAAAGGGCAATGGCGTCGCGACCTACGAGGCGACCGAGTTCACCCGCATGATCGCGGAGCAGGACCCCGATACGGTCATCGTCACGACGCCCGACTACCTCCACCACGAGTATATCGTCTCGGCGCTCAAGGCCGGGCGGAACGTGATGACCGAGAAGCCGATGACGGTCGACCTCGGCAAGCTTCGCGCTATCCTCGATGCGCAGGCCGAGAGCGGCAAGAAGCTCACCGTCACCTTCAACTACCGCTACACGCCGGCGCGCACGCAGCTGAAGGACCTGCTGCTGAGCGGGGTCATCGGCGATGTCACGGCGGTCGACTTCCGCTGGTATCTCGACCGGGTGCACGGCGCCGACTATTTCCGCCGCTGGCACCGCTACAAGCCGAACTCCGGGGGCCTGCTGGTCCACAAGTCGACGCATCATTTCGACCTGATGAACTGGTGGGTGGACTCGACGCCCAGGACGGTGAGCGCGCTGGGCAAGCGCGTCTTCTACACGCCCGAGATGGCCGAGGAACTGGGGCTCTCGGGACACGGCGAGCGCTGCCACGACTGCCCCGTCTTCGATCGCTGCGAATACCGGCTCGATCTCGCCAACGATCCGGCGCTGCGCGAGCTCTATCTCGAGGCCGAGGACGACGACGGCTACCTGCGCGACAAGTGCGTATTCGCCGATGACATCACCATCGAGGACACGATGCAGGTGCAGGTGCGCTACGCCAACGACGTGTTCCTCAACTATACGCTGTGCGCCTATTCCCCGTGGGAGGGGCTCGAGATCAAGTTCCACGGCACCAAGGGCGAGCTCACCCACAGGCATGTCGAAGTGCATGGCGTGTTCGGCGGGGTGCGCGACAAGTCGGCCGAGGAGTCGATGACGACGACCCTGCATCTGCATGGCGGGCGGCCGGAAAAGCTCGAGGTCTGGGAAGGTTCGGGTGATCACGGCGGCGCCGACCCGGTGATGCTGGGCTATCTGTTCGAGCCCGACAGCATGGCGCCCGATCTTTACAACCGCGCTTCCACGCACCGCGAAGGCGCCTGGTCGATACTCACCGGCATCGCAGCGAACCAGTCGATTGCTACGGGCGAGACGGTGGATGTCGACAAGATGCTGGCGGAAGCGGGGATCAGGCTCCCCCGGTAAGCGGGCGGGGCAGTTCTGGGTGGAGCCGCACCATCGCATGGGTCCCCGGGTCAGGACCGGGGATGACGGCGTTCTTTTGGCTTGAACGGAGTTGGTTGCTGAGCGCGGCACCAAGTTCGCCCCCTACCCACCGTCATCCGCGGGCTTGACCCGCGGACCCATCTCGCCGCCCGCGCTGGCTGCACGTTGGATCCCTGCCTGCGCAGGGATGACATCGAGCGTGGTGTAAGCTCGGCGGTGAGCCGAACACGGACGATCTTGTCCCCCCACCCCCAAGCCCGTGCGACTCTCCCGCCATCCGCTGCACCGAAGCGAGATCATGACGAGTGGTTGGTGCGGTGGAGGTCGGGTGGGTCGGCAGTCGTGCCGGCCCAGGCCCAAAGCACGACGGCATGAACCGGTTCGCCGGGGACGCCGCTACCCCGCGGGAGCCATCCGAATGCAGGGTGGTTCAGGGGACAAGGCTGCCACGCATGAGGCAGCTGCACATGGCGGGGCGGTTCGGTGGATTCCGGCCGTCTGTCAGCCGGCAGGTTCCCCGCGATGCGGCACGGGATGCGCCCGGGCCAACGTGCCATAAGCCCAAAACCCCGATCGACCGGCGAGGCGTGCGCCTCACTTCACTTGCGGACTACCCGCGAGGGGCAAACGCCTCGCCGGTCCCGCTTCATCCCTCGGCCGAGGGATGCGTTCTTTGAGAACTCCGAGGCCCCGGGGGCTGTCGGATGCATCGGCACGTCCACGGGTACCACCACCCCACCGACAATCGTGGTTGTGGCGCCACCCTCGTCCCACCACCCACCGTCATCCCCGGGCTTGACCCGGGTACCCATGCGATGGTGAGGCAAGCCCGGATCGCAGGAAACACGCAGCCGCCCAAAACGAGAAGGCCGCCGCGGTTGCCCGCAGCGGCCTTGGTTCGTTACGGCGCTGAACCTCAGTTCACGCGCTTGCCGTCCTTGTCGAACAGGTGGACGACCGAGAGATCGGGCTTCACCTTGATCTTGGAGCCGGGCGCGACGGTGACGCGCTCGCGGAAGATGCCGGTGATCTGCTGGCTGCCGAGGCGGGCGATTACCTGGGTCTCCGAGCCGGTCGGCTCGAGCACCACGACTTCGATCTCGATGCCGTCGTCGGCAATGTGCAGGTGTTCCGGGCGGATGCCGTAGACGGTGGCGTTGGCGGATGCGTTGACCACCGGCAGCAGGATCCCGTCCGTGGTCTTGAAGCCGCCGTCGACGACCGAGCCGTTGATGAAGTTCATCGACGGCGAGCCGATGAAGCCGGCGACGAACGTGTTGTTCGGGCGGTCGTAGAGATCGAGCGGAGAGCCCATCTGCTCGATGATGCCGTCGCGCATCACCACGATCTTGTCGGCCATGGTCATGGCTTCGACCTGGTCGTGGGTCACGTAGATGGTGGTGGTCTTGAGGCGCTGGTGCAGTTCCTTGATCTCGGAACGCATCTGGACGCGCAGCTTGGCGTCGAGGTTGGACAGCGGCTCGTCGAACAGGAAGACCTGCGGATCGCGCACGATGGCGCGGCCCATGGCGACGCGCTGGCGCTGGCCGCCCGAGAGCTGACGCGGCTGGCGGTCGAGGAGCTTTTCGAGGCCGAGGATCTGCGCAGCGCGATCGACCTTGGCCTTGATCTCGGTCTTGGGCACGCCCTTGAGCTTGAGCGAGAACCCCATGTTCTGCGCCACCGTCATGTGCGGATAGAGCGCGTAGTTCTGGAACACCATGGCGATGTCGCGTTCCTTGGGCGGCAGGTCGTTGACCACGCGCGGCCCGATCGAGATCTCGCCCGAGGTGATTTCCTCGAGGCCCGCGATCATGCGCAGCAGGGTGGACTTGCCACAGCCCGACGGGCCGACCAGCACGACGAACTCGCCGTCCACGATGTCGACCGAAACGCCCTTGAGGGCTTCGAAGCCGCCATAGTGCTTGCCGGCCTTGTTGATGTTCACGCTTGCCATGAAATCCTCTTCCCCATGCGGGAAAACCCGCTGTGTGGTCGGAACCATCGGCGAGGGGTGGCGGAAGCGTCAAGGCAGGAAACGCTGATCTACGACTAAAGTCGCAGCAAAGACTAATACGAAAGTAGTATGCGGCTCGGGAGGCGTTTCTCCGCTACACCTTCATCATGACGCACCCAACCGCCGCCGCAACCGCTACTTTCAGCCGTACCCGCGACCTGTTCGACCTGCCCGAGGGGGTGATCTACCTTGACGGCAACTCGCTGGGCGCCTTGCCCAGGGGCGTGAAGGCCCGGATGGCCGAGGTTGTCGCGACCCAGTGGGGCGAGGGGCTGATCCGAAGCTGGAACACGCATGACTGGATCGACCTGCCCGGCCGGGTCGGCAACCGCGTGGCGCGGCTGATCGGGGCCGCGCCCGGCACGGTGACGGTGGCGGACTCCACCTCGATCAACCTGTTCAAGGTGCTGGTGACGGCGCTGCGGCTGAGGCCGGGGCGAAAGGTGATCCTCTCGGAGAAGCACAATTTCCCGACCGATGCCTATATCGCCGCCGGGGTCGCGGAGCTGCTCGGGGCGGGGCATGAGCTGAGGCTGGTCGAGGCAGCGGAGCTCAGTGGGGCGATCGACGAGGATGTCGCCGTGCTGATGCTCACGGAGGTCAACTACCGCACCGGCGCGCGCCACGACATGGCGGCGCTCACGCGGGCGGCGCAGGCAGCCGGCGCGTTGACGATCTGGGATCTCTGCCACTCGGCCGGGGCCGTGCCGGTGGATCTGGGCGGCGCCGGAGCGGATTTCGCCGTGGGCTGCGGCTACAAGTACCTCAATGGCGGACCGGGAGCGCCGGCCTTCGTCTACGTGGCGCCGGACCATCTCGAGGGGCTCAGCCAGCCGCTCACCGGCTGGCTCGGGCACGCGGCGCCCTTCAGTTTTGCCGAGACCTACCGACCGGCCGAGGGGATCGCCGCGATGCGCGTCGGCACGCCGCCGATCCTTTCGATGTCGGCGCTCGATGCCGCGCTCGATGTATTCGAGGGCGTCGACCTCGGCGAGGTGAAAGCCCAGGCGGATCGCCTGTTCGAACGTTTCACCGGCATCGTTGCGGAAGAGGCGCCGGAGCTGGTGCTCGCGACTCCCGTCGATCCCTCGAAGCGGGGCACGCAGGTGTCACTGCGGCACCCCGAGGCCTATGCGGTGATGCAGGCGCTGATTGCGCGCGGGGTGATCGGCGATTTCCGCGAGCCCGATATCATGCGCTTCGGGCTGACCCCGCTCTATGTCGGGCTCGATGATGTCGAGCGCGCGGCGCGCATTCTGGGCGAGGTCATCCGCGCCGGTGCCTGGGACCGGCCGGAATTCAGGCAGAGGGCAAAGGTCGTCTAGGCCGGCTCAGAACAGCTCGGCTTCGCCGTGGATGCCGCGGGCGGCGGCGCCGGACAGGGCAGGCACGCTCAGTTCCTCGAGGACGAGCGTCGACCAGATCTCGTCATAGACCTTGTCGGGCGTGTTGGGTGGCAGCAGCGCGAACTGGCGGACGGCCAGTGCCATGTTCTGGCAACGCTGCTCGATCCGGTCCTGGCCCTGCAGGGCATTGACGATCAAGTGCGCCGCCTCGCGGCGGGCAACTTCCGGGGACATGGTCTTGTCGGAAAGAAGATCGAGGGCCTGGGTGACGCCATCGACCATCAGGGCAGTCTGGCGCGCCGTTTCGTCGAGCTCGCGGGCGAGCCGTTGCAGAGACATAGAAAACTAGACCCCCGATGGAACAAAACCGACACTAGCGTGCATTTCTGAATGTCTCCTTGCGACAAGCGGTCCGTTCCACGAGGGGTGTTTGGCGTGGTTAGCGCTTCACTAACGAATTGCCGGTAACGATCGGGCCCACGTTATCTCCAGGTCCAGAAACTAAATGGTCACGTCGAGTTCACTGCCGCCCGAGTTTGATCGCGGCGTGGTGACGACCGTGCACCAGGGTGATTGCCTCGTGTCCAACGAGACGGAACTCACCTTCTCCACTGTGCTCGGCAGCTGCGTTTCCGCCTGCATCCGCGACCGGGTCGCCAATGTGGGCGGGATGAACCACTTCCTGCTCGCCGAGCAGTCCGCCTCTGCGCATGACCGCTATGGCGCCTCGGCCCGCTACGGTGCCTTTGCCATGGAGCAGCTGATCAACAAGGTGCTGACGCGCGGGACGGGCAAGAAGAGCAATCTCGAGATCAAGGTGTTCGGCGGCGGCAAGATCAACGGCGCGCTCGACGATATCGGGCTCAAGAACATCGAGTTCGTGCGCGAGTTCCTCGCCAACGAAGGCTATGCGCTCGTCAAGGAAGACCTGGGCGGCACCTATGCGCGACGGGTGATGTTCAAGCCGCATTCCGGCCGCGCCTTCGTCAAGCGGCTCGACAATGCGGTCAACGCGTCGATCGCGCGGGAAGAACTTGCGGTGGCGACGAGCCGGCGCAGCGTCATCACCAAGCCGGTGGTGGACGACATCGAGCTGTTCTAGCCGCAGCGCGCCGCAACGGTTTGGCAAGCTCGATTACCAAGTCGTTACACGAGCCCGCCGAAGTATAGATTTGATTAACCATTCCCGACCTAGGGTCGCCGCATGGGCCTGGGGAGGCCCGTCGGGGCTCGGTGATTCGTGCGGCGCTTTCATGTAGCGCTCATAGCCAATTTATGCTGGCTCGCTGCGATGCTCGTCGCGGTGGGCGGTTATGCCGTGCTCGGTCCCGGGCTGCCTGCCGTCATCATCGCGGGCCTCGCCATCTTCGCTGCTGCCGCCATCGCCATGCTGATCGCGCAATCGGGTGACAACCGGGCGGCGGATCGGCTGGCCGCATTGGGGCAGGCCGTGGGCGTGCGCGATGCGGTCAGCATCGAGGCGATCGTCTCGAGCCTCGGACAACGCCTCGACAGGGCGCACAATTTCAAGTCGGCCTTCTCGAAACTGCGGCAGCCCGTGGCGGTAGTCGGGTTCGACGGGGAGATCCTCGGGGTCAGCAATGGTCTCACCGCCGTGCAGCCTGCGGCGGAGGAGGGCGGGCTCGTCTCCGACGTGCTGGGCGGCAACGTATTGCTCGAGGATATGGCGGCCGAGAGCATCGTCATGGTCGGCGACCGGCGGTTCGTTGCCGAACGGCGCGAGCTGGGCGGCGGACGCTCGATGCTCGAGTTCACGCCAGCGGGCTACCACATTGCGGACGACGACTTCGATGCCTTCGTCGCGGCGCTGAGCAATGGCCGCACCGGGTTCCGCTTCGACGACTGGGGCATGCAGCATTCACCGGCGCTCAAGGCGCTGGGTGGCGCGCTCGAGAATTTCGACCGGTCGATCATGGCGATCGGGCAGGTGCTGCGCGGCGAAGAGGTGGACGCGCACCTGATGATGGGTGCCGGCGACCTCGCGCCCATGCTCAGGCAGTTCGAGGCCGACCTGCGCTATCTCCTCAACGAGCGCGACCAGGCGCTGGCGGCCAGGCACCACCTCGAGGCAAAGATGGAGGCGATCCTGCGCGCCATCGACCGCTACCGTGCGAGCGTCACCAGCCTTGCGGAACTCGCCGACCAGAGCCGGGCCGGCCTCAACGCCGCCTCGGCGTCGATCGAAAAGAGCCGGGCCCGGACGCGGAACGTGCGGACACTCGAGCGGCAGGCCGTCGTCATGGCGGCAGACGCCGCGCTCGCGGTGCAGAAGACCAGTGCCTCGGTGAGTGGGGTGGAATCGGTCACGGCCGAGATCGACCGGATGGTCGGCACCATCGAGGATGTGAGCTTCCGCACGAACCTGCTCGCCCTCAATGCGGCGGTCGAAGCGGCGCGCGCGGGCGAGAAGGGCGCAGGCTTCGCCGTTGTTGCCGCCGAGGTCAGAACGCTCGCCCAGTCGACACAGAAGGCGGCCCGCGAGATCAAGGCGCTGGTCGGCAACTCGCGGCGGGAGGCGAGCGTCTCCGTCGCCGAGGCGGCCCAGCTCAAGAAAATTCTCACCGGGCTCGGCGGGCATTTAGAGAATCTAAGCAATGAGACGGACATGATCGCCGGTGCACTGGATGAGGGCAGCGGCGCCATCGCCCGACTCGATGGCAGCGTAGCTGCCGTCGGCGACGAGGCGGCAAGGGCTCTGCAGCTTCCGGCGCGCAGGCGTCAGGCCTAGAATGGGCCGCAGGGGGCAGTATGGATCAGGGCGAATTTGCCCTTAGCGACCGCGAGTTCAATCGGGTCAAGGCGCGCGTCTACAAGGAAGCCGGCATATCGCTGTCAGATGCCAAGCGCACACTGGTTGTGTCGCGGCTGGGCAAGCTGGTGCGGGCGCTGCGGCTCAACTCGTTCGATGACTATCTCGATCATCTCGAGCGGCAGGGCACCGCGGCGGACGCGCAGGACTTCATCAACGCCCTGACCACCAACCTCACGCGCTTCTGGCGCGAGGACCATCACTTCACCCATCTCGAGACCTATGTCGGCCAGCTGATGCAGCGGCGGCCGCGGGTCGAGAACGGGCGCCCACGGCTCCGGATCTGGTCGGCCGGCTGCTCGACGGGGCAGGAGCCCTACACGATCGCGCTGAGCCTGCTGGCGGCGCATCCCGAGCTCAAGCGCTGGGACTTCCGCATCCTTGCCACCGACATCGACACCAATGTCGTCGCCAAGGCGGCGGCGGGTATCTATCCCGAAACCGAACTCAATGGGCTGTCGGCCCAGCAGGTGGCGCTGTTCGAGCGTGCCGGGGCAGGGCAGGTCCGCATCCCGATGGCGGTGCGTGAACTCATCGCGTTCAAGCCGCTCAACCTGATGAACAACCCCTGGCCGATGCGTGGTCCGTTCGACGCCGTCTTCTGCCGGAACGTTGCGATCTATTTCGACAAGAAGACACAGGGCGAGCTGTTCGCGCGGCTTGGCGCGATCCTCGTGCCGGAGGGCTTCCTCTATATCGGGCACTCCGAAAATCTCGGCGCCGGCGGCGCCAATTTCAAACTGGTCGGCAAGACCATCTACCAGGCACGTGCACAGCAGAAGGCGAGGGACGCAGCATGAGTATCAAGGTGCTGGTGGTCGACGACTCCGCCCTCATCCGCGAAGTGCTTTCGCGCACGCTGGGCAAGGATGGCGATATCGTCGTGGTGGGGACGGCCGAGGATCCGCTGGAGGCGCGCACCAAGGTCAAGGACCTCAACCCGGACGTGGTGACGCTCGACATCGAGATGCCCAACATGAACGGGCTGCAGTTCCTCGATAAGCTCATGCGGCTCCATCCGCTGCCGGTGGTGATGGTTTCGACGCTGACCACCAAGGGCGCAAGCGAGACGCTCCTCGCGCTGGAGCTGGGCGCGGTCGATTTCGTGGCCAAGCCCAACGCAACACTTGCGGGCGGGCTCGACGCCTTCGGCGAGAACCTGCGCCAGAAGGTGCGCGCTGCCGCCAACTCCGACGTCAAGGGTCGCGCCCTGAAGGCGCCGCCGGCCAATGTGCCGGTGCGCACGGCCGTGGCGCCGGCCGGCGCGCTGATCGCCATCGGTGCATCGACCGGTGGGGTCGAGGCCATCCGCGTCGTGCTCAGCCAGATGCCGCCCGACTGCCCGCCGATTGTCATCGCCCAGCACATGCCCGCCGGCTTCACGTCGCGCTTCGCCGGGCGGCTCGACGAACTGAGCGAGCTCAAGGTGCGCGAGGCCGAGGACCGCATGCCGCTCCTGCCGGGCCATGCCTATGTGGCACGCGGCGACTATCACCTGCGCGTCGAGCGCAGCTCGGGCCAGCTCAAGTGCCGGGTGGCGCAGGACGAGCTTGCTTCGGGCCACCGGCCGAGCGTCGATGTCCTGTTCGAATCCGTGGCCAAGACGATCGGACCGATGGCGGTTGGGGCGATCCTCACCGGCATGGGCCGTGACGGGGCGCGCGGCCTCAAGCTGATGCGCGATGCAGGGGCCTACACGGTTGGTCAGAGCCAGGCTTCGGCGCTGGTCTACGGCATGCCGCGCGTTGCGTTCGAGGAAGGTGCCGTGATCGAGCAGGCGCCGGTCGAGGCCATCGCGGGCCGGCTGGCAGCGGCGCTGACGCGGCTGAAATCCGCGGCATAACACGGCATCGGATTGATGGTTTGGTAACGGAATGTGCCTAGGGTTTTGCGATACGCAACCCGGGCGTTTTTCGGGCAGCTAGAAGGCGTAGCGTAACAATGCCGAAGGCAAGTGCTATCAGCGTGATGATCGTCGATGACCAGCAGTCCATGCGGGGCATCTGTAAATACATCCTCACTCAACTGGGGTTCACCAACATCATCGAGGCCAAGTCCGGGCGCGACGCCCTGGGCAAGCTCGAGAAGAGCCCGGTGGATCTCATCATCTCCGACTGGAATATGGATGACATCGACGGGCTGACGCTGCTGCGCGTCATCCGCAAGCATCCCAAGACCCAGTCCATGCCCTTCATCATGGCGACCGGCCGCTCCGACAAGGAGCAGGTGAAGGAAGCGATCTCGTCGGGCGTGAACAACTACATCATCAAACCGTTCGATGCCTCGACCATGAAGAAGCGTATCGAGGCGGTGATCGGCGTCCTCTCCTGACGCCAACGACCCCTCGCGGAAGCTGCTACCGGCCGCCTTCGGGCGGCCTTTGCTTTTGGTGCTCCGAAATCGACCGGACCCGCTTGGTTGCGACCGTCGCGTAATCAGAAATTAAGCCCCGCTGCCTAGTCTTCCGCCGTTCGTTGCGAAGGCCTGGGGGGATGGGGTCGACGTTGAACGGTCGCGCAGGCTGACTTGAGCCTGCCCCAGGCGTTTCTGCCCCCTGTATCGAAGGCCGATATACTCGAGGGGGTAGGCATGGGATTGTTTCCGAATTTGAAGATTGCACAGAAGCTGCCGCTGGCCTTGGCCGGGATGGCGCTGCTCGCCAGCGCGGGCGTGGGACTGGGGAGCTATTTCGTCGGCTCGTCGATGGTCGCCGAGATGAGCGCCCGCCAGATCCACACTGTGGCATCGGCCCATGCCGACAAGTTCAAGACCTACCTCGACACCATCCAGTCCGATCTCATCACCACCGCGACCACCGACAGCGCAGTGACGGCGGCGCGCGACTTCGCCATTGCGTGGAAGAGCTTCGCCAAGGCGACGCCGCCAGAAGAGCCCGTCACCGTGCTGCGCGATGCGTTCATCACCAACAACCCGCATCCGGCGGGGCAGCGGCAGATGCTCGATGTCAACGACAAGGGCCGCACCAACTACGACACCACGCATGACAAGGTGCAGGCCACCTTCCGGCGCCAACTCGAGGCGCGGGGCTACCAGGATCTCTACATCTTCGACATCACCGGCAACCTCGTCTACTCGGTGATGAAGAACGAAGACTTCGCCATGAACTTCGCCGAGGGCGAGTTGGCCGGGACAGGGCTCGGCCGTGCCTTCCAGGCTGCGGCGAAGCTCACCGAGCGCGGCCAGGTCGCCTTCGAGGATGCGTCGGTCTATCCGATCAGCGGCGTGCCGGCGAGCTTCCTCGCCACTCCGATACTCGACCAGCGCGGCAAGCTGATGGGCGTCATGGCCTTCCAGATGCCGGTCATCGCCATCAACACGATGCTGCAGGACAACTCCAATCTCGGCCAGTCCGCCGAGAGCTTCGTGGTCGGAGCCGACAAGCTGTTCCGCACCGATTCGCTGTTCTCGGAGGGCGACGACACCCTCGTTTCCACTTACGACGATCCGGTCATCGACGCCGCCCTCGCCGGCAACGCCGCCGACGGGGTCACCAGCAGCTATCGCGGCATGCGCATGATCGCGACGGCCGAGCCGGTTTCGTTCAACGGCACCACTTGGGCGATGGTCACGACCATCTCGGAGGAAGAGGCGTTCGCTTCGGTCGCAGTGTTGCGCAACACGATGCTGCTGATCAGCGCCGGCCTGCTGGCAGTTGCGGGGCTGCTCGGGTTTGCCTTCTCGCGGACCATCACCAAGCCGATCAGCCGGCTCACCGGAACGATGAACGCGCTCGCCGAAGGCAAGCTCGAGACCAAGGTGACAGGAGCGGGACGGCGCGACGAGATCGGCGCCATGGCGCGGGCCGTGCAGGTCTTCAAGGAGAACGCGCTCAAGGTCAGCGAGATGACCGAAGGCGAGCGCACGGCCTCGATCCAGCGCCGGAACGAACGCACGCAGATGATGCAGACGCTGCAGAAGGCGTTCGGCGAAGTGGTGGATGCGGCGATCGACGGTGATTTCTCCAAGCGCGTCGGTGCCGAGTTCCCCGATGCAGAGCTCAACGCGCTCGCCCACGGTGTCAACGAACTGGTGGCGACGGTCGACCGCGGCCTCAGCGAGACCGGATCGGTGCTCGGGGCACTTGCCGACACGGACCTGACGCGCCGGGTGGCCGGCGACTACCGGGGCGCGTTCCTGCAGCTGAAGACAGATACGAATGCGGTGGCGGAGAAGCTGACCGAGATCGTCGGGGGGCTGAAGCAGACCTCGCGCGGACTGAAGACCGCGACCTCCGAGATTCTCTCGGGTGCGAACGACCTGAGCGAGCGGACGACCAAGCAGGCGGCGACGATCGAGGAGACGTCGGCTGCCATGGAGCAGCTCTCGAGCACCGTGCTCGCCAATGCCGAGCGGGCCAAGGATGCGTCCAGCGTTGCCGCATCGGTGACGCGGACCGCCGAGGAGGGCGGCCAGGTGATGCATCAGGCGACCGATGCCATGGAGCGCATCACCCATTCGTCGGGCAAGATCTCCAACATCATCGGCATGATCGACGACATCGCGTTCCAGACGAACCTCCTTGCGCTCAACGCATCGGTGGAAGCGGCGCGGGCCGGCGATGCCGGCAAGGGCTTTGCGGTGGTTGCCGTGGAAGTGCGCCGTCTCGCCCAGTCCGCCGCGCAGGCTTCGTCGGAGGTCAAGGCGCTGATCGAGCAATCGGGCAGCGAGGTGAAGGGCGGCAGCAAGCTCGTGGCGGAGGCCGCGGCCAAGCTCGAGGCGATGCTGGTTGCGGCGCGCTCGTCGAACGAGCTGATGGATTCGATCGCCCGCGCCAGCCAGGAGCAGGCTTCGGCGATCGAGGAAGTGAACGCGGCCGTGCGCCAGATGGACGAGATGACCCAGCACAATGCAGCGCTGGTCGAGGAGACCAATGCGGCGATCGAGCAGACCGAGGCGCAGGCCGCCGAGCTCGACCGCATCGTCGAGGTGTTCCACACCGACGGCGGTGCTGCTGCCTCCGCATCGGCTCCCGTGGCCGCTCCGGCGAAGGGCATCAAGGCGCTGCAGGCCAAGGTTCGAGACGCGGCGAAATCGTATCTCAGCCATGGCAACGCCGCTGTCGACAAGGACTGGGCCGAGTTCTGAGATCGCTTGACCGAGCTTCAAAGGCCGCCTCCGGGCGGCCTTTTTCGTTTCGGCCGATGTAATCGAATACACGCCCGGAAATGCTGGGGTCTCTGCGTCTCGATGCGTAATCAGAAATTAAGAGCAGAGCACGTACTGTTCCAATGAAATCGTTTTCGGCCTCGGGAGGGGGTGGGGCCGGAGTGAGCGCGGGTGCATGCCCGCCTTAACCCGTTTCATCCCCGCCGGCCGCTGCTCGAGGGGAGGGTTGCGATATGGGTTGGCTTCCGAAGTTCAGGATTGCGCAGAAGCTGCCGCTGGCCATGGTCGGATCGGCGCTGGTGGTGAGTGCCGGCGTCGGCATCGCCAGCTACCTGATCGGCTCGAGCACGGTGGCCGATCTCAGCGCGCGGCAAATGCAGACGATCGCTGCCGGCCGCGCCCACGCGTTCGAGACCTACCTCGGCACCATCGAGGGCGACCTCGTCAATTCGGCTGCCACCGAGAGCATCCAGACCACGCTGCGCGACCTCGGCATCGGCTGGGGCCAGTTCGGGACGGCCAAGCCCGCTGCCGACCCGGTGGCAACGCTGCGCGCCAACTACATCGACAAGAACCCCAATGCCGAGGGTGCGCGCCAGCTGCTCGACACGCCGGCCGACACCACCGGCAAGAAATGGAACTACGACTTCGCGCACTCCAAGGTGCACCCCAACTTCCGCAGCCAGGCCGAGCGTAGTGGCTACGAGGACGTGTACCTGATCGATACGGCGGGCAACGTCATCTACTCGGTGATGAAGAACGACGACTTCGCGGCGAATGTCGCGGAGGGCGGCCAGTACGCCGATACCGGGCTCGGCCGCGCCTATCGCACTGCGATGGCCTTCACCGAACGGGGGCAGGTCGCGTTCGAGGATCTCTCCGCCTATGCCCCGTCGGCCGGGGTGCCGGCGAGCTTCCTCGCTACGGCAGTGTTCGATCCGCGCAAGAAGCTGATCGGCGTCATGGCCATCCGCATGCCGGTCGCGCCCATCACGAAGTTGATGCAGGACACGGCCAATCTCGGCGCGACGGGCGAGAGCTTCTATGTCGGCGCCGACAAGCTGCTGCGCTCGGACTCGCTGTTCTCGGAGGGCGACGACACGCTCGCCACCGCCTACGACAACCCGGTGGTCGATGCGGCACTTGCCGGTACGGCCAGCCAGGGCACGACGAGCGACTATCGCGGCATGCGCATGATCGCGACGGCCGAGCCGGTCGAGTTCAACGGCGCCAGATGGGCCATGGTCACCACTATCGGGGAGGACGAGGCTTTCGCGCCGATCGCGCAACTGAGGAACATGATGCTGGCCGTCGGCGCGCTGCTGCTGGCCGCGGCCGCCGTGCTCGGCCTTGTCTTCAGCCGGACGGTGACCAAGCCGATCAGCCGCCTCACTGCGACGATGAACGCGCTCGCGGAGGGTAAGCTCGAGACCGAGGTGAAGGGCGCAGGGCGCAGCGACGAGATCGGCGACATGGCGCGGGCGGTCGAGGTGTTCAAGGTCAATGCGCTCAAGGTCAACGAGATGACCGAAGGGGAGCGCACCGCCTCGATCCAGCGCCGCACCGAGCGCACGCACATGATGCAGGCACTGCAGCAGGCCTTCGGCGAGGTGGTCGATGCGGCAATTGCAGGCGACTTCTCCAAGCGCGTCAATGCCGAGTTCCCCGATCCCGAGCTCAACGCGCTGGCCCGTGGCGTCAACGAGCTGGTCGAGACGGTCGATCGTGGCATGAGCGAGACCGGCGAGGTTCTTGCGGCGCTCGCCCATACCGATCTCACCCGTCGCGTCGAAGGCGACTACGAGGGCGCGTTCCTGCGGCTCAAGACGGACACCAATCAGGTGGCCGAAAAGCTCAGCCAGATCGTCTCGGGTCTCAAGGAGACCTCGCGCGGGCTGAAGATCGCGACGTCGGAAATTCTGTCGGGTGCGAACGACCTCAGCGAGCGCACGACCAAGCAGGCGGCGACGATCGAGGAGACGTCGGCTGCGATGGAGCAGCTGTCGGGCACGGTGCTCGCCAATGCCGAGCGGGCCAAGGATGCCTCCAATGTCGCGGCGGCGGTGACGCGGACCGCCGAGGAGGGCGGGCAGGTCATGCATCAGGCGACCAACGCCATGGAGCGGATCACCACCTCGTCGGGCAAGATCTCCAACATCATCGGCATGATCGACGACATTGCTTTCCAGACGAACCTGCTGGCGCTCAACGCTTCGGTCGAGGCGGCGCGCGCCGGCGAGGCGGGGAAGGGCTTTGCGGTGGTTGCCGTCGAGGTGCGGCGCCTCGCCCAGTCGGCGGCTCAGGCGTCGAGCGAGGTCAAGGTCCTCATCGAGCAGTCCGGTACCGAGGTGAAGGGCGGCAGCAAGCTCGTGGCCGAGGCCGCAGCCAAGCTCGAGGCGATGCTGGTCGCGGCCCGATCGTCGAACGAGCTGATGGACTCGATCGCGCGGGCCAGCCAGGAGCAGGCTTCGGCGATCGAGGAGGTCAACGCCGCCGTCCGGCAGATGGACGAGATGACCCAGCACAATGCGGCGCTGGTCGAGGAGACCAACGCGGCGATCGAGCAGACCGAGGCGCAAGCCGTCGAGCTCGACCGCATCGTCGATGTGTTCCGTACCGGCGAGGTCGCTACCGCGGCCCGTGCTCCGGAACCTCCGGCCAAGGGCATCAAGGCGATGCAGGAGAAGGTGCGGTCCGCCGCGCGCTCCTATCTCAGCCGGGGCAATGCGGCCGTCGACAAGGACTGGTCCGAGTTCTGATCCCACGGGGCGCCGGTTGGCGCCCCGCTTTCCTTGCTTTGTCCAGGAGGACTCGGCATGCGCCGCAGCCATCGGATTGCCGCCTCGCTCGCCCTCGCGGCCCTGCCGCTCCTCGGCGGGCTTTATCTCTGGCTCGCCGCAAACGCGGACGCCGAGCTGGCGCGCCGGGAGGCGCAGGGTGTCGCCTATGCCGGGCAGGTCCTTCCCGAGCTCGCGAGCCTTGCCAAGGACGGGACGGTCCAGCCCAACGCCTGGCTTCGCCAGGCCGCAGTTGTCGGCGATCCGGCCTTCGGCACGGGCGCCATTTCCAAGGCATATGACGTGCTGAAGGCGGAGGTTGCAGGCGGTGCCCATCCAGCCGCGGCCCGTCATGCCGCGGCCATGCTGGTGGCGCGCATCCACGAGGCGTCGGGATTGGCTGCAGAAGCCGGCTCCACCGAGGACGCCGCGCAACTGATCGAGGTGCCGCAAGCGGCGAACGCTGCGCCCCTGTCGCCGGCGCTGATGCAGGCATCACGTTTCGCGACTGCTGTCGGGGCGGGCGAGCTCAAGCGGCTCGAGGACGTTCTCGCCGAGTTCCGCACTGCGACCGAAGCTACCGGGTCGCGCGCAGAGGCTCGCGCCTATGCCGGGGCCGCCACGGTTTTCGCCGACAGGATCGCCGCCGGCCTTGCCGCGCTGCCTGACGCCAAGGCGCGTGCGGGGTTCGACTGGGACGGTCTCGACGCCGCGCATGACGCGTTCCAGGACGCCGCTCTCGCGCAGGGGCAGGCGGCCGGCACGCGCATGCAGGCAACGCTCGACAAGCGGCTGGCCGAGGCGCAATCGCGGTCGGCGATGATCGTGGCCGTGGCGTCTGTCCTCGCCGTGTTGCTAGGCGCGGGGGCCTATCTCGGGCTCGGTGGGCAACTGCCGGTTAAGGAAGAACGCCTATCATCAATGGCTGGGAAGAGTGGGGCAGCCGGGCCTAAGAGCCGCGGCAACTTGGGGGCTAGAATGGCCAACACCTCTCTACGCGCCAGGGGCGGCGTGAAGCTGACCACCGCGATCTCGGCCATGGTCTTTCTGGCTGTAGCGATCGCCATTTCGGCAGTGCTGTTTGCCGTCTATCTCATGCTCGAGGCCAACACGCGGACGACCGCTCACGATCGGCTCACGGCCGATCTGCGCATCGCGGCGGCCATCCTCGAGGTGAACCTGCCCAACTCGGACATCTACTGGACCGAGTCGGGCCAGCTCGAGCGCATCGAAGCCAAGGCGATGCCGAAGTTCCGCAACCACGACCTGATCGATACGATCGGGCGGGTGACGGGCGACACGGCCACGCTGTTCGTTCTCGATCCGCAGACACAGGACTTCGTCGGCAAGACCACGACGCTCACCGACGAGACCGGCGAACGCCTCGTCGAAACGCCGCTCGCCAAGGACGGTCCGGCCTATCCGGTGGTCCTCGCCGGCGGGACCTATGAAGGTCAGGCCAGCGTCCTCGATGTGCCGTACTACGCCATCTATCAGCCGGTGCTGAACCTCGAGCGAGAAGTCATCGGCTTGGTCTATATCGGCACGCCAAAGGCCGAGATCGACGGTGTCGCCAACCGGGGGCTGACGATGCTGGCGCTTGTCGGCGCGGTGGCGGTGGTGGTGATCGGCGCGCTCGCGGTGTTCGCCTCTTCGCGGCTGACGCGACCGATCCCGCGCCTGTCGCAGGCCATGCAACGCGTCGCCAGCGGCGATCTTGACAGCGCCATCCCCTATGTCGGGCTCGGTAATGAGATCGGCGACATGGCCCGCAATGTCGAGGTCTTCCGCGCCAATGCGCTCAGGGTGCAGGAACTGACTGAGGACGAGCGGCTGGCGCTCGAACAGCGCCGCGCCGAGCGCGCCGAGATGATGCTGTCGCTGCAGCAGAGTTTTGGCCAGGTGGTCGACGCTGCCACGGAAGGCGATTTCAGCCATCGGGTCGAAGCGAGGTTCGCCGACGACGAACTCAACCGGCTGGCGCAGAGCGTGAACCGGCTGGTCGACACGGTCGAGGCGGTCTTCACCGATGCCGGCACTGCGCTCGCCGCCATCGCCGACACCGACCTGACCTATCGCATGACCGGCGAGTATGGCGGCGCGCTCGGCAAGCTGCGCGACGACACCAATCACGTGGCCGAGCGGCTGGCCGCCATGGTGTCAACGCTCAAGCATACCTCCGGCACGCTCAAGACCGCGACGGCGGAGATACTGTCGGGCGCCAACGACCTCAGCGAACGCACCACACGGCAGGCAGCAACGATCGAGGAAACCAGCGCGGCCATGATGCAGCTGGCCGACACGGTGCGCGCCAATGCCGAGAAGGCCGAGGACGCCCGTCATGTCGCCGAGGACGTCACGCGTTCGGGGGAAGAGGGCGGGGCGGTGATGCTCGAGGCCAACCATGCCATGGAGCGCATCACCCAGTCGTCGGGCAAGATTTCCAATATCATCGGCATGATCGACGACATCGCCTTCCAGACCAACCTGCTTGCACTCAACGCCTCGGTGGAGGCGGCTCGGGCCGGCGAGGCCGGCAAGGGCTTTGCCGTGGTCGCCGTCGAAGTGCGCCGCCTCGCCCAGTCGGCAGCGCAGGCGTCGAGCGAGGTGAAGGTCCTCATCGAGCAGTCAGGCGCCGAGGTCCAGGGCGGCACGAGGCTGGTCGCCCAGGCGGCCGGCAAGCTGGATGCGATGATGACCGCGGCGCGTCGCTCCAGTGCGCTCATGGCTACCATCGCCGAGGGTAGCCGCCACCAGGCGGGTTCGATCGACGAGGTCAACATGGCCGTGCGCCAGCTCGACGAGATGACCCAGCACAATGCAGCGCTGGTCGAGCAGATCAACGCCGCCATCGAGCAGACCGAAGCCCAGGCGGGCGAGGTCGACAGCATCGCCGACGTCTTCACCCTCGGCGACAAAACGGGCCGGCGCGCTGCCTGACGGCGCCGGCTCCACATCCCCCTCCCACGGCCAAAGTAGCATAGCGGGACCGCAGCGCGGTGACGCGATGTTAACGATGACATGATGTCTTTCGGAATCGGACGCAGAAGCACCTGACGACAGTCGATTCTCCAGAAGGACCCGCGACTTCATGCCCGCCAAGCTATCTCTCAGATTCCCGTCGCTGAAGCTTCGGGGCTCCATTATCCTGGCTGCGGCCGCGATCTTCACCGTCGCCATCGGCTCATCGCTCTACTACGTCGTCACCACCAACCGGGCACAGGACCTGGCTCGAGCCGACGAGGTCGTGGGCGGGCTGGCCGAGACCGAGGCGGAGTCGATCCGCTCCTTCCTCACGACCTTCGCCGTGGCCGCGGACTCTACTGCCCGCACCGCCGAAGCCCTGCTGGCGGGCCAGGAAGCGACGCCCTCGACCTACGGCGCAATCGTCTCCAAGCAGTTGCAGAGCCTGCCCGGCGCGCTCGGCGTCTACATGATGTTTGCGCCGGATTCGGCGCTCCATACCCGCCCGGCGTTCCAGGGCTCGAACTTCGTCATCACGGGCAACCATGTCGGCATCCTTGCCGAGAACAAGGCCGACGGCAGCGTCGGCTTCGGATCGCTCGACAGCGGCGCCGGCTTCGACAGCTGGTTCACCGAGCCGCTCAAGGCCGGTGTGTCGGCGATCAGCGGCCCCGACAACATCGAGGGCCTGCTCTACACGAGCTTCACCAACATTATCCGCGACGCGGCCGGCAAGGCCGTCGGCATGAGCGGCGTGGCGTTCAACTCGGCCAATCTCGCCACTATGATCGGCAGCGAGGCGCCGATGGGCAGCGGCTTCAAGGGCATCATCAACCAGAAGAACATCTGGGTGCTGAACCCCGATCCGGCGCTGGTCGGCACCGAGATCACCGAGCCGTGGGCGCTCGAAGCGACCGCTGCGCTCGCTTCCGCCGACACGTTCTCGTCGACCGGCGAAGCGGCTGGCCAGACCTGGAAGATGAACGCACGCAAGGTCGACCTGCCGGGCACCGACCAGAACTGGACGGTCGTAGTCGCCGTGCCGCAGGCAACGCTGCTGGCAGCGTCAGAAGCGCAGCTGGTCAACCTCCTCATCGGTGGGCTGGTGATCTTCGTGATCGGCCTCACCGCCTTCTTCTGGCTTGGCAGCTCGATCGCTCGGCCGGTTAACCGGATGACCGCCGTCATGCGCAAGCTGGCCGATGGCGACTACAAGGTCGAGGTCCCGTTCGGGCACTACAAGAACGAAATCGGCGACATGTCCAAGACGGTCGAGGTCTTCCGGGAGAACGGATTGCGCGTGGCCGAGATGACCGAGGCCGAAGCCGCCCGTATCGTCCGCGACCAGCAGGCACGGTCCGAGATGATGTCCGAACTGCAGCGCGCCTTCGGCCAGGTGGTCGACGCCGCGGTGGCCGGCGACTTTTCGAGGCGTGTCGATACCGAATTCCCCGATGCCGAGCTCAATGCCATCGCAGGCAGCATCAACAACCTGGTCGCCACCGTCGATCGCGGGCTGGGCGAGACGGGCGAAGTGCTGGCGGCGCTCGCCAACACCGACCTCACCAAGCGCATGGAAGGCCATTACGAGGGCTCCTTCGCCCGGCTGCGCGATGACACCAACGCGGTGGGCGACAAGCTGAGCGACATCGTCGGCAAGCTCCGGGAGACCTCGCGCTCGCTGAAGACGGCGACAGGCGAGATCCTTTCGGGTGCGAACGACCTCTCCGAGCGCACCACCAAGCAGGCGGCAACCATCGAGGAAACCTCGGCGGCCATGGAGCAGCTTGCGACCACGGTGATGCAGAATGCCGAACGGGCCCGCGAGGCGAGCGAAGTGGCCACCACCGTCACGCGCACTGCCGAAGAGGGCGGCCACGTGATGGGCGAGGCGACGCACGCCATGGAGCGGATCACCGCCTCTTCGGCCAAGATCTCCAACATCATCGGGCTCATCGACGACATCGCCTTCCAGACGAACCTGCTCGCGCTCAACGCTTCGGTCGAAGCGGCCCGGGCGGGAGAGGCCGGCAAGGGCTTTGCAGTGGTGGCGGTGGAAGTGCGGCGCCTCGCGCAGTCGGCAGCCGAGGCCTCGTCCGAGGTCAAGGCGCTGATCGAGCAGTCTGGCACGGAAGTGAAGAACGGCTCCAAGCTCGTGGCCGACGCGGCGACCCGCCTAGTCGCCATGCTCGAGGCCGCCCGTTCCAGCAATGCGCTCATGGACGGCATCGCCAAGGACAGCCGCGAACAGGCCTCGGCAATCGAAGAGGTCAACACCGCGGTGCGCCAGCTCGACGAGATGACGCAGCACAACGCGGCCCTGGTCGAGGAAACCAATGCCGCCATCGAGCAGACGGACAGCCAGGTGAACGAGCTCGACCGGGTGGTCGACGTCTTCACCATCGCGGGCTCGGCCCCTGCGGTGAAGTTCGCTGCGGCGCCGGCCCAGCCGTCACGCGGCATCAAGGGGCTGCAGGAGCGCGTCAAGAAGGCGGCCAGTGCCTACCTGACGCAGGGCAACGCAGCCATCGACAAGGACTGGGCGGAGTTCTGATCCGCCCCCTCATAAACCCTGACACCAGCTGTCAGGGGGACTGTGCGAGACCCTTCCCAACGTCCACTGGGGAGGGTTTCGTCATGACCCAGACGCTTGAGCTCGTCACGTTCCGTCTCGCGCGCGGCACCGGCCAGCAGTTCATCGATGCCAATGCCGCGATCAGCGACTGGCTGAAGCGGCAGCCGGGTTTCGTCTCCCGCCACCTCGCCGAGCGCGACGACGGCAGCTATGTCGACATCGTCTTCTGGCAAAGCCACGACGCGGCACTGGCGGCGAGCACGAAAATGATGGAAGAGATGGCCCAGAGCGAGGCCATGACCATGATCGATCCCATGGGCCTCGATATGAGCCATGGAACCATCAGACTCTCGGTCGACTGAATTGGTCGCCGATCTCCTCCAGATTGTCAGGCCCTTCCCCGAGCCCATCGCCGAAATGGCGAGCCGGCTGGCGCTGACGCTGCTCAACGTGCGGCCCGACCTCGAGGCCAAGGCGCGGCTGGGCTGGGGCTCGGTCAACTATCGCCACCCCGTCGCCGGGTTCGTGTGCGCCATCTTCCCGATGGAGGACCACGTCTCGCTGGTGTTCGAGCATGGCCGGCAACTGAGCTCGCCGTTACTCGAAGGCGACGGCAAGCAGGTGCGCTTCATCCGCTTCGCGCCGGGCGCAACGATCCCCGAGGATGAGCTCGCGATCCTCCTTGCAGAGGCTGTCGCGCTCAGGGCGTGACGGCGGCCGGGAGGTTTCCGAACTTGTCGACGATATGACGGGCCAGCAGGTCGTAGATGCCATCCTGTGCATGGCTTGCGCGCATCAGCGCCAGCCGTGCGTCGATCAGGGGTGGCAGGCCCTCGCTTTCGGGCACGATCACGAGGCCCGGAACAAGGCCGCTATCGGGCAGGTAGCCGACCGCGAGGTCGCCGCGGATCGCCCCCACGATGGCGGCCGCATCGGACGAGGCGACGACGATGCGGAAGGCCCGGCCGATGCGATTGAGCTGGCCCACGGCATCCTGTCGCCAGCTGCTGCCGCTGGGACTGGCACAGGCCAGCGGCAGGATTTCCTCCTCGAGCACGCGACCGGTTTCGCCCATCACCCAACGCAGCGGTTCGATGCGGAAGAGCTCGCCATAGTGCTCCTCGACGCCCTGCGTGATGACGATGAGATCGAGCTCGCCATGCTCAAGGGCGGAGACGAGCAGCGGGGTGCTGAAGCATTCGACTTCCACAGCGATCGCCGGGAAGGCCCGGTTGAAGCCGGGCAGCACGGCCGGCAGGAGCTTCGCAGCATAGTCGTTGGGTACGCCGAACCTGATCCTTGCAGTTGGCGGGTGGCTGACGAACAGGTCGACGATTTCGGCATTGAGCTTGAGCATTCGGCGGGCGCGGGCCTGCATCAGCTCACCGGCGCTAGTCAGAGTGGCGCCGTGGCCATCGCGGACGAAAAGCGTCACGCCCAAGCGCTGCTCGAGGCGCTTCATCTGGACCGACACCGCAGGTTGCGTCTTGTTCACCCGCCGGGACGCTTCGGTGAAGCTGCCGCAATCGGCGATCGCACAGAAGGTTCGCAACTGATCGAGATCGAGGGGTAAATGCACCGCCATAATCTCCGTTCATGGCGATGATGAATTCTATTCCTGCGACGTATGACCAGCAAGGGCCTAACCTTGTGCTGCTGCATGGATGCAGCCCAAGCATGGGAGGTTGAGATGGTACAACCCAGACGCGCGGTCGCGATATTGGCGGCGCTGGCAGCGCTACTTTGCGTCACCAGTGGGCTGGGCGACGAAGCCGGTGCCACTGTCCGCAAATCGGGTGGCAACGCCGCGGGCGACTGGATCTGCACTGTCGGCGACAAGGCGATCGGCACCCTGTCGCTGCGCGAGAACAGCTATGTCCTCAACCGGTTCGGCCAGTCGATGGCCGGCGAGTATCATCAGGATGCGGGCCGCGTGACGGTCACCAATGGACCGCTGCTGGGGTGGGGCGCCGACGACGGCTTGGTCATGGCGGCGTCCGAGCCGCGCAAGCTCGAGTTCCAGACCGCCAATGGCGACGTGCTGTCCTGCCACGAGGTTCTCTAGCGGCGCGCGAAGCCACGCGGGCATTGCGCTCCAAGCCTCCGCCATGCTGAAAGCATGCCATGAGGAAGCGGAGATTTGGGCATGGCGCGTATCGGCCTCGTGGCGCATGACGACAAGAAGGACGAGCTGGTCGCGTGGGCCAAGACCAATCGGGACAAGCTCGCCCTGCATGAGCTGTGGGGCACCGGTACGACAGGCGCCCGTATCAACGAGGGCACGGGCCTTAGCGTCACCCGGCTGCTCAGCGGCCCGCTCGGCGGCGATGCGCAACTGGGCGCGATGATCGCCGAAGGCCGGCTCGATGCACTGGTCTTCTTCCAGGACCCACTGACGGCGATGCCGCATGACGTGGACATCAAGTCCTTGAACCGGCTGGCAACTCTCTACAACATCCTGTTCGCGCCCAATCACAAGACAGCCGACGCGGTGCTCGCCGCGCTTTGACCATCTGGTCAAATGATCCACAAACCTTTATGAGCCGCGCCCAATCGAAACGCGGTGCTTGGTTGACCGACATTTGTGCATATGCGCAGATGCCTGAAACTCCGGCACAGCCGCGGCAAAAACATGAGGGGACGGGGCGGGGTGTCCTTCGACGCAGTCATCGACGTTCAGAACGTCAGTAAACGCTTTGGTGGTCTGAGAGCCGTCAACAACTGCTCGCTTCGGGTCGAGCGCGGCTCGATCACTGGTCTGATCGGGCCCAACGGGGCTGGCAAGTCGACGCTGTTCAATCTGGTCGCCGGCAATATCGTGCCCGACGAGGGCAGGATCTTCTTCGACGGGCAGGATGTCACCGGGCTGAAGCCGCACCAACTCTTCCATCGCGGCATGCTGCGCACTTTCCAGATCGCGCACGAGTTCTCGAACATGACGGCGCTCGAGAACCTGATGATGGTTCCGTCGAACCAGACCGGAGAGAGCCTGATCAAGACGTGGCTGGCGCCCGGCGCCGTGAAGGACGCTGAGCGCCATGTCCGGCAGAAGGCGCTCGACGTCATCGATTTCCTCAAGCTCGGCCACGTCAAGTACGAGCTCGCAGGGAACCTGTCGGGTGGCCAGAAGAAGCTGCTCGAGCTCGGCCGCACCATGATGGTCGACGCCAAGGTGGTGCTGCTCGACGAGGTGGCGGCCGGCGTCAATCGCACGCTGCTGCAGGATCTCGCCGCCAATATCGAGCGCATGAACCAGGAGCTTGGCTATACCTTCTTCGTCATCGAGCACGACATGGACCTGATCGGGCGCCTGTGCGATCCGGTGATCGTCATGGCGCAGGGCGAGAAGATCGCCGAGGGTCCGATGGAGGAGATCAGGGCCAATCCCGAGATCATCGAGGCCTATTTCGGCGCCCCGGTGGAGGCCGCCTGATGCCCGTGATCGAACTCAAGGACGTCGTCGGCGGGTACGGCGGCGCGCCAATCCTGAACGGCGTCAACATTGCCATCGAGCAGTCGGATATCGGCGTCATCGTCGGACCGAACGGGGCGGGCAAGTCGACGACGCTCAAGGCCATCTTCGGGCTTCTCCGCGTCACCGGCGGCTCGATCGTCTTCAACGGCGAGGAAATCCAGAACGCGCTGCCGGACCGGCTCGTGCCCAAGGGGCTGAGCTTCGTGCCGCAGGAGAAGAACGTCTTCACCTCGATGAGCGTCGAGGAAAACCTCGAGATGGGCGCCTTCACTCGGACGGACGACTACCGGCCGACGATGGAGTGGGTCTACGAGATGTTCCCGGTGCTGCGCGAGAAGCGGCGGCAGCCGGCGGGCGAACTCTCGGGCGGACAGCGCCAGATGGTGGCGATGGGGCGCGCGCTGATGAGCCAGCCCAAACTGCTGCTGCTCGACGAGCCTTCCGCCGGGCTCAGCCCGCGCTACGTGCTCGAGATCTTCGAGCAGATCGTCAAGGTCAACAAGGCCGGCGTCGGCATCCTCATGGTCGAACAGAACGCGCGGCAGGCCCTCGCCTTCGCTTCGCGCGGCTTCGTCCTCGCCACCGGCAAGAACCGCTTCACCGGCACGGGCGCAGAGCTCATCGCCGACCCTGAAGTCGCCAAGAGCTTCCTCGGGGGCTGAGGGGCACATGAACGAACTCATCTTCTTCTTCAACAACGTGATGATCGCGGGAGTCGTGCTCGGCTCCATTTATGCGGTCGGCGCCATCGGCGTGACGCTGATCTTCGGCATCCTGCGCTTTGCTCATTTCGCGCATGGCGACATGATGACGATGGGAGCGTTCGTCGCGTTCCTGCTGATGACCGCGTTCCAGGCCATGGGCTTCACGACGCCGTTCCTGCCGACCGGTTTCGTCGTCCTGCCCATCGCCATGGTGTTCACGGCCATCATCGCGCTCGGCATCGACAAGGGCTTTTACGCCCCGCTTCGCGCCCGCGGCGCGCGCCCGGTAACGCTGCTCATCGCCTCGATCGGCGTGACGCTCATCATCCAGGGCCTGATCCGCCTGTTCTTCGGCTCGGGCACCTGGTCCTTCTTCGAGACCGAGCAGAAGCAGCTGATCCGCATCCCGGTGCCGCTCGAGGGCGTGACCCGCACCATCAACTTCACCCAGCCGCAGCTGCTGATGATCGTTGCGACGATCATCGCGGTGGTGGCGCTGCACCTGTTCCTCACCCGATCGCGGCTGGGCAAGGCGATGCGCGCCATGGCCGACAATGCCGACCTGGCGCAGGTCTCGGGCATCAACACCAAGCTGGTGGTGCGCGTCACCTGGATCATTGCCGGCGGCCTCGCCGCCATGGCCGGCACGATGCTGGCGCTCGACGTGAACCTCAAGCCCGACCTCGCCTTCAACATCGTGCTGCCGATCTTCGCTGCCGCGATCGTCGGCGGCCTGGGCAAGCCCTTCGGCGCCATTGCCGGCGGCTACCTCATCGGCTTTGCCGAGACGGCCGCCATCTTCAACTGGTCCGTGCTGGCTCGGCCCTTCGCCGGCTCGCTGCCCTTCGAGCTGCCGGCGACCGTGGCGATCGTGCCCACGGAGTACAAGCTGACCGTGGCGTTCGTCATTCTCGTGGTCGTCCTGCTGTGGCGCCCGACCGGTATCTTCAAGGGAGCCTCGACATGAGCGTGGCGCGGCGTTCCCTCCTGCTCTTTGCGGGACTGTTCGTTCTCTTCGTCGTTGTCGGCTGGGCGCTGGGCGCGGCCAATATCTCGCTGCTGCTCGTCCAGAGCTTCGCCTATGCGCTCGTCGCGCTCGGGCTCAACATCCAGTGGGGCTATGGCGGGCTGTTCAACTTCGGCATCATGGGCATGCTGATGCTGGGCGGCGCGGCCGTGACCTTCATCTCCTATCCGGTCAACGCCCAGTTCTGGGGCTCGGAAGGGCCGCTGATGCTGGGCAAGGCACTGATGGCGCTGCTTGCCGGGTTCCTGCTCATCTGGGGCGCCCGCCGTGCCGACCGGCTCGGCATCAAGGGGAAGTGGAAGAGCTTCGTCACCGTCCTCGCCTGGATCGTCGCCTACATCGTCTATCGCAGCCAGATCGACCCGGCGGCGGCCTATATCGAGAGCGCCGGTGGCGGCTGGGTCGGCGGGCTCGGGCTCCATCCGGTGCTGGGCTGGTTGTTCGGCGGCGTGCTGGCGGCTGGCGTTGCCTATGTCGTGGGCAAGATCTGCCTCGGCCTCAGGACGGACTACCTCGCCATCGCCACCATCGGCATTTCGGAGATCATCCGGGCGCTGCTGAAGAACATGGACTGGCTGACGCGCGGCACGCTGACGGTTTCGCCGATTCCATGGCCGACGCCGCTGCCGCAGGACCTGCAAGCCCAGGGTGTCTCCATCGCGGATTCGTTCATCTACGCCCGCCTCGGGTTCCTGGCGCTCGTCCTGATCATCCTCGCCATCGCCTTCTTCCTCGTCCAGCGCGCCTATGGCGGGCCCTGGGGCCGGATGATGCGCGCCATCCGAGACAATCACATCGCCGCGGCCTCGATGGGCAAGGACGTCACCCGCCGCCAGCTCGAGATTTTCGTGCTTGGCTCGGTGCTGATGGGCATTGGCGGCGCCATCCTTGTCAGCTTTCAGCAGATTTACGATCCGGGCTCGTATCAGCCGATCAACCACACGTTCCTCATCTGGGTGATGGTGATCGTGGGCGGCGCCGGCAACAACTGGGGTGCCGTGTTCGGAGCGCTGCTCATCTACATCACGTGGATGATCTCCGATCCGGTGGCACAGGCGGTAATGAACGCCATTTCCGGCTGGTCGACCGACATCGGCTGGGGCGGCATTCCCGAGATCCAGTCGCGGGCCAGCCAGATGCGCGTGTTCGTGCTCGGCGTGGTCATCACCATCGCGCTCCGCTATGCGCCGCGCGGGCTGATCCCGGAGGTCGTACGACGCGAGGCGTGATGTCCAAATCCGGACAAACCTCTTGTGGATTGTCTGGAATTGGACTATGTCTCTAATTGTACGTGGAGACGCAAGATGCAGGTCGGGTTTGGCGAGAGGGCACGGGCCGCGTTCGTTCCGGCTGGAGCCGATGACGTCATCGATTTCGGCCGCTTCTCGGCGACCAACCGACGGCGGCTCAGCGGGCCGGCGCTGCGCACCTTCCTGACGATCGCCGAACGGTGGGGTCTCAACGAGGAGCAGCGGCGGCTGGTGCTCGGCTATCCCTCGCGCTCGACCTATCACAACTGGGCCAAGCTGGCCCGCGAGGGCCAGCCGATCACCCTCGATCTCGATGCGCTGCTACGTATTTCGGCGGTCTTCGGCATCCATCAGGCCCTCGGTGTGCTTTTTGCCGATGAGCCTGAGGGCGTGCGCTGGTTGCGCGGTCCGCACATGGCGCCGCTGTTCGGCGGCCAGCCGCCTCTGGCGCTGGTCACCTCGGGCACACAGGATGGTCTGATGGCAGTGCGGCGCTTCCTCGATGCGGCGCGGGGCGGGCAGTACATGCCGCCCAATGCCCTCGATGCGGCCTTCACCCCCTACGAAGACAGCGACATCGTCATTCGCTGATGCGATCGCCGGCACCACAGCCGACCCATCGGCTCATCCCATCGCGGTTTCCGCCGATCGGGTTGTTCGACACCGTGGCCACCGTCGCCGACCTTGAGGCGGTCATGGAGCTTGCCGAGTGGACGAATGACCGGCTGGTCAAGGAGCGGGTGGCGCGACTGCCGCAGAGCGAGTGGGTCTTCGGGCGGACCAACTCGAGCGTCGTCATGGCGGCCTTCCTGCATGCCGCGCCGGGTGGAGCACGCTTCAACGGTCCCGATCTCGGGGCCTGGTATGCGGCCGCCTCGACCGTGACCGCCATTGCCGAAGTCGGCCATCACCTGCGTCGCGAGGCGCTGGCCCGCGGGCTCGAGGGGGCCTCCCGCACCTTCCGCAGCTATATGGCGCGGCTAGACGGCGATTATCGCGACATCCGTGGCTCCGAGCCGGAACTGCATGCCGCCGACAGCTATGCGGCCGGTCAATCCTATGGCGAGACCCTGCGGGCCACCGGCGAGGATGGCATACTCTATGACAGCGTTCGCCATCGCGGTGGCACCAATGCCTGCGCCTACCGACCGAGCAAGGTGCTCGACGTGGTCCAGGCCGAGCACTTCGAAGTGTCGGTCATCGTGACCGAGAAGCGGATCGAGGCGAAGCAGCTGCCCTGATCGCGGCCCCAAAAGCAAAAGGCCCGGGATTGCTCCCGGGCCTTCGCAATCGGATCGAGTCGATGCTTATTGCACGGGGCCCTTCTCGACGAACTTGCCGTCTTCGACGGCGAGCTCGACGATGACACCGTTGACGTCGCCGGCCGCGTCGAAATCGAGCGGGCCGCCAGCGCCTTCATAGTCGATGTCGGTGCCGGCCTTGATCAGCTCGACAGCCTTGGTCCACTCGCCGGGGAGGATCTTCTCGCCCGGAGCCGAAGCGACTTCGCGCAGCGCGGCGCCGAGGCCTTCGCGCTTGGCCGAGCCGTTCTTCTCGATGGCGAGAGCCAGGAGGAAGCCGGCGTCATAGGCCTGCGGCGCATAGGTCGCGGCCGGATCCTGGCCGGCGTCGGTGGCCAGCTTCTTGTAGATGTCGGCCGACTCGCCGGTGTAGGCGCCAGCGCGGGTGGCAATGATCTTGCCGTTCACGGCGTCGGCCGGGAGGCCCGCCACGAGCTGGTCGTCGACCATGCCGTCGCCGCCGACATAGGCAGTGAACTCGCCGCCTTCGATGGCCTGCTGAAGGATCGTCTTGCCCGAGCCCGAAGCGTAGGCGAGCACGACGAGGTTCTGCGAGCCGCCCGAGGACAGCTGGCCGAGCTCGGCGCGATAGTCCGCCTTGCCGTCCTCATGCGCAACGTTGGCCGAGACCGTGCCGCCACCGGCGGTGAAGGTCGCGACGAACACGTCGGCGAGGCCCTTGCCGTAGTCGTTGTTCACATAGGTGACGGCCACGTCCTTGATGCCCTTGGCGAGCAGCAGCTCACCGAGCTTCACGCCCTGGAAGGCGTCGGACGGGGTGGTGCGGTAGACGAGGTCGTTGTCCTCAAGGGTGGTGAGGGCAGGGGCCGAAGCCGACGGCGAGATCTGCACCATGCCGCCCGGGATGCCGGCGGCGGTCGCGGCACCAATGGTGGCGCCGGTGCAGAAGGCACCAACCATCGCAGTCACCTGGTCGGTGTTGACCAGCTTGTCGGCGGCAGGGCCGGCAACCGACGGATCGCAGGCGCTGTCACCGGTGACGGAGACGATCTTGCCACCGCCGAGGATGCCGCCCTGGGCATTGACCTGGTCGAAGGCAAGCTGCGCACCGGCGACGATCGGCGGCGCCAGGCTTTCGATCGGGCCGGTCAGGTCGCCGAGGATGCCGAGCTTGACGTCTTCGGCGAGCGCGGGGACCGCGAGACCGAGCGTGGTCGCGGCGACTGCGAGGCCAAGGATACTGAATTTGTTCATGATGTCCCTCTGGTTTGTCGCCCCGCCGGCTGCCCCTTCATGCGAGGACATCTTCGACGGAACAACAATGACTGGGGGCACAACCCGCGCCCCACTGGCGGCGATATTGCATAAATAGCGAAAGGGAGTCATCCGCTTTTGATCAGGTGGTAAAAACGCGCGTGCGCCCTTTGTCAGCCCCGCTTCGGGCGGGTAGAACTAGGCTCCGATCCTGTCCCGGTCCGATGCTGATGCTCGTTCGACTGCTCCTTGTCCTTGTGTTCATGGCGATGGCTCCGCTGAGCCTCGCCCAGGACTCGGTGCAGACGCTCGAGCCGCCTGCCGGGGTCGCACCCAGCGAGGCCATCGTCGGCGTGCCGCCGGCTCCGCCGCCGCCTTGCGGCACCCAGCAACTGGCGATCGCACGGATGAGCTGGCCGTCGGCAGCCCTGCTGGCGGAGATTCATTCGCGCCTGCTTACCGCGAGCTACCTGTGCAATATCGCCGTGCAGGATGGCGACCTCGCGCAGACGGGCTCTTCCATGGGCGCCAACGGACAACCGGCCGTGGCGCCCGAGATGTGGATCGCGCGCGTCGCCGATATCTGGAACGCGGCGATGAAGAGCCAAAACGTCCGGCAGGCAGGCACCCCCTATGCCGAGACGGTGTTCGAGGGCTGGTTCGTGCCCGATTATGCGGCGGCACAGTGGCCCGAGATCACCACGATCGACGGGCTCAAGGCGCATGCGGCCGAGTTTGGCGACGGGAACGGTCGCGGCAAGTTCATCTCGTGCCCGGTGGACTGGGGCTGTGCCGTCATCAACCGCAATATGCTCAAGGCATACGGGCTCGACCAGATGTTCGACATCGTCGAGCCGGCCAACCGGTTCGAACTCGACACGCTGATCGCCGCAGCGGTGGGGCGGCGCGAGCCGATCCTCTTTTACTACTGGCAGCCCAATGCGGTGCTGGCGCAATTCGCCTTCAAGCCGGTGACGCTCGCCGCCTATGACCGTGACGCGTTCCTGTGCCTGGGGAAGGTCTCCTGTGCCTCGCCGATGCCGACCGGATTCGCGGCCGACCCGGTGGTGATCGCCGTGGCCGAGTGGGTTTTCCTCGATGCGCCGCAGGTTGCTTCCTATTTCGGACGCGCCAAGATGCCGTTCGCCGAGATGAACTGGATGCTGCAGCAATTGGGCCAGGACGGCGAGACGGTGGAAAGCGTGGCCGACCGGTTTGTCGCCGAGCGTTCCGAGATATGGCGCCCGTGGGTCGGCCTGCCGCCGCTGCAGAGGCCTGTCGAGTTGCCGCCTGCACAGTAGCGACCGCAGCCGGAAGCGCTGTCTCGGCCCTTGCCTTCCGCGAGGCCTGACCGGTGCAGGCGCTGGGCGCCTTTTCGGCGTAGCCTTGCAAGGGCTGCATAACTCCATCGTCGCAAGACCTTTGGCGGTTTCCGGCCGCCTTGCCTCGCCAATGTGCCGATGTCTATAAAGGGGCGGGAAGACCTGGGCCTATCTATCGGAGTTAATGATTTGGACGTGAAGCGGATCAACGACCATGTGAGCGTGTCCCCGCAGATCAGACCCGAGGATGTGAAGGCGATAAAAGCCCTTGGCTTTGCTGCCATCGTCAACAACAGGCCGGATGGGGAATCGCCCGACCAGCCGGAAGGCGCGGAGATCGAGAAGGCCGCCCATGAGGCGGGGCTGTCCTATCACTTCATTCCGCTCGGCCGTGAAGGGGTCACCCCCGACATGATCGAGCAGACCAAGGAGGTGCTCGAGGGGAGCGCCGGGCCTGTGTTCTGCTACTGCCGTTCGGGCACGCGCTCGACGACATTGTGGGCGCTGAGCCAGGCCGGCAAGGCACCTGCCTCCGAGATCATCTCGGCGGCGGCGCATGCCGGCTACGACATGTCCCATCTCGCGGGGCATCTGAGCCAGAAATAGGGGCAAAAGCCCCATTGGGTCTGTGGCCTTCGGGCCGGACCCGACCGTTCCTTGCCGGTGCCCTCGCGGTGCCTCACTCCCCTCTGCTCGGGTAACATCGATGCCGATCAAGAAAATCCTTGTCGCGAACCGCAGTGAAATCGCCATCCGCGTGTTTCGCGCTGCCAACGAACTCAACATCAAGACGGTCGCCTGCTACGCCGAAGAGGACAAGCTGGCGCTACACCGGTTCAAGGCGGACGAAGCTTACCTGATCGGCAAGGGCAAGGGCCCGGTCGAAGCGTATCTGCAGATCGACGAGTATATCCGCATCGCCCGTATCTCGGGCGCCGACGCGATCCACCCGGGCTACGGCCTGTTGTCGGAAAGCCCCGAGTTCGCCGATGCCTGTGCCGATGCCGGGATCATCTTCATCGGCCCGCGCGCCCAGACCATGCGCGATCTCGGCAACAAGGTCGCGGCGCGCAACATGGCGATCGCCTCGGGCGTGCCGGTCGTTCCGGCTACCGACGCACTACCCGACGACATGGACGAAGTCAGGCGCATGGCCGCCGAGATCGGCTATCCGCTGATGCTCAAGGCCAGCTGGGGCGGCGGCGGCCGCGGCATGCGCCGCATCATGGACGAGAAGTCGCTGGTCCACGAAGTCTCGGAAGGCAAGCGCGAGGCCAAGGCCGCGTTCGGCAAGGACGAGATGTATCTCGAAAAGCTGATCGAGCGCGCCCGCCACGTCGAGGTGCAACTGATCGGCGACGACCATGGGAACCTGGTGCACCTGTTCGAGCGCGACTGCTCGGTGCAGCGGCGCAACCAGAAGGTGGTCGAACGCGCTCCCGCGCCGTATCTCAGCGAGCAGGTGCGCAACGACCTTACCGGCGCGGCGATCCGGCTCGGCAATGCCGCCAACTATCGTGGCGCCGGCACGGTCGAGTTCCTGCTCGATGCCGATACGGACAAGTTCTATTTCATCGAGGTGAACCCGCGCATCCAGGTCGAGCACACCGTGACCGAGGTGGTCACCGGCATCGACATCGTGAAGGCGCAGATTCGGCTGCTAGAGGGCGCCGTGATCGGCACGCCCGAGTCCGGCGTGCCCAGGCAGGAAGACATCCGGCTCAACGGCAACGCCATCCAGTGCCGCGTCACGACCGAGGATCCCGAGCAGAATTTCATCCCTGATTATGGCCGCATCACCGCCTATCGCGAGGCGACCGGCTTCGGCGTGCGTCTCGATGGCGGCACGGCTTACGCGGGCGCAGTGATCACCCGGTTCTACGATCCGCTGCTCGAAAAGATCACCTGCTGGGCGCCGACGGCCGACGAGGCCATCGCCCGCATGCACCGCGCGCTGCGCGAGTTCCGCATCCGCGGCGTCGCGACGAACCTGGCGTTCCTCGAAAATATCATCACGCATCCGGATTTCATCGAGAACCGCTACACGACGCGCTTCATCGACACGACCCCGGCGCTGTTCGACTTCAAGCGCCGGCAGGACCGGGCGACGAAGCTCCTCACCTACATCGCCGACGTCACCGTCAACGGCCACCCCGAAGTGCGCGACCGGCCGCGGCCGCCGGCTGACGCCATCGAGCCGGTGGTGCCCGAGTATGCGCCACTCGCCATCATCGAGGGATCGCGCCAGATCCTCGAGCGCGACGGCGCCAAGGGCCTCGCGCGCTGGATGAAGGCGCAGACCCATGTGCTCTTTACCGACACCACCATGCGTGACGCGCACCAGTCGCTGCTCGCCACCCGCATGCGCTCGTTCGACATCACGCGCATCGCGCAGGCCTATAGCCGCGGGCTGCCGAACCTGTTCTCGCTCGAGTGCTGGGGCGGGGCGACCTTCGACGTCGCCATGCGCTTCCTCAACGAGGATCCCTGGGAGCGCCTGAGTGCTGTGCGCGAAGGCGCGCCGAACATCCTGACGCAGATGCTGCTGCGCGGCTCGAATGGCGTCGGCTACACCAACTATCCCGACAACGTCGTGAAGTTCTTCGTGCGCGAGGCGGCGAAGGGCGGGGTCGACGTGTTCCGCGTGTTCGACTGCCTCAACTGGGTAGAAAACATGCGCGTCTCGATCGACGCGGTGGCCGAGGCCGGCAAGGTGGCCGAAGGCGCCATCTGCTACACCGGCGATCTGCTCGACCCTGATCGGGCCAAGTACGACCTCAAGTACTATGTGGGGCTCGCCAAGGAGCTTGAGGCGGCCGGCGCTCACGTGCTGGGTCTAAAGGACATGGCCGGCCTGCTGAAGCCTGCCGCCGCCAAGAAGCTCATCGAGACGCTGAAGCAGGAAGTCGACCTGCCGATCCACCTCCACACGCACGATACGTCGGGCGCCGCTGCCGCGACGATCATGGCTGCGGTCGAGGCGGGCGTCGATGCGGTGGACGCCGCGATGGACGCGCTCTCGGGCACGACCTCGCAGCCGACGCTTGGCTCGCTCGTCGCCGCTCTCAAGGACGGCCCGCGCGATCCCGAACTCGACGGCAAGGTGATCCGCGAGATCTCGTTCTACTGGGAAGCGGTGCGCACGCAGTACCGCGCGTTCGAGAGCGACCTCAAGGGCGGCGCCTCGGAAGTCTATCTCCACGAGATGCCCGGCGGGCAGTTCACCAACCTTAAGGAGCAGGCGCGTTCTCTCGGCCTCGAGAGCCGCTGGCATGAGGTGGCGCAGACCTATGCGGACGTGAACCAGATGTTCGGCGACATCGTGAAGGTGACGCCGTCCAGCAAGGTCGTGGGCGACATGGCGCTGGCCATGGTGTCGGCCGGCCTGACGCGCGCCGAGGTCGAGGATCCGAACCGCGACGTGGCGTTCCCCGATTCCGTTGTCGGCTTCTTTGCCGGCGATCTGGGCCAGCCCCCGGGCGGCTTCCCCGCAGCGCTGCAGAAGAAGGTGCTCAAGGGCAAGAAGCCGCTGACCAACCGGCCCGGCTCCTATCTCAAGGATGTCGACCTCGAGGCGGAGCGTGCCAAGGTCGCCAAGGACACGGGTGAGGAGATCGACGACAAGCGTCTCGCCTCCTACCTGATGTACCCCAAGGTCTATACCGACTTCGTCAAGACGCAGGACAAGTACGGCCCGACCGCGGTGCTGCCGACGCCGATCTACTTCTATGGTCTCGTGGAAGGCGAAGAGGTGTTCCTCGACCTCGAGAAGGGCAAGACCCTCGTGCTCACCTATCAGGGTCGCACCGAGACCAACGAGAAGGGCGAGGTGCGCGTCTTCTTCGACCTCAACGGCCAGCCGCGCACCATCACCGTGCCGGACCGGCTGAAGGTCGGCGAGATCAAGGTTCGCGCCAAGGCCGCGCTGGGCGATTCCAAGCAGGTCGGCGCGCCGATGCCGGGCGTCATCTCGGGCCTCGGCGTCAAGGTCGGCGACAAGGTGTTCGCCGGCGATGTGCTGCTGTCGATCGAAGCGATGAAGATGGAAACCGCCATCCACGCCGACGCCGATGGGGTCGTCGCCGAAGTGACGGTGAAGCCGGGCGATCAGATCGACGCCAAGGACCTGCTGGTCAGGTTCGAGTAGCTAGAGGACCGGCAACCGGTCGAGGAGCCCGTCGAGGAAGGTTGCGAGCCAACGCTTCAACGACCGGGGCTTCTCGCGGTTGTAACGTTCTCTAGTGTTGGGTGTCGTTCTCAGCGCTTCCGGTAAGTTCCGTCGATCACCTTGGCGCCGTCAGCGGTGCGCTCGTAGACGGGCGCCTTGCGCGGCAGCATGGCGACGATCCAGCTGACCATCAGGGGGATGACGACGAAGTCGTCGACCCAGCCGAGCAGCGGAATGAAGTCCGGGACCATGTCGATCGGGCTGAGCAGGTAGGCCGGCACGAGCAGCATCAGTGCCTTAAGATGCACCGGCGTCTCGGGCGCCATGAAGGCGCGCCACAGCGTTGCGAGTTCCTTGCGGAAGGTGACGAAGCGGGTGAGCAATCTGGCCATGACCCCGATGTGGTTCGTGGCATCATTCTGTTCAAGACCTCTGTCTTACGTCAGCCCAGCCCTGTCCTTCAGCAGCTTGACGATGGCCATGGCGTGGCCGTGGCCCAGCTGGTAGTCGGCCTTCAGCCAGTCGGTGATCTGGGTTGCCTTGGTGCCGGCATTCGTGAACCCCTTGGCGGTTGCCAGCTTGATGAACTCGTCGGGCGTGACGCCGGTCTGCTTCCGGATGTTGTCGAGATAGGCCTGGAAGGTCATGGGCAGCTCGCTTCAATCGGTCACGCAATCGTAACATTGCGCCCACAACGTCAAAGGCCTATTTGCTGGGGCGGATAGAGGTCTTTCGATGAGCATTTCTCCCCGCCGTCATTCGGTCGGCGTCAATGTCGGTGGCGTGATGGTGGGCGGTGGCGCCCCGATCGTCGTGCAGTCGATGACCAACACGGATACTGCCGATATCGAGGCGACCGTTCGCCAGGTGGCGCAGCTGTGGCGCGCCGGCTCGGAAATTGTCCGCATCACCGTCGATCGGGATGAGTCTGCGGCTGCTGTGCCGCATATCCGCGACCGGCTGGCGGCGCGCGGCATCGACGTGCCGATCGTCGGCGACTTCCACTACATCGGCCACAAGCTGCTGACCGACCATCCAGCCGCTGCGGAAGCGCTGGCGAAGTACCGGATCAATCCGGGCAATGTCGGCTTCAAGGCGAAGCGGGACACGCAGTTCGCGACGCTGATCGAACTGGCGATGAAGTACGACAAGCCGGTGCGGATCGGAGTGAACTGGGGTTCGCTCGACGAGGAGCTGCTCACCCGGCTGATGGACGAGAACTCGGCCTCGGCCGTGCCGGTGAGCGCCGCCGCAGTGCAGCGCGAGGCGATCATCCGGTCGGCACTGCTCTCCGCGGAGCGGGCTGAAGAGCTCGGGCTGGGGCGTGACAAAATTATCCTCTCGACCAAGGTTTCGGACGTCCAGCACCTGATCGCGGTCTACCGGGATCTCGGCGCCCGCTGCGACTACGCGCTGCATCTCGGGTTGACCGAGGCTGGCATGGGGTCGAAGGGCATCGTTGCGTCGTCGGCGGCCATGGGCATCCTGCTGCAGCAGGGGATCGGCGACACCATCCGCGTATCGCTGACGCCCGAGCCGGGTGGTGACCGCACGCAGGAAGTCCGGGTGGCGCAGGAGCTGCTGCAGACCATGGGCTTCCGCCAGTTCCTGCCGGTTGTGGCGGCCTGCCCGGGCTGCGGGCGCACGACGTCGCAGACCTTCCAGGTGCTGGCCAAGGAAATCCAGGATCACCTCAGTTCCTCGATGCCGGAGTGGAAGGAACGCTATCCGGGCGTCGAGAGCCTTTCTGTCGCGGTGATGGGCTGCATCGTCAACGGTCCGGGGGAATCGAAGCACGCCAATATCGGCATCTCGCTGCCCGGCACCGGCGAGACGCCGGCTGCGCCGGTGTTCATCGACGGGCAGAAGGTCGCGACGCTGCGCGGCGCCGATGTTGCCGAGCAGTTCAAGGTGATGGTCGCCGACTACATCGAGAAGCGCTTCGGCACCGCTGAGAAGACGGCGGCCGAATGAGCCGGCTGCGCCACTGGCTGTTCACGGGCGAGGCGGCGCGCCGGCGCTGGTTCTGGCTCGGGGCGCTCGCCGTGGTGCTGATCGTCCTCTACCTGACGGGCAATCTCAGGACGCAGTAGGCACATCGCAGGCGTCAGCCCAGTTGCTGCCGCAGAGCTCGACCAGCCGGCCGAGAGGCAGGCGCACCGAGGCGTGGGTGGAGCCGCCGGCGGGGATGACCTCGTCGTAGATATTCAGCGACACATCGCAATAAATGGTCAGCGGCGCCGGCAGCCCGAAGGGGCAGACGCCGCCGACCTGATGGCTGGTGAGGCGCAGCACGTCCTCGGGGCCCAGCATGCGCGGGCGACCACCGAAGGCGGCCTTGGCCTTCTGGTTGGAGAGCCGGGCATCACCGCGCGTCACGAGCAGGAATTCGGCATCGCCGACGCGGATCGCCAAAGTCTTCGCGATCTGCCCCGGCGCCACGCCATGAACGGCCGCCGCGAGGTCGACGGTTGCCGTGCTGTCGTCGGTGACGATGACGGGCAGGTCGGGGGCCCGGACGGCGAGGTCGCTCTGGACCGTTTCAAGCGACATGAGGCAACTCCATAAGCATCAGATCAATCAGTTCATTCGTTCGGCAAAGAACTTGGCCGTCTCGCGCAGGCCGTCGGCGCGGGTGTCAAAGGTAATCAGGGCGCCCAGCGCGTCGTGGATGACCTCGGCCAGTTCGCGGCGTGCGGCTTCGACGCCGATGCGGGCGACGATCGTCTGCTTGCCCTTGTCGGCATCCTTGCCGGTGGCTTTCCCCATGGCTTCGGTGGTGGCGGTGACGTCGAGGATGTCGTCGGCGAGCTGGAAGGCGCGGCCGGCCGCCTCGGCATAGGTGGTGAGGCGGCCAAACTGTTCGTCGGAGGCCCCGCCGAGGATGGCGCCCATTCGCACGGCGGCGCGGATCAGGGCGCCCGTCTTCATCGCCTGCATCTGGGCGATGGCGCGCTCGGTGAGGAAGCCCGTCTCGCCCTCGATGTCGCGCATCTGGCCGCCGACCATGCCGCCGGCGCCGGCGCCGGCAGCGAGCTCGGCGACGAGGCGGATGCGCACGACCGGATCGGTATGCGCCTCATCGGAGGCCAGGAGGCCAAAGGCGTGGGTGAGGAGCGCGTCGCCAGCGAGGATGGCCGTCGCCTCGTCATAGGCCTTGTGGACGGTGGGCTGGCCGCGGCGCAGGTCGTCGTCGTCCATGGCCGGGAGGTCGTCGTGGATCAGCGAGTAGCAGTGGATCATCTCGACGGCGAGCCCGGCTGTCACCGTCGTCTCGGGTGGTACGCCGAATACGCCGGCCGCCTGGCGCACGAGGAGCGGCCGCAGGCGCTTGCCGCCATTGAGCGTCCCGTGGCGAGTGGCGGCGATCAGCCGATCCGGCGGTAGCCCGGGGCCGGAGAGCGGGCCTGCAGCGATGAATCTGTCGAGGGCGCGCTCGATATCGGCGGCTGTGCTTTTCAGTTCGGCGGAGAAGGAATAGGTCACGTGAGACGTCCAGGCGGGTCTGGATGCTTCTAGCGGATTTGCGCCGACACAGGAACGGGTGCGACAAAGCCGCATTGCGGGCGATTTCGCCCCTTCCCATTGGCGCCACATTGCTCTATAGACGCCCCCAATTCCCGACAGACCCTGTCTGTTAGACGCCGGAACGCCTTCGGCGAAACGCTATTGAACCAGGAGTAACAACCATGGCAGTGCCAAAGCGCAAGACCTCGCCGATGAAGCGCGGGTTCCGCCGCTCCGCCGATGCGCTGGCAACCCCGGCCTACGTCGAAGACAAGGACTCGGGTGAGCTGCGTCGTCCGCACCACGTCGATCTCAAGACCGGCATGTATCGCGGCAGGCAGATCCTGCAGCCGAAGAGCTCCTAAGCCCTCGGGCTCAGGCTCTCTTGCGCAAGCATCACTAATTTCGACGGCCGGCTCCCGAACTGGGGGCCGGCCGTTCCCATATGATTTCCTGAAAGGCATTCCGGCATGGGTACGCGCGTCGAATCGGATTCCATGGGCACGATCAATGTGCCGTCCGAAAAGTACTATGGGGCGCAGACCGCGCGGTCGCTCGCGAACTTCGATATCGGCGGCGAGAAGATGCCGACCGAGATCATCACTGCCTTCGGCGTGCTGAAGAAGGCTGCCGCGCTTGCCAATACCAGGCTGGGGCTGATGGACGAAAAGACGCGCGACCTGATCGTCGCGGCGGCCGACGAGGTCATCGCCGGCAAGCTCAAGGACCATTTCCCGCTGGTGGTGTGGCAGACCGGGTCGGGGACCCAGTCCAACATGAACGTCAACGAGGTGATCTCCAACCGCGCCATTGAGATGGCCGGCGGAGTGATGGGGTCGAAGAAGCCGATCCACCCGAACGATCACGTCAACATGAGCCAGTCGTCCAACGACACCTACCCGACGGCGATGCACATTGCGGCGGTCGAGGCGATCGAGGGGTACCTCATCGATCGGATCCTGCTGCTGCGCAACACGCTCGATGCCAAGGCCAAGGAGTTCATGGACATCGTCAAGATCGGTCGTACGCACCTGCAGGATGCGACGCCGGTGACGCTGGGCCAGGAAATCTCGGGGTGGGTGGCGCAGCTCGACCTCGCGATCAAGGCCATTCGTGCGACGCTGCCGCAGCTGCATGAGCTGGCGCTTGGCGGCACGGCTGTCGGCACCGGGCTCAACGCCCATCCCAAGTATGGCGAAATGGTCGCGGCCGAGATCGCGGAGCTGACCGGCTATCCGTTCGTCACGGCGCCCAACAAGTTCGCGGTGATGGCCGGGCACGACGCCTTTGTCGGCTCGTCCGGCGCGCTCAAGCAGCTTGGGGTGGCGCTGATGAAGATCGCCAACGACGTGCGCTGGCTCGCCTCGGGTCCGCGCTCGGGCCTGGGCGAAATCACCATTCCGGAGAACGAGCCGGGCTCCTCGATCATGCCGGGCAAGGTTAACCCGACGCAGTCGGAAGCCATGACCATGGTCTGCGTGCAGGTGTTCGGCAACGACACCGCCATCGGCGTCGCCGCCAGCCAGGGCAATTTCGAGCTCAACGTCTTCAAGCCGGTCATTGCCTACAACTTCCTGCAGTCGGTCCGGCTGCTCGCCGATGCGGCCAAGAGCTTCAACGACCACTGCGCCATCGGCATAGAGCCCGACCGCGACCGCATCAAGCAGCTGGTCGACCAGTCGCTGATGCTGGTGACCGCGCTCAATAGGAAGATCGGCTACGACAACGCGGCCAAGATCGCCAAGAACGCGCACAAGAGGCGCATCACCCTCAAGGAAAGCGCGATCGAGCTGGGGCTGCTCACCGGCGAGGAATTCGACGCCGAAGTGAAGCCCGAGCAAATGGTTGGCCCGCTCAAGGTCTAGCCCTCTCTCGCTACAGAGTGCGAAATCGTGCGGCGGGGCTAGCTCCCCGCCGTTGCGTTTGGCATTGTCGGGATCAGCGATTTAGCCCTGTGGGAGTGCCCCGATGACCGACAATACCGTATTCATTCCGCCGGAACGCCGTGCGGTGCGGGGCGGTGCCTTCATTCCGCCGCTGCTGATCGTCCCGCTGGTCGCCTACAACTTCTTCGCCTTCCTGTTCATGGGTGGCAATCCGGCCGGCTGGAGCCAGCAGCTCCTGACCATCCCCATGGTGTCGGGTGTCCAGTGGTCGCTGACCTCGGGCGACCTGATGCTGGTGATCGGCCTCGTCTGCCTGTTCTTCGAGGTGATCAAGTCCACCAATACCGGGCGCAACTCGGTGATCGAGCACATGCTCTCGGTGGTGGTGTTCGTGGTCTTCCTCGTCGAGTTCCTGCTCGTCGGGGCCGCCGCGAGCTCGGTGTTCTTCATCCTGATGATGATGGCGATCGTCGACGTGGTTGCCGGCTTCACGGTGTCGATCACCGGCGCCGGTCGCGACGTTTCGATGAACTGAGGCTAGCCGCGACGCGCCGGCTTGGCACGATGGGTCCCCGGGGATGACGGTACTGGAGCTGCCTTGACTGGCTCTCCCGTGTCGGCAGTCAGGTCACGATGGTTCTGCGATAGCCGGCCGGCATGCGGCGCACTGCGATGCGCGAGCCGCGGTCATAGGCATTGACCGCCTCGTCGACGGGCGCACGGCTTTGTTCCCGCTGGGGCGGCAGGTGCTGGCGTTCGGCGATCAACTGGCTGAGGAAATCGGCGTTGGGGGCAGGGGTGATGACGCGCAGGTAGGTCCGCGGCGGCTCGACGCCGTCCGGTAACCTGAAGACCTTGCGCTCCGTCCCGTTCCCGTCCATCGCCTCGGCCAATCCCTTGGATCCGGGGCGGCTGTTTCGTTTTGGGACAGCCTTCACCGGATCGCTGCATTCAAAGTCGCAACGGCCCGGGCAGGTTGCAATGAATCGGCGGGATTTTCCCGCCCTTCCGTAAGGAATGGTTAACCGTAACGCGGCGTCCTGCGCGTTACTTGAAGTCGTCCTTGGCCTTGCGCAGCGCCGCGAAGACCTTTTCGGGCGCGGAGTCGGCGGCGTAGCCCATGGCCTTGGCGAGGGCCGGCTGGTCGGCGCGGAGGAAGGGGTTGGCGGCCTTCTCCATGCCCAGCGTCACGGGAATGGTGAAACGTCCCGACTCCACCTGCCGCTTCACCTCGCCGGCGCGGATGTTGAGCGCGGAGTTGCGCGGATCGACGCTGAGGGCGAAGGCGGCATTGGCGGCCGTGTACTCGTGACCGGGATAGACGAGGGTATCGTCGGGCAGGCCGCGCAGCTCCTCCAGGCCACTCCACATCGGGCCGGGCTTGCCCTCGAACATCCGCCCCACGCCCAGCGAGAACAGCGCGTCGCCGGAAAACAGGTGCCGGCCGGCCGGCTCGTAGTAGACGATGTGCCCGAGCGTGTGGCCGGGGGTCTCGATGATGAGGAAATCCGTCTCGCCGAGCGAAACGGTGTCGCTGGCCGAAACCAGTTCGTCGAGCCCCAGTATCTTGGATTGCTCGGCTTCCGGCCCGACGACCCGCACCCCATATTCGCGCTTGAGCGCAGGGATACCCTCGACATGGTCGGTATGGTGATGGGTGATGAACAGATCAGTGAGCCGCCAGCCGCGCCGATTCAGCGCTTCCTTGATCGCCTTGGCGTCAGGAGCATCGATGGCCGCGGTTCGCCCGGTGGCCACGTCGTGGACGAGATAGCCGAAATTGTCGCTGCGGCTGAGGAAGATATCGATGAGGACGGGCACGATGGGTCTCCGAGGCACTTGGCCGCCGAGGGTGGCAGGCCGCGTCAAAGCATGACAGAAACTAGATAAGGTTTTCGGACAACGCCATGACCTCCAACGTCGAGCGGCTGATCGGCTTTTACAAGTCACCCCTGGGCAAGATCTCCCGGGCGCTGCTGCGCGAGGAGGTGGTGCGGTTTGCCGGCAACGTGAACGGCAGGCGCATCCTGGGGCTTGGCTTCGCCACGCCCTACATGCGCTTCACCCTCGATAGGGCCGAGCGGGTCATCGCGGCGATGCCGGCCCGGCAGGGCGCCTCGGCCTGGCCGCGCGAGGGGCCGTCGCACACCGTGATGTGCGATCCGCTAGAACTGCCGCTCACCGACGCGGCGGTTGACCTCACGATCGCCGTCCATGCGTTCGAGCATGCCAGCGACACCGAGGAGCTGATGCGCGAGCTGTGGCGGGTGTCGGCCCCAAATGCGCGGCTGATCGTGATCGTCCCCAAGCGGCGCGGCATGTGGTCGTCGCTGGACAATACCCCGTTCGGCGATGGCCACCCATTCTCGCGCGGTCAGCTCGAGCGGCTGCTGCGCGACCACAGCTTCGTGCCCGAGCAGTGGAAGGACGCGCTCTACCTGCCGCCATCGCAGCACTCGCTCGTTCTCAAGTCGACGCGCTTCTTCGAGCGCGCAGGGCGGCTGTTCGGGCCTACTTTTGCCGGCGTGCATTGCGTGCTGGCGCGCAAGGAGCTGTTCCCGGCCGTGCCGCGGCGACGGCGGGCCGAGCGCTATGTGCGCGTGCCGGCGATGGCGCCGCAGGCGGCGATGCGGAATCTCGGGCGCTAGGCTAGAGGGCGCTCCCGGCTCCGACCTCGGGCCTGAGGTGCAGGGCGACGTCGCCGGACCACGGCTCGGTCACGCCACGGCCTCCTCCGAGGTCTTCCAGCAGCGGCCGCAGCTTGTCGAGATTGGCGATCATGGCTGGGCGTGCCGCTGCCAGTTCGGCCATTCCGGTCCATTCCCCCACGACGCAATAGGTGCGCTCGCCCGTCTTCACGACCCAGAAGTTGCGCAGGCCCGGCGGGACGTTGCGCTCGAATTTGCGATGAATGTCGAGGAATTCTTCTTCGCGGGCGGGTTTGACCCGCATGTGCACGATGTTCATTGCCGTCATCGGAACCTCCTCCGTTCGACAACCATGCGCCGCCATCGTAGCAGAAGCGGCGGCGAAAGGCCGGGATTCCTTTGCAAGGGCAGGCCGCTTCCCCTATGGTCCGGCCCGATTTCGCGCCTACCCCACAAGAAAATGACCGACGCACCAACTCGCCCCGTTCCCCAGCCCGGCATCCTCAAGATCGCGCCCTATGTGCCGGGCCGATCGGACGCGCCTGAGGGCGTGAAGCTGGTAAAACTCTCGGCCAACGAGTCCCCGCTCGGCGCCAGCCCCAGGGCTGTGGAGGCGATGATGACTCAGGCCGGCCGGATGCACATCTATCCCGAGGGCTCGTCGCGGGAGCTGAGGATGGCGCTCGGCGAGGTCCACGGCATCTCGCCGGACCGGATCGTGTGCGGTTTCGGCTCGGACGACATCCTGCACCTGCTGGCACAGGTCTACCTGGGTGAAGGCGACGAGGCGCTGATGAGCCAATATGGCTTCAACGTCTATCCGATCATCACCCGGGGCGCTTCGGCCGAGATTGTCATGGTGCCGGAGACCGACTACCGGGCCGATGTCGATCGCATGCTGGCGAGCGTGACCGAGCGGACCAAGGTTGTCTTCCTCGCCAACCCCAACAACCCGACCGGCACCTACCTGCCAGCGGCCGAGGTCGAGCGGCTCCATGCGGGGCTGAGGCCCGACATCCTGTTCGTCCTCGACAGCGCCTATGCCGAGTATGTCACGGCGTCCGACTATTCGGTGGGCATCGACCTCGTCGACAAGTCCGAGAACGTCGTGATGGTGCGCACCTTCTCCAAGATGGGCATTGCCGGCGAGCGCGTGGGCTGGATGTATGGCCCGCCCCATATCGTCGATGCGGTCAACCGCATCCGCGGTCCGTTCAACGTCTCGCTCTCGGGGCAGGCTGCCGCTGCTGCTGCTGCGCGCGACGTCGAGTTCACGGCGCGGCTGCGCGACCACAATGCGCGGTGGCGCGAGTGGCTTACGCTCGCGCTTTCGGGCAATGCCATCCGCGTGCCGCCCAGCCAGGGCAACTTCGTCCTCGCACTGTTCGAAAATGTCGAGACGTCGAAGGCCGCCTTCGGGGCGCTGCGCGACAAGGGCCTGATCGTGCGCGAGATGCACGGCTACGGCATCCCGGAAGGGCTCAGGATTTCCATCGGCCTCGAGGAGCACATGCGTGCCGTGGTCGAAGTTTTGAAGGCGTTCGGCGCTCCGGGGGCTAACTAGATGTTCGACAAGATCACCCTCATCGGCATCGGCCTCATCGGTTCGTCCATCGCCCGCGCGGTGAAGCTCAAGGACCTGGCCAAGACGATCGCGATCACGACCCGCAAGTCCGAGACGCTGGAGGAAGCGCGGGCGCTCGGGCTGGGCGACATTTACACGCTAGACGCCGCCGAGGCGGTGGCCGGGGCCGATCTCGTCATCCTCTGCACGCCGGTCGGCGCCTATGAAGAGGTGATGAAGCAGATCGGTGGCGCGCTGGCTCCGGGTGCCATCCTCTCCGACGTGGGCTCGGTCAAGGGCTTCGTCCTCAAGGTTATGAAGCCCTATGTGGCTGAGGGCGTGCACCTGATTCCCGGCCATCCGATCGCCGGCACCGAGCATTCCGGTCCGTCCGCCGGCTTCGCCGATCTGTTCGTCGGCCGCTGGTGCATCCTCACCCCGGAAAAGTCGGCCGACCCGGTGGCAGTCGACCGCCTCACCTCGTTCTGGGGGGCGCTCGGTTCCAATGTCGAGTGCATGGATGCCAACCATCACGACCTGACGCTCGCCATCACCAGCCACGTGCCGCACCTCATTGCCTACAATATCGTGGGCACGGTCTCCGACCTCGAGGCCGACACGCAGTCCGAGGTGATCAAGTTCTCGGCCTCGGGTTTCCGTGATTTCACGCGCATCGCGGCCAGCGATCCGATCATGTGGCGCGACGTGTTCCTTACCAATCGCGACGCCGTGCTCGAGATGCTGGGCCGGTTCCTCGAAGACCTGAGCCGGTTGCAGCGCGCCGTGCGCGTGGGCGACGGGCCGGCGATGCAGGAGCTCTTCACCCGCACCCGCGCCATCCGCCGCTCGATCATCACGGCGGGCCAGGAAACGGCGGCGCCCGATTTCGGCCGTCCGCACGGCACCACGGGCAATGCGATCGTCCAGCCCGAGGACGTGACGCCGTTCGCCGTCCGCGAGCATGGCGGCGGCGAGGACGCCTAGAACAGCGGCAGCAGCTGGGCAAACACCACGGTCAGCAGTTTCACCTGACCGTCGGTGATGGTCAGCGTATTGCTGAAGTTGCCCTCGCCCTGCGGTGCGCCGCGCAGGATGGCGAGTTGCACCGCCGGCACGTAGTCGGCGAAGCGCTCGAGGACGCCTTTGGTGGTGTAGTTGATCTCGCCTTCGGGATAACCGGCAGCATTGAGACGCAGCTTGCCGGCCACGTCGAAGCGTTCTTCGGGGTTGGGCTGGCTGCCCGAGAAGCGGACGATGTCGAGTTCGCCTCCGGCCGCCTGCCAGCGACGGATGGCGTCTGGCGCCCCGAAGTCGTGGAGGTCGGCGGGAAGGCCGCTCAACTGGGCCTCGAGCGTCGCGTTGCCGCCCGCGATCTGCAGGCCGGGCAGGTCGAGGTCGGACACCGTGACATAGTTGGCGACGGCGGAGGTGCCCGCGGTCTTGTCGAGGCCGGCGGGGTTGTCCACCAGATGGGCCTCGACATGCTTGGCGGCCGCTTCGCGGACGTCCCCGGCCACGGTGTCGGTGACGGCAAGGTCGTCAGCTTCGATGGAGAAACGACCCAGGCGCCAGCCTTCGCCGCTCAGCCCCTTGACCGGATCGGCTGAAACAAGGCGCAGGCTGCCATCGAGGCCGGTGAAGTCGAGCCGGCGCTGGCTGCCGGAGAAGGCATCGGCATAGGCGAACGGGCCCTTGGCCGAAAAGATCGCGTGCGTGGGGTTGTAGACCAACACCGACGCCCGGAGCCCGGCGAAGGTCACGGTCAGGTCCTGCTCGACCAACGTGCCCTCGGCACAGTCGAGGTCGAAGCGGAAGGGGAAGCCGGTGACGTTGAACGTCGCGCAGGAGAACTTGGGAGCGCTGTCGCCATCATTGGCCGCCAGCCTCTCGACCTGGCCGCGGATCTCCCCCGCGGCCCAGAACCAGCCCGCGGTCCAGGCCGCCACGACCACGATCACCGCGATCGCGAGCCAGAGGAACTTCCGCAAAGTCACGTCTCCTATGCCGGCGCAGGCGTTGCGCGCGGCGGACCGTATCGGTACGAACATGACGGGGGCAAGGCGGAACGGCTGAAGTGGCGCAGATATCAACGCATTGGGTGTTCGGCTACGGCTCGCTGATCTGGCGGCCGGGTTTCGCCTTCGTCCGCCAGGTGCCGGCGATGCTACGGGGCGTTCATCGTCGCCTGTGCGTCTACTCGCAGCGCCATCGCGGTACGGCAGCACAGCCGGGTCTCGTCTTCGGACTCATGCCGGGGGGCTCATGCCGGGGCGTGGCCTTCGAGGTGGAAAGCAAGCGCTGGGACGAGGTTCACGCCTATCTCAGCGAGCGTGAGATGGACCACGGTGTCTACAAAGAGGCCTTCCGCCCCATGCTGGTCGACGGCCAAGTCGTCTCGGGCCTCGCCTTCGTCGCCGATACCCGCCATGTCCAGTATGCCGGCAAGCTCGCCATTGCCGAGCAGGTCCGGCTCGTGAGGTCAGGGGTCGGCGAATCCGGCCCCAATCCCGAATACGTGCTGGAAACCGCCCGCAGGCTGGCAGAACTGGGCATCCGCGACCGCTATCTCGACGAGGTGGTAACGGCGCTACACGGCGTCGACATCCCGGTGGTGGCTTCGGCCTAGGCCGCGCTCAATCCCAGAATCGGCTCGGCCCCCTCGAGGTCCCACACCACGGTCAGGCGCTCGATGGCGTCCGTGCTGGTTTCGACGTGGAAGACACGGTCGGCGCAATCCATGGCGAGGCGGAAGCGGGCGCGGCTCACGGCATCCTCGACGAGGTCGGCGGCGCCACCGGCCCACAGCACGTGCGGACCAAGCGCGATGAGGTAAAGTTCGTCGCCGGCGAAGCGGAAGTCCTCGAGCCGCAGCGGCTCAAGCGCGTAGTAGCGGCCAGAGCGGCCGCGCCAGTTCACCGGATGCGCCATCGCATGTTGCAGCAGCGTACGATCAAGTGTCGGCACCATGCCCCGGCTCCCTCGGTTCCCCAGTCGAAGGGAACAAAAGTAGAACAAACTTGAGACAAATGTCAAGCCCCGCCAAGGCTGACAACTACAGCTATGGGCTGCGTCGCCTGCCCCGTCAAGATATAGTGGGCTTGACCGCCGCGGGGGCTATCCCCTGTGCCAACTTATCGAGCTTTTCGCGCAGGGCGGGGTCGATCGGGCGTTTGAGCCCTTCCTCATACGCCGAGAGGATCAGCCGGTTGGTTTCGCCCTCGATCGCCGTGATGAGCCGGGCGCGGAACTCTTCCGTCGGCAGACCGGGCGGAATTGCCGGCAGGAAGCGGGCCCGGGCCGTACCGCGCCACAGCAGCAGGCTGTTGCGCCCCCAGAAGAGACCGGAGTTCAGCGCCACCGGCACGACCGGCACGTTCAGCGCCTCGTATAGACGGACAACGCCGTAGCGGTAGTCATGCGGTTCGAGCGGGGCTTTCCGCGTCCCCTCGGGGAAGATGATGATGCGGGCGCCACCGGCGGCGGCCTTTCGGGCATCCTCGAGCATCATGGGAATGGCATCGCCACCGCGCGAACGGTCGACGCGGATGGTATCGAAAGCCATCGCCGCCTTGCCGAAGAAGGGAATGTCCATCAGCTCCTTCTTGGCGATGAAGGCCGGCCGCTCAGCCCCCGGCAGCAGGGCGAAGATGTCCCAGTCGCTCATGTGCTTGGAAGCAATGATGCAGGGGTCGGCCGGAATGTTCTCTTCGCCCGCAACGTCGGTTCTGATGCCGGCGAGCCAGCGCAGCGCGAAGAGGTTCGAATGGATCCAGTAGAGTGCGATGGCCCAGCCGAACTTCGTCCGCCCGCGCAGCACGGCGCTCAGGCCCACGATGATCGCCAGCGGCACCGTCTGCAGGTAGAAAAAGGCATAGAAAAGCAGCGAGCGGATCGCCTGGCCGATCAATTGAAGTCCTCCCCTTCCGGCCGGCACCGTGCCTGCTTGCGGCGCCGGGGACAATAGGCCCGTCAGGACGTCTTCTGCAGGAAGCGTCGCACAGTCATGCGCGAAGTGATAGCGGTCATAGCGGCGATCACGGGGATGACGGCGAGGATGCCGAACATGCCGTCGATGCCGAGGGCGAAACGGCCGAAGAGGATGCCAAGCTGCTGACCGGCCTCCTGCGGCACCATCGATCCGGCGGCAAGGCCGACGAGGAAGAAGAAGAGCAGCGCGCCAAGGCCTCCGATGATGCCGCCCCGGAAGCCGATGGTGAGGAAGCGGCCCTGGAACTCGCCGGCGATGAAGCTGTTGGAGGCGCCGATGAAATGCAGCACGTCGACGATTTCGCGGTTGGAGGACATGGTGCCGCGCGTCGCGAAGATGATGGCGAGCACCGTCGCAACGACGATCAGGGCCAGTACGAGAAGGCCCGAGGCGACGATGGTGCCGGCCATGACGTTGAGCTGCTGACGCCATGCGGCATGGGTATCCAGGCTGGCGCCCTTCACCGACTGCAGGTCACGCTCCAGCTTGGCGATGTCCGCCTCACCGGGATCAGCCAGTTGCACGACGACGAGGCGGGGGATGTCGATTGCCGACAGGTCGAGCCCGGCGCCGAGCCAGGGCTCGAGCAGTTTCTGGCTCTCTTCGAGCGTCAGGGCCTGCGCGGAGGCGACGCCGGGCGTTGCTTCGGCCAGCGCTACCGCCGTGCGCAGGTTCGAGTCCATCACCTCGCCCTCCATGGGGCGGATCTGGATGGTCATCTCGCGGCCGACGTCGGACGACCAGGCAATGGCGGATTTCTGCACCAGCACCACCCCACCAAGGGTCACGCCGGAGAGGAAGGTCATGATGGCGATGAGCAGCACCAGGGTGCGTCCGGCGACCGAGCGCTCGGGGACGATCGGGGCGGCGCGCTCGCGGCTATCGAGGCCGGCAAAACGGGGGAGCCTGAGCTCAATCACTGAACACCACCTGGCCCTCGTGGAGGTTCATGCGCGGGAAGGGGAAGTTGTCGAGCAGGGGCAACTCGTGCGTCGCGAGGATGATGGTCGTTCCCATCTTGTTGAGCTCGGCGAAGAGCCGCACGAGGCGCAGCGACAGCTCGGGGTCGACGTTGCCGGTGGGCTCGTCGGCGAGAAGGATGTCGGGCCGGCCGATGACGGCACGGGCAATGGCGGCGCGCTGCTTCTCACCGCCCGAGAGAACCGCCGGGTGCGCATCGAGCCGGGAGCCGAGGCCGACCCATTCGAGCAGCTCGGTGACATTGGCGCGGTAGCTCGATTCCGGCTCGCCCAGGACGCGTAGCGGCAGCGCCACGTTCTCGAAGGTCGTCAGGTGGTCGAGCAGACGGAACTCCTGGAACACGATGCCGATGTGGCGCCGCATCTGGAGCAGGGCATCCTGGTCGAGTGCCGAGGTATCCTTGCCGAACAGGGTCACGCGGCCGCGTGTGGGCCGGAGCGAGAGCAGCAGGAGCTTGAGCAGCGACGTCTTTCCGGACCCGGAGGGACCGGTAAGGAAGTGGAAGGTGCCGGGTTCGATGCGGAAGTTGAGATCGCGCAGGATCTCTGGGCCCTGCCCATAGCGCAGGCCAACATTGGAGAACTCGATCACCGGGCCTATCCGCTCCGAATCAATTGCAGGGCATCATAACAGCGGTCCCCCGCGTCAACGGGCGTTCTCACCGACAATTCAGCCCAAATCTTGGTCGCGGGCAGCGGAATATGATGGCGCCGGTTTGAGGAAACTTAACGCCCTCCGCCTAGGTTCGAATCATGCGTTCGCCTCAGCAAAAAACAGTTGTCATCGCCTGCCCGCATTGCGGCACGCGCTATCAGCTGCCGCCCGATACGCTAGGGGCGAGCGGGCGCAAGGTGAGCTGCGCGCATTGCGGCCAGTCGTGGCTCGCCGAGGCGCAAACCCCGCCCCCAGAGGATCGGCTGTTCACGCCTGGCGAGGAAGAGGTGCTCGATCGCGAGTTCACCGCGCTCCAGCAGCGGGCAGGGCTGGCCGGGGTGCCGGATCCACTGCAGCAGTTGACATCGCAGGAAGCGCCGCCACCACCCGAAGTGGTCAAGTCCATTGCCGAAATCCGGGCGGCGATCGCGCCGCGAGCGGCCATGGAGCCCGAGACCGAAGCGCCTGAACCTGTTTCCGACAAGGCAGCCAGGGGCCGGATCGAGAAGCGCCAGCGCGCCGTCGGCGCTGCCCTCCCGGCAGCACGACTCATCCGCGCCGTTCGGCTGGCCTCGGTGGTGCTGCTCGTGAGTGTGCTCGGTGCCGGATATGTGTTCCGTACCGAGATCGTGCGCCTCATTCCTGACATGGCTGGCGTTTACTCGGCGCTCGGCCTCGGTGTGAACGTCGTCGGCCTAGAGTTCAGCGACGTGTCTACCGTCGTCACCCGACGTGGCGAGGACAGCGTGTTGAGCGTCATAGCCAAGATACGGCCGGTTGAAGCCCGCCGAGTCGTCGTGCCCCCCGTTGTCGTGACTTTGCTCGATGATCGCGGTGCACAGGTTTACCAGTGGAGCGTGATGCCTGCTGCCGGCGATGTTGCGCCGGGCGAAGCGCTCGACTTCACCGCCGAACTCGCCTCGCTGCCCGCTGCAGCGACCCAACTGCGGCTCGGCTTTGCCGACAGCGCGGTCCGCACGCAGGCCGCCAACACGGCGGCCGCAACACCATTGCCCGAACACGAACCTATTCAGAAGAGCGATCACTGATGGCCAGGATCCTGCTTGCCGAAGATGATGACGGCGTGCGCGCCTTTGTTTCCCGCGCGCTCCAGCATGTGGGGCACGAGGTGGTGGAGGCCGAAGACGGCGGTCTCGCCTCCGAGATCATGACTGAGGAGGACGGCCGCTTCGACCTGCTGCTGTCCGACATCAAGATGCCCGTGATGGACGGCATTGCGCTCGCGCTCAACGTCGCGGCGGGATGGCCGAACCTTACGATCGTGCTGATGACCGGCTTTGCCGACCAGCGCGAGCGGGCTCATGGCCTCGACCAGCTGATCTACGACGTGATCCCCAAGCCCTTCTCGCTGCAGCAGGTGCTTGAAAAGGTCGATGACGCGCTCAATGGTCGCCCGGCCGAAATCGTCTCGCTGGCCCGGCAGGCGATGGCCGGCTAGTCGGACCGCACGTCCAGCACTCGTACATCGTAGCTCTCCGCAGCTTCCTCCATGAAACGGAGGAAGAGTGCGCCTTCACGCTCGATGTCGGCGATATCGGCCTTGCGCAGGCGGTGGTAGGGCTCGACCGCGAGGATTGCCGCGCCCTTTTTCCTGTCGATGCTCCACCCGGCGGCGATGACGCCGTCGACGAGTACGGCCGGCCTGAAGTCGGCGAACAGGTTGATGCGCGTCTCGTCGTCCTTGGCGAGCATGCGGCGGCGGTTGTCGTAGCCGAGATAGACATTGTCGTAGAGCGGCAGGAAGCGGACAGGGGCCGGGGTGTCGGCATCCGGCCGCGGTGCGTCTGGCAGATCGAAGTGCTCGCGGCCGTCGGGGGCGGTGAAGGTGACGAGCTCGGTACGCAGCGCCTCGAGCGCCTCGCCGAGTCTCGAAAGCCGCGACCAAGTCTGCATGTCGGCGACACTGGCTGGCCCGTAGGCGGCGAGATAGCGGCGGGCCAGGGTTTCGCGGGCGATCGGGCGCTCGTAGGGGGCGGGTAGCCAGTTGCCGATGCGGGTGATCACTGGCGAATGGCCGGAGCCCCAGATGCGGGTCGGCGGGATCTGGATCAGCGTGTCGGTAGACTGCAGCAGCATGGTCATGGCCAATGGCTCGCCCTCGGGGAAGCGCTCGGAGAGGCGCTTGCCGAGTTGCCCGGCGGTCATCGGCCCGACGTCGAGCAGTTCACGCGCCAGCGCCAGCACGGCCGCTTCGTCATTGCCGCCGAATCGCTTCCTGAAATTGCTGAGCCAGAAGGAGCGCAGGAACGGCTGCATCTGTTCGCGGATGCCGATCAGATCGTCGGCGGTATGAAGGTGGAGCGTGCCGCGCATCGTCGTGGCGCGGGCGAGGGTGCGATCGACGATCAGCGCAGTCAGTGCCTCATGGGTGAAACCGGCGAGGCGCGACCAGAGGCCGATATAGGGGTCATGGGTCTGCTGCGCCTGGAGGCCGAGCAGCCATTCCACCGTCGCGACGATGTCCTTGTCGCTCCGCTCGAGCAGCATCTGGCGGGCCAGCGTCGCGCGGTTGAGCTGGCGGTCGGTCAGGGTCTCGGGCATGGCGCGACTCCGTCGTGGCACTGGCCAAGACTAGAGCGCTGACGCTGACAGGGTTTGTCAGCAGTGCAAAGGCGATCAGACCCAGTCGGGGACGCTGTCGAGCGCGATCAGTTCCTCGATCGACTTGCGCGGGCGGATGACGTGCCACTTCCTGCCGTCCACCAGCACCTCGGGCACCAGCGGACGCGAGTTGTAGGTCGAGGCCATGACTGCGCCATAGGCGCCGGCGGACATCACGGCCAGGAGATCGCCTTCCTTGACGCCTTCCATGCGGCGGTCCTGGGCGATGAAGTCGCCCGTCTCGCAGACCGGGCCGACTACGTCGGCGACGATCTGCGGCAGGTTGGAGTGCACCACCGGCTGGATGTCGTGGTGCGCCTCGTAGAGGGTGGGGCGGATCAGGTCGTTCATCGCCGCATCGACGATGACGAAGGTCTTGCCACCTTCCTTCACGTACTCGACCTTGGTGACGAGGATGCCGGCATTGCCGACGATCAGCCGGCCGGGCTCCAGCACCAGCGAGACGCCCAGCGGGCCGATGTGCTTGCGGACGATCTCGGCGTAGGCGGGTGGTGCGGGCGGGGCGTCTTCATCGTGGTGGTAGGGGATGCCGAGGCCGCCGCCGACATCGGCATGGCGGATATCGTGCCCGGCGGCCTTGAGGTCACGCACCAGTTCGGCGAGCAGCGCGAAGGCATTGTCGAACGGCGTCATATCGGTGATCTGGCTGCCGATATGCATGTCGACGCCGACGGCGCGGACGCCGGGGAGCGACGCGATGCGGGCATAGACCTCGCGGGCGCGGGCGAACGGGATGCCGAACTTGTTCTCGGCCTTGCCGGTCGAGATCTTCTTGTGCGTGCCGGCATCGACATCCGGGTTGATGCGCACCGACACCGGCGCGGTCATCCCCATCGACACAGCGACATCGCTCAGCCGCTCGAGCTCGGGCTCGCTCTCGAGGTTGAAGCACTTGATGCCGACTTCGAGGGCGCGGCGCATCTCGGCGAAGGTCTTGCCGACACCGGAAAAGACGATGCGGTTGGCGGGGACGCCCGCCGCGATAGCGCGTTCGAGCTCGCCACCTGAAACCACGTCGGCGCCGGCGCCTTCGCTGGCGATGAGCTTGATCACCGCCTGGTTGGAGTTGGCCTTCATGGCGTAGGCGACCAGCGTGTCGATGCCCTTGAAGGCGTCGCGCATCATCTGCACGTGGCGGCGCAGCGTCGCGGCAGAGTAGACGTAGAAGGGCGTGCCCACCTTGCCGGCGAGTTCGGTCAGGTCGACATCCTCGGCAAACAGCCGGTCGCCGCGATACTGGAAATGATGCACCAAGGTCCTGGGCCCCTACGAAATCCGGGCGGAAGCTCTAGGCGAAAGGGCGACAAAACGGAAGTCAGACTTCTCGATGGTGCCGATCAAGAAGGGCGATGGGGTGCGCCGGCGGGTGCCGGCCAGTGGTGGTCAATGCGTTCGGCGATCAGCCGCTGCAGGGCCCAGAGGTTGCGGTCGTGGATGCCGTATTCCTCAAGCTTCTGCACAGTCGATAGCACATACTCGGCCATCGAGCCTTTCCAGCCATGGGCCTGTGCCAGCCGGTCGGCTCGCTCCGCCAGGGTAAGGCCGCCGACATAGCGCGTGCTGTTGCGGTTGATAGCAAACGCCAGCGCGGTGAGCGGTCCCTCGGCAGTCGTTACCTTGATCCAGCGGCCGGGGAAGGCGTTCGGCACCATGCTCATTTCGCGGCGGACCAGCTTGTCCATGTTGGCCTTGATGGTCCCGGCCGGGATGCGGTAGGCAACGCTGCGGCAGCTGCCGCCTCGATCTAGGCACATCATCAGGCCCGGCTGTTTGGGATTGCCGCGCCAGCGCTGGTCGAACAGGCAGAAGCTGCGGTGCCAGCCGCTGGCGACGGCGATGCGCTGCTGGTCGAACTCGGTGGCTGGGTTCCAGATCAACGAACTCAGCGCGAAGATCCAGAACTCGCCTTCCGGCGCAGTGTCGATGATGCGCGCGACTTCCGCATCGTAGTCGGCTTCGGTCGCCGGGCGAATACCCGGGTAGGTCGGCTGGCCCGGATCCTCGATCACCGGGATGCGGGCGACGTGGTCGGCGGTGAGGTGGAGGGTGCGAGGACGAGCGGGCACTGAACTCTCCTGTTGATCCTCCCCTGCGCAGCGGGGGAGGGGGACCAGCGAAGCTGGTGGAGGGGGCGAGGCTGGACTCGGTGCGTGTAGGTGCCCCTCTACCGCCTTCGGCGGTCACCCTCCCCCGTCAGGAGAGGCCGGTGAACGTTACTCTACTCCGCCGTCGCCGTGAGCCCCCGATTTCTTCACGCTGACCGGGTCCGACTTCACGCCGGTGAGGATTTCCTTCCAACGTGCCGCCTGCAAGGCGACGTTCTCCGGCGCCGTGCCGCCGTAGCTCTTCCTCGCGGCGACCGAGCTTTCGACGCTCAGCACCTTGTGGATACGGCTGTCGATGCGGTGGTCGATGAACTTGAAGTCCTCGATGGTGAGGCCATCGAGCGTCATGCCCTTCTGCTCGGCCAGGGCGACGATCTGGCCGGTGATGTGGTGGGCCTCGCGGAACGGGATGTTGGCCTGCTTCACCAGCCAGTCGGCGATATCGGTGGCGGTGGAGAAGCCGGCATTGGCCGAGGCGCGCATCTTCTCGCGATTGGCCTTCAGATCCTCGACCATGCCGGTCATCGCGGCGAGCGACAGCGACAGGCTATCCAGCGCGTCGAAGGCGACTTCCTTGTCTTCCTGCATGTCCTTGGAATAGGCGAGCGGCAGGCCCTTCATGACGATCAGCAACGAGGTCAGCGCGCCCATGATGCGGCCGACCTTGGCGCGGATCAACTCGGCGGCGTCGGGGTTGCGCTTCTGCGGCATGATCGAACTGCCGGTGGTGAACTTGTCGCTGAGCTTGACGAAGCCGAACTGCGACGAGGACCAGATCACCAGTTCCTCGGCGAAGCGCGACAGGTGCATGGCGCAGAGGCTTGCGGCGCTCAGCGTTTCCAAGATGAAGTCGCGGTCGGAAACGGCGTCCAGCGAGTTGGCAGTCGGCCGGTCGAAACCGAGGGCCTTCGCGGTCATGTCGCGGTCGATCGGGTAGGGGGTGCCGGCAAGGGCGGCCGAGCCGAGGGGGCTCTCGTTGAGGCGCTTGCGGGCATCCTCGAAGCGACCGTAGTCGCGGCCGAGCATCTCGACATAGGCGAGGAGGTGATGGCCGAAGGTCACCGGCTGCGCGTTCTGCAGGTGAGTGAAGCCGGGCATGATGGTCGCGACTTCTTCCTCTGCGCGCTTCACCAGCGCGAGCTGCAGGGTTTTCACCTGCGCCAGCAGAGTGTCGATGGCGTCGCGGACATAGAGGCGGAAATCGGTCGCGACCTGGTCGTTGCGCGAGCGGGCGGTGTGGAGGCGCCCGGCGGCGTCGCCGATGATCTCCTTGAGCCGGCTCTCGACGTTCATGTGGATGTCCTCGAGCGAACGCGAGAACGTGAATTTGTTTGTCTCGATTTCCTCGAGCACGCTGTTTAGGCCGGCAATGATCGCGTCGCGATCCGCATGGGTCAGGATGCCCACTTCCGCGAGCATCGTGGCGTGTGCGATAGAACCTGCGATGTCCTGCTTGTAGAGCCGCTGATCGAAGCCGATGGAGGCGTTGATCTCTTCCATGATGGCGTCGGGCCCGGTCGCAAAACGGCCGCCCCACATGCGATTGCTCATCTCAACTCCAACGGTAGACCTATGACCGACCAAAGCCCCGCACCGACCCGCAGATTGCAGCCCAAGCGGGTGCTGCTGATTGCCCTGGCCAGCGCGGGGCTAGCACTAGTCCTTACCCTCGCCATTGGCAACTTCATGCCGGCCCAGGCGCACCAATGCGAGGCGCAGGTGGTGAAGGGGCAGAAGATCGATGCGGCGGCGACGGGCCTGCTGGCGGCGCTCACCGGCACCGGCGAGGGCCGTGGCTATGCCGACATGGCGTTCCAGGACGAGGCGGGCCAGCCCAAGACGATCGCGGACTTCGCGGGCAAGAAGTTGCTCGTCAACTTCTGGGCGACGTGGTGCGTGCCGTGCCGCGAGGAGATGCCGGCGCTGGACAACATCGCCACCGAGTACAACTCGGATGAGTTCATGGTGCTGACCATCAATACCGGCGAGACCGACCTCGCCAAGGCCAGCAAGTTCATGACCGAGGAGCAGCTCAAGAACCTGCCGCTCTATTGGGACAGAAATTTCTCCGCGTTCGACCGACTGAAGCGGAACGCGGTGGCGATCGGGCTGCCGGCGACGCTGCTGCTCGACGAGAAGGGGTGCGAGCTCGCCGTACTGCAGGGTCCGGCCGCCTGGGACTCGTCCGATGGCAAGGCCGTCATCGACACGCTGATCGGGGCCTGAGCATGGGCCGGATACTCTGCGTCGGTGCCCTGACCATGGACACCATCTTCCGGCTGGACCGACTGCCGGAAGGGCCGGGGAAGGTCATTCCGCTCGATGCGGTCGAGGTGGCCGAAGGCATGGCGGCGGCGCAAGCAGCGAGCATTGTCCGGTTGGGCGGTGAGGCCGCACTCTGGGCTTCGGCAGGGGATGACGCCACCGGCGACCGGCTGGTAAAGCAGATCTCCGGCGAGGGCGTCGATTGCTCGAGGGTGCGACGCGTCGCCGGGTCGCGTTCGGGCTTCTCGTCGATCTTCATGGATCGCACCGGCTCGACGATGATCGTGCCGCGCTACGATCCGACGCTGATGGCGCCGCCGGAGGCGGCTCCGGGTCTCGGCAACATCGACGCGGTGATGACCGACGTGCGCTGGCCGGGCGCGGCGGCGCTGGCGCTGGCTGCAGCGAAAGCCGCCGGCATTCCGGCGATCCTCGATGCTGACATGGCGGCGCGCGAGGTGCTGGACGGGCTGCTGCCGCTGGCGACGCACGTGGTCGCCTCCGAGAGTGCAGCCAAGCTGGTGACGGGGGCAGACACGCCGGATGTTGCGGCGGGACGGCTCGCAACCAGCCATGGCGGCTTCGTTGCTGTCACCGCAGGAGCAGACGGCTGCTGGTGGACGGAAGGCGGCGGCATCCGCCACTCGCCGGCGCCGAAGGTCGAGGCGATCGACACGCTGGCGGCGGGGGATGTCTTCCACGCCGGCTTCGCGGTGGGGCTGCTGGAAGGCTGGCCGATGCGCAATGTGATCGCGTTTGCTTCCGCAGCTGCGGCGATCAAGTGCACGCGGTTCGGCGGGCGGCTCGGCGCGCCATCGCGCGCCGAGGTTGAGGCGTTTCTGGTCAGGTAGCGCTCTACGCCGCGTTGGCGGCGAGTGTCGTCTTGGCGCTGGCCGGGCGGATGACGCGGCAGGGGTTGCCGGCGGCGAGGACGCCGGGCGGGATGTCGCGGGTCACGACACTGCCGGCGCCGATCGTCGTGCCGTCGCCGATGGTGACGCCGCCTACGATCATGGTGCCCGCACCGATCCAGCAGTTCTTGCCGATGGTGATGGGCTTGTTGATGCACATGGCGCCGTTGAGCGTGCCGGTCACCGGGTCATGGCGCTGGCGCTCGACCGGATCGACCGGGTGGCCGGCGGTCAGGAACATCACACGCGGGGCAATGGCGGTGCCGTCACCGATGCGCACGTCGGCGCCATCGAGGAAGACGCATTCGAAGTTGATGAACACGCCATCGCCGATGTGGATGTGCTTGCCGTATTCCCAGGTAATGGGGCTGAGCACGAAGCTCTCGCCGAAGCTGCCGAGCTGGTCGCGCAGCATCGCGGTGCGGTTGGCCATGTCCCAGCTGGGGGCGGCATTGAGGCGATCGAGCTTCTTCTTGGCCTCGACCTGCATCGCGATCAGATCCCAGTCCGGACCCTCGTAGAGCTCACCGCTCACCATCTTTTCGTAGCCCGACTTCGTCGTCATGGGCCAAACTCCTCATCAGCGTTCCCCCCGCTGATCGGCGGGTGGAATGCTCTCGCGCAGTGCGCCGCGCAAGCAGGAGAATCAGCAAAAGGTATGCTGACTCGACCGTTCTGTTCAGAAGGGGTTCAGAGACGGGGCCTAAACACGGCGATCGACGATGCGGCCGATGATATCGTCGGAGCGGCGCTCCATGTCGGAGAGGGCGCGTTCGAGTTCGGCGCCTGCGGGCTTGCTGCCCTCGTTCACCCGCTGGACCAGCATCCGGTGATCGAGATCGGCGCGCTTCTTGGCGACGAGGACCTGGGCTACGCCGAGCGAGTCGGCTTCGCGGAAGGCCATGCGATAGATCGAGCTGTCGAGGTTCATCACCCCTCCGGCGCTAGGCCAGCTTGTCGACCTTCGTCCCCTGTCCTGGAGGCGGCGCGGAACGCGCGACCTGGTCGACCATCTGGATCAATGACATCTCCATCTCGTGCGACTTCTTGAGCACGGCAATGGAGATCGCATGGTGCGTGCCGGCGGTGCGCGCGGCAAGAAGCTGCGATGTCAGATCGAGGTCCATCCCCTTGAGTTTATCGATGGGCGGTAAATGAGACCTTGCCGCCCATGGTAAATGCCGGCGCTACCGTCCACCGAACAGCGGCACATCGCGGCGCTTGAGCGGCAGGCACAGCAGGGCGCCGATAAGGAGGCCCCCGATATGGGCCGTCCACGCCACCGGGCTCGCATCGCCGGTCGCGAGATAGAAGACCTGTACCACCGCCCAGGCGCCGAGCATCCAGAGCGCGGGCAGCGGCAAGGGGACGGGGATAGTGAGGCCGAGCAGCACGTAGACCCGGGCATGGGGGTAGAGGACGATGTAGGCGCCCATCACGCCCGCCACGGCGCCGGATGCGCCGATCAGCCAGTTGTAGGTCCCCAGCGCCGAGACGATGTAGACGAGGCCGGAGAGCGCCGCACAGCCGAGGTAGAAGAGCGCGAACTTCACGTGCCCCAGCGCATCCTCGATGTTGTCGCCAAACACCCACAGGAACAGCATGTTGCTGAGCAGGTGCAGCCAATCGGCATGAAAGAAGGCGTAGGTGAAGAGCGTCAGGCCGTCCGGCAGGTAGGCCAGGCGATCCGGTGCCGTGGGCTGAAGGAAATAGGCCGGCACTGCGGCATAGGTCAGCGCGAATTCGTCGAAGCTCCTCCCGCTGCCATGGGCGAGCTGGGTCAGGAAGACGAGGATGTTCAGCGCGATGATGCCATAGGTTACGTAGGCGAATTTGATGTGCCTGACCGGGTTGCGGTCGTGCAGCGGGATGAGCATCAGCCGCCGCCGCGGAACTTGCCCGGCGTCCACAGGACGTCGCTCTCGCCATTGGCGTTGGCGACGCGGGCCATGACGAACATCAGGTCCGACAGGCGGTTGAGGTAGATGAGCGCGTCCTTGTTGATGTCGGGCTCGACGGCGACGAGGGCGACGACCAGCCGCTCGGCGCGTCGCGCCACGGTGCGGGCGAGGTGCAACGCCACCGCGAGCTGGGTGCCGCCCGGGAGGACGAAGCTGGTCAGCGGCTTCAGCGCTTCGTTGTAGATGTCGATCTGCTGCTCCAGCCACTCGGCCTGGGCCGGCACGATGCGAAGCGAGGGCGGCGAGCCCGCCGGGTCTTCTCCAGGGGTCGCAAGATCGGAGCCGAGGTCGAACAGGTCGTTCTGGATGCGCGCCAGCACGCGGTCGAATTTGGGCATGGTGGTCGTGTGCAGACGGGCCATGCCGATGAAGCTGTTGGCCTCGTCGACCGTGCCGAAGGCTTCGACGCGCAGGTCGGCCTTGGAGCGCCGTGGTCCGCGCACCAGCCCGGTCGTGCCGTCGTCGCCGGTCCTGGTGTAAATCTTGTTGAGCTTGACCATCCGTTCCGCCTGCGAGTCAGTTGCAGGAAGCTAGCCCAAGAACGGCAGCGAGCGAAGCTATCCCCGTCCGAAGAAGTAGAGCGCGGCGAGAATCGCGACGACCGCCACGAACTGGGCGATCACGCGCGCCCGCATCAGCTTCTGGCTCAGGTTGGGGTTGCCGCCCCGGAACATGTTCCAGAGGCCCATGAAAAGGATGATGGAGACCGCGGCGAGCGCGATGATGGTGATGATAGAGGTGACGTTCATTTACTGGCCTTCACGAGCAGGCGCCCGAGGCCTTCGCTCAACGCGTCATAAATGGCACGAATACGGCGGCTGGTGAACAGCTCGCGGTGAGTGGTCAGCCATACCTCAAGGGATGGCGGGCTGAGGCCAGGCAGCAAGCGCACCATGCCCGGCGTCGCGTCGACGAGAATCGACTGGGCGAAGCCGATGCCGATGCCTGCCTTGGCCAGCTCCCACATGTTGGTCTGGCTGTCGGTACGCACGGCGAAGTCGTTTCTACCCAGCTCGAAGCCCATTCGCCGCGCGGCGGTGATCAACAGCTCCGAGCGGTCGAAGCCGATGAGGTCATGGTTGCGTAAGTCCTCGGGCGAGGCCGGTCGGCCGCGCCGCGCCAGGTAACGCTCATGGGCGCAGGCGACGATGGGGATCTCGCCGAGCTTTTTTGCGACGAGGTCGAGCTGGGTCGGCCGGAACATCCGCACGGCGATATCGGCCTCGCGCAGGAGGAGGTTCTCGACGGAATCGGAGGGCACCAGTTCGAGGGCTACCTGCGGGAAGGCCTGCCGGAGGTCGTAGAGCAGGGGCGGCAGCACGTAGTGGCACATGGCCGTGCTCGAGGTCAGGCGCACCGAACCGGTGAGCGCGGCGCTTGCGCCTTCCGCGAGCAGGGTTGCCTCGGCGAGCGAGGTCTGGGCCGCTTGCACAGGCTCGTAGAGCTTGAGCGCCGTCTCGGTGGGCTTGAGACCGGCAAGCGTCCTCTCGAACAGGCTCATGCCGAGCGATTGCTCGAGCGCCTCGATGTGGCGGCCCAGCGTGGGCTGGCTGAGCCCGAGGGCGCGGGCCGCCGCGGACAGCGAGCCATGCTGGACGACGGCGCCGAAGCTGCGCCAGTGAGACCAGTCGGGTTGAGCCATTGCCGGTTCCTTCTATACGTTTCTGTATGGCATAAGTTCTAGTTTGTCCAATTTCTAAACGCTGTCGTTGTGCCTACCTTATGCTCACGAGTACGGGAGAACGGCAAATGAGTACGCAGCAGGTCATCATCCTCGGGATCAACGGCCATATCGGCCACAACGCCGCCAAGGCCTTCGTCGCGGCCGGATGGGACGTTACCGGCTACGGCCGGTCGAACAGGCACCCGATCGAGGGCGTGCGGTTCGTCAAGGGCGATGCGGACGACGTCGAGGCGTTGCGCGCGGCGATCGGCGAGATCGACGTGGTGGTCAACGCGCTGAACCTGCCTTACCACCAGTGGGATAACGGCCGGATGGAGGCGCAGGCTGAGCGCGTGCTCGCCGCACTGGGCAAGAGCGGCAAGACCATGCTGTTCCCGGGCAACATCTACAACTATGCGGCGACAGATCGTGTCGTGACGCCGGACCTGCCGCAGCACCCGCAGACACCGCGCGGTGCTATCCGCGTGCAGGTCGAGAAGGTGTTCTCGGCTGCGGCGCAGCGTGGCGACATCCAGCTCATCATCCTGCGCGCCGGTGACTTCTACGGCCCCAACAACACGTTCGACTGGTTCGATCTCGCCATGCTGAGCGAGGCCGGGAAGGGCAAGCTGAAGCTCATGGGCGCCCGCGGAATCGGCCATGCGTGGGCCTATCTCCCCGACCTGGGGCGGGCCTTCGAGAAGCTCGCCTGGCATCGCAAGGAACTGGGTGCCTCGGAGAATTTCCATTTCGCCGGGCACTACGTGACACCCGAGGACCTGGAGACGGCAATCGTTGCCGCTGCGCCGGTGCGGCTCAAGGTCTCGATGTTCCCGCGCTGGATCTTCGGCGCCATTGGGTTGGTCAATCCGATGATGCGGGAGGTCGGCAAGATGGCCTACCTCTGGGAGAATCCGATGGAGCTCAGGGATCCCCGCCTCGACGCCATCCTCGGGCCGGGCTTCGCCACGCCGTTCGATGCGGCCATCAAGGCAACGGTGGTGCCGTTCTTTGCCGCAGAGCGGAAGGCGGCCTAGAACCCCAGTTTCTGCCTTACCTCTTCCGGCGTCACGCCGGATTCGCGAAGGCTCCTCAGGGATGGGGAGCCTTTCGATTTCGACAGCTTCTTGCCCTCGCCGTCGAGGATCAGTTTGTGGAAGGTGTAGATCGGGGAGCCGAGGCCAAGCAGCATCTGGAGCAGCACGTGGATGTCGGTCGATGGCTCCATATCGCGGCCGCGTGTCACGTGGGTGACGCCCTGCGCATCGTCATCGATCACCACGCTCAGGTGGTAGCTCGTAGGGGTGCCCTTGCGCTGGATCACCACGTCGCCCCAGATCTGGGGGCGGGCGTAGCGGATCTGCGACCGGTCGGTCGGGGTTGGACCAGCGACCGAGAAGGTCAGGAGGCCTGTGAGCTCCAGCGCCTCTTCGGTCCGCAGGCGCCACTGGACCTCCTCGCCGGCGGCAAGGCGGTATTCGATCTGGGCGGGGGTAAGGTGCCGGCAGGTGCCGGCATAAAGAGGAGCGCCGTCGGGATCCGTGCCGCTCGCGGCGGCCGCAACTTCGCTGCGCGAACAGAAGCAGGGGTAGAGCAGGCCGCGCTGCTTCAGCCGATCGGCATGCGCTGCATAGATGTCGAAGCGCTCCGACTGTCGCCAGACCGGCTCCTCCCAGTCGAGGCCGAGCCAGCGCAGGTCCTCGAAGATCGCTTCGGTGAATTCCGGCTTGCTTCGTTGCGGGTCGGTGTCCTCGATGCGCAGCAGGAACCGGCCATGCATCGCCGCGGCCCATTGCGCGGTATATAGCGCGGAATAGGCATGCCCCATATGGAGGTAGCCATTGGGGCTCGGGGCGAAGCGAAGGACGGGTCTGGGCATTGCCGCCGAGAGCTAACACGCAAGGGACATGATTTGACAGACCGCCTCGATTCCCCAGAAACGCTTGCCCGGCATCTCGAGGTGCTGGTCGGGCTGGACCCGCGGCTCGGCGACGTCGCGGCGCGCGCCGGCAGCTTCGACATTCGCCGCTCGCCGGGAGGGTTCGAGGGATTGGCGCGCATCGTTACGGGCCAGCAGGTCTCGACCGCCAGCGCCGATGCGATCTGGTCGCGCTTCGCGCTGCTGCCCGGTGCGCTCGATCCGGCGGGCTATCTCGAACTGAGCGAAGAGCAGGTGCGTGGTGCGGGACAATCGGGCGGGAAGTACCGGGCCCTCAGGGGCATCGCCGAAGCGGTGGTCGGCGGACAGTTCGACTTTGCGCCGCTCGCGGACCTGCCGGCGGAAGAGGCCATCGCCGCGATGACGCGGCTCAAGGGCGTCGGGCCCTGGACGGCGGAGATCTACCTCATGTTCTCTGCCGCGCATCCCGACATCTTCCCGGCCGGGGACGTGGCATTGCAGCGGGCGGCCCAATGGGCGTTCGGGCTTGACGACAAGCCGCCGGTCAAGGACTTGATCGACATGGCCCGACGGTGGTCGCCACATCGCTCGACGGCGGCGCTGCTGCTGTGGCGCTACTATCGCGCGGTGCGCAACAAGGAAGGACTCTCGATCTGATGGTGAAGCTCAACGGGCCGATGCTGCCGCCAAAGAGCGGCGGGACCGCCAAGCAGATCGTGGTGTTGCTCCACGGCTATGGCGCCGACGGCACCGACCTCATCGGGCTCGGACAGCATTGGGGTGAGGTGTTGCCCGATGCCCTGTTCGTCTCGCCGAACGCGCCGACGCCCTGTGCCGGCAACCCGTTCGGCTTCGAGTGGTTTCCGCTGCAGGTCGATCGCATTGCTGGCCGGATCGAGGGCGCCAAGGCGGCGGCCCCGGTGATCGTCGAGTTCCTCGAGGACCTCTGGCGGCAGACCGGGGTGACAGCCGCTGACACCTATCTCATCGGTTTCTCGCAGGGCGCTATGATGGCGCTCCACGTGGGCACCGCGCTGCCCCACGCGCTGCGTGGCATCGTCTCGTTCTCTGGCGCGTTCGTTCCAGCCGACGACTTCCCCGTCGACAGCAAACCGCCGGTGGCGCTGATCCATGGCGACCTCGATCAGGTCGTCGATCCCCGGCTCAGCAAGCAGGCGGCAGATGATCTGCTCGCCGCCGGCTACGATGTGACGCTCCATATCTCGAACGGTACGGCTCACGGCATCGCGCCTGACGGGCTCGATTTCGCGACATCCTTCCTCGTTTCTCAGAACAACTGAAACGACTTATCGAATCGCGCTTCACAGTCGCGTCACATCAGGCATAGATTATTGCCGATCATGACTTGCCGCGATTCCCGTTCCGGGGGCGACAAGTGACAGTACATGCGTCGCTTGAGAGTTGCCCCGCTCTGGTGCTGAACGCCGACTACCGTCCGCTCAGCTATTACCCATTGTCGCTTTGGTCCTGGCAGGATGCCATCAAGGCAATCTTCCTCGACCGGGTGAACGTGGTCTCCAATTATGACCGGGTGATCAAGTCGCCCAGCTTCGAGATGTTCCTGCCCAGCGTGGTTTCGCTGAAGGACTACGTGCGCCCGGCGCGTCATCCGGCCTTCACCCGCTTCAACGTCTTCCTGCGCGACAAATTCCAGTGCCAGTACTGTGGCGCGCGCGACGACCTGACGTTCGATCACGTCCTGCCGCGGTCCAAGGGCGGGCGTACGACGTGGGAGAACGTCGTCACCGCCTGCGCGCCGTGCAACCTCAGGAAGGCCAACCGGCTGCCGCGCGAGATCCACATGTATCCGATGCAGGAGCCGTTCCAGCCGAGCGTGAATGACCTGCACAACAATGGCCGGGCGTTCCCGCCCAACCACCTGCACCAGAGCTGGCTCGACTACCTCTACTGGGATATCGAGCTCGAGCCCTAGGCAGCCTTGCGTCCGCGCAGCACTGTGGCCGCGAGCAGCATCGCCACGATGGCAATCGAGATCAGCGCATTGTAGCCGGCCAGCGACAGGCCGAGGAAACGGAACTGCACGGCGTCGCACGGGATGACGCGCGTGGCGTTGATGTTGTTGAGGTCGTTGAAGTTGACCGTCACGCCCGTGCCCGTGCAGGCCGTCGGGCCGGGCCACCAGTGCCATTCGACGCCGGAATGGTAGCCGGCCAGCCAAGTCGACCAGACGAAGGTGGCTATGGCGATCGCCATGGCGACATACCACACGATGCGCGGCAGGCGGTTCCAGAAGATGAGGATGAGCGCCAGCACCGGCAGGCCCAGGTAGTAAGGCAAGCGCTGCTCGAGGCAGAGTTCGCAGGGCACGAGACCGCCGATCAACTGCGATCCCCAGGCGCCGGCGATAGTAGCGAGGCCGAGGACGAAGGAAATCGCGGTCAGGAGCCGCGGACGATCGGCAGTGATGGACAAGGGTGACGCTCCAGTCGTTGCGCCGGCCATATTCTCGGGCGCGTCCGCCCTGTCAACTTACCGCCGATAACGAGATTGTCACTCGCCCGGGCCCTTGAGGCCGAGCATCGCCATCACTGCGCGGGCATTGTCGGGCGCGTGTTCCTTGTCGGTCGAGACAAAGAAGGCGAAGACGTCGCGGGGTGGCGGAGCCGCCTCGGGACCGGTGACGTACGTACCATCGGCGACGGCCGAGCCTTCGGCCCAGGCCTTGAGCCAGCCGGTGCGGGCGTCGCGCTCATCGGTCGAGTAGCTCTCCCTGCCCGGTGCCCCCTGGAGGCGGGCATAGGAGAAGTCGGCGGTCTGGTCGATGTGGGGCCAGTCGGCGGTGTCGGCGACGACGAGCGCGACGTTGTAGCGCCGGAGTTGGGCGATGAAGCGCTCGTCGGCAAAGCTCTTGTGGCGCACCTCGATGGCGTGGCGGACACGGCCGATGCCGGTCGCATCGAGATAGGGTGGGTTCTTGGCATAGTCGGTCTTGCCGGCCAACGTGGTGAGTTCGTCGGGCGTCTGAGGCAACAGCGCGAGGAAGTCCTCCATGCGCGCAGGGTCATAGCTCGAGTTGCCGGGCAGCTGCCAGCAGAAGGGCCCGAGCTTGCGGCCGAGCGCCATGACGCCCGAGGCGAAGAAATTGGCGAGAGGGATCTCGACATCCTTCAGCCGCTTGATGTGGGTTACGAGCTGGTGGCCCTTCACCGTGAAGACGAAGTCGTCGGGGGTCTGGCTGGCCCAGTTCTCGAAGCTCGTGGCCTTCTGGTGCGAGTAGAAGGTGGCGTTGATCTCGATATTGCCGAGCTGCGCGCTCGCGTAGGCGAGCTCCTCTCTCTGCTTCAGTCCGTCGGGATAGAAGTTCTTGCGCCAGGGTTCGAAGACCCAGCCGGCCGTGCCCAGCCTGATCGTGCCTGCCATCCGTCACTCCTCGCTCTCGATCAGCCCAAGCCTCGGTGCCCGGATCAACCGGTTCCGCAGGTGCATATACTGAACGAAAAGAGGAAGGCGTGCCAACGCCTTGAGGCGTTGGCACGCTGGTTGTCAGTCAGGCGTTGGCCGCGCGAAGCAGGAAGAGGCTGAAGATCAGGGCGCTTCTCACGCCCCACTCGATCTCCTGGATGCCCTCCGCCATTCCGGCGTCGATTGACCACCGTATGACGACCAGTGCCAGCAAAACCACAAATGCAGCCCGAATCATCTTGTCCCCCAGTCACGCAAGTACAACAAGGACTTAGATCGGGCGAAATTACACAGATGTACTTAATTCGTGGTGCGATTTCGCACTTTGACTAGCCCTGTCTGCTTCTCCGGCCGACATTGATATGAACATCAGGGTTGATTTTGTGGTGCAAGTTCGGATTTTTGTGGTGTTGAATAGTGTGAATAAGGTGGATTCCGTACGATTGTTTTGAATCGATCAATATATCGACGTATCAACTGGTTGTGTCGTAGACGTGCGCTTGCGTACCAACAATTTTGGCAAGTTGTCGTCATGTTTTTGTCAAGATGTCGGTGTGAGGCTTTCCGTGCCAGGCCGGATCCCAACCGAGCCCCAAACCGAAGTGGGGATCCGAATGACCTCTAGAGGACCCCGGCCTTCCGCGACCGAAGGCTGGGGTCTTTGGCATTGTGGCGCTGCTGCAGATACTCCGTCTGAGGCGCTGCCGATTGCCGGGCGAAGTATTGCCTCCGCAAATCGAAGAAAAAGAGCCGCGACTTCTTCGGGCGCGCTTCTGCGTTTCCTAACCCGGGCCGGGCATCGTCCAGCTGGGGTTCGCTAAGGGGGCCCCCGCGAGCCGGAGTTCCTTCGATGAGCATGGTACGACACGCTGCCTTGGCATTGCTTGTCACAGGCACGCTGCCAGCCGCTGGACACGCGCTAGCGCAGACCGCTTCTGGAGCCTTTCCGCTGATCGTGAGCTGCTCGGATGCCGGGACCGATCGCTTCTTTTACCTATCGACTCTCAGGCCGGATGGAACGGCGGTCTACCTCTCGCCGGACAACATTGCCGCGACGATCACCCCGAGCGGCGCTGCGAGCAGGATCCAGACGGAAGGCAACGGCACCTGCACCGACAAGACAGTCGACCAGCTGCGCGCCGATGGCCAGATCTATGACGCAGTGCAAGGCGGCCGGCGGTAAGCTTGTCGACGTCGCCCCGGCGTCGTTCACAAGCGTACGAACGCTGCCGTTAGTTGATTGAAACACTTCTCGAAATCGTCCGAGCGAATTCTCCGTTTCATCAGCCCTCTCCAGCTAGACCAGCAGGGTCCAAATTGACTGCGCTGTCCGGGGTTCCCGGCCGCGCCAATCCGGAGTGACCCGATGTACCTGAATACACACCAACGGGTGCGGGCCCCGATCCTTCCCGTGCTTGCAGCGTCGCTACTGATGTCGGTGCTGACGGCAGCGGCGCAGGAGGCAGCGCCCGCAAAGCCGATTGAGAAGGCCCTTGCCCCGCTCCAGGAAAAGGCCGAGGCCGACAAAATCGAGCCGGCGTCGGTCGAGGCACTGGAGGCGATGGGAGCCTATCTCGCCGACCTCAAGAACTTCACGCTCAAGAGCGATTTCGAAACCCAGATGGCCCTCGACAACGACCAGGTCATCGATATTACCGGCACCACGAACTACGAAGTCCGGCGTCCGGATGGCCTGCGCGCGACAGTCGAGAGCGAACTGGGCTCGCGCGAGTTCATCTATGATGGCAAGCAACTGACCGTGGTCGATCCGCCCGACAAGGTCTACGGCAGGGCCGAGGTGGCCCCGACCATCAAGGGGATGCTCGAGCAGGTCAGCTACCATCTCGGCATCGACCTGCCGCTGTCGGACCTGTTCAATTTCGGCACGCCAGACGCGGCCGAGAACATCATCACCGAAGGCTTCCTCGTCAGCTCGGCCAAGGTCGACGACATCCCAGTCAAACACTGGGCTTATCGCACAGCCGGCAAGGATTTCGAGCTCTGGATTCAGGACGGCGATACGCCGCTCCCGCTTCGCGTCGTGGTTCTCGACGACACGATCCCGGCTCGCCCGCGCTTCGAGGCCAACCTCGAATGGGCGCCCAATGTCGAGGTGGCCAGCTCGGAGTTCGAGTTCACGCCCCCGGACGACTACGAGGAGATCGGTTTTGTCATGCAGACGGCCGAAGCCGGGGAGCCCGCCAAATGAGTGCGTCAAACCTTACCTTCAAACCCCGTCCGGTCATGGCGGTGGTGACTGCCATTCTCATCGGCCTCGTCCTGTCAGTTCCGGCTGACGCTCGACCGGGCGGCGGTGGCGGGGGCGGTGGCCGCGGCGGTGGTGGTGGTGGCTTCGGCGGAGGGGGCGGCTTCAGTGGCGGCCATGGAGGCGGCAATTTCAGCGGCAATTTCGGTGGTGGCGGTTCGGGCTTCTCGCGCCCGGCCAACGTCGGCGGTGGCGGCATCAGTTCGCGGCCGCGTCCCGAACAACCCATCGTGAAACCGCCCGGCAATCGCCCCGACCGCCCGAACCGGCCTGATCACCCCAACCGCCCGAACGTTCCGTGGATACCCGGGGCCGGTATCTGGTGGGGCGCCCAGATTTCCGACGACTACTGGGATGATCTGAACGTGGTCTACAACCTGCCCAACAGCTGCCAGCAGGTGCGGGTCAATGACCAGCGCTATATCCGTTGCTCCAACGGCTGGTACCAGAAGGTGTTCAACGGCAATCAGGTGGCCTACGCCGCCGTTGCGGCGCCGCGCTGACCGAAGATGGCGTTGCCACGATGCCCTCGCTAGGCGCGCGTCGTGGCAACGATCCTTCACTTTAGCCTGGGCTTCGCGACCGTCGGGACCACCGTCGTCCTGCACCTTGTCGGGCTTGCGCTGATCCTGCGACTGCTCGAGCTGTGCAAGGAGCGGCTGAAGCGGACCCGGATCATGCAGATGATCCTCATGGGTTCGGTCGTCTGCGGCATTCTCGCGCTGCACATGGCCGAGATCAGCGTTTACGCACTGATCTTCTGGCTCGGTGGGGCCCTCGCGCCCTATGACATCGCCCTCTACTTTTCGGCGACGACGTTCACCACCATCGGCTATGGCGACGTGACTGTTGACGGAGCGTGGCGCCTGTTTGCCGCCCTCGAGGGACTGACCGGGATCACACTCGTTGGATGGTCGGTGGCGTTCCTCGTGACAGTGGTGCGTCGGCTGGACCAGTGGCTGGGGGCCCAGTCACCCGGACGTCTGCGCCGGTGACGAAACGAAGAGGTCGAGCCCGAGGTGCTGTGACAGGTACTTCGCTACCAACTGGCCCTTGATGCTGTTGCCGGCGGTATCGAGCAGCGGCGCGAACGTGCCGAGCCCGCCCTTGCCCGGCGAAACGGCGACGATGCCGCCGCTGATGCCACTCTTGCCGGGCAGCCCGATCTCATACAGCCAGTCTCCCGAGGTCTCGTAGAGTCCGGCGGTGGCCATCACTGCCAGCGTGTAGTGACAGACCAAGGGATCGATCACCCGTTGCCGCGTCACTGGATTGACGCCGCCGCTGGCAAGTGTTGCGCCCATCACGGCGAGGTCGCGGGCGGTGACGTTGAGGCAGCACTGGCGGGTGTAGAGATCTACCGCCTGCATCGGGTCGCAGTAGATTCCGCCGAGGCCATGGAGGATCTGGGCGAGGCCGCGGTTGCGGAAGTTGGTGGTGGAGGCCGAGGCGAATACCTCGTCGTCGAGTGCTAACTCGCGCCCGGCGAACTCGGAGAGGCCGGCGCGAAGGAAATCCCATTTGTCCTCCGCACTGTCCCCCGGCGCGAGGCTGGTCGTCGCCATGGCGCCGCTGTTGACCATTGGATTGGTGTGCCCGCCTGGGTTGCGCTCGAGCGGCGCGGCGGAGTTGAAGGCAGAACCGGTGGCGTTCACGCCGAGCTTCTGGCGGGCCGCGGTCGGTCCGATCTGCTCGCAGATGAGGGCGAAGACGAAGGGCTTGGAGATACTCATCAGCGTGAACTCGTGGTTCATGTCGCCGACCCCGTAGGTCTCGCCGTTGGTGGCCGCGATACAAATGCCGAAGAGGTCCTCCTGGGCGCGTGCCAGGGCAGGGTAGACCTGCGAGCGCTCACCCTCGGTGTTGTCGCGCACCAGCATGTGGGCTCGCTCGACGATCTGCCGGACATCGACCGGCGACGGCAACTGGCCGGTCGAAACGTAGGGGCGCGCCTCGTGGATCATCTGACCGCACTCCGTCGCGACTAGGCAGCAGGCGGCGGGAGCAGGAACAGGGTGATCCCGAAGATGCCGTAGACCATCAGCAGGAGCACCCCCGGATACCAGGCGGACCGTCCGCTGCCGCTGACGAGGATCGCCGTAAGCGTGGCGAGGAACATCATCAGGACTGCGCCCGGCCAGAACAGCATATCCATTGGATGCGGGCCGATGAAGTAGCTGAGGATCAGCAGGACCGGCGCAACGAACAGCGCGATCTGGGCGGCACTGCCCAGCGCAATGCCGACGCTGAGATCCAGCCGGTTCTTGCGGGCGGCGGTGAAGGCGGAGAGGATTTCGGCCGCTGCGCCGACGATGGCGACGACGATGAAGCCGACGAACGCCGGCGACATGCCCAGCGTCTCTGCCGCGTGCTCCAGCGACGCAACGAAAACGTGGCTGACGAGCGCGACGACGATGGTGATGCCAACGAGCATGATCAGCGCAATGCCGAGGCGCCAGGGATGCTCGTCGGCCTCCCCGTGGTCGCGCGAGCCGAAGAAGCCCTTGTGGGTCTTCAGCGCAAAGAACATGCCGAGGCCGTAGGCAATCATGAGCAGGACCGCGATGCCGAGGCTGATGTCCTGGATGTAGCCGCCGGGCGGCGCGCGTTCGGCGTTGGCGACAGCCGACGGGACGATCAGCGCGACTGTGGCAAGGAAGAGCAAGGAGGCCTGGAAGCGGGCACTGGTGCTGTTGAACTCCTGCACGTGGTGCCTGAGCCCGCCGATCAGGAACGACCCCCCCAGCATGAACAGCGAGTTGGTGACGATTGCGCCGGCGATCGTCGCCTTGACGAGGAGGTACTGGCCGGCCGCCAGCGCTGTCAGCGCGATCACCATTTCGGTAAGGTTGCCGAGCGAGGCGTTGAGCAGCCCTCCCACCGTGTCACCCGTACTGTGCGCGACGGACTCGGTCGCCTTGCTCATCAGGGCGGCCAGCGGGACGATGGCGAGCACGGACAGGATAAACAGCCAGGTGTGCTGATCCGGCCAGAGCACCTCGGCAACGAAAACGATGGGGACGAAGACGAGCAGCCAGAGCAGCGGCGTCTGGATGATGTCCTTGATCACCTGGCCCAACGGGGGTCTCCTTGTGGGAAGGGGCCCGCGCGTCGCGCGTGCCCCGAGAGCGGTCAGTGCGTGGTGCGGTTACGCGCGGCTGGCCTGCGGGCCTTGGCGCGTGGTGTCGCGGCTGCGGCGACGACCGGGATCACCTTGGCCGGGCGCTCGGTGCGTCCGTTCGGGCGCTTGGCGGCTGTCGCGGATTTGGGGGTCGCCGCAGGCTTGCCGGCCGTCGCGGACCTAGTGGCGCCCGCCATCTTGATGAGCTTGAGGCCGCGCGCCTTCTCGTAGCCGTGGATCTCCTTCACATCGAGCTTGCGCATGAAGTCGATGGTTTCCTTGGTGATCACCTGGCCCGGTACCATGATGGGGAAACCTGGCGGGTAGGGGATGACGAAGTTGGCCGAGACCATGTCGGGGCCTTCCTTCAGGCGCCGATCGCATTCGGGGCCGATGAGCGGCACGTACTCGGTGCCGGCCATGTCGTAGGCGCCATAGAAGGCCGAGCGCATATCGCCTTCCGGCGTCAGCTTGCCGGCGTCCTTGCGGTAGGCCGCATGGAAGTGGGAGAAGTTCGGCAGGTCGGGTACGTCGGTCATCAGCGCCTTGACGCGGGCCGCTAGCGCCTGGCGCGCCCCGTCACCGCCTTCGGCGAGCTGGTCCTCGATCCCCTCGCAGATCTCGAGCAGGGCGCGGATCAGGTGGGCGATGTCGCTGCGCGTGTTGTTGATGTTGGACTGCAGCAGCACTGAGTTGCGCGACGTCTTGTTGAGCTGGATGTTGTAGCGGTCGGTCAGCAGCGCCTTGAACTGGGTGCCGTCGAACCCGGCCGTGCCACAGACGAGAGTCAGCCGCGTCGGGTCGAGGCAGAACTCGTCTTCATGCATGCTCTTGATCTGGGTCGCCCAGGTAGTCTTGTCGGCGAGGAAGTCGGTGAAGCCGCTCTTCCGGTACTCGGCCGGCACCATGGCGTCGGCGCCCAGGACCTTGAAGTATTTCGAGATCACGGGATGGGCGTTGACCTCGCGACGGATGGCGAGCGCGATCTCGATGGCATTGAGCACGAGGCCGTAGCCCTCGAGTTCCATCTGCCGGCGCGCGACATCGAGTGCGGCAATGAGCTGCTGGTTGGGGCTGGTGGAGGCATGCGTGAAAACGGCTTCCTTGAACTGCGCTTCGACCGTGTGGAACTCCACGTCCTTGACCAGCACCATCGAACCCTGACGCAGGGCCGACATCGACTTGTGGGTCGAGTTGGTCTGGTAAACGCGGATCCGCACCTTGGAGGGATCGGGGATCAGTCGGGTCGCGAGCAGCTTTTCGACCGATGGATTGGGCCCGAGCTCGATCTGCTGGCGGGCATAGGCTTCCTGCGAGCCGGGCTCCCTGATCCAGTCCTCGATGGCCTGTGCGGCCCCCATCGCGGTGCGGGGGCGCAGGATCGGCGAGAAGCGGGCAAAGCCGAACCAGGCCTCATCCCAGAGGAACACGAGGTCGGGCTTGATGGCGAGGCATTCCTCCATCACCCGGCGGACATTGTAGATATGTCCGTCGAAGGTGCAGTTAGTGAGGTCCAGCATCTTGACGCGGTCGAGCCGGCCTTCATCCCTCGCCGCGAGCAGCGCCTTCTTGATCGTCGACAGCGGGACGGCGCCGTACATCGAGTACTCCGTCATCGGGAAGGCCTCGACATAGAGCGGCTGGCCGCCGGCCAGCACGAGCCCGTAGTGGTGCGACTTGTGGCAGTTGCGGTCGAGGATGACGATGTCGCCCGGCGCGATCAGCGCCTGGTGCACCATCTTGTTGGAGGTGCTGGTGCCGTTGGTGACGAAGAACACCCGGTCGGCGCCGAAGGCGCGGGCAGCCATGTCCTGGGCGCGTTTGATGTTGCCGGTGGGCTCGAGCAGGCTGTCGAGGCCGCCGGTCGTGGCGCTGCTTTCGGCAAGGAACAGGTTGATGCCGTAGAACTCGCCCATGTCGCGGATCCAGTCGGACTTGAACACCGACTTGCCGCGGGCGATGGGCAGGGCGTGGAAGGTGCTGATGGGCCGCTGGGCGTATTTCTTGAGATTGTCGAAGAAGGGCGAGACGAAGCGATCGTCTATGCCCTCGAGGATCGAGAGATGGAGCTCCAGTGGCTCCTCGACGGCGTAGAGAACGCGCCGCAGCGCCGATGCTCGAGGATCTCCGGCCAGCATTTCGACGCGACGGTCGGACAGCAGGTAGATGTCGAGCTCCGGCCGCACGTGCTTGATCGCGTTGGCCAGCGCCAGCGCCAGGTCGGGATCGTCCGCCATGGATTCGTCGAGGCCCATATTGGAGAGCACGTCGCGCAGGATCGGCGCCGGGTGGCGCGAGGCATAGGCGAAGCCCTCGACGATGGTCACGGCATTGATGTCGGGATTGATGATCGCGGCGCAGAAGGCGTCCTCGAAGCTGCCGACCGGCACCACCTCGTAGACGAAGCGATCTTCGGGACGGCGAAGCCGGCGCATCTCGGCGATCCGGTGAGCGTCGCGCGTGCCATCGCCCGGGGCAACGAGGAGCATCTCGAAGTAGGGCCGCTTGGCGGTGCGGCCGAGGACCGAGGGCAACAGTTCGGCTGCCGTCTCGGCACCATCGCTGGGCGTGTCCCACTCGGATGGATCGCTCTTGAACGAGCGTGTGGCAATGGCGAGCGACAGGCGCCGGGCGAGGTCGGAAAACCCGGTGGCATCGCCGCCGCGCAGCCGATCCCTCAGCGCCGACATCAGCCTGCCGCCAGGGAAGGCGTGGAAGTCCTCCATCGGGCCGAGCTCGTCGAGCGCGGCTTCGACTTCCCCGGCGACAGGCTTGCCCGCTGCCCAGGACCTGGCGGTGGCGACCAGGTCGCGCCAACGGTCGGCGCGGGCTGCCGGCATAGAGAAGAAGTGGTCGATGCGATGATCCGATGCCATTGGAATACCGTCCAATCCTGAGACTCGATGCGTGGTTCGATGGTTGGAAGAGGCGGGCGGCGCGGGCCGCCCGCTAGCTCATCAGCATGATGATGACCATGCCCCACACCGTCAGCAGCGTGTTCCCCACGGCATAGGTCACGGTGTAGCCGAGGCCGGGGATCTGGCTCTTGGCGCGGTCGTTGATCATGCCGAGGGATGCGGTGGTCGTGCGGGCGCCGGAGCAGGCGCCGAGCAGGATCGCCGGGTGGAACTTGAAGATGTACTTGCCCACGTACATGGCGAGGATCAGCGGGATGGTCGTCGCGACGATGCCCCACAGGAACAGGCCGAAGCCGAGCTTCTGCAGGCCCGCCACGAAATTGGGCCCGGCCGTGATGCCAACCACCGCGATGAAGATGTTGAGGCCGACCGAGTTCATGAACCAAACGGTCGAGCTCGGAATGCGGCCGAAGCTGGGACGCACCGAGCGCAGCCAGCCGAACACGATGCCGGCGATGAGCGCACCGCCCGAGGTGCTCAAGGTCAGCGGGATGCCGCCGACATTGGCGACGAGCGAGCCGACGAGCGCACCGACGACGATCGCCGCGCTGAAGAAGGCCACGTCGGCGACATCGCTCGGCCGGTCGACGACGCCGAGCACCTTGGCGATGGCGTTAGTGTCCTGGGTGCGTCCGACTACGGTCAGGATGTCGCCCCGGTTGATCCTGGTGTCGGCGAGGATCGGGATGTCCGTCGCTGTCGCACCCCGCACGATCTTGCGCAGGAATACGCCGCGTGCGGCAGGCCACTTGCTGAGCTCCTCGATGGTCTTGCCGTCGGCCTGCTTGGAGGTGACGAGGACGTCCACGCCTTCGATCGGCACGGCCAGCAGTTCGCCGTCATCGACCTCATCGGCCTTCTCGCCGATGAGATCGACGAGGGTTTCGCGGCGCCCGGATACGGCAAGCACGTCACCGGCCTCGATCACCATGTCGGACGTTGCCTCGACAATCTCGCCGTTGCGACGGATACGGGCGACGTAGATGCGCTGTCCGGGGAGGATGGTCTCCGCCTCGGCTACCGTCTTGCCGACCACGAGGCCGTCCTCGCGTACCTTGAAGGCGCGCAGTTCGAAGTGGTGCCAGGCCGTACCGGCTCCACCGATCTCCTTCTTGCCGCCGTGCAGCTCCTCGTAGTTCTTGCATTCCTTCTCGAGGTCGATGCGAAGCAGGGCGGGCCCGAGCAGGGCGAGCACGATGGCCGAACCGACGGTGCCGAAAATGTAGGTGACCGCGTAGGCCACAGGCATCGCGTCGAGCAGGCGCTTGGTTTCGTCCGCAGGCAGTTCGAGGCGGTTGATGGCGTCCGTGGCAAGGCCCATCGAAGCGGAGATGGTCTGCGATCCGGCGTAGAGGCCCGCAGCCGATCCCATGTCGTAGCCGGCGACCTTCGCGACCAGCCACGGCACGATCAGGCAGAATACGCAGACCACTGCGGCGAAGATCGCTTGTGGCAGGCCGTCCTTGGCGACACCGCGCACGAATTGCGGTCCGACGCCGTAGCCGACCGCGAACAGGAACATCAGGAATACCGTCGCCTTCAGAGGCGGGGAGATTTCGATGCCAAGCTGACCGATGATGACGGCGGCGATCAGTGTCGCGGTGACCGAGCCCAGGCCCAGTCCCTTGAAGGTGAATTTGCCGAAGTAATAGCCAATCGCCAGCGACAGGAAGATGGCGATCTCGGGGTATTTGCGCAGGGTGTCTGCGAACCACTCGAGCACTTGTGCCTCCACGGGAAGATCCAAGGGAAGGCAGCGATGGCCCTGGTTAATCGCGCCACGAACGCAATCACCGCAACGGCTGTGAAGGCGCCTGCCGAGCAGCGGAGTTACAGCCTAGATACTTGTCCCTTCTGATTTATCGGCAAAGGCTGGTCCGCTTATTTTATGCATACTTTACTGTCTGGCTTATGCGGGAAACTACAAAGCGGGCGCTAAATAGTTCACTGAATCGAGCATGTACTAAATGGCACCGAGTACGCGGCAGGGATATAGTTTGACGAGCTGCGCAAATCGCGTTCTCGTATCTGTGGCGGCTGCCGATTCGCGAGGAGTCGCAATCGCCGGGGCAAGTTGCGAGGGGCGGATGCGGATTAGGCGAAAGCACTGGGCCTTGTTGGTTCTGGCCGGATTGCCAGCTCCGGTGGCGATGGCGGCAGACCAGTCGGCAACGACGGCAACCGAGCAAGAGGCCGGCGTGGTCGAGGCCGAAGCGCCGCCCGAGCACCTTATCCCTGACCTCAAGATCGGCGACGACAAGAACTGGGCCGAGTTCTACGGCCAGATCGACAAGGGCATCCTGTTCTACGACGATGGCGTCGAGGAACTGACCTTCTTCCCCGTGGACAACTCCAACTCATCGACGCGTTTCGGTATCCGCGCGCTCGGAACCATCAGCGACGACCTGACACTAGGCGGCAACTGGGAAGTCGAGTGGAACCCCTATGCCACTGGCAACGTGAACCAGCTCAACATCGACGATTTCGACTGGGACACGTCGCTGCTGCGCAAGGCGGAACTCTACTTCACCAGCGAGACCTACGGTAAGTTCTGGTTCGGCCAGGGCAGCATGGCGTCCGACGGAACGGCCGAGGTCGACTATTCCGGCACCACCGTGATCGGCTATGCGAACGTCAACGACATGGCCGGCGGCCTGCTGTTCCGGTTCGACGACGGCACGCTTTCCGATGTCGCCATCGACGATGCGTTCAGCGATTTCGACGGCGCCGGACGCAAGGCCCGGGTGCGCTACGATACGCCTTCATGGGAGGGGTTCAGCCTGTCGGGTTCGGTGGGCACTCAGATCGTTCCGACCATCACCGATATCCCGGTCTGGGACGTCGCAGCGCGCTACGAGAAGGAGCTTGGCGACTTCAAGGTCGGCGGCGCAGCGGCTGTATCGGTGCCGGGCGAGGACGTGGTTCTGCTCGACGGCTCCATCTCGGTTCTGCACACGCCGTCGGGGATCAGCATCACGCTTGCCGGCGCCGTCGAGGAGAACGATGCCTCCGATGCCGACGCACGCTATGTCTACGGCAAGGTCGGCTACCAGACCGAGTACTTCGACTGGGGCATGACCGCTGTCTCGGTCGACGCCTATATCGGCGAGGACGTCGCAGCCGCTGGCAGCGAGAGCCGATCGATCGGTGCCCAGTTCGTGCAGAACATCGACTACCTGCAGACCGAACTCTATCTCGGCGCGCGGCTCTACGAGTATGACGAAGATGTTGCCTCTTTCGACGACGGTTTCGCAGTGCTTTCAGGTGCCAGACTAAGGTTCTGACGGCTGCCCGGGCATCCTGTCGCCCGGCTCGTCGCCCCCAGGGTGGACTGATCTTGAGTGCCCGCCGTGCCTCATCGCCGGCAGCGGGCTGGATCCAATGTCCATCCGGGAGTTCCCTATGGCGACGTTAGATATCGACTATCGCAAGTTCGACAAGATGAGCCCCTTCGAGATCAAGGACGGGCTCATACGGCTGGCCAAGAGCTCGGCGCAGAAATCAGCCAATACCCTGCTCAATGCCGGCCGGGGCAACCCCAACTGGGTGGCGACCAAGCCGCGTGAGGCCTTCTTCCTGTTCGGGAGCTTTGCGCTCTCCGAGTGTCGCCGCAGCATGGATGATCCCGTGGCCGGCCTCGCCGGAATGCCGCAGATGAAGGGCATCTCCGAACGCTTCGAGCTCTGGCTGCATCAGCACGAGGATCAACCCGGCGCCGAGTTCCTGCGCAAGATGGTGGACTATGCCACCGTGCGCCTCGGCTTCGACGCCGACGCCTTCGTCCACGAACTTACCGACTCGATCATCGGCGACAACTATCCGGTGCCCGACCGGATGCTCTTCCATGCCGAGCAGATCGCCCATCGCTACCTGATGTGGGCGATGTGCAACGACAAGCCTCCGGGCGGCTGGTTCGACCTTTATGCCGTCGAAGGCGGCACGGCGGCCATGTGCTACATCTTCAAGTCGCTGATGGCGAACCGCATCCTCAAGAAGGGCGATCGCATCGCGCTCGGCACCCCCATCTTCACGCCCTATGTCGAGATCGCCCATCTCGAGGATTATGCCTTCGACGTGGTGAACATCCGGGCGTTGCAGGAGAACCGCTTCCAGTACTCCGACGAGGAGATCCGCAAGCTCGAGGATCCGAGCATCAAGGCGTTCTTCGTGGTCAACCCCGGCAACCCGACGTCCATGGCGATCGATCCCGCGACCATGGCCAAGCTCGTCGAGTTCGTGAAGACCAAGCGACCGGACCTCATCATCCTCACCGACGATGTCTACGGCACGTTCGTGCCGAACTTCCGCTCGCTGATGGCCGAGCTGCCTTACAATACGATCGGGGTCTATTCGTACTCCAAGTATTTTGGCTGCACCGGCTGGCGCCTGGGCGTGATCGCGATCCACGAGCGCAACATCATCGACGACAGGATCGCCAAGCTTGGGGAGCGGGAGCGCCAGGCCCTGCACGATCGCTACATCGCCATCACGCTGGAGCCCGAGAACCTCAAGTTCATCGACCGCATCGTGGCCGACAGCCGCGACGTGGCGCTGAACCACACTGCCGGCCTGTCGCTGCCGCAGCAGGTGATGATGACGATGTTCTCGCTCGCCGAGCTGATGGACACCGACAAGGTGTACCAGAAGGCCTGCATGAAGATCTGCGAGGACCGTCTTGCCTCGCTGCTCATGGGCCTGCCGCTCGACCTGCAGCCCAACCAGAACTTCGCCTACTACTACGGCACGATCGACTTCGAGTTCTGGCTGCGCCGGGTTGCCGGCGAAGAGATGGTGGAGTGGCTGAAGGAGCACGTCCATCCGCTCGATCTGGTGCGGCGACTGGCCGAGGACCACGCGATCGTTCTGCTCAACGGTGGGGGCTTCGCGGCGCCCGACTGGAGCGTGCGCGTGTCGTTCGCCAATCTGCCCGACGATGTCTACGACGACATCGGTCGCGCCGTCCGCGCGGTCGGGCGCGGCTATATCGAGGCCTACAATGCCTCAAAGGCAAGCACAGGTCGGAAGTAGCCCGTCTCGGCGCCCGGCAGATCTCCGGGCGCCGTTCCTCCGTCCATCCCGAAGCAAGAGGCCGCGGTGGTTCGTGCCACCGCGGCCTCCGCGCCTGCTGGGACCGCGCGGACCTAGTGGCCGCCGCTGAGCACCAGCGTCTGGACCGGCAGCATGGCTGCCTGAATGCGCAGGATGAGGGCGTGGACGAGGGCCGTTGCGTCGATCGCGTGGTAGAAGAGCCATTCGGGCGATCCCGCCGGCACCTTCTCCAGCTCGTCATGCTTGTTGCTGTAGACGTTCGCGATGCAGGTGCCTCCCGGCGGAATGCCCAGCGACTGTCCCTCGAATAGCGGTCGCATGAACGTGGTGATCGAGCCGGGCGTGGCGGTGCTCTGCACGTCGATCACCTGGTCGGTCTGGCGCAACTGACCGCCCGCGATCACCGACTGCACGTCCGTGACCACGAGGGGAATGATGACGAAGGGACGCGCGATGCAGGTAGCCTCGCCGATCATGCCTACCTTGATAATCTCGGATTCGATCTGCCCGAAGCCGGCAATAAGCGCCACTCGCCCCGCTTCGGTGGGAACGAGGATGCCGGCCGGGCGGAGCAAAGGGTTCACCACGTCGCCTTTGCGTAGCGAGAACTGTTGCAGAGTCCCGTCGACTCCGGCCCGGACCTCGGTCTTGGTGAGAGCGACCTCAGCCTGATCCAGGCCGGCCTCGGCCGTGGCACGCTCCGCCGGCAACAGGTGATCGAGCCTCACCTGGACGGATTGCTTGGCGGCCTCGGCCGCGGCAACCGAGGCCTGTCGGCCCTGCATGACCTGCTGGCGCCGTTCAACTTCGCGCGCGGACACAGACGATGCCTCGCTCTTGTTGAGCTTGTTGAACGTGTTGTACTCGTCGACCGCCTGCTGCAGGTCGCTCTCGGCCTCGCGCACCTTGGCGTCGGCAGCTGCCAGCTCGGTCTTGGCCAGGTCGAACGAGGCGTCAACCTCGGCAAGCCGCTTCTTGGCCTCAAGCACCGCCGCTTCCTGCTGGGAACTGTCGAGCCTGAACAGCAGGTCGCCGGCCTTCACCTTGGAATTTACATCGACATAGACTTCGGCCACCCGCCCGCCGCCCTCCGGCAAGACCGAAATGGTGCGGAAGATCGCCGTGGCGCTGCTGGTCGAGGGGTGAAAGTAGAAGATCATGGTGATCAGCGAGATCGTCAGGATCAGGCAGGTGGTGATGCCGTACCGGAGCTCATACCAGACCGAGTAGATGGTGATCTCATGCCCGATCCTCTTGCCTTGCACGTATCGCCTGAAGAGGTAGTCGGGGAGGACCGTGATCGAGGCGCAGAGCAGAAGCTCGAGCATGTTGCGCCAGCCCTACTCGGCCTTGGTCATGGTGGGAGCAGGCTGAGGTGGCAGGTTCGCAGCCGGGACGGAGGGTACCATCCGCGGAGGAGATTCCACCGTCTTCATCGGGCGCTGACGCATGGAGATTCTCTCGAGCGACTGGGCGATCGAAACGAACGGCGTCGACCAGTCGGGAATCTGGATCATGGCCAGCAGCAGCGCGATGATCCAGAAGATGTGCTGGTGGGTGAAGAGCGCGATCAGGCACAACACCGCCACGACCTCCATCTGCACCTTGCTGTGGTGGTGGGCCATGCGTTCGGGCAGGGAATGGAGGTGGAGGTACAACACGCCGACGAGGACCACGACACCAACGAGAAAGAACACGACCCCGTTGAACAACAGGTCAGGGGACCCGGGCGGGGTGATGAAGAAGGGGAGGTGATGGATGGCGAGCGGATGGAGCTGGTGTTCCATGGTCCCTCACGACAACAGGAGCTCCGTTACCTGAAGCTCGACGGAATCGCGTGAGGACAGCGGCACGCTAGGCCCGTCGGTCCTTCCCATCCCTTAGGCAGACCCGGCCACTTTTCAGAAAATCGTCTGCTCCCAGGCGGGTCTTCACGCTTGACCGGCAGATGACCGCCGGCGTAGCTGGCGGCACTTCGAGATAGGCGGCGCACGATCCTGGCGCCGGCGACAGGAGCAGTATTTGAAGCGATTGATCCTGATTTCGACGTGGTTCGGTCCGTGGCCGCGCTGGATCAATTTCACCATGGAAACATGCCGCTGGAACCCGGACATCGACTGGTTGCTGGTGACCGACCAGGAGCCTCCGGAGAACCGCCCGCCAAACGTGCGCTTTGTGAAGATGACGCTGGCCCAGGTGCTGGCGCGCATCGGCGAGGCCACGGAGCTGGACCTGTCGCACATCGACATAGCCTACAAGCTGTGCGACCTGAAGCCGGCCTACGGCCATGCATTCGAGGCCGAGATCGCCGGCTACGCCAGCTACGGGTTCGCCGACATCGACGTCTTCTACGGGCGGATCCGGCACTTCTATACCGACGAGGTGCTCCAGCGTTACGACGTGATCTCCACGCACGAGCTGATTGTCAGCGGACACCTGGCCGTGTTCCGCAACACGCCCCGGCTGCGCAGGAGTTACCGGCTGATCCCGAAATGGCGGGAACGCGCGCCGAACGCTGCCAACTTCACCCTCGACGAGGGGCCGTACCGACGGGTGTTTAGGGCCGGCAGCTTTGTCTTGAGAGCGGTTCAAAGCCTCGTCTGGCGATGTCTGTTCGTCGAACGCTACAGCACCTGGAGCAACGGAAAGCTCAAGTGGTGGAACGACCGGCCGTGGCCGGAAACGTGGCTATGGAAGGACGGGCGCCTTACCAACACACAGGACGGTGACAGGGAGTATCTCTACCTGCACGTCATGCCCTGGCATTCGAACAGGTATCGCCCCGATGGAACTGATGCCCCCTGGGTAGTCCTCGGCGACAAGCTCGTTCGGCTGCCGTGGCGTGAGATCGCGAGGACTGGATTCGTGGTCTCGCCGGATGGCCTGTTTCCAGAGAGTGAACTGCCGGAAGGCCACGCTCGGGGCCGTGCCGGTTAGCACAGCCCCGAGGGCGTTCGTCAGTACGCCAGGGTGCAGGTGTAGTTGGACGGGTTCGAGGCCACGGCCGCCCAGTTGGTGTAGAAGGTGATGTTGGTCCAGGAGATGCCGACGTCCTGGGCGCATTTCTTGCCGGCCGACTGGCAGGCCTCGAAGGTGCGGGCATTGACCACGGCGATCTGGCCCTGGTTGGAGAGGAACACCACGCACTGGGTGTTTACCCAGCCATCGGCCTTGGCGGGGGTGACCGCGGCGGTGCTGACCGCCACGATCGAGGCTGCGGAGAAGAGCAGGGCGGCCGCGACGCCCTTAGTAAACGACGACGACGGCAGGCTGGTAATACGCTTCATCGGTCAGTACCCCGATCCACCCGTTCTGGGCGGATTTCATGGAGGTAATCTGATCGAGCTTCTTGGGTGTAATAACCTCTGGCAGGGTCAGACCTTTTGGTCCGATCTTTTTGGGAGGTGTTGCAGTGATCTTATCCAGATCACGCCAGAAATCATCAATGCCGCCCACGTTGAAGACGTATGACTCCGGTTGACTGCCGCCCAGGTCGATCCCCGAGTCGTACTGAAAGTCGGGGTGGCCGGCAGTAGCGCCGGAGAGCATCTCTCCGGCTGCACTTGCGTTCCACCAGAGTGCCGCGGCCGGCGACCCCGCGGTCGGCGCGGGGGACGGCATCAGCCAGCCCGAAGCCGATGCCGGGCCGGCAAGGAGCAGGGCCAATCCGGCGCCCAGCAGGATGTTACGCATTTTCGGGTTCCTCCTCGATGTCGGACGGAAGGGCCAGGACCACGATGCTGTCGAGGCAGGCCTTGTACTTGATCAGGGTGCGATAGAGCGCCTGCTCAAGCACCGGCTGGAGCCAGTCCGCAATTGTCAGTGCCTTGGCCGCACGGCTGCGGTTGCTGGTCGTGGCCACAATGTAGCCCTTGCCCAGCAGCTGGCGGATATAGCGCTTGGCGGCCTTTTCGGAGACGACCCCGAGATTGTCTTCGAGAAGTTTGTAGGCCTGTTGAAGATGTAGTGGGCGGTCCTTCTGCTGCGCATAGGCGATGGCAAGCAGAATCTGGGAATGCTGGACCGACTTGTAGAGCCACGGCGGCAGGCGCGCGGCTTCCATTTCCCCCTCAACGATACGGGAGAGCTGGACGATAGTCTGGATGCTGTTGAACACGGCAACCCCTCGGCAATGTTCGCCCCGAGTGTAGATATGGGGATGCCTGAGGAAATGTCATGGCCCTTTTGGGCACCTGTTTTTCACCGCTACGCTTCGATCGGGCGCATGCAGGTGCAGGATACTCTGTATAGAGGTGGTGGTGCCCCCGGTCGGACTCGAACCGACATGCCTCGCGGCGGCGGATTTTGAGTCCGCTGCGTCTACCAATTCCACCACAGGGGCGACGGGCAAGGCCGTAGCATTCCGGCTTGTGAGGCGCAACCCTGGCGCAGGTCGGGTCAGAGGATGGGCGGCACGTAGGGAGTGGTGTCCACCTTCTCGGGCCTCGACATCTCCTCCACCTGCTCGATGAGCTCCTCCTCGTCATTGGGGCGGGGCGGATGCGCAGCGGTGTCGATTCCCTCGGCGTGACGCAGGATGGCGATGGCGGGGCCGGCATGGGCTTCGTCGACGCGCGCGGTGACGATGGCGCCGCCGCGCCTCACCCCTTCGGCCAGCAATTGCGCATCAGCCTCGGTGACGCCGGCGTGTGTCAGCGCGCCGACAAGTCCGCCTGTAGCCGCGCCAATCCCGGCGCCAGCCAGTGCGCCTATGGCCGTGGCAAAGAGCCAGCCGCTGGCAATGACGGGGCCAACGCCGGGTATAGCGAGGACGCCGAGGCCGGCGAGGAGTCCGCCGGCGGCGCCGAGACCCGCGCCGACCTCAGCGCCGGTGGTTGCGCCTTCGCCGACATTGTCGGACTGGAAGTCGGCCGGCGTATTGGCGACGAAGTTGATATCGGCATGGGCGATCCCGGCATCGTGCAACGCGTGCACGGCCGCCGTGGCGTGCTCGTAGGTGTCGAACAGTCCGGAGATGGTCTGCATGGTGACCTCCTTGCTCGTCACCTCAACGAGCAAGCCGGCGCCGCCGTTCCCGTCAGCCGCCTAGCGCCAACCGGGCGAGATAGACGGCGAGGACGCCGCCGGCCATGGTGGCGAAGAGGTTGCGGGTGACGAAGTAGATCAGCGCCGTCGCCGCGGCGGCGATGGCTTCCGCCGGTCCGCCGGTCAGCACCGCCGGGGCCACCAACGAGGCGAGGACGGCGCCAGGCACATGCTTCAGCCAGCTGGCAACGAACCCGGTCGTGGGCAGGCGGTTGGCCAGCAGCAGGCCGCCGGCACGGATGGCATAGGTCACGGCGGCCATGCCGAGGATGGTGATCAGCGCCTCAAGCGACATGGCGGCGCTCCTTTGCCGTCTCGATCAGGGCGCCGGCGAAACTTCCGACGAGGCCGCCGACGATGATGTACCAGTTGCCCTCGATGAGGCGCGAGCTGACGATGGCAGCGAGTGCCGCGACCAGCCATGGAATGAGGTCGCCGCGACCGCGCCACATGCCGAAGAGCAGGGCGAGGAAGGTGGCGGTGAAGGCGAAATCGAGCCCGTAGCGCGCAGGGTCGTCGATGAAGGCGCCCAGAACACGGCCGACGAGGGTCGAGGCCATCCAGGCGAACCAGCTGAGGACACCGGTGCCGAGGAAGAAGGCGACACTGGCATTGCCCTTGCGGACCTCCGCCATGGTCATGGCCCATTGCTCGTCGGAGACGAAGAACATGGTGCCCAGTGCCCGCGGCAGCGGCAGGTGGCCGACGAGGGGGCGGAGCGTCGCCGACATCAGCACCATGCGCAGGTTGACGATAGCGGTGGCGATGATGATGGAAAGGACCGGCAGGCTGCCCGGCGTCCACATGTCGAGGGCGACGAACTGGCTGGCGCCGGCGAAGACGAGCCCGCTCATCAGTGCGACCTCGAGCACGCTCAGCCCGGCCTGGCCGGCGAGCACGCCCCAGACCACGCCATAGGCGGCAATGGAGATCGCGACGGGGAAGAACAGGCGGATGCCGAGCCAGAACTGGGCCCGGGCGTCGTAGGGGGCGGGGGCATGCATGGCCGGGACACTAGCCCATCGTGGCGGGATTCGGCGATGAGACTTGGTGATGGGTCCGATCATCGGCAATGATTGGAAGCGCCTATGTTTTCAAGCGGCTCAGCGTGGTTGACCGGCGCAGCGGCGCGGCGGTAAACAGCCTACGTGCGTTTCCCCACCGTGCTCCGACCCGCCTGCATCTTTCCCAAGATGTGAAGAGGCCCGCCCGCCGAACCGGTCATCGACCGGTCGACTGGCCATTGGGGCCAACGCCCAGGCATATTTTACGGGTTTCGGAGTTCCGGATGATCGATCCTACCAAGCCGCTGTGGCGGCGCTTCCTCGTCTTCCTGCTGCCGCTGATGTTGAGCAACATCCTGCAGTCGCTGTCGGGGACCATCAACAATATCTATATCGGCCAGATGATCGGCGTGGACGCGCTGGCCGCAGTGTCAGTCTTTTTCCCGATCATGATCTTTCTCATCTCGTTCGTGATCGGGCTTGCCTCGGGCGCCTCGATCCTGATCGGACAGGCCTGGGGGGCAAAAAACCTCCAGAAGATCAAGCAGGTGACCGGGACGACGCTCACCGTCGGCTTCCTCATGGGCCTCGTCGTAGCCGTGCTGGGCGGCATCTTCGCCCGCAACCTGATGGAGCTGCTCGGCGCACCCGCCGACATCGTCGCGGATGCGACGGCCTATGGCCGCATCGTCCTCATCGGCATGCCGGGCTTCTTCATCTTCCTGCTCGTCACCTCGATGCTGCGTGGCGTGGGTGACACGATCACGCCGCTGCTGACGCTGTTCTTCTCGATCGGGGTGGGGCTCGTCGTGACGCCGGCGCTGATCCAGGGCTGGTTCGGGCTGCCGCAGATCGGCGTACTGTCGGCCGCAGTGGCCTTCATCGCCGGCTTCGTCGTCGTCCTGATTTTCCTCTATTTCTACCTCAATGCACGCAAGAGCCCGATGGCGCCCGATGCCGAGCTGATCCGCAATCTCAAGGTGGACGTGAAGCTGCTCGGGCTCATCCTCAAGCTCGGCATCCCGGCGGGCGTCGCCATGGTCGTGTCGTCGATTTCGGCCATCGTCATCGTCGGCATCATCAACCGCTTCGGCTCGGACGCCACGGCGGCTTTCGGGGCGGTGAACCAGGTGCTGAGCTATGTGCAGTTCCCGGCCATGTCGATCGGCATCGCCTCGGCGATCTTCGCGGCCCAGGCCATCGGGGCGCGGCGCTTCGACGAGGTCGAGCACGTGACGCGCACCGCGGCGGTGATCAACCTGGTGTTCACCGGCGCGCTGGTGGTGCTGGCGTACCTCTTCTCCGAGCACATCGTGCGGCTGTTCATCACCGAGCAACAGGTGGTCGAACTCACCGAGCGCCTGCTGCACATCGTCTTGTGGAGCTGCCTGTTCTTTGGCTGGGGTTCGATCTTCTCTGCGGTGATGCGCGCCTCGGGCGATGTGTGGATCCCGATGCTGCTGTCGCTGGCGGCGATCATTCTCGTCGAAGTGCCGGCGGCGCTGATCCTCAGCCAGACCATGGGGCTCGACGGCGTGTGGATCGCCTACTGCCTCAGCTTTACGGCGCTGCTCACTTTCCAGGCCACCTACTATTTCGGCTGGTGGCGGAAGAAGGAGATCAAGGCGCTGGTCTAGCCAGCCCGTCCCGCGTAGCGGGTCGCGCCCCAGCGCTCCAGCCAGTCCACCGCGAACGCCACGATCTCGCTCGCGGGCACGAGCACCGACTCCGCCTCGCCGATCCGGCCGCGCCTGCCGCGGCCGGTGGCGAGGAACTCGGTGACGATGGTGGCGAAATAGTCGTCGGGCAGGCCGCCGGGTGGGTCCGAGGTGTCGAACTCCTCGAACCAGCGCCAGACGGTCGCGCCATCGACGATGATCGGGGTCTCGTAGCGCTTGATGCGCTTCTCCGGGAAATCGGCGAGATGCTCGGCGTGGTGCAGCAGTGTCATCGCGTCGAGCGGAGCGCCCAGCATCAGCACTTTGCCCTGTGCTTCCACCAGCTTGCCGAGCGGCGATTGCGGGCCGTAGCCATAGTCCAGCGCATGGTCTGCAGTGAACCACTCGGCTTCGCCGCCGAGTGCCGCCATCGAGGCGCCGGGGTTGGCGCTGCGCCGCGCGCCGGGTGTGGTGCGGAGGAGTTCCGGCCAGTACCCGTTGTCGCGCGCCGCTCGTGACCGCGCGGGATCGAAGGGCGGGATGTGCTTGCGAAGCGTGAGGTCGTCGCGGTCCTCATCCTCGAGCTGCCAGTCGCAATAGCCGAGGATCGTCCCGGCCGAGCCGATGACGTCGCGCATGGCGTCAACGATCATGTCCGGCCCGCCGACGATCGGGCCAACCCTGCGCAGCGCCGCGTGAACGAGCACGGCATCGCCGTCGGTAAGGCCGATGGCGGTCAGATCACGGGCGAGGCTGGTCCGCGTCGCCCGCATGGGTCACCGTACGGCGCCAGCGTAACGACGCTCTGGCGTAAGCCCCTCGGCGGCGCTGCCGTGCTGATCGTCGTAGCGCCGGCGGGCATTGGCGACATCATGCTGGTGCTCGGACGCCCAGTCCCACAGCGCATTCAGCGGCTGGGTCAGCGTGCGGCCGAGATCGGTCAGTTGATATTCGACGCGCGGGGGGATCTCGGGGAACACCGTGCGCGTCACCAGTCCGTCGCGCTCGAGATTGCGCAGCGTGAGGGTGAGCATGCGCTGCGAAATGCCGCCGATCTCGTTGCGCAACTCGTTGAAGCGCATGGTCTTGCGGGTAAGATAACCCACGATCATCACGCTCCACTTGTCGCCGATGCGGTTGAGAATGTCGCCCATGGCGTTGCAGGTCTCGACTTTTGCCGGGGAACCGAGTGCCATTGGAGTACCTTTCCGAAGGAATTCGTTGGTTACGAATATAGACGCAGTTACCGTTTGTGCCTAGGGGTGCATCCGGATGTGGCCGTCGGGCTGCGGGGAGAGACGAGACCATGACATCGCGCATCGAAGAGCTTGTGGACCAGATGACGCTCGCGGAGCAGGTGAGCCTGCTTTCGGGAGAGGATTTCTGGTCGCTTCCCGCGATCGCGCGACTGGGCATCGGCAAGCTGCGCGTCACCGACGGTCCCAATGGGGCGCGCGGTGGCGGCTCGCTGATCGGCGGGGTCAAGTCGGCGGCCTTCCCGGTGGGCATCGCGCTGGGGGCGAGCTGGAACGTGAGGCTCCTCCACGAGGTGGGTGTGGCACTTGCCGAGGAGGTGAAGTCGAAGGGCGCACATGTGAGTCTTGCGCCCACGGTGAACCTCCACCGCACGGTCAGCAACGGGCGCAATTTCGAGTGCTATTCAGAGGATCCGTTCCTCACCGCCAGCCTCGCCGTCGCCTATATCGAGGGGCTGCAGAGCCAGCGCGTCTCGGCGACGATCAAGCACTTTGTCGGCAACGAGTCCGAGATCGAGCGCACCACGATCAGCTCCGAGGTCGATGAGCGGGCGCTGCGCGAACTCTATCTCATGCCCTTCGAATGGGCGGTGAAGAAGGCCGGCACCTGGGCCATCATGAGTTCGTACAACAAGCTCAACGGCACCTATACCAGCGAGAACCCGTGGCTGCTCGACGACGTTCTGCGGCGCGAGTGGCACTATGACGGCGTGGTGATGTCGGACTGGTTCGGTTCGCACTCCACCGCGCCGACCGTGAATGCCGGGCTCGACCTCGAGATGCCGGGCCCGACCCGGGATCGCGGCGACAAGCTTGTTGCGGCTGTCGAGGCGGGCGAGGTTTCGCGCGATACGGTGCGCACACGCGCCCTCAACATCCTGAGGCTCATGGAGCGAACAGGGGCGCTCGACGATCACAGCGCGTTCGAGGAGCGGGCGGACGATCGCGCCGAGCACCGCGCACTGATCCGACGCGCCGGCGCCGAAGGGGCCGTGCTGCTCAAGAACGAGGGCAGTCTGCTGCCGCTGACGGGCAACGGCAAGGTCGCCGTCATCGGGCCCAACGCCAAGGTGGCGCAGATCATGGGTGGCGGCTCCGCCCAGCTCAACCCGCACTACCGGATCTCGCCGTGGGACGGGCTTGTCGCCGCCCTCGGCGAGGATCGGCTGAGCTTTGCCGAAGGCACCCGCAACAACCGGTTCGAGCCGGCGCTCGAGGGTGGACTCGAGGTCGAGTACTTCAACAATCCCGACTTCAGCGGTACGCCGGTCTTCACCGAGCGGCTGGGTGGCGGCGAGGTGATGTGGTTCGCTCCGCCGGGAGGCGTGGTCGACCTCACGAACTTTTCGGCCCGGCTGCGCGGCACGTTCACGCCGACGGCTACCGGCATGCACAATATCGGTGTCTATGCGGCCGGCTATGCCCGCGTTCTGGTCGAAGGCGTGCTCGTCGCCGACGCCTCGGCCGGGGCGTGGGAGCCGGGGCGGACCTATTTCGAGGAAGGCTGCGACGAGGTCGTCGGCCAGGTCGACCTGGAGGCCGGGCGCGAGTACGAGGTCGTGGTCGAGTTCGTGCGCAAGCCGCCGCGTATCCTCGGTTTCTCAGCGCTCCATGTCGGTATCGGCAGGCCTCTTGGTGACGCCGAGATCGCCGAAGCGGTGGCCGTAGCGCGCGAGGCCGGGACGGCGCTCGTCTTCGTCGGCCGCAACGGTGAATGGGATACGGAAGGCAGCGACCTCGCCTCGATTATCCTCCCCGGACGGCAGGACGAACTGGTGCGCGCCGTCGCGGCTGTGAACCCGCGGACGGTAGTGGTGCTCCAGACCGGCGGCCCGGTGGAGATGCCGTGGATCGGCGAAGTCGCGGCGGTGGTCGAGGCCTGGTATCCGGGCCAGGAAGCGGGCAATTCCATCGCCGATGTGCTGACCGGCGCGGCGGAGCCCGGCGGCCGCCTGCCGCAGACCTTTCCGGTCAAATGGGCCGACAATCCGACCAACTCGCAGGACCGCGAAGTCTATCCGGGGATGGACGGCAAGGTCCGCTACGAGGAGGGCGTGTTCATCGGCTATCGCCACTACGACAGCCACGGCGTTGCGCCGCTGTTCCCCTTCGGCTTCGGGCTTGGCTACACGAGCTTCGAAATCTCGGACATCTCCATCGACGACAGCGCCTTCGAGAGCGACGGGCGGGTGGCTGTCTCCGTGACTGTCGCCAATACCGGGCAACGGCCCGGCTCCGAGGTGGTGCAGGTCTATGTCTCCGACCGCGAGGCCTCGGTGCCGCGCCCGGACAAGGAGCTAAAGGGCTTCGAGAAGGTGTTCCTCGGGCCGGGCGAGCGGATGCGGATAACGCTGGAACTCGACGCGCGCGCCTTCGCCTTCTACCGCGTGGAAGCCAAGCACTGGATCGTCGAGCCGGGCACATTCGTGATCCGTGCCTCCCGCCATGCGGGCGATGCCGGGCTCGTCGCGGAGGTTTCGCGGCAAACCCGGCTCATGCTGCCGGTGTGAGCAGGGCTACGCCGCCTTGCCGAACTGGGCGGCGTGCATGCCGACGTAGAAGCTGAGGTTGTCGTCGGCAAGGCCGAGGCCCTCCATCACTGCAGCCATGAAGCTCACTGGCGAGGTGCCGGCGGCTGTGACGACACCGCCGTCGCTCACCGCTGCCGGCGTGTCGCGATAGAGCGATGCGCCGCCATAGCCGGTGAAGTCCAGATAGCCAGCGCCGTTGCTCGTGTGGCGGATGCCGTCGAGCACCCCGGCCTGCGCGCCGGCCACGGTGCCGTCGCAGATGAGCCCGATCAGTTTGCCCTGTGCCTTGGCAGCAGTCAGCAGCGCGGTCAGGTCGGGTGCTTCCGGCGACTGCCAGATCGTGCCGCCATTGACGATGATGGCGTCATAGTCGGCGACATTCAGGTCCTCGAGCGCCAGCGTGCCGGCCACAGTCATCCCGCCCGATGAGGTCACCGGCTTGCCGCCGGGGGTCGCGAAGCGGGTCTCCACCTTGTAGAAGGCATGGGCCGCGGCGTTGAGCAGCGCGGTTTCCCAGTCGGCGAAGCCTTCGGTGAGGATGGTCACGATGGTCGTCATTTCGTCTCTCCTGCGTTTGGTGTGGCTGGAGCCTAGCGCCGGGTGGCACCCGATTCTGTCAGCAGGGGTGTGACGGCATGGCCAAGCGCTCGGAACGACTGCTCAACCTGCTGCAGGCCCTGCGTCGTCGTCGGCGTCCGATCGCCGGGCAGGTGCTGGCCGACGAGATGGGCGTGTCGCTGCGCTCTGTCTATCGCGATATCGAGACGCTGAAGTCGATGGGGGCGGCCATCGACGGTGAAGCGGGCGTCGGCTTCCAGCTCAGGGCCGAGCATTTCCTGCCCCCGCTCATGTTCACCGACGAGGAACTCGAGGCGCTGGTCCTCGGGCTGCGCGGCCTCATCTACGGGCCGGACAGCGAGATGGCTCTCACGGCCCGCGACGCCAGCGCCAAGATCGAGGCCGTGCTGCCGAAGCCGCGGCGCGACGAGATGCAGTCGATCGGGCTGTTCGTCATCCCGCCGCGCGAAGTGGACGGCGACAATCCGCTGGGGCAGATACGCCGTGCCCTGCGGCTCGAACGGCAGCTCTGGATGGGCTATCGCGACAAATCGGGCGCCACCACCGAGCGCACGATCTACCCCCTGGCGCTCGGTTATTTCGAGGGCCACCAGACGCTCGCCGCCTGGTGCACGCTGCGTCAGGACTTCCGCAGTTTCCGCGTCGACGGCATCGCTTCGCTCGAAATGCTCGAGGCGCGATTGCCGGAGCCGCGGCGCACGCTTTTCCACCGCTGGGCGAGCGCCCGAAATCTGCCGGATTTGACCTAGAAGTCCACTGCCAGTTCAAAACCCTTTGACAGCCTTCCACAGCGGTTGAGCGACGCAGGGCGCGTTGCTAGAACCCGAGCGGGCTCCGACAATACTAGTGATGGGAGGCGTCTTGCTCGCCTTGCTCCGCCGGCGTGTAGCCGCCTGCCTCACGATCGTCTTCACGCTGGTCAGCATCGGCCCGGCCTGGGCCAATCCGGTGCTGCTGGTCGATGCGCAGACCTATGAAGTGCTTTATGCCGAGGAGGCCGGGCAGCCGTGGCATCCAGCCTCGCTGACCAAGCTGATGACGGCCTATGTGGCTTTCGCCGCGATCAAGGCCGGCCGCATCTCGCTCGATGACCCGATCAAGATCTCCAAGAACGCCTGGAACCAGGCGCCATCGAAGTCCGGCCTCAAGGTCGGCTCCTCCATCACGCTGCGCGACGCGCTCTACATCCTCGTGGTGAAATCGGCCAATGACATCGCGATAGCCATCGCCGAGGCGATCTCCGGCTCGGCGCCCGAGTTCGTGCTGGAGATGAACCAGATGGCGGCGGCCATGGGGATGAGCGCCACCCACTTCGTCAATCCGCATGGCCTGCATGCTGATGCACAGGTGACCTCGGCCCGCGATCTCGCCATCCTGGCGCTGATCATCCGCCGCGACTTTCCCGAGTATTCCGACCTGTTCGACACGGAAGCGGTCCGGCTGGGCAATGCCAAGCTCGAGTCCAACAATGGGCTGCTGCTGCATTTCCCTGGCACCACCGGCATGAAGACGGGTTACGTCTGTGCGTCGGGCCTCAACATCGTTGCTACGGTCGACCGCGGCGGCCGCTCGATGCTTGCCGTCGTCCTCGGCGGCTCGTCGGCGCGCGAGCGCAACGAGATGGCGGCCGAGCTGTTCCTGCGCGGCTTCTCCGGCGCCGTGAATGGGACCGGCCAGAACGTGGTGCAACTGGCCAACGTCAATGCGCCGCCGGTCAACATGCGAACCCGCATCTGCGGCAAGGAAGCCAAGGAATATGTGGCGGAGCGTGAGGCGGAGTTCCCGATGGGCCTCGATGGGCAGCCGAGCTACCTGACCGACAAGCTCGAGGGCAAGGTCTACACCGCGACTGATCTCGGCATCATCGTCGACATTCCCCTGCCACGGCCGCGGCCGAGCTGGGCTCCGGCGGTGGTTGCATCCGCCGATCGGAGTTGAGGGTACCCGCCGCTAGCGGGCCTTGACGATCGAAAAGCGCAGCAGCCCGTCTTCGCCGCCGGTCTCGCAGTCATGCCCGTTCTGCCGGCAGTAGAGCGGGATATCGACCTTGGCCATGGGGTCGGTCGCGAGCACGACGATACTGGCGCCGGGCGACAGCTGGCCCAAGCGCTTTTCCATCTTCAGCACAGGCAGCGGGCACTTGAGCCCGCGGCAATCGAGGATTTCGGCGTCAGTCGTCAAGCACGAGCACCCAGTAGACGCCGTGCGTCGAGTTGGGGTCGTAGGAGACGCCGAGGCCAGCACGCTTGGCGGTCGGGTCCGCGAGCGCCGAGGCGTCGGTGGGCACGTTGCGCCAGCCCGAGAAGACCTCGGCAAACGTGGTGTAGCCGGCGCTGAGCCGCATCGCCACTGCGCCGGGTGGGAGGATGGGCTGGGCGCCGGTCTTGGCGTAGTTGGTCGCCAGCGACTGTGCGGTGCTGTCCAGCAGTGTGTCGCCGCGGACGTCGACGGCACCCTGGTTTCGGCGGAAATCGTTGAGGAGGAACAGGGCCTCGACGCGATTGAGCTGCGCGCCGGGCTGGTTCATCGGCGTCGTCAGGCCCGGGGAGAGTGTCTTGCCCCCGCCCACCGAGCAGGCGCCGAGCACGGCGGCGAGGGTGGCCGCAACTGCGACACGAGTGACGGTGGCGATGGGCATGGCGCAAACTCCTTGCATGGCCGGCTTGGGCCGGCGCGGCCTGACATGCAGTTGGTGACCCCGGCGGGATTCGAACCCACGACCCCAGGATTAGGAATCCTGTGCTCTATCCTGCTGAGCTACGGGGCCACTCCAACGCCACATAGCAAAAGCGGGGCCCGGTGCAAACCATCCGTTGGGGTGCGGTGCTGCCGACAGGCCTTCCAAGGCGTCGATGCGGCGGCCCGTGCGCGTGCATGTGACGGCGTGTCGCTTGCGCTGGAGGCCCGGTTGAGGCCGATAGGGGCCGTGTCGGACCGGGGTGGTGGCATGCGCGCACTGCCGACGTCGGGCGCTTGACGGTTTTTCTGACAGGGTTCGAACAATGAAGCCGATCCTCGTGGGCGCGCTGGCGGTAGCGATTGCGGCAGTGGCCTCAGGTTTCGGCTATTTCTTCGCGACAAGCTCCGGCACCGTGGAGGCCGGGCGCGCGCTTTACGCCGACAACTGCGCCAGCTGTCACGGGGTGAACCTCGAGGGGCAGCCCGACTGGAAGGTGCGCTTGCCGTCAGGCCGCCTGCCGGCGCCGCCGCACGATGAGACCGGCCACACCTGGCACCATTCGGACGCCAGCTGTTCGCACTCGTCAAGTTCGGGCCGGCAGCGCTGTCACCCGGCTACGAGAGCGACATGCCTGCCTACGAGGGTGTGCTCACCGACGCCGAGATCAGCGCCGTGCTCGACTACATCAGGAGCACCTGGCCGGAACCGGCGCAGGCGTATCAGGCCGATCGCTCCCGGGCGGATCCGTCATGATAGTCGGGCCCGTCAGGTGCCGATCACCGCTTCCCTGACGGTCAGCCGGCGATACTGGTGCGTCGCGGTGACGGTGACGCGGAGCCTGCGGGGGAGCAGCAGGTCCCACTTCCCGTGCCGTCCCGCCCGACCGACAAGCGCCGGCATCGGCTGATCCAGCCGGAACTGGTAGACAATCGGCGACTGGGAATGGCTCGGGGAAGCCGCTGCTCCGCGCTCTCCACCGCCGATAGCGGGTGCACCGTGACCCACACGAAGGACTCCGCCCGATCGAGGAGGAGGTCCTCCCTGATGTCGCCTGACAGCAGCATCTGGTCCGCCCTGATAATGAACCGGGATGAGGCGATCTCCGCACTGAGCGCCCGAACCAGCTCAAGCTCGGTCGCCGACGCACGGCCGCTACCCAGGGCATCCAGCGCGCGTTCATAGCGGGGCCGATGCTGATCCGTCCGGTAGCGGGCGAAATGTGGTGTCTCCACGAGGGGCAGCCCGGCGACGCGCCAGTTCGCCGACTTGCGAAGGACCGCGTCGGTCGCCCGGCCCAGGCGCACACGCTCTTCCCGGGTCGCAAGGGCGGCCTGGGCGAGCTGCGTCCGAATGCGGACCGAGCTTCGCGTCGACCCCATGGTCGGCTGGTGTTCCATGTATCCCCCCACCGGAGGGGTCTAGAGGTTCCCATTGTTGTAAGGTCAAGGGGCCTGCAGATGATGGCCGGTTTGGAGCGCTCGGGCGCCCCCAAACCTCGTGCTTTGGTCAGCCCATTGGAACGTCCCGGGCGGCAGGGGTGCCGCGCAGGAGGATGAGGGTCAGTGCGGCGGCGGCGAAGGCGACCCAGGCCGCCCCGGAGAAGGCGGCGTGGAAGCCTGTCAAATGCGCTCCGTCCGCTCCTTCGGCCCCGGCCGCCGCGGCCAGCGCCACCATGGCGGCCAGGCCCACCGCCGAGCCGACCTGGTAGGTCGTGTTCACGAGGCCCGAGGCGAGGCCGGTCTCTTCCGGCCCGGCGGAGGACATCGCCGCCATGGTCGCGGGGATGTAAGCCAGCGCCATACCGAGCGCTGCGAGCAGGGAGGCGGGCAGCACGTTCGCAGCGTAGCTCCCGTGGGCGGGAAGCCGCGTGAGGAGGACGAGTGCGCCGCCCATGGCGAGGAGACCCACGACCATGCTGGCCTTGATGCCGAAGCGGCCGATCAGCCTGCCGGAGAGGCCTACCATGATCACCATTATGGTCACGGTCATCGCCAACAGGGCCAGGCCGCTGGCGAGGGCCGACAGCTGCAAAGTCTGCTGCAGGTATAGGTTGAGGTAGAACCACAGCGGGATCCACGCCGCGCCGAAAGAAGGGGCGCCGCGGCGCCCCTTTCGTTTTGTCAGACGTGGATCAGCTCCGACATCATGCCGGTCATCATGTGGTAGAGCTTCTGGCAGTGATAGAGCCAGCGCCCCGGGTTGTCGGCGTCGAACTCGACCGTGGCCATCGGGCTGCTTCTTCCAACTGTGGGAAGGCACCCCCGGCTCAAGCCACCCTTGACCCTGCCACCGTTGGAGCCTCTGGACCTGCAGTGAAACCCCGGAGCCTCGAAATGGCCTCTCCCGCTGCACCCGCCGACCTCCTCGTCTACTCCACGCCGACCTGCCCCGATTGCCGGGCGCTGAAGGCGTGGCTGCACGAACGCGGTATCGCATTCACCGAACGCGTCCTGACCGCTCTGGATGTGGTTGCGGAGGCCAAGGCACGGACGGGCGTGCGCGTCGCGCCGATCACGATTGCGGGAGATGTGGTCCTCTACGGTACCTTCGCGACCCAGCGGCCTCAGCTCGAGGTGCTGCTCGGGCTCGGGCGGACGGCCTGAGAGTGCCGCCGGCTCAGCCAGCGGTGACGGTCGAGTAGAACTCCTGGCTGCGCTGCAGATCGGCATAGATGCCGTCGCGGTCGAGCAGCTGAGCGTGGGTCCCTTCCTCGACGACGCCGCCCTTGTCGATGACGAGGATGCGATCGGCATTGCGGATGGTGGCGAGGCGGTGGGCGATGATCAGCGTGGTGCGACCCCTCGCGAGTTCGCTCAGCGAGGCCTGGATCAGCTGCTCGGTTGCCGTGTCGAGCGCCGAGGTCGCCTCGTCGAGGATCAGGATGGGCGGGTTCTTGAGGAACATGCGGGCGATGGCGAGGCGCTGCTTCTGCCCGCCCGAGAGCCTGACGCCACGTTCGCCCACGATAGTGTCGAGCCCGGCGGGCAGGCCTTCGATCACGCTCTCGCGTTGGGCCCGGCGGGCCGCGTCCATGATCTCGTCGTCGCTGGCATCAAGCCGGCCGTAGGCGATGTTGTCGCGCACGGTGCCGCCGAACAGGAATACGTCCTGCTGCACCACGCCGATCTGGGCGCGGAGCGAGGCCTGCGTCATGTCGCGGATATCGACGCCGTCGATGCTGATGGAGCCGCCGGTGAGTTCATAGAAGCGCGGCAGCAGCGCACAGATGGTGGTCTTGCCGGCGCCGGACGGGCCGACCAGCGCGATGGTCTCGCCGGCGCGGATGGTGAGGTTGAGATTTTCGATGACGCGCGCGCCGTTCGAATAGGCGAAGTCGGCATCGCGGTAGACGATGTCGCCCTTGAACGTGTCGACCGTCACGGCGCCGGGCCGGTCATCGACATCGGGCGCGGTGGCCATCAGGTCATTGAAGCGCTTGAGGCCGGCAAAGCCTTGCGGATAGCTTTCGAGCACGGCGGTGATCTTGTTGATCGGGCGCATGAACACCTCGACGAGCAGCAGGAAGCCGACAAAGCCGCCATAGCTCAGCGTGCCATCGACGACGAAGTAGGTGCCGGCGACCATGATCACGACCTGGAGCAGGCGCGTGGAGAGGTAACTCAGCGTGATCGACGCGGTCATCATGCGGTAGGCGTCGAGTTTGGTCTTGCGGTAGCCCTCGTTGTCGCGCTCGAACAGGGCCTGCTCGTGGTGCTCGTTGGCGAAGGCCTTCACGACCCGGATGCCGCCCATGCTCTCTGAGACACGGGTGTTGAACTTGCCGACGCGGCCGAAGAGCTCCTGCCAGTTGATCGTCAGCTTCGAGCCGTAGACGGCGGCGAGCCAGGTGACGACCGGCACGATTGCGCAGGTGATGAGCGCCAGCTGCCAGTGGAGCGTCAGCATCAGGATCAGCGCGCCGATGAAGGTCATCACGGCGACCAGCACGTCCTCGGGCCCGTGGTGAGCCACCTCGCCGATCTGCTCGAGGTCCTTGGTGACGTGGGTGATGAGCTCGCCGGTCTGCTTCACGTCGTAAAAGCTGAAGCTGAGCTTGGTGAGGTGCGCGAAGGCGAGGCGGCGCAGGTCGGTCTCGATGCTGATGCCGAGCACGTGGCCGAAGTAGTTCACCACGCCCATCAGCATGGTGTTGAAGATGTAGACGGCCAGCAGTCCGCCCGCCGCGAGGAAGATGATCGGCCAGTTTGCGCTGGGCAGCAGCTGATCGACGAAGGTCTTCACCGCCGAGGGGAAGGCGAGCTCGAGCAGGCCGAGAACAACGGCGGCGCCGAAATCGAGAATCAGCAAGCCCTTGTAGGGGCGGTAGTATCGGAAGAAATCGCGCAGCATGGGGTGCCCCCGATAGAGGGCACCCGCCCTCGGGTCAACTTACTTGAGCCTGGATGCAAGCTCGGGGATGAAGCGATCGAGCATCCACGGGATCGACAATGCACTGGGCGCAGAGGTCGCCATGACGAAGCTCTTGTCGGTCATGCGCACGTGGCGGCCGTCAGCGATGGGCTTGAAGCGCTGGACCAGCGGGCTCTGGTAGAGCGCGTCGGAGGCCGCATCGCCCTCATCGAGGGTGATGGCCACGTCGGCATCGAGGGTCGCGAGGTTCTCGTAGCTCACCGTGAAATAGTAGCCGGGCTGCTTGGACAGTTCCTCGACGCCCGCCGAGGCCTTTAGGCCGAGCTCTTCGAGCAGGTACACGCGCGGATCGGTCTTGGAATAGACGTTCATCCCCGCTTCCCCGACCCAGAGCGAGCCGAAGGTGAAGGTCTTGCCGGCGAACTCGGGATGCGCGCTGGCGGCCTCGGCGAGCTTTGCGCTCGTTGCGTCGATCAGCGCCTGTGCCTCGGCCGATTTGCCCAGGGCCTTGCCGGCGATCAGCGTCACATCCTGCCACGAGGCGGCCCAGGCGGCGCTGGCATAGGCGACGGTGGGCGCAATGGCCGAGAGCCGGTCGTACTGTTCCTGGGTGACGCCGCTATAGGGGGCGAGGATCAGCTCGGGCTGGGTCGCGAGCACGTCCTCATAGGGGATGTCGGAGTCGAAGTTGATGATCTTGGGCTCGGGGCCGCCGAGCCTGTCGATGGCCTTGCGCACCCAGGGAAGGACGCCCTTCTCGTCACCGCCCCATTTCTGCTCGGGGATGGCAACGGGAACCTGACCCAGCGCCAGCACGGCGTCCTGCGTCATCCAGCCGATGGTCACGATGCGCTGGGGGGGCGCCGGAATGGTGGTCTCTCCGTAGACATGGGTGAGGGTCACCGGGAAGGCGTCCTGCGCCGCAGCCGGGAGTGCTCCCGTCAGCGCGAAGGCAAGCGCGAGGACGCCGAGGGCGCGGCGGGTGAGGGTCGGCATCAGCTGGCTCCGTATTGTGCGACGAAGGCGTCGAGGCCTGCGCGGTGCGTGAGCTTCATTTGAACTGCTCCTCGAAGGGATGGAGGTTGCCGCCCTTGGGAACGATCAGCGGCGTGTGGGATACGGGGTCCTCGATGACGAGGCAGGCGATGCCGAAGACCTGCTCGACCAGTTCGGCGGTTACGATGTCGGCCGGCCGACCCTCGGCGAGGACCGCCCCGTCGCGCATGGCGATGAGGTGGCTGGCATAGCGGCAGGCATGGTTGAGATCGTGCAGCACCGCAACCACCGTCTGGCCCTTGCCGCGGTTGAGCTCGCGCAGCAACTCGAGCAGTTCGATCTGGTGGGCGATGTCGAGGAAGGTGGTGGGCTCGTCGAGCAGGAGGATCGGGGTCTGCTGCGCCAGCACCATGGCGACCCAGACGCGCTGACGCTGGCCGCCCGAGAGCTCGTCCACGAGCCGATGCGAAAACCCCGTCACCTTGGTTGCGGCCATGGCCTCGATGACAGCAGCCTCATCTTCCCTGGACCACTGGCGGATCAGCTTCTGGTGCGGGTAGCGGCCGCGAGCAACGAGGTCGGCGACGGTGATGCCGTCGGGTGCGATCGAGGTCTGGGGCAGCAGACCGAGCGTGCGGGCCACCTCACGGGCCGGGTGGCCGTGGATGGTCTTGCCGTCGAGCAGCACTTCGCCGGCGGTTGGCTTGAGCAGCCGGGCGAGTGCGCGAAGCAGGGTGGACTTGCCGCAGGCATTGGGCCCGACGATCACGGTGAAGGACTGGTCGGGGATCGCGACGTTGAGGTGCTCGGCGATTATCCGCCGGTCGTAGCCGATGGTGATGTCGCGGGCGCTGAGCCGGCTCGTCGTAGTGCGTTCGGGGTCGTGCTCATTCATCTCGGCCATCTCAGCGGCGGGCCTCGCGCATCAGGAGGCAGGCGAAGTAGAGCCCGCCGATGCATACGGTGACGATGCCGACGGGCAGTTGGGTGGGAGCAAAAGCCCGTTGGGCGAGGAAGTCGGCTGCGGCCAGCAGCAGTGCCCCCATGCACGCAGACGGCAGCAGCGCGACCCCCGCCGAACCGCTGAGGCGCCGCGCAATCTGCGGCGCCGACAGCGCGACGAACATGATCGGACCGGCAGCGGCCGTAACGGTCGCGGTGAGTGCGACGCCCACGACGGTTAGGCCGAGCCGCGTTCCTTCGGCGTTGACGCCGAGGGCCCGTGCCGCGTCGTCGCCCATCTCGAGCTGATGCATCGGGCGCGACAGGATCAGCGCACATGGCAGGAGAAGGGCGAGGATCACCGAGACCTGCAGCAGCCGATCAAGGCCGAGCCCGTTGAGCGAGCCTGCGCCCCAGGTAGCGGCCGCCATCGCGACCTCCAGTTGGGCGCGCATCAGCATCCAGGTGTTGAGCGAGGTCAGCATGGCGCTGACGCCGATGCCGACGATGATCAGCCGGAAGCCCTGCACGCCGCCGCGCCAGGCGAGCAGGTAGACGGCAAGGGCGGTGAGGATGCCGCCGGCGAGCGCTCCACCAGCCACGGCAACGAAGCCACCGCCGGTCATGGTGATGATGACCAGGGCGCCCGTATAGGCACCGGCATTGAAGCCGATCACGTCGGGGCTCCCCAGCGGGTTGCGCGTCAGCGACTGGAAGATCGCGCCCGAGACGCCAAGTGCTGCGCCCATGATCAGCGCCAGCAGGGTGCGCGGCAGGCGCCACTCGACCACCACCATGTGAAGCTTGGCCGAGGCCTGGCCAAACAGTGCGCCGATGACCTGATCGACCGGGATCTGGTACTCGCCGCTCGCGAGCGTCAGCACAGCGACGGCGACGGCGAGTACCAGGAGGACACCACAAATGGTGAGGGTGCGGAGGTCGAGCCGCTGCGAGAAGCGCTCGCCGAACAGGCGCACGATGCCCGTCGGACGCCCGAAGGCGATGCCGGTCGTCGGCGTGTCGCTCATAGCCCGCTCACTTTCCGTCGGCGGGCGAGGAGGATCAGGACGGGAGCGCCGATGAAGGCGGTCACGATGCCGACCTGCAACTCGCCCGGGCGCATGACGATGCGGCCAATGATGTCGGCCGAGAGCACCAGGATCGGCGCCAGGACGATCGTGTAGGCGGTGATCCAGCGCTGGTCCGGCCCGACGATCCAGCGGGCGACATGCGGCACCATCAGGCCGACGAAGCCGATCGGCCCGGCCGCGGCGGTCGCCGCACCGGCGAGCAGCGTCACCGCAACGATGACCACGGCCCGGATCCGGGCGATGTTGGCGCCCAGCGCGGCGGCGAGGTCGTCGCCCAGCGCCACGGCGTTGAGGGGGCGGGCGACGACTGCGGCAAGGCCGATGCCGAAGAGGATGAAGGGGGCGATGACATAGACGGTGTCCATGCCTGCGACGGCGAGCGAACCGGCATTCCAGAACCGCATCCGGTCGAAGGTTTCGGGGGCGAGGAGGGCGAGGCCGGAGGTAATGCCGCCCAGCACGGCGCCGATCGCGATGCCGGCAAGCGTCAGTCGGATCGGCGTCGCCGCGCCGCGCCCGACCGAGCCGATGGCATAGACCAGAACCGTCGCAGCGATGGCCCCGAGGAAGGCGAACCAGATGTACTGGTGGATCGTGGAGATGCCGAACAGGCCCACGCCCACCGAGACGGCGAAGGCGGCGCCGGCATTGACGCCGAGGATGCCGGGATCGGCCAGCGGGTTGCGTGTCAGCGCCTGGATCAGGGCGCCGGCGAGCCCGAGCGCCATGCCCACTAGGAGCCCGAGCACGGTACGCGGCAGGCGCAGGGCCATGATGATCGCGTGGTCGTCGCTGTCATTGTAGGCAAATAAAGCCTCGATGACCGTCGGCAGTGGAATGTCCTTGGATCCGACCGCGATGCTGGCGAGGAGGACAAGCACGAGCAGTCCCAGCGCCACGAGCAGCCAGGACATGCGGCCGGCATTGGTCTCGGCGAGGCCGGGACGCCGCTCGGCACCTGACGCGGCAGTGCTCACCGTCCGTCCTCCAGGCCGTTCCGCTGCTGGGATGCTTGCGCGCGCAAGGGTGTGACCTCTCCAGGCCATTCCGATCGGCGTAGCGCTACAAATTTGGATATCGGCAGTCAACTTTCTTGTGAGCGATACGGTGCAGCCGGCCTGTTGTTGCCGGTGCAAGCTCGTTGCTATGGTCGGCGCCATTCACTCGAGCCAACGGAGAGGCAGCATGAAGCGCACGGCCACGGCGAACTGGGGCGGCACCCTGAAAGAGGGCGGCGGCACCCTCGAGTCACAGAGCGGGGCCATCCGCGGACTACCCTATACCTTCAAGGGGCGCTTCGAGGACGAGGAGGGCCGTTCGGGCACCAATCCCGAGGAGCTGATCGCTGCAGCCCATTCCGGCTGCTTTGCCATGCAGCTCAGCGCCTATCTCGCCGAGAACGGGACGCCGGCGGAGAACCTGAAGGTGACGGCAGCGGTCGAACTCATCCCGGGCACCGGCATCACCGGCAGCGCGCTCACTCTCGAGGGGAAGGTTCCCGGCATCGACGCGGCCAAATTCACCGAGCTTGCCGAGAAGGCCAAGGCGAACTGCCCGGTTTCGAAGGCGCTGGGCGCCATCAACGTCACGCTCGACGCCCGCCTCGTCTGATCAAGAAAAAACGCGATCGCACGGAACCATCCCTTCGCGACGGCGTTTACTGGAAGTGATCAGATGCTACTCGAAAGGGAAGTCTCAGATTGCAAAGCGGCGGGAGGACCGGCGAAAGCCAGCCCTCCCGCTGTTGTTTCTGGCCCAGCGCATTCCCCGACAGTTCAGATCTGTGCTTGCCGCCAGTCCGGCCAGGCCGCCACGTAGTGGACGCGGCGCGTGTGACGGGCGAATTCGCCGAATGGGGCCACCTCCCATTTCCAGCGCAGGCCCGATCTCGGCACGCGCCAGCCATGCAGCAGGTCAGCGCTGTCGAGCACGACGCCATGGCGGTTGAACACGCGGTAGTCGAGATCGGTGACGAGTGTCACCGGACAGGGCAGGGCGGCCAGCTGCTCGAGATGGCCCGACACGATCCGTGCCCCGTCGCTTCCCGCTTGCGTGGCAAGCGCGCTGACCACATTGGCCGAGATGACCCAGTCGAGATCGGGGATCTCGGCGAGGAAGCCGAGCGGGGCCGGGCAGCCGGCATGGCCGAGGTCGCGCCACTGCAGTTCGATGTTCCCATAGCGCGCGAGGCGTGGCGTGATGGTGGAGAGATGCGCGCGGTCGACGAGGATTACGCGCCGGAAGGTGCGGGCCAGCGACTCGAGCGGAATATCGTAGAGCGGCCCCGACCCCAGCACGACGATCGCTCGCCGGACTGCGAAGTCGTCGATCGTGGTGTCGATGAGGCTGCGGGCATGGGCCATGTGCGGAGCCCAGGCCCGGCCCTGGCGCTGGCCGAGGGACCAGTAGCGCACTGCATCACGCAGGTGCGGGCGGAACGCCGGAGGCGTCGCGCGGTAGCTCGCGGCATGGACGGACAGTTCGGCGAGCATCGTGTGTTGCAGCCCGGCAAGAGAATCGCCGTGATCCTACGAGGTCGGGCCCGGGGCGCAAGAATCGACATGGTCCGAGGCGGGTCGGGGAGGAATTTCGCCGCAATTTCGTGCAGGTTACGGCACGCGTCGTTAGGGGTCGGTCTTTGCTTGTTCGCGAAGTGCTTACAATTGCCGCGGCGGTGGCGCTGGCTGCCATGCCGATGACTGTCGCCGCCTGCGACGGCCTGGTCGACGGACCCAGGGGCCGCGTCGCGTCGGTGACTGACGGCGATACCGTCGTGCTCGATTCGGACATCGTCGTGCGGCTTATCGGGACGCAGGCACCCAAGCTGCCGCTGGGCCGCGAGGACTTCGAGACCTGGCCCAAGGCCGAGGAATCGCGGGTAGCGCTGGAGCGGCTCGTTCTCGGCAAGCAGGTCGTCGTGCGCCATGGCGGCGAGCGGGTGGACCGGCACGGGCGCACGCTGGGCCAGCTCTTCATCACCGCTCCGGTCGAGACGTGGGTGCAGCAGCAGATGGTCGCCGACGGCTGGGCGCGGGTCTATTCCTTCCCGGATAACCGTGCGTGCGTGCCACAGTTGCTGGCAGTAGAGACACAGGCACGGCTGATGAAACTTGGCATCTGGGCCGATCCCTACTATTTCGTGCGGCGGGCGGGCCGGCCGGCAGATTTCGCCGGGCGTGCGGGCCGCTACGAGCTGGTTGAAGGTCGGGTGCTCATGGCCGATGAGGCACAGGGGCGCGTCTACCTCAACTTTGGCCGATCGTGGAAAGAGGATTTCACCGCCGTGATCGACAAGGCGGCGTTGCAACTGTTTTCGCGGGGCGGACTTGATCCGCTGAGGCTCGATGGCGCGTTGGTACGGATCAGAGGCTGGGTGGATGAGAACGACGGACCGCGCGTTGAGATCACCCATCCCGAGCAGATAGAGGTTTTGCGCGCTCCATGAGCACCAAGCCGATGAGCAAGGCGTTCGGAAAGACGCTCGGCGCGGGACTGCTTGTCCTGCTGGCCGGATGCACCAGCCTGCCCGGCGTTACCCCCAGCCGGACCGGGGGCCAGAACGTGCCGCCCATCACCGCCCCCTCGGACGATCCTGAGGAAGATGCGATCGGCGCGCGCGAGCATCCGCGCATCGTTGCTTCCTATGGCGGCATCTACTCGGACCGCCAGGCCGAGATCATGATCGCGAGGATCGTGGGCCGCCTGCTCGCGGCCGCCGACCAGCCCAACCAGAAGTTCACCGTCACCATCCTCGATACGGCCGAGGTCAATGCCTTCGCGCTGCCGGGCGGCTATGTCTACGTGACGCGCGGGATCCTCGCGCTCGCCTCGGACACCTCGGAGATCGCGGCCGTGCTCGCGCACGAGATCGCCCACGTGACGCTCAAGCATGCGCGGGCCCGTACCAACCGGGCGCGCACCAACGAGATCGTCGACAAGGTGGTGTCGGGCGTGTTTGGGGCCGATACGGCGACGGATCAGGCGTCCAACCGCTCCAAGATGTCGCTGGCGGCCTTCAGCCAGCAGCAGGAACTGGCGGCCGACAAGGAGGGCATCCTCACTGCCGGCCAGGCGGGGTTCGATCCCCATGCGGCAGCGCGCTTCCTCGGGGCCATGGGCCGCTTCGCGCATTTCTCCGCCGGCGACGCCGGCCAGGATGATGACTTCCTGTCCTCGCACCCCTCGACGCCCGACCGCATCCAGAAGGCGGTCGAGACGGCGCGCGCCTTCTTCGGTGCACCTGGGCTCGGCGAGACGGATCGCGCCGGCTACATGGCCGGCATCGAAGGGCTGTCCTTCGGCGATAGCCCGGCGCAGGGTGCGATCTCGGGGCGGCGCTACGTCAATCCGGCGCTCAAGTTCACCTTCGAGGTGCCGTCGAACTACACCCTCCAGATCTCGAAGGGCGCTGTAGTCGGCGTTGCCGGTGAAGGCGAGGCCGTGCGTTTCGACAGCGCCGAGGTGCCCGCTTCGATGGGGCTCGAGGCCTATCTCAAGTCCGGCTGGATCGCCGGGCTGCAGCCGCAGACGGTCAAGCGCGAGAGCGCCAACGGCTACGAGATGGCGACTGGCGTTGCCATGACGCAGGACTGGAGCTTCCGTGTCGCCGTGGTGCGCCACGAGGGCCGGGTCTATCGCTTCATCTTTGCCGCCAAGTTCGACAGCGCGGCCTTCGCCAAGGCGGCGGACGCGACGCTGAAGAGTTTCCGCGCGGCGACGGCCAAGGACCTCGGCCTCGTCAAGAAGCTGGTGGTGCGCACGGTGACGGCCGGGTCCGTCGACACGGCGGATTCGCTGGCGCGTCGCATGAGCGGGCTCAGCCGCGGCACGGACCTGTTCTACATCCTCAACAACCTCTATCCGGGCGACACGCTGGTCGCCGGCGAGCGCTACAAGATCGTCACGGTCGAGTAAGGTTCAGGCCAGCATCAGGCGATAGGCCGGGAAGATGAGCTCGCCGGTCAGCGCGGCGAGCTCGATATCGCCGGGCTCGGCCGCGTCGACCCAGCGGATTTCCTCGATCTCGGCCTGGGGCGCCACGTCGCCGTCATGGCGCAGGAGGTAGGGCGGTCGGGCATCGGGTGTCCCCGGTCACGCCCTCAGGTCTTCTTGCTGACGAACAGGCCGCTTTGCTTTTGCGTCTCGAGAACGCCGCCGCCAGCCGCGAAGGCTTCGTCGATCCTTGTCCGGAACAGGGCCAGCTCAGGTTCGCCGGCAGCGTCGCCCGGGGGATAGGAAGTGAGGGCGAGGAAGACGTCCTCGGGATCGGTGATGCGCATCCGGGCGGGATGCTCCGCCATGGTGACATTGCCGAAGCGGGCGCGCAGCTTCTCCTCGGCGTGGTCGTAGCCGAAGTAGGTGGCGACGATGTTGTAGGGCGTGCCACCGAAGGCGGTGCTCAGCTCGTAGAGCGCTTTGGTGTCGCCCATGCCGTTGGTGGTGACGGCGAGCGTGCCGCCGGGCTTCAGTACGCGGTGCATCTCGGCGATCGCCTTTTCCTGGTCGCGCACGTGGTAGAGCATGTGCATGGCGATCACGAGATCGAAGCTCTTGTCGGCGAAGGGCAGCTCGGTGGCGTTGGTTTCCACGCCGCGGACCGAGGCGAAGGGGAGAGCCTGGCAACGCTCGGTCGCCTCCTTCACCATGCCCGGCGAGAGGTCGGCGAGGGTGAGGTCGATGCCCTGCGGCAAGGCGCCGGCAATGGTGGCCCAGAACCAGCCGGGGCCGCAGCCGATGTCGAGAACGGAACTATTGGCCTTGAACGGCAGCTGTCCGGCAACCCACTCGAACCACGGCGTCTCGGTAATCGTGTACTCCTGGTTCAGTCGCGCTCGCGCTGCGAGCTTGCGGCTGTCCCCGTACTGCTTGGCATTATTTGTGTCCGCAGCGCCCGACATTCCCGATCTCCCAAGATGATTGCGCGCGGACACTATCAGCGCGTGGGGTTAAGACAAGTCGGGCGGGTTGCTGCATACTCTCCAAATGAAAAAGGCCGGCGTTGCCGCCGGCCCTTCCAGAATTATTGTTGCCCGAGCTTACGCTGCGGCTTCCTCGGCGTCCGCGGCATCCGACTTGGGGCCGCGACGCGGGGACTTCTGCAGGTTCTTCTCGATCAGCTGCACGGCCTCGGTGAGGGTGAGCTTGTTGACCGCGGCGACTTCACGGCTCATGCGGTCCATGGCCTGCTCGAAGAGCTGGCGCTCGGAGTAGGACTGCTCCGGCTGGTCGTCCGAGCGGTAGAGGTCACGCACGACTTCGGAGATGGCGATGAGGTCGCCCGAATTGATCTTGGCCTCGTATTCCTGGGCGCGGCGCGACCACATGGTGCGCTTGACGCGAGCCCGGCCGGTAACGGTTTCAAGCGCCTTGTTGACCTCGTCCTCTTCGGCCAGCTTGCGCATGCCGACGGACTTGATCTTGGCAACGGGCACGCGAAGCGTGAGCTTGTCCTGCTCGAACGAGATCACGAAAAGCTCAAGGGTCAGGCCTGCGACTTCCTGCTCCTCGATCGAGGTGATCAGGCCAACGCCGTGTGCCGGATAGACGATGTACTCGCCCGTCTTGAATCCAAGCCGCTGCTGAGGCTTCTTGGTGACCATAAAGGGATACTCCTATTAACGCCGCCGCCGGACAGCTCTCCGCGGAAAGGCTGTCCTTTGTTGTTGCTCATTGGCCTGCCCGAATGTAAGCAGAGCCCAACACGCACCCAAGGGTCCGCGTGACCCTTGAACTGCGCCCCCAATATCTGCTGGTGTCATAAAAAAAGTGCCTTGCGGCACGCTGGATGACGGGCAAGCTCCATTCGATATAGGGAGCCTAGCACAAAATTTCAGCAAAATCAAAAGCCGCGAATCAATGACCACCGGAAACCACGTATCCGGCGGTCAGGAGGCCATTCATTTTCGCGGCGAGACAGCCGAGGGACGACGTCAGTCGCCTTCGCCGGGGGCCTCGGAGAAATACTTCTCGAACTTGCCCTCCACGCCGTCCCACTCCTTGGCGTCAGCCGGAGCGTCACGCTTCTCGGTAATGTTGGGCCAGGCGGAGGCGTATTTGCTGTTGATCTCCAGCCATTTGTCGAGACCGCCCTCGGTATCGGGCTTGATGGCCTCGGCCGGACATTCGGGCTCGCACACGCCGCAGTCGATGCACTCGTCGGGATGGATGACGAGCATGTTCTCGCCTTCATAGAAGCAGTCGACGGGGCAAACCTCGACGCAGTCCATGTACTTGCACTTAATGCAGTTGTCCGTGACGATGTAGGTCATATTCGCGAGCGTTTCCTGCTCAGGGTTGTCGTGCCGCTGGGTCTTGGCCAGGCGCATGCAGGAGGTGCAGCACCTCGGGCGGTGCTAGCCCTTTTTCTCAGCCATCGCAAGGGAAACGGCGCGAGGCCGGCCGTCAGCCTACCGTGTTGTTTTCGAATGCCGTGTAGCCGCACCATCGCATGGGTCCCCGGGTCAAGCCCGGGGATGACGGTGGGTGGTGGGGCGAGGGCGGTGCGACACCCTCGATGTCATCCCTGCGAAGGCAGGGACCCATCTCGCCGCCGGCGCCGGCTGCGCGTTGGGTCCCTGCTTGCGCAGGGATGACAGCCGGTGGGGTGGTAGTACCGTGGGCATGCCGATGCATCCGACAGCCCTCTGGCTTCGGAGTTCTCAAAGAGCGCATCTCCCGCGTGGGAGATGAAGCGGGGCCGGCGAGGCGCTGGCCTCACGCGGGTAGTCCGCAGATGAAACGAGGCTCGCGCCTCGCCGGCCGGCCGGGGTTTTGGGCGTATGGCACGATGGCCCGGGCGCATCCCGTGCCGCATCGCGAGGAACGTGCCGGCTGACAGACGGCCGGAATCCACCGAACCGCCCCGCCTTTGCGGCTGCCTCATGCGTGGCAGCCTTGTCCCCTGAACCAGCCTGCATTCGGATGGCTCCCGCGTGCTAGCGGCGTCCCCGGCGAACCGGTTCATGCCGTCGTGCTTTCGGCCTGATGGCGAACGACTCCACCACCACCCGGTCTCCCCTGCACCAACCACTCGTCATGATCTCGCTTCGGTACGGCGGACGGGGGGAAGAGTCGCACGGGTGGCGAGGCGTGGGGATAAGTCGGTTCGTGGGCGTGATTGCCGCGAGGTGTGAGCGTGGGGCGCACCCCCTCCCGGCCTCCCCCGTCGAGGGGGWGGTGAAGGGGGCGTGGGGCGCGGGCGGTGCTTGTCGCGCGTCCGGGGCGGGGGAGAGATGGGTCCCCGGGTCAAGCCCGGGGATGACGGGGATGGGAGGGGTGCGACGGGGATGGGAGGGGTGCGACGGGGAATGGAGGGGTGCGACGGAGGATGGGGCGCTGGTGGCGCCTGCCGCTAGTCCTCGCCGTCACCTTCCTCAAGGCGCAGCCGGTCGATTTCGCGGCGGTCGCGCTTGGTGGGGCGGCCGGCGCCGGGATCGCGTGCGGCGTGCGGCGCGGGCTTATCCTCACGCGGCACTGGCGGCGGGGAGAGGTCCTCGTAGAGCGTGGCTGCCTCGGGCGCCGGGCCGCGCCGGCTGCCCGGGTCGAGGATGCGCCAGACGAGCAGGCGCTCGTGGACCGTCATGGTCAGCACGTCGCCAGGACCGACCTTGTGGTCGGACCTGTCGGTGCGTTCGGAGTTGACCCGGATGGCGCCGGTTTCGATCAGCTTCTGCGCCAGCGTGCGCGATTTGACGGCGCGCGAGAAGAACAGCCACTTGTCGAGCCGTTGCTTCTCCAAGCGCAGCTACTCGCTCTTGGGGTTCCGGAGCGCGGCGAGCGCGGCCCAGGGCGAGTTGGGATCGAGCGGGGCGGGCTTGCGGTCTTCGCGCGGCCGGTGCTCCTTCCAGTCCTCGCGGGGCTTGTCGAAGCGCTTGCCAGCGGGCTTGCCGCCCTTGCCTTCGAACGGCTTGCCGTTGCGGCGATCGTCCTGGCGCGGGCGTCCGGCCGGCTTGCCGTCGCCGGCTTCGCGGTCGGGGCGGCGGAAGTTTCGCTTGGCGGCTTCGCCTTCACCAGCCTCCGCTGCCGCACCTTCGGGGCGGTTGCCGCGGTTGCGGTTGCCGCCGTGGCGCGCATTGTCGGGACGGCGGCCAGCCGGGAACCAGACCTCGTCGAACTCGGGCTCGGCGGGCTTGTCCGCGTCGCCGGGAGCCGAAGCACCAAGATCGGCCGTAGCGGTTTCGATCGCGACGGCTTCCTCGACCGCGGTCGCCTCGACGGCGACAGCGCCTTCGACGGCCTGCGTCGCTTCGGCGTTCACGATCGCTTCGGCAGCCTCGGGAGCGGGGGCAGGGGCCTCAGCCGTGGCTTCGGTTGCGTCTGCCTCGGTCGCCGGAGCAGCCACAGCCTTGGGCGTACGGCGGACACGATAGCCGAGCGAGCTGAGGATCGAGGCGAAGTCCTCGCCGGCAGTCCCGAGCAGCGAGGTCATCTCGACCGTGACGCGGAAGCCGTTGGCCTCGGCGGCGCCGGCCGGCAGTTCGCCCTGGTGGTTGCGGGCATCGAGCGCGATCAGCGGACGGATGATGTCCGCGAGGCGCTCGAGGATGTCGACGCGCACGGCGCGCTTGCCGGCAACCTTGAACCCGGCCAGCTCGTAAAGCTTGGTGTTGACCTCGGGATCGATGAGGAAGCTGGTGCGGCCGGAGAGCACGATCTGCGGCAGTTCGGAAATGCCCGGCTGGCGAATGCCGCCGTTCTTCAGCGCGTAGAGGATCAGCGCCAGCTCGCGCGGCGCGGGCTTGAGGCTCGCGGGCACGTAGATGTGGTAGGCGCCGAACTTGATCCCGAGCTTCCTGAGCTTGCCGCGGACGTCCTGGTCGAGGGCCTTGACCTCCTCGGCAACAGCACTGCGCGGCAGGATGCCCAGGTTCTCGTAGAGCCGGTAGGCAAGGCCGCGGGCGGCGCCTTCGATATCGGCCGGCGCCTCGAGGGCGAGCACGGTCTCGAGCTGGGTGTTGACGAGGTGGCGAAGCCAGAGGTTCAGCCGGTCCTGGACGCGCTCGAGATCGGGGCCGGTAAGGTTCTCGTCGGCGAGGATGATGAGCCGCGGCGTGAAGAGCTGCTCGCCCTCGGCGAGATTGGCGATGACCTGGCCGCGCCAGCGCACGTAGCCGTCGGTCGCGAGCACGAACTCTTCGTTCGGCGCACCGGCGACACGCTCGGCGCGGCGGGCGATCTCGGGGGCCACGACCTGCGCGGCGGCGGTCGCTACGCCCTTGGCATCGCCGCCTTCGGACCGTGCCAGTGTGAAGCGGAACCCTTCGATGGAGCCGATCAGGTGGCCTTCGAGGCTCACTTCGCCGAGGTCGTTAATTTCAGGCGATACCATATGCTTGTCTCTCAGATGGCGCATAAGCACCGAGGTGCGACGGTCGACGAAACGCTGGGTGAGACGCTCGTGCAGGGCGTCGCTCAGGCGATCTTCGATGTCGCGGGTCTTTTCGCGCCAATATGCCGGGTCTTCAAGCCAGTTCTTGCGATTGGCGACGAACGTCCAAGTACGGATCTGCTTGATCCGGTTGCTCAGAGTATCAATGTCGCCTGTCGCATTGTCGCAGAAGCGCACCTGCTCGGCAATCCAGTCGGCGTCGACATGGCCGTGGCGGCGCAGGTCGAAATAGATGCGGGTGATGATCTCGCCGTGCTGGGCCGGCGAGATGTCGCGGTAGTCGGGGATGCCGCAGCACTCCCAGAGCAGGCGGACAGCCGCCTCGTTGCTCGCCAGCGCTCCCGCTTCGTTCCGTGCTGTGAACTCGAGCGCATACTGATCGGTGGCGACGGGCACGCGGGTGAGGGCGCGGACCGGCGGTGTGCGGTCGAGGCTGGCCCTGAGGTCGGCGATCGAGCGGAAGTCGAGCTCGTGGTTGCGCCACTGGATGACGCGGACGGGCTCGAAATCGTGGGTCTCGAGCTGCTTGATCAGCTCCTCGTCGAACTCGGGCGCGTTGCCGGTGACGCCGAACGTGCCGTTGTGCATGTGGCGCCCGGCACGGCCGGCGATCTGGCCGAACTCGGCCGGCGTCAGCGGGCGCGTCTGGTGGCCGTCGAACTTGTGGTCGTCGGCGAAGGCGACATGGTGGACGTCGAGGTTGAGCCCCATGCCGATGGCATCGGTGGCGACGAGGAAGTCGACGTCGCCGTTCTGGTACATGTCGACCTGGGCATTGCGGGTGCGGGGCGACAGGGCCCCCATCACCACGGCGGCGCCACCGCGCTCGCGCCGGATCAGCTCGGCGATGGCATAGACCTGCGTGGCCGAGAAGGCGACGATGGCCGAGCGCTTGGGCTGGCGCGAGATCTTCTTGGAGCCGGCGTAGAGCAACTCGGAGAAGCGCGGCCGGTGGATGATCTCGGCATCGGGCAGCAGGTTGCGGATGATCGGGGCCATGGTGGCCGAGCCGAGCAGCAGTGTTTCACTGAGCCCGCGGGCGTGGAGCAGCCGGTTGGTGAAGATGTGACCGCGGTCGAAATCGGTCGCGACCTGGATCTCGTCGACGGCGAGACATTCGACCGGCACGTCGAGCGGCATGGCCTCGACGGTGCAGACCCAGTAGCGCGGCTTGGCCGGGACGATCCGCTCCTCGCCGGTGACGAGGGCGACATGCTGGGCCCCGATGCGGTCGACCACCTTGTGGTAGACCTCGCGGGCCAGCAGGCGCAACGGAAGGCCGATCATGCCCGAGCGATGCGCCAGCATGCGCTCGATGGCGAAGAACGTCTTACCGGTGTTGGTGGGCCCAAGAATCGCCTTGAGCGAGGAGGCGTAACCAGTCATTGGCCCCTATTTAGGTGATCGCCGGCCAACAAACGAGTGTCTCGTTGCGGAACATATCGGCACTGCTTTCCATGACCGAAATTAACCACTGGTACGAAGCAGGAACAAACCGGAAAGGAATCGGCTGCGACTCGGGAATCCGGGTTTGTTCACCACTGCATGTTGTGGTCGGTTTTCGATACTGCCCCAAGCAGACGGCAATGGTACGACGGCGGCGGGATTTCATCGTCCGCGGCGTTCAGCAAGGTTGCCAAGTGGTTGATTTCGGCTGATTTCGAACCGGAATCAGCGAAGTGTGAACGGGAGGTAAAGCACGTGCCCGTGAAGATTCTTTCGGCATTGACAGAGGCAGTGCCGCAACGCGGGCCTTTCCGGCCGCGGCGTTGGCAATAAAGCCATTGACCGTCCCGGAACGGGACAGCGTTTTTGGTAGGACTTCGTTAACCATAATTTTCCGCCGCCCGGCGGGCAGCCCCCTTTTGGAGGTCTGCCGGCACGAGGGGCCGCCAGTCTGTTGCCGGCGGTCCGGGGCGGCGGCGCAAGGCTTCAGCACTCGGCGACGAGCGGGGCCCAGTTGCTGACGACGGGCGTGCCGGCAACGACGACGCGGTACTCGGCGTCGATCGGCTGGGCGACCATCAGGTTCTGGGTGTAGCTGCCCATGATCACGCCGTTGGCGCCCTTGGTAGTGGTGACCTGGTAGGGGCCGGCGACGTTGCCGCCCTTGCGCACCAGCATGATGTCGAGCTTGCCGGGCTTGTTGGTCTGGACCCAGGCCGTCAGCTTGCCGTTGCCGGGACAGGCATTGTCCTGGGGTGAGACGATGCCGAGCTGGATCTTGGTGGGGACGAGCTTGCCGGAGTTGCCGGCCTTGAGCTCGAGGGCAGTGGCCGCGCCGACGAGCGCGACGGTGGTGGCGAGAGCGGCGAGTGCGGCTTTCGTGATCGTCATGTCTTCCTCCTTTGGCGCAAGCCATTGGCAGGAAGATGCGTCGCACCGCTTGAACGCGTGCTGAGGCAAGGATTTAGCCGGCGTTCATCGGCCCCGAGGCCGCGAGTGGCTACTCGGTGAGTTCGGTGAGCACGACCGACAGGTCGCCCGCCTCGGTGGTGATGAGCGAGCGATAGGGGATGAAATAGCCGGGCTTCTTGAGCGGCGCGAACCAGACGAGGATGCGCTCGTTGCGGGCGAGGTAGCTGGTGATCTCGTTGTTCAGGTAATGGCCCGAGATCGGCGTGTAGTGCACGCTGCACAGGACCAGCGGCCCCTGGTAGCCGGTGCGCTTGCTCGTCGCCGTGTCGTCCTTGACGTACTTGAGCGACAGGTTGAAGCGCTCGACACCGGTGAAGATGGGCATCTGCTTGTCGCACAGGCTGCGGTCGAGGGCGGCGCCCTTGAGCACGAACGGCGCCATCATGTCGGTGGCGCTCGCGAGGTGCTTCCGCTCGATCGCCACCCGGTCGATGTTGTTGACGATGGGCGGCGCGACCTGGAACGTCGCGACGCTGCCGTCCGCATAGGTGATGCTGGAGGTGAACTCCTCGCCCTGGGCGCGCGTCAGGAGATCGAACTTCGCCGAGCGGAGGCCGTCGGCGGCGGATATCCCGGTCGAGTTGGCCCGGGCGCTGCCGTGGGCGACGAGCTGGGCGAGCCCGGCGATCTTGGCATCGAGCGCCAGCGCATACTGGCGGGAATTGTCGGTGAGAGTGATGGTGACGTTGGCGATATGGGTGCCGCCCATGGTCACGGTGTATTCCGCGCGGGTGCGGGTTTCCTGCGCCATGGCAGGCAGGCCGACCAACGCCAGGGCGAGGGCCGCGACGCGAAAGGCTTGGCGGAAACCGGCGCTCGACACGAAAGTGGAACCTCTGGCGGCGTCCTCGGACGCGGGAAACGGCGAATCAGTATGTGTGGCCAAGTTGCCGCCGGGAGGCCTTGCTGGCAAGGCAAACGGCGTTCACAAGCTTGACGAGGAGGGCTTCTTTCTCTATGGACCCGCCCACAATCAAGAACAGACTACAGCCCGTTGCGCGGGATCGTCCTGCGCCCAGGGACTTTTGACAGGATTTGACATGGCTCGCCGCTGCGAACTCACCGGTAAGGGCGTCATGACCGGTAACAAGGTGAGCCACGCGCTCAACCGTACCCGTCGCCGCTTCCTCCCGAACCTCCTCAACGTTTCGCTTCTGTCCGATACGCTCGGCCGTACGGTCAAGCTGCGCATCTCGGCGAACGCGCTGCGCACCGTCGAGCACCGCGGTGGCCTCGATGCGTTCCTGCTCAAGGCAGACGACGCCGAGCTGTCGCCCGTCGCGCTCGCCGTGAAGAAGGAAGTGCGCGCGTCGCTCGCGACTGCCTGAGCCACTTCCGCATAGTTTCGACCGCGCGTTCCGCAAGGGGCGCGCGGTTTGCTTTGGGGCGGTTGCTGGCCGTCCGCATCAAGGCTAGAAGACCCCATCGGAGCAGATGCTCCGCGTTCCGCCCCGGTCTGATGCCGGCCAGCGGGCTAGATAGAGGTGCAGGATATGCTCGCTCGCTTTGCCGCGGCCATCGCGGCCATGGTCGTGGTCGTCACCGCGTCCAACATTCTCGTGCTCTACCCGGTTCAGGCCACGCTCGGCCCGATCAACCTGGCGGACCTTCTGACCTGGGGTGCCTTCACCTACCCCTTCGCCTTCCTCGTCACCGATCTCACCAACCGCTATGACGGCGCGGCGCGCGCCCGGCAGGTGGTGGTGGTCGGCTTCGTCGCGGCGGTCGCTCTCTCGTTCTACCTGAGCTTCAATCCGCTGCCGTGGAACGTTGGTGGGGCACCGGCCACGACGGCGCGTATTGCCACGGCCTCGGTGACGGCATTCCTCATCGGGCAGTTGCTCGATATCTCGGTGTTCTCGCGGCTCAGGGCCAGCAAGAACTGGTTCCTGCCGCCGCTGGTCGGGTCGCTGGCGGGCTCGCTCCTCGATACCGCGATCTTCTTTTCGATCGCCTTCGCGCCGGCCTTCGCCTTTGTCGACGGCATCTATGGCCGCGAGGATGGTTCGCTCGGCTTCCCGGCGCCCTTCCTCAGCCTCGGGCCCGAGGTGCCGCTGTGGTTCTCGCTGGCGGCCGGCGATTTCCTCGTGAAGTTCCTTGCGGCGCTGCTGCTGCTCGCGCCCTACCGGATGCTGATGGGCAGGATCATGCCGCTGCCGCCGCTCAAGGCCGCCGCCTAGCCAGGCAGCCGGCTCAGGTGTTCGTGGACGATCCACCAGCGGTCGTCCACGCGCCTCAGTACTGTGGTGCCGCGGCCCGAGCCCGAGATCGGCTTGCCGTCGGCAACGGCCTCCCAGTTGAAGCGGTAAATGCAGGCGGCGGCGCTGTCGCCCTCGGCGATCCATTCGAGCTGGTCGAGCCAGTAGCGCTCGCTGGGCCCCATCGTCTGCCACGTCGCCTCGAACGCCGCGCGGATGGCGTCGATGCCGCGATGTGTCCCGCTCGTGAACCAGAACGTCGCATCGGGGGCGATGAGGTCGGTCAGGAGGTCGAAGTCCTGCCGGTTGATGCGGTCGGTGTAGGCCTGAAGCACGTCCCTCGCCGACATCGCGCAGCTCACTCCGGCAGGCTGAACTCGAGGAGCAGGTTGCGCTCCCAGTCGTTGAAGTTGTTGTCCGATACGATCGTGATGCGGGTCGAGCCGTCGGGCGCCGTGTGGACGGCGAGGGCTTCCATGTTGTCGATGTCGCCACCGGCGGCATGGAGCAGCAGTTCGCCCTTCATGTGCGCCCCCGCCTTCACCTCGGCGGCCGGAATGCGGACGAGCCGCATCTGGAAGGCGAGGAGAGCGATGCCGCGCTCGAGCACCAGCAGGTCGCCGTTGGCCATGAAGGCGCAGTCGGTCGGGTTGGTGCCGCTGCCCGAGACATAGCCCAGCGGCCCCTTGTCGTTGCGGCCCAGCAGATAGGCCGAGTGCAGGCCGTCATCGTCGATGACGCCCTCGGTGAGCAGCAGGGTCGAGCCGGCGATCGGGGAGGCCTCGGGCGCGATGCAGACCGCCTCAAGCGTCTCGTTGGTGCGCGTATCGCTCAGCCATCTGGGGATGCTCACCTCGCGCGCCGGCCCCTGCGGGCGGCCATCGACGAGCGCGAAATCGGCGACGCGGGTGAGGTTTTCGAAGCCGACGCGCACGGCGCTGGGCCGACCGTCGCGGAAAATGACGGTCAGCGCCTCGGCATCGCGCGTATAGGCGCGCGGCAGCTCGTCGCCCTTGGAGTTCTGGATCGGCTCGATGCGCACACCGATCAGGCCGACCGGGCGGGCGTTCTCGTCATAGAGCAGCTGGCCGGTGACGAAGTTGCCCCGGTCGGAGACCATCACCAGCTTGTTGTCCGGCCCCGTGAAGCCGAGGCCGGAGAGCCCGCCGAACGTATCAGTCTGGCTCTTCATCTCGATGCCACCGCGCCAGACGAGGCCCTGCACGCGTTCGCCGATGCCGGCCGACATGAAAGTCGAGATGGGGATGGAGGTGACCGTCTCAGCCTCGGCGCGTGCCCCGATGGCCGCGGCGCCAAGGATGGCGGACAGGGCACTGACGATCATCAGGCCCGCGGCAGCAAGGCGCGAGGCACCCCGCCGCCTGGTCATCCGTATCTACTCTGGCGTTGGGAACCCGGCGCCTCTTCGTCAAAGAGGGCGGCGAGCTCGTCGGTGAGGGCCCCGGCCAGTTCCTCGGCGTCGAGCAGCGTGACGGCGCGGCGATAGTAGCGCGTCACGTCATGGCCGATGCCGATCGCCACCAGCTGCACGGGCGAACGGGTTTCGATCTCTTCGATCACCTGACGCAAATGGGCCTCGAGGTAATTTCCGGCGTTCACGCTCTGGGTCGAATCATCGACCGGCGCGCCGTCGGAAATCACCATCAGGATGCGGCGATTTTCGGTCCGCCCGAGCAGGCGCTTATGCGCCCACTGCAGGGCTTCGCCGTCGATATTTTCCTTGAGCAGCCCCTCGCGCATCATCAGGCCGAGGTTGCGCCGGGCGTGACGCCAGGGCTCGTCTGCGGCCTTGTAGATGATGTGGCGGATGTCGTTGACGCGGCCCGGATTGGGCGGGCGCCCCGCCTCGAGCCAGGCCTCGCGGCTCTTGCCGCCCTTCCAGGCGCGCGTGGTGAAGCCGAGGATCTCGACCTTGACGCCGCAGCGCTCGAGGGTCCGCGCGAGGATGTCGCCGCAGATCGCCGCGATGGTGATCGGGCGGCCGCGCATCGAGCCGGAATTGTCGAGCAGCAGCGTCACGCAGGTGTCGCGGAAATCGGTGTCCTGCTCGACCTTGAAGCTCAGCGCCCCCAGCGGGTCCGTGACGACGCGGGTCAGGCGCGCCGTATCGAGCAGGCCTTCCTCGAGATCGAATTCCCAGCTGCGGTTCTGCTGCGCCATCAGGCGCCGCTGCAGCTTGTTGGCCAGCCGGGCGACGGCCCCGGCGAGGCTCTCGAGCTGCTTGTCGAGCAGGGCGCGCAGCTGGTCCAGTTCCTCCGGCGGACAGAGGTCGGGGGCGCGTACCACCTCGTCGAACTTCTGGGTGAAGATCTTGTAGTTGAAGACGTTCTGGAATTCCTTGGCGTTGGCGCCAGGGGGCGGGGCATTGGGCTGGTCGGCCCCTTCCTCCGAGAACTCGTCTTCGTCCGACTCGGTGAAGTCCATCTCGGCGCCTTCGACGTCGCCCTGCTCCTCGGACTGGCCGGGGGTCTGGTCTTCGTCGGCCTCGGCGTCTTCGCTCTCGCCTTCGCCCTGCTCGGGATTCTTCTCGTCGTCCTGGCCGCGCTGCGGCTCCTCGTCCTCGCCCGATTCGCTGTCGTCGCTCTCGCCGTCGTCGAGGTCGCTGTCGGGCACGAGGCTGAGGTCGCGCAGCAACTGCCGGGTGGCGCGGCTGAACAGGTCCTGGTCTTCGAAGCGGGTAAAGAGGGTGGTCAGCGAGGGGCCCGCCTTCTCCTCGATTTCCTTCTTCCACAGATTGACGATCGCGTTGCCCGAGGGCGGTATCGAGATACCGGCAATCTTCTCACGCAGGATCAGCCCCAGCGCCTCGGCGAGGGGAGCATCGGCCTTGTCGTTCACCTCGGCGAAGTTCTGGCGGAACAGCCGGTCCTCGAGCATCTCGTGGATGTTGCCGCTCATGCCGGGCATGCGGACGGCGCCCAGCGCCTCGACGCGGGCCTGCTCGAGCGCGTCATAGGCGGCGCGCGCTTCGGGCTCGGCCGGCGCGCGCTTCCGGTGCGTTTCCGGGTCGTGGCTGGCGAGCCGCATCGCCATGGCGTCGCCCTGGCCACGGGCAATGGCGATGTCGCGCATCGTGGGCAGGCGCGGCAGGTTCGCGAGCCGGGCCTTGTCGGCGGTCAGGATCGGCCGGTCGGCCGAGAAGCTCACCTCGAGATCGCGCTTGTTGCCGATGGCGCGCACGGCCGCGCCCATGGCCGTCTTGAACGGCTGGGTCGTGTCGGGCTTGTTCGGCTTGCTGTTATTGCGCGGCGGAGGGGCCATCAGGAATCTCGTCTGGCAGGCTTGGTCAGGGACATCAGCAGGAACATCGGGCGGGTCAGTTCGGTCGCCTTCCAGTCGGGATGGGCGGCGAACTGTTCGTCCGATGGCTTCCACTCATCGACGGCCTTGTAACGGAACCCAGCGCCGGTGAGGATGTTGAGCATGGTGCCGATGGTGCGGTGGTACTTCACCACGCCGTCGACGATCCAGTTGGTAACGCGGCGGCCTTCGACGCAATAGTCGGCGATCGCGAAGGCCTGCCGTCCGTCGGCGGCGGCGACCCATTCGGGTTCGGCGCGGGCGGCGTAGATCGGGTGCTCGACGGAGAACACGAGCTGGCCGCCCGGCGCGAGGGCGTCGAACAGCATCGCGGCGATGCGGCCGAAATCCTCGACATAGTGCAGCGCCATGGAGCTGACGATCAGGTCGGCGCTATCGGGCGCCAGCACCAGTTCGTCGAGGTTGCCGCGGGCGTAGGTGACGGCCGGATTGGTCGTCTCCGTCCTGGCCCGCGCCAGCATCTTTTCGCTGAGGTCGATGCCCAAAACCGAGCGGGCATCCTCTTCGCCGAGCCAGCGGCTCAGCTGCCCGAAGCCGCAGCCCAGATCGACGACGCGTTTGTCCGCAATCCCCGGCAGGAGGGCGCGAAATGCCGGCCACTCGCTCGTGGCCCCGAGGCCATCGCGCGAGCGCGGGAATTCGCTGTACCCGGCCAGGAACTTCGGGTCGTCGTAGATATTCTGGGCCACAACGGCCTCCAGATCAGGCGACCACCGCGAGGTTCGCGGCCGATTCCGGCAGGTCTTCGCCGAACACGCGCTGGTAGAACTCGGCCACCACGGGGCGTTCGAGCTCGTCGCACTTGTTGAGGAAGGTCAGCCGGAAGGCGAAGCCGACATCGCCGAAGATCTCGGCATTCTCGGCCCAGGTGATCACGGTACGCGGGCTCATCACGGTGGACAGGTCGCCGTTGATGAAGGCCTGACGGGTGAGATCGGCAAGGCGGACCATGTTGGAGACGATCTTCTTGCCCCTCTCGCCGGTGTAGGTCTTGGCCTTGGCGAGGACGATCCCGACTTCCTTGTCGTGCGGCAGGTAGTTCAGCGTCGTGACGATCGACCAGCGGTCCATCTGGCCCTGGTTGATCTGCTGGGTGCCGTGATAGAGGCCCGACGTATCGCCCAGACCAATGGTGTTGGTCGTTGCGAACAGCCGGAAGGCCGGGTGCGGGGTGATGACGCGGTTCTGGTCGAGCAGCGTCAGGCGGCCCTGCGTCTCCAGCACGCGCTGGATCACGAACATCACGTCCGGGCGGCCGGCGTCGTATTCGTCGAAGACGAGCGCGATGTTGTTCTGCACGGCCCAAGGCAGGATGCCGTCACGGAATTCGGTGACCTGCTTCCCGTCCTTGAGCACGATCGCGTCCTTGCCGACGAGATCGATACGCGAGACGTGGGCGTCGAGGTTGACGCGGACCAGCGGCCAGTTGAGGCGCGCCGCGACCTGCTCGATATGGGTCGACTTGCCGGTGCCGTGGTAGCCCTGGACCATGACGCGGCGGTTGAAAGCGAAGCCGGCGAGAATGGCGAGCGTGGTGTTGCGGTCGAACAGGTAGTCCGGATCGGCCGGCGGCACATGCGGATCGGTTTCCGCATAGCCCATCACCTTCATGTCGCTGTCGATGCCGAAGGTTTCGCGGACGGAATATTCCTTGTTCGGCAGATTGGTGAATTCAGGCATTTTGACGAGGCTCTCGGGAAGAAATAGGTCAAGACGACTGCCTTGGCGATTGCGGGCTCTATAGCAGCATCGCGGGCGCGGCGGTAGGGCCGGATGGCGCTGCGGTGACGCTACGTCACAAAGGACATCTTGCTGCAACTGCACCGTTCCCGGGCACTATCGCGGCAATGAATGGCACCATCAGAAACATTCATCGACGGACCCCGGTTCCAGAGACGAGGAAGCGCGTATTCGCCTCAGATTGTTGCCCGTCGATTGACGCTCGACGCACCCGGCGGCCCGATACTCCAGCAACCCCATCGGAGGAGGTGCGGCATGCTGGTCCGCCTACTGTTCGCGCTGTCGCTTTTCGTGGCTCAGGTTCTCGTCTTGCCGGTACTGGCGCAGGAGCCGGAGGTGCCGGGGCCGGAGCTTGCCGAGGTCATCGCCGACACCAGTTCGGCCATCTCGGTGGAAGTGAGCCGGCAGATCGACCTCGTTGGCGCCGAAGTGCGCGGGCTGGCGTTCCAGATGGGCATCACCTTCATCGTGGCGATCGCGCTGGCGCTCTTCGTCGGCATTGTCGTCGGATCGCTGGTGGCCTCGCTGGTTCTCAGGCGGACGCTTCTGCGCCCGCCGCCGTACCAGTGACTGCTAGCGCCCGACGAAGCCCTTCTGCTTGAGGTGCGTGTAGGCGGCGATGATGGCGCGGAGGCGATCTTCGGAGCTCTTGTCGCCGCCATTGGCGTCGGGGTGGTGGAGCTTCACCAGCGTCTTGTAGGCCACGCGGATATCCTCGGCCTTGGCGTAGCCCGAAAAGCCCAGCGTCTCGAAGGCGCGGCGGTCGGGCTCGTGCAGCGGCTTCACGCGCTCCTGCTGGGGCTGCTTCTGCTGGTGGCGGGCGTAGCGGGCGAACACGCCAAACGGGTCGTTGACGCGCTTGGCATTGGGGTTGCGCTGAGCGCCGCGCGGCATGCGCGGACCCGAACTGGAGCCGGGCTTGGCGCCGAAGCCCCAGCTGGGGCGGCCGTCCGTTTCCTTCTCGCGGGTGAGTTCGGCTTCCATCTCCTCGGGCTTCATGCCGGAGAAGAAGTTGAACACCTGATTGTAGTGCCGCACGTGCTCGAGGCAGAAGTGGTGGTACTCCCCCACGGCCCGGTTGCCCTTGGGAGCCTTGTAGAGGCCGGGCTGGTCACAACCCTCCCAGCCACAGACCGGCACTTCCGGTTGCGGTTCGGGTTCGGGATGCCGCGAACGGATCCTGATGCGGTCGAAATACTTGGAATCGAGCTTCATCAATCCTAACTACGGGCTCGTGCCACTCCTCCAACTGAACCGGTATCCATATGTCCGTTCGCGACCAGATTGCAGAAAAACTTTCGGTCAAATTCACGCCGACCCACCTTGAAGTGATCGACGAGAGCGACAAACACAGGGGGCATGGCGGTTATCGCGAGGGTGGAGAGAGCCATTTCCGCGTCCGCATCGCTTCCCCCGAATTCGCCGGAATGCCTCGCGTCGCGCAGCATCGCGCCGTCATGCAGACGCTCGATGCCGAACTCAAGGGAGGCGTCCACGCGCTCGCCATCGAGGTGGTGAGCGGCTGAGCGCAGGTTTCTGTTGATCGCTGGATGATTGCCATATGGGGCTCGGTTCGCCGATTGCAACTTGGGCGATCCCGTGGCGGCGCTAAGTGACGGTCACGGCGGCGGAAATCGCCCCCGGAGCCCGGCAGACACTGATTTTGCGGCCAAAGCCCGGCCAACAGGTGGCCGCTTCGCCACGTTCTCTCCGAATTATCGCCCCAGCTCCTGCCTAGCGATGCTCTCGCAGACAGAAACGGAGGGCGACCATGTCACCGAGGAAGACCTATGCGGCCGTCGCGGCCGCTCTCATGCTGTGCGCGTTGCCCGGCAGCGCGCTCGCAGCATCGAGCACATTGCAGCTGATCATCGGCGGCGAGGCCTATGACGGCCCGCCCAAGTTCGAGGTGACCTTCGACGGCAAGGTGCTGGGCGAGGGCGCCGTGAACGCGGCCATCGACACCGCGACGGTCGGGCGCTTCGCCGATGCGGCGGACCGGACGGCCTATGTGCAGAGCTTCGACTTCGATATCCCCGAGGAGATGTTCAAGCCGGGTGGCGAGGTGCGGGTGCGGCTCGTCAACGAGGCCTATGGTGGCGACGGCTCGAACCGCGACCGCAATCTCTACCTCGCCGCTGTCGCCGTGAACGGCCGCGCGGTGACGGTCTCGGGCCTCTCCACGCAGGGCACCAAGGCCGATACCGAAAATGAAGTGCTCGCCGAGTTCCTGGTGCTGCGCGACGGCAATGTCGAGGGTGTCTCGAAGGCACCGGCCGGCGGCTGGCCGCTGCCCGACGCCACGATCGCCGCCGCTCCGATACCGGCCGAGAAGGTGAAGACCGAGGTCGCGACGGCATCGAGCGAGAAGCCGCAGGCGGTCAAGGCGCTGAAGCTGCCATCGGCCAGCGAGACGGTGACGGAAACGGCGAGCCTCGAAGAGACGCAGCCGGAGGTCGCCGGCAATCCCGTATGCACACGGGACGAACTCTACAACGTGATCGGCTTCAACGAGAACTCGAACGACCTGACGCCGCGGCTCAGGCAGCGGCTCGACCAGATCATCGCCGATATCGGCGAGGAGCGCTGCACGGTGCTGGTCACGGGCTATTCGAGCAAGCAGGGCAATCACGCCACGAACGCGCTCTTTGCCATCGAGCGGGCGCAGAACGTGCTCACCTATCTCAAGCAGGCCGGCCTCAAGTTCGAGAAGGTCACCGCGGCCGGCGCCGGCGCCACCGAGCAGTTCGGCGACACGTTTTCGGCCAACCGGCGCGTGGTGATCTCGGTCGCGCCGTAGGCGTCAGGTCGAGCGCATCTCTTCGAGATAGGCGCGGACGGTGTCCGGGTCGACGTTCTTCTCGATGAAGGCTTCGCCGATGCCGCGCGTCAGGATGAAGGTGAGTGCGCCACGCACCACCTTCTTGTCCTGCGCGATGGCGCCCATCAGGTAGTCGGTATCGGGCAGTTCGCCGGGAATGTCGGCGAGGCGGGTCGGCAGACCCGCAGCTTGCAGGTGCTGGGCGATACGGCCGGCGTCCTGGCTGGGCGCGAGGCCGAGCCGGGCTGAGAAGCCGTGCGCCAGCACCATGCCGATCGCGACCCCTTCGCCGTGCAGCAGGCGATCGGAGTAGCCCGTCGCCTTCTCCAATGCGTGACCGAAGGTGTGGCCGAGATTGAGCAGGGCGCGCACGCCTGTTTCCTTCTCGTCGGCAAGCACGAAGCGGGTCTTGCTGGCGCAGCAGCGGGCAACCATTTCGGCCCGCAGCGCGGCGTCGCCGGCAAAGATCTGGCGCCGGTTCTCCTCGAGCCAGAAGTAGAACTTGGCGTCGTCGATCAGGCCGTACTTCACCACCTCGGCATAGCCGGCCGCGAACTCCCGTTCCGGCAGCGTCACCAGCGCATCGAGATCGGCGAGGACCAGCCGCGGCTGGTGGAAGGCGCCGATCAGGTTCTTGCCGTGCGGCGAGTTGATGCCGGTCTTGCCGCCGACGGACGAATCCACCTGCGCCAGCAGCGAGGTCGGGATCTGGACGAAGTCCATGCCGCGCCGGGCGATGGCCGCGGCGAATCCCGCGAGATCGCCGATCACCCCACCGCCGAGCGCGATGATGAGGTCGCCGCGTTCGAGGCGGGCTTCGAGAATGGCTTCGACCACCTCGCCCAGCCGGGCGAAGGACTTGGTCGATTCGCCATTGGGGAGGACGATCGATGCATAGCCGAGACCGGCGCGGTCGAGCGAAGCGGTAAGGCGCGGCAACTGGGCCCGCGCCACTTCGCTGTCGGTGACGATACCGAAGCGGCGGCCGGGGAACATGGCGGCGAGGCGGGCGCCGGCTTCATCGATCAGGCCGGGGCCGACGAAGATGTCATAGGCGCGGCCGGGCAGGGCGACGTGGACTTTGGTCGGCTCAGCCATTGCTCTCGGCCTCCTGAAGGTGGGCGAGGAGCGCGTCGATCACTTCGGCCGCCACCTGGTCCTGCGGCACGTCGCGCGAAACCACGGTCACGTCGGCTTCGCCATAGATCGGATAGCGGACCTCGATGAGTTTCTGCAGCGTCTCGCGCGGATTGGCCGTCTTCAGCAGCGGGCGGTTGGAGCGACGCGACACGCGCTGGAACAGGAGCTCGAAATCGGCCTTGAGCCAGACCGAGATGGACTCCGCCTTCACCAGCGCGCGCGTTTCGGGGTTGATGAAGGCGCCACCGCCGGTGCCGAGCACGATGTGATGGTCCTTGAGCAGCCGGGCGATCACCTTCACTTCACCGGCGCGGAAATCGGCCTCGCCATGGGCCTTGAAGATGTCCTCGATGGTCATGCCGGCGGCCTTCTCCACCTCTTCGTCGCTGTCGACGAAGTGGCGGCCGAGGCGGGCGGCAAGGCGGCGGCCGACCGTGGTCTTGCCGGCGCCCATCATGCCGATGAGGACGATCGGACGGTGGCCGAGGAGCTTCAGCAGCTCCTCTCGCCGGTCGTTCTGCGCCGTCGTCCCGTCGCGTGACATCGCTTTACCCCGTTCGCGCGGTTTGAACCGTTAGGGCGCCATAAAGTCAATGGCTGCTAATGGTTGTCGCGCCCTTGATCGCCTGCGACAAACAGGGGACACTAGCCTCTGCGTGACAAGAGCGGTTTGCCATGCCCACCCTTATTCGTCTGATCGTCATCCTGCTGGTCCTGGTCGGCATCGGCTATGGAGCTATGTTTGCGCTCGTCGCCATGGTCGAGCCACGCGACAAGCAAGTGACGATCCGGATTCCGGCGCGCGAGCTGGTTCCCCAAACCGGGCGGGACCCGCTCGTCCGGCGCGAAATCGACACCACACGCACGACGACCGTGCCGGCGGCGGCACCGGTTGCCGCTCCCGAGGTTCCTGCCGCGCCCGCTCCAGCTCCCGCCACCGATGGCAGCGTGACAACGCTCGCGCCGGGAATCGAATGAGCGGCGGCCACCTGGTCGAAACCTTCCTCGAGATGATGGCGGCCGAGCGGGGCGCCGCCAGGAACACGATCCAGGCCTATCGGCGCGATCTGGGCGACTATTGCGATTTTCTCGCGCGGCGCAGCTCCGGGCCCATGGCCGCGGGACGCGAGGAGGTTACGGCTTACCTCGCCTTCCTCGAAGCGCAGGGGATCGCCGCCTCATCGAGCGCGCGAAAGCTCTCGGCCATCCGCCAGTTCCACAAGTTTCTCGCCGCCGACCAGATTCGCGGCGACGACCCCACGCGCATCGTCTCGTCGCCCAAAGCTCGCCGCGGGCTGCCCAAGGTGCTGTCGATCGCCGAGATCGACCGGTTGCTCTCGCTCGCCGAATCGGAGGTCGAGCTGCCTGAGGCGAGCGACGCCCAGCGGGCGATGTCGGGGCGGCTCTATGTGCTGCTCGAGCTGCTCTACGCCACGGGCATGCGCGTGTCCGAACTGGTCGAGCTCAAGCGGGCCGCGGTGATGCGTGACGCGAGCTTCCTCACCATCCGCGGCAAGGGCGGCAAGGAGCGGATCGTGCCGCTCACCGACCGGGCGCGCGATGCGGTGAAGGCCTATCTCGCCAGGCTCGAGCCGGGGCCGTGGCTGTTCCCGGCAGGCGGGGAGTCCGGGCATCTGAGCCGCCAGGTCTTCGGGCGCGAACTCAAGGGGCTCGCCGCCCGCGCGGGAATCGCTGCGGCCCGCGTGTCGCCGCACGTGCTGCGCCACGCCTTCGCCAGCCACCTGTTGGCGGGCGGGGCGGACCTGCGGGTCGTCCAGACCCTGCTCGGGCACTCGGATATCTCCACCACGCAGATCTACACCCACGTCCTCGACGAGAAGCTCAGGGCGTTGGTCGAAAGCCATCACCCGCTGGCGGAGGAGGGGTGAGCGCTCGCACTATCCGTCGAGCGCTGGGCCTCGTGCTGGCTGTGGTCGTACCCGTGGCGGGCTGGGTTGCCGTGGATACCTGGACCTACGGCATGGGCAGCGATCCCGGTCCGGCCGATGCGGCGCTGGTGCTGGGTGCTGCCGTCGCGGGGGACCGGCCGACACCGGTGTTCACCGAACGACTGCGGCATGCGGTCGATCTCTATGCCAGCGGGCGGGTCCGGATGCTCGTCATGACCGGCGGCAGGAACCCCTCGGACGCGCTCGGCGAGGCCGAGGCGGGACGGGACTGGGCCATTGCAGCAGGCGTGCTGCCCGAGGCGATCCTCGTCGAGACGAGTTCGCGAACCACGAGGCAGAATATCGACTTCGCCAAGCCGATCCTTGCCGAGCACGGCCTTACCCGGGTGCTTGTCGTCAGCGACCCGTTGCATCTCAGGCGGGCGGTGACGATGGCGCGGGATGCCGGCATCGATGCAAGGCCGTCTCCGACGCCGACGAGCCGGTACGCAACGCTCGGCACGCAGGTGCCGATGCTGATGCGGGAGGTCTGGTTCAGCTTCGTCTACCGGCTGACCGGGCAGTAGCCTCGCCAGACGCATGGGGACGGGCTTCACCACATCACCGCTGGGCGCTTGACTCGCCGGGCCGCCGTCGCCACTTTCCGGCCACTTTGAGGCGCGACTGACGCGCCTTCCGATGGAGCCGCCACCGCTGGAACGGCGGCTGCTCCAGGTCTTTGATGTGGTCGCGCCTTCGAACCGGAAAAGTCCGCGACTTTTCCTGAATGCGCTCTAGCTGGCGGGTTGGATGACGTCCTATCTCGATTTCGAAAAGCCGGTCGCCGATCTTGAAGGCAAGATCGCCGAGCTCAAGTCCATCGCCACGTCCGACCAGGCCGTGTCCATCGACGAAGAGGTAAACCGGCTGAGCGCCCGGGCCGACGAGGCGCTGGTCGACATCTACAAGAAGCTCACGCCCTGGCAGAAGACGCAGGTGGCGCGCCATCCGCAGCGCCCGCACTTCTCCGACTATATCAGGACCCTGATCACCGAGTGGACGCCGCTCGCGGGCGACCGCAAGTTCGCCGAGGATCCGGCGCTGCAGGCCGGCTTCGGCCGCTTCAACGGGCAGCCGGTGGCGATCCTTGGGCAGGAGAAGGGCTCCAATACCGAGAGCCGGCTCAAGCACAATTTCGGCATGGCGCGGCCCGAGGGCTACCGCAAGGCCGTGCGCATCATGGATATGGCGGATCGCTTCGACATTCCGCTGATCTCGTTCGTCGATACGGCCGGCGCCTATCCGGGCATCGGCGCCGAGGAGCGCGGGCAGGCCGAGGCCATCGCCCGCTCGACCGAGCGCAGCCTCGAGTTGGGCGTGCCCAACATCGCCATCATCATCGGTGAGGGCGGTTCGGGCGGCGCCATCGCGATCGCCACCGCCAACCGCGTGCTGATGCTCGAGAACGCCATCTACTCGGTGATCTCGCCGGAAGCGGGTGCCTCGATCCTGTGGCGCGATGCGGCCAAGGCGCAGGACGCGGCCAACAACATGAAGATCACCGCCACGGACCTGCTCTCGCTCGGCGTGGTCGACGGGATCATCCCCGAGCCGGCGGGCGGCGCGCATCGTCATCACGCAGAGGTGATGGAATCGACCTCGCGGGCGATCAGCCAGTTCCTCACCGATTTCCCGGGCAATCGCGGGCGGCTGGAGATCAGGGAACACAGGCGGGATAAATTCCTCGCCATCGGCACCAATTTGAGTTGATCGGCACCGCCGACGCATCGCAGAACCACCCTAACGGGCGGGTAACCATGCGCGATTACTGTATGGTAACCGTCCGTTCGTAACCCGGACTATCAGGGCAGACATTTTTTCGGGTAGCGACTTTGGGCAAAATGCTCCGATCCATTCTTCTTCTCGGCGCCAGCCTCGCCGTGGCGACGACGCTTGCCGGGTGCGGCGGGCTGAAGCCCGGCAATGCCAAGGCGATGCAGCCGCTGAAGTCCGACACTTTGCACAAGCTGGCCAGCATGGGCGCCTCGCCCGGCTCGGGCATGATGGTCCGTATCTTCAAGGAGAGCTCGGAGCTCGAGGTCTGGAAGCAGACGGCGAACGGCTCCTACAAGCACTTCAAGACCTACGAGATCTGCGCCTGGTCGGGAGCGCTCGGGCCCAAGATCAAGGAAGGCGACCGCCAGTCGCCCGAGGGGTTCTATACGGTCACGCCCGGGCTGATGAACCCGAACTCGAGCTACTACCTCGCGTTCAACACGGGCTTTCCCAACAAGTTCGACCGCGCCTACGGGCGCACGGGCTCGGACCTGATGGTGCATGGCGATTGCTCGTCGCGCGGCTGCTACTCGATGACCGACGAGTCGATCGCCGAGATCTACGCGCTGGCGCGTGAGAGCTTCAAGGGCGGTAACCCCTCGTTCCAGCTGCAGATCTACCCCTTCCGCATGTCGGCGCAGAACCTCGCCAAGCATGCCGACAACCCGAACATGAGCTTCTGGAAGGACATCAAGGAAGGCTACGACCGGTTCGAGATATCGAAGGCTCCGGTCAACTGGGATGTCTGCAACAAGGAATATGTGTTCGACGTTCCGGCCGGCACCTCGCTCGATGCCCTGGGCGCCTGCCCGGTGACGGTGGCGCAGAACATCCCGGATTCGGTCAAGGCCAAGGCGGCGGCGGACGACGCCGCGGTCGCCCAGGAGGTCGCGAACCTCGCAGACAAGGCGGCCCGGGCCGCGGCTGAAGCCCAGAAGCAGGCCGATGCCGAAGCTGCAGCCAAGCAGCGCGGCGACGCGATCGGCAGCTTCTTCGGCGGCCTGTTCGGCGGCGGGCAGGAGCAGGGCGTGATCGATCCATCCAAGGCCGCGCCCAAGCCGTTGCCGCGGCTGCCGCGGGCCTAGCGGAGGCCGCTTGCCATGCGGCCTCGCCGCCACCATTTGGGCATGGTCGTCGTGTTGGTGGTCTTCACCGTCGCGGCGATCGTGGTGGGGCACTCGCTCCTGAGCCAGTGGCGGGGGGACCGGACCATCACAACGGAGCGCCAGTTCGACCGCACGGAGTTCCTTGCCGAACTCGAGGCTGCCGGCTTTGCGCTGGGCGACGCCGCGCATGTCCGCATCTACAAGCGCGAGCACAAGCTGGAGCTGTGGTTGAAGCGGGCGGCGGATGGTGGCTACACGCTGTTCCGCGACTACGACATCTGCACCTTCTCGGGCCAACTGGGTCCCAAGCTCAAGGAGGGCGACAAGCAGTCGCCCGAAGGGTTCTACCGGGTGGGGCTGAAGCAGCTCAATCCCAACTCGCGCCACCACCTGAGCTTCAATCTCGGCTTTCCCAATGCCTTCGACCGCCAGCATGGCCGCACCGGCTCGGCGCTGATGGTGCATGGCGGTTGCTCCTCGGTGGGTTGCTATGCCATCACCGATGCCATTGTCGACGAGGTCTATGCAGTGGTCGAGGCCGCGCTCGAAAGGGGCCAGGATGCAGTGGACGTGCACGTCTTTCCGTTCCGGATGACGGCGATGTCGCTCGCTGCCGAGATCGGCAGCCCCTGGCTTTCCTTCTGGCGCAACCTCAAGATCGGGCATGATCTGTTCGAGGCCGCCGGAGTGCCGCCCAAGGTGGGTGCCTGCGGTGGTGAGTATCGCTTCGGCGAAGACGCGGAGGAGGCCGAATGCGCCGCTATCGCCGCCTGGTCGTGATCGACCGGCTCATCCCGTTCCTCGCCGCGATCGTCGGGCTGGTGGCGCTCGCCGGTGCCGTGGCCGTGCAGCTCAATACCGATGCGCGGAACGCCGCGATGACGACGGCGCTGGCCGAACTCAGAAGCTCCGTGGATGCGCTGGGCGCGCGTTCGGACGAGCTCGCCGCCGCCGGAGACGACGGTACGGCGGAGGGCCTCCTGGCGCTGCAGGACCGGATGAACAAGCTCGAGGGTGCATGGGACGAGCAGAAGACGGCACTCGCAGCCGTCCCGGCAGCAGCACCCGGTGCCCCCGCCGGGGCAGCCACGCAGGCGGCGGCGATTGACCCCAACCTGCCCACGACCGACTGCATTCCGCTCGGCACGCGCTTCATGGTCATCCCGAACGAGACCTTCCCGATCTGCCAGTCCAATGCCGTCATCAAGGTCGGGCCGATCACGGCCGATTCCGTCTTCGTCGAAGGGCCGGGCGAGGTGGTCGAGGCCGGGTTCGCCATCCTGCCGGGAACGCGATGCGCGATCATGGTGTTCTCGGCCGACGCCGCCGGGTTCGGCGAAGCGCGCGTGACCTGCACCTGAGGCAGCGTCTCCACCATTGAGGGATCGAGGGGGCGTGCGGCGATGCTGCCTCCGGGGGGACGTTCCCATTCCCTCTGCAACCCGCTACATCGATCCGTCACGTCTTCGAGTCCCCCGCCTTGTCCGCTCCCATCGCCCTCAACCATTCGGCCGCGCTCCGCGGCATGGCCCTCGGCATCGCGTCCTACACCCTGTTCGCGGTGCACGACGCGCTGGTGAAGAGCGTGATCCTGGCGTCGCCGGTGGTGCAGATCCTGTTCGTCAGGAGCGTCGTGATCGTTGCCATCTGCCTCGTTATCGGGCGGCGTCAGCTGGTCGTCGATCTCGTCAGGTCGGGCAACAAGCCCATGCTGCTGCTGCGCGCCATCCTGACGCTCGCCGCCTGGTGCATGTATTACTCGGCCGGGCGCGAAATGCAGCTCGCCGAGATGACGACGCTCTACTATTTCGCCCCGGTCATCACGATCGTCCTGGCGGTGATCTTCCTCAAGGAGCAGCTGACGCTGGCGCGGGTCGGCGCCGCCGCCATCGGGTTCTTCGGCGTGCTCGTCGCCTCCAACCCGGCCGGGCTGACCTTCGGCATCCCGGCGCTGATGGTGCTGGGCGCGGCCTTCTTCTGGGCCGTAGCGATGATCCTCATGCGCTCGATCTCGAAGTCCGAGAGCTCGATGGTGCTGATCTTCTCGCTGAACCTGTTCTACACCTTCGCGATGGGCCTGCTCTCGATCCCGTTGTGGACGGCGATGGATCCGCTGCAGGTGCTGATCCTCGTCGCCACGGGCATCGTGGGCGGTACGGCGCAGTACGTGCTGGTCGAGGCGGCCCGGCTGGTTCCGGCGAGCGTCCTCGGCACGGTCGAGTACTTCGCCCTGATCTGGAGCTTCGTCTTCGGCTTCCTGTTCTGGGGCGAGCAGCCGGCCGGCGTGGTGTTTATCGGCGCGGCGCTGGTGATCGTCGCGGGGCTGGTGCTCGCCTGGAGCGAACGGCGTCCGCGACGACCCGTGGTGGACGCGCCCTAGGCGGCAGGCGCCGCGAGTTCGGGCAATACGCCCTTGCCGGTTTCGATCAGCTGCCTGAGACTACCCTGGATCAGGGAGGTCCAGGCGTCGGTGCAGGTCTCGTAGCACTCGACGGCCGGCTTCAGTCCGACATGGGTGAATACCACCTCGGTCTTGCCGCCCTTCGGCGCGATGTCGAAGGTGATGGTGGTGCCGGTCCACTCCGTCTTGTCCTCGAGGAAAGCCAGCCGGCTTTCGAGCACCTGCCAGGCGACGCGCCTGCCGGGGACCAGTTCGGTCACCTCCTGCTTGGAATAGTGGATGTCTTCGTAGCGGTAGGTGAAGGTGTCGCCGAGCCGACGGCTCTGACCCTCGAACCTGCCGCTCCACCAGGACCGGGGGTCGTTGATGGCGGCGAAGACCGCCTCCGGGCTCTGATCCACGGTGAAGGACGTGGTGTAGCTGTTGGCAGCGATGCCAGTCGGGTCATCGGCAGTGAGAGTTGCGCCGGCATTGGGCTGGCCCTTGCCTGACGTGATGAGGCTCTTGAGGCTGCCCTGGATGTAGGTGCCCCAGGCGTCATGGCACACCGCGTAGCACTCGTGGTCAGGCGCGAGGCCGATATGGGTGAAGGTGAGCCTCGTCTGGTCCCCTGCCGGCTCGATGACGAACTCGATCGTCGTATCGATCCATTCGGTCTTGTCCTCGGTGAAGCTGAAGAGGTTGTTCAGCACCCGCCAGGCGACCTTCCGGCCTGGGGTCGAGGTGATCACCTTGAGGGTGCAGCGGTGCAGGTCGCGCGCCGAGTAGTACCAGACGTCGCCCACTGCTGCCGTCCTGCCCTCGATGTCCTCGGACCACCATGCGCGGGGGTCGTTGATGGCGGCAAACACCTCCTCCGGGCTTTGGTCCACCGTGAATGTGGTGGTGTAGTTCCTGTCGTTCTTCATCGTGCTTCTCCTTGGTCGTCGGGATGGGCGAGGCAAGCCTCTCCCGTTGCCGGTCCCGGCGGTGTCATCCGCCGGCGGCCAGTTGGTGATTTCGATGTTGGTTCAGCTCGCTAGGTCAGGGGTCGAGCTGCAGCTCCCCGAGGCCGTAGCGATCGACGTAGACGGCCTGCATCTGCCGCCATGGAGTGTCGAAATCGGGCAGTGCTTCGCGCTCCAGCGCCTGCGCGAGCCGGCCAAGGAACACGTGCCAGCCCGGCAGCATGAGGGCACAGGTGGCGAAGGGCATGTGCCGATGGGTGAAGACGACCCGGGTGCCACCGGCCTCCGCGGCCAGTTCGTAGCGGATGGTGGAATCCGGCGCGTGGCCGTTGGACCAGTGCAGCTCCAGCGTGGTCGGCGGATCCCAGACCAGCACCTTGCCCCGCATCGGCTTGATGCCGTCGAGCATGGTCTCGTACCGGCCGCCGACATGCGGCTCGACATAGGACTCGCCCATCCAGTCGGCGAGGCGCTCGGGATCGGTGAGCGCCCGCCAAACCTTTTCGGGCGGGCGCGGATAGTGGCGTTCGAAGCGGACGTCGATGTGGTCGCCGTGGCGTTCGTAGGTGCCCAGGTCGCGCATGGTCAGTCGCTCCGGCCGAGGTGGTCGCCGAGTGCGTCGAGCTTGTCCGCCCAGAACTCTCGGTAGGGCTGCAACCAGGCGTCGAGTTCCAGCAGCGGGCCGGGATCGAGGCTGTAGTAGCGCTTGGGCCCATCGACGCGGATGCGGACCAGCCCCGCCTCGCGCAGCGCCTTGAGGTGCTTGGAAACATTGGGCTGGGGCAGGTCTAGGGCTTCGACCAGAGACCCGGCCGGGACCTCGCCGGCTCGCAGCAGGGCGAGGATGTCGCGGCGCACGGGGTCGGAAATGGCATTGAAGATGGTCATGCCAGTTATATGCCGTAACACACATATGAATGTCAAGGCATATAACGGCATAGCCATATGATGGCCGGCCCCGAGGTACCGGAACGATGAGCGGCGAGCCCACACGCCGCCCAAACGAAACGGCCCGCGCCAGTGGCGCGGGCCGTCAAAAGGCTAGCTGTGTGCCAGCGCTAGAACGCGCCGTGGCAGTGCTTGAACTTCTTGCCCGAGCCGCAGGGGCAGGGGGCATTGCGCGACACACCGACCAGGAGCTTGGGGTCGATCGGGCGCAGCGCCGGATCGGCTTCGATCACGTCGGCGCCGGCAGCGGCACCCGCCGCGGCAAAGGCCGCAAGGCCCGGAGCGGGCCCCAGGGCGCGCGGCATGGTGCCCGTAACCTGGGTGTCGACGTCGTTCTCGCCGGTGGTGGGGTCGATGTGGATCTCGTCGAGGCCGCTCAGGTCCGGCGTCGGGGCCGGCTGGCGCATCTGGATCTCGACGTGGCTGAGCTGGGTGGTGACCAGCTCGCGCATGCTCGCCAGCATCTGCTCGAACAGCTCGAAGGCCTCGCGCTTGTACTCCATGAGCGGGTCGCGCTGGGCGAGGCCGCGCCAGCCTATGACCTTCGACAGATGGTCGAGGGTAACGAGGTGCTCGCGCCACAGTCCGTCGATCGACTGCAGGAGGATCGACTTCTCGACCTGGCGCATGATCTCGGGCGAGTAGCGGGCCACCTTGGCGGCGGCGAACTCGTCGGCGGCCTTGGTGATGCGCTCGCGCACGATCTCGGCGTCGATGCCTTCCTCGTGCGTCCACTCCTCGGCGGGAATGTCGATGTTGAGGTAGGTCTTGGCCGCCGCGGTGAGCTGCTCGACGTTCCACTGCTCGGGATAGGAGCGCTCGGGGATCGCCTTGGCGACGATGTCGTCGACGACCTCGTGCCGCATGTTGCCGATGGTGTCGGATACGTCCTCGGCGTCCATCAGTTCCAGGCGCTCGGCGAAGATCACCTTGCGCTGGTCGTTCATGACGTCGTCGTACTTGAGGATGTTCTTGCGGATGTCGAAGTTGCGGGCTTCGACGCGGGCCTGGGCGCGCTCGATGGCCTTGGTCACCCAGGGGTGGGTGATCGACTCGCCCTGCTCGAGGCCGAGCTTGGACAACATCGAATCCATCGACTCGACCGGGAAGATGCGCATCAGGTCGTCCTGAAGGCTCAGGAAGAACTTGGAATGGCCCGGGTCGCCCTGGCGGCCGGCGCGGCCGCGCAGCTGGTTGTCGATGCGGCGGCTCTCATGCCGCTCGGTACCGATGATCATGAGGCCGCCCGCGGCGAGCACCTTGGCCTTGTCCTCGGCGATGGTGCGCTTGATATCGGCGATCTTGGCTTCGCGGTCGGCGCCCTCGAGGTTCTGGGCCTCGCGCTCGATGCGCATGTCGAGGTTGCCGCCCAGCTGGATGTCGGTGCCGCGACCGGCCATGTTGGTGGCGATGGTCACCGCGCTGCTCACGCCCGCATCGGCGACGATATAGGCTTCCTGCTCGTGGTAGCGGGCGTTCAGCACCTGCAGGTTGTCGACGCCCTTCTGGCGGAGGAGCTCGGCCAGCATCTCGGACTTCTCGATCGAGGTGGTGCCGACCAGCACCGGCTGGCCACGGCCGCGGGCCTCGGCGATCAGCTCGGCGATGGCTTCGAACTTCTCGGCGGCGGTGCGGAAGATGGCGTCGTCTTCGTCGACGCGCTTCACCGTCACGTTGGTGGGGATCGAGACGACGTTGAGGCCGTAGATGTCGCCGAATTCCTCGGCTTCGGTCGCGGCCGTGCCGGTCATGCCGGCCAGCTTCTTGTAGAGGCGGAAGTAGTTCTGGAAGGTGATCGAGGCCAGCGTCTGGTTCTCAGGCTGGATCTTGACGTGTTCCTTGGCTTCCAGCGCCTGGTGCAGGCCTTCCGAATAGCGGCGGCCCGGCATCATGCGGCCGGTGAACTCGTCGATGATCACCACTTCGTCGTTGCGGACGATGTAGTCCTTCTCGCGCTGGAACATCTTGTGGGCGCGCAGCGCCGAGTTGAGGTGGTGGACCAGCGCCACGTTCTCGATGTCGTAGAGGTCCTCGCCCTTGAGCTGGCCGGCTTCGGCCAGGGCGGCCTCGAGACGCTCGACGCCCGCATCGGTGAAGGTGGCCGAGCGCTGCTTCTCGTCGATCTCGAAGTCGCCCTCGACCAGCGTCGGGATCAGGCTGTCGGCGAGTTCGTAGAGGGCCGAGCGGTCGGACGAGGGGCCGGAGATGATCAGCGGGGTGCGCGCCTCGTCGATGAGGATCGAGTCCACTTCGTCGACGATCGCGTATTCATGGCCGCGCTGCACCATCTGATCGCGGCTGTATTTCATGTTGTCGCGCAGGTAGTCGAAGCCGAACTCGTTGTTCGTGCCGTAGGTGATGTCGCAGTCGTAGGCGGCCTTGCGCTCGGAGTCGTCGAGGCCGTGCACGATGATGCCGATGGACATCCCGAGGAAATTGTAGAGCCGGCCCATCCAGGCGGCGTCGCGGCGGGCGAGGTAGTCGTTCACCGTCACGAGGTGCACGCCCTTGCCGGGCAGGGCGTTGAGGTAGACCGCGAGGGTGGCGACAAGGGTCTTGCCTTCACCGGTCTTCATTTCGGCGATGGAGCGGTTGTTGAGCACCATGCCGCCGATCAGCTGCACGTCGAAGTGGCGCATGCCGAGGGAACGCTTGGCGCCTTCGCGGACAGTGGCAAAGGCCGGCTCGAGAATGTCGTCAAGGGTCTTGCCCGCCGCGAGCATGTCGCGGAATTCCTGCGTCTTGGCCCGGAGCTGTTCGTCGGTCAGCTTCTCGTATTCAGGCTCCAGCGCATTGATGGCTGCGACCCTCGGGAGGTACTTCTTCACCTGTCGATCGTTCGCCGAACCGAAGATCGCCTTGGCGATTGCAGCCAGTACCATTCCTGTCGTCCTTTGATTGTTCAGGCCGGGTGGGCGCGAGGCGCCAAACATCATCCGGCAAGCGGCGGGTCCTCACCCGTCAACACTCTTTGAAGTGGTGCGACATGTAAGAGCGGGTGTTTTGCTTGTCAACGTAACGGCAATGGGGCAAACCTCGCCGGCGCTTCGGCGCGGGGCTCTGCGCCAGCTGAGGAGAATACCCTATGACCCACCTTGCCAAGCAGGGTTTTCGTAACACCGTCACGGCTTTTGCCTGCGCCCTGATGCTCGGGACCGCCCTGCCGGCCGTTGCCCAGGATGCCGCCGCGCCTGCCGCCGAGGCTCCTGCTGCCGAGGCTCCTGCAGCCGAAGCTCCTGCAGCCGAAGCGCCCGCTGCCGCTCCGGCCCAGCCCGCCCCCGATGCGGTCGTCGCGACGATCGGCGACATGACCATCACCGAGGCCGACCTCGCCTTTGCCGCCGAGGACCTGCAGGCCGAACTGCAGCAGGTTCCGGCTGCGGAACGCCGCGCTTTCCTCGTCACCGTGCTCATCGACATGAAGGTGATGGCCAAGGCCGCCAAGGAAGCGGGCATGGCCGATACCGACCTGTTCAAGCGCCGGCTCGCCTATCTCGAGGATCGCTCGCTGCGGCGGTCCTATTTCGCCGACAAGATCGCCGCCGGCATCACGCAGGAGCAGATCCAGGCGGCCTATGACGAGTTCGTCAAAGGCTTCCAGCCGATCGAGGAAGTCCACGCGCGCCACATCCTCGTTCCGACCGAGGACGAGGCCAAGGCCGTCAAGGCCGAGCTCGAAGGCGGCAAGCCGTTCGAGCTGCTGGCCATGGAAAAGACCACCGATCCTTCGGGCAAGCAGAACGGGGGCGACCTCGGCTTCTTCCAGAAAGGCATGATGGTGCCCGAGTTCGAAAGCGTCGCCTTCACGCTCGAGCCCGGCCAGATCTCCGATCCGGTCAAGAGCCAGTTCGGCTGGCACATCATCAAGGTCGACGAAAAGCGCATGAGCTCGCCCCCGCCGCTGGAGCAGATGGCCCAGCAGCTGGGCCAGCAGGTGATGTTCAAGGCGTTCGACGAGGAAATCGCGCGTCTCAAGAAGGACATCAAGCTCGATATCCCGGACGCGGCGCTGGCCGAGGGTGTCAAGAAGCAGTCCCAGCCGGCACAGGAAGGCGAGGCAGCGACGAAGTAAGCTGCCATACGATCCGAGTTTTGCGGACCCCGGCTTCGGCCGGGGTTTTCGTTTGTCGCGTTGGCCGGCAACGCCCCGTTTCGGGCGCTTCATCACGAGTGGTAAGTTCTGAACCGGAAGCGGGGTTTGCGGCTTGCTTCACGTCGGAGCTTGAGGCAAACGGGTGGCTCAGCTTGGCTACCAGGACGCAAAATGGCCCATCCCGTCTCACCGCTCGCGCCCAAGACTTACCCTGAACTGCCGGAAGTCGCCGGCGTCAGGTTCGCGACCGCCGAAGCCGGGATCAAGTACAAGAACCGAACCGACGTCCTCCTCGTGGCGATGGACGAGGGGACTGTCGTCGCCGGCGTCCTCACCCGCTCCAAATGCCCGTCGGCGGCCGTCGACTGGTGCCGCGAGAACCTGCCGGGCGGCAAGGCGCGGGCGCTGCTCGTCAACTCGGGCAATGCCAATGCCTTCACCGGCAAGAAGGGCAAGGCATCGGTAGCGCTCTCGGCTGACATCGTCTCGAGGGCGCTCGGCGTCCAGCCGTCCGAAATCTTCCTCGCCTCGACCGGCGTGATCGGCGAGCCGCTGCCGGCCGAAAAGTTCGCGGGTGTGACCGACGATATGGCCGGGCGCCTCGCGCCGGGTCCCTGGATGGACGCGGCCAGGGCCATCATGACCACCGATACCTTCGCCAAGGTGGCGACGGCGACCGTCGAGTTCGACGGCGTCCCGGTCGTCATCTCCGGCATCGCCAAGGGTTCGGGCATGATCGCGCCGGACATGGCGACGATGCTGAGCTTCGTGTTCACCGACGCGCCGATCGCGGCGGGGGTCCTCAAGGGCCTGCTGCAGCCGGCGATCGACACGAGCTTCAACGCGGTGACCGTCGACAGCGACACGTCGACCTCCGACACCTGCCTCGTGTTTGCCACGGGCAAGGCCGGCATCCCCACCATCACTTCGGCGGACGATCCGCGTGCGGCCGTCTTCGCCGAGGCGCTCGAGGACGTGCTCAAGGAACTCGCGATCCAGGTCGTGCGCGATGGCGAGGGCGCGACCAAGATGGTGACCGTCACCGTCGAGGGCGCGACCGACGACCGCAGCGCCTTCCGCATCGCCCAGTCGATTGCCAACTCGCCGCTGGTCAAGACCGCCATTGCCGGCGAGGACGCCAACTGGGGCCGCGTCGTCATGGCCGTGGGCAAGGCAGGCGAGCCGGCCGATCGCGACAAGCTCGAGATCAGCTTCGGCGACATCCGCGTCGCTAGCGAAGGCGAGCGCGATCCCAACTACGACGAGTCCAAGACCAGCGCCTACATGAAGAACGAGGACATCGAGCTGCGCGTCGGCCTCGGGCTCGGTTCGGGCACGGCGACCGTCTACACCTGCGACCTGACGCACGGCTACATCACCATCAACGGCGACTACAGGTCCTGATGGTCCCGCTCAGCGTCACTCAGATCGAGGGCGCGACCCTCACGGCGTGGCCCGCTCTCAAGCAGGCCCATGACGGGCTTTGGGTCTGGCGCTATGCGCGCGGCTACACCAAGCGCGCCAATTCCATCCACTGCCTCGAGCCCAATGACGGGCTCTATGCCGAGCTCAGGCTGCAGCGCATGGCGGAGATGAGCCGCCAGCACGGCATTCCGCCCGTGTTCCGGGTCACGCCGCAGACGGCGCCGGAAATCCTCGAGGTGCTCGACGGGCTGCAGTGGGAGGAGTTCGACCCGAGCCTCGTGATGGCGATGGAAATGCCGCACGTCGATTTCCCGGTCGGCTTCCAGGCACGCTATTTCGATCCGGCCGATCCGGCCTGGTATCGCGCGCAGGCGCAGATGTCGGGCAATGACGGGGAAACCACCGAGATCCTTGGTCAGATCCTCGAAGCCATCGCCTGCGAGGCGACGGGTGTGCTGGTCTACCACAAGGCCGGTCTGCCGGTGGCGGCGACGCTGGCCGCCGTCGCGAGCGGCATGGGCATCTTCCTCAATGTCGTCACCCACCCCAGCGCCCGCGGCATGGGCTATGGGCGGGCGGTGATGAGCGCCGCACTCAACTGGGTTCGCGCCGCCGGAGCGACCCATGCGGCGCTGCAGGTGCTCGAAAGCAATGTGCCGGCCGTAAACCTTTATGGCTCGCTCGGCTTCGGCGAAGTCTATCCCTACAGCTATCGGCGCGCGCCGGACTGGGGACGCGAGTGAGGATCCAACTGGTCGTCGCCTGTGCGCTCGTCGATGCCGACCGGCGCGTGCTGATCGCCCAGCGCCCCGAGGGAAAGCAGCTTGCCGGGCTGTGGGAGTTCCCCGGCGGCAAGCTCGAGGCGGGGGAAACGCCGGAGGCGGCGCTGATCCGCGAACTCGAGGAAGAACTCGGTGTTTCCACTAAGACCGCGTGTCTGGCGCCGTTAACTTTTGCTTCTCACTCTTACGAAAGCTTTCATCTTCTGATGCCACTTTACGTCTGTCGTAAGTGGCAAGGTGAACCCCAGGCCCGCGAACACGCTGCCCTCAAGTGGGTGCGTCCGCAAGCCTTGCGCGACTACCCCATGCCGCCGGCTGACGTGCCGCTGATCGCGCCGCTCTGCGATCTGCTCTAGGGGGTGTCGATGACGGCTGTCTGCGAACCGCTGCGTTGCTTTGTTGCCGACGAAAGCGGCGCCACGGCCATCGAGTACGGGCTTATCGCCGGGCTCATCGCGGTCGGTGTCCTTGCCGCCATGACCATGTTCGGCGCCAATGTCAGCACGATGTTCGAGGGCATTTCGAGCCGCGCCGGCGAAGAGCTCGACAATATCAACGAAATCCCGCCGGCCTGACGCTCAGCCGTCCTTGCCCAGAACGTCCTTGAGGCTCACCGTGGCACTGCCCCGTCGCAGCGGCTTCTGCTGGCTTTCATGCGGGGCCCAGCCCAGCAGCCAGACGATCTCCAGCGTCGCGCGGACGCGTCCATCCGGATCGCCCGCCAGCTCCTCATAGGCCGCGGCGGCGGCGCCGATCAGGGTGCGTGTCGCCGCTCGTCCGGGCCGATCCGCCAGTGGGTTCTGGGCGCCCAGCCCCTTGAGCTCGCGCATCAGCTTCAGCGCATCGGAATAGCGGACCGGGTAGGTCTCGAGGTCGGCCACCGGCAATGCAAAGCCGGCGCGCTGCAGGAGGCCGCCGATATCGGCCAGCGGGATGAAGGGCGCGACACGCGCAAAGGCGCCCCCCGTGATCTCCGAATCGGCCCGCAGGAAAGCCTGCCGCAGCTCGGTCAGGCTGTCGCCGCCGAGTGCCGCCGCGATCATCAGCCCGTCCGGCCGGAGGTGGGCGCGGATGCGCGACAGGAACCCCGGCACATCGTTGACGACCTGCAGGTCGAAGAGGCTCACGATCAGGTCGTAGCCCTGGCGCGGCAACAGCAGCATCTCGGGGTCGACGAGGGGCGCCTCTTCCGAGCCGAGGACCGTCGAAACGCGCTCGAAGGCGAAGGCGCCGCTGGCCGAGCGGCCCATGAGCGGCAGGCGGGCGCCATCCGGGCCCATGATCAGGGCCTGGTCGAAATCACGCGTGATGGTGATGAGGCGGGCGGCGAGATCGTCGAGCGCGATCTGCGTCACGAAATCCTCGGCGCCCGGGGCGCGGCGCTTGAGATGCTGGGCGATCAGGTCGCGGTCGAAGACCCGCGGGGGGAGGGACATAGGCAATCCACGCCGTGTCGACTAAGCTCAGGCCTTATGGAAGCGGGGGCGGCCAAAGTCAAAGCTGTGAAGCGGGCAACGCTGGCGCGGTTCGGCGGCGGCGTGCTCGACCTCATCTATCCACCCACCTGCCTCGATTGCGGTGCGCCGACGGCGCGCCACGCTGCGCTCTGCCCGCGCTGCTTTGCGAAGCTTCGGCCGATCACCGCGCCCTACTGCCCGGTGCTGGGGCTGCCTTTCGAAGTGTCACTCGGCCCCGACGCCCGTTCGGCCGAAGCTATCGCCGATCCGCCGCCCTTCGAGCGGGCGCGCTCGGCGGTCATCTACAACGAGGTGGCGCGCGCCGTGGTCGGCCGGCTCAAGTATGGCGACCGGCCCGAGCTCGCCGGCTTCTGCGCCCGGCTGATGGCGGCGGCGGGAAGCGACCTCTGGGCCGAAGCGCGCGTACTCGTGCCGGTGCCGCTTCATTTCTGGCGGCTGGTCGGCCGGCGGTACAACCAGTCCACTGAACTCGCCCGGGCGCTGTCGCGGCTCACCGGGCATGCCGTCGATCCGACGCTGGTCAGTCGCACCCGGCGGACGCGCCAGCAGGTCGGGCTCTCCGCCGATGCGCGGCAGCGCAATGTCGCCGGCGCCTTCACGGCCCACCCGGATATCCTCAGGCGGCTCAACGGGCGTGGCGTGGTGCTTGTCGACGACGTCATCACCACCGGCTCGACCGTCAAGGCCATCACGCGTACGCTCAAACGCGCAGGCGTCGACAAAATCGACGTGATCTCTTTCGCCCGCGTTGTGACAGGCGGAGAGAGCCCCATATAAGTGCCAACAGCGGACACGTTTCCCCCAAGGTGAGATGAAGAAGGTAGAGATCTACACGACCCAGTGGTGCCCCTATTGCGATGCGGCCAAGTCGCTGCTCGACAAGAAGGGCGTGGACTACGACGAGGTCGATGCCGACGATCCGGAGATCCGGGTAGCGATGGTTGAGCGTGCCCACGGGCGGCGCACGGTGCCGCAGATCTTCGTGGGCGAAACCCATGTCGGCGGCTATGACGACCTGTCGGCGCTCGAGCGGGGCGGCCAGCTGGATCCGCTGCTCGGTGACTGACCGGATGCGCGTCGCGGCCCTCCAGATGACATCGGGCACCGAGCCCGGGCCCAATCTTGACCAGTTGGAGCGGCTGGCCACCGAGGCTGCGGGGCAGGGCGCGACTTACCTGCTCTCCCCGGAAGTCACGGTGGTATTTGCCGAGAATCGCGAGGGCCTGCGCTCGGTCGCGGGCCCCTGGGAGGGCAACCCGGCGATCGAGCGTGCAGCGCAGATCGCCAAACGCCTCGGCGTGAGCCTCCATCTGGGCTCGCTCGCCGTGGCCCTGCCGGACGGGCGCTTCGCCAATCGCTCGGTGCTTTTCCGCCCCGATGGCTCGATCGCGGCGACCTATGACAAGATTCACCTGTTCGACGCGACGCTGCCCGGGCTCAAGAATTACCGCGAGAGCGAGACCTATGCGGGTGGTGCCAGCGCCGTCGTCACCGACGCGCCCGGTTTTCCGCTCGGCATGACCATCTGCTACGACGTGCGTTTTCCGGCGCTTCACCGCGCGCTGGCCGAGGCCGGCGCCAAGGTGATCTCGGTCCCCGCCGCCTTCACGGTGCCCACCGGCGAAGCGCACTGGGAAGTGTTGCTGCGCGCTCGCGCCATCGAGACCGGCTCGTGGGTGATCGCTTCGGCGCAGGCCGGCCAGCACCAGAACGGACGGCAGACCTGGGGACATTCGATGATCATCGATCCCTGGGGCCGGATCGTCAGCCAGCTCGGCGGCGAGGGTCCCGGCATTGCCATCGCCGATATCGACCTCGCAGCTGTGGACGAGGCGCGCGGCAAGGTCCCGGCGCTTGCCAACGCACGTCCGTTTTCGCTAACCCTCGCCCGTTCGGGTACTGATCCGACCGCCCGAGAGGACGTTTCCGCGTGATCACCTATTCGCTCGTCTGCCACAATTCCCACAAGTTCGATGCCTGGTTCAAAAGCGCCGAAGCGTATGATGAGCAGCATGGCCGCGGCATTGTCACCTGCCCGATGTGCAACTCGACGCGCGTCGAGAAGGCGCTGATGGCGCCCGCGCTCAGCCGCAGCAACCCCGACAAGGTGTCGCTGTCGAGCGGCCATCCGATGCAGGCCGAGATTCGCGAGATGATGCGGGCGATGCGCAGGAAGGTGACGAGCGAGGCCGACTATGTCGGCGACAAGTTCGCCGAGGAAGCGCGCAAGATCCACTTCAAGGAAGCCGACGCGCGCGGCATCTATGGCGAGGCGACCCGCGACGAAGTGGCCGAGCTCATCGACGATGGCGTCGATTTCCTGCCCCTCCCGCACCTGCCCGAAGAAGCGAACTAGGTTTCAACTCGCCAAAGAGCGAGGTTGATCGGCAATCGCCGATGGAGTCATGCTGACGGCCGTGCCAGCTCACTCCCCTGGAGATTTCCCTGATGTCTACTCCCGACGCTACCCTTGCGGGCACGTTTGCCATTGGCGGCGACCTTGTGGTCAACCGGCTCGGCTTTGGCGCCATGCGCATCACCGGGCCCGGCATCTTCGGGCCCCCAGCGGACCGCGACGAAGCAATCCGCGTGCTGAAGCGCGTGCCCGAACTCGGCATCAACTTCATCGACACTGCCGACAGCTACGGACCCCATGTCAGCGAAGAGCTGATCCGCGAGGCGCTTCACCCCTATGCGAAGGGCCTCGTCATCGCCACCAAGGCCGGCTTCCAGCGTCCGGGCCCCGACGACTGGCGCATCGACTGCCGCCCCGAGCAGCTGCGGCGCGGCATCGAGGGCAGCCTCAAGCGGCTCGGCGTCGAGCAGATCGACCTGTGGCAGCTCCACCGCATCGACTCCAAGGTCGACCGCAGGCTGCAGTTCGAGACGATCAAGTCCTTCCGCGACGAGGGGCTGGCCCGCCATGTCGGCCTCAGCGAAGTCAGCATTGCCGATATCGAAGAGGCGCGCCGCTACGTGCCGATCGCCACGGTGCAGAACCGCTACGGGCCAACGGACCGCCATAGCGACGACGTCCTCGACTACTGCACGCAGCACGGCATCGGCTTCATCCCGTGGGCGCCGCTCGGGTCGGGCCGCCTCGCGCGCCAGGATTCGGTGCTCGACGCCGTCGCCAGACGGAACAATGCGACCCCCAGCCAGGTCGCCATCGCCTGGGCACTGCAGCGCTCGCCGGTGGTGCTGATGATTCCCGGCACGAGCAAGGTGGCGCATCTCGAGGAGAACACCGCCGCGGCGGGATTGAAGCTCTCGGCCGCCGACATCGCCGAGCTGGACCGGCTGGGATAGTTGCCACAAGCCTGAACGGCAGCTGAAACGGCCGGTTCAGTTCAGGTTCAAGCCGGCCGGGCCAGTTTCCTCCCAACAGCCGGGCGCCACGGCGCCCGGTAGCAGGAGGATAGAATGCATCACTCGACCCTGACCCCGGCGACCACCCCGCATGGCGGCGCCATCCGTGCGGCGACCAGCGGGACGGCCGCACTTGTGCTCAAGACGCTGAAGCCCTTCGACTACGCTCTCGATCAGGCGCTCGACGCCGCCTATGGCGCCGGCCACTGGTTCGTCTACTGGGACGAAGACCTGCGCGGGCACCCCATCCCCGGCACCATCACGCTGGCCTACGGGCAGGAAACGCTGGTCGTCGGCTGAGCCTAGACGACGAGCCGCACCTCGGTCCCCCAGGGATCGATGATGGCGATACCGCCATCGATCTCCCGCGCCGCATGTCCGGCTGCACCCAGTTGCTCGCGCCGCGACGCAAGCAGGTCCGCATCCGCCAGCGTGAGCGAAAAGCGGGCGAGACCCGTCGTCGTCGCGTCCCGCTGTCCGGCGCCACGACTCTCCCACGTGTTCAGTGCGACGTGGTGGTGATAGCGGCCCGAGGACAGGAAGACCGCGTCGGCCCGCGCCGAGGTGACATCCAGTCCCAGCGCCGCACCGTAGAACGCTGTCGCTGCATCGATATTGCCGGCGCGCAGGTGGATATGGCCGACGCAGAGGCCGGCTGGGGCGGCCATGTACTCGTCGCGCTCCGTGTTCGCGAGCGCCAGGATGCCGTCGATGTCGAGCGGCTCGGAGCCCATGGCGACGCGCCCGGCAACCCATAGCCAGCCGCTCTCCGGCCGATCCGAGTAGACTTCGATGCCATTGCCCTCGGGATCGTCGAGATAGATAGCCTCGCTCACGAGATGATCGGCAAAGCCGGTGATCGGCGCCTGGACCGCCGCGGCATGGACCAGCCAGCGCGCCAGGTCCTCGCGGGACGGCATCAGGAACGCTGTGTGGTAGAGTCCGGCGGCGGTGCGCGGCTCGAGGGCCGCATCGGCATGCTTTTCGAGGGTCAGCAGCAGCTTGCCGTCGGCTCCGAGTTCGACCACCTCGTCCGATTGCGACAGCACCTCGAGCCCCAGTACCAGGCGGTAGTAGCCGGTCATGTTGGCGAGGTCGCGGACCCTCAGCGTCACGTCGCGCACATGGACCGGTGTGGTCACTGCAAACATGCGCGTCGTGCCCGGCGCAATGCCCTCGGCGCGAGCAGCGGCCGCGGCAGCAGCGCTCAGTGTCGCGGCGCCGGCAAGGCGCAGCAGCGTGCGCCGGGTGAAAGTGGATGACATCGAAAGCCCCTGAGCGGAATGGGCGTAGCTAGCCCGCCAAGCTTCACATGCGCACTACACGTTGCCGTGTCGGCTCAGGCCTGTGGTTTCTCGGCCAGAACCATGTAGTTGACGCCGAGGTCGCGGCTCTGCCGCCACTCGTCGGACAGCGGGTGGAAGACCACGCCCACCTTGTCGACGACCTTGAGCCCATAGCGCCCGCAGAGGGCAGAGATCTCGTCCGGGGTCAGGAACTTCGAGAAATCGTGGGTGCCCTTGGGCAGCCAGCCCAGCACGTACTCGGCCCCGACGATCGCCAGCGCCCAGGCGCGCGGCGTGCGGTTGATGGTGGCGGTGAACATCAGCCCGCCGGGCTTCACGAGGCTGGCGCAGCTCTTCATGTAGAGCGGCACGTTGTCGACGTGCTCCACCACTTCCATGTTCAGCACCACGTCGAACTTCTCGCCTGTCGCATCGAGCGCCTCGGCGGTCGTCGCGCGGTAGTCGATGGCGAGGCCCGACTGCTCGGCATGGTGTTTCGCGATGGCGATGTTTTTCTCGCCCGCGTCGATCCCCACCATCGTCGCGCCGAGCCGGGCCAGCGGCTCGCTCAGCAAGCCGCCGCCACAGCCGATATCGAGGATGCGAAGTCCCTCAAGCGGCCGGCGCACCGTACTGTCCTTGTCGAAATGGGCGATCGCCTTGTCGCGCACATAACCCAGCCGCACCGGGTTGAACTTGTGCAGCGGCTTGAACTTGCCCGTGGGGTCCCACCACTCGTCAGCCATGGCGGCAAACTTGGCGATCTCGTCGGGATTGATGGTGGTGTCGGTCATCAGGCGGTCCCCGGCAGTGGGTGGAGCCACCAGTCGTGCTCGGTGGTGGCGTCGGCCCAGAAACCCTCGAAGGGTGGCATGTCTATCGTCCTCATGGCGGCGTCTGACAAGCAGATAAGGGTGAAGAAGCTGTCCGAGTCGACGACGGCGAGCATCGACTCATCGGGGGTCCAAAGGCGTTTCGGCCACCATTCCCACGGTCTGGTTAGGTGGCTAACCTCGATGACCCGCACCTCCTCGGTGACATCATCACCGGCCACCACTTGCGATACTCCAAGTTGCCGGGCGAGCGAGGCAAGGCCCTCGCGATGCAGAACCTGAAACTCCCCTTCGGTGGGCAGGAATACGCCTTTCTCGGCGCTGAACTGTTCCAGACGGTCGGCAGCCGGCCGGTCTTCGAACTTTCGCTTCAGCCCACGGATGTGCGTTCTGAGCGCTTGATTGAGGTGTTGGTGGCTGCGCATGCCGGCGCTGCGGCAAGTATCGATCCAACTCATTGGGCGAGCGCGCGACGGTATCAGCGCCTCGATATCCGTTGCAGCGATAAGACCGTCGCGCTCGGCGGCTCGAAGTTCCTCTAGATCGTCTAGGGTCGGAGCATTGATGGCGCCGCGGTTGTCGACGACAAACGTACCCCAGTCGCACTCATCTGGCCGAACACCTGGCAGCACAAAGAATGGATGGAATGCCACGAACACTGCGCTGAAGTGTCCCTCGTACCATTGCAGGTAGCGGACGTTCTCTCGCGGATAGGTCAGATGCTCGTTTCCCACTCGCTCCTCGAGGACATTCGGGATCGTCGCGCAAGGTCACCCCGAATCGCCCCGTTGCCAATCCCCCCGTCCTGTGGCACATCGGCCGCCAAATTCTGAGCGTACCGGCGGGTTCAGCCGGGCAACAGTCGGGGTAGGGGCCTTGGGCCGTATCGTAGTCAAGTTTGGCGGCACCTCGGTCGCCAATGTCGAGCGCATCCGTCAGGCAGCGCTGCATGTGAAGCGCGAAGTCGAGGCCGGCAACGAAGTCGCCGTGGTGGTCTCGGCCATGTCGGGCAAGACCAATGAGCTGGTCGGCTGGGTGAACGAAGCTTCGAAGCTTCACGATGCCCGTGAGTACGACGCGGTCGTCGCCTCGGGCGAGCAGGTCACCGCCGGGCTGATGGCCGTGGTGCTGAGCGAGATGGGCATCCCGTCGCGCTCGTTCCAGGGCTGGCAGGTGCCGATCAAGACCGACGACGCGCACGGCGCCGCCCGTATCGTCGACATCGATCCGACCGAACTCGAGAAGCGCTTCGCCGATGGCGTGGTGCCGGTCATCACCGGCTTCCAGGGTGTCGCCCCCTCGGGCCGGGTGACGACTCTGGGCCGTGGCGGCTCCGACACTTCGGCCGTTGCCGTGGCGGCGGCGGTGAAGGCCGACCGCTGCGACATCTACACCGATGTTGACGGCGTCTACACTACCGACCCGCGCATCACCCCCAAGGCCAGGCGGCTTTCGAAGATCTCGTTCGAAGAGATGCTTGAAATGGCATCGCTCGGCGCCAAGGTTCTGATGATCCGCTCGGTCGAGATGGCGATGGCGCACAAGGTGCGCCTCACCGTGCGTTCCAGTTTCGACGATCCGAATGCGCCGCAGATCGCGCCGGATGGTACGCCGGGAGTTCCCGGCACAATCGTATGCGATGAGGAAGAGATCATGGAAAAGCAGATCGTTTCGGGCGTCACCCTGGCGCGGGCCGAATCCAAGATCACGCTGCGCGACGTCAAGGACCGTCCTGGTGTCGCCGCCGCGATCTTCGGCGCGCTCTCGGACGAGTCCATCGTCGTCGACATGATCGTGCAGAACGTCTCCGAGGACGGCTCGACCACCGATATCACCTTCACCGTGCCCGATGCGGAGCACGACAAGGCGGTGAAGGCGCTCGAAGCTGCCGGCAAGGCGGGACGCTTCGAGTATCGCACGCTGACCAGTTCCAAGGGCGGCGCCAAGGTTTCGGTGGTGGGCGTGGGCATGCGCAACCATGCAGGCGTCGCCGCCTCGATGTTCAAGGCGCTGGCGGACAAGTCGATCAACATCCAGCTGATCACCACGTCGGAAATCAAGACCTCGGTCCTGATCGATGACGAGTATGCCGAACTTGCGGTCCGGGCCCTGCATACGTATTACGGTTTGGACAAGCAGGACGCCTGAGACGCTCCAGACCTCCGGTCGCAGCGCCCGGGCGATGTAAGCGGCGCCGGGCCGCCCAGGGGAATCATGGTCACAGCGATCAGCGGGCCGCGCGTGCTCCTGAAGCAATTGCGCGAAACCATGGCGGAGCCGCTGGCTTCGCAGGCTCGGCTCGACAAGATCGTCGGTCTCATTGCCGACAACATGCACGCGGACGTCTGCTCGTTCTACGTGCTGCGCGATGACGGCGCGCTCGAACTGTTCGCCACGCGCGGCCTTGCGGCCACTGCCGTGCACATGACGACGCTGCGGCTGGGCGAGGGCCTGGTCGGCCTCATCGCGGCGCAGGCCGAGCCGCTCAGCCTCGAGAATGCCCCCTCCCATCCCGCCTTCGCCTACCGGCCGGAGACGGGGGAAGATCCGTTCCTCGCCTTCCTTGGCGTGCCGGTTCTGCGGGCCGGACAGACGCTGGGCGTACTGGTGGTGCAGAACCGCGATTCCCATGCCTATGGCGAAGACGAGATCGAGGCGATGCTGACCACGGCGACGCTGCTCGCCGAGATGATGTCGACCTCCGATTTCGATGCGCTGATCAAGCCGGGCCAGGATATCGACCTCAGGCGTCCGCGCTCGTTCAACGGCACCGGATTTTCCGACGGGGTGGCGCTGGGGCAGGTGGTGCTGCACGACCCGCGCGTCGTCGTCACCAATTTCGTGGCCGAGGATACCGACGTCGAGCTCAAGCGCCTCTCGCATGCCCTCGACCAGATGCGGCTCTCCATCGACCAGATGCTCAGCCATGGCGACATGCAGAGCTTTTCGGATCACCGCGAGATCCTCGAGAGCTACCGGATGTTCGCCAACGATCGTGGCTGGGTCGACCGGCTAACCGAGGCGATCAACAACGGCCTCACCGCCGAGGCGGCGGTCGAGCGCGTGCAGAACGACACGCGCGCCCGGATGATGCGGTCGACCGACCCCTACATCAAGGACCGGCTGCACGACCTCGACGACCTCGCCAACCGGCTGCTGCGCGTCCTTACCGGCGACGGCGGCACGCTGGGACGGAAGGAACTGCCCGACAACGCCATCCTGGTCGCCCGCAACATGGGGCCGGCGGACCTGCTCGAATACGACCGCACCAAGGTGCGGGCCGTGGTGCTCGAGGAAGGCGCGGCGATCAGCCATGTGGCGATCGTCGCCAAGTCGCTTGGCCTCGTCGCGGTGGGCCAGGCCGAGAACGTCGTCGCCATGTCGGAATCGGGCGACGACATCATCGTCGATGGCCAGCAGGGCACGGTCTATCTCCGGCCGACACCGGACATGATCCAGGTCTATGTCGACAAGGTGCGGCTCGGGGCCAAGCGGCGCGCGCACTACCTCGAGCTCAAGGACAAGCCGGCCATCACCCGCGACGGCGTCGAGGTGACGCTGCTGCACAATTCCGGCATCGTCGCCGACCTGCCCATGCTGCAGGATACGGGTGCCTCCGGCGTCGGGCTGTTCCGCACGGAACTGCAGTTCATGATCGCCTCGCGCCTGCCCCGGCTCAAGGAGCAGGTGGAGCTCTATTCCGAGGCGATCCGGCTCGTCGAAGGCAAGCCCATCGTCTTCCGCCTGCTCGATATCGGCGGCGACAAGGTCATTCCCTACCTGCGCTACGAGGCCGAGGAGAATCCCGCCATGGGGTTCCGCTCGCTGCGCCTCGCTCTGGATCGCCAGGGGCTGCTGCGCATCCAGATCCGCGCGCTGCTCCAGGCCGCCAATGGCGGGCCGATGAAGATCCTCGTGCCCATGGTCACCGATGCCTGGGAGTTCCGGCAGACGCGGCTCGTGGTCAACAAGGAAGTCGAGCGCATGCGCAATGCCGGCCATACGGTGCCGAGCAAGCTCGAGCTCGGCGCCATGATCGAGGTGCCCTCGCTGCTGTGGGAGCTCGACCACGTGCTGCCCGAGGCCGATTTCGTCTCGATCGGCTCGAACGACCTGGTCATGTTCCTCACTGCCGCCGACCGCGGCAACCCGCGCGTCGCCAAGGCCTATGATCCGATCGCGTTGCCGCGGCTCAGGGCGCTCAAGCACATTGTCGACATGGCCCGGCGCTACAACGTGCCGCTCACCATGTGCGGCGAACTGGCCGGCCGGACGATCGAGGCCCTGGCGCTCCTCGCCATCGGCATGACGCGGCTCTCGATGAGTCCCCCCTCGATCGGTCCGATCAAGGAAATGATCCTCGGGCTCGAACTCGCGCCCATCCGCAACTCCATCTCCGCCGCCCTTCTCGAGGGCGCCAACGGCCCCCAAATCCGCGACCTGCTGCTCGACTGGGCCGGGCGGCAGGGGCTTGTGATCTGAACACCATGTCACGCCACGCCAAAGGCCCCCTCACCCGGCGCTGCGCGCCGACCTCTCCCCCCAAGGGAGAGGTGAGCCGGGGCACGATCGGGCCACTCCATCACCTCTCCCTTGGGGGAGAGGTCGGCCGAAGGCCGGGTGAGGGGGCCTTGACCCAGCCACTATACGGAACTAGCGCAGCCTGATGCCCAATCTCCCGCAGGACAAACTGGACGCGCTGACCAAGCGCTTCGACTATATCGAGGCGGCGCTGGCCTCTGGCCCGTCGGCTGAAGAGTTCGTCAGGCTCTCCAAGGAGTATGCCGAGCTCGAGCCCGTGGTGCGGCCGATCCAGGCCTATCGCAAGCTGCTCAACGATCTCGAATCGGCCGAGGAGCTGGTCGGTGCGGGCGACAAGGAAATGGCCGAGATGGCCGAGGCCGAGATCGGCGAGCTGAAGCCGCGGATCGAGCAGGCCGTCTCCGAAATCCAGATCCTGCTGCTCCCCAAGGATGCCGCCGACGACAAGAGCGTCATCCTCGAGGTGCGCGCCGGCACCGGTGGCGACGAGGCGGCGCTGTTCGCGGGCGATCTGCTGCGCATGTACCAGCGCTATTCCGACATCATGGGCTGGAAGTTCACCCTGCTCGAGGAAAGCCCGGGCGAAATGGGCGGCTACAAGGAAGTCACCGCCAATATCACCGGCAAGGGCGTCTACGCACGGCTCAAGTACGAGAGCGGCGTCCACCGCGTGCAGCGCGTGCCCGAGACCGAGGGCTCCGGCCGCATCCACACGTCGGCCGCGACGGTCGCCGTGCTGCCCGAGGTCGAGGATATCGAGATCGACATCCGGCCCGAGGACATCCGCATCGACACGATGCGCTCGTCGGGCGCCGGCGGCCAGCACGTCAACACCACGGACTCGGCGGTGCGCATCACCCACCTGCCGACCGGCATCGTTGTTACCGCCAGCCAGAAGTCCCAGCACCAGAACCGCGCCACCGCCATGAAGGTGCTGCAGGCCCGGCTCTATGAGGACCAGCGCAACGCGCGCGACACCGCCCGCTCGGAATCGCGCAAGGAGCAGGTGGGGTCGGGCGACCGGTCGGAACGCATCCGCACGTACAATTTCCCGCAGGGCCGGGTAACCGACCACCGGATCAACCTGACGCTCTACAAGCTCGACAAGGTGATTGCCGGCGAGGCTCTCGACGAGCTCGTCTCGGCCCTGATCACGGAGCATCAGGCGGCGCAGCTCGCGGCCATGGAGAGGATCAGCTGACGATCAGCGTGGGCGCAGCATGGCGAGGGGTACGCGACCAGTTCCGGCGGGCCGGCATCGACACCGCGGAGCTCGACGCGAGGCTGTTTGCCGAAGCGGCCTTCGGGATGGACCGGCTCGAACTCGTCAACCGCGAGCGCGAGGCTGTTCCGCAGCACCAGCTCAGCATCCTCGATGACTATGCTGCCCGGCGCCTCAAGGGCGAACCGGTAGTCCGTATCCTCGGCGAGAAGGAGTTCTGGGGCCTGAGCTTCAAGCTCAACGCGGCGACGCTCGTTCCCCGGCCGGAGACCGAGATGCTGGTCGAACGCGGGCTCGAGGTCATCGGCCCGCTCAACGATGCCCGGGTGCTCGACCTCGGCACCGGCACCGGCTGCATCCCGATCTCGCTGCTCACCGAGTATTCCGACGTGACCGCGGTGGCGGTCGATCTCTCCGTCGATGCATTGGAGATAGCCCGGCTCAATGCCAATCGCCACGGCGTCGGCGACCGGTTCACCACGCTCAAGGGCTCCTGGTTCGACCCGCTCGATCCGGGCCAGCGCTTCGACCTCATCACCTCCAACCCGCCCTATATCGAGAGCGCCGATATCGAGACGCTGATGCCCGAGGTGCGCGAGCACGATCCGCGGCTCGCCCTCGATGGCGGCTCGGACGGGCTGGATGCCTATCGCGCCATCGCTGCCGAGGCCGGCCACTTCCTCAAGCCCGAGGGCGTGCTGCTGCTCGAGATGGGGACGGGGCAGGGCCAGGCCGTGCACGACCTTCTCGTCGGAGCAGGGTTCGGCGAGGTCGAGATCGTCCGTGACTACGGCGGCCACGACCGGATGGCGGTGGCGCGCCTGCGCACCGCCCCTTGATGATCGGTTGGGCAACGCCAATATTTCGCTTGGAATGCGGGGGCGAACCAGTTAGGTTGCCGGTGCTGTCAGCGGTGCGAGTAGATTGCACCTGGGAGACGGCCACCCGCTCATCGGCGATACTGCAGTAGGCAGTGTTCGACACTCGGACGAGGAACCGGGGCGCTTTGATGGGCCACAAGTGGTTCAACCGCGATAGCTCAGGCACCGTGAGGACTTGACTGCTCACGCCTCGTTATTGGCGTCTGTGGCCCCCGGTGCCCGATGGCCAGATGTTGCCTTCAGTATTCTTTTCCAAGGCTTGAAAAGAGACGATGAGACCAAACCAGCAGAACAACAAGAACCGCTCCCGCGGCCGGAACAACAATGGTGGCCGCAAGCACGGCAACCCGCTGAGCCGGAACTACGAGAGTAACGGACCTGACATGAAGGTGCGCGGCAACGCCGCCCACATCGCCGAGAAGTACCTGCAGCTCGCCCGCGATGCGCAGTCCTCCGGCGACAGCGTGATGGCAGAGAACTATCTGCAGCACGCCGAGCACTACTTCCGCATCATTTCGGCGGCCCAGCAGGCACAACAGGCCCAGTTCCGTGGCGAAGTGCAGCAGGACGAGGACGATTTCGACGACGATTTCGCCCCGATCAACGATCGCTTCGCGTCGCCCGAGCCGCGCCAGTTCAATCCGCAGCAACCGCAGCAGCAGCCGCACCAGCAGCCGCAGCCGGTGGCTGAAGCCGCCCAGACCACCGAGGCCGGCGAGGCTGAAGGCACTGTCGCCGAGGCTGCGCCCGTCGAAGGCGAGGCCCAGCAGGCCGAGGGTGAGGGCGGGGCGCGTCGCCGCGACCGTCGTCCGCGCCGCCGTTCGCGCAGTGGCCAGGGTGCGGAAGGCGGGGCCGATCCCGCCAACGCCCCACAGCCCGAAGTGGGCGAACTGCCGGCCTTCCTGACGGCAGGCAATACGCCGGCCGAGTGAGCCGGACGACCCTTGGAAAATCCAGAAGGCCGGGAGCAATCCCGGCCTTTTTGTTTTGTCCAACGCACCCCATATCAGCCTTGAGGCCGGGGAGCGCCGCCAAGCGGGCATTCGGACTTGATCTGGCGAGAGCGAATTTTCGTTTGAGCCAAATCAACGCTTCAGGCGTTGGAACCGTGCCTCACCTTGGGCGGGCCAGCGTGCCACAGAGGAGAGTTCAATGAATATCGAGAAATACACCGAGCGGGCGCGCGGCTTTATCCAGAATGCGCAGCAGTTGGCGCTCGGCCAAGGCCATCAGCAGTTCGCGCCGATCCACCTGCTCAAGGTGCTGCTCGACGACGAGGAGGGGATGGCGGCGGGCCTGATCACCAAGGCCGGCGGCGACGCGCGCATTGCGCGGGCCGAGACCGAGGCGGCCCTCAAGAAGATTCCCAAGGTTTCCGGCGACGCTGGCCAGCTCTACATGAGCCGCGAGCTGGCGCGCATCTTCGATACGGCCGAGAGCGCCGCGCAGAAGGCGGGAGATTCCTTCGTCACCGTCGAGCGCCTGCTCCTCGCGCTCTGCGTCGAGAAGGACACCGATGCCGGCAAGATTCTCGCCAGTGCCGGCGTCACCCCACAGGGGCTGAACGACGCGATCAACGAGATACGCAAGGGCCGCACGGCCGATTCCGCTTCGGCCGAGGACCAGTACGACGCGCTGAAGAAATACGCGCGCGATCTCACCGCGGCCGCCCGCGAGGGCAAGATCGATCCGGTCATCGGCCGTGACGAGGAGATTCGCCGCACCATCCAGGTGCTGAGCCGGCGCACCAAGAACAATCCGGTGCTGATCGGCGAGCCGGGCGTCGGCAAGACCGCCATCGTCGAAGGCCTCGCCATTCGCATCGTCAATGGCGACGTGCCGGAATCGCTGAAGAACAAGTCGCTGCTGTCGCTCGACATGGGCGCGCTCATCGCGGGCGCGAAGTATCGCGGCGAGTTCGAGGAGCGGCTCAAGGCCGTGCTCAACGAGATTTCCTCGGCCGAAGGCAAGATCATCCTGTTCATCGACGAGATGCACACGCTCGTCGGCGCCGGCAAGACCGACGGCGCGATGGACGCCTCGAACCTCCTGAAGCCGGCACTCGCCCGCGGTGAACTCCACTGCGTCGGCGCGACGACGCTCGAGGAGTATCGCAAGCACGTCGAGAAGGACGCGGCGCTGGCCCGCCGCTTCCAGCCGGTGTTCGTCTCCGAGCCCACGGTCGAGGACACCATCTCGATCCTGCGCGGCCTCAAGGAAAAGTACGAGTTGCACCACGGCATCCGGATTTCGGATTCGGCCCTGGTCGCGGCCGCGACCCTGTCGAACCGCTACATCTCGGACCGGTTCCTTCCCGACAAGGCCATCGACCTCGTCGACGAGGCGGCGGCGCGCCTGCGCATGGCCGCCGAATCCAAGCCCGAGGAGCTCGATGAGCTCGACCGGCGCATCATGCAGCTCAAGATCGAGCGCGAGGCTCTCAAGAAGGAGTCCGACGAAGGGTCAAAGACCCGCCTCGCCCGCCTCGAGCAGGAACTCGCCGATCTCGAGGAGCAGGCCAATGCTCTGACTGCGCGCTGGCAGGCCGAGAAGGAGCGCATGCAGGGAAGCCAGAAGATCAAGGAAGAGCTCGACAAGGCCCGCACCGATCTCGAGCTGGCACAGCGTACCGGTAATCTCGCCCTGGCAGGCGAGCTCGCCTATGGCGTCATTCCCGATCTCGAGAGGCGCATCAAGGCGGCGGAAGATCCCAATGGCGACGGCAAGCCCGACAATCCGATGGTCGAGGAAGTCGTCCAGCCCACGCACATCGCCCAGGTGGTGAGCCGCTGGACCGGCATTCCGGTCGATCGCATGCTCGAGGGCGAGCGCGAGAAGCTGCTCAACATGGAAAAAGAACTCGGCAAGCGCGTCATCGGCCAGGCCGAGGCGGTCGAGGCCGTGGCCAAGGCCGTGCGGCGCGCCCGGGCAGGCCTCCAGGATCCGAACCGGCCGATCGGCTCGTTCATGTTCCTCGGCCCAACCGGTGTCGGCAAGACCGAGCTCACCAAGGCCTTGGCGCAGTTCCTCTTCGACGACGAGCACGCCATGGTTCGGCTCGACATGAGCGAGTTCATGGAAAAGCACTCGGTCGCCCGCCTGATCGGCGCCCCTCCGGGCTATGTCGGCTACGACGAGGGCGGGGTGCTGACTGAGGCGGTGCGGCGCCGGCCTTACCAGGTCGTGCTGTTCGACGAGATCGAGAAGGCGCATCCGGATGTGTTCAACATCCTGCTGCAGGTGCTCGATGACGGCCGGCTCACGGACGGGCAGGGGCGGACAGTCGATTTCCGCAACACGCTCATCATCATGACCTCGAACCTGGGGTCCGAGTATCTCGTCAGCCTGCAGGACGGGGAATCGGTCGAAACCGTGCGCGGCAAGGTGCTGGACGTGGTGAAGGCCTCGTTCCGGCCGGAGTTCCTCAACCGGATCGACGACATCATCGTCTTCCACCGGCTCGACCGCTCGCACATGGGGGCGATCGTCGATATCCAGCTTGGCCGGCTGCGCCAGCTGCTCAAGGAACGCGAAATCGCCCTCGAACTTACTCCGGCGGCGCGCGAGTGGCTCGCCAACGAAGGGTACGACCCGGCCTACGGCGCCCGCCCGCTCAAGCGCGTCATCCAGCGCGAAGTGCAGGACAAGCTGGCCGAGGAAATCCTGGGTGGCACGATCGTCGACGGTCAGACCGTGATCGTCGACGCCGGAGACGGCGGCCTGACGATCCGCCCCGCCGGCCCCGGCGAACACGCCGAAGCCGCATGAGAATCGAAAAGGGCCGGTCGAGAGACCGGCCCTTTTCCTTGGGCGGTTCGGCAGGGTAGAGAGCCGCGCATCCCGGGGACCCACGCGATGATGCGGCTGGCCGCGCCGGCTCCGGCAATCGCCAGCCTCACCGCATGTACTCCAGCAGCGTCACCACCGGCACGGCTATCGCCGCGGCGACAAGCGCGTACCACCAGAGCTTCATCAGAATGTTTGCCAGCATCATGATTCCCGCGAGTCGCCTCGACGCCATCTGACCACCATCCACCTGATCGATCGCTGACAGCGATGCATCGGCTCCCCGGCAGATGCGCTGGTTGCCGAGTTCGTTCCGTCCTGCTAGAACAAAACAAGAACAATGGAGGCCCCCATGAAGCAGCGCTACCAGATCGACTACCTCGAGTTCCCGTCTACCGACGGTGTCGCAACCCGGCGCTTCCTGTCGGAAGCGTTCGGCTGGCAGTTCACCACCTACAGCCCGCAATACGAAGGCATCAACGATGGCGGGATCGACGCCGGGATCGATTCGAGCGAGGCGAAAAGCGCCGCGCCGCTCGCCGTGATCCGCACCGAGGATCTCGAGCAGGCCGAGCGTGAGGTGCTGGCGGCGGGCGGTGAGATCACGCGACCGGCCTTCGATTTTCCCGGCGGACGGCGATTCCACTTCCGTGAGCCCGGCGGCGTCGAACTCGCCGTCTGGATCGAGAAGGCGTAGGCTTTCGCGATATCGAGGCGAGAGGCGAGGCTGAGCGATGACGGAAACCGGGCCGGCGACGGCTGCGCAGGCGACCTTCTGCCCGGCAGGTGATCGAATCTATGTGCTGGTCGCGGCGATTCTCGCCTCCTCGATGGGTTTCATCGACGGCTCGGTCCTTTCCATCGCCACTCCGGCGATCCGGGCCAATCTCGGCGCTACGCTCGCCGATGCGCAGTGGATATCGAACGCCTACCTGCTCTTTCTCTCCTCCCTGCTGCTGATCGGTGGCGCGGCGGGGGATCGGTTCGGGCTGCGGAACGTCTTCGCCCTCGGCATCCTGATGTTCGTCGCCGCTTCCCTCGTCTGCGCGGTGGCGCCCGATCCGACCTTTCTCATCATCGCCCGCGCCGTGCAGGGAATCGGCGCCGCGCTGATGGTGCCGGGGAGTCTCGCCATCATCGCCAAGGCCTATCCGCGCGAGGAGAGGGGCAAGGCGATCGGGTTGTGGTCGGCGTTTTCGTCGCTCACCACGATTCTGGGGCCGGTGATCGGCGGGTTCGTGCTCACCACAATGGGCGACTGGAGCTGGCGGCTCGTCTTCGCCATCAACCTGCCGCTGGGCGGCATCGCGCTCGCGCTTCTGCTGCTTCGCGTGCCGGCCGATGCGCCCGAACCGGGCCGCCGGCTCGACTTGCTGGGCGGGGCGCTCGTCACGGCAGGACTGTTGCTGGTCGCGCTCGGCCTTACCGGAACAGACGGCAGTGTTCCGATGCTCAGTCACATCGTCATCTATTGCGGTATCGGGCTCCTCGCCCTGCTTGGTTTCCTCTATTGGGAATCGCGGACCAGAACGCCGATGCTGCCGCTCCACCACTTCAGGAACGTCGCCTTTTCGGGCGCGCAGGGCCTGACATTCCTCCTCTACTTCGCACTCGCTGCGGTCACGTTCTTTTTGCCAATGACCATGATCGGGGGCTGGGGCGTGACCGCGGCCGAGGTGTCGATCGCCTTCCTGCCCTTCGGAATCGCGCTGACCGTGCTGTCGCCCTATGCCGGCAAGCTCGCCGACAAGATCGGGCCGGGGCCGATGATCACCATTGGCGCTGCCATCGTGGCGCTTGCATTCGCCCTGCTCGGGGTGATGGCGCCGCTGCAGAATGTCTGGCTCGGCGTGCTGCCCCTGACGATCCTGATGGGAATCGGCATGAGCGCAGTGGTGTCGCCGCTCTCGACGGCGGTGATGACCTCGGTCGAGGACCGCGACACAGGTCTCGCCTCGGGGGTCAACAATGCCGTCGCCCGCGTCGCCGGCCTTCTCGCCGTGGCGCTGATGGGCGGAGTCGCGGCCTTCGTCTTCGAGCGGTCGCTGGGCGGATTCGCCGAACTGCCGGTCTTTTTCGGCATGCAGCCCGATTCCCCGCTCGCCGCGGATGCCGAGTCGGCGCGAATGGCGGCGAACGACGCCGCTTTCGCCGCCATCGCCTACAGCAACGCGGCCCTCGCGCTGATTTCGGCGGTGATCGCGTGGTTCACGCAGGTGAACAGGTTGCGGAAGGGCTAGGCCTACTGGATCGAAGCGACGGTCATCGGGGCGGCGTCGCGCTGCATCAGCTCGCGGATTTGCGCCATGGTCTGCTCGAAGCTGCCTTCGTACTGGGCGGTCAGCGACTTGTCGCGCGGCAGCTTCACGCTCAGCGGATCGACGAATCGCCCGTTGACCTTGATCTCGAAGTGCAGGTGGTTGCCCGTCGAGTTACCGGTCGAGCCGACATAGCCGATGATCTGGCCCTGCTTGACCCTGGTGCCCGGCTTCATGCCGTCGGCGATCTTGTTCATGTGGCCGTAGGCGGTCTCGAAGCCGTTGACGTGCTTGAGCTGCACATAGCGGCCATAGCCCGAAACCCACTGGGCCTTCTCGATCACCCCGTCGCCGGCGGCATAGATCGGGGTGTTGCGAGGAGCGGCGAGGTCGACGCCGGTGTGCATGCGGCGCGACTTGAAGATCGGGTGGACGCGGTTGCCGAAGCGGCTGGCGAGTCTCCCGCCGCCCTGCAGCGGCCGGCGGGTCAGGAAGCGCTTCCCGGTCTCGCCCGAGGGATCATAGAAATCGACCGTGCCGTCATCGGTGCGGAAGCGGAACAACTCGCGCGTCGTCGTGCCGAGCTTGAGCGCCACATACAGCAGGTCCTGGTGGCCCTGCGCGTCCTTCTGCGTCTCGAGAATCTCGATCGCATCGCCGGCCGACACCTTCTTGGTCAGGTCGATGTCGTAGGCGAACATGGCGACGATGCGCGAGGTGACGGCATCGTCGATGTCGTGCTTGCGCGCCGTTTCCCAGATCGAGCGGTAGATCGAGGGCAGGTTGTTGACGTTGATTTCCTCGGTGTCTTCCTCGGGGAACTCGATCATCGGCGGCTCGAGGCCGAGCACGTAGTTGCCACGGTCGGTCAGCGCCGCGGTGGCGGCATGCTTGATCGTGCTGGAGCGGCTGTCGGGCAGGTAGATGCTGAGCCGGTGCGGAATCAGCCGCGGTTCGTTGCGGGCCGGGCCCATCAGGATGCGGAGCTTGGCGCCCTGGCGCACATTCTTGGCCGGCAGCACGTTGCGCAGCGTTGCCACCACCATGTCGTAAGTCTGCTCGTCGAAGCCGTTCTTGAGCAGGGCGTCCTTCAACGGGCCGTTGACCGTGATGACGCGCTCGGACCGGCCGAGGCCGGCCATCTCGGCGCTCTTGGTCTTGGGGAGAACGGTGACGTTCTCGGCGATGCCGGTGACGCCGCCATCGGTCACGACGCCGAGGTCACGGATGCCGGTGTCGGCCGGGGCATAGGCGAGCGCGAACTCGCCCTCGCCGCCACCTTCGGCGAAGAGGTTGTCCACCGTCAGGCGCACGAAGTCGGAGGCGCCCTTGTCGGAAATCGCCGGGGCGGGAACGAAGGTCACGGGCAGGGCGGCAGTGCGGATCTGCACCTCGCCTTCCACCTCGGCGCCATAGATGTCGGGATTGGCGACCTCTTCGTCCTCGACCACAGGCTGGCTGGCATCGATCATGGCGACGGGGTCGTAGTCGGGGATGTCCCCGGAAAGGGCGGTCGCGGCGGTCGCGAGCGTAGCGCGCACACGCACGAAGGGTTGCTTGCGGATCAGGGCGCGGCCGTCGACCGTCTCGCGGATCGAGGCCTCGACGATCTCGAGCTCGGACCGGGTCTTGGCGACCGGGCGCACACGGTCGCCCTTCACATTGGATTCGTGAGAGGTCTCGGCAGCGGGGCGGGTGATGAGCTGCAGCGCCTCGTAGGCAGTCGAGAAAGTGTCCTGGCCCTCGAACGAGACATAGAGGGCGGCGCCCATGAGCAGCACCGAGGTGAGGCCGGTCATCACCGTACCGGTGAGCCAGGCGAAACTCAGTTCGCGGCCATGGGGGATCTCACCGTCCGTCGATTGCACGGTGAGGGCCGGTCCGTCCTCGAAGCCGCTGGCCTTGAGGAGTGCCGCATTGCGATTGCGCTGTGCTGGGTTCAACCCGCTCGTCCTAGCCCCGTTGCCCTGGGAAGCAAGCAGTGGCGCGCGCTTACGCGCGAGTCAACTCACCAGCCCCGAGCCTTGGTGGGCGGACAATACGGCAAAACTTGGCCTATCGGGACCGTGGGCAGGCGGTCCTCCCGAGAATGGCGGGGCCAGGAGGGGGCGAGGGAGGAGCAGGCAGCGATCGCGAACGGCGCAGGATGCGGTCTCGAGCCGGTCTGACCGGGCGCTTGAGAGTTGTCCACAGGGGGCCGGACGGTTCGCTCGCCCCCTTGAAACGCCTCCCTCCGGGTACCAGATGACAAGTCTCGCGCGCGCGTGCTATATACGCTCCGGGTAGGCAGATGACGGTCCGGCGGGCCGGCAGCGAAAGATGTCAGATTCGTCATTTTCGGCTGTTGACACCCAAAAGGGCCGCCCCTATAACCCGCCCATCGCTGAAGACCGCGGCGCCGGAAACGACGCCAAAGACTGAAGCAAACCTCTGAAAGAACTAAGAAATTGGCTCTTTCAGGTTTTCAGAACTCGGACCTTCCGAAAGCTGAAAACAGGGTGTTGACAGACAGAAATGTCTCGCATACAACCCGCCACGTTGACGACGCCGAGCACTTGCTGCTCCCACTGTTCAGCGCTCACTGAAAGGGCAGATTTGCTGCCGGGCAACCGGGACCAGATCATTGTCCTCGAAATTCGGAAGCTGTGCTTCCACCGACGCCGCCGTCGCGAGACGTATCCGGGGTCAGCTCTTTGACATTGTGAAGATTGAAGAAAGAGAAACGTGGACGGCGAGGTTCTTGCGG
>NZ_JAQRMY010000006.1:0-2500 GCF_028613635.1 Devosia sp. ZB163
CAAAACAAAACCCCGCCGGCTTGCGCGGGCGGGGTTTGTTGTTCGGTTTCGTATGAGACCACATGCTTTTGGCAGACCTGGCAGCGACCTACTCTCCCAAGTCTTGAGACTTAGTACCATCGGCGCAAAGGGCTTTAACGGTCGAGTTCGGGATGGGATCGGGTTCTGGGGCCCCTGCAATTACCACCAGATCGGCGAAAAGCATGCGGGTGAATTCTGGTTTTCAGCCTGCCGGCGCGAGGCCTAGCAGACAGTTTGATCATGGACCAATCGTTCGTYCCAGGCCGCGCATGAYTTGCGGGCATGGACTAATGAGAACGATCAAGACAATCGAGCTATTAGTACTGGTCAGCTTCACACCTTACGGCGCTTCCACATCCAGCCTATCAACGTGGTGGTCTTCCACGGCTCTCAAGGGAATGCTCGTTTTGAAGGAGGCTTCCTGCTTAGATGCTTTCAGCAGTTATCCCGTCCGAATATAGCTACCCTGCAATGCTGCTGGCGCAACAACAGGTCCACCAGAGATTCGTCCAACCCGGTCCTCTCGTACTAGGGTCAGCTCTTCTCAACATTCCTACACCCACGGCAGATAGGGACCGAACTGTCTCACGACGTTCTGAACCCAGCTCACGTACCACTTTAAATGGCGAACAGCCATACCCTTGGGACCTGCTCCAGCCCCAGGATGTGATGAGCCGACATCGAGGTGCCAAACACTGCCGTCGCTATGGACGCTTGGGCAGTATCAGCCTGTTATCCCCAGAGTACCTTTTATTCGTTGAGCGATGGCCCTTCCACGCGGGACCACCGGATCACTATGACCGACTTTCGTCTCTGCTCGACTTGTCAGTCTCGCAGTCAGGCAGGCTTATGCCATTGCACTCAACGACCGATTTCCGACCGGTCTGAGCCCACCATCGCGCGCCTCCGTTACTCTTTGGGAGGCGACCGCCCCAGTCAAACTACCCACCATGCGCTGTCCCGGATGCTGTTACATCGCGGTTAGACACCTATGACGATAAGGGTGGTATCTCATCTTGCGGCTCCACAAGAACTGGCGTCCCTGCTTCAAAGCCTACCACCTATCCTGCACATGCCGACACAAGTGCCAGCGCAAAGCTATAGTAAAGGTTCATGGGGTCTTTCCGTCTGACCGCAGGAACCCCGCATCTTCACGGGGAATTCAATTTCGCTGAGTCTATGCTGGAGACAGTGGGGAAGTCGTTACGCCATTCGTGCAGGTCGGAACTTACCCGACAAGGAATTTCGCTACCTTAGGACCGTTATAGTTACGGCCGCCGTTTACCGGGGCTTCAATTCAATGCTTGCACATCTCCTTTTAACCTTCCGGCACCGGGCAGGCGTCAGACCCTATACGTCGTTTTGCAACTTCGCAGAGCCCTGTGTTTTTGATAAACAGTCGCTACCCCCTTTTTTGTGCCACTCCTACCTGGTTGCCCAAGTAGAAGTCACGCTTATCCCGAAGTTACGCGTGCAATTTGCCGAGTTCCTTCAGCATAGTTCTCTCAAGCGCCTTGGTATGCTCTACCTGTCCACCTGTGTCGGTTTAGGGTACGGTCTATGTTGGTGGAGCTATTTCCTGGAACCGGCTCATCGCATCCCCAATCCAATAAGGGGATACGAACCCGCGCGATCCGTCACTACCACCAGGCCCACGAATATTAACGTGGTTCCCATCGTCTACGCATGTCTGCCTCGACTTAGGGGCCGGCTAACCCTGCGCTGATTAGCATTGCGCAGGAACCCTTGGACTTACGGCGAGAGGGTCTCTCACCCTCTTTATCGCTACTCATGTCATCATTCGCACTTCCGATACCTCCAGGATCTCTCACGAGTATCCCTTCGCAGGCTTACGGAACGCTCCGCTACCGCTTGCAACAAGTTGCAAACCCTAAGCTTCGGTGCATGGTTTGAGCCCCGTTACATCTTCGCCGCAGGAACGCTTGACCAGTGAGCTGTTACGCTATCTTTAAAGGATGGCTGCTTCTAAGCCAACCTCCTGGTTGTCTAAGCATTCCCACATGCTTTCCCACTTAACCATGACTTGGGGACCTTAGCTGTAGGTCAGGGTTGTTTCCCTCTTGACGATGGACGTTAGCACCCACCGTCTGTCTCCCAGATAGTACTCTCAGGTATTCGGAGTTTGGTTAGGTTTGGTAAGTCGGTGAGACCCCCTAGCCCATCCAGTGCTCTACCCCCTGAGGTATTCGTCTGAGGCGATACCTAAATATCTTTCGCGGAGAACCAGCTATTTCCGAGTTTGATTGGCCTTTCACCCCTAGCCACACGTCATCCCCGCAATTTTCAACTTACGTGGGTTCGGTCCTCCAGTAAGTGTTACCTTACCTTCAACCTGCACATGGCTAGATCACTCGGGTTCGGGTCTAATCCAACTAACTTGACGCCCTATTCAGACTCGCTTTCGCTGCGCCTACACCTAACGGCTTAAGCTTGCTAGTTAGACTAAGTCGATGACCCA
>NZ_JAQRMY010000007.1 GCF_028613635.1 Devosia sp. ZB163
GCCGAACGAGAACGGCCTTGCGCTTCCCCAGTCACCAGACCTGAACTTTGCCCAGTCATCGGGGATGGCGAACGGCTCGATGACGTGCAGTCTCTCCGACCAGCAATCGAAGAACGCGCCGTCTACGACATCCCAATCGCCGTAGCGCATGGCCCTGACCAAGGCCTCACTGCCGAGGCCATGCAACCGGGCCTCATACAGCGGGTCTTCCTCGGCAAGGGTCGGATTGTCCTCGAGCCGGGCCGGGATGTACTGGCGGAGCATCCCGCCTTCGTCGTTGGCCGCCCGGTAGATTTCGAGCGGCTTGGCCGGATCGATGAACGTGATCTTGACGAACTGGTGCCCGACGCCACCCGGGTTAGCCCCGCACATGATGCGCGGAAACATGCCATTGTACCGGTCGGGCACCGTGATGCCGGTCATACGGACGCGGTTGCGCAGGAAGCGGTAGATCACTTCCGTGAAGTGCGTCAACTCATCGATCAGCAGGACGTGGATTTCGGCGCCCTGGTACTTGAAGCGGTCCTTCTCGTCCTTGCAGTGGCACAGGTAGATTTTCGACCCGTTCCAGAACCGGATTTCGTCCTCAACGATGGTGACGAAACCGCATTCGACCCAGCCAGCGAGCAGCGACCGGAAGCCTGAGGGGCCTTCCATGTGGTTCTTGATCAGGTCTTCCCGAATACGTCGGAAGAGATAGACCTGAAGCCCGGGTATCTCAGCGCACCAGCTGATTGCAGCCTGGCGCATGAGGTGTGACTTGCCGCCGCCGGCCGCGCCTCCGTAAAGGATCTCCGTTGCCGGCGAGAGGAACGCAACCCATTGCTTGGGATGCAGGGCAATGCGCAGCGCGGCGGTGCTACTTGCCGTCTGCATCCTGTGGGCGCCCCTCATAGACGATGGTCGGCATCAGCGGCGATCCGCCCTTGCCCGTCAGTTCCTGCTTGTCAGCCAGGCCAAGGTCGCGCGCGATGATGTTCGGGTTCAGCAGGCCAGCGGCCGCGCCCTCGAACTTCTGCGCCCGGATGATTTCGTCCACACGCC
>NZ_JAQRMY010000008.1 GCF_028613635.1 Devosia sp. ZB163
CTAGGTGTCGTTGCTATGAAGGTTGTTCATTCGGAGAGGGACTGAGAAGCTGGGGTTGCGAAGCCAACCAACCTTCAGCGGAGCTCCCCGAATGAACGTCCACAAGAATGCGCGTCTGACGCCGCGCGGTCGAGTCCAGATGATTGAGCGGATCGAGGCGGGCTTGCCGGTGCAACGGGCAGCAGCGGCAGCGGGGGTATCGGAACGCACCGCGCATCGGTGGCTGGGGCGCTGGCGTGGTGGCGACCGGGAGCTCCTGGACCGCAGCTCGGCACCACGGCGCTGCCCGCATCGGCTGCGCCCCGAACAGGTCACCCGGATCGAGCATCTGCGCCGTGAGCGCCTGACCGGCCCGGCGATCGCCCGGGCGCTGGGCCTGGCGATCTCGAGCGTGGGGCTGGTGCTCAGACGGCTGGGTCTCAACCGCCTGAGCCGGCTCGAGCCGGCCCCGCCGGTGATCCGCTACGAACGCGAACGGGCCGGCGAGATGATCCATCTCGATATCAAGACGCTGGGCCGCATCGCCCGGCCCAGCCATCGGGTGACCGGCAACCGCCGCGACAGGGTCGAGGGCATCGGTTGGGAGCACCTGCATGTCGCCATCGATGACGCCAGCCGGCTCGCCTATACCGAAGTGCTCGATGGTCTGGGACGCGAGCACGCCACAGCCTTCCTCGGCCGCGCCCTCGCCTGGTTCGCACGCCTCGGCATCCGGGTCGAGCGGGTGATGACCGACAACGGCTCGGCCTATCGCTCGAAACTGTTCACCAGCGCCCTGACCCAAGCCGGTATCTGGCACGTCCGCACCCGACCCTATACCCCACGCACCAACGGCAAGGCCGAGCGCTTCATCCAGACCTCGCTGCGCGAGTGGGCCTATGCCAGACCCTATCCATCCTCAGCCCTGCGCAACCAGGCCATCGGCCCCTGGATCGACGCCTACAACACCACCAGGCCACACGCTGCCCTCGGTGGCATCACCCCATTCCAAAGACTGAACAACCTGCTTGGTAACGACA
>NZ_JAQRMY010000009.1 GCF_028613635.1 Devosia sp. ZB163
CGGTCGCCACCACGCCAGCGCCCCAGCCACCGATGCGCGGTGCGTTCCGATACCCCCGCTGCCGCTGCTGCCCGTTGCACCGGCAAGCCCGCCTCGATCCGCTCAATCATCTGGACTCGACCGCGCGGCGTCAGACGCGCATTCTTGTGGACGTTCATTCGGGGAGCTCCGCTGAAGGTTGGTTGGCTTCGCAACCCCAGCTTCTCAGTCCCTCTCCGAATGAACAACCTTCATAGCAACGACACCTAGCGGAGCTAGGGTGAGGGGTGCAGCCTTTCGAGATGCTGGTTCATTCAGCATGTCGAGACCACCTCACCCCTCATCCGGCGCTCCGCGCCACCTTCTCCCCTAAGGGGAGAAGGAAAGAGGCGCTGGCCCCGCAAAGGCCGCGAAGACCGGGGCGGCGAAGAACTAGCCGGGTGCTCAGCCCCCTCGCCCCTCAGGGGAGAGGGCAAGCGCAGCTTGGGAGCGCCTGCGACCTGGCGGAGCTAGGGTGAGGGGTGCAGCCTCTCGAGATGCTGGTTCATTCAGCATGTCGAGACCACCTCACCCCTCATCCGGCGCTCCGCGCCACCTTCTCCCCTAAGGGGAGAAGGAAAGAGGCGCTGGCCCCGCAAAGGCCGCGAAGACCGGGGCGGCGAAGAACTAGCCGGGTGCTCAGCCCCCTCGCCCCTCAGGGGAGAGGGCAAGCGCAGCTTGGGAGCGCCTGCGACCTGGCGGAGCT
>NZ_JAQRMY010000010.1 GCF_028613635.1 Devosia sp. ZB163
CAATCCCGACGCCCGGATACGACCCATACGACCCCTCGTCCAGCCGATGCGGTTCAGACAGCGACGGAAGCAGAACTGCCTGGAGCATACCCCTGGGCGTGAGACCCTTGTCGCTTTCCTTCAGGCTGTCATACAGGCGATCGAGGGCGGCACCGGTGAAGGGAAACAAGGAAACGCCGGCGACTTCTCCGAACCACCAAACCCACCCCACCCCCACCCCACCCCCCACACCAAAAAAAACCACCCACACCACCCACAACCAACACCAACCCAAACCACCCCACCCACACAACACAAAAACACACACCCAACACACACAACCCCCCCCCCACGACGACCAGAACACCCGACACAACAAGCATCACCCCGACGCAATGCTGGACATGCTGGACAACGCCATCCTCAAGGATGTCGCTGCAAAAAAATGGTGACGCCCGACGCGAGCGCGACGCGTGCGTTAGCACGTTCGGAGAAGTCGCCGGCGTTTCCTTGTTTCCCTTCACCGGTGCCGCCCTCGATCGCCTGTATGACAGCCTGAAGGAAAGCGACAAGGGTCTCACGTGGAAGACGCCCAGGGGTATGCTC